>NZ_CP199753.1:187500-1387500 GCF_052655985.1 Alishewanella sp. HL-SH05
TTTTACATTTATCACGCCCAAGCAAAGGCAAGCCCGCTGGCTCACCCTTGATTATTGGTGAAGATGTCACGGTGGGACATAAAGTCATGCTACATGGTTGCACCCTAGGCAACCGCATACTTGTTGGCATGGGTGCCATTGTTATGGATGATGTAATGGTAGAAGATGATGTAATTATCGGGGCGGGAAGTTTAGTGCCGCCAGGTAAAACACTACAAAGCGGCTATTTATATGTGGGTAGCCCCGCTAAAGCGGCTCGGCCATTAAATGATCATGAGAAAAGCTTTCTAACTGAGTCGGCTTTAAATTATGTCCAATTAAAGAATGAGTATTTGGCGGAAGGTTAAAGCCAAATTTCACCACTCTCTATATAGGTATCTTCGGCAATAGCGGTTTCAGTCAGATCTTCCCAAGTAAACGCATCAGCGATTACTTGGGAGAGGAAGTCTTGTGCATCTTGCTTTGCCGGTATAGCGATATAACACTGCACTTTTAAACCACTTACTAAGCAACTAAAGGCTATGGCTTGTTTAGGCGCTGCATAGTGAAAGTCGTTATTAAAAATTAATTGCTGGTTCATAACGCTAATTGTGCCTTTAACTGCGCCAGTACCGGCGCCATATCCGGTTGCTTGCCACGGAATAAAGCGAACGCGGCGGCCGCTTGCCCCACTAACATTCCTAAACCATCTGCAGTATTTTGCACACCCTGTTGCTGGCACCATACCAGAAAAGCAGTGGGTGAAGCACCGTACAACATGTCATAAGCTAATTGACAATGCGCTAAATGCACGCTGTCAAATTCAGGTCGCTGCCCAGTTAAACCTGATGAAGTTGCATTAATAACGAATTGATAAGGTAACATCGGTATATCGGTTAACGCTGCTGCACTTACCTTGGCATTAAAATTTGCCGCAATTGCTTCAGCTTTGGCTTGGGTACGATTAGCAATAACAATTTGCCCTACGCCTGCTTTTAATAAAGGCCCCACTATACCGCGAGTAGCGCCGCCCGCGCCGATGATCAACACTTTAGCTTCAGCTAGTACCACGCCTAATCGCTGCAAGTCGTGCAGTAGGCCCACACCATCCGTATTATCCCCAACAATTTGGCCAGCATCGTTAAAATATAAGGTGTTTACCGCCCCAGCTTGTAACGCCGCCTCTGAACGCACTTGCGCTAAGGCAAACGCTTGCTCTTTAAACGGCATAGTGACATTTGCGCCCTTGCCACCGGCATTGATGAAGTGCTGCCAGCTGTCGGCAAAACCCTCTACCGGTGCTAGAATAGCCTCATAACTGATGGGTTCAGCCGTTTGCAATGCAAATTGCTGGTGAATAAAAGGGGATTTAGAGTGCCCTATTGGATTACCAAATACTGCGTAACGGTCCACAATGATGCCTTTTAAGAAGTTAATACAGATGATTTTTAATAAAAGTAACACAAATAGCAATACGCATCCCACTCCAACGCAAACACCTTATCAATTAATGGGCGGCGAAACGGCAGTGCGTCACTTGGCCAACCGTTTTTACGACATTATGGAAACGGCACCTGAAGCGAAAGCCCTATATGCCATGCATCCTTTACCTTTAGATGGTATTCGGCAGAAGTTTTTTGAGTTTTTGTCTGGTTGGTTAGGCGGCCCAGCTTTATTCGAACAAAAATATGGGCACCCTCGGCTTCGTGCCAGGCATTTACCCTTTGAAGTCAATGAGCAAATGCGTGAAGAATGGATGTTTTGTATGAATCAGGCATTAAATGAAGTGGTCAGCGATAAAGTGTTACGCGAAGGGATCCGCCAGTCGATTGGTCAACTGGCGTCACATATGATCAACTGTTAGTTAGCGGCTAACAAACCCAACCAATCTTGCGGCTTTAAATAACGCTCATATAACAACGCTTCTGGGCTAGCCGCTTCAGGTTGATAAGCATACTGCCAACGAACTAAAGGCGGCATCGACATTAAGATTGACTCGGTACGCCCGCCACTTTGCAAACCAAATAAAGTGCCGCGATCATAAACCAAATTAAACTCTACATAGCGGCCACGCCGATAGAGTTGAAATTGGCGCTCACGCTCGGTATATGCCAAGGCTTTACGTTTTGCCACAATGGGCAGATATGCCGGAATAAAGGCTTCTCCTACCGCACGCATTAACGCAAAGCTTTGCTCAAAACCTAAAACATTTAAATCATCAAAAAATAAGCCACCTACACCGCGGGTTTCGCCACGATGTTTTAAATAGAAGTAATCATCACACCACTTCTTATAAGCAGGGTAATAATCTGCACCAAAAGGATCGACAGCATCCTTAGCTGTTTGATGCCAATGAACAACATCTTCTTCAAATGGATAGTAAGGCGTTAAATCAAACCCGCCGCCAAACCACCATACCGGTTCCTCGCCGTCTTTTTCTGCAATAAAAAATCGGACATTGGCATGTGTAGTTGGCACATAAGGATTATTAGGATGCAACACCAAAGATACACCGCAAGCGTTAAAGTTGCGTCCCGCTAACTCAGGGCGATGCGCAGTCGCAGAGGCTGGCATCTGTGCACCAAACACATGTGAATAATTTACACCTGCTTGCTCAAAGACTTGACCACCCGTTAATACCCGACTGCGACCACCACCGCCTTCTGGTCGCTGCCAAGCATCTTCAACAAACTGCGCGCCACCATCGGCATCAGCGAGTTGCTGGCACAGTTGATCTTGTAACGCCATTAAAAAGGCTTGTACTTGAGCAAGTTGCTCAGAATGATGAGGCATATTAACTCCTGATGATTTCGCCGGTCATGGCATCACGTATTTGGCTAGGTTGCGTCGCCCCCCCTAAAGGCCCATCAACCACCGCAGCGACTTGTAAGCCAATACTGGCTAATAATTGCTGATAATCATTAATGGCTGCTTCACCTGCAAGATTAGCGCTGGTGGAAACAATAGGTTTACCATAAGCCTGACATAACTGTTGTACTACCGGATGTGCACTGACACGCACCGCAATACTATTAAAATTGCCTGTTATCCAACGCGGCGCCTTAGCACTGGCGGGAAGAACCCAACTCACATGACCTGGCCAAGATGAAAATATTTGAAAACGCCGCTCTATAGGAATAGCGTTGTCGTGGATGTAAGGCACTAACTGGGAGTAGTTCGCGGCAATCAGGATCAAGCCCTTTGCAACGGGACGCTGCTTAATCGCGAGCAGTTTTAACACCGCATCTTCATTATCCGGATCACATCCAAGGCCATAAACCGCTTCGGTAGGATATGCAATCACCTCGCCTGCCATTAATTGTTCTACTGCAGTATCAATTGTTGCCATTTTTCACCTAATTCATGCCGCAGACAGACGACCTAGCCACTAAACATTTTATTCGTAACACGATGGGCGGTATAATAACCGTTTCAAACTTCGACTTCATCAAGTTCACAAGGAAACCACTATGCAGGTTGGTATTATCATGGGTTCAACGTCAGATTGGCCTACCATGAAACATGCGGCAGATATGCTTGACCGTTTTGGCATTGCCTATGAGACCAAGGTGGTTTCGGCTCATCGCACCCCACAATTACTGGCTGATTATGCCACTGGCGCGGCTGCAAGGGGTTTGAAAGTGATCATTGCCGGTGCTGGTGGTGCTGCGCACTTACCGGGTATGGCCGCCGCTTTTACGAGTTTGCCGGTTTTAGGTGTTCCTGTGCAGTCAAAAGCTTTAAAGGGTATCGACTCTTTATTATCTATTGTACAAATGCCAAAAGGTGTTGCTGTAGGCACACTGGCGATTGGTGATGCGGGTGCCGCCAATGCAGGTTTGTTAGCCGCGCAAATTTTAGCCACCAGCGATGCAAGTTTATTGGCCCAAATTGATACTTTCCGCGCGGCTCAAACCGAGTCGGTATTAAGCCAACCGGATCCATCACAGGTCGCACTATGAAAGTATTAGTGTTAGGTGCCGGCCAATTGGCACGGATGATGGCGCTTGCTGGAGCACCGTTAAACATCACCATCAGTGCTTATGATGTCAATACAGACACGCTAGTGCACCCGTTAACCCAGCAACAATTAGGCAGCGGCTTAGCGCAAGCACTTGAAGCTGCTGATGTGGTGACTGCTGAGTTTGAACATATTCCCTTGGCTATCTTAGAGCAATGCCAAGCTAGTGGTAAATTTTTACCGGGCGCCAGCGCTATTCGTGCAGGGGGGATCGTCGGGTAGAGAAAGCCTTACTGGCCAGCGCGGGTGTTGCCAATGCCGCTTATCAGGTGATCAACAACCAGGCCGATTTTGAAAAGGCGGTGAGTCGCTTAGGCTTACCGCTTATCTTTAAAAGCGCCCTGGCGGGCTATGATGGCAAAGGCCAGTGGCGTTTAAAAGAGGCCGCGCAAACTGCCACCGTATGGCAGCAAATGGCCGATTTTTTAGCGGCAGATAGCAGCCAAGCTATCGTTGCGGAGCAATTCATTGGCTTTCAACGTGAAGTATCGCTGGTCGGTGCTCGCAGTAGAACAGGTGAAGTGAAAGTTTATCCACTAACTGAAAACCATCATGTTAACGGTGTACTCAGTGTGTCGTTAGCACGTCCAGTGGATCACGCACTGCAACACCAAGCAGAACAGATGTTTGCTGCCGTTGCCGAACAACTCGATTACGTTGGTGTATTAGCAATTGAGTTCTTTGATGTGGCTGGCCAATTGCTGGTGAACGAAATCGCCCCACGCGTGCACAACTCGGGGCACTGGACACAGCAAGGTGCTGATTGCTGTCAGTTTGCCAATCATTTACGTGCAGTCTGTGGTTTGCCGTTAGGCAGTACCGCCTTGGTGCGGCCAACGCTGATGGTGAATATCTTGGGTGAAGATGAAGTGCCCAACGCCATTCTGAATATTCCTGCGCTGGGTTTGAATTGGTATGGCAAAACTAAACGTGCGGGTCGGAAGATGGGTCATATCAATTTATCGGCCAACAGCACAGCCGAACTTAAAGCCCAATTTGCTAAATTGATTGATCAATTACCGGCAAGTACTTTTCCTGAACTCGAGCAGATGTTACATCAACTTTAATCCAAGCTAGGATCCGGGGCAGTTTGTTTCTGTTGGCAAGCTTTACTGGCACAGACCTGCCCCGATTTCTTCTGCAATAATAATGGAAAGGCACAGTATTGACAGATCCCAACCACTGGCTGGTCATTAACAATAAACTTGCATTGCGGATATCGATCACAACCCCAAAAGGTTTTACCAAACTTACTTAACCGCTCGGATAAACTCCCCTTCTGGCATTTAGGACAACTGACATTTGGCTGCTCAGTAGTTACCGGTTCTTCATGGACAATAAAATGACACGCAGGATAATTGGTGCAGCCTATAAACATACCATAACGACCATTTTTCACCGCCAAAGTACTTGAACATTCTGGACAATGCTCTTGCTCTAGTACCTTAACTACGCTGGTTTCATGCTGATGTAGTGCTTTAATATAATGGCAGCTTGGGTAACCGGTGCAACCTAAAAAAGCCCCATTTTTACCTGAGCGGATCTGTAAGGGCTGTTGGCACAGCGGGCAGTGTTCGGTTTGTTGCGGCAGAGAAAATAACGGTGAAGGATCGGTCATAACAGCCTAAGTTGAATAATGCTGACGAACCACTCGCCAGCATTAATGTGCATTCTACGCGCTAGTGTAGCGGCCCATCAACTTCGTCAAAAATTAAATCTTCCATTTGGGCATAAGCACTTTCTCGACCAGGTACATTGAACAGCACCATTAAGACAACCCACTTAAGATCATCCAAACTGATACTAGCACTGTCTAAATCCATAACCCGATCAATTACCATTTCGCGGGTTGTGGCATCAAGCACGTTAACTTGCTCAAGAAACATCAAGAAACCTTGGCCTGGGGTATCAATTTTACGATACTCGTCTGCAGTAAAAATCCGCGTCGAGTTGCTCGCTACTTTGGAAAGATAAGGTTTAGTTTGATTCTCTTGCAAAGCAGATAATCGATCTAACCATTTTAAGGCACGAAATATATCATCATCATGAAAACCGGCTTTACTGAGCTCTTTGGTCAGATCGGCATGATTTACATAAATATCAGCTTCGCTATGTATATAATTTTCAAACAGATAAACGAGGATATCAAACATAATCAGGTACTCCTCAATCTAATGTAACCACCGGGAACTGCTGCAACCTTACCGGCTAATTCAAGCTCAAGTAAGGTAATGGATACGTCTGCCACTGACATGTTGGCCCGCTCTGCCAGCACATCGGCTGGTATGGGACTATCTCCTACGTTATCGAACAACTGCTGACTGCACAAGTCTAGCGTGACATTTATTTCTGGGGCAACAGCTAAACCGTTATCAGCAAAAACCGTTCGCTCTTCTAGTATATCGGCCACACAACTGACAAGTTTAGCGCCTTGTTGGATCAGGTAATGACAGCCTGCTGCTTGCGCATTATGAAAACTGCCCGGTACAGCAAACACTTCACGATTATAATCCGCAGCAAGATTCGCACTAATTAACGAACCACTCTTTAATGCGGCTTCAACAACAACAGTACCCGTACTTAGACCAACAACAATGCGATTTCGTTGCGGGAAAAATTCAGCTCGGGCACGCACATCTGGAAAATATTCAGAAATAAGAGCACCCGCTTGCACAATACGTGTAGCTAAATGACGATTACAACTAGGATAAACTTGTCGCAGCCCGTGCCCTAATACGGCTACTGTTTTCCCACCAGCGTTTAAAGCACCTACATGACTTTCACTATCAATCCCTTTTGCCATTCCTGAAGTAATGACCATACCTTGTTCAGTCAACTCAGCTGCCAGTTGTCGAGCAACCGCTCTGCCGGTAGGAGTAGGCGCACGGCTGCCTACCATGGCAATTTGTGCCGACGCTAATAACTCTACTTGGCCTTTAACAAATAATACGGCGGGTGGATGTGGAGTTTCTTTTAATAACGGAGGATAAAACGGATGGTCAAAAGGAATAATATGCTGATCAGGCGTTTCGGCCTGCCAATTCAGCGCTTGCTCAACCCAAGACGCACTCTCATAACAAAGCAGTTGGGCCTGTTTTTTAGTCAGGCCCAGCTGTTGTAAGGTGCTGGCCGGCAAAGCCAATAACTCTGCCAAACCAATATGCTCGTTTAGCTGGCGACAGCGCTGGCCGTCTAAACCATGCACACTCGCTAACGCAAGCCATGTATGTAATGCTTCCATAACATCACAGCTCCCGACAGTTTACCTTATAAGTTGCCGATACTATCTCCAACGCGAACCGGAGCAATGGTTTGCGTGACAATTGCAAAACTGACTTTTTCTGAGGTTTTAAAGACCATCATTTCACCGACTTTCTCTTTCGGCATTTCAATGGCTTCACCACCAACATCACGCATCAGTTTTTGCAGCTTGGTTGCATCTTCTAAATACACAGGACCATTACGGCCGTCAACCACGGTTGGTGATTGCCGATAAATACCCAGCATGTGACCGGCTTTTAATTCCTGCTCACCGCGGTTAAGAATAACCACATCCATTTTAGCGACTTCTCGTAAATCAGACGACGCCGAAATGATGCGCCCTTCGATAGGTATACTTGGCTGTGTCATTAAAAAATGGACGGGCAAAGATTGCGAATCGTAGGCCTGGATCACCTTGTCGCCTTGGCGAATTTCTCGAGTAATATTCAGTACCTGCATGGCGGCGGGCTCAAAAGCACTACTTTCTGTTGCTGCACTGCCACCCCGAATAACTCGGGTGGTGGCAACTAAGCGCGTTTCATAACCCAGTGTTTCACCGGTATCCGGATCAACATAAGCACGGCCTTGTCGATATACTGCATAAGCGGCACCTTGCAGTAGCTCATTATTCACATATAACGTCTGTGTTTCAGCCGCACTTTTAGAGGCGCGATTGCTTCCTAAGATGTAAGGTAAAGCATCGATCTCAACTTGCGATAAGGCCTGATCATAGGTTAAGAAAGGACGTATGATACCCAAGGGTAAGGTGGCTATTGCATCCGGATTTTTATGCGTAGTGCGAGTTTGTGGTGTTAAACGCACCGCCCGCTTATTCACGGCCAATACTGGGCGACCTTCACTATCAAAGGTTAACGTTAAAATATCACCAGGATAAATTAAGTGTGGGTTATCAACTTGTGGGTTCATTTGCCATAATTGCGGCCACAACCAAGGCTCATTCAGATATAAACCAGAAATATCCCATAATGTGTCCCCCGCTTTAACCACGTAGGTCATCGGTGCATTGTCGCGCAACTTTAATACATCTGCTAACACACTAGCTGAAAACCAACATATTGAGGCCGCTATTATCAATGTTATTTTTTTCAGCATGCCAGCTTCCTTTAAAACTATACTGTTTTGTAATTATTACATACTAAGCTGTTATTGCAGCGCAATAATGGCTAAAATTAAAACATACCACAGTGATTTAATTAAAGCATATTTTTGTAGGTGTTATGGCTGTTTTAAAAGTATTACATTACCCAGACGATCGTTTGCGCACTATTGCCAAACCGGTCACCACTATTACGCCGGAAATTCGGCAGTTAGTCACCGATATGCTCGACACCATGTATGATGAAAATGGTATCGGCTTAGCGGCGACTCAAGTTAATCAGCATTTACGCATCGTCGTGTTAGATCACTCAGAAGATCGCAGTGAACCCATGGTTTTTATTAACCCTGAGATTATCGCACACGATGGCGAAACCAGCTATGAAGAAGGCTGCTTATCTGTGCCGCAAAACTACGCGTCAGTGAAGCGAGCCAAAAATATTACCTTGAAAGCTCAGGATATTGATGGCAATAGTTTTGAACTGCACGCCGATGGCCTACTCGCCATTTGCTTACAGCATGAACTAGACCATTTAATTGGCAAGCTGTTTATTGATTATCTGTCGCCTTTAAAACGCGAGCGTATCCGCAAAAAGCTAGAAAAAGAAGCCAAACTGGCTGAACGCCACGCGCTGTAAACAGGAAAAACTGTGACCCAACCTCTTCGAATTATTTTTGCCGGTACACCGGATTTCGCCGCCTGCCACTTACAGGCGTTGTTAGCGAGCGAACATCAGATTGTAGCGGTTTACACCCAGCCCGACCGACCGGCTGGGCGTGGTCAAAAACTGCAACCAAGCCCAGTAAAACAATTAGCTGAGCGCCAGCAGATCCCGGTATATCAACCTAAATCACTCAAAAAAGCGGCTGCGCAGCAAGAGTTAGCCGCCTTGAACGCCGATTTGATGATTGTCGTTGCCTATGGCTTAATTTTACCCAAGATAGTGTTAGACACCCCGCGCTTGGGTTGTATCAATGTGCACGGTTCGTTGTTACCGCGCTGGCGTGGCGCAGCACCTATTCAACGCGCGCTCTGGGCTGGCGATCAACAAACGGGCGTCACCATTATGCAAATGGACGAAGGGTTAGACACCGGAGCGATGCTCAGTAAAGCCGCGATATCAATCACTTCAACCGACACCAGTGCCACTTTGTATGGCAAATTGGCAGAGTTGGGGCCACAAGCGTTGCTCACTGCACTGACTCAACTACCTCAGTTGCAACAACAAGCCGAAGCCCAACAAGACGCTGCAGCCAGTTATGCACAAAAACTATCGAAAGAAGAGGCTTGTCTTGATTTTAATAAGAACGCCGATGCGCTAGAGCGTGAAGTGCGAGCTTTTAACCCGTGGCCAGTCAGCTATCTTGAGCTACCCCAAGGTGCGGTCAAAGTATGGCAAGCACATGTTGTACCGAGTGACGAACAAATTGTTGGCGTCATTATTAGGGCAGATAAAACCGGTATTTATATCAGCTGCCAGCAAGGGACTTTGGTGATTACGCAACTGCAGCCTCCCGGTAAAAAACCTATGTCAGCGGCTGATTTTTTAAATGGCCGCAGTGACTGGTTATCAGTGGGTCAGCAATTATGAGTGCACAACTTCGCGCACTCGCTGCCGATACCTGTTATCAAGTGATTGACCAAGGTAAATCTTTATCGGATGCCTTACCTAGGGCACAACTTAAATTAGATTTGCCCGCAGACAAAGCTTTGCTTCAAGAAATTTGCTTTGGGGTCATGCGTTACTTACCGCAACTGGAAACCGTTTGCCAACAACTGATGAGCAAACCGTTGGTGAAACAACTGCGGCCGTTGCAGTTCTTGTTGTATGTGGGCATTTATCAGTTAAAGTTTATGCGCATTCCTGATCATGCCGCCATCAGCGAAACGGTTGAAGCCGCTCGAAGTTTAAAAGGCCAAAGCCTAACAAAACTGATTAACGCGGTGTTACGCAGTGTGCAACGTCAACCGGCATTATTTGATTTTAGTCATGCGCCTGATGCCGTGAAATTTAACCACCCCGGCTGGCTAATCAGCGCGTTGCAACAAGCCTACCCTGCAGATTGGACTGATATCCTGTTAGCCAACCAACAAAAAGCGCCGTTATGGCTGCGCATTAATCAGCAACAAATCAGCCCAACGCAATTTTGTGCTGCACTAACGGCTGAAGATATTGCTTATACCCAACCCTTTAGCTATTTACCGGTTGCGATCAAACTACAACAAGCTTGCGATGTCACCAGCTTACCGGGCTATCAGCAAGGCTGGTTCTCCGTGCAAGATGCCGCAGCGCAACATGCCGCTTTATTGCTGAATGCACAACCCGGCGAGCAAGTACTGGATGCATGCTGTGCGCCCGGTGGCAAAACGTGCCATATTTTGGAACAGACCACTGACCTGCATTTAACCGCACTGGACCGTGATGAAAAGCGATTAGAGCGTGTGCATGCAAACTTAGCACGGCTACAATTAGAGGCTCGCGTCGTTGCTGCCGATGTGCTGGATACTGCACGCTGGTGGCAAGGCAACCTGTTTGATCGCATTTTATTAGATGTACCCTGTTCGGCCACTGGTGTGATCCGGCGCCATCCTGATATTCGCTGGTTACGTAAAAAAGCCGATATCGCTAATTTAGCCAGCTTACAAACCGACATTTTGCAACAAGCCTGGCAGCTATTAAAACCTGGCGGTACCTTACTTTATGCAACCTGTAGTGTGTTACCGGCCGAAAACCAGCTACAAATCACGCAATTTTTGGCACACCAAGCCGATGCAAGCCTAGTGCCTATCACTCAGGCCGGTACCGAAGCTTGTTGGCAAATCTTACCGGGTGCAGCCGACATGGATGGCTTCTTCTTTGCCTTGTTACACAAAGCAACGCCGAACTGAGACAGACTATGAAAATCATCATCCTAGGGGCAGGACAAGTTGGCGCAACACTGGCAGAGAACCTAGTCGGTGAACAGAATGATATTACGATTGTTGATACTAATCTGGATAAACTGCGCTCATTGCAAGATCGTTTTGACCTGCAGGTGGTGTTTGGTCATGGCTCACATCCTGATATTTTGCGCAAAGCCGGCGCCGAAGATGCCGACATGGTTGTTGCCGTGACCAACTCGGATGAAGTTAACATTGTGGCCTGTCAGGTGGCCTACAGTATGTTTAATACGCCGCTGAAAATTGCCCGTATTCGCACCAATCAGTATTTAAAGTACCGCGATGAACTCTTTCATAAAGACGATATGCCCGTTGACCACTTTATTGCACCGGAAGCGTTGGTGACCAATTATATTCGCCGGCTAATTGATTACCCCGGCGCACTACAGGTTGTTGAATTTGCTGAAGGTAAAGTCAGTTTAGTTGCGGTGAAAGCCTATTACGGTGGCTTATTAGTGGGCCATGCATTATCGGCACTTAAAGAACACATGCCACATATCGAAACCCGTGTAGCCGCCATTTATCGCCGTGGTAATGCAATAAAACCGCTGGGCACAACCATTATCGAAGCCGACGACGAAGTGTTCTTTGTCGCCGCCACTAAACACATCCGCGCGGTAATGAGCGAACTGCAAAAGTTAGAACGTAGCTATCGACGGATCATGATTGCCGGTGGTGGTAACGTCGGATTTGGTTTAGCCCGCGCATTAGAAAAAACTCATAGTGTAAAATTAATTGAGCGTAGTAAAGAACGGGCTGAATTCTTATCTAGTGGCTTAGATAACACTGTTGTCTATGTCGGCGATGCTTCAGATCCTGAATTGTTAGAAGAAGAAAACATTGAGCAAATCGATGTTTTTATTGCAGTAACAAACGATGACGAAGCCAACATTATGTCGGCCATGCTGGCAAAGCGTATGGGGGCACAAAAGACCATGGTGCTGATTAAACGCAGTGCCTATGTTGATTTATTGCAAGGTGGTGAAGTGGATATTGCAGTGTCGCCGCAACAAGCCACTATCTCAGCATTATTGACGCATATTCGCCGCGGTGACATTGTAAATGTGTATTCACTGCGCCGTGGCGCGGCTGAAGCCATTGAAGCCATCGCGCATGGTGACAGCAGCACCAGCAAGGTGGTCGGTAAAACCATTGGCGAAATTAAGCTGCCGCCAGGCACCACTATCGGCGCCATCGTCAGAGGCGATGAAGTCATGATTGCCCATGATAATACGCGCATCAATACTGATGATCACGTTATCTTATTTATGGTCGATAAAAAACACATTGTGGAAGTCGAAAAGTTGTTCCAAGTGAGTGCGATTTTTATCTAACACGCTAAGCTTAGTCTTTCCAAAAGGCAGGGGTAAATAGCACCAGCAAAGTGAAAATCTCCAAGCGACCGAACACCATAGCTACAATCAAAATCCATTTACTGGCATCGGGGATATTACCGAAGTGAGCGGCCACTTCGCCCAGACCGGGCCCCAAGTTATTTAAACAAGCCGCCGTTGCCGAAAACGCCGTAATATTATCTAAACCAGTAAAAATCAACGCCAGCATAATGACCACAAACACTAACGCATAAGCCGCAAAGAAGCCCCATACCGCTTGCACAATGCGATCTTCTACAGCACGACGACCTAACTTAATGGCATATACCGCGCGTGGATGCACCAAGCGATTGAGCTCACGCGCACCCTGCTTAAACAACAACAGCACACGCACAACTTTCATGCCGCCACCGGTCGAGCCGGCACAACCGCCAATAAAACTCGAAAATATTAGCAAAATAGGCAAAAACAATGGCCAAGCTGAAAAGCTATCCGTAGCAAAACCGGCGGTAGTGGAGATAGACACGGCTTGAAATACGGCATGATTTAGCGCAGTGAGCTGATCGGGATAGACACTGGTGTGCAGCAACACTAAGAAACAGATGAGAATCAACGCCACTTGAATACCCAAAAAGGTATTAAATTCTGGATCGCCAAAATAAGTTCTTAAATTTTTGCCGCGCACGACAGCAAAATGCAAGGTGAAATTTACCGCGCTAATAAACAAAAAGAACACACAAATCAGATTGATCAACGGACTGTTAAAATGGCCCATACTGGCGTCATAAGTAGAAAAACCACCAATGGCGACTGTTGAAAACGCATGACAGATGGCGTCGAACGCCGACATACCGGCTAGATAAAAAGCTAACGCACAAGTAATGGTTAAAGCTAAATAGATATACCAGAGGTGCTTTGCGGTATCAGCAATACGCGGTGTCATTTTGTTATCTTTAACCGGCCCGGGTGTTTCAGCACGAAACAACTGCATCCCACCCACACCGAGCAGTGGCAAAATGGCCACCGCTAAAACGATAATCCCCATACCGCCTAGCCATTGTAATTGCTGACGATAATAGAGAATGGCCTTGGGTAACAACTCAATGCCGGTTAGCACCGTGGCGCCGGTCGTAGTTAAGCCAGAAAAAGCTTCAAACATCGCGGAAGCGAGATTCAAATTCGGATATTCAGCCAGAACTAACGGGATGCCGCCCACCGCACCGAGCACAATCCAAAACAGCACTACAATTAAAAAACCGTCACGCACTTTAAGTTCGCGACGGTATTTACGATTGGGATACCAGGTGATAAAACCGATGGCAACACACATTAAAAAGGACAAAATAAAGGGTAAACCCGCACCATCTTTATACCAGAACGCCACCATCGCCGGCGGCACCATGGTGATACTGAAGATAGCAATCAGCATCCCCAAGATACGGATAATCGAACGATATTGCATAATGTCCTTTTCAGCGACCGCTTATGGCAGTTGCAACTCGCGAGTCATATTCTCATTGCGCTCACGGTGCACAATAATGTTATCTTCGATACGAATACCACCAAACTGGCGGAAAGCATCAATTTTTTGCCAGTTAAACAGCTTATTCTCGGTTTTGTCTTGCCAGTCGGCTAACAGACTATCGATAAAATATAAGCCTGGCTCAATAGTAAATACCATTGACGGTTCAATCAGCCGTGTACAGCGTAAGAACGGATGTTGTTCTGGTGAAGCCACATGAGTGCCACGCTCATCGGCCATAAAACCACCGACATCATGCACTTGCAAACCTAGGTGATGGCCCACGCCGTGCGGGAAAAAAGTGCTACTAATACCGGTATCAACAATAGTATCGACACTGCTGCGGACAAAATCAAAATCAATCAGCACTTGTGCTAACAAGCGATGAGTTAAAAACTGTAAATCCGTGTATTTGTTACCCGGTTTAATCGCATCCACTACCTGCAAATGCACGTTTTGCACCGCTTGGATCAGTGCAGAGAATTCATCTTTCGGATCGAAGCTGTAAGTACGAGTAATGTCTGCCGCATAACCATGAAACTCGGCACCCGCGTCAATTAAAAAGGAATGATGCTGCGCAGGTTTTTTACGCTCTAAAGCAGTGTAGTGCAAAATAGCGGCATGTTCATTTAAACCAATGATATTGCCATAAGGCACTTCATTTTCAGTTTGGCCAACAGCCGCTAAGTAAGCGAGCTGAATATCAAACTCACTGCCACCGGCATAAAAGGCCGCGGCTGCCGCACGATGCCCGGTCACAGCCATACGGTTGGCATTGCGCATACAGGCATGCTCATAAGCGGTTTTATACGCCCGGTAAAAATGCAGGTAATTCATCACGGGCTCAGGGTTGATGTGGGTAAAGCCTAAGGCTTTAGCGACTTCAAGATACTCACCTAAATACGCCACACGTGCTTTATCATAAGGCAACAGCTTTTCAACCGTATTAGCTTTTTCAAGCAACTGAATATCAAAGTGCTCAGCCCAAAAATCACTTGGTGCGTCAGGCACTTTGTGCCAAAAATCTTTTGGCCGATAAAAAATCAGTTTGGGTTTATTTACACCATCAACTATTAACCAGCAATGCGGATTATCGACTACCGGTAACCACGCTTTAAAATGTGGATTGGCTTTAAACGGATAATCCATATCATCCAAGAACTTGCGCTTTGCTTGACCTGAATGAATAACGAGCGCGTCGAGATTCTCACGAGCCAACACATTGCGGGTACGCAACTGCAGTTCTGCTAGATGCTCTGGATAAAGTTGCTGATATGTTGAGTTCATAAACACCTTACTGGTTGCTGTTAAGGGCTTTGGATAATAACATCATTTACTCTTCGCCCCAATCTGCATCGCAACCAGCGGTTGAAACACATCAATGGGTTCATTTA
This sequence comes from Alishewanella sp. HL-SH05, assembly GCF_052655985.1. The sequence continues at coordinate 203,069 of NZ_CP199753.1, forward strand.
AGCGAATATTGTAAATCTGATAATACGCCATCACTGCTTTTACATATTCTCGCGTTTCGCGATAAGGGATCGTTTCTACCCATACATCAACGGGCAAAGCGTGGTCTGTCGGGATCCATTGCCGAACACGACTGTAACCTGCATTGTAAGCTGCGGTGGCCATAATTAAATTACCGTCGTTACGCTTCATCAAATAATTAAGGTAATCGGTACCATAATCGATATTGGTGGTGGGGTTATAAAGTTGCGCTATTGGCACGCGTTTTTTTGCAATATCATTGGCGGTAGCTGGCATAATTTGCATTAAACCTCGCGCACCCACCGGAGAATTAGCATCAGCCATAAAAGAGCTTTCGCGCCGAGCTATTGCCATAGCCCAACCAGAATCTACTTTTGCGCCTTTCGCCGAGCGTTGAATTTCATCTTTATAAGCCAGCGGAAAACGTAATTCTACATCGTCCCAATAACCGGCATCCGCCAGCGTAAAAATGGCGCGCTCATGCCACTCCATTTGACCGGCTAGCTTAGCTGCGGCTAACTTTTGCGATTCAGTCACTGAGCGTTGTAAGAAATTCCATTCCCGTCGCGCTTCGGTCATTCGGCCAAGCGCCAGCCATTCAATGGCGCGTTGCACCGCAGGGTGTTGCTGCACTAATAACAACTCTTCAGCAGATACCATCACCGGATTGTGCGCTAAACTCGGTGGTAGCCCCAACTTAGCTGCCGACATAAAGCCATAAAAGTGTCTACGCAAAGCCAGCTCACGAAAAATGGGATCGGCCTTTGCTTGCTGACCCTGCTCTTCAAAAGCTCGAGCTAACCAATAGCGCCAATTGATATCTGCCGCGAGATCTGCAGGAAACTGCTCAATGACTTTTTGCACTTTCGGCCAGTTTAGTTCTCGTAACGCATGGCCTACTTGCCATTGTGCCAAGCTGCTATCCAATAACTCGGGGGGTAACTGCGCCATCCACTCATCGGCGCGACTATCCCCTTTACTGGCTAAGGCAATAGCAAATTGACGCTGCACATCAACGCGCTGAGCAGCGATAAAATAAGGATCATTAACAAAACGCTGCCACATTTTTAAGGCCTGATCGGGTGAGCGCCAGATTAGACGCTTTAAACCGTAAGCCAAAATGTCGCGTTCAACCACATGTTTGCCAGCAAAGAAGCGACCTTTCGTCATGACACTAGGGTCCTTTCTTACTTGTAGCCACATGTCCGCTAAATATTGCTGATTAGTCGGTAGCAAGGTTTTTAAATAACGAATTAAACTCGCATCACCGCCTTCTGCAGACAATTGAATACGCCGCAACACTGTATCGGCTTGCAGCGGATTAACCTGGCGCCATTGTTTAAACAGGCCATCGCAGTCTTTAGGTTGTGATTTCCCTACGGTCCATAACGCTTGTACCTCCTGCCAGACTTGCTGCTTATCAACCGGACTAACCAGCAAACGCTGCTCCAACGCCGTACAATTTAGCTCAGCGTCTGAACTACCCGGAAAGTTCATTAAAAACCGTTCAGATTGCTTTGCTTTAGCTAAACTTTGTAAAAAGGGCCGGCGCAACGGCCAATCCAGCGGAGAGCCTTTATGTTGCTGTAAAAAGCTTTCAATATCAGTGTGAGCATTCAAACGCCGCTGTAAGTAGCGTTGTTGCAGATAGGGTTGTAACGGATAATCTTTTAATTCTTCCAGCCAAGCTTCAACTTGCCTAAGAGGTGCAGAGCCAATTTGGCGCTCGGCTTGCACAAATAACTCACGTTGCTGTTCAATCTGTTCAGCATTACTGACAGCCATTGTAGAAAAAAAAGTACAACTTAATATAAAGATCAGGCGTTTCACTGTACAACTCCAGATGAAAACTTAGTCAGTCAATACTGTCTATAGTTAAGTATGTTTGTGCTTAGCACGATTTAAAACACCCGTTTAAATAACTATTGATATTTTTCTAAAAGCACGAGACACTGGATCAGATAACCTCATCGTACCAGTTGCGAATAATGATATATAGCTAACGCGACCAAGGAGCATTTTTATGATTTACCAGAGTAACAGCATTCAGGTTGAGTATGTGCAACCTGGTATTGCCCAGTTTACCTTTAACGCACAAGGTTCGGTCAACAAATTTGATCAACAAACGCTGACTGATTGTAAGGCAGCCCTAAGTAAGCTGCACGCGGATCCCGCTTTAAAAGGTGTTCTTTTTGTTAGTGGCAAAGATAACTTTGTGGTCGGTGCTGACATTACTGAGTTTTTACCTATTTTTGAACGGCCTGAAGCCGATTTAGTTCCGTGGATTAAACAAGCTTCTGATGTGTTTGATGCTTGTGAAGACCTGCCTGTTCCTACCGTAGTGGCCATTAAAGGCTTCGCCTTAGGTGGCGGCTGTGAATGGACGCTCGCTTGTGACTACCGTGTAGCTGACACGACCACGCGCATCGGCTTACCTGAAGTTAAACTCGGTTTAATGCCTGGCTTTGGGGGCACGGTTCGTTTACCACGGATTATTGGCGCTGACAATGCCATGGAGTGGATCACCACCGGTAAAGATCGCAGTGCAGAGCAAGCCCAAAAAGAAGGTTTAATTGATGCCGTTGTTGCCCCTGAAAAATTAGCGGCAGCCGGTTTAAGCATGCTGCAAGACGCTATCGCGGGTCAGCTAAACTGGCAGAAAAAACGCGCCGTAAAATTACAGCCTCTAAAACTGAATAAAATTGAAGCCACCATGAGCTTTAATACAGCCAAGGGTATGGTGTTCGCCACTGCGGGTAAACATTATCCGGCACCGATGATGGCGGTACAAACGATAGAAGCCGCTAGCACGTTAGATCGGGCTGGTGCCGTTGCTTTAGAAAACGCCGGGTTTGCCAAATTAGCCAAGACCGACGCGGCGACGGCGCAAGTAGGGCTATTTTTAAATGACCAAGTCATTAAAAGTAAAGCGAAAAAAGCCGCGAAGACCGCGACTAAAGCCGTGAATAAAGCCGCTGTATTAGGCGCGGGTATTATGGGCGGGGGTATTGCTTATCAGTCTGCACTGAAAGGTGTACCGGTGGTCATGAAAGACATTGCCGACAACGCACTCGCTTTAGGCATGTCAGAAGCAACCAAGTTGCTCTCAAAACAAGTCGATCGTAAAAAATTAGATGCCGTCGGCATGGCTAAAGTGATTTCGGCTATTACCCCGACGTTAAGCAATGATTTAGTGGCCGGCGTGGATATCGTTGTCGAAGCGGTTGTCGAGAATCCAAAAATTAAAGGCGCGGTGTTAAAAGAAACTGAAGCCTTATTAAGCGACGATGCCATTTTAACCTCGAACACCTCTACTATTTCTATTAATCAGTTAGCGGCAAACCTAAATCGGCCGCAAAACTTCTGCGGTATGCATTTCTTTAACCCCGTACACAGAATGCCGTTAGTTGAAGTCATCCGCGGTAAAGATACCAGTGATGAAACCGTTGCTGCGGTCGTGGCTTATGCTGCCAAAATGGGGAAATCCCCCATTGTTGTAAACGACTGTCCTGGTTTCTTCGTTAACCGTGTATTGTTCCCCTACTTTGCTGGTTTCAGTAAGTTAGTGCTGGATGGCGCAGATTTTGCGCAAGTTGATAAAGTGATGGAGAAACAATTTGGTTGGCCAATGGGTCCCGCCTATTTACTTGACGTAGTGGGCTTAGACACCGCTTATCACTGTACCGATGTGATGGCGGATGGCTTCCCAACTCGGATGGCGAAACTGGCAAAGGACCCGGTAGCCGCGATGTATAACGCGAAACGTTACGGCCAGAAAAATGGCGTAGGTTTCTATACTTACAGTAAAGACGCCAAAGGCAAACCGAAGAAAGATATCGATGCAACAAGCTTAGGTTTACTGTCTGAACTTACGACTGAGAAACACGAGTTTAGTGCTGACGAGATTATTGCTCGCGTTATGGTACCGATGATTAACGAAACCATTCGCTGCTTAGAAGAAGGTATCGTTGCCAGTGCCGCTGAAGCCGATATGGGCCTTGTTTACGGCTTAGGTTTCCCTCCGTTCCGCGGTGGTCCACTGCGTTACGCCGACACCTTAGGTTTAGCTAACTTTGTTGCCCTAGCCGATAAATACGCTCATTTAGGTGAAATTTATCAGGTTACAGATCATACGCGCGCCATGGCTGCCAACGGCCAGCGTTTCTTCCCGGTTTAAGCGCAGGAGCACAGCATAATGAAAAACGCAGTAATAGTAGATTGTATTCGCACCCCGATGGGTCGCTCTAAAGGTGGCATGTATCGTAATGTGCGTGCCGAACAACTTTCAGCGCATGTTATGGCATCGTTGTTATCTCGTAATCCCGCATTAGATGCTGCCGATATTGATGATGTGATCTGGGGTTGTGTGCAACAAACGCTAGAACAAGGCTTTAACATTGCTCGAAACGCCTCGTTATTAGCCGGTATCCCGCATTCTGTGCCCGCGGTGACCATTAACCGTCTTTGTGGTTCATCCATGCAAGCTTTGCATGACGCCGTACGTGCTATTCAAACGGGTATGGGCGAAGTCTATCTAATTGGTGGTGTTGAGCATATGGGTCATGTGCCAATGAATCACGGTGTTGATTTTCATCCAGGCTTAGCAACATCTGTTGCCAAAGCAGCAGGCATGATGGGTTTAACCGCAGAACTGCTTGGTAAAATGCACGGTATCAGTCGTCAGCAACAAGATGAATTTGGTGCTCGCTCACACCGCTTGGCACAAGAAGCGTCAGAGCAGGGTCGGTTTAAAAACGAAATTGTTCCTACTGAAGGTCACGATGCCGACGGCGTGTTAAAACTCATGGATTATGATGAAGTCATCCGTCCTGAAACCACGGTTGAAGCGTTATCAGCTTTACGCCCGGTGTTTGACCCAGCAAACGGTACTGTAACGGCCGGTACGTCTTCAGCCTTATCTGACGGTGCATCGGGTATGTTAGTGATGAGCGAAGAGAAAGCTAAATCCTTAGGCTTACCTATCCGTGCTTATGTACGCGGTATGGGTGTCGCAGGTTGTGATCCGTCCATCATGGGTTATGGCCCGGTACCTGCCAGCAAGAAAGCGTTAAAAATGGCTGGCTTAACCATTAACGACATTGACTATGCAGAACTGAACGAAGCCTTTGCCGCACAAGCCTTGCCCGTCATGAAAGATCTTGGCTTACTTGAAGTGGCCGACCAAAAAGTGAATCTTAATGGGGGCGCCATTGCGCTAGGTCACCCATTAGGTTGTTCAGGTTCACGTATCGCCACCACCTTACTAAATGTGATGGAAGATAAGGGCGGTAAATTTGGTTTAGCGACTATGTGTATTGGTTTAGGCCAAGGCATTGCCACGGTGTTTGAGCGGCCTTAAACTGGCAGCTTGTAACACAATCGCTTAGAATAAGGCCGTTGATACGGCCTTTTTTAATGGCTTGTCGTTAAATTTGCGTCTTATATTATTGGAGTTATCAATGGCAGATGAATTTCAGCATGCCGATCACACCTTAGATGCCCTAGGCCTACGCTGCCCAGAGCCAGTGATGATGGTAAGACTACAGATCCGAAAAATGCAAAATGGTGAAACCTTGTTGATTATCGCCGACGATCCAGCCAGTACGCGTGATATTCCCGCTTTTTGTCGCTTTATGGATCACGAGTTAATGCAATACAGCACCAGCGAAATTCCCTACCGTTACTTAATCAAAAAAGGGGCTCATTAACACTCACTGTTAAACCCAGAAACCTTTTAACGCATCCTAACGACGAGCTAACGTAATCGCTTGCGACATGTCGAAACTTTATCCACACTGATACCATAATAAATGACTATTGGAAATGTTATGGTCCGTTTTATGCGACTTCCCTTCACGTTATTGATATTAGCTACCTTAATAACACCGATTACCTTCGCCCAAACCACTGAGCGCACGCCCTCAGCGCCTGAGCGCGGCAACCAAGGTGATGGCCCTTATAAGCGGTTAATTCTTCGAGGAGGGATTTTAATTAGTGGAGAAGGTGCGCCACCAGTAGGGCCTGTCGATATCGTTATCGAGCAAGACCGGATTAAACAAGTGAGTATTGTCGGTTATCCTGATGTGCCCGTATTGCCTGCCAGTCGACCACAAGCGGCGCCTGGCGATCAAGAAATGGATATCAGCGGTATGTATATCCTGCCTGGCTTTATTGATATGCACGGTCATATTGGCGGCTCAGCCAATGGCATCCCTGCAGAATATGTATTTAAACTTTGGCTCGCGCATGGCATTACCACCGTAAGAGAGCCCGGCAGTTTTAACGGCCTAGCATGGACGTTAAAGCACGTCAAAGCGGCCGCCGCGAATACAATAGTCGCGCCGAGGATCGTGCCTTATGTTGGCTTTGGTCAAGGCTTAGCGCAACCGGTATTTAATCCGGATCAGGCACGTAAATGGGTTAAAGACATTAAAAAAGCCGGAGCAGCGGGCATTAAATTTTTTGGTGCTACGCCCAGCATTATGGCTGCAGCCTTAGATGAAGCTGAAAAACAAAATCTTGGCAGCATGATGCATCATGCGCAACTTAATGTGATGCGCACCAATGTCGTCGACAGTGCCCGCATGGGGCTGGGTTCGATGGAACATTGGTATGGTTTGCCTGAAGCATTGTTTGATGGACAAACTGTTCAAAACTATCCGACAAACTATAACTATCAAAATGAACAAGATCGCTTCGCGGCTGCCGGTGAATTATGGGCGCAAGCAGCTAAACCCGGCTCAGATAAATGGATTGCGGTACGAGATGAGCTTATTAAACTCGATTTTACTATTAACCCCACCCTAACTATCTATGAAGCTAGCCGTGATGCCTCCGCGCAGCGTAACGCTGAATGGCATCAAGAGTATACCCTACCGACCCTAACGCGTTTCTTTACGCCAAACCGTTACGCACATGGCTCCTACTGGTTTGATTGGACCACTGAGCATGAAGTACGTTGGCGCGAAAATTACCGGTTGTGGATGCAATTTCTACAAGACTTTAAAAACCATGGTGGTCGTATTACCACCGGTTCAGATGCGGGTTATATCTATAAAATCTATGGTTTTGGCTTTATTCAAGAGTTAGAACTATTACGTGAAGCCGGCTTTAATGCACTGGAAGTTATTCAAGCGGCAACGCTTAATGGCGCTATTGCACTGGGTTTAGACGAAGACATTGGCAGTATCGTACCGGGCAAAAAAGCCGACATGTTCATTGTAGCTGAAAACCCGTTAGCCAATTTTAAAGTGCTATATGGCACCGGGCATTATCGATTAAACGACAATAATGAAGCAGAACGCACTAAAGGTGTGCGCTATACCATTAAAGATGGCATTGTCTATGACGCACAGCAACTGCTACAGGATGTACGTAACTTAGTACAACAAGCTAAAACAGCAGAATTAGCACCAAGCAATTAATCGAGTCGCTAACAGACGGTCTCTAGCTTGACGAGCCTAGCGAGGTTATTTAAGGTAACTAAATGTTAACTTATTCAGCTTTTATCTATGTTTTGGCCACTGATTAAAGACTCTATTACTGCAAAAGCGCTAATACTGCTGGGTATTGCGCTTTTATTTTGGCTATTTGGTTATCAAAGTTTGTTTTTCACGGCTTTACTATTTAGCTTAGAGCTATTTTTTTTCAGCAAAAATAACCAGCTGAGTGATGACGAGTATATTTATAGCAAAGACATCCTGAGACTTTTTGCTGTTCAGGAACAAAAACTGCGTGTCGGCATGGACAGCGCCCCGCTTCGCAGCATTAAACAAATCACACTGTGGCAAGAAGATAATCTGGGTTTTATCGATTTTGACTTAAATGGCCAGCTTCGCGTGCAATACAAATTTCGGCTGGAACAAATGCAACCGTTACAGCAATTGCTGCAACAAGCCTTGCCAGATACTGAGTTTGTGAACGGTTTTAAAAGTTAATACGGTTGCTAGGCAGGTTGTTTAGGCTGTAGTAAATCCCATTTATTACCATACAAATCTTGAAACACCACTACGGTAGCATACGTTTCCTCACGAGGTGCTTCCAAAAACACGACACCTTGCTGACACATTTTCTCGTAGTCTGGCCAAAAATTGTCTGTTTGTAAAAACAGTCCTACCCGATCTGCGGTTTGACAGCCGACCAAGGCATGTTGCTGTGCATTACTTGCTTTAGCCAGCAAGATCGCGGTTTGTGCGCCTGGTGGGCCGACTTTTACCCAGCGTTTATCGGCGGATAGCATGGTATCTTCTATTAAGTTAAAACCTAAACACTGCGTGTAAAATTGAATCGCCGCATCATAATCCGTTACTAATAAACTGATACAACTGATAAATTTCTGCGCCATGGCAAGCTCCTTTTAAATGAGTCATATTGCATCCGCTAGCCGAAGCTTGTGCTTATTGTGGCGAGTTTAACTCGCAGCCCAAGCGGCATTCTATTACACTTAGCGCAAAGTGCTTACTATTAAAGATTATGACCAGCGAACCTTCAAAACTTCACCCCAGAAATCCGCATCATGGCCGTTATGATTTGCCAACACTCTGTGCCAAATATCCTGCATTAACGCCATTTTTAACCCGCACACCAACCGGTGCTGCCACTATAGATTTCAGTGACAGTCAGGCGGTACAACATCTTAATGCGGCCATTTTAGCAAGCTATTACCAAATTGATTTTTGGCAATTACCCTCAGGTTATCTCTGCCCACCGATCCCAGGCCGTGCTGATTATTTACATTATGCGGCCGATTTGCTTGGTCAACTGCCACAACATCACGGGCAAGTGCCACAGGGTAAACAAGTACGAATGCTAGATATTGGTTGTGGCGCGAATTGCATTTACCCCATTTTGGCGACACGCAGTTTCGGTTGGCAGGTTGTCGGTAGCGATATTGATCAGCAAGCTCTGAACATCGCCAACACTATTATTAACGCCAACGATCGCTTAAAAGGGATGATTAGTTTGCGCTTACAAGCCAAACCTTTGCAGATTTTTCAAAGTATTATCCACGCGCAGGAGTATTTTGATTTAGTGGTGTGTAATCCCCCTTTTTATCGTTCTGCTGCTGAAGCACAAACGGTTAACCAACAAAAATGGCAAAAGCTCGGTAAAGCCAAGCAAGGTCGCAATTTTTCGGGCAATAACAATGAGCTATGGTGTGACGGCGGCGAGCTCGCTTTTATTAGCAATATGATTAAAGAGAGCGCATTATTTGCTAAACAAGTTGGCTGGTTTACCACTCTGGTCTCACAGCAAAAACACCACAACCTGTTGCTCGCGTTGTTAACACAATATCAAACGGTTGAAGTGAAACAATTGAAGATGCAGCAAGGCCAAAAGAGCAGCTTATTATTAACTTGGCGATTTCACTAAACCATTTGACGAACAGCAGCTAATAACTCTCTTAATATTGCCATAGAGTGGTTCTCATCCGCTGAATTTGTTCTTTACCTAGTTGATTCATACAATTTACGAGTTGTATTTTTAGTAGCCGATGCTGATTAGCTCTGACTTCTTACCGTTAACTTAAAAACCACCTTGGTATTCGTATACCACTGATGGAAAAATGGTAAACAAGCAATAACTCTGTTGCTTAAACAGATGTTTAATTTATTAGTAACGGACTAAAATATGTAGCAAGTAATTGGCCGCGAACTTACTGGGTTTATTCGTCAATATAACTAGGCTCTTATATACCTATGTTGATGAAACCTCGCCAAGCCAACGATATCCACCTATTTTATACTGTATAAAGTGCTGTTAATGTTTTGGACGATTAACCTTATGAACGAGAATCTCTAATTCTGAAACTTAGTCTATTTTGGATAGCTAATACTAAATGCCGCTATGTTTGGCTTTTTTATACAGGCAAATTAACATTAACCCTTGGCTTTAAAAAATAGCAGACTAACATTAGTATGATGAGATAATTTGAAGGATTAAAAACATTGCATCAGCCTTTTAATAAGCAAAGTACGGAACAAGCTCAGAAAATTGATGCTCGACGGCGTTTATATATTCTGAGGTTTGTTAGTTACATCACCACTGCCGTTATGTTTATTTACGGTGTAAAAAATCTCAGTGCTGAACAAATATTATTACCTATTATCTTGTTTACTACGGGCAGTTTGTTCTTATTAAACATAATTGTTTTTAATATTACTCGCAATCTTGATCGAGCCTGTGTTATTGAAACGCTACTTGTTGCAAGTTTTGTTCTTAGCCTAGTTTATCAAGGGGGCTTTAATAACACAGCACTGTTTTGGGTATTTCCATTTCCCGCAATTTTGTTTGGCTTACTTGGTGTGCGCAATGCGCTAATCTCGAATGCTGTTTTACTTATTATTCTAAGTATAATGCTTTTTATCCCCGACCTTATTACGGCAAACTATAAAGATGCTGAAGCTAGTCGTTTTATTGCCTCGTTGCTCATTGTTATTATTGTCTGTTGGATTAACGATCATTACCGTGAACGTAGTCACGAAGCAATGGATAAGCTACAACAAATTAAAGACCAACAAGCAAACACTGATCAGTTAACCAATTTAGCGAATCGTCGCTTTATTGATGCTTGTTTAGTACCAAGCTTCGAAAAACAACCGGATCTTTTTTTTCCGCTTTCTCTTATTATGTGTGACATAGATTACTTTAAACGCCTTAATGATAATTTTGGTCACGATGTTGGAGATGACGTACTTAAATCAGTCGCATATATGTTCAAACAAAATATTCGCCAACAAGACTTCGCATGTCGCATCGGTGGTGAAGAGTTTTTATTAATTTTGCCACGTACTTCTGTTCAAGATGCGTTGAATGTAGCTGATAAAATGTAAGCGTAGCAGCAACCACACCTTGCGGTGTGGCTGCTGATCAGTAAGGCAGGAGCTGTTGCAATTGCTCGTGGGTATTGGCTTTTGGCAGCTCAGTGAGCAAGCGGTATAAGTAATTATACGGTTCCAGACCATTAATTTTGGCCGTTTCGACTAGGCTATACATTGCAGCACTGGCTTCTGCGCCCGTTTCAGTATTGGCAAACAACCACGCCTTGCGTCCAATCACGAACGGTTTGACGGCGCGCTCAGCACGGTTGTTGTCGATATTAAGTCTACCATCGTCCAGATAGCGGATGAGCTTGGGCCACTGATTCAGGCTATACGTGATAGCGACTCCCAGTAAGCTTTCTTTCGTGACACTCTCGCTTGATTTATCCAGCCAGCTTTTAAATTGTTCTAGCAGTGGTTTAGCTAGTGCTTGTCTGGCGTCATACTTCTTGTCAGGCGGTACGGTTTTTAATTTACTCTCCAGTGCATAGAGTTTCTGGATGTGGTTAAGGGCCACATCCGCTTTACCCGTTTTGCCTTTGCCCTGCGCTTTTTGGGCTTCAACGAACTTGCGTCTGGCATGCGCCCAGCAACCGACTAAGGTTGCGTCGGTTTTCTCATATCCGGCATAACCATCGACCTGCAGATAACCGTTAAAGCCGGATAAGAAGTCACAGGGATGTTTACTGCTGCGACTATCCTGATAATCAAACAGCACCAGCTTAGGGCCGGTACTTTTTTCTAAGCCACAGCCATATACCCACATGTAACAGGTGCTTTTCTCAACATCCAGCACATTAACCGTGGTTTCATCTGCCCACAGCACCGGCTGTTTCAGAAGCTCGGTTTTCATTAAGGCCAATAGCGGTTGCAGTTTTTCTGCACAAGTTATCAGCCAACGACTCATCGTTTGACGACTAAGCTCAATGCCCGCCTGATTAAACAACTGCTCTTGTCGGTACAGCGGTAAGCCATAGTGCATTTTGCTGCTGATGATTTGCGCCAGTAAACTTGGCGTGGCCATACTCTTAGGGATAACCGCAGGCGGTACATCGGCAATCTTAATGTCGACCTTAGTGCCATTGGTTTCACACTGCCGGCAGCTGTATTTCAACCGGACATTTCTCAGCACACGGATTTGCGCGGGCACGAACTCAATTTGCTCACTAACCTCTTCACCCATTTGATGCAGGGCATGGCCGCAGCAGGCACAGGTTTTATCGTCAATGTCATGGATAACGTCAACGCGGGGCAATTCAGGGGTAATACGCGGTCGGCGTGGCTTGGCGGCTTTCTCAGCGCTCTCGGTCGTCTGAGTATCTGGCTCTGTCGCTACGGACTCGTCTTCAATAAGCTGTTCGGCCTCATTTAAGACTTCGCCTTCACCTTCGTAGGTCTCGCTGCTGGGGCTAAATTTCTGGTACTTCTTCAGGTTATAGCGCTCCAGCAATTGCTGCAGCTTATCCGACAGCTGCTGGTTAACCCGCTCTAGTTTAGCGATGCGTTTGTCTTTTTGCGCCAGTTTGCGCTCAAGCTTTTGCTCATGCTTGGCAAGTAGCGCGGACTGCTCAAGCAGCATTTTCTTAAGCAGTTCAACGTCATCAGGTAGGGTGTCTGGTATCTTTTTCATGGCCGTTATTGTAACGGCCAATTTGGCTAAGTGCTTGGTAAGATTTAGATTGTTTTGGATGCGATCTACAGGATTTATAGCCGATCGGCATATCAACCCACACTCTGGTAATGCAGCGGCTGGTGCGCGGTGATTTTTTGAATATCGACACCTTGCAACAGCCAATGCCATTGCTGCTCGCTAATCGACAACACTTTACCTGGCATCTGCCTTGGCCAGCGAAACGTGTCTTTTTCAAGTCGCTTGTACCACAGACAAAACCCAGTGCTATCCCAGTACAGCACTTTTAACCGAGTACGCTGCCGATTGCAGAACACAAACAACGCGCCGCTAAATGGCGAGAGCTGCATCTCTTGCTCGACCAGCAACGATAAGCCATTAATGGATTTGCGAAAGTCGACCGGCTGTTTATGCAAATAGACCTTAAGCACATCGAGGAACATTTTCATGGTCAAAGTGCCCTGAGCAAGGCGGCTAACCAGAGTGCATCCGTCCCTGCTGGAAGTTGCAATTCCATATCACGCTTGCGTAGCAGGATATGCCGTGCCAGTGGCGAGCTTTGTGGTGTTAATTCAATGAAACCGGTGTCGTCATTCTGATGAGCCAACAACTGGCGTTTACGCAGATTGAAGTAGGTCGGAATAATCCCTTGTCGTTTAGCAAATGCCGTTTGAGTGAGGCCACTTTGGGCTTGCTCGGCGAATAACGCTAGCCATTGTTCTTTAGTGCGTTTCATGATGATTACCCTGATAATTTAAAGTGGCAGACAGGGTAATGTTGATCAGTTAGGATAGGAATGTGTGGTTGGCGTTACGCTTACGATAAAATTCGCAAACAGTCTCACCAACAACAATTGGTCCCTTCTGCACCGCAATATAAGGTAACAGCAAGTTTGGGAGTTGCGTTATGCAATAAGTCTGAAGAGTTTAGTGAAAGTATAAAGTTGGCAGATATGATGTTATACAAAGCAAAAAACAATGGCCGAGATCAAACAAGAGGCTAACTTATCATTTTAATATATTATTAAATTGCGCGTTCATCGTTCGACATTTATTAAATAAACTAAAGAGCCAGCAATTTAGCTGGCTCTTTAGTTATTCATGTTCTATTGCAATACTGAGATATCAGCAACCTGCAAAAATAATTCGCGTAGCTGTTTTAATAACGCTAAACGATTCGCTCTGACGGCGGCATCATCTGCATTGACCATTACTTGATCAAAGAAATGATCAATCACCTCACGTAAAGCGGCAAGATGGCTTAACGCGCTGGTATAATCACTGACACTCGCCTGAAACACTTGCTCTGCCTTTATCGCACTAAACAAGGCTTGTTCCGCGTTTTCCTGCAGTAAGTTTTCATGCACAGTATCCGCAATGGCGGTGTCCACCTTAGCAAGAATATTTGCAACGCGTTTATTCGCTGCTGCCAGCGCTAAAGCGGCCTCAAGTTTACGGAACGCGGCTACCGCCTTCACCCTACGGTCAAAGTCTGCAGGGTTGGTTGGACGGCGTGCCAGTACGGCTTGGATCACATCAATGCTGTAACCTTCGTCTTGATACCAAGCACGGAAGCGGCCGAGCATAAAGTCGACGACGTCATTAGCCACCTCTGAATGCGTCAATTTACTGCCAAAAGTCTGCTGGCTAAAGCGAATTAAATCGACTAAATCCAATGGCAGTTGCTTTTCGACCATAATACGCAAAGCACCAATAGCTGCACGACGCAATGCAAAAGGATCTTTATCGCCTTTCGGCACTTGGCCAATGCCAAAAATACCGACTAAGGTATCTAATTTATCGGCAATGGCTACTGCCGCACCTTCTAAACGGCTTGGTAATTGATCACCTGCAAAACGCGGCATGTATTGCTCATTGAGCGCTAATGCCACTGCTTCCGCTTCACCATCTAAGCGTGCATAGTGCATTCCCATAATACCTTGTACCTCTGGGAACTCTCCGACCATGTTGGTCATTAAATCGGTTTTAGATAATAAACCGGCGCGTGCTGCCGCCGTTTCATCAGCACCAATTTGCTTAGCAATATAGGCAGCAACCTGACTGATCCGCTCCGATTTTTCCGCTAAGGTACCTAATTGCTGTTGGAATAACACAGTGCTTAAGCTTTCTAAGCGATCCACTAACTTAGTTTTGCGATCGGTATTAAAGAAAAACTGTGCATCTGATAGACGCGGCCGCACCACTTTCTCGTTACCCGAGATAATTTGCTGCGGATCTTTACTGGCGATGTTCGCGACAAACACAAATTTGTTTAATAACTTGCCTTGCTGATCACGCAATGGGAAGTATTTTTGGTTGTCTTTCATGGTTGAAATAAGTGGTTCGGCTGGCACTTGCAAGAAACTTTCTTCAAAGCTTCCCACTAACACAACCGGCCATTCTACTAAGGCGGTCACTTCTTCGAGCAGAGCATCATCCCATTGCACTTGTGCATCAAGCTGTTTAGCTGCAGCAGTTACATGCTCAGCAATAAACGCTTTACGACGACTAAAGTCAGCAATGACATAAGCTTGTTCTAACACGGGTAAGTAAGCATCAGCATGCTTTACGGTTACTTTAGCCGGTGCATGAAAACGATGGCCGTGCGTTTGATTACCGCTTTGTCGACCTAATATTGTTGCAGGAACAATCGCTTCACCGAACAACATAATAATAGTATGTACAGGTCGGATAAATTCAGCATCTGAATTACCCCAGCGCATCGGCTTAGCGATAGGTAGCTTCGCTAAAGCGCTAGTCACTATCTCAGGTAATAATGCTGTGGTGCTTTGGCCTTTTTGTAACTGCTTACACAACAACCATGCGCCTTTATCGGTCTCTAAACGTTCGGCTTCGGCCACGCTAATACCACAACCTGCAGCCCAGCCTTGAGCTGCTTTGGTGGGCTCACCCGCTTTATCAAAGGCGGCTGCAATAGCAGGGCCACGCTTTTCTACTACTTTATCAGCTTGTTGTGCCGCTAATTGATTAATGCGCACAGCTAAGCGACGTGGTGCAGCGTACCATTGCACCGTACCATGTTGTAATTCTAACTTGGCTAATTCCGCCGTAATGTTTTCTGCAAAAGCCGTGGCTAAGGTTGTCAGTGCTTTTGGTGGTAACTCTTCAGTACCAATCTCAACCAGAAAATCCTGAGCACTCATTATTTGGCCTCCTTTTGAACTGCAGGCTGCGTTTTGCAAAGCGGAAAACCTAATTTTTCACGTGCGGCAAAATAGGCTTCAGCACAGGCTTTCGCTAAAGCCCGCACTCGTAATATATAACGCTGACGCTCAGTTACCGAAATGGCATGTCGTGCATCTAATAAGTTAAAGGCATGCGAAGCCTTCATAACTTTTTCGTAGGCTGGCAATGCCAAGCCTTTTTCAATCAGATATTGGCTTTCTTTTTCACACTGATCAAAGTAGCTAAACAAAGCAGGTACATCGGCATGTTCAAAGTTGTAAGTTGATTGTTCAACTTCATTCTGATGGAATACGTCTCCGTAAGTCACAAGACCTAAGGGGCCATCAGCCCAAACGAGATCATAGATGGAATCCACACCTTGGATATACATGGCCAGACGCTCTAGGCCGTAGGTAATCTCACCGGTCACCGGACGACACTCTAAGCCACCGACTTGCTGGAAATAAGTGAACTGTGTGACTTCCATGCCGTTTAACCACACTTCCCATCCCAAGCCCCAAGCACCTAACGTTGGCGATTCCCAGTTGTCTTCGACAAAGCGAATATCATGTACCAGGGTATCTAATCCTAACTCTTCCAAAGAGCCTAAGTACAGTTCCTGAATATTATCAGGTGATGGTTTAAGGATAACTTGGAACTGATAGTAATGTTGTAAACGGTTTGGATTTTCGCCATAACGACCATCCGTTGGCCGACGACAAGGTTGCACATAGGCAACGTTGGTTGGCTCAGGGCCTAACGAACGCAGGAAGGTCATAGGATGAAAAGTACCTGCGCCCACTTCCAAGTCTAACGGCTGAACAATAACGCAGCCTTGACGCGCCCAGTAATCCTGCAAGGCTAAGATTAGCCCCTGAAAGGTTTTCGTATCGTATTTATGCATGCGCTACTAACTCACTAAAATAACTGAGGGGCTGAAAAGCCCCTACTTGGTATTGTGCGGTTACACGTCTAAGTTTGCGACGTATAAAGCATTCTCTTCTATAAAGGCTCGCCGTGGTTCAACGTGATCCCCCATCAGGGTTGAAAACAGTTGATCAGCACCGATAGCGTCCTCGATCCTTACCTGCAGCATCCGGCGATTTTGTGGGTCCATGGTGGTTTCCCAAAGCTGATCGGGGTTCATTTCCCCTAGCCCTTTATAACGCTGAATATACAAACCGCGCTTCGACTCAGACATTAACCAGTCTAAGGCTTCACGGAATGTGGCTACTGGTTTCACTTTCTCGCCACGACGGATATAACCGCCTTCTTCGATTAAGTCACGGATCTCATCACCTAAGGCTGCTAGGCTTAAATAGTCACGAGAGGTAATAAAATCGTGATGTAACAAGTATTCGTTATCGATACCATGCTGACGAATAATCACTTTTGGCTGGAATAACTGCCGCTCGCGATCTTCTACCACATCGTATTTATAAATTGAGCCGTCACCTTCTTTCTCATCTAAACGCTTCGCTAAGGTTTTTACCCATTCTTCTACCGCCGTTTGATTTTTCATTGTCTCAGTGGTTAAACCGGCAATATAAATCAGTTCGGTTAGTAAGTTCTGTGGGATCTTACGGCTTAAACGTTGGATGATGCTGGTAGCTTTATGATATTGACGAACCAGCTTTTCCAGTGCTTCACCACCAATGCCGGGGGCATTTTCATTAACATGCAAATAAGCTTCATCTAAAGCCAGTGTCGTTAAGTATTCAACTAATGAGGGCTCATCTTTAATATACTGCTCTTGCTTGCCTTTTTTCACTTTAAACAGCGGTGGCTGGGCAATATAGATGTAACCACGTTCGATCAACTCAGGCATTTGCCGATAGAAGAACGTCAGTAATAAGGTACGAATATGCGAACCGTCAACGTCAGCATCCGTCATTAATACGATGCTGTGATAACGTGTTTTGTCTGGGTTATATTCTTCGCGACCAATACCACAACCTAAAGCCGTGATTAAGGTGCCCACTTCTTGTGAAGATAGCATCTTATCAAAACGCGCTTTTTCAACGTTTAAGATTTTACCTTTTAACGGCAGAATAGCTTGGTTTTTACGGTTACGGCCTTGCTTGGCTGAACCACCCGCAGAGTCACCCTCTACAATGTACAGTTCAGATAACGCCGGATCTTTTTCTTGGCAGTCGGCTAATTTACCCGGTAAACCGGCAATGTCTAGCGCCCCTTTACGGCGTGTCATTTCACGCGCTTTACGCGCGGCATCACGCGCACGTGCTGCATCAACAATCTTACCCACGATAATTTTGGCATCACCTGGGTTTTCTAACAAATACTCGTTGAGCTTTTCACCCATGACGCTTTCAACAGCAGAACGGACTTCTGAAGAAACCAATTTGTCTTTCGTTTGCGAACTGAATTTTGGATCAGGCACTTTAACACTGATCACCGCCGTTAAACCTTCACGGGCATCATCACCAGAAGCTTGTACCTTCATTTTTTTCGCATAACCTTCATGCTCAATGTAGGTATTTAGAACGCGGGTTAAGGCACCACGGAAGCCTGCTAAGTGAGTACCACCATCACGTTGCGGTATGTTGTTAGTAAAACAAAATACGTTTTCTTGATAGCTGTCGTTCCATTGCATCGCCACTTCAACTGAAATACCGTCTTCGCGCTGATCAGAAAAATAGAACGCTTTTGGATGCACGCTGGTTTTACTACGATTCAAATACTGTACAAAAGCTTCGATACCACCTTCATACTTAAAATGGTCGCTTTTATCGTTACGCTCGTCGGTTAAGATAATACTTACGCCCGAGTTTAAGAACGACAGTTCGCGTAAACGTTTCGCTAAAATATCGTAGTGATAATTGATGTCAGAGAAAATAGTTGGGCTTGGCCAAAAACGAATGGCCGTACCTGAACCTTCTGTTTCACCGATTACCGCTAAAGGTGCTTGTGGTACACCCAGATGATAAATTTGGTTATGCACTTTGCCTTTACGGCGAATGGTCAGTTCTAATTTGTCAGATAAGGCATTTACAACGGATACGCCCACACCGTGCAAACCACCTGATACTTTATAAGAGTTATCGTCAAATTTACCGCCGGCATGCAGCACGGTCATGATAACTTCAGCGGCTGAGACGCCTTCTTCGTGCATATCAGTAGGTACGCCACGACCGTTATCACGAACAGAGACCGAACCATCACTGTGAATGGTGACCCAGATGTCAGTACAGTAGCCTGCTAAGGTTTCATCGATGGAATTGTCGACCACCTCGAACACCATATGGTGTAAACCCGTACCGTCATCGGTATCACCGATATACATACCGGGTCTTTTACGTACTGCATCCAGACCTTTTAATACTTTAATACTTGAGGAATCGTAATTATGCTCTTCGGCCATCTCTATCTGTCCGTGCTTGTTATCTGACCGTGTTCCACGTGAAACATTTGCCGGCGCGAAGCCGGTATAAAAGGTGAAACCTGATCAGCATTAATTGCTGTTATAAAAACCTGCGAATTAATATTGTTTAAATAATTAAAAACCGTTTGGGTGGAACTGGCATCCAACTCGGATGCTAAATCATCAATCAATAACAAGGGCTGTTTCTTGCCGCTGCTACCTATCACATTGTTTTGTGCGATTTTAAGCGCAAATAATAACACTTTTAGCTGTCCACGGGATAATACTTCTTCAACCACTAACTGCTTTCTTCGAAGTTTTAAATCCGCTTTTTGTGGGCCATATTGAGTAAAACCCTGCCGCATATCTTGCTGAAAATTTTGTTCTAACAGTTGCTTCAAATCGGCTGGACTTTGCACCCGCTCAGGCCAACCCGCTTGTAATTGCAAACTCACTTCAGCTAACAGGGAATTACCCTCTACTAGCTTCAAATATTCATGTTGCAGCAGACCGATATAATGCTCTCGCAACGATTGTAACTGCCAAGCCAGACTGACTAATTGCTGGTCCCAATAATCAAATTGCTGATCATAAGCCCGGCTTTGCTTTAACAAGGCATTACGTTGTTTCAGAACCCGACTAAACTGCAACCACACGGTATAGAAGGTAGGTTCCACGTGGAACACACCCATATCAAAATATTGACGACGCTCTTTCGGGCCACCAAAAAATAATTTAAAACTGTCAGGCGTAATTAATTGCACCGGCAACAAAGCCGCAAAATCGGCTAACTTGCAGTTACTGGCCGCATTTAACCGCAATAGCAATTCGGCTTGCTTGTCGCGTTGCAAGCCTAAGCTAAAGGTTTGTTCAGCATCGGCAACCTTAGCATGCAGGACAAAATGCTCTTGCTCGTATTGAATTAAACGTTGATGCCGACTACTTCTGAAGGAACGACCATGAGCCAGATAATAAATTGCTTCTAATAGGCTGGTTTTACCGCTGCCATTCTCACCGAAAATCAGATTGCACTGCGCATGCGCATTAAACTGCAGTTCCGAAAAATTACGGAACTGCTTAAGCTGCAGCGAGATTAACGACATGCTTTAGACAACAACAGAATTATAAGCGCATTGGCATGACAACGTAGGCAGCACCAACATTACCCACACCTTCTATTAAGGCACTAGAATTGGAATCATTTAAATTCAGGATCACCAGATCAGTATTCAAGCTATTTAACACATCCAATAAATAACCGACATTAAAACCAATTTCGAGGTTATCCCCTTCGTACTCCACTTCGATCACTTCTTCTGCTTGCTCGTGCTCAGGGTTGTTCGCCACAATCTGCAGTTCAGAAGAACTTAGAGTAAAACGCACACCGCGGTATTTTTCATTCGATAAAATAGAAGCGCGAGTGCAGGCATCTTTTAATACGGTACGATGCGCGGTCACTTGCTTGGTACTGTTGCGCGGCAACACACGACGGTAATCGGGGAAACGGCCATCAATTAATTTACTGCTAAAACTAAAACTGCTGTCACTTAAACGAATGTGATTTTGGCCAAGGCTCAAGGTGACCAACTGCTCATCATTCGCCAACAAGCGCATAATTTCTAAAACACCTTTGCGTGGAATAATAATCTGCTTTTGTTGGCCAGCATAAGACGGCAACGCTAAGGTACTCATGGCTAAACGATGACCATCAGTAGCCACTGCAGATAAGTTGCCGTTATCCACTTCAAACAACAAACCATTTAAGTAATAGCGTACGTCCTGATTGGCCATCGAAAAGGCCGTATCATCTAATAACTTGCGCAACTGTTGGCGAGTCAATGATAACTCAACCTCACCTTGCCAGGTTTCTAAATTGGGGTATTCAGCAGCATTGAGCGTGGATAACGTAAATTTGGTTTTGCCACTGCTTAAAATACAATTTTCACCTTGCACCTGCACGGCAATATCGCTGTTTTCCGGTAAGCTGCGGCAAATATCTAACAGCTTTTTTGCCGGCACAGTAATCCGCCCTGCACTGTGTACTTGCAATTGTACCGTGCTAGCAACCAACTCCACTTCTAAATCGGTACCGGTCAGTGACAGTGTATCGGCGCTAACATCCAATAACACATTCGATAAAATTGGCAAATTATGGCGGCGTTCAATAGCACCCGATACCATTTGTAGCGGCTTCAGTAAGGCGTCACGGTTAATCACAAATTGCATAACAAAACCCTGTTAAGACGATAATGTTCGAATAAGATTTTGGAAATCTTCTTTAATTTCATGTGTTTCTTCTTTTAGCGATTCAATCTTACGACAGGCATGAAGCACAGTTGTATGATCGCGACCACCAAAGGCATCCCCAATTTCTGGCAAACTATGGTTGGTGAGTTCTTTCGCTAATGCCATCGCCATTTGCCGCGGTCGCGCTACCGAACGAGAACGCCGTTTCGACAGTAAATCCGCTATACGGATTTTGTAGTATTCGGCTACGGTCTTTTGAATATTTTCAATGGTCACCAGCTTATCTTGTAGGGCTAATAAATCGCGTAAAGCTTCCCGCACAAAATCAATGGTAATGGGCCGGCCGGTGAAATTAGCATTAGCAATCACCCGATTCAAGGCGCCTTCGAGTTCGCGAACATTTGAGCGCAAACGCTTGGCCACGAAAAAAGCCACTTCTTCCGGTAGACGGATCTGATTTTCTTGCGCTTTTCGCATTAAGATCGCCACCCGGGTTTCAAGCTCAGGTGGCTCGATAGCGATAGTCAGACCCCAACCAAAGCGTGATTTTAAGCGATCTTCGACACCATCAATTTCTTTGGGGTAACGATCGCTGGTTAAAATGATCTGTTGATTGCCTTCTAACAAGGCATTAAAGGTATGAAAGAATTCTTCTTGGGAACGTTCTTTGTTGGCAAAGAATTGAATATCGTCAATAAGTAACGCATCAACTGAACGATAATAGCGCTTAAACTCTTCTATAGCATTGTTTTGTAACGCTTTTACCATATCCTGCACAAAGCGCTCTGAATGCATGTATATCACTTTTGCATCCGGTTTCTTCGCTAAAATGCCATTACCAACCGCATGTAATAAATGCGTCTTACCTAAACCTGTACCGCCATAGATAAATAATGGGTTATAAGCCGTGCCAGGGTTGTCAGCCACCTGTGAGGCTGCCGCCCGAGCCAATTGGTTCGATTTACCCTCAACAAAGTTAGTAAAGGTGTAATTTGCGCGCATATTGGAGCGCACTATGGTTTTAGGAACCGGTTCTGCAATTTCTCGCGAAGCGACAGCTACCTCAGACGGCATCAGATGAGGTTGTGGCGCGGGAGTAGCTTTAACGTTATTTTGGCTAGTACCCACATCAAAGCGTAAACGCGGTGCATTGTCACCACAGTAATCGCGGATCAGTTCAAGGATCCGGTTTAGGTATTTTTCACGCACCCAATCCAGTACAAAACGATTCGGTGCATACAACGTCAAAGCGTCAGCCGAGCTGTCAGCCTGCAAAGGACGGATCCACATACTAAAGTGTTGCGCGGGGAGTTCTGCTTGCAAAGCTTGCAGACAATTTTGCCAAACGGACTGATACACCTGATCTCCTGAAGCCTGAATTATAATGATCGATAAGGCTGGTGTAGAAATGCCAAACGGCATTATCGTATGATCTTATCCACAACTTCAAGATTGACTTTTTAAAAAAGCCTAACAACACCCCCGCCAACACGCTATACCATTGTATTAATTGGTTATTATACTGTTATTCTATTTAAGAATACTCAAGCTAAAACTGGGTTAAATCTGGCTTAAACAATAAATAACTCACACTTTATTCGTAAAAGATCGCCTAGGCTGTGGAAAACTTTAGTAAAACTGGGATCGCGACTGGCTAGGATCGTAATTAAAGCAAGGATCGCATTGACTTTAGGGCGCAGAGTACTTAAAATTCGCGCTCATTTTTGTCAGCTGCGTTTTGGTGTATTTGCTAAAACACAGGTAACCTTAGTAAATATTTCGACCGGACGGATGAAATTATGAGTAAAAGAACCTTTCAACCAAGCGTATTAAAGCGCAAGCGTAACCACGGTTTCCGCGCCCGCATGGCCACTAAAAATGGTCGTGAGGTGTTAGCACGTCGTCGTGCTAAAGGCCGTAAACGTTTAACAGCCTAAACTGGTCGTTAAACGCTGCGTGCCCAGCTTCAGATTCGGCCGGGAGTTACGTCTGTTAACTCCCAGTCAGTTTGATAATGTTTTTCAAAACCCGTTTCGGGTCGCATCTCCCCTATTTACCATTCTAGCAAAGCCCAATCAGTTAGCTCATCCACGAATTGGCCTTACTATCGCCAAAAAACGTGTTAAATTAGCCGTGCACCGCAATCGTATTAAACGATGTGTGCGCGACAGCTTTCGTTTGCATCAGCATCAGCTTCCCGGTGTGGATCTGGTACTCATGGTAAAAGGGGATATTAGCAACACCCCTAATGATGAATTACTGAAACAACTGGAACGGCTATGGCAGAAGATCGCTCGCCAATACACCGCTTTATCGTTTGGTTGATGCTCGGCCTAGTCCGAGGTTATCAATTATTGATAAGCCCGCTATTGGGGCCACGCTGCCGATTCCACCCAACTTGCTCAAATTATGCTATTGAGGCCATTGGTCGCTTTGGTGCAGCAAAAGGGGCTTGGTTAGCCAGCAAACGCATATTAAAATGTCATCCGTTTCACCAAGGTGGTGAAGATCCCGTTCCTGATAAGCATAATGAGAAAAGCTAACCCATGGATTCACAACGCAGTTTTCTAGTAATTGCCCTGGCAATCGTCAGTTTTTTCCTCTGGCAGGAATGGCAAAAAGATTATGGTCCGCAACCGGCGGTAGCCACTCAACAGGTCAGCAGCACGGTAAGTGGCAGTGCTAACAATGGCAGCTCGGCATCAATGTTAATGGATAGCCCTGACACGCCGGCGGTAGCCAACAGCACGCCCAACATTGATCAAAACCGTCGCATTAAAGTTAGCACTGATGTGTTTGAACTTGAGATTGATAGCCGCGGTGGTGATATTGTCAGTGTTAAATTGCCTGAACATAACTTAACCAAAGACAGCAACACTCCTTATGTATTGATGCGTCAGCTTCCTGGTTTTGAATATGTTGCGCAATCTGGTTTGATTGCCCGTGACGGCCCAGACCGCACTGAACGGCCATTGTATCAAGTTGAAAAAACTCAATATCAAGCTCAGGGTACTGAACCCTTAGTGGTGCCACTGCGCTTAACGCACAATGGCATGCAAATCGAAAAACGCTTTACCTTTACCCCAGGACAATATGATGTCCGGGTAGAATATTTTATCGTCAACAACAGCGATGAAATCAAAACGGTTCAGCCTTATCAGCATTTATTACAAAATATTGATAGTGGCGAAAGCGCCAGCATGTTTATGCCGATATACCGCGGCGCCGCTTTTGGAAGCGGCGAAGAACGCTATAAAAAGTATAACTTTGAAGACATGCAGAAAACTAACCTGAGCGTCAGCACTCAAGCAGGTTGGGTTGCCATGTTAGAGCATTACTTTGTTGCTGCCTGGATCCCAGACCCAGCAGGCACTAACCAGTTATACAGCCGCATCCACGGCACGAACAAAGGCGTTATTGGCGCGCTGGGCACTGCCATTGATATTGATCCGGGCCAAAGCGCCAGCATCACAGCCACATTTTATGCTGGCCCTAAAGTCCAGGACGAATTAGCCAAATTAGCCAATGGCTTAGACCTTACCGTTGATTACGGTTTCCTGTGGTTTATCTCACAATTACTGTTCTGGCTACTGACTAAAATTCAGTTATTTGTTAGCAACTGGGGTTTAGCGATTATCTGTATTACGTTAATTGTTAAAGGCGCAATGTTCCCGCTGACGAAGATCCAATATGAGTCGATGGCGAAAATGCGTAACTTGAAGCCGAAAATTGAAGAGCTACAAGCACGTTACAAAGACGATAAACAGAAAATGGGCCCAGCGATGATGGAATTATATCGCAAAGAGAAAGTAAACCCGATGGGTGGCTGTTTACCCATGCTCATCCAAATGCCTATTTTCTTAGCACTGTACTGGGTATTTGTTGAAAGTATTGAACTACGCCATGCGCCATTTATGCTGTGGATCACCGACTTATCAACTAAAGACCCATACTATGTGTTACCGGTGTTGTTTGGTTTGAGTATGTTTATGATGCAGAAACTCACGCCAATGCAGGTCACCGATCCTTTACAACAGAAGCTGATGATGTGGATGCCTGTCGCGTTCTCCGTATTCTTCTTCTGGTTCCCAAGTGGCTTAGTATTATACTGGTTAGTCAGTAACTTAATCTCACTTGGCCAGATGCTGTATATTTATCGCGGCATGGAGAAAAAAGGTCTGCATACCCGCAAAACCTAATACCGCGCAACTTATCCCTTGCGGATAAGATGTTCTACACTAAGCCTGTTAGCATTATGCAGCAGGCTTTTTTTATCCCAGAGGATGTTATGTTTAGCACTGATACTATTGCCGCTTTAGCCACTGCCCCAGGTCGAGCCGGAGTAGGCATTATTCGTATTTCTGGCCCCGATAGCAAAGCGGTGGCTCAAGCCATTCTGCATAAAATCCCTAAACCCCGTGCGGCCGAATATTTAGGCTTTTATGCTAAAGACCAGCAATTACTGGATCAAGGTATAGCGTTGTTCTTCCCAGGCCCAAACTCGTTTACCGGCGAAGATGTGCTGGAATTACAAGGGCATGGCGGGCCAGTACTACTAGACATGTTACTTAAACAAGTGCTGCAATTACCCAATGTACGCATTGCTCGCCCTGGCGAATTTTCAGAGCGCGCGTTTTTAAACGATAAACTCGACTTGGCTCAAGCCGAAGCCATTGCCGATTTAATTGATGCCAGTAGTGAACAAGCCGCTCGCTGCGCCATGCAATCCTTACAGGGTGAGTTTTCACGACGTATTCATGAATTAGTTGAAAAAGTGATTTATCTGCGAATGTATGTTGAAGCGGCTATCGACTTTCCAGATGAAGAAATTGATTTTCTATCAGACGGCAAAGTCGCCACAGACTTAGCTGACATTATCGACTTTTTAGCCACCGTGAAGAAACAAGCGGCACAAGGCAGTATTCTTCGTGAAGGCATGAAAGTGGTCATTGCTGGCCGGCCAAATGCCGGAAAATCCAGTTTATTAAATGCCTTAGCCGGGCGTGAAGCAGCAATTGTTACCGACATTGCCGGTACGACCCGTGATGTTTTACGCGAACATATTCATATCGACGGCATGCCGCTGCATATTATCGATACCGCTGGTCTGCGCGAAGCCAACGACCAAGTTGAACAAATTGGTATTGAGCGAGCATGGAATGAAATCGCCCAAGCCGACAGAGTACTGTTTATGGTGGATGGCACAACCACTACTGCCACCGACCCCCGCGAAATTTGGCCAGACTTTATTGATCGCTTACCCGCTAATTTAGGCGTAACGGTGATCCGCAACAAAGCCGATCTTACCGGCGAGCCCATGACACCGGACCAACAAGCAGCAGCTCCGGTTTATCGTTTATCGGCTAAAACCGGTGATGGTATTGATGCGCTGCGCGAACACTTAAAACAATGCATTGGCTTTGATGCCAGCACTGAGGGCAGCTTTCTGGCTCGACGTCGCCATTTAGATGCACTGGATCGCGCGGCGGAGCATCTGAGTACTGGCCAAGAACAACTGCACAGTTATATTGCAGGTGAAATCCTGGCCGAAGAATTAAGGCTAACTCAACAACATCTGAATGAAATCACTGGCGAATTTAGTAGTGATGACTTACTCGGACGCATTTTTAGCTCATTTTGTATCGGTAAATAAGCTTACTCTGCTAACTGCCACTGTGCTTTGCTCTGGCTTAATACGCTACGCTCAGCCGTGTCAGTTAGCTCGACAATCACTTTGTGATTTTTTAACTTATCAAACAACTGCGCTACCCTAACCTGCTGTAATGATGCTAAGGGGCAACCTGCATGACCATAAATACGCACCGACTGCTGGCCGGCATACACCTCGCGTTCTAAATGCACTACCGGTAACACTTCTACTGGGCAATCAGTATTAAATTGCAGCATGTTATTAATCACATTGTTAAAGGGAACTTGCTGGGCTAACAACGCATCCGCATCGAGTAAGCGCCCAGTATTATCCATCATAAAAGGCGCTAATACGGCCAAATCATGTTCGGCTAGCAACCAACTCCAATCAAATTCTGCGGGGTGATCCGCACCACTGCTCATTTGCACCCAACTGGTGCTAAATTTGTGTGCCTGCGAGGGCCAAGCAAACAAAAGGCTAATGATTAAACCAGAATAAAGTAAGGCCTGTTTCATAGTGCAAGCTCCTGTGCTGCTGCAAGTAATTGTTTATCGAATGGCTCTTGTGCCACAGCCATATTTTGTTTAGCCCAATATCGAGCCTTTTCGCCATCTGGCGCAACATAACTAAAGTAATAGGCAATATCTGCGGTATGTAAGGCATCGGCGCGTAACTCTCGCAAATGCATACGCTGCGCAGTCACCTCGCGCCAGCATTGCTGCTCGCCAAGTTGAGCTTCAGCATAGGCAACCCGCACTAACAGGCTATCAGAGGGTAAGGCATCCACTTTTGGGCAAACGCCAGAGAGCGCTAACACTTCAGCAGCTCGACCGGTTTGCAGCAAAATATCCA
The DNA here is from genome assembly GCF_052655985.1 of Alishewanella sp. HL-SH05. The sequence goes on from NZ_CP199753.1 coordinate 230,854, forward strand.
GCATTTGCCGTTGCATCACTTCCGGTTGCTGAAAATAGTTTGGGTAATCCAACCACTCTAACGCTTCGTTATAACGCCCTAACAAATGCGCTTGCTCAGCTAAGATTTGTAGTCGCCATTGCTGTAATGCCTCAGTTGAATTGCTATTACGTAAATGCAGCTGTTGTAAACGGGTATAACTGCTTTCTAATTGCCCAGCTCGCCCCTGTACTTCGAGTAAACAGGTTGCCACGACATCAATTTGACTATAGCCGGTTAAAGCACGACAAGCCTGTGTTGCTCGCGCTAAATCATCGCGCGTTAACGCAATACGCGCTTGCATCAAATACACCGGCTCGTGTAACTGCTGCAACGCCAATACCTGCTCTAAAGCCGTTAACGCTTCAGCAAAACGATGTTCGAACTGTAATAAATCGGCTTGTGCCAACCACCACTGTGCTTGCTCTATTGCCGGCAATGAAGCTAACCGCGGCGCCATCAACTGCCATAGTATTTCGGCATCTTCATGCAACTGATGCTGCGCAGCTTGCTTGCCCTGAATGACTAACTCAGCATAATGCTCAGCTTTAACAGCCGTGGCGGCGGCAGAGCCGCACACCACGCTAAACATCACGCCTATGGCAAAACGCCAGTAGGTGCTTTTACTCATTGTTCGCCACCACGCCCGCAGCCACCAGATCGGCAAACTCTGCGGTATCTAACACGTCTTGGTTAAAATCGCGGCCATTGACCGACAACGGCTTACTTTGCGCATCTTGCGCATACGCATCACGCACTGCGCTTCTTAACGACACTTGTAAAGTCGTGACTTGCACACTAACGGTTGCCGTTGTGCTCAACTTGCCATCCGACACCGTAAATTTGAAACTGTCGCTACCGACAAACTCAGCATTGGGTGTATAAGTAAAGACACCATCGATAGCAATCAACACCTGACCATTTGCTGGTTCAGTATTACTGCTATAACGAAGATTATCCCCTTCGGCATCCACCGCAGTTAATCGCGCTGTAACCGCGGTATCTGTCCGAGTGGTTATCGACGATGCGGCCGCTTGTGGCGCCGTATTAACCTGGGGTGTCACCGCTTTATCAGCGGAGTCATTACAGGCGCTCACCAACAATACTGTGCTTAAGGCCAGACACAGCTTAGATTTTTTGCTTAACATGCTGCGAACTCCTTATTGTGGTGAACCGGCTAATGGCGCGATCAAATACGGAAAACTCGTGTTCATAAAGCTGGCATCTATCGGTGCACCATCAGTAAAGGGCGCAGTACCCACATTGGCATCTTCTGGCTGACATAAGCCCAGATTGGTCGGTGTGCCAGCTACCGGAATATCATGACATAACGCCCCCATCACCACGCGCAGTGCAATATCTACCACATCATCACCAGGACGACGGCCATTTGGGAAACCGGCTAAATCATTACCCGCCACGCCAAAATTAGATTGCTGTTCAGCAGGGGTCGCTGGGATCATCGTGTTTAAGCGCAACATTTCTGACGCTGTCACTATCGATTGCTGATTGACACCAGCAAAACCGGTTAAGAAGGCGGCAACCAAGTCAGTACGTGGGTAATGTGTTGGCGCGATAGTGTCAAATGACGTACCTAAAGTGGCGTTAACGGCATCTTTAAACAATAAATCCAGAATAATCGGTAAGGTTGGATTGGTTACATAAGTCGCAAATTGGCCATCAGCCGACGGATGTGCGCTTGAAAAACGATCTTTATCGTCAATACCAATAACTAACTCATTCACCAGTGGTGAGCCTAAACGTGACACTTGTACTAAAGCACCACCGTTTACTTCCGGTTTTTCCAAGGTGGCATTCGGGTTTAAAATACGTGCTTGCGGTAAGCTGGCCGTCGTCCATGCCCCAATAACACCGTTACCAGAACCCGTAATACACGACTTAGGTACTTCTAAAGCAATGGTATTAACGTTTTTATCGTTTAAATCATCATTAGCGGTTGATTGGGTAATACCGCCAGGGAAACCATTACCATCACCCGCACCTGGCGTACTGTCACCTTCTACGGGAACATAATTCACTAAATCAAAGGTTTCGCCTAAATTAACAGTGAAGGGATCTTTACGCTGACCAACAAACACCCGGCCCATTGCATTACAATTTGGAATGGAGACATCATAAATATACTGATCGGCATACGCAGAGTATTCTGCTGTGTTACCAAAGGTTTTTTCACCCACATAAGCATAAGGCTTCACAAACTCTGTTTGGCCATTAGCGCCTGTAATCGCACTACGAGCGCCGGTTCTTTGCGAGCCAGTCACTAAGCTCATGCTGTAGGTTTCACTGTAATTTAACGCACCGTTATTACCTGCGCTGATTGGGCCAACATGTTTCAACGGTACACTGACCATCACACCATTTGGGCCAACCGGTAACTTAATACCACCATTGGGCAGTTTATTATTAAAGCGAAATTCAAAGGTAAAATCTTCCATCGCATCGCCGTTGGCATCGATATGCAAGGCATACACTGCTGCTGGATCCATCGCGAAATAATTCGGGCCACCGTAGCTATCTTGCAACGGAATATAATTGGCAATAATGGTGACATAATCACTGCGACCCGATTCATAACTATTAAAAATATAAAAATCGGTGGAATCAATCGTAGGTAAGCGTGTCACATTGGGCGCTTCACGGTGGCTAGAAGCAAAAGCAGTGGTGGTGGTTGCCAAGGCAGCTAATAGTGCAGTAGCAATAACGGTTTTCCTATTCATCTTGTTGTCCTCTCAATCGTTTTTTGATTATGACACCCAACAATTTTTGTTAGGTCTGCTTAAGCAACGATTGAGTGGACGTATTAGATGCAACTATTTTTAAATTATTAATAAATCCGTCGTAAATAATACCGGACCGGTTGGAAATGGCTCAGGTGAACCGCCTAAAGGTTCACGACTGACCGCCAATGCGCCCACTAAAGCCAAATCAATTTTATCGGTTAATGCTAATAACACTTCACCCTGTTGCGGCAATAACCCTAATGACACCGGTGCCGTTCCATCAGCCGGTAACATCCATAACTGATAATCTTCATTAGCCAGTGGTGCAATCGCGCCGACAGCCGCAACTTTAAGTTGCTGATCGCGCTGCTCAATTAACCACAGCGTACGAGCATCCGCGTTTTGAATCACGGCTATACGTTGTGGGCTTGGCGTGATGCTCGGATCGGGACTTACTAGCATGAACACATTCACCAGTAAAACGATACTGGCCATTGCGCCTAGCAGCCAAGACCAATTAAAACGATTCACCGGGCGCGCTTGCACCCAGCCTAAACGTTCTTGAATGCGTTGCCATACCTGAGCAGGGGGTTGTCGCAAAGGGATCACATCCGTTAACTCGTGTAGATGCTCTTCCCAAAACGCCACTTCATCACGTAAAGCCGGAATATCCATCAGTAGCCGCTGAAATCGTCGCCGCGCTAAACCACGCATACTACCAAGCACGAAGCGGGCGGCCAATTGATGTTGTAGTTCTGTCGACTGATACTTCATCGTTGTAAGCACCTTTTTAAGCTATCTAGGCCGCGGCGGATCCAGCTTTTCACCGAACCTAATGCCTCACTAATATGCTCACTGACTTCTTGATGACTTAACCCACATACAAACGCTAATTGAATACACTGGCGCGTAGTAGGTTGTAATTCGTCCATGCACATCCGCAGGTTCTTCGACTGACCTAACGACTCAATAGTTGACTCAAGCATATCGGCAGCAGGTAACTCATCAAAATCATCAGCTGACAATTCTTGATTAGCGCGATTACGCAGTAAATCAATGGAGCGATAACGCACAATACTGATCAACCAACTCATTACCGAGCCTTTTGAAACCGAATAATCTGCGGCACGATGCCATACTTTAATAAAGGTATCTTGCAGCGCTTCTTCTGCCCAATCTGACCGGCGCAGCATGGTGTAACTGACCGAAAACAACTTTGCAGAGGTGGCTTCGTATAAACGACGAAATGCCGCGGTATCGCCCAAAGCAATTTGTTGCAAATCGCGTTCGAGCAGTTGGGGGGTAGACATAACAAAAACTCCTTATGGCCTAATAGCATACTAAAATTCGAATAAGCCGAGTTTTTGGATGCAATTATTTTAATTATTATCGCCAGCAGGCAAACTGAACATTCATGGCTACGCTAATTCACTGTATTGGGTATAGCATTTTTTTACGTATTATCAAGTTGTTGTGCCGTACGATCCGTAAACTTGAGTAGCGTAATCAGTAAAGCACCAAAAGCGACAAAACCCGCGGCTAAATATAAACCGATCGAAAAGTGGCCGGTCAACTGGGCTAAATAACCGGTTAGCGCCGGTGCAATCACTTGCGCACTACCATAAGCTAAAGTCATTTTCCCCATCAATTTTGCCGGTTTACTCGGGTATAAGCGCCCTGCCATGGTTAACACCAAACTGACCACCGCAACAAAGGTCGCCCCAAATAAAGCCGCACTGGCTAATACTACTGCCAAGTTGTTAAACCATAACGGAAGTAGAATGGCGAGAGTTTGCAGCCATAACGCGAAAATAATCGCCGTTAAATAGCCCGTTTTACGGGCGACCCGATCCCAAAGTAATACGGCGGGCGCACCCGCCAAACCTAAGATGATAAAACTGATGTTGCCACTACCGGCAAGCCCTGGCATCCGCTCGACAATAGTCACAATAAAGGTCGCACTAATCACATAGCCGTAACCCGCACAAAAATAACTCAGCAACAATAAACGTAAAAATCGTTTAGTCGGTGGCCGATCCGCACTGGCTGAGGTATTGCTTACAGGGCTAAACACGGGTTTCGGCAGCCAACGCCATGCTGGTATCGCCAGCAATAGCCCTAACAGCGCAAATAATTGCCATTGTAGATGCCAATCCAGCTGTAACCGGGCCATGCTTTCCACTAAAAAAGCGGCCAGGGCGATACCTAAACCCAAACCAGCAAAATGCACTCCCAGCTCGGCACGATGCTGATGGCTAATTAACCAATGCATAATCAGCGCTGAAGCGATTAACATGGAACCTGCACTGCTGAGCCCAGCGAGAAACCGCCAAAATGACCACAGATATAGGTTTTCCGTGAAAGCCATGCCTACCGTACTTAGCACGGCTATCAATAAACCGGCTCGGTATAAGCGATCTTTTACGGTCAAATTAGATAAACGGGCCGCGAGTAACGCACCTGTCATATACCCTAGGTAATTCACCGCAGCTAGATATCCACCACTGGCATCATCTAACGCGGTATGTTGCTGCATTAATGGTAATAAAGGCGTGTAAGCAAAACGAGCAATACCTAAGCAAAGTAGCTGGCTAAAAAAGCCAGCTAGCAACACTTTAATCCGCAGGGGTAACATCATAAAGCTGCGTTCCTATAGGCTTAGGAGAAATAAATCGCCGCTGCTATGCGGCTATAGTAGTCACTCGCCTAATCGCGCGCGTAAGTTGCCGTTAACGTAGCCTTTGCTAAGGCCATCGCATTTAGCATAAACCCCACTACTGCGGCGCTGGCGCCCTCTGGTGCAGGTAATGCTTCTTCTGGTAAAGCCCAGATCGTAAATTGATAACGATGCATGCCATGGCCTTCTGGTGGACAAGCACCACCAAAGGTTTTCATACCATAATCATTAGTAAAACTACGACAACCCAGCGGTAAACTGCCCGTCCCTGCTCCTTTGGCTAAGCAGGTTGCGGCCACAGGGATATCGGTGACAATCCAATGCCAAAAACCTGAGCCGGTCGGCGCATCAGGATCAAACACCGTCAATGCAAAACTTTTGGTCTCTGCTGGCGCATTACGCCAATGTAATTCAGGTGAAATATTTTGGCCGTTACAACCAAAGCCATCAAATTCATGCTGCTTTGCCATAAAATGCCCTTCGGCAATATCTGGGCTGCTTAAGGTAAAGGTGTTTTTACTCATACTTCACTCCTAACAAAGGCAACTTTATGATCTAACTAAGGTTAACTGAGTTTTTGTAAAAATTGATAAAAGGCACTTTTCGGTAAAGCACCGGCTTGCTGCGCCAATGTTTGACCTTGGCGTATCACTAAAATAGTGGGAATAGAACGAATAGCAAAGCGTGCTGCTAAGGTTTGCTGCTGTTCTGTATCAATTTTACCAAAACGAAATTGTGGTTCTAACTCAGCAGCGGCTTGGCTGAATATCGGCGCAAAACTTTGACAAGGGCCACACCAACTGGCCCAAAAATCAATGACTAGAGGTAATTCCGATTTTTCAGCATGGGCGACAAAGTTGGCACTTGTTAAAGTTAATGGCTGGCCTGTGAATAAAGCTTGCTTGCATTTACCACAACGGGCAGTGTTGGCCGCTTTGTCCGCCGGAACACGGTTTAAACCATGACAAAATGGGCAAGCTATAATCATGTGTCACTCCAACTTTGCTACTTTAACATCGCCTTAAGATCAAAATTTAACGTCTAGCCAATCCATGTTTTTATCAAAACTGAGGGTTTTAACGCCATTCATGCTTTCAATATTAACGGTGTTAATCTGCTTTGGCCAAATCTCTTGTAAAGAGCGGTGACGTACCCGCAATCCTGGCAAGTCATCTGGCATCACAGCCTCTTGGTATACCCAAAAGAAGCGACCGTCTAACTGGCCGCCAATCAGGGTTAACGCTATCGGTTCACCGTTTAAATGCGTTAAAGCAAATTGCGCTGTCACATACTGACTGAATGTTTGCTGGGTTTGTTCGTTATTTAACAAGTCAGCTTGTTTATCAAACAATTGTTTTACCGCATGTTCTGCATCATGCACATAAAAACGGTGCATCACTTCAATATTACCGCTTCGCGCGTTAAACAATACGGTACTGACCGCCGCGTTCATTTCATGTGCAAAACTTGGGCTAACTAAGCCTGCCATTATCAGCAGGCTAAGCAGATAACGCATTAGTTACCTTCCTTAAGCTTTTCATCGGTTTTTTCAGCCGGATCTTTTAGCTTAGTTTTACTGTCTTGCATAATATCGCGGCTTACTTTGGCTTTACTCTTATCAGATTTGTAAGCCTCTACGCGTGACGGAATAATACGACGTGGGTAATAGTTGTTTTCAATGTCGACATCGGCAGTTTCCCACTTCGGATCAACGACCACTTCTTTTAACACTTTGTCTTTTGCCGTCACAATCATCTTATTCACCGCTTTCGGGCTACGACGCCAAATCTCAGCAGGGATCATCTGATCTTCAACGCTGCCATCGGTATAATGCAGTTGCAGTAAGATGGGCATCACTAACCCACCTAAATTACTGAATTGCAGTACATAGTAGTTTTTATCTTCTTTTACTGCACGTTCAAACGCGGTGCGCTCCCACGGCTCTAAATCGGCTAAGAACTTGTTATAGGCATTACGTTCTTTATTGGTTACGGTAAAACGGTCGTTTTCATCATAAAAATCGGTGATATCTTTGTTTTTATCAATCCACAGTACTTTACCAGCCGCTTTGTTGCGCTCAACAAACAATGAGGTGGGTTTGTCTAACTCTTGCTGGCGCTCACGTGCAAAATCAATATCAGGATCTTTGGTATCCATGCGTAACTGATAGACACGGTCTAACGAAATATCCACATGATCAGTGCTGTAAAACCAGCCACGCCAGAACCAATCTAAATCGACACCGCTGGCTTCTTCCATGGTACGGAAAAAATCAGATGGCGTTGGGCGTTTAAATTTCCAGCGCTGGGCATATTCTTTAAAGGCAAAATCGAATAACTCACGACCCAGGATTACTTCACGTAGAATATTTAATGCTGCAGCAGGTTTGGTGTAAGCATTTGGGCCTAAACGTAATACGCTATCGGATTGCGTCATGATCGGCACTTGAACATCCGATTTCATATAATCGACAATATCACGAGGCTCTACGCCCCAAGGAATAGTAGGGTCCCACTCACGACCGGCAACGCCGTCTAAAAAGCTGTTTAAGCCTTCATCCATCCAAGTCCACTGACGCTCGTCCGAGTTAACAACCATCGGGAAATAAATATGACCAATCTCATGGATCACCACGCCAATTAAAAAGCGTTTTTCGGCTTGAGAATAGGTGCGGCTGCCATCGTCTTGTAACTTAGTGCGAGGGCCGTTAAACGTGATCATCGGGTATTCCATACCGCCGACAGGGCCGTTTACCGACTGTGCAACTGGGTACGGATAATCAAACGAAAAACGTGAGTACACTTCCATGGTATGCACCACAGATTCCGTAGAATACTTTTTCCACAGATCGCCGCCTTCTTTAGGATAAAACGACATCGCCATGACCAACGGCTGCTCTTTGCCGCCTTGTTGATAACCTTTAGCATCCCACATAAATTTACGTGATGACGCCCAAGCAAAATCACGCACATTATTAGCTTTAAAATGCCAGGTTTTGCTGTCATTAGTACCGGCTTTTTCGTTTTCTAAGGCTTCTTCTTCAGTAACAACAAACACCGGCCGCTTCGCTGTTTTCGCTTGCTCTAACCGTGCAATCTGCTGTTTAGTCAGCACTTTACTGCTGTTTTGTAACTCACCAGTCGCAGACACTATGTGATCGGCTGGTACCGTTAATTTCACATCATAATCACCAAACTCTAAGGTGAATTCGCCGCGACCTAAAAATTCTTTATTGGTCCACGCTTCGTAATCGGTGTAAGCCACTAACCGCGGGAACCACTGAGCTAATAAGAAAATATCATTGCCACCTTCATTCGCATCATCCGGAAAATGCTCATAACCTGAACGGGCTGACACCGCATCTTCTTCTACGATGTTAAAAGCAAAATCTAAACTAAACTCCATCGACTGGCCGGGTTTTAATGGCGTGTCTAAATCGATGCGCATTAAGGTACCCACTACCGTGGCGGCTAAGGTTTTACCCTTGCTGTTTTTCACATTATTGATTTGAAAGCCCAGCTCGTTATCGGCCATAAATTGTTGGCGACGTAACTCTTCTAGGCTCAAACGAGCAGTAATGTCACCTTCACCTATCGAAGTAGCAGGACCGCGACGGCCAACACCACCAAAATCGGTGCTCATTTCAGCCATTGAATCGTTTTTGAAAATATTTTGGTCTAAATGCAGCCATAAATATTTCAACGTGTAAGGTGAATTGTTTTTGTATTGAATTTGTTGTTTTGCACTTAAACGGCGCTTGGCTTCGTCTAAGGTGACATCCATCTGATAATTGACTTGTTGTTGCCAATATTGCTGGCCTGGCTCACCGGCAGCATTACGATAGATATTCGGTGTTGGAAGCACTTCGTCTAATTGACGAAATTTATCTTCAAAATCACCTTTTGTCTGGCGCACAGCACTGGCAGTAGCAAATTGGCTACACAACAATACAGTGACCAGGCTTATGACTGAAATACGGGACAAAATGGCAGACATCAGCAGGTCTCTCTGGTTATTTATTAGTAAAATGGCAAGTATCTACTCTAGGTAAATTTACCTGAACAAACAAGGCCTATCTATCACGAAAAGCCGGGGTTCTGTCTCCAAAAAAAAGCCCCGCAAAAGCGAGGCAATTTAGTCAAATAAAGATTAATCTCTTGGCTTGCGTGGTGCACGCGGTGCCGCACCAGGACGCGGACCAGGGCCTGTGCCAGTGCTTGGACGACGCTCGCCGCCAGAAGCCGTAGCACCCGTATCCACACTGATATTCAGTTTCTGCTTACGCACATAAACCTTTTTCAGGTGTTGGAAGATCTCATTTGGGATCGTAGCCGGTAATTCTACCGTACTAAAATGGTCAAACAATTTGATATTACCAATGAATTGGCTATCAATGTTCGCTTCATTAGCGATAGCGCCAACGATATCACCGGCTCTAACACCGTGTTCTTTACCCACTTCAATGCGGTACGTGTTGTAGTCGCCTTTCATTTCACGACGCACACGTGGACCGCGTTCTGGACGATCACCCGCTGGGCGATCGCTACGCTCACGACGTGGCCGCTCTTCACGTTCACCACGAGCATGCGGCTGGCGTAATTCAGGAAATTGCTTCGCTACGTTTAGCGGCTGATCTTTTTGCGCTAAGTACAATAAGGCTGCCGCTAAATCAACATCGGTCGTTTCTAACTTTTCACGCCAATCTGTCACTAACTCTTGGAAGAAGCTCAGATTTTGCGTTTCAATCGTTTGTGCTAATTGCTCACGGAAAGACTCGATACGACGCTGCTCAATCACTTGACCGCTTGGTAAGCTCATTTGCTCAATCGGCTGCTTAGTTGCATGTTCAATCGTGCGCAGCAAACGGCGTTCACGAGGTGATACGAATAAAATCGCTTTACCTTCACGACCAGCGCGGCCTGTACGACCAATCCGGTGCACATAGGCTTCACTATCGTAAGGAATATCGTAGTTAACTACTAAGCTAATACGCTCAACGTCTAAACCACGCGCAGCTACGTCAGTTGCCACAATGATATCCAGCTGACTGGCTTTCATCCGACGAATCGTTTGCTCACGGTGTGCTTGGTTCATGTCACCATTTAAACAGGCAACGGCATAACCACGGGCACCCAATTTCTCAGCAATTTCTTCGGTAGCACTTTTCGTACGAACGAACACGATGCTGGCATCGTACTCTTCGCCTTCTAATAAACGAGTTAACGCATCTAACTTTTGATTAGAATCTAACATCACATAACGCTGAGTAATGCGCTCAACGGTACTGGTTTTCGACGCAATTTTAATTTCTTCAGCATTTTTTAAGTGCTTTTGCGCAATAGCGCGAATTTGCGCGGGCATGGTAGCAGAGAACATCGCCACCTGACGACCTGCGGGGGTTGCATCCATGATGGTTTGTACATCATCGATAAAACCCATCCGTAACATTTCATCGGCTTCATCCAGCACGATAGCGCGCAGTTTGTCGAGTTTCAACGTACCGCGATCTAAGTGATCTAAGATACGACCCGGGGTACCGACGATAACTTGTGAACCACGCTTCAGTGATTTAAGTTGATTGGTATAGCTTTGACCGCCGTATAAAGGCAAGACATGAAATGCAGGCATGTAGCGAGCATAAGCTTGAAAGGCTTCAGCAACCTGGATCGCTAACTCGCGAGTGGGTGCTAATACCAGAATTTGTGGATCATTTTGCGCAGGATCTAGCCGTGCCAATAAAGGCAGAGCGAAAGCACCGGTTTTACCAGTACCCGTTTGCGCCTGACCTAATACGTCTTCGCCAGCCAATAATTTTGGAATAGCCGCTGCCTGGATAGGCGAAGGCGTTTCATAACCAAGTTCAGTAACCGCACGAACAAGCGGTTCCGGCAGCATTAGCTGGGAAAAAGACAATGTTTCAGACATACGTTGTTATAACCTCAAATCACACGCAGGCTTGTTGGAGTGCTATTGTTGTTTTTACTTGGCCTGCAATGCAGTAAAAACACGAAAACGAGCAAAAACCGTAGCTTTTCTCGATTTTATTCCATTAGTATAGCCAGTCATTTACCACCTGGAAGAGATCCATGATAGAAATCCTCGTTGGCAGCCAAATGGGCGCAGCGGAATATGTGGCAGAACAAGTTGCTGAAACACTGGTACAAGCGGGATATGAAACTAAACTTCATCTTCAACCCGATTTGGATCAGCTAAACCCGACTCACATCTGGTTAGTGATCACATCCACCTATGGCGCAGGAGATCTGCCTGATAATATTCAACCCTTTGCGGATCAATTAGCACAAGATCGCAGTGATCTTAACACACTTTCTTACGCCGTGATCACTTTAGGTGACTCCAGTTATGATACTTTTTGCTTAGCAGGGCAAAAAATTGCCACTTTATTAGAAAATCGCGGTGCAAAACGCCTTATCGACGGTTTAGATATTGACGCACAAACAGACGCCTTGCCAGAGGATATTGCCCAAGCTTGGCTACCTTTGTTTATCCACAGCTTATCCGGATCTGATCTGGGATAACTTTGCAGCGGGATCCCAACAAGGGATCCCTGCATGCTAACAATGCTATAGCCGCCACGATCTTATGATCCGCTTCCCCACACCTTATACACATATTGACACTTCTAATATAACTAATGTTGATAACTAGTCTTTTATGCGGTTATTAAGCTGTATTTATCCCAATAATAAAATTATTTTCTGCGCCCAGTGTGGATAAGTAACGATCTTACACACGGCTTCACCTGACGTAGATCCAAGCTTGATCACAGGATCTGATCTTATCTAATCCATTGATCCTTCGTATGTAAAAAGGCTTATCCACTGCAAATGGCTTGCTTAATAGAAGTAATAATAAAAAAGATCTAAAAAGATCTTATATATATTAAGCACGATCCTGATCCTATTTTGCCCATTTCACTCAACCCAAGATCAGGCTACAATATGCACCCTGTTTTTAATCTGTATGTGATCGAGGCAAGTATGCTGTTTCAAGAAAGTTTTGACGTTATCGTTGTAGGTGGTGGACATGCAGGTACTGAAGCCGCCTTAGCTGCAGCTCGTGCTGGTCAAAATACTTTATTGCTAACGCATAACATCGAAACCCTCGGTCAAATGTCGTGTAACCCAGCTATTGGTGGTATTGGCAAAGGCCATCTAGTTAAAGAAATCGATGCATTGGGTGGCGCCATGGCTATGGCAGCAGACCGAGGTGGTATTCAATTTAGAACTTTAAACAGTTCAAAAGGCCCTGCCGTTCGTGCTACTCGTGCCCAAGCTGATCGGCAACTCTATCGTGCCGCTATTCGTAGCATATTAGAAAACCAACCAAATCTTAAAATCTTCCAACAAGCCTGTGATGATCTGATTGTTGAACAAGATCAAGTCAAAGGCGTTGTTACGCAAATGGGTTTAAAGTTTCATAGTAAAACCGTGGTACTAACAGTAGGCACCTTTTTGGGTGGTCAAATCCATATTGGCCTAGAGCAATTTTCGGGTGGTCGAGCAGGCGATCCGCCGTCTATCGCCTTGGCTAAACGCTTACGCAATTTACCCTTTAGAGTGGATCGTTTAAAAACCGGCACACCGCCGCGTATCGATGCACGCACCGTTGATTTTTCAGTTATGCAAGCTCAGCCAGGCGATAATCCTACGCCAGTATTTTCATTCTTAGGCAAACATAGCGATCAACCACCGCAAATCCCGTGTTACATCACCTACACCAATGAAAAAACACACGATGTAATACGTAACAACCTGGATCGTTCACCGATGTATACCGGCGTGATCGAAGGTATTGGCCCACGTTATTGCCCATCAATTGAAGACAAAGTGATGCGTTTTGCTGATAAAGATCAACATCAGATCTTTATTGAACCAGAAGGTTTAACCACGCATGAACTATATCCTAACGGTATTTCAACCAGTTTACCGTTTGATGTGCAACTCAGTATTGTGAGATCGATCAAAGGCATGGAAAACGCCTATATCACACGTCCAGGCTATGCCATTGAATATGATTTCTTCGATCCACGCGATCTTAAGGCCACTTTAGAAACAAAATTTATCAGAGGCTTATTTTTTGCCGGCCAGATTAACGGTACCACCGGTTATGAAGAAGCCGGTGCACAAGGCTTACTAGCCGGGATAAATGCCGCATTGTATGCCCAAGAAAAAGACGGTTGGTCACCAAGCCGTAATCAGGCGTATTTAGGTGTACTGGTGGATGATCTCACAACACTGGGTACTAAAGAACCTTACCGCATGTTTACCAGCCGAGCTGAATACCGGCTGATGTTACGTGAAGATAATGCCGATGCTCGTTTAACCAGTAAAGGCCGTGAGCTAGGCTTAGTAAACGATATCCGTTGGGCTGCCTTTAATGAAAAAATGGAGCAAATTGAACTTGAACGACAACGTTTACGTCAAGGCTGGATCCATCAACAACACCCAGCTTTAAACGAAGTTAATCAATTACTTAAAACGCCTTTAACCCGCGAAGCCAGCTTAGAAGAATTGATCCGCCGTCCTGAAGTTTCTTATCAGCAATTAATTAGCATTGCTGAATTAGGTCCCTGTTTAGCTGATCCGATAGCAGCTGAACAAGTTGAAATTCAGATCAAATATGAAGGCTATATTAACCGTCAACAAGAAGAAATTACTAAGCAGCAACGCAACGAAGCAACAAAATTGCCTGCAGGCTTCGACTATGCCTCGGTTAAAGGTTTATCGAATGAAGTTATCGTTAAACTAAACCAAACCCAACCAGAAACGGTTGGCCAAGCATCACGTATTTCAGGCATTACGCCCGCAGCGATTTCTTTATTGTTGGTGTACTTAAAAAAACAAGGTTTACTGCGTAAAAGCGCTTAAAGGAAAAGCATGACTAATTTATTAAGCCCTTTACGCCGGCTAGTTGCACAAACCGATCTGCAATTAACTGAACAACAATTACAACAATGCGTGGATTATGTTCGGTTATTGGATAAATGGAACAGCGCTTACAACCTCACTTCAGTACGTGATCCACAAGAAATGCTCATCAAGCACGTATTGGATAGCCTGGTTGTTGCACCCTATTTAATCGGCGAACGTTTTATTGATGTTGGCACCGGTCCTGGTTTACCTGGTGTGTTATTGGCCATTTACGATCCACAGAAACAATTTTTCTTGTTAGACAGCTTAGGAAAACGTATACGTTTTTTAAATCAGGTGAAATTACAGTTAGGCTTAAACAATATTTTCCCACTACAAAGCCGAGTTGAAGATCATCAACCCCAACCCGGTTATGATGGTGTAATAAGCCGCGCATTTGCCTCACTTAATGATATGCTGAACTGGTGTCAGCATTTACCTGGGCTAAACGGCCAGTTTTTCGCCATGAAGGGCGCTGCAGTGCAAGAAGAAATTGCAGCTTTGCCGGATTTTGTTAAAGTAACAGCTATTCAAAACTTACAAGTACCAGAGCTGGATGCGCAGCGTCATTTGGTTATTCTAAAAAAAGTCTAATCGTCAAAGAGGGATCCTTGTGGGCAAGATCATCGCAATAGCTAACCAAAAAGGCGGCGTGGGTAAAACAACCACAGCGGTGAATTTGGCTGCCTCTATGGCCGCAACAAAACGTAAAGTTCTGCTTATTGACCTTGATCCTCAAGGTAATGCCACTATGGGGAGCGGCGTCGATAAATATGAATTAGCCGCCAGTGCTTACGAATTATTAGTCGATGAAAAACCCTTATCAGAAGTGGTCGTAAAAGAAACGACCGGCGGTTATCATCTGATAGGGGCCAATTCTGATGTGACCGCGGCCGAAGTACGCCTGATGGATGTTTTTGCTCGTGAACTTCGTTTGAAGAACGCATTGAAAGCTTACAAAAGCAGTTACGATTTTATTTTTATCGATTGCCCACCTTCTTTGAATATGTTGACGGTTAACGCAATGGCCGCAGCTGACAGCGTATTAGTGCCGATGCAATGTGAATATTTTGCGCTAGAAGGTTTAACCGCTTTAGTTGAAACTATTAATAAATTAGCCGCGGTAATCAATGGCGATCTCAAAATCGAAGGCATATTACGGACCATGTATGATCCCCGTAATCGTTTAGCCAACGATGTGTCTGAGCAATTAAAACAACATTTTGGTGATAAGGTGTATCGTGCGGTGATCCCGCGTAATGTTCGGCTTGCCGAAGCGCCAAGTTTTGGTACACCGGTAATGTATTACGATAAAAGCTCGACAGGCGCTAAAGCTTATCTCGCTTTAGCAGGTGAAATATTACGGCGATCTGAAAAGAAAAGTAGCACAGCAGCTAACCTAACCAGCTAACAGCCTCTAAAGGAATTACACTTCGCATGTCTTCAAAAAAACGCGGTTTAGGCCGAGGGCTTGATGCATTACTCACAGCAAGTAAACCTACTAACACAGTAGATGTCGCACCGATTAAATCGGAACTGCAAACTATTCCAGTAGAGTTTCTACGCCCTGGTAAATATCAACCGCGTAAAGACATGTCACAAGAAGCGTTAGACGATCTGGCCAGTTCAATCAAGGCGCAAGGGGTTATTCAACCTATCGTTGTTCGTACCTTAGCCGAAAACAGCTATGAAATTATCGCGGGTGAACGCCGTTGGCGAGCAGCGCAATTGGCACAACTTGCCGAAGTGCCTTGTCTCATCAAAAATGTGCCTGACGAAGCTGCCGTGGCTATCGCGCTGATTGAAAATATTCAGCGCGAAGATCTTAATGCTATGGAAGAAGCCATAGCACTGCAACGCTTGTTATCTGAATTTGAATTAACCCATCAACAAGTGGCTGACGCGGTCGGTAAATCACGCACCACTGTCACCAATCTTTTACGCTTAAACCAATTAAACGATGATGTGAAATTGTTGTTAGAGCATGGCGATATTGAAATGGGGCATGCACGGGCTTTATTAGCTTTATCAGATGCGGACCAGTCTGATGCTGCCCGTTTAGTGGCGGCTAAACAAATGACGGTACGTGATACTGAAAATTTGGTGCGGAAAATACTTGAACCAGCACCTGTACCCGAGCCAAAAGTAAAGGATCCCGATGTGATTGCACTTGAACAACGCTTAAGTGATCGCTTTGCTGCGCCTGTGCAAATTCAGTACAACAAAAAAGGCAAAGGTAGTTTAATGATTGCCTATAATAGTTTAGATGAATTAGATGGCATTTTAGGTAAGTTAGGCCACGAACAATCAGAATAGCTAAAATTTTCTCCAAGATCGCTACATGACTAACGTCTAAGCCGCTTTTAGTTGCAAATCAGGGGCAAATAAGTATACTTTCGCATGTTTTTTGTAACCCCTTCTCGGGCGTTTTCAGAGGGAATTACAGTGGCTGAGCCAAATAGCCAGCAAAGTCGTAAAGCTGCATATTTGTTAGTTTTGTTTCAAGCAGTGTTTGCAACCTTGGTGGCGTTATTCTTTCTGATTGCGGCAGATGCCGCAGCGGCTAAATCGGCTTTTAAAGGCGGTTTAGTGGCAGTAATAGCGAATTTTGCATTCGCTTTTTTTGCGTTTCGTCACAGCGGCGCAGATAAAGCAGAATTGGTGGCGGCTTCAATGATGCGCGGCCAATCAATGAAAGTATTGTTAACAGTAGTGTTGTGTGCAGTGGTTTTTCAACAAGAGCAAACGGTAGCGGGACCTTTTCTTACCGGATTTTTGCTTACCCTGCTCACACAATGGACAGCACCTTTTTTCTTTAAACATTAACATTGGGATGAAACATGGCTGCAGGTGAAGAGTTAACGCTATCCAGTCATATTCAGCACCACCTTACTAACGCCAAAATGTGTACCGTTGACGGTAGTGTCGCATTTAACAAAGCGTGTAGCGAGGCCGGGTTCTGGACATGGCACATTGATACGCTCGCTTGGTCTATTGGCTTAGGCCTCTTATTTATATTATTGTTCCGTAGCGCCGCTAAAAAAGCGACAACCGGCGTACCGGGTAAATTTCAATGCTTTGTGGAAATGGTTATCGAATTCGTTGCTGCCAACGTTAAAGATACCTACCACGGTAAAAGTAAACTTATTGCCCCGCTGGCACTGACCATCTTCGTTTGGATTTTCCTAATGAACTTGATGGACTTAGTACCTGTTGACTTCTTGCCAGCCTTTGCTGGTTGGGTCGGAGCCACCTTCTTTGGTATGGACTCGCATGATGTTTACATGAAGATCGTACCCACAACTGATATCAACATGACCGCCGCTTTAGCATTGGGCGTATTCATATTGATGATCGGTTATTCAATCCGTATTAAAGGTGTTGTTGGCTTTATTAAAGAGTTAACGCTGCATCCTTTCAGCACCAAAAACGTACCGCTGCAAATTGTACTGATCCCATTTAACCTATTACTTGAACTGATTGCCTTAGTAGCCAAGCCATTCTCGCTGGCACTACGTTTATTCGGTAACCTGTATGCGGGCGAAATGATCTTTATCCTGATTGGTGCCATTGGCTTGTTGCAGTTACCACTGCACTTTGTTTGGGCGGTATTCCACATCCTGGTAATTGTATTGCAGGCGTTCGTGTTTATGATGCTGACCATTGTTTACCTGAGCATGGCCAGTTCGGACAATCATTAATTTTTTTAAACTTTAACTTAAACTTGAAATATCGGAGATAAAAATGGAAATTGCAGTAGCTATCAAATTAATCGCAGTTGCGCTGTTAATCGGTTTCGGTGCTATCGGCACTGCGCTAGGTTTCGGTAACATGGGCGGTAAGTTTTTAGAAGCTTGTGCTCGTCAACCAGAACTAGCACCTTCACTACAGGTTAAAATGTTCATCCTTGCTGGTCTTATCGACGCCGTAGCTATGATCGGTGTAGGTATCGCCATGTACATGTTGTTCGCAATGTAATTTAAGGTTTTTAAACTCGAACAACTAAATAAGGAGGAGCGGACGTGAATTTAAACGCCACTCTTATCGGAGAATTAATCGCTTTTGTCGTCTTTGTACTGTTTTGTATGAAGTTCGTCTGGCCACCGCTGAGTAATGCAATTGAAGCGCGCCAGAAGAAAATCGCAGACGGACTGACGGCTTCTGATCGTGCTGAAAAAGACTTGGCTTTAGCCCAGGACAAAGCAAAAGATCAGTTAAAAGATGCCAAAGCACAAGCGGCTGAAATCATCGAGCAAGCGAAAAAGCGTGAAGCGAAAATGCTGGACGAAGCGGTAGCGAAAGCTTCTGCTGAGCGCGACAATATCCTGGCACAAGCCAAGACTGAAATTGAAGCTGAACGCAATCGTTTACGTGAAGATTTACGCAAGCAGGTAGCAGCCTTAGCGGTAGCCGGCGCAGAGAAAATTCTGCAACGCTCTATTGACGAAGCAGCTCACGCTGACATCCTGGAAAAACTGGTACAAGAACTGTAAGAGGGTGAGCTATGTCTGATTTGACGAATATTGCTCGTCCTTACGCAAAAGCGGCCTTTGACTTTGCTGTTGAGCAAAAAGCATTGGACGCATGGTTAGAAATGCTGGTGTTCGCTGCGGAAGTAGCAAAACACGAACAGGTTGCTGCCATATTGCGTACTAACGGCACTGCCGAAACGCAGGCCGACCTGTTTATCCAGGTATGTGGTGAGCAACTCAATGAGCAAGGTCGCAACTTTATTAAAGTTATGGCTGAAAATCACCGCTTGTTGGCGTTGCCTGAAGTATTAGCAACTTTTATTGAGCATAAAGCAGCGTATGAAAAAGAAATTACTGTTGAAGTAACTTCTGCCACCACACTGAATACTGCACAACAAGACAAGCTAATAGCTGCATTATCGCAACGTTTGGCACGCAAGGTTAAATTGCACTGTAGCGTCAATCCTGACGTAGTCGGCGGAATGCTGATTAAAGCAGGTGACATGGTAATTGATGGCTCGGTCCGCGGTAAGCTGGATCGTTTAGCAACTGCGCTGCAGTCTTAATGGGGAACAGAGAATGCAACTGAATTCCACAGAAATATCTGAACTGATCAAGAGTCGTATTGCTCAGTTCGACGTGGTCAGTGAAGCTCGTAACGAAGGTACTATCGTTCAGGTAACTGACGGTATTATCCGTATCAATGGCCTTGCAGACTGTATGCAAGGTGAGATGATAGAGCTTCCTGGCAGCCGTTATGCAATCGCACTGAACTTAGAACGTAATTCAGTAGGTGCGGTAGTCATGGGTCCGTATGCGGACTTAACGGAAGGCACAAAAGTTAAAAGTACTGGCCGTATCTTAGAAGTACCTGTAGGCCCAGGCTTATTAGGTCGTGTAGTTAACACACTCGGTGCGCCAATTGATGGTAAAGGTCCAATTGAAGCTGCAGGTTTTGAGCCAGTAGAAAAAATTGCACCTGGCGTAATCGAACGTCAATCAGTTGATCAGCCAATGCAAACCGGTTACAAATCGGTTGATGCGATGATCCCGATCGGTCGTGGTCAGCGTGAATTGCTGATCGGTGACCGTCAGACCGGTAAAACGGCCCTGGCAATCGATGCTATCATCAACCAAAAAGCCACTGGCGTTAAATGCGTTTATGTGGCAATTGGTCAAAAAGCCTCTACTATCGCTAACGTAGTACGTAAATTAGAAGAGCACGGTGCTTTAGCTCACACTATCGTGGTTGTGGCCTCTGCTTCTGAAGCAGCTGCGTTACAATACTTAGCGCCATACTCTGGCTGTACTATGGGCGAATACTTCCGTGACAATGGTGAAGATGCGCTAATCGTATATGATGATTTATCTAAGCAAGCAGTTGCTTACCGTCAAATCTCATTACTGTTACGTCGTCCACCAGGTCGTGAAGCTTACCCAGGTGACGTATTCTATTTACACTCTCGTCTACTTGAGCGTGCATCGCGTGTTAATGCCGATTATGTTGAAAAATACACTAAAGGCGCAGTGAAAGGTAAAACCGGTTCATTAACCGCCTTACCTATCATTGAAACACAAGCGGGTGACGTTTCTGCTTTCGTACCCACTAACGTGATCTCAATTACCGATGGTCAGATCTTCTTAGAAACTGACTTATTTAACGCAGGTATTCGCCCTGCCGTTAACGCCGGTATTTCAGTATCGCGGGTAGGTGGTGCAGCGCAAACTAAAATCATCAAAAAGCTGGGTGGCGGTATCCGTTTAGCCTTAGCTCAGTATTCAGAATTAGCCGCGTTCGCGCAGTTTGCTTCTGACCTAGATGATGCAACCCGTGCTCAGTTAGAGCATGGTCAAAAGGTGACTGAGCTGATGAAACAGTTACAGTACAGCCCGATGTCAGTTGCTGAGATGGGTGTGTCTATTTTCGCTATCGAAAAAGGCTTTATGAAAGATGTTGATGTTGCCAAAATCCTTGATTTTGAAGCAGGATTAATCGCCTTTATGAAAGCTGAACACGCTGAGCTGATGGCTGAAATCGATAAAACCGGTAACTACAACGACCAAATCGAGTCTACGTTCAAAGCCGCTATTGATAAATTCAAAGCGACGCAGACCTGGTAAGCAATGTGGGTGGCTTAGCCACCCCATTCGTTGAAAAAACGGAGATACAGTCATGGCCGGTGGTAAAGAGATAAAAAGTAAGATTGGGAGTATTAATAATACTCGCAAGATCACCAGTGCTATGGAAAAAGTTGCGGTCAGCAAAATGCGCAAAGCGCAAGACCGCGTGGCTGCAACTCGCCCATACGCTGAAGGTATGCGCAAAGTGATTGGTAATGTGGCGAATGGTTCGCTCGAATATCGTCATCCGTATTTAGCGGATCGTGACGTGAAACGAGTGGGTTACATCGTCATTGCTACTGACCGTGGTCTTTGCGGTGGCCTGAATACCAACGAGTTTAAACGAGTCGCTATCGAACTGAAGAACTGGAAACAGCAAGGTGTTGATGCTCAATTTGCCGTAATCGGTAATAAAGCCGCCGCCTTCTTCAAGCGCTTCGGTGGTAAAGTGGTCGCTGCACAATCGGGTTCAGGTGACGTACCACGTTTGGCTGATGTGATTGGTTCGGTGCAAGTAATGCTGCAAGCATTTAACGAAGGCCGGATCGACCGCTTATTCCTGGTATACAACAAGTTTGTTAATACCATGAAGCAAGAGCCAGTGATCGATCAACTGTTACCTCTGCCAAAAGCAGACATCGCACAAAAAGAGCATAATTGGGACTATCTATACGAGCCAGATCCGAAACCTATTTTGGATATGTTGTTGTCTCGTTATATTGAATCTCAGGTTTATCAAGGTGTTGTTGAAAACGCTGCCAGTGAACATGCAGCGCGGATGGTGGCAATGAAAGCCGCAACCGACAACGCTGGTAACCTGATGGACGACCTGAAACTCGTGTACAACAAAGCACGTCAGGCCGCGATTACCCAAGAGCTCAGCGAGATCGTCGCAGGTGCGGCAGCTGTAGGCTAAGGTTAAGAGTTTTGCAAATTTGAGGAAACATCATGAGTCAAGGTAAGGTCGTCCAAATCATTGGCGCCGTTGTGGATATCGACTTTCCACAAGATGCGGTACCTGGTATCTATGACGCGTTAAACGTGACCGACGGTGATCTAGCTGGTTTAGTGCTGGAAGTTCAGCAGCAGCTGGGTGGCGGTACGGTACGGACTATCGCGCTGGGTACTACAGACGGTTTACGTCGCGGTTCAGCGGTAAGTAATACCGGTAAAGCAATTCAGGTTCCAGTCGGCACAGCGACTCTGGGCCGTATTATGAACGTATTGGGTGAGCCGATCGATGAAGCGGGCCCAATCGGTGAAGAAGAGCGTTGGTCAATTCACCGCGCTGCGCCTTCATATGAAGATCAAGCGGCGTCAAATGCCTTGTTGGAAACCGGTATCAAGGTTATCGACTTGGTTTGTCCGTTCGCAAAAGGTGGTAAAGTAGGTCTGTTCGGTGGTGCCGGTGTAGGTAAAACCGTAAACATGATGGAACTGATCCGTAACATCGCCATCGAGCACAGCGGTTATTCAGTATTCGCCGGTGTAGGTGAGCGTACACGGGAAGGTAACGACTTCTATCACGAAATGAAAGACTCTAACGTACTAGATAAAGTATCGTTGGTATACGGTCAGATGAACGAGCCACCAGGTAACCGTTTACGCGTTGCGTTAACCGGCTTAACCATGGCTGAGAAATTCCGTGATGAAGGCCGTGACGTACTGTTTTTCGTCGATAACATCTATCGTTATACCCTAGCGGGTACTGAAGTATCTGCGTTGTTAGGTCGTATGCCTTCAGCAGTAGGTTACCAGCCAACGCTAGCGGAAGAGATGGGTGTACTACAAGAGCGTATCACGTCGACTAAGACCGGTTCTATCACGTCTATTCAAGCCGTTTACGTACCTGCGGATGACTTAACTGACCCATCACCAGCAACAACGTTCTCGCACTTAGATGCAACGGTAGTATTAAGCCGTAACATCGCTTCACTGGGTATTTACCCAGCCATCGACCCATTGGATTCAACTTCTCGTCAGTTAGATCCATTGGTTATCGGTAAAGAGCACTATGAAGTGGCACGTGGCGTACAAACGGTATTGCAACGTTACAAAGAGCTAAAAGATATTATTGCCATCTTAGGTATGGACGAACTGTCTGATGAAGACCGTACAACTGTATACCGTGCGCGTAAAATCCAACGCTTCTTGTCTCAGCCATTCTTCGTTGCTGAAGTATTCACTGGTTCGCCAGGTAAATACGTTCCGCTGAAAGAAACTATCCGTGGCTTTAAAGGTATCCTGGCCGGTGAATACGACCATATGCCAGAACAGGCGTTTTACATGGTTGGTTCAATCGACGAAGCGATCGAAAAAGCGAAGAAACTTTAAGTTCAGGCTTTAGGAGAGCGAGATGGCGATGACAGTGCAACTGGATGTAGTAAGTGCCGAAGAAAAGATTTTCTCAGGCCTTGTCGAATCCGTGCAGGTCACAGGCAGTGAGGGCGAGTTAGGTGTGTTACCTTTCCACGCCCCGTTACTGACCACCCTGAAACCTGGCATGGTCCGTATCGTAAAGCAGTTTGGCGAAGAACACCTGATTTATGTTGCCGGTGGCGTACTTGAAGTACAACCCGATATGATCACGGTGCTCGCAGACATAGCGGTACGCGGTGAAGACTTAGATGAGCAAGCGGCTTTAGACGCACAGAAACGTGCAGAAGAAGCAATGCAGCATGCCAGCGCTGACTTTAATTACGCCGAAGCAGCCGCGCAATTGGCCGAAGCCATTGCTCAGCTGCGCGTGATACAAAAACTGCGTAAGAAATAAGTTTCCATTGATAAATGATAAAAAACCACCTAAGGGTGGTTTTTTTTTGCCTACAATTTGTGCAAAGACTAAAAATAGCGTGATAAACCAAAATTGGCAGACTAACAGCTCAGATAAATTCGTTTAAAACTTGTTTCAATTCTGAAAGGTATTTATATTAAATTGTTGGCAAAAATAAAAAATAACAGGACATCGTTTTATGCGCTCGTTGTATAGTTTTCTACTATTGATAGCATCATGCCTTATCGTTGTGCAGGCACAAAATCTTACTTTAGAAGACTATGCACGCCCTGCACAGTTTTTGGATATTAAAATATCACCTACCGGAAAATACCTCGCTGCAACTTCACGCAGTGATGAGGGTAATATTTATTTGCAAATTATTGATATAAAAACCAATCAAATTATTAGTGTTCGTCATTTTACGGGGCGAGATTCGATTGGTTCAATTAATTGGGCTAATGCTGAGCGGATCTTAATTACCTTAGTGCGTGATATTGGTGCTTTAGAATCTCCGGTGGGCACGGGTGAAATTTTTGCCGTAAATGCCGATGGCTCTAATGCGCGTATGTTAACGGGCTACCGTGCGGATAATGAAAAAACGCCCGCTTCCGTCATTAACTATTTACCCGAAGATGAAAATTACGTGTTAATCGTCACATCAACACCCAACCGCAAAGGGTCTTTTAGTTTAATTAAACGTCTGAACATCGAAAATGGCCGTGCTCGGCAAGTGGCGCGCGCGCCAATGCGCTCTTCCGGCATGATGACCGATCGCACAGGTGTTGCACGGATCGCTATTGGTATCGATCAAGAAAACGATAATGAAATGATCATGATGTACCGCAAAAATGAAAAAGCGGATTGGGAGACTTTGCGTCGTTATGGTCAACGTGATGGCTCTTTCACGCCATTGTCATTTATGCCTGACAATTTACATGTGCTTGGCGTTAGCGATACGCAAACCGATACGCAAGCCATTAGTATTCTTAATCCTGAAACCGGCAAAGAGGAAATCATTGCCCATCATCCTAAAGTGGATGTTTCGGCAATCTACAGTATTAAAAACGGCTTTATAAATGAAGTCATCGGTGCTTCGTATGAACATGATATCTACGAAGAAGTTTACTTTGAAGATATTCAAGACAAAACGTTTAGTGGTTATTTACAAGGTTTACGTGCCGCTTTTGCAGACAAAAAAGTTAATTTTACCTCGATTACTAAAGATAACAGCTTGGCTGTGTTAACTGTTCATTCGGCCAATCACCCGCGTGAGTTTTATCTGTTTGACACGCGCAATATGCAATTAAGTTATCTTTTGAACGGTCAGCCTTGGATGAAAGCTGAACAGTTGGCACAAACATCGTCGATATTTTACACCTCGCGTGATGGCTTAGATATTCATGCTGTACTGACCTTACCTAAAGACAAAGCCGCTAAAAATTTACCATTAATCTTATTACCTCATGGTGGCCCGCATGGTATTCGGGATTATTTAGAAATTGATACTGATGCCAAAGTGTTAGCTCAACATGGTTATGCGGTGTTACAGCCAAACTTTCGCGGATCAGGTGGTTTTGGCCGTTCCTTCTTGCAGCAGGGCTATTTAAACTGGGGCACCACTATGATCGATGATATGACCGATGGCGTGAAACATCTGATCGATAAAGGCATGGTTGATGCTAATCGCGTTTGTGTTTACGGTGCGTCTTACGGTGGTTATGCTTCATTAATGAGCGTGGTGCGTGAACCTGATTTATATAAGTGTGCGGTGAGCTTTGTCGGTATGTCAGATTTGAATTTAATGTATGAACATGGTGATACCACAGAATCAAAAGGCGGCTTAAATACGTTAGAAATGTATATCGGCCGTGATAAAGCGCGCTTAGATGCACAATCGGCCATCAAAAATCTTGATAAGCTAAAAGCCCCTATCTTTATTATTCATGGCACTGAAGATCAACGCGTGCCGCTGATCCAAGCCGAAGTACTGCGTGATGAATTGAAAAAACGTAACCACCCTTATGAGTGGTTAGTGAAAGAAAAAGAAGGCCATGGCTTTTATAAACCAGAGAATAACGTTGAGCGCTGGCAAAAGATGTTAGCCTTTTTTGATAAATATATCGGTGATAAGCAAGCGGCCAATTAACAGATAAATTATTATCTTAAACATGGGCTGATACCTTATATAACAGCCCTTTTTTTATTTTGATATTTTACGCGTTGTTGCGAATTTAAATAATAATAAAGCGATTTAGCCTTACGCTTTGATAAAAATTGAGGTAAATAAAATGAGAGCACTACTAATAAGTTGCCTATTTTTTGCGGTCGTTTCTGTGCAGGCAGCAGAGTTAACCTTGGAAGATTTTGCACGCCCTTCCCAGTTTCTTGAAATTGAAATATCGCCATCGGGTAAATACTTAGCGGCGACTAGCCGCAGTGAAGAAGGCAACGTTTACCTCAACGTTATTGATATTAAATCAAACAAAATTATCAGCGTTCGTCACTTTACTGGCCGAGATTCTATCGGCTCTATCGACTGGGCTAATAATGAGCGTTTATTGATCACCTTAGTGCGTGATATCGGTGCTTTAGAGCAACCGGTTGGCACCGGTGAAATCTTTGCGGTAAATGCGGATGGCTCTAATGCCCGAATGCTAACGGGTTATCGTTCTGAAACAGAAAAAGATCCCGCACAAGTGATTAACTATTTACCAGATGATGACAAGTATGTGCTTATTACAACCAGCACACCAAACCGTAAAGGGTCATTTAGTTTAGTTAAGCGGTTAAATATTGAAAATGGTCGTACTAGGCAGGTGGCCAGAGCACCAATGCGCTCTTCAGGCATGATTACTGACAATAACGGTGTAGCACGGATGGCGGTGGGTGAAGACCAAGATAATGACAACGAAATGGTCATGATGTACCGCAAGGATGAAAAATCAGATTGGGTTACTTTACGCCGTTATGGCCAGCGTGATGGTAGTTTTTTACCCATCGCGTTTTTAGCGGATAATAAAAGAGTAGTGGGGATAAGTGATACTCAAACGGATACCAAAGCGTTAAGTGTTATGGATCCAGAAACGGGTAAAGAAGAAATACTAGCTCATCATCCTAAAGTAGATGTTACACCGAGTTTCAGTATCGAAGACGGGTTTTTAAAAGAAGTGATAGGCGCTTCTTATGAATATGACACGCATGAGGATGTGTTTTTTGCTGACGTTAAAGATAAAACCTTCAGTGGTTACTTACAAAGCTTAAAAGCGGCCTTTCCAGGAAAGAAAATTGCTATTAACTCAGCAACTCGAGACAACAGTATTTTGGTCCTTACCACGCGTTCGGCTAACCATCCGCCAGAGTTTTATCTGTTTGACACCAAAAATAATCAGTTAAGCTTTTTGTTAAATGGCCGTCCTTGGATGAAGTCAGAATTATTGGCTGAAACGAAGGCCATTATTTATAAAAGTCGAGACGGTTTAGACATTCATGCCATCCTAACCTTACCTCGTGGCGTTGAAGCGAAAAACTTACCCTTAATTATGAATCCGCATGGAGGCCCGCATGGTCCAAGGGATTTTTTAGAAATTAATCCAGATGCCAAAGTGTTAGCGCAACACGGTTATGCGGTGTTACAGCCAAACTTTCGCGGCTCAGGCGGTTTTGGACGGAGCTTTTTACAAGCCGGTTACCAGAATTGGGGCACAACAATGATTAATGACATGACAGATGGTGTCATGCATTTGGTTGAGCAGGGTATTGTTAATCAAGATCGGGTGTGCGCTTACGGTGGTTCTTATGGTGGCTATGCCGCCTTAATGAGTGCAGTGCGCGAACCGGATTTGTATAAATGTACCGTCGGTTTTGTCGGTGTTTTTGACTTAAACTTAATGTATACCGATGGTGATATTCAAGAACGTAAAAGCGGTATTAATTATTTAGAAATGGCAATTGGCCGTAACCAAGAGCAACTGGATGCGCAATCACCGATTAAACATTTGGATAAATTAAAAGCACCGGTATTTATCATTCATGGTGAAGAGGATAGACGCGTGCCGATTATTCACGCGCACCGCTTACGGGAAGAACTGGATAAACGTAATCATCCTTATGAGTGGTTAGTGAAAGAAAAAGAAGGCCATGGCTTTTATAAACCAGAGAATAACGTTGAGCGCTGGCAAAAGATGTTAGCTTTCTTTGATAAATATATTGGCGATAAACAAGCTGCGAATTAAATCGCTTTTTAATGAGCAACTAAAAGGGTTAGCACCGTTGGTGTTAGCCCTTTTTATTTGTTAATAACCCGGTTACTAGTCTGTAGACTTGTTAGTCGAGATCGCTATAGCTTAGCACTGAGCACTGAGCACTGAGCACTGAGCACTGAGCACTGAGCACTGAGCACTGAGCACAGGCCACAGCTGCGGCCATGGCTATTTATTACGATTTACCCATCGCAAAAGGCGTACTTACCTGTGTCTGCTTATTAAGCAGCGCCAGATGAACAAAATCTAAACCGCAAACGTCCACAAGCCATGGTGTTTTCAGGTAGAATAGCCGCATTAAAACGTTAAGGATAATTGGTTATGGCATTAAATGTAGTGATCTTGGCTGCCGGTAAAGGCACCCGTATGAAATCAGACTTACCTAAGGTATTGCACAAGGTGGCTGAGCGGCCAATGGTACAACACGTTATTGATACTGCGCGTGCGCTTGGTGCAGCTAAACCGCAACTGGTTTATGGCTATGGTGCTGACGCATTAAAAGCGGCCATGGGTGAACAGCCACTGCATTGGGTGTTGCAAGCCGAACAGTTGGGTACTGGCCATGCGGTGGCGCAAGCCATCCCCAATATCGCCGATGACGATACGGTACTGGTGTTATACGGCGATGTGCCGTTAACCCGTATTGAAACCTTGCAGCAATTGTTAGCCGTTAAACCCGCTGACGGTTTGGCTATCTTAACGGTGAACTTAGTTAACCCAACCGGTTATGGCCGTATCGTGCGGGAAAACGGCAAAGTAACAGGCATTGTTGAACAAAAAGATGCCACAGCCGAGCAGCTTAAGATCACTGAAGTCAACAGCGGCATTATGGCGCTGCCAGGCAAACAGCTTAAAGGCTGGTTAGGCCGCTTATCGAATAGCAATGCGCAAGGCGAATATTACCTCACCGACATTATTGCCATGGCGCACAGCGAAGGTGTCGCCATTACGACGGCACATCCGCAAAATCCGATGGAAGTCGAAGGGGCTAATAACCGCGTGCAATTAGCGGCATTAGAGCGGGCCTATCAGCAGCGTAAAGCAGAAGAACTGATGCTATCTGGCGCTAACCTGCGGGATCCTGCACGTATTGATGTGCGCGGCAGTGTTGAAGTAGGCAATGACGTAATGATTGATATCAACGTTATTTTTGAAGGCAAGGTGGTATTGGGTAAAGGCGTAACCATTGGCGCTAACTGTATTTTAAAAGACTGTGTTATCGGCGATAACACCGAGATAAAAGCTAACTCGATGATTGAAAAAGCCCGCGTAGGCAGTGGTTGCTCGGTTGGCCCTTTTGCTCGTTTACGACCAGACACGGTTATGCTAGATGACAGCCATGTTGGTAACTTTGTCGAGATGAAAAAAACCACCTTAGGCCAAGGCTCTAAGGCGAATCACTTAACATATTTAGGTGATGCGGTCATTGGTGACAAAGTGAATGTTGGCGCCGGAACCATTACCTGTAACTACGATGGTGCCAATAAGTTTGTCACAACTATCGAAGATGGGGCCTTTATTGGTTCAAATAGTGCGCTGGTTGCACCGGTAACCGTAGGTAAAAATGCGACTGTGGGTGCCGGAACCGTATTAACCCGTGATGCCGAAGCGGGTGAGTTAGTCGTCGCTCGTGCTAAACAGCGGCATATTACTGACTGGCAGCGCCCAGTTAAAATTAAAAAATAAACGCGCGTCTTAAGCGCTAATAAAAAGCCGGTCATGAAAAGACCGGCTTTTTTGTTTTAGTTTAGCCTGGGGTACTTACTGTAAAAGCTTACCGTAAATGCTTAGGCTCATTGATGTTTAATTACCAAAGGAACCCGCTGCGCCTGGAAAGACCACAGGGCTTTCAATGCCATCTTGGCTAACACTGGCTACACCAAAAAAGTAGTTATCAATGACTACGTTTTCCAAGGTAAATTCGGTTACCTTGCCCACTTCACGGCTAAATTGCCAAGCTGAAGCGTCGGTATAACGCCAGTAAATCTTATAACCTTTTACCAGTTTGTCTTCTTGCGGCAAGGGAGCGGCCCATGACAAAGTGGTATTGGCACTTACTGCGCCTTTAATCGTTACGTCGGCAGGTGGATTAGGTGACCAAGATAAACTGGCTAAGCTAACGGCATTCAGGGCCGTTAGTTTTGCGGCATACGCAAAATCAACGCCATCAATGGTGTCGCCATAAACGATGCCATTTTCGGTGCGTAAATCTTGATGCTGGCGATCATAGTGCTCATTGGTTTCCATAATACGTACGGCTGGGTAGCCTAAATCGTTAAAAGGCCGATGATGACCACCACGGGCAAAACGATCTAACCGATAGACTGGCATCACATCTAAGTTAGTCATGTAGTTATCTGCGATCAAATCAATATAACGGGCAAGGTTACGCGTCGGTGAGTCGTTTTCACCGCCAGTAAAGCGGCGACTGCGCGCTTCGGCTTCGGTTTCGTTGGCCCGAGTGCCTTCAGCAAACACGCGCGCCGTGGTGTTGTCGACCACACCGTTAATTCCGGCGGTATTGCCAATCATATCGTTGTTTAATACCGCTTTAATGCGCCAGCCTGCGTCTTTGGCTTGTTGTGCTAAGATTTTGCCGCCAAATAAGCCTTGTTCTTCACCAGCTAAAGCCGCATAAACAATGCTACCGTTAAATTGATATTGGCTTAATACGCGGGCGGCTTCTAACGTGCCGGCAACACCCGAAGCGTTATCATTCGCACCTGGCGCATCACTGGTAAAATCCATCACATCGGATACCCGAGAATCAATATCACCTGACATAATGACGAAACGATTAGGGTCGGTTTTACCGCGTTGGATGGCAATAACACTGACTACTTCCGTGGCATTGGGGATGCGTGCTTCACCGCTGATCATCCCTGTAGAATAAGATACTTCTAAACAGCCTCCACATTCAGCGGAGATTTTTTCAAATTCAGCTTTGATCCAGCGTCGTGCTGCGCCAATACCACGCGTATCCGATTCGGTTTCAGACAAAGTATGGCGAGTACCAAAACTCACTAGCTTCTCAATATCGCGTTTAATATTGTCGGCAGAAGGGGCTTCGGCAATCGCATGCAACATTTGTTGTTTATTATCATTTTGTTGAGCTTGTGCGGGTAAGGCTGCGAGTAACAAGGCAGCCAGATAAGTACGGGCAGTAAACATAATCGATCCTAGTTTGAGTCAACTCAGGTTTACTATACAGATTAGCTGAATACTTGGTTGTGATGCTTGCGGTCAGTTGCAGTATATCTGTGATGGTTTTTTTGTTGTTGCACGGATGGCAACACAACACGGTGTTTTACGCTTATTTACGCTTGGCTTTTGCCGCTTGCCATTCAGCTTGGGTGATCGGTGAGGTGGCGATACTATTGGCATCTTGTTGCTGATAGTGTTCGCGGCGTAAGGCGACTTTTTGCATAATTAATACTAGGTCGGCTTCACTTTGCCGATTCCAGTCGACAATTTCATTGATATGTCGGTAACAACCAACACACACTTTGTGCTCATCTAATTTGCAGCATGCCACACAGGGCGAAGAAATGGTCATTAACAGCTCTTTTATTAAAAAATTATTGTGTGTTTGATACCGGCACATCGCTTGGCGATATGCCGGTTTACGGTTAGTCGGCTTGATCTACTAACACGGCAATGGCACCGTCGCCGGTGACATTACAGGCGGTACCAAAGCTATCTTGCGCCATATAGAGGGCAATCATCAGGGCAATAGCGCCTTCGCCAAAACCGAGCATTGAACCAAGTAAGCCCACGGCCGACATCACTGCGCCACCAGGAACACCTGGCGCCGCCAACATCACCACACCTAAGGTAAGGATAAACGGCAACATGGTAAATAAAGATGGGATCTCCAGATTGCTCTTCATCATGATCACTGCCACAGCGCAACTGACGATAGTAATGGTCGAGCCTGATAAATGCACCGTGGCACATAAGGGTACTGCAAAATTGGCAACGTCTTCTTTCACGCCATTATTTTTGGTGGCCTGCAGTGATACCGGGATCGTGGCTGCACTCGACATGGTACCCAGCGCAGTAAAGTAGGCGGGCAACATGGTTTTGATTAAGCTCAGTGGTGATTTACCCGCTTTTAAACCTGCAACAGTAAACAGCAGTACAATCCATAACCAATGGAGAACCAAGGCTAAAACTAACACAATGCCAAAGGTTTTTAAGGTAACAAACACCGTACCTGCCGCCGCCATTTGCGCGAAAACGCCTGCGATATAAAGCGGTAAAAAGGGAATGATAATTTTGCTCAATAACAGCTGAATAATATCGCGGCCTTGATCAGATAATTGCTTTAACGAAGTGGCTTGCGTACTAGCAATACCTAAACCAAATACAAAGGCGAGTGCAAGAGCGGTCATTACATTAAACACCGGTGGAATATTCATCTCGATATAAGGTGTTAAATTTACGCCATCAATACTGGCTAAATCGGCAGTTGCAGGCGCCAGCATCGGCACAACTAACGCCGCAACGATAAAGGCTAAGGTACCTGCGCAAATCGTCGATAAATAGGCAATACCCAGCGTGCGGCCCAGTAATTTACCTGAATTGCGAGGCAAGGCCGCAATACCACTGGTAATAAAAAATAAGATTAATAATGGGATGGTGAAAAATAGCAGTTGGCCAAATAGGCCTTTAAAGGTTAGCAGTAGTTGCGTTAGCCAGTGCGGTGCAAACAGACCACACAACATGCCCAGCACAATGCCGGCAATCAGTTTTAGTATCAGTGCCATAGTGTTCTCGTTCTAGTTATGAGGTATCCCTTGGGGTAGCGATTTGAGCATAACATAACTTAATATGTGCTCGCGAGCCGACCAGACTTATTCTGTCGGCTCTGGCGGTGTAAGTGGCTCGGGTTTACCAAATAAGTAGCCTTGAAACAAATCGCAACCTAAACTCATTAACATTTCAAATTGCTCTTGTTGCTCAACACCTTCTGCAACCACATGCAATGATAACGACTTTGCCATGGCGATAATGGTTTTTACAATAGCCAAATCGGTTTCTTGGGTTAAAAACTCATGCACAAAAGATCGGTCAATTTTAAGAACGTTGATCGGTAGATTTTTTAAATAAATCAGCGAGGAATAACCCGTACCAAAATCGTCAAGTGAAAATGTGATGCCCAGCTTGCTTAACGCCAGTAGTTTTATTCGTGTATTTTCCAAATCTTCATTAAGCATGCTTTCGGTTATTTCAAGCTCTAAAAGGTGGGGATCAATACCACTGTTTTGCACAATACTGCTGACAATTTCAACAAAGTTTTTCTGCACTAATTGTCGCTCGCTGACATTAACGGCAATGGGCAAAGGAGTACCTTGTTGTTGGAATACGCGTATTTGCTGACAAGCCGTTGTTAACACCCATTCGCCTATTTCATTAATAAGATATGAGTTTTCCGCTAAAGGGATAAAGTCGTTAGGTGTAATCAAACCAAATTCTGGATGAAACCAGCGGATCAGTGCTTCGTAGCTGACGATCTGACCTTGGCTATTAACTTTAGGTTGATAAAACAATTTTAGTTGTTGTTTACTGATTGCTTGTTTTAATGATTGTTCTAACCGTTGTTTTTTTCGTAGTGTTTTGTGCATTCCCGGTTCGAAAAAGTACAGTTGATTACGCCCCATTTCTTTCGAGTGATACATCGCAAGATCAGCTGAAGACATTAAATCATCAATATTTTTCTTATTATCGTTAAACAACGCTATCCCAATACTGGCTGAAATTTGATAGTGATGTTGTTTCAATTCAAAAGGGTTGTTGATGATCTCTAATAACTTGTGGCCCAACTGATGGGCATCCTCCGTGGCTTTGGTTAGTTCACTGCTGTTGAATTGCGCTAACAAAATAAACTCATCGCCGCCTGGTCTTGCTAAAGTATCTTGTTCCCGAATGGCCTGCTGTAAACGCTCACTAAGTTGCCGCAATAGTTCATCACCATATGAATGGCCAAGGCTATCATTCAGTTGTTTAAAGTGGTCGAGATCAATAAAAAACAAGGCAGCGTAATGCCCGCTGCGATCACTATGCGTTTGTGCTTGCGCAGTGCGCTCGATTAATAAACGTCGATTGGGTAATTTGGTCAGCGGGTCATAAAACGCCAATTGATGAATATATTGCTGGTCTGCTTTTGCTTTGCTAATGTCATTAAAGCTGGCGATATAATGAGTAACAGTGCCTTGCTGATCGGTTAAAGCATTGATAACGACTTGCTCAGGAAATATCTCACCATTTTTGCGTTTATTGTAAATCTCACCTTGCCATAAACCGTTTTCACTTAGCGCTAGCCACATTTTTTTGTAAAAGGCGGCATCATGTTGCCCCGAGCTTAATATTGACGGTGATTTGCCAACGACTTCATGGGCTTCATAGCCGGTAATGAAAGAAAAAGCCGGGTTGACTTTAATAATATGATTATTGGCATCGGTAATCATAATGCCTTCACGGGTATAAAATGCCAACGCATTTACCTTCAGTTCCGCTTCCGCTAACATTTGCTGGGTGATATCTCGCACCGCTAAGACAAAGTGAGGTTTATTTGACTTGGCTTGTCGACGTGCAGCAATCACTTGAAACCAGAAAACTTTACCTTCGATAAGTAAAGGATAACTACAAGGTTCAGAGCGGCCTGACTGGCGCGCTTGAGCAATAGCTTTTTGACCCGCAATATAAGCCTCTTTCGGCATGCATTGCGCTAAGGTTTTCCCTAAAAAATGCTCAGGTGGCAGGTACATGGGGACTTTATCGGTATTTTTAACCTGACAAAAGCGCTCTTCATCATCCACTTCAAATAACACATCAGGGATAGCCGCCAAAGTGGCAGAGATATCCGCTTCTCGTTCTATCAGCGTTAAATAAGGTTTGCTCAGCACTTCATGCAGCAGCGCACGGTACAAAAATAAATAAGCTGCAATTTTAAAAACATGGCCAACAGCATTAAAGGCGTCATGCATATCAAGATATAAAGTGAAGTAAAAGCCGCTACAGACTAAGCACCACATTGCCGTATATAAAGCTGGCGCATAATAGTGAGTGTTTTGAGCATAGCCAAAGCGCATCCATAAGATGGTCAGAATATTCAAACTAATAAACAGATATTCCGCAGCAATTTTGGTTAAGGTTAGGCCTTGCTGTGGCACATAGACCGTGGGTAATGCGTTGGCGTGATAAAAAATAACCATATGTACTAGCGCAATTATCGCTACGGTTATGACCAGCATACTTACAAAGACGGCTCGTTTAATGGGCCGATTGGCCAGTGGCAGTACTGCTAATAATAATGCTACAGCGGCGGTGAAGCGGGCTGCAAGCCAGAAATAAATGGTTTTTTGTGGGCCGCTAGGGGTGACATAGTCAGGCATGCCAGTAAAAGATAATAAATGCGATAAATCAAAACAGACTACAGCCAAAAAAGCACAAGCCAAGATCGCGGTGCGGATACTCATGCTGATCAGAATGCGCTCTGCACTGACGGCAAAAATCATAAAGGCAAAACTAACCGAAATAATTTCTAAAATAGAGTGTAGCGGTAGGTAATTTATGTTGCTAATGCCAGGGATCAGCCGACTGACAAAGGGGGAAAAAATCAAAATAATCAACGCGATTATTGCCGGGATCGCGAAAATATTGGCATGTGAAACGCGATTAAATACCTTTTGCAGTAATGCAGTCATAGCCACCTAATTCTTATAGCTTAGCTTCAAGGCTAGCATAAGGTAACAAAATACGTTTGATCTACTTTTGAAAACAGGCAAAAAAACTAAAACATCATGGAGTTTACCGTGGATTATTCGTGCTAACGCAAAGAAAAAGGCCTTTACAGGTAAGCGTTGCTCACATTCAGCCTATACTAAGTTTAACTAAGGTAAGGTTAATTAGATCAAAGCCTATTAGCAAGGCTGCAACTTAACTCAATAAACAGGACAAGATAATGCGAAAAATAGGGTTATTTATTTTAACGATTTTGCTGGTCGGTTGCAGTCAATTGGGCCAAATGCCGGTTTACTCTGTTTCTGAAACACAATTAGAGCAGATGATTAGCCAGCAAATCCCTGAGTTAACGCGACAAGCCAATGTTGCCGGGATCCCTTTAAAGCTGGCGGTCGACAGTATGGCAGTTAAAATTGGCCCGGATAATAGCGATCTGGTGCAAATTAACACTGCTGCTTCGGCAACCTTAAGCCTGTTCGGTTTAACGTATCCTGCCAGTATGCAACTGCAGGTTGAAGGGGCTCCTTATTATGATGCGGAACAAAAAGCGGTATTTGTGCGCTCAGTAAAATTACTCGACTCTTCGATTGAAGCTGCAGGCTACCGAGGTAACCTTACGCCGGTTACCAATGAGTTATTACAGATAGTGAATCAATTTTTGGCGACTAACCCAGTTTATAAATTGGATACCAGCGATCCAACGGTAAAATTATTAACCGCACTACCGATAAATATGACCGTGCAACAAGGGCGAATTGCCTTTTTACCGGCGGGGAAAAGTCGTTAACAGCTATCGTTTCTCGGCTAAGACAGAACAAGGTGGCAGGTGGTTGTAAAAAAGTGGGGAGCCTAAGCTCCCCATAAATGCAGGACAACATTAACAACGACCAGAACATCCGTATCAGAGCAAAAGCTCACCTCCATCCGTTGATAGCGCAGACTATAAAACAACCTAAACGCAAATGCAAATAATTATCATTAATACGTTTGGTTTTTTGCTATTGCTTGCAAAAGCAGCAGAAATCGCTAAAATGCCTTTCGTTTCGAAACTAAGTGAAAGAAATGAACAAACGTAACACACAACAGCGTCGGCATTTGATTGTTGCCCAATTGCAAAAACAAGGCGAAGTGACCGTTGAGCAGCTGGCGGAGCAATTTAACACGTCCGAAGTGACCATCCGTAAAGATTTAACTGCCCTAGAGGCTGCCGGCTTATTATTACGTCGTTACGGTGGTGCTGTGCCGGTACCACAAGATTTTATTTCTGATAGTAGTTTAGCGAAAGTTTCAGAACGAAAGTTAGCAATTGCTAAAGCGGCTGCGACGCTGATTAAAGATCATTACCGAATTATTATCGACAGTGGCCGCACAACGGCGGCGCTATTGCCAGAACTAGTGCAAAAACGTGGCCTTGTGGTCATGACTAATTCATTAGCTATTGCCAATGCCTTGCGAGAGTTGGAAAACGAGCCGACGCTACTTTTAACCGGCGGTACTTGGGATCCGCAGTCTGAAGCGTTTCAAGGGCAATTAGCCGAGCAAATGTTACGTAATTACGACTTCGACCAACTGTTTATTGGCGCCGATGGCATCGATTTAGCTCGCGGTACAACTACTTACAATGAGTTATACAGCTTAAGCCGAGTTATGGCTGAGGTCTCGCGCGAAGTCATCGTGATGCTGGAATCAGACAAGTTGGGGCGAAAAATACACAATTTAGAATTACCTTGGTCAATGATCAAAGTATTGGTGACCGACACCGGTTTATCCGCTGCTCAGGCTGCGGAAATAGAACAGCAAGGCGTTAGCGTGATCCGCGCAGCGTATTAAATAGCAATTTTGCGAACCCTTTTAGTTAATTTAACGGAGTAAGAATATGTGTGGCATTGTTGGCGCAGTTGCGCAGCGTGATGTGGTTGATATTTTAGTTGAAGGTTTGCGCCGTTTAGAATATCGCGGTTATGACTCGGCCGGCGTGGCGGTTGTTAACCAGCAAGGTGAGTTACAGCGTTTACGCCGTTTAGGTAAAGTAAAAGAGCTAGCCGATGCGGTGGCATTAGCGCCGGTGCTTGGCGGTACGGGTATTGCGCATACGCGCTGGGCAACGCATGGTGAGCCAAGTGAACGCAATGCGCACCCTCATATTTCTAGCAATATCATCGTGGTACACAACGGTATTATTGAAAATCATAACCCGCTGCGCGAAGCGCTTAAAACGAAAGGTTATGTGTTTACCTCAGACACCGATACCGAAGTAATTGCCCACCTAGTAGAAGAAGAATTAAAGCAAGCTAGTTCACTGTTAGCAGCCGTGCAAGCAACGGTAAAACAGCTGCATGGCGCTTACGGTACCGTGTTATTAGATAAAACCGATCCTAGCCGTGTAGTGGTGGCCCGTTCAGGTAGCCCCTTGGTGATTGGTTTAGGTATCGGTGAGAACTTTATTGCCTCTGATCAGCTGGCCTTATTGCCGGTAACCCGTCGCTTTATGTTTTTAGAAGAAGGCGATGTAGCAGAAATTACCCGACAAAGCGTCAGTATTTTCGATAAAGACGGTAACGCGGTTGAGCGTGAAGTGCATGAATCTAACGTCAGTTACGATGCCGGTGATAAAGGCCAATATCGTCACTTTATGCTCAAAGAAACTTATGAGCAGCCACAAGCGATCAACAACACCTTAGAAGGCCGTTTAAGCAATGATAGCGTGCTAGACGAAACCTTTGGTAATGGCGCAGCTGAGCTATTCAAAAAAGTTAAGCATATTCAAATTGTTGCCTGTGGCACCAGTTATCACTCTGGTATGGTGGCGCGTTATTGGTTGGAGTCATTAGGCGGCGTATCTTGTAATGTCGAAATCGCTTCAGAATTCCGTTACCGCAAATCTTTTGTGCAGCCTAACAGCTTATTGGTCAGTATCTCGCAATCAGGTGAAACCGCCGATACCCTAGCCGCGCTGCGCTTAGCGAAAGAAGCCGGTTACTTAGGCAGTTTAACCATTTGTAACGTGGCGGGTTCATCACTGGTTCGTGAATCTGACTTAGCCTTTATGACCCGTGCTGGCGCAGAAATTGGTGTTGCCTCTACTAAGGCATTTACCACGCAGTTAGTGGGTTTAGCCATGTTGACCATGGCGGTAGGTAAATACAACGGCTTAAGCCTTGAAAAGCAGCGTGAATTAACTCATGCCCTGAAAAGTTTACCGGCCAAGTTAGAAGAAACTTTAGCGTTGGCACCACAGATTGAAGCCTTAGCCGAAGAATTTGCTGATAAGCACCATGCGCTATTTTTAGGCCGTGGTGACCAGTATCCGATTGCGATGGAAGGTGCATTAAAACTTAAAGAAATCTCATACATTCATGCCGAGGCTTATGCCGCGGGCGAGTTAAAACATGGCCCGCTCGCGTTAATTGATGCCGATATGCCGATCATCGTTGTCGCGCCAAACAATGACTTGTTAGAAAAGCTGAAGTCGAACGTCGAAGAAGTGCGCGCCCGTGGCGGTATCTTGTATGTGTTCGCCGATGCTGACGCGCAGTTTAAATCAGATGCCACCATGCGAGTGATCAATGTACCACATACTCACGAATGGTTGGCACCAGTGGTGTATACCTTGCCATTGCAGCTGCTGAGCTACTATGTTGCAATCATTAAGGGCACCGACGTAGATCAGCCAAGAAATTTGGCCAAAAGTGTAACAGTTGAATAAGCCATTGATTTTGTTTTTTTTGTTGGGGAAAATTGTATTTGGTACGTAAAAAATAATTTGCTCTAAATTTGGTATAGAAAAAAATGCTAGCTTATGTTCATTACTGAAGTCAGTAATGGGCATAAGCTATGAGAAGCTGGATTGGTTAAGAAAGCTTCGTTAATTGTCAGATCTGCTACTAACCTGCTGCGTCATAAGCCATCTTTATCCATGCAATAAGCTCCGCATCAACTTGCGTTGCATCTGTCAGCTTCACGCGAAATTTGCACATCTGCCCATCTGGTAGCTTTTCGAGACGCGGAGAAGCTGGAAGCTCTTTAATGTTTAGTCCAAGTTCCACTCGCGTTTTGGTTACAGGGCCTATCGTGGCAAACTGCTTCTTTCTGCGGTAGCTGACGTATTTTTGTTTTGGAGCAGACTCGAATGATCCAAAATTTTCCATTTGCGCAAGGAGCGATTCATGAATCTGGCGAAGAGCTGCTTTGGGGCCAACATAAAGAGCATCAATTGGACCGACGACAATGCTGTTATCTGTTTGAGTTAATGTTTTGGCTAAATGAGCAATGGTGTTTGCATCGCCATGTCCAACTCCAAGGTCGCTTTTTAACATATTGACGATTTCGCTGTGCTTGGTGAGGCCGCAATCCTGAGCAAGCGATTTAAGCTGATCTATCGTCTTCCCAGTACGCGTTTCAATATTCTTGATTTGTGTTTCTAAGGCTTTCTGAACGTCTGCCATGTCATCCTCCGATGTTGTATATGCAGCTCTTACAGTTATGATGCAATCAATATTATTCAGAGAAAATTAATCCTATTGAACTTTAATTTACAGTTTAAACAAACTAGAAAACATATTCGGTTGTGAGATAAAGCCGGCTTTCGCATATATGTGATGGTTCAGCGAGGTGTTTCTGTTTCTCGCTTTTATCAGTCAGTATCCCATTCATGTAATTATCGATGTATGAGTTTAAAAGATATGACGAGTAAAAAACGCTGTTAAGTGCTAATGCCTCGATGCCCGTTGTGGGTACCAGTAACTGTCGAGCCAGTGCGCTGTGTTAATAATACGTGGGGCCGCACCGAATAAAAGATTGCTGGCCTCCACAACGATTGGTGCCTCGAAAAAAAATTACAAATGACTGTACAATGTTAATGACCCAACCGCAATTAGCGTAAGGCCGCCAAAAATCTCAGCTCTGTGCCCTATAACCGAGCCTATTGCACGCCCTAGCATTATGCCAATAGTCACCATCAGTGTCGTCGCAAATCCAATCAAAGCTGCGGCTATCCAAATGTTGACGTTGATGAACGCAAGACTCACACCAACCACCATTGCGTCAATGCTTGTACTAAATGCCGTTAGGCAGATTCGAAATAAAGACTTTCCAGTTTCTTGTTCTTCATCATTTCCAGCCGGCTTTGTACCTTCATAAATCATATGCAGACCCAGAATCGTCAAGAGTGAAAAGGCAATCCAGTGATCCCAAGCTTCTACATATTCTGAGGCTGACTTTCCTATTAACCAGCCTACAAGCGGCGTGATTGCTTCGATAAAACCAAAGATGAGTCCGATTTTGAAAGCTTCTATCAATCGTGGTTTTTTAAGGGTTGCACCTTTACCAATCGCAGCAGCGAAAGCATCTGTGGACATAGCAAAGGCAAGTAAAATAAGCGGAATTGGGTTCATTTAGTTGGCTCCGGTCGGGCATATCAAGTCCACGATATATCCACACGCCCGACCTTGGGCATGGATATATCGATGGTCTCGCCAACCAAGAGGTATTCGCACCATGGCATGTGGCCAATTATGTTGATACGAATTCTTCCAAATTTCGAAAGCAGGCTACTCCCCAACGAGGGTTTATGTTAACAATTATCCTAAATAATGACAAATTTAGCGTGTTGGTGTGGAGCGGCATACTGAACTGGGTCAACAAACGAGGCGTGTGATGGTGAACTTCATTCTTGAAAAGAGAGTGTCTTGAACTGAGGGAAAGTAAATCTTTTTAGAAAGAGCCTGTTCTGAATTTTTGCCATTTGTGCAAAACAGCTAATAGTTGAAGTGAGTTAATTGTTGGTGCGTTCGCAGGATGAAAGTTTTTATGCGTAAAGATTGCATCAAGTGGTAAGTGCGGAGAAAACAGTGGTAGCTAAGTACCCTAAAAATTGTAGTGCACCAAAATAAGGCAATTTAGCGTGATTTGGTAATTAAAGCCTTTTTTCAGCAGTTTTTTAGCCAGAAACCTTTATTTTCATTGTTCTCAGTGCACTAAAAGTGAACTTTTATTGCCACACATTTGTGCATCTTTTTACTGGTCTGTCTTGACGTAGAAATATTAATCAACTAAGTTGTGTAAGCGCTTACATTTTTGTGCCTGCAAATGTCATTAAAATGTAAGCGAAGCATATAATAAAATAGCAAAAATACAGGAAACACGGGAGAAAGGTATGAATCAAACACGTTTCAAGCTGTCGCGCATAGCGATGAGTTTGTCACTGATTACAGGCGCCGGCATGATGGCGCCTGGTTTCGCGCAAGAAGCCGCTGCGGACGAAAACAGTGATATTGAAATAATTCAAGTTTCGGGCATTCGTGGCAGTTTAATTAAGTCGATGGATGTTAAACGCAGCTCTGTCGGCGTGGTTGATGCCATCTCTGCAGAAGATATTGGTAAATTTCCAGACACTAACCTTGCAGAATCCTTGCAACGGATCACGGGTGTGGCTATCGACCGTTCAAACGGTGAAGGTAGCCGCGTTACGGTGCGAGGTTTTGGCCCAGATTTTAACTTAGTGATGTTAAATGGCCGGCAAATGCCCGCTTCGTCACTGGAAGCGACCTCAGCCTCATCTTCTCGTTCGTATGATTTTGCAAACATCGCTTCTGAGGGTATTTCAGGAGTTGAAGTGTATAAAACGGGTCGTGCCACTATCGCTACCGGTGGTATGGGCTCAACCATTAACATTTTAACGACTAAACCATTGAATGCTCCCGGCGAGAAAGCCAGCTTTGGTATCAAAGGTGTAATGGACCAGTCAACTGACGAAGGCGCCAGCATCACGCCAGAGCTATCAGGCTTATACAGCAATACTTTTAATGACGACAAATTTGGTGTCGCCATTAGCGGCTCATACCAGCAGCGTGATAGCGGCAACAAGCAAGCCAATAGCGGCGGCTGGCGAACTTTTCCTGGCACCGTAAATGGTTTTGACTGGGATGGTGGTAATGCAGATTGGGGTGGTTTAATCCCTGATGGTGCCAATGCTCATCAAAATTACCCAGCTGCTGACTCAATCTACTCCGTACCACAAAGCTTAGGTTATGCGTTTCATGAAGTAGAAAGAACCCGTACTAATGGTCAGTTAGTACTGCAGTATCAACCGGTTGACTCAGTAAGAACAACCTTAGATTACACTTATGCAAAAAATGAAGTGTCAGATCGTTACAATGATGTTTCTGCCTGGTTTAACTTCGGCCCTTCTTCAGGTGTGTGGAGCGATGGCCCAGTAGCAGCACCCATTGTCTATTCTGAAGCTTTTGGTGCTCCTGGCGATTTAGCCATGGGTGGTGGGCAGTTCTCAACCGTAAACGAGAATAAGTCTTTAGGTTTCAATGTTAACTGGCAAGCAAGTGACAACTTAAAGTTAGAGTTGGACTATCATAGCTCGTCAGCTGATTCTAGCCCAAACAGCCCCTTTGGTAGCAACAACGTTATTGGTATGGCGACTTTCGTGCGTACTCTCACTACCGCACGTTTTGACACTGACTTACCTACTTTAGCCATTGGTTATCCCCCCGGTTTTACTGGTATTCGCGGTGAAGATATGCGAGTAACCGGTAGTTCATTTCGTAATAGCCAAATGCGCAGTGACATTGACCAACTGCAACTTCGCGGAAACTATACCTTTGACGATGGCATCTTAAACAGCATTGACTTTGGTGTAACAAGTTCAGAAACCAAAAACCGTTCAGCATTCTCTAACGTGCAACAAGATAACTGGGGTGGTTTAGGTGCCGCTGGCGATATCAATCCGTCAGTGTTCCAGCTTGATCAGTTGGGCGATAACTTCAGCGCAAGCACCAGCAGCGATATGCTGAAAGAGTTCTTCCGTTGGGACTTCAATACCATCCGCCAAATTGCCAATGATAAATATGGTGCCTTGGGTCAAGTGGGTGATTGCGGTACCTCGTTCTGTGCTTCGTCTAACATGACCACGGACCGCCGTACTACGGAAGAACAAAAAGCTGCTTATGTGCAGTTAAATTTCTCCGGTGAAATTGGTGAGCGTTTTTATGGCTTAACCGCGGGTGTGCGTTACGAGAAAACCGACGTTACATCAAACGCCTTAGTACCGGTCTACAGTGGTATTGCTTGGGCAGGTGATAACGAATTCAACTTGATCAGCACTGGTGAAAGTGACTTTACTGAGCTAACCGGTGATTACACTAACGTACTGCCCAATGTCGATTTCAACATTGAAGTGGTTGAAGATGTAATTTTCCGTACCTCGGTCAGTAAAACATTGGCTCGTCCAAGCTATGCCGATATCCAAGGTGGACAAACGCTGAATGCCTTAGTGCGGATTGACGGTGGTACCGGTGGACGTGGTAACCCAGATCTAGACCCGTTTGAATCAACCAACCTAGACTTGTCTTTAGAGTGGTATTACGACGAAGGCAGTTACATGGCCGTGGGTTACTTCAAGAAGAAGGCGAAGAACTTTATCGGTCGTACTACCGTTGAAGAGCAAACCTTTAATTTACCGCATCCGGCACAAGGCCCTCGTTATGCTGAAGCCGTTGCTGCCGTCGGCAATAATGCTACAGCGATTCGTAACTACATCAGAACCAATTACCCTGATACGGTTGACGCAAACGGCTTTATCTTAGGTGTACCTGGCGATACTGCTGCAACATTTGATATCACTATTCCGGTTAACCAAGATGATGCGAATTTAGACGGC
The DNA here is from genome assembly GCF_052655985.1 of Alishewanella sp. HL-SH05. Next base: position 275,268 of record NZ_CP199753.1, read on the forward strand.
TGGGAATTAGCCTTACAACATTTATTTGGCGAAACAGGCTTTGGTGTGATTGCCAACGCAACTTTTGTTGATGGTGACTTTGAATACGACAACTTCAGTCGTGGCGAGCAATTTGCGTTGCTGGGTATGAGTGATACCTACAACGTCGTCGGTTTCTACGATAAAGACGGTTTCCAAGCGCGTTTGGCCTATAACTGGCGTGACAAGTTCCTTGCCTCCACAGTGAATACTTTAGGTTTGCAAAACCCTATTTACGTTGAAGCTTATGGTCAATGGGACGCCAGTGCCAGCTACGATTATACCGAGAACTTAACGTTCTTTATTGAAGCCATTAACTTAACTGACGAGTCAGTACGTTCTCATGAACGTAATACACTACAATTAGTGAATTATACTGAAACAGGTCGTCGTTTTGCCATTGGTGCGCGTTATTCGTTCTAAGATGTCGTTGTCCTGAAATAAGTAGCCATCGTAAGATGGCTACTTTTTTACAAGAAGTAGTTATGATGCAAGCAAACGAGTCACTCGCAACAGATAATCCCGCAAACACTGAAAATAAAAAGCCTTTTTTTAAAAGGCAGGTGGATATTGTGGTTGTCGGTGGTGGTAGTGCGGGTTGGCTTACTGCCGCTATCTTAGCTGCAGATCATCAAACAGACCCACATGTCAATATCAGTTTGATCGAGTCTGCCTCTGTGCCCACCATTGGTGTTGGCGAGGGGACTTGGCCTTCAATGCGTGCGACATTAGCGCGTATTGGGATTTCTGAAACAGAATTTATTCTTAGCTGCGATGCCAGCTTTAAACAAGGCAGTGTGTTTCGCCAATGGCGTAGCTCATCACCACAAGATTGTTATTACCATCCTTTTACGCCACCAGTAGCTGCCAATGAGTTAGATATTGCTGACTTTTGGTTTGGTCATCATCAGCAAGTCGAGTTTGCTGCTGCTGTATCAAGCCAGCCTGCCGTGATTGCTGCGGGTTTAGCACCCAAACGCATCGCGACTCCAGAATATGCCTTTTTACAAAATTATGGCTATCACCTTAATGCAGCAAAGTTTGTTGCCTTACTAAGCCAGCATGCCAAACGGCTTGGGGTGAAGCATATTGTGGATGATGTTGTTGCCGTGCATAACCACATAGATGGTCGTGTTGCCGCCTTGCAAACGGCTGAGCATGGTGCTTTAACCGGTGATCTATTTGTGGACTGCTCGGGGTTACAGAGTTTACTTATCGGCCAGCATTATCAAACACCCCTGGTCAGTGTGCAAAACTGTTTGTTAAACGACAGTGCCTTGGCAGTGCAAGTGCCTTACGACGATGAACACACGCCAATTGCCTCTGCAACCTTGGCCACTGCCCAATCACAAGGTTGGGTATGGGATATCGGCTTACCAACCCGTCGCGGTGTCGGTTTTGTGCATCACAGTGGCCATACCGGCGAGGATCAGGCGGTCAGCACGCTTGCGCAGTACCTGCAATTATCAGAGCAGGCATTTACAGCCCGCTACCAGCCTAGGCTTATTCGGTTTACGCCGGGCTATCGCCAACAGTTTTGGCGGCACAATTGTGTGGCAGTTGGCATGGCGGCAGGCTTTATTGAGCCGCTGGAAGCGTCTGCCTTGGTGATGGTTGAGTTATCGGCCAAGTTTATTAGCGAGCAATTGCCACGCAGTTTGGCACAACAGGCCGTGATCGGTGAGCGCTTTAATCAAACCTTTAGTTATCGTTGGCAACAAATCGTCGAGTTTTTAAAATTGCATTATGTGTTGTCGACACGTGATGATAGCGATTATTGGCTGGCCCAGCGTGCCGACAGCTCGATACCTTCGTCACTGCAAGAAAAGTTGATGATGTGGCAACAATTTGTGCCAAGTCGTTATGATTTACCGATGGCTGAAGAATTGTTTCCGGCTGCCAGTTACCAGTATATTTTGTATGGCATGCGACATTTACCTAGTAGTGAGCGGCCAATAAAGGCAAGCTTAGGATTACGTGCTAACCAAGCGTTTGCCGAAGTACAACAAAAAACACAACAACTCAGAGCGGGCTTGGTCAGTAATCGCGAATTATTAAACCAAATTAAAGCTCATGGCTTACAAAAGATTTAAAGGGGAGCCGATGGCTACTATCGAATTACTCAATAACGTTGACCATCTTGGTGTGAAAATCCTTACTGAGCGCAGCCTAGAGCTTGGCGATAACAAAATGTTTTGTTTGAGTTTTCCAGCTGAATTCCGCGCTGCCCAAGCCTATTATCCCGTCTTATTTTATAAAGACGGCCAAAGCGGCCAATTTATGCCGGTGTTATTGCTCGGTTTTCAATCGGGTGAAAACCTATTTTTGCAGCAGCAAGGATGGCAAGCGGGTTATGTGCCGCTAGATATCCTTCGTGAGCCTTTTACCATTGGCCTGCAACAGGGTGAGCGCGTGATCAATATCGATACCTCGCATCCGAGAGTCAATAGCGCTTCGGGTGAGCCGTTGTTTTTAGAGTTTGGTGGTCAAACGTCTTATTTGCAGCAAGTTGCGGCACAATTAGAGACTTTGCATCATGGCGTTACCGACGCTAAGGCCTTTACGCAGCAACTATTGGCACTGGAGTTGATTGAGTCTTTTGTACTTGATGTTACGTTAAATAATGGCCAGCAGCACAGTTTGCATGGTTTCTATACGATCAACGAGCCACGGTTAGCGCAACTGAGCGGCGAGCAATTGTTGCAGTTACAGCAGGCGGGATACTTAGAGGCCATTTACATGATGCTGGCCTCGCAAGCACAGTTTGCGCGGTTGATTGGTTTTAAGAATCAGCTTTTGGCAAGCAGCTAAGATGTGGCCTGCAGCGCAACCGGTAGCAAGCTTAACCGGCGTAACCGCGGATAGCATCAGCAGTGATGTACTGAATAGCTCGATACCGCTGCACTTGCCTGATTTTGCTGCGCACTGGCCTGCAGTTTGTGCGGCTAAGCAAGGGCAGCCCGCCATTAATGATTATTTGCTTAGCCACTATAGTGGTGAACCACTTACCGCTTATATCAGTGAGGCGGGTAGTGTTGGCCGAGTATTTTACAATACTAACTTTAGTGGTTTTAACTTTCAGCCGGTAAATGCCAAACTTGGGCAATTGTTAGCGGCATCACAGGATAAAGCGCACTGGTATGTTGGTGCTACTTTGGTACCTCGTTGGTTTCCGCAGTGGTTGCAACAACAACACGTGCCGGCGTTGGCGCAACAGGGTAAAGATCCGCTGGTCAGCTTATGGATTGGCAATCAAAGTCGTGTAGCAGCGCACTCTGATCTTCCGCAAAATTTGGCGGTGGTAGTGGCTGGGCGTCGACGTTTCACCTTGTTTCCACCTGAACAATTAGCCAATTTGTACATTGGCCCGCTGGATGTTTCGCCTGCAGGCCGAGCGATTAGTTTGGTCGATTTTACCAGCCCCGATCTGACACAATTTCCAAAATTCGCCGAAGCGATGAAACATGCGCAAGTGGTAGAACTTGGTCCTGGTGATGCGCTCATTATTCCCAGTATGTGGTGGCATCATGTAGAAGCGTTAAGCTCGCTCAATGTACTAATGAATTTTTGGTGGCGCGACTGCCCTAGTTATTTGCCCAGCCCACAGCTGGCATTGCAGCTGGCGATGCTGAGTATTAACTCTTTACCGGCAGAGCAAAAGGCGGCATGGCGTGCACACTTTGAGCATTATGTGTTTGGTGAAGAACAAATTGCGCATATTCCTGAACATTTACGTGGTTTGCAAGGTTCATTAACTGAGCCTGTGGCACGGCAAGTGCGTGCTGAACTGTTAAATAAACTTAACCGATAACTCAATCTATAACAACGAGGTCCAAATGCAGTCGCAAGCAATTAAACGCGTGGTGATTGCCGGTGGTGGAACCGCTGGTTGGATGGCGGCTGCCGCTATCGCCAAGTTAATGGGTAAACATTTTCAAATTTGTTTAGTTGAAAGTGAGGATATCGGCACGGTTGGTGTCGGTGAGGCGACCATACCGCCGTTATTGACGTTACATAAACTGCTAGGCATTAACGAAGCAGAGTTTATGGCGGCGACTCAAGCTACTTTTAAACTGGGTATTCAATTTGAAAACTGGCGCGATCAAGGCCAAGACTACATTCACTCCTTTGGAACCACTGGCCAAGATTGCTGGGCGGCGGGCTTTCAGCATTTCTGGTTAAAAGGTCAGCAAATCGGCTTAGCCAGTGATTACGGTGATTATTGTCCGGAGTTATTGGCGTCAAAAGCGGCAAAGTTTGCGCATTTACCGAATCGTTCCCTAAATTATGCTTTTCACTTCGATGCCGGTTTATATGCAAAGTTTTTACGGAATATGGCTGAGAAACATGGTGCAACGCGGATTGAAGGTAAAATTGCCAAGGTTGAAACCTGTGAGCAAAGCGGCAATATTACAGCGTTACAGATGACGAGCGGTGATCTCATTGCTGGCGATTTATTTATTGATTGTACGGGCTTTCGCGCACTGTTAATTGAGCAAACTTTACATACGGGCTTTGATGATTGGAGCCACTGGTTGCCTTGCGACTCAGCGATTGCGGTACAAACTCGCGCTACGCGTGAGCCGGTGCCTTATACTCGTTCTATCGCTCACGGTGCTGGCTGGCAGTGGCAAATACCACTGCAACATCGTGTCGGTAATGGTTTAGTGTATTGCAGTAAGTATTATTCAGATGATGAGGCAAAAGCGTTGTTGCTGGCCAATGTCAGTGGTGAGTTACTGACCGAACCTCGACTGATCAAATTCAAAACCGGCATGCGCCGTAAGCACTGGAACAAAAACTGTATCGCCTTGGGTTTGGCCAGTGGCTTTCTTGAGCCGCTAGAGTCGACCAGTATTCACTTGGTTCAACGCAGTATCGTGCGTTTGTTACAAATGTTCCCAGTTAATGGTGTCAGCCAAGCAGATGTGGATGAGTTTAATCAGCAAACTGAACATGAAGTGCTGAATATTCGTGATTTTATTATTTTGCACTACAATGTGACGGCGCGGCGCGACACGGCATTTTGGCGACACTGTCAAAGCATGCCTATTCCTGAATCACTTGCCCATCGTATTCGTTTGTTTAAAGAAACGGGCCGAGTATTTAAAGTGCCGAATGAGTTATTTGGTGAGAACTCATGGACGCAAGTGATGTTGGGCCAAGGTTTGCTGCCTGAGCACTATCATCCGATAGTGGATCAAATGAGTGAAGAGGAACTGAGTCATTTCCTCAACCAAATCAAAGTGCAAAATCAGCGGTTAGTGGCGCAATTACCCAGTCATCAGACGTTTTTACAAAGCTATTGCCCCGCGATGAGCAAATAATATTAATCTTAAAAAAAGCCGCTACAGTCGTCTGTAGCGGCTTTTTGTTTTGTTAATCAGCGTTTTTGATACACCCTGACAAAATCAACCTGCATTCGTTGTGGGAATATGCCAGCGTCGATACCTTTTTCATTAACGTTGCCTGCCCAATTGCCGCCCACCGCTAAATTTAACAGAAGATGAAAACGCTGATCAAAGGGCGCATGCTCACCTATGCCGGGCATAATTTGTGCGGCATCGGTAAACCAATCGGCACTGGTGCGGGTGGCATAATGCACACCATTCATGTACCAGCGGATTTCACCCTCTTCCCATTCAATGCTGTAGGTATTAAAGCCGTCAGTGGGGCTGGCGCCTGCTGGTAATTTGTAGCTTTCTCCAGAATAAGTATTGTTCGGCGCGCGTTTGCCATAATGTAAAGTGCCGTGGATGCGTCGCTCTGGCTCACCCATTGCCGCATTTTCTTCATCTGATTGGGTGCCGAGATTGACCGCTTCCATAATGTCAATTTCGCCTGATAACGGCCAGGCACCATAAACGTTATCGGTGGGTAGCATCCAAATCGCCGGCCAACTGCCTTGACCGCCGGGTAATTTGGCGCTGACGTCGATGCGGCCATAACGCCAGTCACCTTGGCCTTTGCTGCGAATGCGGCCAGATGTGTAAGGTAAGGTGCGTTGTCGCTTGGAATCAAAGCTCGCGGCATCTTCAACAATATCTGGGCCGGAGAAGTTTTCTGCTCGCGCGATGAGGTGTAACAGGCCATCTTTTACCATGATGTTTTCTGGTCGGTCGGTATAGCATTGTTGCTCATCATTACCGCCGCCCCAGCAATTTTGCTCTGGGGTCCATTTGCTTCGATCGAGCTGTTTACCCTCAAATTCATCATGCCAAACTAATTGCCAACCCGCTGGGGCTGCAAAAGCGATGTTGGCCGACGGCGTGCTGAGTTCGGGTAGCTGATTGCAAGCGACTAACGCCAACGTGCTACTAATAGCCAGTAAAGGTAAATTAAAACGCATTATTGCCTCTTAGGTATCCAGTGTTCACCTGGGGTTATTTTTAAAAGAAAAGTCTAACTAAAAAGCTTGCTGTACTGATATGCGGTACAATCCGTGATGTGACTCTTTATGCCGTTAAGCGCTTATGCGTATTATATTTGACGACAGTGTCTAGGCCGTCTAGTATGATGTAAGCGCTTTCATATATAGCATAATACCGTGCTGCAAGTAACTACTTTGTATTGTTGCAGCGACTTTCGGCTTTAGCGAACCTTGGCAGAACTGATGAAGATAACTCTAGCAAAAACCTCTCCTTTATTGCAGCCTAACTTTGTTTTTGGCGTAGCAACCTCTTCTTTTCAGATAGAAGGTGCGGCTGATAGTCGTGAGCCGTGCATCTGGGATACCTTCTGTGATACGCCGGGTCGGATCAAAGATAATTCCGACGGCAAAGTGGCTTGTGATCATGTTGCTCGTTGGCCTGATGATATTGAGCTGATTGCCGGTTTAGGTGTTGATGCCTATCGGTTCTCGATTGCTTGGGGGCGGGTGATTAACCGTGATGGTAGTATTAACGAGGCTGGCTTAGCTTTTTATCAGCAGTTACTTGATGCGCTGCAAGCCAAAAAAATTAAGGCTTTCGTGACACTTTATCATTGGGATTTACCGCAATATCTTGAAGATCACGGTGGTTGGTTAAACCGGAACACCGCTTATAAATTTGCCGAGTATACCGATATCGTAACAAAGGCTTTTGGGGATAAGGTGTACTCTTATGCCACGCTAAATGAGCCGTTTTGTAGTGCTTATCTCAGTTATGAAGCGGGGATCCACGCACCAGGGTTTCAAAATCGGCAACAAGGTCGACAAGCCGCCCATCATTTGTTGTTAGCGCATGGGTTAGCCATGCGCGTGCTGCGGAAAAATGCTCCACATGCTAAAAATGGCATTGTGCTTAATTTTAGCCCGTGTCACCCGGCTTCTAACAGTGCAGCCGATGTGCGTGCGGCCGAGATGGCGGATCAGTATCATAATCAGTGGTATCTGCAACCGCTACTCGAAGGCAGCTACCCTCCTTTGTTAGCTGAATTAGCTACTGATGAACAACCTTTAAGGGTTGACGGTGATATGGCGATTATTGCTGAACCAATAGATTTCCTCGGCGTAAACTACTACACCCGCACTGTCTATCGGGCCAATGAAAAAGGCTGGTTCAGTGATGTACCACCAACAACACCGCCATTAACGGATATGGGCTGGGAAATATATCCAAAAGGCTTAACTGAAATTCTGCTGGCGTTGCACCAGCGTTATACGTTGCCGCCCATTTATATTACTGAAAATGGGGCCGCCATGCCGGATAGTTTGCTGCAAGATAAAGTCGCCGATCAGCATCGGGTAGATTATTTTCAGCAACACTTACAAGCTACGGAAGATGCCATCAAGGCGGGTGTTGATATACAGGGTTATTTCGCCTGGAGCTTGATGGACAATTTTGAATGGGCTGAAGGCTATGCGAAACGCTTTGGTATTGTTTATGTTGATTATGTTACGCAACAACGTACCTTAAAGAATAGTGCCATAGCGTTACGTGACGTGTTCGCTAACCGGCGTTAACTCGGGTCTGTTTGCAGGAGCGGTTATGCTGAGTAAAAAAGAAAAAATAGCCTACGGCCTAGGTGACACGGCCAGTAACATCATTTTTCAAACAGTGATGTTGTTTCTAACGTTTTTTTACACCGATATTTTTGGTATTTCGCCCGCTATCGTCGGCAGTATGTTTTTGTTAGTGCGGATCATTGATGCCGTGACCGATCCGTTAATGGGCGCACTGGCCGATAACACTAAAAGTCGACATGGTAAATATCGGCCTTACTTACTTTGGCTGGCGTTGCCTTTCGCCTTCTGTAGTGTTTTAGCTTTTACCACCCCAGATTTTTCTGAAAACGGTAAAGTCTGGTACGCCTTTGCCACATATACCCTGCTGATGCTGGCCTATACCGCGATTAACATTCCATACTCAGCACTGGGTGGCGTATTAACGGCCGATCCGAATGAGCGCGTTTCGGTGCAAACGTATCGTTTTATCTTTGGTATGTTAGGGGGCTTGTTAGTAACCGCCTGTACCTTGCCCTTGGTAGAATACTTTGGTCAGGGCGATCAGGCGCGGGGTTATCAATGGACCATCGCCGCCATGAGCCTATTAGGCATGATACTGTTTTTGCTCTGTTTTGCCGGTACTCGTGAACGAGTTCACGCGCCAGCGAATCAAAAAATCACATTACGCAGTGGCATGTCGACTTTATGGCAAAACGATCAGTGGCGTATTTTATGTGTTGCTGCGCTATTTTTGTTAACCGGTATGGTGTTGCGAAATACTCTGGCGATTTATTACGTAAAATATTTTTTAGGTCGAGACGATCTGGTCACCTCCTTTGTTACGCTGGGTATGATCGGTAATATCGCCGGTGTGGCGATGGCGCAATGGTTGTCCACTAAAGTGGATAAAGTAAAAGCTTATATTGGCTTGCAACTTATTTCAGCCGTGATCTGTGTGCTGGGTTTCTTTATCAGCCCCGAGCAAATCAAAATGGCGTTTGCTCTGCACTTTTTCTGGAGTTTCTTCCTGCAAATGGCTACGCCGTTATTATGGGCAAAAATGGCCGATACGGTTGATTATGGTCATTACAAAACAGGTATTCGAGTGACCGGCTTGGTGTATTCCTCTATCGTATTTTTTATTAAATTAGGTTTAGCGGTCGGTGGTGCTTTAGCGGGGTGGTTGTTAGCAGTTTACGGTTATCAAGCCAATCAGGCACAATCTGCCGAAACGCTGAACGGCTTACTACTTAGCTTTACTTTCTGGCCAGCCGTCTGTTCGGTGTTAGTTGCCATCGTGATGACGCGCTATACCTTGTATAATGCCCGTGTACAGCAAATCGCCACTGATCTTGCTGCTCGACACTAGCGAGTGCTAAGCTAACGAGGTTAAATTTTGGCTAATAGGACGCAAATGGCAACCATTTATGAAGTGGCAAAAGCGGCGGGTGTGTCGCTGGCGACGGTATCGCGTGTGATGAACAATAATACGCCGGTGCGGCAAGCCACACGGACAAAAGTATTGGCGGCAATGGCAGAGCTAGGTTATCGGCCTAATAGTATTGCACAATCATTGGCTTCTAATTGCTCTAATAGTATTGGTATTTTAGTTTCTGAGTTACATGGTCCTTTTTATGGTGCGATGTTAACCGGTATTGAAGCCGAGTTTCGTGCTGCGGGTAAGCACGTGATTATTGCTGCGGGCCACAGTGAACGAGAAACCGAGCAAGACGGTATTGAGTTTTTAAAAAGCCGCAATTGCGACGCACTTATTTTGCATGTCGAAGCGGTATCTGATGACTATCTTATTGAGTTGGCGCAAGGTGATACGCCTTTTGTGTTGTTAAACCGGCATATCGATGCCTTAGCCGATCGCTGTATCAGTTTAAATAACGAATTGGGTGGGTATCTCGCCACTCAGCATTTATTAGAGCAAGGACATCGGCAGATTGCCTATATTGCTGGCCCAATGTGGAAAACGGATGCGCGCGAGCGTTATGCTGGACACCAGCGGGCATTACAAGAGTTTCACTGCGCGCTAAATACCGGGTTATTTTTTGAAGGCGACTTTCGAGAAACGGGTGGTAGCGAAGGCTTACAGAGTATCATTGCAAGCAAACAGCCCTTTACCGCGGTGGTTTGTGCTAACGACGAAATGGCTTCTGGTGCACTGACGACAGCGCGTGAGCTAGGTTATCGCGTGCCTGAAGATTTTTCTGTTGTCGGGTTTGATAACGTTAACTTTGCTTATTACACCTATCCTAAATTAACCACCATTGATTATCCGATCAGTGCAATGGGGCATATGGCGGCACGTTGGGTGCTTAGTCAGGTTTATCAGCAAGCGGATACCGAGGTGCAGCAAGTGTTTGAACCGTATTTAATCAGTCGCGACTCAACTCACCTTATCATTTAGTTCTATCTCATTACCGGGGTCAATCATTGGCGATGGCCGCGGTTTAGCCTTTGTAAAGGCTTTGTCCGATTTTGGAGTGTCTATGCCAGATCAGCCAGCAGCAAAACCGACCAAACAGCTCTATCAGTTGTTGGCCGATGATACTGATGGCCGTGCCTGCAAGGATATCCCTGATGAGGTTTGTACTGCCTTACCGAACAATTATTTATTGTTGTTATGCAGTCAATGCTGCACCGCCTTAGCCGACTTATTAGCTAATCCAAAAACCATCTTAACGTGGTTACTGACCTCACTTGGTACGCCAGCCAGTTTTATCGCTTGGTTGGTGCCGCTGCGCGAGTCAGGTTCAATGTTGCCGCAGTTAATGATTGGGGCCTACGTTAGGCGCTTTGCTAAACGTAAAGCTTTTTTGGTGTTGGGCAGTGTGTTGCAAGCTAGCAGTTTGCTAGGGATGGCGCTGGTTGCCCTTTGGCTCGAGGGGCGTCAAGCGGGTGTCGCTATTCTAATACTGCTAGCTTGTTTTAGTTTGGCGCGGGGTTTGAATTCGGTGGCGCAAAAAGATGTCTTGGGTAAAACCGTACCCAAAGGGCGACGCGGCCGTTTAAGTGGCTTAGCTACGTCTGTTTCAGGTGTTATCACCGCAATCATATCTTTATGGTTATTGCAGCAAGATAGCCACCATAGCTGGTTTTATGCCGGTTTTTTGTTGGCAGCAGCGCTATTATGGTTTGGCGCAAGCGCACTGTTTTCAGCGATCCGCGAGCAAGCTGGCGCCAGCGACGGCGGCGTTAATGCAATGCAAGCGGCGTGGCAAAATGTGCGTAAATTAAAAACCGATAAGGTGCTACGTAATTTTATTATCTGTCGCGGTTTGTTGTTAAGTTCAGCCTTAGTGCAACCCTTTGTCGTGTTATTGGCGCAACAACAAAATAATAGCCATCAAACCTTAATGTTACTGTTACTCGCCAGCAGCGTGGCAGGTGCCGTTAGCGCCAGTCTTTGGGGAAAAGCTGCTGATCGAAGCAGTAAACAAGTACTGCAACTGGCCGCGGTTTTCACCATGTTGGGCTGTGTGTTGCCGATTGTTTATTTACCCGCTGCTGAGAATAGTTGGTTTTACCCTTTACTCTTTGTGTGGTTAAACATCAGTCATGCTGGGGTGAGGTTGGGGCGTAAAACGTATTTAGTTGATATCGCCACCGGTAACCAACGCACCGAATATGTTGCCTTAAGTAATAGCCTGATGGGCGTGTTATTGTTGCTTGTAGGCGCAATAGCGGCCTTGTTTGCTGCATGGTCAGTAACCGCTGTACTGTGTTTCTTTGCGTTGCTGAGCCTTGTAGCCATTTGTTTTACTTTTCGTCTTTCTGCGACATAACACAGCGTATGCCCCCTGAACTAGGTTTCTTGCCAGTGCTGTATGCATTGCTGAATTTTTGATCAGCTCACAGCCGTGCTTTTTTCGGCACAGATTCACCAATATTTTTTGAGGTTTTTTTAAACAGCTGATTGACTGTTACATGATATTGGCCTAATTTATGTAAGCGCTTACATGAAATTGGGTGCTTTGCTGTGGGCAAATGCCGGCGTGACAAGGTTAAAAACAGGAACTCAGGGTATGACTAAAATAATGAATAACGCTAAACCCCTAGCCGCTTTGGCGCTGCTGGCGGGTTTAAGTGCATGTGGCGGAGACGTTACAACGAACTCAGACTTTACCGCTGTCAACACCGAGCAGCCAGTATCTGATTGGAAACTGGTCTGGAGCGATGAATTTGATGGCACTAGTATCGATCGTCGTAAATGGAATTTTGAAATTAACTGTTTGGGCGGCGGAAATCAGGAAAAACAATGCTATACCGATAGCCCAGAAAATGTTTTTGTTTCTAACGGTAGCTTAAAAATTGTGGCTAAACCTGCAGCAGAGGGTGCACCACAACCTTACACTTCAGCTCGGCTAAACACCCGTTATCAGGGTGATTGGCGTTATGGCCGTATTGAAGTTCGGGCAAAAATGCCGTCGGGTCAAGGTACTTGGCCAGCTGTGTGGATGATGTCGACGGACGAAGTATATGGCGGTTGGCCAAAATCAGGCGAAATCGACATTGTTGAAGCGGTAAACTTAAAAACCGTAGACGGCGACGGTGTAGTAGAAAACAAAGTCTACGGCACGCTGCATTATGGTAAAGATTCACCTAATAATGTGAATAGCGGTAAAGAATACAGTTTACCTTCGGCCAATCCAGCCGATGGTTTCAATACTTATGCCATTGAGTGGCAGGAAGGCGAAATTCGTTGGTATGTAAACGATTATTTGTATCAAACGCAAATGGCCTCAAAGGTTCGTACCAACAGCAAAGGTGAAGCTATCGGTTTAAGCCACCGTGGCTGGTTTGTTGAAAACTTTAATAATGTTACCGGTGAGCTAGAAACTCAGTGGAATAATGCACCCTTTGATCAGCGTTTTTACTTAATTATGAACTTGGCTGTTGGTGGCAACTGGCCAGAAAACGTGAATAACTTAGGTATTGACGAAGCAGCTTTAGCAAATGGTCAAACTATGGAAGTGGAATGGGTGCGCGTGTATCAATGCGACCAAAACCCTAACACCGGTAAAGGTTGTGAAACCATTCGTGCTGGCTACAAAGATGCCGAAACCTTAGTTGAAGGTAAGGCGCCTATTCCAGTGCCACCTTCAGACGGCATAGCCCGTAATTTGACTATTTTTGATGGCACGCCTAATCCAAACTGGCCGGCTTGGGATTGTTGTGGTGGTTCTACCCCAGCGCTGGTTGTTGATGCCGACCGTGGTAATGTTTATGAATTTTTAGTGGGTCCACAACCTACCGTAAATGGCTTTATCACGCGCTCTGCTTTCATCACCGATCCAAATGGTCAGGCTTCGCCGTTTGATGCATCACCGTTAATTGAAAACGGCAGCATCAGTTTTGATATGCAAGTGGTATCAGCGCCATCTAACTCGGCTTCTACTTGGATGTTTAAAGTAGAAAGTAACGAAAACACCACTTTTGTTGAATTACCGATTACCGCGAGTTCTGAAGGTGTGGCTCCGGTCACAGGCCAATGGCAAACTTATACCTTCCCTTTAAAAGCACTAGATGCAGCAGGTTTAGACTTGTCCGCTATTGATGTGCTGATGGTGTTTCCTGCTTGGGATACTGGTAATGGCGCAGTATATCGAATGGACAATGTAAAAATTTCTCAGCCGAGCAGCTCACCTGAATTAGTGATCTTCACTGATCAAACGAATCCAGCGTGGCCATTATGGGATTGTTGTGGTGGTAGCACCCCAATTGAAGTGATGGACGATGAAGCGCATGGTACTGTGGCTGAATTTACCGTGGGTCCTCAACCTACCGTATTAGGTTTCTTCAACCGTGCGCCTTTAGGTTCAGGTACGGCTTTTGATGCGTCAGCCCTGTTAGCTGAAGGTGTGGTGCAGTTTGAAGTGAAAGTAGTTAATGCACCAGCAAATGCTAATTCAACGTGGATGTTTAAAATTGAAGCTGCAGGGGGTGATTCAGCCGTAGAACTGCCATTAAGTGCTGGTAATGCGGGTCAAGCTCCGGTAACAGGTCAGTGGGCAACGTACACCTTTAGTATCCAAAGTTTGTTTGATGCGGGTTTAGATATCAGCTCAATCGATGTCTTGATGATCTTCCCTGCTTGGGATACCGGCAACGGTGCGGTATTCCGTGTTGATAACGTAAAAATCTTCAATCCAAACGCTGCGGCTGACGGTGATGGTTCGCTTAATGTGTTCAGCAATAACGTCAATGCGCAGTGGGATCTATGGGACTGTTGTGCCGGTTCAACGCCAAAAGTGGTTGATGCAGGTGCGCCGTATGGCAATGTGGCTCAGTTTGAAATTTTGGGTTGGCCAGAAACCGTATTGGGCTTCTTAGCAAAAGCCGATGGCGCCTTTAATGCCACGCCACTGTTAGCCAATGGCAGCATTAGCTTTGATATGCGGGTGGTAACTGCGCCAGCCAATACCAGCAGCACGTGGTTCTTCAAAGTAGAGTCAACAGGTGCAGCTACCGCGGTCGAGTTACCCTTGGCCTCTGGTAATAATAACCAAGCTCCGGTTACGGGTGAGTGGGCCACTTATCGTTTTTCACTGCAAAGTCTTTTTGATGCCGGCCTCGATATCAGTGATATCAATGTGTTAATGGTCTTCCCTGCGTGGGGTACAGGCCAGGGCGCGGTATATCAAATTGATAACGTAAAAATTGCCAATAACTAAGCAGTGCGACAAGAGTAGGATAATTATGAAACCAATAACTTTTACTAAGAGTCGAGTAGCTGCAGCGGTATCTGTAGTATTGACTGCCGGTATGATGCTGCCATTACAGGCACAAGAAGCAACTGCTGCTGAAGCTGAGCCGCAAGTTGAAATAATCGAAGTCCGCGGTATTCGGGGAAGTCTAGCTCGTTCAATGGACGTTAAGCGTGAATCGTCAGGTGTCGTTGATGCAATTTCTTCTGAAGAGATGGGTAAATTCCCAGACACGAACTTAGCTGAATCATTACAACGCATTACGGGTGTTTCGGTAAGCCGAGTAAATGGTGAAGGTAGCCAAATTACCGTTCGGGGTTTCGGCCCTGAGTTTAACCTGATCACCTTAAATGGTCGTCAGATGCCCGGTACCGGTTTTACCCGTTCCTTTAACTTAGAAAACCTGTCTTCTGAGGGCGTTAGCGCCCTGGAAGTATACAAAACTGCGAGAGCAGAAAACCCGAGCGGTGGCCTAGGTGCTACCGTGAACATCGTTACCTCGAAACCGCTATCAAGCCCAGGCGAGAAATTTGCCATGATGGGTAAAGCTGTGCATGACAGCTCTAATGAAGTTGGCGAAGATGTCACCCCTGAGTTTTCTGCGTTATACAGCAATACCTTTGCGGATGATCGTTTTGGTGTAGCGGTGTCTTTTGCTTCGGCCCGTCGTGATTTCCAAATCCAAAATGCCAACGTTCAAGGTTGGCAAGCAAATGTGCCGCTACCTAGTAACCCTACTGAGGTTATCGATCGGCGGCCACTGGGAGCCGATGGTTTACCAACGGGCAATTACTTCTTTCCAAAAGATATGAATTACGGCATTGCTGATTTTCAACGGGAAAGAACGACCGGTCAGCTTACCTTTCAATATGCGGCTACTGATGATATTACCTTTACCCTTGATTACACTGGCAGCCGTGCGATAGTTGGTAGTGAAAGTATTGGTTGGGGTATTTGGAATAACTTTGGCGATAACATCAATGCTTATGAGTTAGATGAGCGCGGTACTGCCATTTTTGCTGATATCAGCGGTGATGATGGTTCTTTTACTGCGAGTAAAGGCACCACTGAAGTTAAAGCTGCGTCTATCGGTTTTAATATGGATTGGCAGATCACCGATAATTTGAACGTCAGTTTCGACTTTCATGATTCCAACAATAAAACCGATAACGGTGCCGATAAAGGCAGCGGTAATAGCGGCCAGGTGATCTTAGGTTCTGATCAACTTATTACTAAGTTTTATGATTACCGTACCGGTGAGATCCCGCAAGCGTACATTTTATGGCGTAACGGTAGCAATGTATTAAACCCAGGTGAAATTGATTCTAACTTTAGTCAGTTTTTTGATTCACCAGGTGAGTCAGATATTCAACAGTTTCAGTTGGATAGCACTTGGTTTAACTCGAGCTTTAATATTCCGTTGGTTTCAATTAAAGGCGGTATCGCTCGTACTGATCAAAATTTAAGTGGTTCAAACGCTTGGAGTGGCTTACGTGGTGGCCCAGGCTTTAACCCAAGCTATACGTTTATTTTCCCAGACGGCATGTTTACTCGGCGTGATACCGGTAACTTCCTTGATCAATTTGCCGGTGGTGGCAATGGCTTAGTCAGTAATTATTACTACAGCTATAGCTACGATGAAGCCGTGGCTCGACAAACGGCTTATTTAACTGAAACACTGCTAGGCGACAATGCGTATGTGCCAGATGCCTTTTATGGCCCTTACGGCGAAAGTTATGTACAAGAAGTAACAGACAGTATCTACCTACAATCTGCATGGGAATTTGAAGTGGCAGATTTCCCGGTACAGCTGAATGTTGGTGTTCGCTATGAACAAACCGATGTGACAAGTACGGTGCTGCAAGATGTAGAGCGCCAAGTAAATTGGGTTAGCCCATCTGAATGGATCATGCAATATGAGCCGGGTGATGCCAACTACTTAACCTTGACCGGTTCGCATAACGTGTTATTGCCGATGATGGATTTACGGGTTGATATTACTGACGACTTAGTCAGTCGTTTATCAATTGGTAAAAGCATCACTCGCGCACCTTTAGGTGCTTTGGCTGGCGGTCGTAGTTTAAGTGGTAGTCCAAAACCCGGTTCGCGTAGTGGTGGCCAGGGTAATACTAATCTGCAACCGTATGAGTCAACGAACCTCGATTTAAGCCTAGAGTATTATTACGCACCGGGTAGTTATGCCGCCATTGGTTACTATCGGAAGAGCGTGAAAAACTTTATCGGTAATACCATTACAGATATTACTATCGAAGGTTTAAATGACATTCTAAATGGTCCACGTTATCAACAAGCGGTTGCTGATATTACGGCGCGCGGTGAACAACCTACCGACACGGCTATTTATAATCAGTTGTTAGCCAATGGCCATGGTGATGCTAACGGTGCAATTGCACCGACCAGTGCTGATCCGTTAATTGTTTGGAGTATTAGCCAACCACAAAACATCGATGATACTAAGACGGTAGATGGTATCGAAGCCGCTTGGCAGCATATGCTGGGTGAAACCGGTTTTGGTTTTGGTGTTAACGGTACCATCGTTAACGGTGACGTTGAATTTGATATTGAAAGTTTAACGCAACAAACACCGTTGGTCGGCCTGAGTAACTCTGCTAACTTACAGTTATTCTATGAAGACTATGGTTGGTCAGTAAAATTAACTTACGCTTGGCGTGACAGTTATTTAATCGGGGTAGGCCAGAGCCAAGGTTCGTCTGATGCACCACCGCAGTTTGCTAAGGCTTATGCGCAATGGGACATCAGCATCAACAAAGATGTCACTGATAACTTTACCGTGTTCTTTGAAGGGATCAACCTAACAAATGAAACCGAGCAAGGTTATGGCCGTTACGAAGAGCAGTTCCTGTTTGCTCGTCAATATGGTCCACGTTATATCTTAGGTGCCCGTTACCGGTTCTAAGCGTTGCTTCTCCCTGTTGTTTCTTTAGTGCCCGCTTGCGGGCACTTTTTTTGCCTTAACCTTTGTATTAAAACCAAATGAGCTTGGCGTATCATGCTGCTACGCTGTTTGCTGAGTGTCTTTTCTTGCGGCTATCCGCGCCGTTACTCTTCATGCTCAACCCCCTGCTCTTGTTTACATTACGGCCAATACCACTTGAATTTACCTGCGACATGTCAACCCACCTCTTATAGGTAGAGCTCACCTTGCAATAGGTCAGTAAGGTTTAACAAGGATACGCGCTGAGCGGCAATTGAATAACAAAGGGTGTAACAGACAGCACAGTAGAGGCACCCTTAAAGTGAGCGGTTGAGTGGCGAGAAGGCGCCAATGAGTTGCATAGAATAAGCTTTTGGCAATGAGACGATATAAGGATAACCATAATCCAGTGCGAAGGGATTAGTAAGCAAAATGCGACAACGGTTCTGTGCATCAAGTAGCAAAACGAGGCTGAAAATCGCAAGCATAAAAAAGCCCAGCGAGGTAGCTGGGCTTTATACGGCAAAGGCGCTTTACATATCACAACTCAGCGCAGTGGTGCTGGCATTACTGGTAATGCGTGCATCTGACAGGCTTAATTGCAGCTGGCCTGAAGTACTGATACTGAATACTTCAAACACCTGAGCCAAATTTAAGCCCTGCTGTTGAAAGCAGCTGATATTAAGAGTGAGCTGCTGCCATTCGTTTTCTGGCATAGCGGCGAGTGCGGCAGCAATATTTTGGCTAGCCGTACAATCTGCACCACACTGCATGCCTAATAATACGCTATCCGGTACTGCGCCATGGCGCTGCACAGTTAAACTTAACACGCTTTCTGCGCTGCCAAAGGCTCGCAAATCACGTGGAAACGGACTACCAAAAATTAAGCTAGCAGTTTCTTCACCTGTAAATTCAAAGCGGCGCGCATCTTCTTGTACCAGATTATCAAAGGTACGGCTGCTGATACTTCCTAGCTGTTGTACGCTACTGCCAACGGTCACCGTGTCAGTACCGCTACGTAATTGTAATTGCCAAGGTGAACGCGGAGCGCGCTCAAAAATGGCCATTTCGGTTTCTCCAGCAGCATCACCAGCATCTTCAGACAATTGATTACCTAACACATCTGCTTCGCCATAACGTAAACCAAAACCAAATGGCAGCAGAGGTGCATAATCGGCATCACCAACATTGACCGTCGTTTGCTGCGGGTTAGCAGGCCATGAGAACGATAATTTACCGTGGAAGTCATACTGCGGTGTGCCGTCTGCTTTTGCTAAAATCACATCGGCCACACCTGCGCCTTCACTGCCCGGTAACCATACCGCGACAAAGGCGTCAGAGGCGTTAAGCTCTGGGTTGACCCACATGCCTCGGCCACTGATAAACAATGACACCACAGGAATACCTTGTGCTTTAAGCTGTTGCAGTAAAGCTAAATCAGCTTTATTACCACGTTGGTATTCTAGGTTATCGATATCACCGTTACCTTCTGCATAAGGCTCTTCACCAAACACCACGATGGCCACATCGGGTTTTTGCAAGAAGCTGCCATCAGTTGATAACTCAGTGCTACCACCCGCTGCACTAACTTGTTGCTGGATCCCCGCATAGATGGAGGTACCACCGGGGAAGTCGGCGTTGGTGTTACCGGTGCCTTGCCAGCTAATAGTCCAGCCACCTGATTGTTGGCCGATATTATCTGCGCCTGGGCCTGTTACTAAAATGCGTTGCGTTGGGTTTAATGGCAGTAGATTATTTTGGTTTTTCAATAACACCAAGGACTGACGCACCGCATCACGGGCTACCGCACGGTGCTCTGCCGCACCAATCAGTTCAATGCGACCGGCTAATGGGCGATTGGCGGGGCTGGGCTTATCAAAAAGACCGGCGCGCTTTTTCACGCGTAAGATACGGCGAACCGCATCATCCACACGTTCTTGATTGATCACACCGCTTTTTACTTGCTCAATCAAATTGTAGTAAAGCGGCTTCCACGCTGCGGTAGGTACCATGTAGATATCTAAACCGGCATTGGCTGCTTGTGGGCAGTTATCGTTGGTACAACCAGGAATTTGGCCATGACCATTCCAATCACCCACGATAAAGCCATCAAAACCCATACGCTTTTTCAGCACATCTGTTAACAAATAGCCATTGCCGTGAATTTTGCTACCGTTCCAGCTATTAAAGGAGGCCATCACGCTTTGTGCACCGGCTTGCAAGCCGCCCACATAGCCTTGGGCATGAATTTCAAACAGTTCTTGTTCGCTGACTTCGGTATTCCCTTGGTCGATACCGCCGGTGGTGCCGCCATCGCCAACAAAGTGTTTAACGGTGCTGATCACGCGACGATCGCCCAGAAAATCTGCATCGGCTGCACCTTGTAAGCCGCGCACAATGGCTGCAGCATAGTTGCGTACGATGGTCGGATCTTCAGCATAGCCTTCATAGGTTCTGCCCCAACGATCGTCTCGCACTACCGCAACGGTGGGTGCAAACACCCAATCAATGCCCGTCGCCATCACCTCGCGTGCCGTAGCCTCAGCAATTTGCTCAATTAGCGCTGGGTTGTTGGCCGCACCCAAACCGATGTTATGTGGGAAAATCGTCGCGCCAATCACGTTATTGTGACCATGTACTGCGTCAGTACCCCACATAGTTGGGATTTTGCTGCCATCTAAACTGTCATCAATTGACGCTTGGTACATTTTTTCTGCTAAGGCGGTCCAATCGGCTGGCGTGGCATATTTATCATCGTTAGGAAAAGCGCCGCCGCCATTTAGGTATGAACCGAAACCATATTTGCGCATATCTTCCACGGTAATATCACGAATTTCCGGCTGGATCATCTGCGCAATTTTTTGCTCTAAGGTCATCTGTGCCATTAACTCAGTAATGGCTTGCTCAATGTTGGGATCTTGTGCCACGGGTAAATTCAGTACTGGCCAGATGTTTACTGGTTGTTCAGTGTCTGGTGGTGTTACCGCCTTATTACACCCGGCTAGCACTAAGGTGCTCGTCAAGGTAAGTAGCAGGGTTTGGCGGTTAAGGGAGGTCTTAAGTTTCATCATCAATCCTTAGCTGCGTCTGTAACAACCTGAGGTTTTGAACCAATCAAGCCGTAATAAGCGATGTAAATGTAACAAAGTAGTGGCAGGATAAAGGCCGGTTGTACGCCAATTCGGTCGGCTAAGGCGCCTTGCGCTAAAGGTAAAATGGCGCCACCGACAATAGCGAGGCACAAAATACCAGAGCCTTGACTGGTCATATGTTTTAAACCGTTGATCGCCAAACTAAAAATGGTTGGGAACATAATAGAGTTACATAGGCCAATAAACAGTAATGACCACATGGCCAATTGGCCTTCACTTAGCATAGTTAAGGCCAGTAATAACACGGCAGTGATAGCATTGAATGCCAGCGCTTTACCCGCATCTACTTTTTGCATTACCGCGGCACCAATAAAGCGGCCTACCATAGCACCACCGAAATACCAGGAAATATAGTGTGAAGCGGCGGCCGTCGTCATGTTGCCAATTTCAGGTAACGATAAGTAAATAGCTAAAAAGCTACCAATGCTCACTTCGGCACCGACATAAACAAAAATACCCACCGCGCCTAATACTAAATGCCGTTGTTTCCAGGCACTACCTTGCAGCGGTACTGCTGCACTGGGCGCTTTTTTGCCCATGGCGGGTAGTTTTAACCAAACAAAAATAATCGCTAAAACAACTAAGCTTGCCGCTAATAATAGGTAAGGCAGTTGCACAGTTGATTCTGTCACTTCAGTAGCGGTAGGGACTGGGGCATCTTTACCACCAAAGATTAACCAGGCACCAAAGAATGGCGCCACTGTCGTACCCAGCGAGTTAAAGGCTTGCGTCATCGTCAAACGGCTAGACGCGGTTTCTGCTCTACCAAGGGCGCTAACGTAGGGGTTTGCTGCAACTTGCAGAATGGTAATTCCGGACGCTAATACAAACAGCGCCAATAAGAACAGCCCATACACATGCATTTCAGCGGCTGGATAAAACAACAAACAGCCCGCGCCTGCAATCAGTAGACCAGTGACAATACCTGCTTGATAGCCGATGCGGCCAACCAAAATCCCTGCGGGTACAGAGACAATAAAATAAGCACTAAAAAAGCAAAATTGGATCAACATGGCCTGGGTATAACTCAGGTCAAATAATTGCTTTAGGTAGGGAATTAAAATGTCATTCAGACAGGTAATAAAGCCCCACATAAAGAACAATGTGGTCAGTGCCGTGAGTGCAAAACGGTAATTCCCCGGGTTGTTTTGCATATGCGTTTCGGCCGGGTTTGATAGAGGTGATGCTGCCATAAAGGCTCCCTTGTCTTTTGGGTTGTTAATTGACGTCTTGTCTATTGGCGTCTTTTTAATGTAAGCGCTTTCATTTATAGCACATTGACTGCTGATAGCAATGTTTTTCGGTATTTAGCCGCGGTTTTTTTGCAGAAAAAAGATACAACTTTTTACTCGGTAGGCTTTGTGTTGTGTATGGTATCTCACGAAGCTATCCGTTACTCTGCTTGGCAAAGCGTAAAGGTAATAAGCTATATCATGACCACACTAGCCTCTAGTAAACCGACCTACATACTAAGCATTGATTTTGGTACGCAAAGTGTGCGAGCAATCATTATTGATCAGCATGGCAACATCTTGGCAAAAGGCCAGCAGCCGATGCCGGCCTATCAAACTACCTCGCCTGGTTTTGCAGAATTAACAGCGGCCAGCTATTGGCAAGCGTTACAACAAGCGTGTCAGCAGCTATGGCAAGTAAGTGCTATTCCAGCTTCTGCTTTAGCGGCTATGACGTTAACTACCCAACGAGGCACGATGTTTTGTCTAGATAAAGACAAAAAGCCCTTACGGCCTGCCATTATTTGGCTTGATCAACGACAAGCGAGTCAGTTGCCTCCTCTGGGGTGGCGTCGAGTACTATTTAAGTTCGTTGGTGCAGCGGCCATTGTAAGCCGATTTCAAACACGCGCTCCTTCAAACTGGCTAGCCAGTAACGAACCAGCCATTTGGCAGCAGACCGCGCATTATGTATTGCTGTCAGGTTATTTAAGTTGGCGCTTAACCGGCGAACTTACCGATTGCACAGCAGCACAAGTTGGCTATTTGCCTTTTAATTTTAAACGACAACGTTGGGCCAGCCGTTTTAGCTGGAAGTGGCGAGCATTATCGATACAACCCCATCAGCTGCCCCGTTTAGTCGCAGCGGGTGAGCCAATAGGAAAACTCTGTGCAGAGGCTGCGGCTGATTTGGGTTTACCAGCAGGATTATCGCTATTGGCGGCCGGATCGGATAAAGCCTGTGAAGTGTTAGGGTGTGGCGGGTTAACGCCCGATATCGGTTGTATCAGTTATGGCACTACTGCCACCATCACCACAGTAAACTCGCGCTATGTAGAACCGCAACGCTGGTTACCCGCCTATCCAGCTGCGCACGGGAATGCTTATACCAGTGAGGTGATGATTCATCGCGGGTTTTGGCTAGTCAGTTGGTTTAAAGAACAGTTTGGTTTGCAGGAGCGACAAGCGGCTACAGAGCAAGGGATAGAGCCTGAGCAACTGTTTGATGCGCTGTTAAAAGCTGTACCTGCCGGCAGTATGGGATTAATGCTCCAGCCATATTGGTCACCGGGTATTACTTTTCCGGGGCCTGAAGCGAAAGGCGCGATGATTGGTTTTAGTGATGTGCATGAGCGGGCCCATGTCTATCGTGCCATTATTGAAGGGTTAGTCTATGCCTTAAAAGAAGGCAGCGAGCGGCTGCAACGGCGAAATGGCCAACCTATTCAAACGCTGCGTGTATCGGGTGGTGGTGCTAAAAGCGTTGAAGTTCTGCAAATAACCGCGAACGTCTTTAATCTGCCGGTTGAGTGCCCGCACACCCACGAAACGTCAGCGCTAGGCGCGGCGATCTCAGCCATGGTGGGTTTAGGCCGCTACCCGAGTTACCCCAGCGCTATTGCTGCCATGTGCCGTTTACCGCAGCGTTATTTGCCTGATCCGGTTAACGCTGCGCAATATCAACGACTGTATCGGGAAGTGTATTTGAAAATGTACCGCCAACTCCAGCCGCTGTATAACAAAATCCGCGACATCACCGGTTACCCTACCTAACCCACTGGTCCAACCGCACTCTGAGACAGGTCAGACCGGTGTCTGAGTGTGGTCCAACCTGTCTCAGAGTGTGGTCGGAGGTGTTTGAGCCGAAAAGCGGGCGTCAGCATTCGTTATCGCGGTATATTAATCAGCAATGATCAGTTAGGATTTCAATTGTGACGTGTCAATATGCAGCTTGCAGCGTTACGTACTCAGCTGCAGCGACATGGCGGTTTCTTATCACTATGCACGCCACTGGTTTTTTTACATCAATGCGGGCGGGTTTTACTAGACCACTACAGTCACGGTTATCCTTTGCACATAGTTTGAACATTGAGTAGCGCCAACATGGCGCAGAGAGATAAAGATGCAAGGTATTGATTACTTAGCGAGCCCGCTGGGCTTAGTAGAAATTGTAGCGAGCGAGGTCGGCGTGATCGCGGTGACGTTTTGCCAAAGACAACAGCAGCCGAGCACTGAACCGCAATGGACGCGCGAAGCGAAAGCCCAGTTGGCCGCTTACTTTGCCGGTGAGTTAACGGTGTTTCAATTACCGCTGGCGGCAGAGGGCACTCCTTTTCAGCAGCATGTATGGCAGGCGCTTCTCACCGTACCCTATGGCCAAACCGCCAGTTATGGTGATATCGCCAAACAAATTGGTAATCCAAAAGGTATGCGCGCGGTGGGTTTAGCCAATAGTAAAAACCCGATTTCGATTATTGTGCCTTGCCATCGCGTTATCGGCGCCAATAAAACACTCACCGGCTATGCCGGTGGCGTTGATAAAAAAGCTTGGTTATTGGCGCATGAAGGGGTTAGCGGTCTAAAGTATTAATCGTCAGAGCGCAGAATACAATGCTTGGCATAATCTTTGGCTTCATTGGCTGTCCAATCGCCTTTAGCTTTGGTATCCATCTGTTCACACCATTTCTTTGAACCCACTTCAGGTGCACAACCTGCTAATAACACCACACTGGCCAATAATGCTAGGGAAAGTTTTTTCATAATATCTTCCTGATAATTCATATTAATAGGTGCTGCAATATGCAGAAGCGCAGCGCTGTAAAACGCTTTAGCAGTGTAGCGTTTTCAACGGCATTTTGTCAGAGAAATATTGCGGGGTGTTTTTGCAAAATAAAAGCAGGCTATAGCTTTTTAGCTTAGCCTGCCAAATGCGACGGGTTAGCGTGGTACAAACTCTAGCACGGTAGCATTAATGCAATAGCGTGTCGTGCCATTCGGGCCATCATTAAAGCGATGTCCTAAATGAATACCTGATACCGCCGCCACAATTTCGGTGCGGATCATGCCATGGCTGTAATCAGTGCGGGTGGTTACCGCGCCATCAATCGCTTTTTTAAAGGATAACCAACCGCTGCCCGAGTTAAAACGATCTCGGGTGTCAAATAACGGTGCGCCGCTAAACGCATCAACAAATACGCCGTCAGGGGTATTTTTAAATATTTCATATTGTTTACAGAAAGGCCGGTCGGTATCACTTTGAAAGGCCACTTGATAACTTTCGCTATCAGCACCGACACTGAATAAACCCAATGCCTTATAAAATACCTCTGGCTCCATATAGCCTTGTACGCCAAAGACTTCTACCCCGTTTTCGATAAATAACAGGGTGGGGGTTGCCCAAGTGGGCGTGGTGATGGTTAAACCCTCTAACTGGCTGGCTAAGCGATAATGTAGCGGGATCTTACCCTGATATTTACTGCTGACATTGGCTTTGAATTTTTCGCAATATGGGCAATATTCCGCAGCATCAATCATCACAATGTGTTTGCCTTTTAATAAAGCGCTGTTGTCCACCGCCGGCGCGGCGGTAACATTTGAGCTATCAAAGCGCACGCCGGTTGCATGATCTGGGCAATAGCCATTGGGATTTTTGGCGATGTAATCTTGATGAAAATCTTCGGCGGGAAAAAATTGGTTTAATGGCTGTATTTGCGTTTGGATCTCGCCATAACCGGCTGCCGTAAGCAGAGGCTGATATTGCGCCGTCACTTGCTTAGCGATTTTTTGTTGCTGTTCATTTTGAAAGAAAATGGCCGAGCGATATTGCGTACCCACATCATTACCTTGGCGATTGCGCTGTGTGGGATCATGCATTTCATAAAAGCGCTGTAACAAGGTTTCGAGGCTGACTAATTCAGGTTGAAAAGTCACTCGAACCACTTCGGCATGGTTATTAGGGTTAAATTTGTTGCGCTGCTGGGTAATCACCCGATAGCTTGGTTCCACACCATTGCCACCGGCGTAACCTGACTGCACATCCGTGACCCCTGGCATCGCTTCGAAGCGTTTTTCTACACCCCAAAAGCAACCGGCGCCCAGCACTATGGTTTCAAGCTGCATACTGGCTTGCGGTGTAGTTGCCATTAATGGCGTGGTTAAAAAGAAAATACTGAACAAAAAGCTGCTAACGATGTTGCTTAAAATACGCATGTTACTGCCCTCAATGACGAGTTTTAATCTACGTTGCGTTATTGGGGATAGACCATTTCAATGCCAATCAGTTCGGGTTGTTACCGAGAGAGTGTTTGTTTCATCCTTTATTTTCCTGCGTTTATCAGATGCTTTCCTTAGCTAAGCCGAAGTGCCTTGTTGCCTCTGAGGTCTTTGCTAATACTCACTGCAAGCCAAACAACCAATAGGTAAATAACGATGAAAATTGAACACGAAGTAAAAGTATTGCGCGTTACCGCTTTGACCAGCTTAGTTTTGTCTTTAAGTTTATGTTTGATGGGTATGAAATCATCTAATGACGGGCGTTTTGAGACCTTAACCGTTGAGCGCTTAAACATTATTGAAGCGGATGGTACCGTGAGAATGCTGTTAACGAACACTGCGCGCTTTCCTACTACCGAAGAAGTGAATGGCAAGGTGTTAAACGAGGATCGTAAAAAGCGCGCCGGCATGTTGTTTTTTAATGAAGAGGGTATGGAAGCCGGTGGTTTTATTTACGATGGTGCGAAAAATGCGAACGGTCATAGCGCGGGCATGTCGATGACTTTCGATAAATACGATGGTGATCAAGTCATGCAGCTGCTAACCGTTGATGAACAGCGTGGTGATAAGCGTATTATTCGCTCTGGGTTGGCTTTTAATGATCGTCCTGCAGCAGAAACCCAAGATGGCGTGCGGAAAATTATGCGCGAGTTGGCACAAATTACCGATCAATCACTAAAACGGCAGAAGATACAAGAATATCAAGATGCCGGACTAATTGGCGGCGCACCCCGTATCTTATTAGGAAAAACTGCACAGCAAAACAATGGTTTGTTTCTTTTTGCTAAAGATGGTTCGCCACGTGCGATGTTTTATGTAGACGAAAACGATGAAGTGCAGTTAAAGTTTATGGACGCAGCCGGCGAAGTGACGCGTTCATGGTCAAGTACTGCGGCTAAATAATGGATAAGGCGGCAATGGCCGCCTTTGTCACTTTCCAAGGACAGACAGGAACTGATTATGTTGCAGCGGTTTTACGCCTACTTACAAGTTGACCGGCCTTTTTTACTAGGTATTTTCTGCTTTAGTTATTTTTTAGTCATTAGTAACCGCGTGCGAGCGGGTATGGTGTCTTGGTATACCTTTACGCCCGAAGCGCCCATTGTCACGTTTTTTTCCGCCTTGCTTATTTTTTTGTTGGTGCGTTATTGCTTAAACCGGTTTCAACATAACGATGACGGCCAGCTCAGTTGGTTGAAGATGTTGCAGATTATCTTTGTCTCTCTGCTAGTCTATTTAGCCGCTAATAACAGCATTAGTGTTCTGATTTCCTTGATGTTTAACACTGTCGAACGTAATTTCTCACCGAATTTGCTGTTAAGCAAAAATTTAGGTGATATTGTCGATGTGGTGTTATTCGCTGGTATTTATTTGGCGCGTTATCATTGGCAGGCGGCCAGTCGTTATCAACAACAAGTTGCCGATTATAATCAACAGCTGGCGCAATTAACTATTCAGCAATTAAAAGCGCAACTGAACCCGCACTTTATTTTTAACGCGTTAAACACTTTAGATGAGTTGATCAGTGTCGATCAAAAACAGGCCAGCCGCTATTTGCATGACTTTGCCGCGCTCTATCGGTTATCTATGCACAATGCTACGCAGCAGTTAGTGCCGCTGGCACAAGAGATAGAGTTTGCGGAATATTATTTTAAATTAATGCAAACTCGTGTTGGACCTGGTTATCAGTTGGTCATTGATCCGGCTTTGCGCTCCAATCAAAGCTTGATGCCACCCTTTAGTTTGCAGTTATTACTCGAGAATGTGTTTTTACATAACCAAGGCAGCCTGGCAGCGCCGTTGCTGGTGGATATTTCACTACAGCAACAACGTGTGGTGGTCCGTAACCCGTTACAGCCGAGCGCCAAAAAATCACGTAGCGGTAATGGTATCGGTCTAACAAATTTAGCTAAACAGTTTTTGTTTTTAACCGGCCGTAATTTAGATATCAGTCAGGCAAATCAGCGCTTTAGTGTAAGCTTGCCGTTATTAGAGGAGCAGCAACGTGTTTAGGGTAGCCATTGTGGAAGATGAGCCATTGGCGCGTAGCAAGTTACGGCGGTTGATTGCCGAATTACCTGATCCGATGGAAGTCGTCGCTGAACTGGCGACAATAAAAGAAACGGCCGCTTTTTTAACGAGCGGCCAGGCTGTTGATGTGATTTTTTCTGATATCGAGCTGGCGGATGGCAATGTGCTGACCACTTATCAACAAATTCCGCCTCGCTGCCCGCTGATTTTTATTACCGCTTATGATCAATTTATGTTGTCGGCTTTTGATAGTCAGGGCATTTCCTATTTACTTAAACCCTATAACAGTGAAAAGCTGTTGCAGGCTTGGCAGAAATTTCGCTTATTAAGTGCCAAAACCGTTACTGCGCAGCCTGATCTCTCCAAGCTGACTGCCTTCTTAGCGCAGTGGCCTGCAACCCCTGCCGTGGCCAGTTATGCCACGCGCATAGCGATACGGCAGCAGCAACAGATTTACTTTTTGGATATAGCCGATATCAGCTATATCCAAGCTGATGGTGGCCTGATTATGGCGTTTGATGCGGCAGGAAAGCGGCATTATTTGCCTTACACGAGCTTGCAAGCGGTAGAGGCGATTTTAGATCCGCAACGTTTTTTTCGAATTAATCGCAGCGAATTAGTGCAAACGCATTACATTGAGCGGTTAGAGCGCTTTTGTAAAAATACGCTCACGGTCTTTCTTCGTTCTGGCGTGCAGTTAAAAACCAGCCAAAGCCGAACCAGCGAGTTTAGTCGCTGGTTGGGTATTTAGTTGCTTAAACAAAGGTGAGTACTAGGCTAATAATCACGCCGGTTATCAGCAGCTGCATTAAACAAAACCCCATGATGTCTTTGGCTTTTAAACCGGCAATAGCCAGCACAGGCAAGGCCCAAAATGGCTGGATCATATTAGTCCAAGCATCGCCCCAAGCCACCGCCATGGCAACGCGACTAATATCAGCGCCTAACTCCAGCGCAGCCGGTAACATTACTGGGGCTTGCACTGCCCACTGCCCCCCACCAGAGGGCACAAAAATATTAACGATACCGGCACTGATAAAGCTAAAAAACGGCAAACTTTCTGCACTAGCAAAACTAACAAACCATTCTGACATGCTTTGTGCTAAACCCGACTGAATCATAATAGCCATAATGCCAGCGTAAAATGGGAATTGGATCACAATACCGGCGCCGCCTTGCACCGCTTGTTGCAAGCTATGCAGTAAACGCCGTGGTGTTCCATGCAGCACGATCGCTAAAAATAGGAATAAGTAATTAACGATGTTTAAATTAAGGCTGCCACCTTTGACAAAATACTGGACTAAATAAGCAACACCCGCAAAGCCGACGAGCAAAGCTAATAGTAGGCTATTTTCAAGTTTATCTGCCGGGCGCTGCTGGGTGATTTCTGGTAAAGGCGTGTCATCGAGTTTAGCGGGGTCGACATAGATACTGTCTTTTGCTGACGGTAGCATCAGGTAGTTTACCAGCGGCACTGCAACAAATAGCAAGGCCAGTAATATCAAGTTAAAGTGCGCGAAGATAGTCTCACTGGTTGCGATTAAGCCAATTTGCGCTTCGGCAAAATGTCCTGGTGTCGCAATGGTCAGCGGCACCGAACCGGCTAAACCACCATGCCATACAATAAAGCCTGAATAAGCACTGGCTACCAATAAGCGATAATCCACTTTGATTTGTCGGGCTAATGCTTTGGCAAATAATGCGCCGACCACTAGGCCAAAACCCCAGTTAAGCCAACTGGCGAATAATGAAATCACGCTAACTAACACAATGGCTTGGCCCGGCGTTTTGGCCAGCATAGCTAAGCGATCTAAAATGGCTTTTACCAAGGGCGTACTGGCCAGCATGTAGCCGGTAACCAGCACCAACAGCATTTGCATGGCAAAACTGAGTAAGCCCCAAAAGCCATCTCCCCATTGTTGTAATACTTGCTGCGGCGACTGCTGTTCAAACAGCACTGCGGCAGCAAATACCACTATGGTGAGTAGTAAGACAAAGATATAAGGATCAGGTAGATAACGTTCGACTAAGCGAACAAAGGGTTTCGCAGCGGTATTAAGCATCATCAACTCTTTTTATAATAATAATAGGCTTAACTTTAAAACAGCTTAGCCAAACAACACAACCGCTACAAGGCGTTAGCCGCAGCACACTTTAGTCTTATGCCAAGAGTGATTAAACGTAAAGGCACTGGCTTCGCCTTGTCGCTTTAGCGTATGCTTAGGTTTTGTGTCTATCCGGAAAAATTAATGAAATTATCTCGTTTATTAGCCACGACAGCGTTGTTAGTTGGCAGCACCTTAATGGCGCCGTTACATGCGACCATCGTGCAATTTAATACGTCGTTGGGCAACTTTGAAGTCAACTTATTCGACGAAACCACGCCAAAAACCGTAGAAAACTTTTTAAGTTACGTTAAAGATCAAAGCTACGATAATAACGTGGTGCATCGTTTGGTGCCGGGCTTTATTGTGCAAGGTGGCGGTTTTGTTTACACCGGTCAGGTGCCGTTTGGGAATGTGGTGGCTAAGGCTGCAGTACAAAATGAACCGAAATGGTCTAATCGACGTGGCACTATCGCTATGGCTAAAATTGGCGATCAACCCAACAGTGCAACTAGCCAATGGTTTTTCAATTTAGTGGATAACCAAACCAACTTAGATGCGCAAAATGGCGGTTTTACCGTATTCGGTCAAATCTCTGTGCAAGGTTTGGAGATTTTGCAGCAAATGGCACAATTACCTACTTATAATTTTGGTGGCGCCGCAACCAACATTCCACTGCGTAATTATACGTCAGCCGATTTTGCCGCCGGTAAAGCCCTAACGGCTGACAACTTGGTGCTGATTGAAAGTGTGTTTGTGATTGATACTCGAGTTAACACTGCTGCCGGTTTAACCCCTGTAGCCAATACTTTAGCAAGTAATGGCACTTCCGAAGGCGATTCAGGCTCGGGCTCGATTAATTGGCTCGTGTTGTTATTATTGCCATTAGCGGCTTTACGTTTGCGTGCCGCTCATCGTAGCTAAGGCTTGTTGACGTTTGCTGTTTAGATTTTGTTCGTTTGGCGATGTTTTGATTGCGAAATGAGTGCGTTAAGCTTTTCAGGCCGTTTACTAAAAAAGGGTTGCGGCCTTAAACCATTTTTTATCTCTTCCTCGCGCGACTAACAGCAGGCTTAACGTGATGGATGTTTCTACCCTTCTCAAACAACTACCTGTGGCCACGCAACCGGCTTATCGGCAAGTTTTACAATTGTTATTGCAGCAAATCATACCTTTGGCACGGCCTTTAGTGCTGGGTATTAGCGGTGCGCAAGGCAGCGGTAAAAGCACCTTGGCCAAATTGCTGTGTGGCTTGCTGCAACAGCAGGGTATTTCGGCCGCCACCGTGTCGCTAGACGATTACTATTTGTCGCAACATGCTCGGCGACAGTTAGCCGCGCAAGTGCATCCGTTGTTGGCCCAACGTGGAGTACCCGGCACACATGACATTCATAAAGCATTAGCGGATGTGCAAGCGGTACTCGCTGGGCAGGCTGTAGCATTGCCACAATTTGATAAGGCGATGGACGATCGGCTAGCTGACTTACCCAAACAACAGTTTGATGTGCTGATTGTTGAAGGCTGGTGTTTAGGTGTGGAAGCCGAAGCTGCTGAGGTGTTGGCGCAGCCTGTAAATGATTTTGAAGCCGCTGCCGACGCTAAGGGCGTGTGGCGTAGCTATGTTAATCAGCAACTGGCCGGTAGTTATGCCGAGTTATGGGCTTTCTTACAGCCGCTGATTTGGTTAAAAGCGCCTGATTGGTCCAGTGTTTGTCGTTGGCGAGCTCAGCAAGAGCAGCAATTATGGCAGCAACGAGGTAAAGGTATGTCGGCTACTGAATTGGCTGCTTTTATGTTGCCCTTTCAGCGGCTGACTCAAGCCAGTTGGCAGCAGTTGCCGACACGAGCAAATTACACTATTGTACTAAATGAGGCACAGCAACCGTTGCTCAGCCCTGGAGGCTGCTGGTGATTTACACACATCGTTTGACACTTCGGCCACTGACCCTTGCTGATGCACCTTTTATGCTGAGGTTATTAAATGATCCGGGCTTTTTGCAACATATTGGCGATCGCGGGGTACGCGATTTGGCTGGCGCTGAGCAGCATTTGCAACAAGGGCCGTTGAAAAGTTATCAACAATACGGTTTTGGCTTGCGG
This sequence comes from Alishewanella sp. HL-SH05, assembly GCF_052655985.1. The sequence goes on from NZ_CP199753.1 coordinate 307,777, forward strand.
GCAATGGAGCACACCGCCACCAAACAGTTGATTGGTATCTGTGGTTTATTGCAGCGCGAACAGCTTGATGCGCCCGATCTTGGTTATGCCTTGCTCGAACCTTATCAGCAACAAGGTTTTGCTTATGAAGCTGCCAAGGCCGTGTTGCAGTGGGCGGTTACGCTACGGATACCATCGTTGTATGCCATTGTTAATGAAGATAATACGGCTTCGCAGGCCCTGTTACACAAGTTGGGTTTTGCTTACCATAGCCCCTTTAGTTTAACGCCTGAACAGACCGGTTGGTTATATCAACGAGCATTACCAATAGCTTAAATGACGTTGCTAAACACCGCCGCTTAACAGCCACATTCCTGTAGTTTCCGTTCTAGTTGCGCAATACGCTCCTGTGCTTGTTCACGATAGCGTGTTAAACGCTCGATGGTCGCGGCTGAATTGCTCTTCACAAAACTCACTTGTTCTTCAAATTGCACTTTCTGTTTATTAAATTGAAAGCGTTCTAGTTGAATTTGCTGCACCGCCTCGCGCTGTTGTGCTAATTCTTCCCGTAACTGTTTGATCGTTTCGCGTTGCTCGGCCTGATGTTGCGAGGTAATGCTATTTTGATGTTTCAACAATGCTAAATGAGCGCGTAATTGTTCCACATTGTCGCATTGTTCAGGGTTATTCGGTTGCAACAAGGCTTTTAATTCGGCTAATTCGTGTTGCACGTTATGCAGTTGATCCGCTTGTGCTGCATTAATGGCTAGCGCCTCATCCCGCTCTGCTGTTAACGCACTGAGTTGCTCGCTTTGCGTTGCCTGCTCGGTGGCACTGTGTTGTGGCGAGGCCAGTTGTTGCAGTAAGTCTTGGTGCTGTTGCTGCAGTTGTTGCAATTCTTGCTGTAACTGAAGGTTTTCTGTTGCCGTGGCCTGCTCGGCGGCACTGTGTTGTGGCATGGCCAGTTGTTGTAGTAAGTCTTGGTGCTGTTGCTGCAGTTGTTTTAATTCTTGCTGTAACTGAATGCTGTCGGCTAATGCAGATGGCTCTGCTGTGGTTTTTTGACGGCGTATCTGACTCAACAGCGTATCGCGCTCAGAGCTGAGTTCAGCACATTGCTCGGAATATTCGGCCAGTTGCTGATGGATCTGTTTTTTCATTTCAAAGTGTTGGCGTTGCTGCTCTGTCAATCGTTGTTGTAAGGCATCATACTCGGCCTGTAGCTCAGAAAAATGCTGTTGCTCTTGTTGATACTGCGCCACCGCGTTTTGCGCTGCACTTAACGCTTGCTCGGTGTCTTGCTGTGCGCTTTTAGTCTGCTGCAACGTTGTTTCAAGTACTTCGAGTTGCGTTTGAGCTGTGCTTAATTGCTCAGCCAGTTGTTGCTGTGCCGCCTGCTTTTCCTCTAATTGAGCAATTAACTGCTGTTGTTGTTGATACTGTTGTTGTAACTCAGACAATTGCTGCTCGGTGTCGTTAAGCTGTGCTTGCTTTGAGGCGAGAGCGGTTGCGTGTTCAGAGGCTTGAGCATTGGCGGCGGCCACGGCCGCTTGGCTGGCGGTTAGTTGCTCCGTTGCCTTGCTCAGTTGTTGTTCTAACTGGCCCAGTTGTTGTTGCAAAGCGGTGCGTTCTTGTTGCAGGCTGGCAAAGTGTTCTGCCTGAGTGGTCAGTTTCTGTTGTTGGCTGTGCAATGTTTGCTCTAAAGCCGTTTTACGCTGTTCCAACTGCTGCCATTGCTGCTGTGCCTGTTGTAAGTGCTCAACCGCAACCACTTCACCTTGCAGTGCTTCGGCTAATTGTTTTTGCAACTGCGCCGTTTGTTGCGCGCCTTGTCGCTCGGTTTCACGCAGAAACGCTTGCATAAAATCGTCACTGAGTATTGGCGCTTGCTCAAGCTGTCGCTGTTGAGCTTGCTCGTATCGCCACTTTTTATAGTGTGCTATCACCGTTGCTTGTGCGTCAGACACTTTAGACAAAACATAATCTAGCGACACGGTTTTACCGGTACTTTCTAGATCATCACAAATTCTTTTAACATCAGTATATTGCGACATTTTCTACGCCCTCACAGCGAAGCAGCAAAACCAGAGTAGGCAAGGAACCCATATTCACAGCATAGAAAATAGCCAAGTTGCCAGCAATATTGATCTACTGATTAATTATGTTGCGAGTGTTTTTTAAACCTTAAAGTTTTTAAGTAATTAAAATAATTCAGTTTATTTTTTATTTGGCGAGTTAAGTTAACGGTCAAAATTGTGGTTTTAAACATCAATATAATCCTTAGGTATTAGTCAGTGTCACAAGTTTTTGCTATTTAATGTTAGGCAAGGTAAATTAACTGATTATTTGTACAGTGTTTTGTCTGATGATTTTATACATTGCAGAAAAGCCCAGCGTTGGCCGTGCCGTAGCCGATGTGCTCCCCAAACCACAGCAAAAAGGCGATGGCTTTATTAAAGCCGCCAATGGCGATGTGGTGACTTGGTGTATTGGTCATTTACTGGAACAGGCAGAACCTGAAGCCTACAATGCCGATTACAAAAGTTGGCGCAAAGTCCACCTGCCAATTATTCCAATAGAATGGAAACAACACGTTAAGTCGCAAACCCGCCAGCAATTTAATGTGGTTAAAAAACTGATCAAAGAAGCCGATGTGTTAGTGAATATGGGCGATCCGGATCGTGTCGGGCAAATTTTGGTGGATGAAGTGATTAATTATGCGGGGATCAGTCAAGCCAAGCGTGCGGCCACCAAGCGCTGTTTAGTGAATGACATGAATCCGGCGGCGATCAGCAAAGCCTTAAAGGATTTGCGCCAAAACACTGATTTTATTCCGTTAGCCACTTCAGCCTTAGCGCGGGCAAGGGCCGATTGGTTGTATGGTATTAATATGACACGGCTATGTACCTTACTAGGCCAAGAGCATGGTTATCAGGGCGTGTTGTCGATCGGCCGTGTGCAAACGCCGGTGTTGGGGTTAGTGGTGCACCGCGATCTAGAGATTGAACACTTTGTAACGAAACCCTTTTATGAGGTGTGGATAACGCTGCAAACCCTCAGTGGTGAGCAGTTTAAGGCAAAGTGGCAACCGAGTGCCGCCTGCGAGCCTTACATGGACGAAGATGGCCGAGTGTTACTGAAAAAGTTAGCCGACACCGTGTTAGCAAAGGTGAGGGGCCAAACGGGCCAAGTTAAAGCCGTGAAACGCGAACAAAAAAGCCAGGCTGCACCCTTGCCTTACAATTTATCCTCATTACAAATTGATGCGTCTAAACGCTTTAATTTAAACGCGCAAAAAACCTTAGATATTTGTCAGCAATTGTATGAACGCCATAAGCTAATTACCTATCCGCGTTCTGATTGTCGTTATTTACCGGCGGATCACTATGCTGAGCGGCAAAAGGTAAGCCAAGCGATTGCCAGCAGTAGTTCGCAATTAAGTGAGGCCGTGAAAACAGCAGATTTAAACTTAAAAAGTAAGGCTTGGAATGACAGCAAGGTAGGGGCGCACCATGCCATTATACCTACCGAGCGGGTGCTGGATGTGCAGCGTCTTTCGCTAGATGAGCGACATATTTATGAGTTAATTTCCCGACAATATTTAATGCAGTTTTATCCGGCGTTTCGTTATAGCGAGCATCAAATTGATACTGAAGTTGCCGGGGGGTTATTTGTCGCCAAGCAAAAATCGACCGTCGATCTGGGCTGGAAGGCCTTACTTGCACGTTCCGGTTCAACTGACGAAGAGACGAATGAATTCAGTACAGCCTTGCCGGCAGTGCAGCAGGGCGATCAGGTTAATTGTGTTGAAGGGCAACTGGATGAGAAGCAAACCAGCCCGCCGAAGCATTTTACCGACGCTAGCTTACTGGCCGCTATGACCGGCATCGCGCGTTATGTTACCGATCCAGAAATAAAAAAAGTGCTACGCGATACTGACGGTTTAGGCACTGAAGCCACGCGAGCAGGCATAATTGAATTGTTGTTTAAACGACAGTTTTTAACGAAACAAGGTAAAGAGATCCACGCCACACCCATTGGCCGGCAATTAATTCAAAGTTTGCCGCAGCGCATGGTGGTGCCCGATATGACGGCACACTGGGAAGCGCAGCTTGAAGCGATTTGTGAAAAACGCTTGCGATACGACCAGTTTATGCAACCGTTACAACATGGCTTAGTCGAGCTCATTAGCGAAGTTAGCCAGCAACATGGGCAGTTTTCGGGATTAAAAGGGCTGGGTCAAAACCGCTTTAGCCGCAGTAAAATCGGTCGGGCTAAATTTGCCGCCAAGAAAACCAGCAGCAAAGCAGCAAGTAAAACAACCTCAACCAAAAAAGCGGCCGGCAGCACTCGGTCTCGTCGCAGCAGCCAATAAAAAACCGCAGTTACAACCTAACCCAAAAGAGTTATAGCCGCTTAGGCTGTTTACTAATAAAACACAGTAAAACAAGGCTTTTGCGCAATAGCGCTAATTCAGGTGTCGCTAACATGAAGGATGCACTAGGCTATAAATAGAGCAAGATAACCGTAACAGTGCAGTGCTTATAGGCTGGCACTAGCTAAATTGCAAAGATTGCCTACACTTTAATAGTGTCATGGCAGATCAGACAGCCAGCGCTGTTGTACAACAGAGAGGGTGCACAAATGATTTTGTTAGTTGGTGGTGAAAAAGGTGGCAGCGGCAAAAGTTGTCTAGCACAGAATATTGCTGTGTACTTTTCCCGCGAGAAAAATGCTAATGTGATGTTGGTCGATTGCGATCCGCAACGCACCACGTCAGATTGGGTGCAAGAGCGACACATGAATCCAGAATTGCCTTGGCTGAATTGTGTGCAAATGTACGGCAAAATTCGTTATGAGCTGAAAAGCTTAGAAATGCATTACGATGTGGTTGTGGTGGATTGTGGTGGCCAAGACAGTGTGGCTTTACGTTCAGCGATGGTGGTGGCTAGTCATGTATTATTTCCACTAAGACCGAAGCGCCGCGATTTAAAAACACTTGAACACCTTGAAGATTTGGTCAGTGCCTGTAATGTAGTTAATCCAGAGATGATTGTGGGTTGTGTTTTAACCCAGTGTCCGTCACTACCTAATCAAGCTGGGCGCATTTTAGATGCAAAAGAGGTCTGTAAGAGCTTTAATTTACGTGTGCTCGACAACATTACTTACAGTCGCAACATTTATGACGATAGCGAAGAAAAAGGCTTATCGGTAATGGATGTGGATAATGAAGGTAAAGCAGCCTCGGAAATGAAATCGATTATTGAAGAATTGCTATCCATGAGGGCGATACAACAAGATGGCGCTAAGCGACCTGAAGAAAAAGTCTTTGCCGTCAAATAAACCCAGTTTTACCACTGAAGAGTTTATTGATGATGCAAATAATTATGCCTTGGGGCTGCCGCAAATTGTCAGCTTGCGGCAACTATTACCAGACGAGGATGAAACGGCTAAACTGCCGATGCGCCATGCTACTTTTACGTTAAGCGAAGAGGCGATTGCCGCCTTAGCCGAGTTAAGTGAATTAACCGGTGAATCTAAATCGAAACTGATCCGCACCTTAATTAAACGCGCCACGCAGTCAGTGCAAATTGATTTGGCGCGCTTAAAACCCACAACATCAAAAAAAGACTAACGATTCCACCGGTGTTTTGTAAGTTAGTTAACTAAAAACGCGTAGGCAGTTACATAAGCCGTTTCTTGAAAAACTTTTAGGCCGGTTGATTTAAAATCTACAGGTAAAGGATGACGTTTAATGCGATCTTTTACTGCCGCACCCGACAAAATGGTGGTGGGACAAGTGGAAATTAATTGAATTGCCGCTTCAATTTTAAACCCTACCGCACCGCCCGCAAATTTACCCTTTTGTGGCCGTTCTTTGATGATCAGATGCTCAATTTTATAATCTTCGACCAGTTTTTTTATCGCAAATTGAAATTTTTGTACGCTTTCAGCTAGTTGATCATGGCTTAGCGCGATTCGATTAACCCGACATTCCGGAAGATCAAATAAGCCGTCTTCTAAATTCATTAAACATAAAATGGCTTCACTGCCTTTTATTTCGATCCCGCAGACGCGCATGGCAATTTCCTGTTAGTTATCTTGTAATTGGTTTAAATGTTTTTCGATAATGCGGCAGCTTTTTTGCTGCACCTCACCAAAAAGCAAAGAATTAAATTCTTGGTTTACGCAGTAGGTTTGCCGATATTCCAAAATACTGCTTCGACTGGCTGCCGCATTGTTTAGCAATTTTTGTTGGCCAACTCCAAGGTTCTCAGTTAAGGCGGTAAATTCGCGTTGTACCGCAATCACCCCACGATCTTCTTGCTGCCAGCTTTCAGACACCACAGACTCTACCTTGTTAAAAAACATATCTCGGTAGGTTTTGAGTGGCTCTCTGCCAGAAAAAGTGATTAAAAGTAAGATAATAAGGGCAAACCAAAAAAACTTCTTCATAGTTAAGGCTTATAATTGCAAGCGATGCCTCATTCTAGCGGAATTCAAACGCTTTCGCATTAAAGTGTTGTGATATATGGCGCTAGCTTATTTTATGTCAAATAATTTCGGTAAGAGCCTGATATACTGAGGCCATCACCAGTTGTCACCCAGTGCCATGTTATTGTTGAGGAAGACCAGTGGATAAGCAAAAAATTGATGTTAAAAATATACCGGTTGAAGTGAAAATTCATCGACCTGCCGCTGATACCACAACGAAATATGCTTCACGCGATCGGATCTATATTCGTTCGGTGAAGGGATTACACCAAAGCCTGCGTCGTAATATGGGCTTTATCTTTATGTCGTTGTTTTTTCTTTTGCCATGGATCCCATATCATGGTCAGCAAGCCATCTTGTTGGATATTGGTGAGCAAAAATTTAATATTTTTGCCTTAACCCTGTGGCCACAAGACTTTACCTTATTAGCCTGGATTTTTGTGATTGCCGCTTATGCGTTGTTTTTTGTGACAACCTTTTATGGGCGGGTCTGGTGTGGTTATCTTTGTCCGCAATCGGTGTGGACTTTTACCTTTATGTGGTTTGAAGAGAAGATCCAAGGCACGCGTAATCAGCGCATGAAGCTTGATCAGGCGCCAATGAGTTTTAATAAGTTTTGGAAGAAAGCCCTAACGCATTTTTGTTGGTTGGCTTTTGCATTGTTTACCTCATTAATTTTTGTCGGCTACTTTACGCCGATTGGCCCACTATTCCTTGATTTCTTTACGCTGCAAGCCGGGTTTTGGGCGGTGGTGTCAGTATTGTTTTTTACCTTTTGTACCTATGGTAATGCCGGCTGGATGCGCGAAATTATGTGTACGCATATTTGCCCCTATGCGCGTTTTCAATCAGCGATGTTTGATAAAGACACTTTTACCGTAACCTACGATGAAGCGCGTGGAGAAAACCGTGGACCTCGAAGCCGCAAAGATACCGATTATAAAGAAAAGGGCTTAGGCGATTGTATCGACTGTAACTTGTGTGTGCATGTCTGCCCTACGGGCATCGATATTCGCAACGGCTTACAATATGAATGTATTAACTGTGGCGCCTGTATCGATGCTTGTGACGATACCATGGACAAAATGGGCTATCCCAAAGGCTTGATCAGTTACACCACCGAGCACACGTTACAAGGTAAACCGGCCAAGGTGTTCCGGCCGAAGCTGGTGGGGTATTTCCTTGTCTTAATTTTGGTCTGTGTGGCTTTTGTGGTGAATTTAACTATTCGTAAACCGCTGGAGCTCGACATTATCCGCGATCGTGGCGCCTTGTACCGTGAAACGCCAGAAGGTTTAATTGAGAATACCTATACCCTCAGTATTATCAATAAATCGCAGCAACCTAAAACGCTGAACCTGTCGGTGACGGGCATTGAGCAGTTAAAATGGATTGGTGATACCGAAGTGTTATTAGCCGGGGGCGAAAGCCGCAATGTGGTGATTAGCCTTGCTTTAGACCCTTATTATGCGAAAAAGCCTGTACTAGACGTTAGCTTTACCGTGACGGATGCAGGACAACCTGAGTTAACGATTTCTCAGGAGAATAAATTCTTTGCCGGGCGCTGAGCTGACGCAGCGTTTTGATTTTTCAACGCTGCAGCCCGACCTTATTTTAGATGCGCTGTACCATTATGGTTTCGATGTTAGCACGGGGCTGCTGGCACTGAACAGTTATGAGAATCGTGTTTATCAATTTAGTGCTTATCGTGATGGTGCCGCACAGCCCGAAAAACTGGTGGTTAAGTTTTACCGACCAGAGCGTTGGACCGCTGCGCAGATTGAGGAAGAGCATCAATATGCTTTTGCCTTAGTCGACGCCGACATCCCCGTAGTGGCGCCGCTTCGTTTTGCTGGCAGTAGTTTATTGCATTATCAGGGCTTTTTATTTGCGGTTTTTCCAAGTCGTGGTGGCCGTACTTTAGAAATCGACAATGATGAGCAATTGGCTATGCTGGGGCGGTTTTTAGGTCGGATGCACCAGGTTGGCCGCCAGCAACCTTTTCGTGAACGCCCCACTTTAACCGTCGAAAGTCATTTAATTGAAAGCCAGCAAGTATTAGCCAGCTTAAGTTTAATTCCTACTTATCTGCGGCCGGCCTTTGACAGCGCTTTAGCGCAGGTGATTGCCGAAGCCAGTCGACAATATCGGCCCGCTCAGCTGATCCGGCTGCATGGTGATTGTCATGCAGGTAATCTCTTTTATACGGGCAATGGCCCGTTTTTTGTCGATTTAGATGATTGTCGCATGGGGCCGGCGATGCAGGATATCTGGATGATGCTGTCCGGTGATCGGCAACAGCAGCGCTTCACCCTTGAGTTAATGCTAGAAGAGTACGAGCAGTATTGTGAATTTGATCCGGCCGAGTTAAAACTGATCGAGCCATTACGCGCTATGCGTATGATCCATTATATGGCATGGTTAGCACGGCGTTGGGAAGATCAAGCTTTTGTGATGAACTTTCCATGGTTTGGTACAGACAAATACTGGGAACAGCAGTGTCTGGCGCTAAAAGAGCAACTGTCATTATTACAGCAACCCCCTTTAAGCTTAGTGCCAGACTATTAACAATTTGCTAAGCTAGTGCGCAAAATGACCCAGCAGTATGACTAAACAGAGGTAAATAATGAAAAAGTGGTTAGTAGCAGCCGTCGCTGCCGTCTTGTTACCCTTGTCGGCATTCGCCAACAATTACGAAGAAGGCAAGCATTACGAAGTGATATCAGAACAAAAAACAGCTAAGCCAGAAGTGAAAGAATACTTTTCTTTCTATTGTGGTGGTTGTTACGCTTTTGAGCCGATTGCCCAGAGTTTATCGAAAAACTTACCTGCCGGTACCGAGTTCAAAAAATCACATGTCGACTTTATCCGCGCCGCTTCACCTGAAGTTCAAAATGCCTTAGCGCGTGCTTATGTCTCTGCTAAAAACCTAGGTAAAGGCGATGAAATGGCCACAGCTATTTTTAATCAAATTCATAAAAGCCGCGTACCATTTCGGGCAGAAGACGATGTGCGCAGCCTGGCGCTGATTAATGACATTGATGCAGAAGCCTTTGATAAAGCCATGCGCAGCTTCCCAGTGCGCGGAGCGGTAGGCCAAATGGCACGTGAGCAAGAACAATTAAGTGAAAGCCGTGTTCTAACGGGTGTGCCAATGTTGGTTGTTAACGGTAAATATAAAATCAATAATCAAAACTTAGATCAACGCAATCTGCAAACAGATATGCAAAACCTTATCGAGTTTTTATTAAAGAAAGACTAGTTATATCTTGCTAATAAAAAGGGCCTGCATGCTGATAATGCAAGTCAGTTAAGCATGACCTGTTTGCTCTAAATCAACCGTTGAAGGCCATGGATGGCCGGAATCGAGCCTCAGGGATGATTCATGGCGTGTTGATGTGAGCAAACCGTGTCATGCTAAATACTAAACTGATCGTCATTACAGCATGCTGGCCCTTTTCTATACGCTTAATCAGCAATCTCAACAGCCGTAGGGACTAACTGATAAGCCTCCGCTTTACCTTCAGCTTGTGGCCAAACTTTAACGATACCTTTTGCATAAGCCGTTTTGCCTTTCGCGCTTAATGGAAACACCATATCGCCATCTTTTACTTTGATGCGAAAGCGAGACTCTGCTTCATCGCTTGCGAGTGTCATCCAGCAATGCATTTTGGTACAAACGGCGGTGACAGTACCTTCAATGGTAATTTCTTTATCAAGATAGGTGGCAGGCGATGCTAATACCGAGGCTACGCTGGTCAATGTGGTTTTATCAAGGTTCTCACCAAAGGTAGTGGCTGCAGATAAACTGGCCGCAAAACAAAGTGACGCTAAGCTGAAAAGTGCTTTCATGGTTTCTTCCTACAAAGGCCAAAAGAACAATAATGCCGGCACACCGACGACAAGAACAACAATTTGCATCGGCAAACCAAGCTGCCAGTAATCCGTAAAGCTAAAACCACCCGGGCCTAAAATCAAGGTATTATTTTGATGGCCAATAGGGGTTAAAAAGGCGCAAGAGGCACCGATAGCAATAGTCATCAGTAGCGTATCGGGGTTTACGTCAAGTTGTGTGGCTAAACTGATGGCAATGGGGCACATCATCGCGGCTGTGGCGGCATTATTTAAAAAAGACGTTAGAACAATAGTGAGGATTAATAAACTGATTACCGTTAGCTGTGGGTCTGCTTTACCGACTAAGTCGAGCATACTTACGGCTAATAAATCCCCTGCACCCGTCGAGCTCATGGCCCCGGCAACGGGGATTAAACAGCCTAATAACACGATCACCGGCCAATCAATTGCACTATAGACCTTGCGCAACGGAATCACATGAAAGGCCATGATCAACAACATGCCGGCAGCAAAAGCCACGGCGGCCGGTAATAATCCTACCGAAGCCGACAGTACGGCTGCGAGCATAAAGCCACTGGCCAGTAAGGTTTTGCGTTTATCCGGCACCTGAATTTGCCGCTCAGCCAAAGGCACACAGCCAAAATCGGTAGCGAAGTTTTGTAAGGCTTGGCTGTTGCCTTGCATCAAGATCACATCCCCGGCTTGAAACCGAGTACGGCGTACCCGTTTAACTGAGCGATTACCGTGGCGTGATAACGCTAACAAGTGAATATTAAAGCGCCGGCGCATTTGAATTTGCACGGCGGTGCGGCCAATAAGATCGGAGTTGGGTAACAGTGTTAGCTCAATCAAACTGACGTCAGGGCTGACTAAGGTTTTTTCTTTAGAGGGGGGAATATCGGTTTGGCTTTTGGCTAATGCTTTATCTTGTTCTTTTTGCAGCTGCGTATCGGCGCTATCTTCCAGCGCTAATTCTAAGCTCGACAACAATTTACCCAGTGTTTCTGGTTCGGCTTCAATCACTAAAATATCGTTTTCTTTTAGTTGATAAGAGCTAGAAGGAACATGCTCCCGGTACTTGTTTCGTACTATACCCACTACTTGTGAATCGAGTTCATCTAAACTGCGCTCGAGCTCACGTAAGCGGCTACCACAGAATTTACTACTCGCTTTGATCCTAACTTCCGTTAAATATTTGCTGGTTTCAAAGCTACTGAGATCAGCCCGTTGCCGCACCGGCACAAAGCGCCAACCTAATAAACCGATAAATAACACACCCGCTAATGTTACTGCGATGCCCGGCCCCGCAAAGTCAAACATGGCAAAACCTTGACCATGTACCTCGGCTCTAAAGCTGGAAATGATCAAGTTCGGGGGGTACCAATAAGCGTCGTCATACCGCCAAGCATTGAGCCAAAGGCCAATGGCATTAATACTTGGCCGGGTGCCAGATTAATGCGGCTGGCAAGCGGAATGGCCATCGGCATCAATAACGCTAATACGCCAACGTTATTCATAAAACCGGACAGCACCGCCGCAAACGCAGTTAAAGCGGTAATAGTGAGTGTTGGCCCTGCATTAGAGGGTAAAATTTTGTGTGCTAAGACATCAATCGCACCAGTCGTTTGCAGTGCTTGGCTTAAGACCAATACACAGGCAACGGTAATCACCGCGGGGTGACCAAAGCCATTAAAGGCTAGTTCTGCAGGGATCAAACCTACCAAAACGCAGGCTAGTAGGCTAAACAGCGCCACAATGTCGTGTCGCCAACGATCCCAAATAAACAGTACTATGGTGATGCCTAGGATCAAAAAAATCAGTAACTGGTCAAGGGTCATAAAGGTTCCTGTACCAGACAGGGGCAAAGCCACTGTCGAATAACCGCTCTTTCTCTATACTAGGCGGTTATGGGTAGAAGTTACAGCTAAAGAGTTGAAAAGTCGGCCTTTAGTTTAGATACCGAGAGAAAAACCGCAGCACGCAGCGCGTGCTGCGTGCTGGGAGGGATTAACGCGCGCCAGGCTCGGCGAACTGGGTCATCCAATCTTTCACTTGGTTATACCAATAGATGGAGTTGTTTGGTTTTAAGATCCAGTGGTTTTCATCGGGGAAGTAAATCATTCGCGACTCCACGCCACGGCTTTGCAAGGTACGAAATAACTCAAAGCCTTGCCCAACCGGTACCCGATAATCAAGCTGGCCATGGATAACTAAGGTTGGCGTATTAAAGTTACCGGCAAAATAATGCGGCGAAATACTTTTATAAATGTCTGGTTTGTCCCAGAAATTGCCAAAGCGGGTAGAATGTACGGCAAAGTCCGCCGCCATTTGCGAATACATGTTGTATACCGCGGCATGGATCAGCAGGGCTTTATACGGATGTTCGGTACCCAACAAGATAGCACTTAAGTAACCACCGTAGCTGGCGCCACCGGCCACCATTCGCTCGGTATCGATCCAGGGTTGTTGCTGGAACGACGCGGTCGCGGCTTGAATATCGGCTAAAGGTTTCGTGCGCCAATCGGGGTTAATGGCATCGGCAAAGTCTTGGCCAAAACTGCTAGAGCCATGGAAGTTAGGCCAGGCCGTAACATAGCCCCAAGAAGCAAAGGTTTGTGCATTCCAGCGGTAGCTAAAGCTATCGCCAATGGCATTGTGCGGGCCGCCGTGGATCAGCATAAAGAAGGGATACTTTTTGCTCTTATCAAAGCCCGGTGGATAATGCACCCACATTTGGATATCTTGGCCTTCAGCACCTTTATAGGTAACCGATTCATAGGTGCCTAAGTTTGTTTTTGAAAGTAATTCATCATTAAAGCTATCCAAACGCGTGGTATTACCCGAGCGCACATCCACTTTCACCAAACGAGCAGGATACATAAAACTGTCGTTGGTGGTGACTAAGGTATTTTTACCCGCTAATACCGGGCTACCAAAGCTGGTGTTTTTGGTAATGGCGCGTTGTTTGCCATTCTTGGCATCGACATAAAATAAACGGCTGGTAGCCGCGTCATCCACACTGGCGTAAAAGCCTTTACTGTCTGCGGCCCAAACAAAGTCACTGACTGAGCGATCCCACTCAGTGGTGAGCTCACGGGTGGTTTTCTTCGCTAGGTCGTAAACCATTAAACGTGCGGTATCGGCATAAAAACCCTGAATACGCTGGCGGCTAAAGGCCAAGCTTTTACCATCAGGGCTAAAGCTGGGGTTCGCATCGGGGGCTTGGTTATCCGGTGTAATGTTGTCAGCTTTATCGCTACCGATGGCCGCTAAAAACAAATCAATTTTTGGATCAACGCTGTTGCTTGAACCATTGGCATTAAAGGCGATATAGCGCTCTTGCGCATCAATGTCGTAGCTGCTGGCGTTTTGGCTAGAGCGCGGTAATTCAATACCGACTTTTTGGGTGATAGCTTCTACTTCACCGCCTTTAGCAGGCATACGAAAAACATGCGCTTGGCGATTTTCATCTATCCAATGGTCAAACTGTGAATAAGGCAGCGCATTCCACTGCCACGCTGACACTTTTTTCTCTTTATTGGCTTTTAGCTCGCCACTCATTTCTTCCCAGGTTTTGCCTGGCCAAATACGGCTAACAAAATACAGGTGCTCCCCGACCCATTTCATACCATACACGCCAGTGGGTACTTGTGTTAAACGCTGTGCTTCGCCAGGGCTGGTAAGAGGTAACAGATAAATTTGCCCAGCATCGTCTTTATGCCGTTGGCTGATAAAAGCCAAGGTTTTACCGTCTGGCGAAAAGGTGGCTTCGCTGGCACGCATGCCTTCAGCGGTAAGGGGGCGTTGCATTTTACCATCGGCGCTAAATAGCCAAAGCCGGGTATGGCCTTGATCGGCGGGTACATCATAGCGGGTCACGGGCGCGACAATCATACTGCCATCGGCGGAGGCAACCGGAGTGCCAATGCGCTCTAATTGCCATAACCGCTCTACACTTAAGCTGTTATCTTCAGCCGGGTTAGCCAGGGCTAAGAGTGGCCAAAACAAACACAGCAACACGAATTTTTTCATCGTAAGACTCCGTATTATTGAATGCCGATCAGTTTGGTTTTTTATAAAACGCGGTTTGCTCATATCCACATGCCATAATCATGCATGGCCTGTCAGGGGTGATTTAAAGCAAACCGGTCATGCTTTACTGATCGGCATTACCGTATTATTAGGTTATTTTTCTGAAACTTTACCGTTAGAATAGTAGCACAAAGCCTTACTAGGTTAAGGCGTTCTGCCGCAAGAACTAAGGCGTTAAACGGGAGTATCTATGCCACTGGTTGGTGTGACAACAGCGCCGCCGCTTGTGAGCGAACTCGCCATAGGTTTTGGCGATCCGCAGGCACAAATCTGTGTGTATGTTGCAAAGCGGCCACCGATGCAGGAATATGCGGCACTTAATCATATACAGCCGCTAAGTACCGGTGAAATTGCTGCCATTAATCAGGCCTGTGGTAATGGCTGGCGCAAAGTGTTTAATGTGTATGCCAAGCTGCTCTTTACCCTAGATAAGCGGCAGTTTACTTTCCAACAAACCGCCGACAGTTGGCAGCAATTCCGTGAGCAGCAGTTATTACAAACCGGCAGTAACACGGCGTTGTTATTTAGCCTGCCGCAGTTCGCCGTTAACCGCCATGCAATCCATATTATTGCTGGGCGCACCCATGCCAAAGCGCTGCTAGATGCGGGGTTAGCGGCGCAATTGCACTGGTTAAATCATGAGTTTGCTTTTGATCGCCAGCAGCGCCTATTGGTCTGCCCCTATTTTGACTATCGGCAACTGAATAACGAAAAAATTCAGCGGCTTGCAACCCTAATAAGTGAGTTACCTCATGTTAAAACCTGACGCGTTAACCGAACAACTGACCGAGCTATGCAGCTTATTAGCCGACTATCAATTTGGCGTAGGCGGCAGTTGTTTGCTATGGCAACTAGGACTAGTGGCGAAACCCACCGATATCGATTTGGTGTGTACTGAAGATCACTTTGCCCAAATCAGCGCCTTGCTGATTACTGCGGGCTACCAAACACAGCAGATACCGTCAGATCCGATGTATGCCACCGCCAAGTTTAGCCATTTTCGCCATGCAAAAGGCTGCAGTGTTGATCTGATGGCCGGTATTGCAGTGCGAAAAGACAATACAATCAGCCGCTTTGCTTTTCATCCTGAGCGCTGCCGCTGGCAAGATGGCATTTGTTGGATGCCCCCTGCCGATTGGTTGCACATTTACCAGTTGTTTGGTCGCAGCGAACGGGTTGCGCAACTGCGGCAGTATTTAGTGCAGTTGCGCTTAGGCAGTTTGTCTTAACGATTGACCAACAACTCAGTCAGTACCTGTTTGATAAAGTAGGCCACCGCACCAAGGGTGCTAATGGGCAAAATAAACGGGATAATGCTGTAAATTGTTTTGTCAAAAAAGCCAATCAACAAAAAGAAGATGACAGGCGAGACGGCCAACAGCAACGTAAATCCTAGGTGTTTTTTGATGATGTTCGCTATGTGTTTTTCTGTGATTTTGTTCATCGCATACTGTCTTATGTTATAGCTATTGGCGCAGAACTAGGGTCTTTTCTGCTGGACCGGCAGTAACAGAAACGACTGTTAATGATTAACAACTTGCTTTGTTACATTTTAAAAATATCTATTGTAACTTTTGACCGCCACATGGTGAATATTTACTCTGACAATTTATTATCTTAAAAAACGCATTGGCGCCGGCCATTGAGAAAATTTACCAGATTTATATAAGGTGGCTATGGTTGTTGGCTTTCATCATTGCTGCAGCACAAGTTAATTACAACTTACATGGTTGTAACATTTTCTCGGCCTTGCATTAGTATTGCTGTCTATTTAACAAACTCTTCCAGTGTATTTAGCGAGCTTACTGTCAGCTATTTTTACAAAATCAAGTTATAAAAATAGTTAATTTTTAATAAACTGTTTTAAATTAGTGACTTAGCTAAGTGGCGTGAATATTGCTGCTTTCAAAAGTTGCTCTAATTGCTATAGACAACCTTCCTACGTTAATAACAATAAATTAGTGTTAAAAATAATAACAACCCAAGGAATCTTTAAGTTTGCAAAACTTCTTGTTTTGAACGACTAACAGTCTCCCTCTAGCCTTGTTAGGTATTTAAAAAGAATTTTGCTTCGTTGTCTAAAGAACAATAATGATAAAGCGGGAGAAGCAAATGAAATTCAATAAATGCCTGATAACCATAACTTTATCGGCAGCATTGGCCAGTATGTATGCAAATGCAAATACTTCGCCATATATCGTCCAAGTTGATTCTAGTCAGCTTACTGCAACAGGCCCTGCCCCGGCGATTCAAGCCGCCTCAGGTATGTACATCGTTGAGTTAAAAGGTGCTACAGCAATTAATATGGCGGCCCAGCTCGGCGAGCTAAGACCGAGCAACCAAATGGTGTCAATTGCTGGTAATAACTACAATGCTAAATCACCAAAAATTGAAGCCTATGCTGCAGCTCTCAAAGCTAAGCAAGTTTCTGTTGCTGCTGAAATTGGTGTGTTGGATGTACTTCACAAATATGTACACACCTTTAATGGATTCTCGGCCCGTCTATCTCCAGAACAATTAAATGCAATAAGTAACCACCCCGACGTTGCAGCAGTATACCCAGATGAATTACATCAATTACAAACAGCTAATACACCTAAGTTCATGGGTTTAGTTAGTGATGCAGGTGATGGTTTACACGACACCGGTATTGTAGGCGAAGACGTAATTGTAGGCATATTAGACTCTGGTATTTGGCCTGAAAACCCTTCGTTTAGCTCAGAAGGAAACACTTTTGAAAACACTTATGGACCCGCTCCAGCGGGTTGGAATGGTGAGTGTAACGTAGGTAGCGTTGGTGCCGCTGATGGCATTGCACCTCCGGATGAGTTTACCTGTAACAACAAACTAATTGGCGCGCGCTATTTCGGTAGTGCATTCTCAAGCGTATACGATATTCGGTTTGAATTAGGCGAGTTTGCTTCTCCCAGAGATGCTGATGGCCATGGTAGCCATACTGCATCAACCGCCGCGGGTAACGCAGGGGTAAGTGCGACGTTGAGAGGCGCTAATGTTGGCGCCGTATCGGGTATAGCCCCTCGCGCAAGGATTGCCGCTTATAAAGTGTGCTGGAACTCAAACTATACAAATGCAAGTGGAACCGCAGAAAGAGGGTGTTTCTTTGGTGATAGCTTAGCTGCTATCGACCAAGCGGTGGTAGATGGTGTTGATGTATTAAACTATTCTATCGGTAATTCCCAAGCAATTAATTCGCCGGTTTATAATGCATCACTCAGTGCTGCTAATGCCGGTGTGTTCTTTTCAGCCTCAGCGGGTAACAGTGGCCCGACTGCTGCCACAGTAAGTAATATTGCACCATGGATTACCACAGTAGCAGCGTCTACTTATGATGGTGTTTCTGCGGTTATTGGCAACGAGTTAACAATAAATAGCGGCACATTAGCACCCAGCGGTGTTTTTTCTGTTCCTGCAGTTATTGGGGCTCCGGTTCCTGTCGGTGGCTTAACAGCAGATCTAGCGCTTGCTAGTCCAATTGAGGCTTGCGGTCCTTTAAGTAGTAACTTGACAGGTAAGATCGCACTTATTGCCCGTGGCGGTTGTCCATTTGCTGATAAGTTATTAAATGCTCAGGCTGCGGGTGCCATGGGTGCGGTAGTCTATACACTCAGTGGTACACCTATTGCAATGGGTGGTACTGTCACGGGCTTGAATATCCCTGGTGTAATGGTGTTCAATGCTGATGGCCTAGCTTTGGTAAATAGTGTTAATACAGGTGTAACGAATGTGACAATGTCACTCAATGGTGCTGCGACAGAGGCGGTTGAGGTTGGCAATATCATGGCGAGTTTCTCTTCACGTGGTGTTAATACGCAAACCGGTGATATTCTTAAACCTGACATCACTGCACCGGGTGTTCGCATCTTAGCGGCGACTAGTCCAGCGCAGTTGCGATTTGGTGGTAACCCACAAGGTGAAAACTTTGCCTACTTGCAAGGTACCTCAATGTCTAGCCCACATATTGCGGGTATGGCGGCATTGCTAGCGGGTCAGTATCCGGGATGGAGCCCAGCGAAAATCAAATCAGCCATGATGACAACCGCTCGTCAAAATCTGGTAAAAGAAAATGGCACCACACCAGCGAGTCCATTTGATTTTGGCGCGGGGCATGTAGCGCCAGCTTCATCATTAAACCCAGGCTTAGTTTATGACGCAAACTTAGGGGATTACCTAGGGTTCCTTTGCGGACAAGGCGAAGCGGGGCTAGTCTCTTCAGTCCGTTTTGGTGCTAATTGTAACGATATTACTGGTTCTGGCTTTGCTACTGACGCCAGTCAATTGAACTATCCATCAATTGCAATTGCTCAGCTTGCAGGTAAGGAAACCATTTCTCGTACTGTAACTGACGTATCGGGTGATGGTGGCTCTTACACAGTAAACGTTGAAGCGCCTGCAGGCACCACGGTCACGGTAAAAACCTTTGATGCTGCTGGTAATGCTATTCCAAGTGGTTTGTTAGAAGTAACGCCAAACGGTAAAGCAAGCTATAGCTTAACCTTTAATTCAGTACCTGGCTTCCCAGTTAATCAATGGGTGTTTGGTGCAGTAACTCTTGAGCGTACCGATGGTTTGACTGTTCGTAGCCCGATTGCGGTGAATCAAGTGCCGTCGGCTACTATTGTTGTTCCAGAATCACTGTCATTGAAGTTGAACCGGGGCCGGGCATTGTTCTTTGTTGAAACTTTGTACTCAGGTAGCTTCACTGCTGATTATCAAGGGCTAAGTTTGCCGTTTGGTGTAAATAAAACTTCACCTAGCAACCCGGGCGCATTTAACTTTGGGGTAAATGTAGCGGCTGCGAACCGTTACACTACGTTTGAAGTGCCTGCCGGTTCTACGTTACTTAGAATTAGCACACGTGACGCATTAGTCAGCGTTCCGGGTACTAATTTAGACTTAGAGCTATGGGCGTGTCGCGCTGCGGGGTGTTCACCTCTCCAAAACTCGAAAGGTCCAGATGCCAACGAAGATATGATCATTGTTAATCCACAAAACTCAGAAAACACCGATATTAACTTCTATTTGTTAATGGTCCAAGGCGTGAACTTGCTTGGCAATAATAGTGTTAACTATCAGGCGCTTATTTGGATTGTTGATGACAAAGAGAATACAACACGTGTATCTGCTTCACCACGCGCAGTTGATGGTCGTTTACAAAACATTTCTCTGTTGACCCGTGACTTAAATCCAAATGGGTTATACATGGGGACCGTGACGTTTACTGATGGCAATGGTGAAGTTCAAGGCACCACAGCGCTTGAAGTACAACCATAATAATAAGAAACGCCGGAGCAACTAGTTTGTTCCGGCAACCTATAAAAATAAGGAAGTCGATAATGAAAAATCTGCAAAAACTATTAAGTCACTCGTTGTTGTTAATTACATTAATGTTCACCACCTCTTTTGCTGCTAATGCCGGTCTGATCAATATCAAGCACGACATCATTGGAAGTTCTTTTGGGAAAATGGGATCTATTGAGGTTCAAATAAGTGATAGTTTGCTAAATACTGGTTATTTGGATACTAGGTTTAGCGATCAGATTACTTTAGTAAATATTAATCTGAGCGATCTTTATCCTTGGGGAGACTTGTTTGATATTTTCTTATTTGATGTGGGTATCGATAGCAACAACATTTACGCGGGTATTGAGTTTTTCGAGTTCGATGGTGATGATGTAGGTTTCGGTGCGGATACATGGAGTTACTATATGCTTTTTGATGCATTTTCATTCGGATATTTAGAAGTATTTGACCTTAATCGTACTTCAGTGTTTTTTGAGGAGTTTACTCTAGGCGCTGCTCAAGTCGTACCTGCACCTTCAACGCTAGTTTTATTAATGTTGGGAATGGGCGGGTTAATGTTGCGTCGTAAGCGCATTATTTAAGCTTTTTTTGATTTTGAGAAAACCCAGCTAAGCTGGGTTTTTTATTTCTTGTTTTATGAGTATCTAGGTATAACCGCGTTGATAAGGCGTTATTTATATCGTCGTTTTGAATAGCTTGAATTCAAAACAACGTGGAGGAATGTAACTGCTTTTGCTTTTAACAAACACTTCGATAATGAATACTAAGATTTTTGCAGAATGTCATCGTGCATAACGTGTTAGCTGCTATCGCAAATGCCGCTCTCATTACTCAAGTAGAGCTCAGAAGTGAAGCTATGCGGTTGCACCAGTTATGGAGTAAGAACTAAAAATAGTTGAGAAGCAAAGTAAATAGGAGCAAGCCATGCAAGCGTTAGAGCTGAAAATCCCGCCGTTGATTTTGGTGTTGTTGTTTGCGCTGGCGATGTGGGTGATCGTACCTTTGACACCGCCTTGGTTGCGGTGGCATACGCTTAGTGTTTTCTTGGCTGCAGGTTTTGTTAGTGCAGGAGTAGTTGTGGCGTTGATGGGCGTGTTTGCGTTTCGACGAGCGAATACTACGGTAGACCCGCGCGTACCGCAGCAAAGCTCTAGTTTGGTCAATCGGGGTATCTATCGTTATAGCCGTAACCCTATGTATCTGGGGTTCTTACTGCTGCTAATCGCATGGGGCTGTTATTTACAAAGCGGGGTGGCATTGCTGTTACTGCCAGTGTTTGTGCTGTATATGAATCGGTTTCAGATAATGCCGGAAGAGCGCCATTTACAGCAGAAGTTTGGCGCTGACTATCAGGCTTATTTTACGCAAGTAAGGCGCTGGCTGTAATTGGCCAGCGCCTTATGATTACTTGCCTAACAACGGCTTTAAATATTGGCCAGTATACGACTTGTCACAAGCAGCCACTTGCTCGGGTGTGCCGGCTACCAGAATTTCACCACCACCGTTGCCGCCTTCTGGGCCGAGATCGACAATCCAATCGGCGGTTTTAATCACATCGAGGTTATGTTCAATCACGACAATGGTATTGCCATGATCGCGCAAGCGGTGCAGTACGTTTAGCAGTTGCTGAATATCATAAAAATGTAAGCCGGTAGTCGGTTCATCCAAAATATACAGGGTTTTACCGGTGTCGCGTTTGCTCAGTTCGCGCGCCAGTTTCACCCGTTGTGCTTCGCCGCCTGATAAAGTGGTCGCCGACTGTCCCAGTTTAATATAAGTAAGCCCTACATCTTTTAGGGTTTGCAGTTTACGGTTTACTGCCGGTATCGCTTCAAAAAACGCCAGGGCGTCTTCGACCGTCATATCCAGCACTTCGTGAATGTTCTTGCCTTTGTATTTGATCTCGAGCGTTTCGCGGTTATAGCGTTTGCTTTTACAGACATCGCACGGCACATAAACATCGGGTAAAAAGTGCATTTCCACTTTAATTAAGCCATCGCCTTGGCAGGCTTCACAGCGGCCGCCCTTAACGTTAAAGCTAAAACGGCCTACTTGATAACCGCGAGAGCGGGCTTCTTGGGTGCCGGCGAATAGCTCACGTACCGCCGTAAAAATACCGGTATAAGTGGCGGCATTCGAGCGCGGGGTACGGCCAATCGGGCTTTGATCGATATCGATCACTTTATCAAAGTGCTCTAAGCCTTTAATGTCTTTGTGCGGAGCCGGATCGGCACCTTCGCCTTTATTCAACACACGATGGGCAACGCGAAACAGCGTGTCGTTAATCAGCGTAGACTTCCCTGAGCCCGACACACCGGTAATACAGGTCATCACACCAAAGGGGATTGCTAAATCAACGTTTTTCAGGTTATTACCGCTAGCACCGGTCACTTCTAACCATTTATCGGTTAATGCTGTGCGCTTCTCTGGTACGGCAATTTTGCGCGTACCGGCCATATATTGCCCAGTGAGAGACTCCGGCTCGGCCATTACCTGCTCAAGGCTGCCTTGCGCCACGATGTAACCACCATGCACGCCTGCGCCCGGGCCAATATCAATAATATGATCTGCCATGCGCACGGCATCTTCATCGTGCTCGACCACAATCACCGTATTGCCTAAATCGCGCAGGTGGGTCAGCGTACCTAATAAGCGATCGTTATCACGTTGATGCAAACCAATCGACGGCTCATCCAACACATACATCACCCCCACTAAACCCGCACCAATTTGGCTGGCCAAGCGAATACGCTGTGCTTCACCGCCCGAGAGGGTTTCCGCACTGCGTGACAAATTAAGGTAATTTAAGCCGACGTTGACCAAAAAGCTTAAGCGGTCTTGAATTTCTTTTAATACTTTTTCAGCAATTTTGGCTTTTTGCCCCAGCAAGCTAAGCTGTTGGAAAAAGCTTAAGCAATCACCAATCGACAACTCCACCACTTGCGGTAAATTGGTTTGGCCAATAAACACATGCCGGGCCTCGGTGCGTAAGCGGGTGCCGTGGCAACTCGGGCAAGGTTGGGTGGCGAGGTATTTACTCAGTTCTTCGCGAACTGAATTGGACTCAGTTTCGCGGTAACGCCGCTCCATATTGGGCAAAATACCTTCAAACGGATGGCTGCGCTGCACAATATCACCGCGATCATTTAAGTATTTAAAGTCAACAATGGTATTGCCGCTGCCTTGCAAAATGGCTTCTTGGTGTTTTTTACTTAGGGTACTGAAGGGGACATCGAGCTGAAAACCATAATGATCGGCCAGCGCTTTGAGCATCTGAAAATAATAAAAATTGCGTTTATCCCAACCGCGAATGGCGCCACCTGCCAGGCTTAACTCGTCACTGACGATGACTTTTTTCGGATCGAAAAATTGTTTTACGCCTAAGCCATCACAGCTGGGGCAAGCACCCGCCGGGTTGTTAAACGAGAATAAACGCGGTTCTAGCTCGGCCATCGAATAACCACAGGTTGGGCAGGCATAATTGGCCGAGAACACCAGCTCTGGGGCAGTACTATCATCCATTAACGCCACTTTGGCCACGCCGCCAGATAACTGCAAGGCGGTTTCAAAGGATTCGGCTAAACGTACTTTAATGTCGTCGCGCACTTTAATACGGTCGATCACCACTTCAATGGTGTGTTTTTTTTGTAAATCGAGTTTTGGTGGATCTGATAAGTCACAGATTTCGCCATCAATCCGGGCGCGAATATAGCCTTGGGCGGCTAAGCCTTCCAAGGTTTTGACATGTTCGCCTTTGCGCTCTTGTACCACCGGCGCCAGTACCATTAGCTTGGTGCCTTCAGGAAACTCGGCCACTTTGTCGACCATTTCACTGATGGTTTGCGCGGCCAGCGGTAAATCATGCTCGGGGCAACGCGGTTCGCCGACACGTGCAAACAGTAAGCGCAGGTAATCGTAAATTTCGGTAATGGTGCCCACGGTAGAACGCGGGTTATGCGAGGTCGATTTTTGCTCTATCGAAATAGCCGGCGATAAGCCTTCGATATGATCGACATCGGGCTTTTCCATCAGGCTTAAAAACTGCCGGGCATAGGCCGATAATGACTCAACATAGCGGCGCTGTCCTTCTGCATACAAGGTATCAAATGCCAGTGACGACTTGCCCGAACCTGATAGGCCGGTAATCACCACTAGTTTATCTCGGGGAATTTGCAGCGAAATGTTTTTTAAGTTGTGGGTGCGGGCACCCCGGATATCAATTTTGTCCATTCAGGCTTCCAGTGGTGGTTGGCGTGCTGTTTGCTGTACAAATATACACTAATGGCAGGGTTAATAGCCAGTATCGAGCTAGAATTGCCCCTGCTCAAGCTATTTTAGCAAGGTAAAACACCCATCAAGCGCTTACTTACGTATTGAAGTGGGGTTTAGCTTAAAACGCCGAAATTTATCTGTAAACCGTGATTTTTCAGTTAGCTTACTGGCATGCCTTGTGGCGCGTGATATGGCCAGTTAAGTTGATGCAGGGTAACAGCGCTTGGTTAAGGCAACCGGTCGTTAGTTATACCGCCTGCTCAGTTTTTTTATGCTAAACTGCGGCCTTCGTGAAATTTAATATCTAGCAACGCTCTGGCAGAATGCATCAACTAAATTCTCTTGAAAAACGCGCGGCCATCGCACTGGCTTTAGTTTTTTCTACCCGCATGCTCGGGCTCTTTATGCTATTACCGGTATTTGCCCTGTATGGTAAAGAGCTGGTTGGCTTTTCACCCTTGTGGATTGGTTTAGCGATTGGCGCTTATGGTCTCACCCAGGCGATTTTACAAATTCCTTTTGGTTGGTTATCGGATAGAATTGGCCGGCATAAAGTGATGTTGTTGGGGCTGTCATTATTTGTGCTTGGCTCGGTAGTCGCTGCGATGGCTGAGTCAGTGTATATGGTAACACTTGGGCGTGTACTGCAAGGCGCCGGTGCTATTGCGGGTGCCGTGTTGGCGTTAGCTGCGGATTTAACCCGAGAAGAACAGCGCCCTAAAGTCATGGCGATTATTGGTGGCAGTATTGGTTTATCCTTTGCGCTGGCGATGGTGTTGGGGCCAATTTTAGCGCGTTGGGCAGGGCTTAGCGGCGTATTTTGGTTTACCGCCGTGTTAGCGTGTGCGGCGATGCTGATTGTGGCTTTTTTAGTGCCACACAGTGTGAGCCGTTCGGCTGGCGCTGAAACCATAGCGTTACCGCAAAGCTTAGCCAGTATGTTGGCGCATGGTCAGTTGTTGCGTTTAGATGTTGGTGTAATGCTATTGCATCTAATGTTAACCGCTATGTTTGTCGCTTTGCCGCCGTTATTACTTAAGCAGCAGTTAGCGGCAGAGCAGCATTGGCAGGTCTATTTACCGGTGCTGTTGTTATCGTTTGTGTTTATGGTGCCGATGATGATTATTGCGATGCGTCGGCAGCAAGAAAAACGCTATTTTTTAATTAATGTTCTATTATTAGTTATAGCAATGTTAATTAGTTGGCAGGCGGCTACCCTCTGGGGTCTTGTTTTGGCATTGTTGGTCTTCTTTATTGGTTTTAACTATTTAGAAGCCAGTTTGCCCGCCATGGTTTCGCGTGTTGCGCCAGCAGGACAACGCGGTAGCGCCATGGGCATTTATTCCAGTAGTCAATTTTTGGGCGCCTTTTTTGGTGGCTTATTAGGCGGCACCTTGGCACAGCAATTTGGTTTTAGTGCAGTGTTTGCAGGTTTAGCCTTGATTGGTTTAGTATGGCTGGCAATTGCCAGCACCATGCAGGTGCCTGCGCGTTCTCAGCGCTTATCGTTACCGGTTTCGGTAACGACTGAGCAGCAAGCCAATCAGTTGGCCAGCAAGCTGGCCGCGTTGGTGGGAGTTCAAGAGGTCACGATATTGTTAGCAGATCAACGTTGCTATCTGAAAGTTAGCTCGCAGCAGTTCGATTTAGCGCAAGCTCAGTCTTTGGTTGCCAACAGCAACCAGTAACATTTTTGCAGGAGAGATACGCATGGCGCGTGGAATTAATAAAGTCATTTTAATCGGTAACTTAGGTGCTGATCCTGAAGTGCGTTACATGCCGCAAGGCGGTGCTGTTGCGAATATGACTATCGCAACGTCAGAAAGTTGGACCGACAAAGCGACCAATGAGCGCAAAGAACAAACCGAATGGCACCGTATTGTGATTTATCAGCGTTTAGCTGAAATTGCCGGTGAATATCTGCGTAAAGGCTCAAAAGTGTACATTGAGGGTAAGCTTAAAACCCGTAAATGGACCGACAAAGACGGCGTAGAGCGTTACACTACGGAGATCGTGGCAAACGAGCTGCAAATGTTGGATGGCCGTGGTGAAGGTCAACAACAAGGTGGCGGTATGGGTGGCGGTCAGCAAGGCGGTTACCAGCCTCGCGGCCAACAAGGCGGCGGTAATAATAATTACCAGCAAGCGCCACAGCAAGGTGGCAGTAACTATCAGCAACCAGCGCAAGGCGGTGGCGGTTATCAAAAACCTGCACAAGCTCCTCAGCAGGGCGGTGGAAATTATCAAGCACCTAGGCCCAATCAGCAGGCTGCACCAATGGAACCGCCAATCGACTTTGATGACGATATTCCGTTCTGACTCACCACTTTTTAGAATGTAAAGACGTTTTGTTAAGACGTTCTAAAAAGTTATTTAGATTAATAAGTTATCCTCAAAAATCAAGTTGTATACCTTTTGGGTACCTCAACTTGGTGTTTGAGGATTTCTTACATTTTAAAATGTAAAGACAAGTCTTCCCCGCAGTAAATCCGTCACTATTTGCCCACCCCGTCAGTGTTGTTTTGTACAAAATAAGTGAAAATACATAGTAACATAACCAAAGTTTTTTCAATTAAAACTCTTTCAAAATCAGTGCTATACTACACCTGTTCTTGAGGTGGCAGGAGGAAAGCCATGACCTATTCTGTACGTTTGATCAGGGTCGAAGCACATGGAGACCGTGAGGTTCTCGTCACTGATCACGACGGTATGCCACCGATTGCAATTAATATGTACCTGGCTCGATTTCGTGCAAGGTCACACTCCTATCGCCGAGCAGTGGCTCACGCTGTAGTCAAAGTTCATTTGTGGGCAGAATCCCTCAATATTGATTTGTTGGAGCGCATAAAGAGTGGTGAGTTTTTACACTTTCTGGAAATTGAGTCTTTCGCAGAGTACTTGCGATATCGTATCGATGCACCAACGCTGGCACCGCAATCTATCGAAGTAGCACAAAGCAGCTTCGTTTGCAGGAATACATTCAAAACCAGAGCAAGTCAGGTAACTGCTTACCTGGAATTTATCGGGCAGGTTTTTGCGGGCAAACGTAAAAGTAGTGATCCGTATAACGTTCATTTAGCCAACTTCATTAGCGCCTTCAGGAAGACACTCTATGAAGGCGGAGGGGTGAAGCATGAAAAAGCACGCTATGGATTGACCGACGACGCGGTTCAGAAATTATTGTGGTGGGTTGATCCATCAAATCCATTAAACCCATTTCAAGAAAGAGTACGAATTCGAAATCAGCTTGTTATCTGGATGTTTTTGTTCTCAGGGATAAGGCAAGGCGAGCTGCTTTCATTGCGGCCAGATGCGTTGGTTAAAACACCTTATTCACATTTATTGCGTGTCACTCAGAATTCGACGCTTGATCAAGATCCCAGGGCTAACCCACCGGATGTAAAAACGTTTTCTAGGGTTATTCCCGTCCCCAAGGAAATTGCCGAGTGCATCGACATATATATTCAAACGGAGCGTAAACAGAGGGGGAGAATAACGGGAAAAGTGGCGCCATACTTATTTTTAAACTCTGCGCTCGTACCAAGGCCCATGACATATCGATGCGTGTATCACATTTTTGAACGCCTTAAGAAAGTTGATCCGACGCACTTTGGTACGATTCAACCTTACCAACTAAGACACACTTTCAATGATTTACTTGCATTGGACCCGAGCCTTGATCACAAGACTGACGAGTTTAAAAACGTTCAGCGTGACGTTTGTGGGTGGAGCAGTAATAGCGAACAAGGAATTAATTACACCAAGCGATCGAGAGAAATTTTAGCGGCGAGAGCCTTGCAAAATATTATATCCCAGTTTAAATTGTAAATTGTGACGTTTCTGGAGCAGGAGAAATACGCTTAATTATCGACCGATTTCGGTCAATTGAGTTGCTGTGTAAGCCAAAATAACTTACTAAGCACTAAACTAAATTTGAAACTTGTTTGTGTAAAACGTCATTCCTTGAATGCACATTTTTACCTTACTTAGCCGAAAAACTCGAAGTGATCTCAAGCCCTATGTGTATAGGGAGGGGTGCTTCATGGCTAATGAGGTAAAAGCCTATGTCACGTGCAAACCACACCAGTGTAACATCAAGCGCCTATAGCAACAGTGGTGCTGCTGTAACCCCTTTATTTAATAAAGCGTATATCGTTACTCGCTCCCGGCGTGTCGACACCTCTGGTGATGTCTGGCAGATTGGAGAATCTACCCCAATCATTTTAAATTGGGATGCGCTTTCTTCACTACCGAAGCAACTTGTTAGCGAAATCAAATACGCTTTTAAATACTACCTTGAAAAGCTATCTCCCCTTACTGTTTACAATGTGATGGATGTGCTCAAACGCTTTGCGTTATCTGTGGATGACTGGGATGAGGAATCTCCTCTTTCGGAGCAGTTAAGCGAATACATCTTCGATTTCATCATAGCCAATCGTCGGCACAGCGATGAAAGCCCTCTCAATCATTTGAGGCACTGGTATCGGCGCTCGCATAAATTAGGTCTGTCTCTTTTTGAACGCAAAACCTGTGACGTCCTTGCACGGTTATCGTTTAAAGGCAACATCAAAGGCCTGGATGTGATGGTTTACATGAAAGACCGCTCACCTTTACGGTCACATGAGCTCAAATTAGTTCGTGAAGCATTGACGGAGTGTCGGCAGCAAATCACACCTTACGACATGATATTCCATTACTTGGTGATAACCTGGATTTACGTGATCCTTGGCGTTCGGCCGAGGCAACTTTTGCTGCTAATGGCCTCTGACTTAATCGTAAATGTCGATGAGGAAACAGGACAAAAGAATTATTTATTGAACGTCCCGTCGGTCAAAAAGCGGCATGAGCTTCCACGGACTCGGTTTAAGTCTCGCGTACTGCCGCATTTCCTCGGTGAAATGTTGGAGCAAGTAATCGCATATAACTATGGCGACTTATTCCGAACAGATGTTACCGGGAAGGAAGAGCAACATTTGCTGTTTATTACCCCGCGCAAAACAAGTAGACAGCTGCGCCAAGCGACGTTTGAACGATATGAGAACGCCCTATCATCCTCTTCCTTCAGTAACGCCCCCAGCTTGGTACTGGATTTCATTAATAAGCATCGAGTTGCTCGGGGCAAGGCAGAAATTGATATTAAATTGACCGCTCGGAGGTTAAGAAAAACCTTCGCGACGCACGCTGCCTCAATGGGAACAAGTGCAGTGCAGCTCATGGACTTACTTGACCATGACGATTTGCAGCATGTCATGGTGTACTACCAGCTGGGCGTCAATTTTGCGATTAGGGTTGATGACGTTTATCAACAGTATTTCAGCGAACACATGGCGTATTTCCAAGGGGATATAACGCTTAAAGAGTTAGTCGAGCGGAAAAATATCCACACCGTTTATGGGCCAGACTCGTTGCAAAAGTTAGTCGGAATTGGCTTATGTGCGAAAGGGACACCTTGCTCGCTCCAACCTCCTTATTCCTGCTATTCATGCAATAAATTCGAAGCAACCAATGATGTTTCAGTTCATCAAGAGGTGCTTGCAGCTATGCAGAACGAGGTTCGGGAGAAATTTGGCGATGATGTCCCGCCTGGGTTTTATGCTGCAAGCCATATAAAAGCATGCGATGAATTAGTTCGTAGTCTGGAGGTGGGCCATGAGTAACATGAATCCGTTAAAACTCAATTACGCTCTATTACCTAATGTTAAGGTTGATGAGCCAGATTCACCTCTCGGACGCATCGCTCGGTTATGGACGCCGACCCAAAATTGTGAGGAAAATCTTACCCAATTTATTGAACTGGGTAGAAAGCTTTGTACCCTCACCTTTAAGGGGCAAATAGACTGGGATCAGCACGTTTGGGATATTAGTGGTTTTGAATCCACTGTTAGTGTCAGACGGGTAACATCAAAAAGTAACATACTTTTCACTATCCGCTCTGGTTTGGAACGGCGTCAAAAACAAAAACGAGATGACGAGAGGCCTTTCCCAGAGCCTTTCTGCTCGTTTGCCAAAGCACTCGTCATGACAGCTCATGCTAATCGCCCGATTAGCCATCAGGCACACATGGTGTTGATGCGTGCTCTTCGCTATTTGCAGGAAGTGGCAGAGATAAATGGGTGTGATCATGTCACTAATTTTAACCCGGGCCTGTTTGATGAGGCGATAAAACTCGCCATGCAGCAAAAAGAAGAGGACACCACACTTTACGTCACAGGTGAAAAGCTGAGTTACATCGCTGATCGGATGCGCGAGCTTGGCCTTACCGTAATGCCTATTCATTGGATTAATCCAATAAAGCGAAGCGATAGGCATGGGGGAGCCTTGCAAAGAGGTAATTCCGCGAAAGCTCAACAACGGCGAAGTGAGATGTTACCTAAAGCGGAGGTTTTAGTCTTTTTCTCTGCTTTATGGCAACGTTATGATGAATTGGATGAGCAAGATAAAGCTCTGACTTGTATGGCAGTGGTGCTCATGGTTTGCGGCTTCCGAATGGATGAATTCGTCAGCTTGGACATTAATTGTATTCCGTCCCGCAAAGAATTTATGTCATACGAGCCAGAGATCGACCCGCAAAGCGGCAGGTATTGTCGACTGCTTAAGATCCGTGTGTTGGCACGTAAGCGCTATGTATGGGACAGCAAAATTGTCCCTCCAAGTATGACCGACATCATTTTTACGGCGATCGAACGTTTGACCGCGTTATCAAAAGAGCAACGTGAAGTAAGCCGGTTGCTGTTGGAAGAGGGTAAATGGAAAAAGTTTATCCACTTCTCTGATAACGACCTGTTGACCTCTGCTCAAGTGATGAGAATCATAGGCTCTTCTTCAATAAGTAATACCATAACGACGATGAAACGCTATGGTGTAAACCCCGCGGCGGCTTCTGAGCATAGAAAAACGCTCTTTAGAGTGGGGGATATTCATGACAGTTTTAGCAATGCATACAAGGCGCGTATAAAACCGATACTGAAAGGTATTGGGATGGGCGCCATTAAAATTCCGGTATGGGACTTAATCACTTTACGCTTTAAGGATCAGTACACGCCGAAGGAGATGCTTAATGTCTTCGCCGAGCCGCTAACTGGGACTCAAATCCAAGACTTCTTTCGAGGGCGGGATTATGTATCGCGCGTCTCAGGAGAGAAGGCTCGCACGCTTAACGTCTTCGAGCGTTATAGCTTTCCAGAGCTGCAAGGGGCACTAGACGATGCCAGCGCAAGAACTCACCAATTCCGGCATTTATTGAACACGATTATGCAGGAGTCAGATGCTTTCTCCCAAGAGGAGATAGCGAGAAACTTCCTGCGATCAGGAACCCGGGACAACAACGCCTATAACCATCGCCAGCAGTCGGGTGCAGCACAGAAAGCGATAGAAAATATATTTTACTCAGTTTTTACTCAATCTGAAGAACTGTCTGTGGAGAGGGCCGCTGCTCTAGCCCGACGGTTTCCTTTGCTCTCCCCGGATGAGCTTACTCACGACCTTGAAAGCTTGGGTAGCTCACACATCATGGACATTGGTCGTTGCCGTCATGATTACGTCCAAGGCCCTTGTGGGCTGCATTATGCGTGTTTGCATAACTGTAAGCACTATCGACGGACAAAAGGAGATCCGATGGAAATTGCGCGTTTGACGGAGCGAAAGAGAATTGCTCAGATCCAAATGGAACGCGCATTAGAAGATGCAGAGGACGGCTTCACCGGTGCAAACGCTTGGTATCAACACCACAAGGAATTGGTTGATGGATGTAATGCAGCACTGGCAATCGAGGACAACCCAGAGCACAAGCAAGGGGACATCGTGCAGATCTTCCCCAAAGGACGTGATTCCTGCGAGGTGACACAATGATATCTCGGTATATTACAGAGGATGTCACAGAGAAAGTCCTCTCGCTGCTAGGTGAGTACGCAACGGGTCAGCTTGGGACAGATTTGTCTTGGGCTCGCCTTGAGAAAGCGTTTGGCTATTCACGCCAGGCGCTGAGTGCAAACCAAACCATTAAAAATAAGTTTAAGGAAGCAAAACGGTCTTTGAAAGACCATAAGAAGGGCGCCTTAACCGTAGTGGCTGATGCTGATGAGCTAGAGTGGCTGAGGAAAGAAAACATCGTGCTCAAGAACCGCATCGCTGAGTATGAAAAGCGTTTCAAACGATGGATTAACAACTGCCACAAGCGAGGCATAAACCCCTTAGATCTTGATGCACCAATCGGAATAAGCCCTAAAACAGCTTACAGAAGCCGTGAAAATTTGCCTTAAATAAAAATAATGTCGAATATATTTGACATATGTCAATTGTTGACGACACTTAACATAGCAACTGAACATGGCTAAGTAAGTGCAAATCGTGGATTTATTCGTTTGCCAGGGAGGCATCAACTTTAATGGTGAGGTGCCTGATGATGACGCTCTCTGCAAACATTCTGATCCAATCTCTGTATGAGAAGAAGACCCAGCGTTCCCGATTGCTAAATGTGCGGGAGTATCTGCTTAATGCACTACAGATCCCACGTTACAAGCGGAGTCTGATTTTAGTATTGGGCAATGGAAACGAATCAACGAATGCAGATGCTTTGCAAAATTGGCTCGAATACCAATCGAAGTCCGATCCCGACTTTTTGGGATCTTCGTTAGGCGAGATTGAATCGCGTCTTTTACATCACTTGGAAAAGCGGATGGAATACTGGCCTGAATAGCTTATTCAGGCTTACTTTTCTGGGACGTGCTCAATCAGTTTTTCCACGGGAACGTTGAAATAATTGCAAAGGCGGTCGATGGTGTCAGTCGTGATATTACATTGGTGTGAATTGATCATCCGTGACAATGTTGCTCGGTGGATATCTGTCTCAAGTGCAACATCTTTTAATGTGATTTTCCGCCCGTCATCAAAAGACTTTTGCTCAATCAATGTTAATAAGTGGTACCTGATCATCCGTCCCTCCGTGTATCCCAAACCCTATCATAACTGGTTTTACACCAATGAACACCAACCCAGTTTTTTGAGGTGAGGAATGAAGGCTATTGTGCGTGACTCTGATGGTACCCTGTCATTGCGTTTTAAAATTTTGGGCTGCCGATTTTGTGAAAAAACGGGGTATACGGATACCTCCCGAAACAGATATGCACTCACCCAAACCAACCTGAAGATCCAAGACGACTTGCATAATGGCCTCTTTGATTACATGAACCATTTCCCGCATAGTCAAAATGTGTCGATAATCAACTCATTGCAGTCTCGCTTTTTGTCACCAGGTTGGAGAGGACTGCCAACATTTGAATCTTACTATGCTAACAACTATCGCGGAACTCACCGTGTAATTTCCGATGAAGTGTTCAGATTCATCGTGGCATGTATTGGTAACGTAAAAGTAGATGAAGTCGTTGGATACCATCTGTTGAAGTTGGTTGATGTGTTACGCAATGTGCTCGACTTGAGTCAAGATGAACTCGGACATGTCATATCGATGATTGTCGATGTACTTGATAGTGCCGCGATATGCTATGTCTTCCCTCGCCCATTTCGCTTTTCACAAAGACATTTTGACCGGGATGATTATCCGCTCTCACATCGTGATGTTTTACGTATAGCTCATCATTTACCAATCAAATACCGAGAATACTTCTTGTTGAAATACTATCTCGGCATTTCAACCAAAGAATTACTGGCGCTTGAATGGTCGATGTATGACCTTCACACATCGTCATTCAGATTAAAAGAGAAAGATGTTTATGTTGAGCCATATGCTCGCAGGTTACTGTTTCACCAAATGAAGAAAACAGGAAACTTCAAATATGTGCTGTCTGAAACCAATGGGACAAGGCGCAGCCTTGACCTTATTTGGGTTCATAAGATTTGTTGGCCGAAAGCTTGCGCTAAGGCGGGCTACTCAGAGCTCGGCGTCAACGTATTAAAAAAGGCCTCAGTCGCTTATCTGTTTGAAGCAGGGTTAAGTGTAAACAGCATTTGTTGTCAGACAGGGTTGCACTGGCGTCCTGCTGTGCACCGCATCCTGACACAGCACATCATCAACCACAGATTGTAGCGCGGTTTAACACAGGAGGGGATGGCAAACCAATAGTATCCTAATTGAACAGAAATTTTTCTGATATGAAACGGTCGATTTCGCTCATAGACCACCTCGTTTCGCATTATGAAAACGCTAATCAATAACTCATCAGAGGAAGACCGCTGCATTAACCTGACGATTCAATTTTTAAGAATATGATGTAAGTAATTATAAAATATTAATAATTACAAGCTCTCTTTAACATGTCGCTCATGGGTTGACAGACAACCTGTACTCCGACTTCAACTAATGATGGTTATGACATGTTAAAGTTAAACAAAGTAGTTAAAGCAGCATTATTAAGCGTTTTGGTTACCGCTGGCATCATTGGACTGGCAGTTGCTGGTAACCCGGCAAGATCACTTTTGACTCCAAGCAATCACTCATTAATTATGATTGACCACCAGCCACAGATGGCGTTTGCAACCCGCTCACACACTCTGGAAGGCTTGCTAATAAACGTAACACTGGTCGTCCATGTTGATGCTTGTCATGCACTTATATAGTGAACGCTATGGAGGATAGAGTGTAATGATGCTTCGACTAATCCCCTTTTTGTTCCTTGCCACAGTAGTGGCTGCTAGCGAAGCCGCAAGTGATGTTGAGCATGATCGGGAGCGGTAGCAACGCTGCATTGGTTGTCATGCTGAGTTTGGAATATCAGAAATCGGCTCTAACCCAAACTTAGTTGGTCAAAATGCGGCATACCTAAAATGCACCCTGACGGCCTACAGGGATGGCGTGCGAAAAGGTGGTATGGCAGTGATTATGCGTCGAAATGCCGCAGACTATCAGACGAAGAAATTCAACTATTAGCAAGGGAGAACAGCTACTTCAAGCAACAACAACTGACATTAGATCGATTGGGCCTGTATACAGCAGACATGATACAACTTGTTGAAGAGTTTGATAAAAGTGGGGTTGCTATTCGCTTCTTGGATGCCGGGATAAGCACCGAAGGCGGAATGGGCAAGATGGTTGTCACAATACTGTCAGCCGTTGCTCAGGCTGAGCTCCATCGTATCTTGGAGCGCACCAATGGAAGCCTACAAGAGGCTAAAGCTTGGGGGAGTAAGTTTGGTCGTAAGCCCTCAGTCGATAGAGAAAAGGTTTTGCAAATGAGGGCTGACGGAATATCTGCCGCGGCAATATCAAAGGTGCTTGGTGTTGGCCGATAGACAGTTTACAAAATTTTTGTATCCAACGAAATCTAGCCTTATAGCAATACCATCAATCTGCATGTTCACTATTGTTTGGTAAATATCTGAATATTATAGACTTCAACATCTAACGTCTGCAAAATGGCTTACTAACAAGCTGGAATTAAGGAATATTCATGCTGCCTCTAGACCCTTACGATTATTATCTCGACTCCATCGAGCAAATCCTACAGCACTTCCCTGAACAGGAGTTTACTCATGTGATGGCCAAGGTGCTCCAGCAAAACCATAATGAAAAAAACCAAATATACTGGGACAAAAATTTCAGTTCCCTTGCGTCATTGTTTTCTCTCACTTTCGAAGAGCGTGGTAAAGTGGAAAGCAATAAAAAGAACGGTAGAAATAAAGGAGCTAATATTCCTTCTGCTGTATTCGACAGCTTTTCTTGGTTAAAAACTGACGGGACACTGGTGACCGCTCCCCATTTAAAAATGGTGATGTATGCTCAATACCCTGAGATTCGATTAAGTGCATTACGAGCAAGCAATAATCGAGTACCGAAATCCCTAACTCTGAAATTTGTCACAGAGAATCCAGACGCAAAAAGAGTACTTGTCCTTGGTCGCACATACGATCGTAAAGCGGTAGGTATGATTGTTAGACCGTCTGATAATTTACTTATTGAACTAACTCAGACCGAAGCCCATATGGGTTCAGATACAGTTAAACTTCTTCGGGACAGTGAACTAAATAAAAATGATCTGGCGCTAAGGCTGGCCAGTGTGGTGAATACCTGGCTACCTGGTGTTCGGCGGACCAAGGATAATGAAACAATCCCATTCAATGGAACTCAGGTATGTGGATATACGCTCGAAGATTCACTTGGAATTATTCCCAATGCCGACAAGCACGGCGATTACATGGGGATAGAATTAAAAGCGCACACTAAAAGTAAGCTTACTCTCATGACCACCGAACCGGATATGGGTGTATATGCCGAAGATTTTAGTCGTTTCATGACCAGTTATGGCTATGAGATCGAAGGAGTTTGGAGATGGACAGGTTACCACAAAGCAAACAAACGTAGTGATCGTTCAGGCTTGACGCTCCGCATTAATGGTTATGACAGAAACACCGACATTAACCAGCAGTTGATACCACAATTGCTTTTCGTCGGTCTCTATGACGATGCGGGCAATCTTGCCGCAGGATGGAGTATGGAGCGATTGTTAGGCGGCTGGGATGCAAAACACAACGAAACGGTATATGTGTTTGCAAACAAAAAACTTACTGATAATCCTGATTTAAGGAAAACCGGGCATGATTATGAAGTCATGTTCGATAATAAAGTCGTATGGTGTCGTGGAACATCCCCCCAACACCTTCTTAATGCCATATTAGATGAAGTTATTATTATCGACCCTGCTCCAAAGTATGATCCTAATAATGCAAAAAACTGCAAGAGAAGAACACAATGGCGAGTAAACGATATTTATAGAGCCATACCAGAACTATATGAAGAGCATGAGATAAAACGGGTAAACCCGAATCTCCCTGACAAAAACTGCTAACCCAGCAAAGAGCTCGCCGCTTCAACTCCTACAATTTAACTGTGTTTATGTACAGCAATTATTGCTGGTCTTGGGATTTTTGTGTGATAGAATGGCGCACAAAAATCCCCAGGAAATACACCATGCAGCATAGAGAGTACATCAGCATCGGCGATAAAGTGGATCAACGGCGTATTGAACAACAAAAGTTGGAAACCAACTCTCTTCTAAAACTTTTGGTCGAAATTTACGATCAAAAAAATCTTTCAATACATTTAAATAGTATTGGTATTACTCTGCCGCGAGAAAAAATTAACCAATGGGTAAAGAACCCTGACACAGCATCAATAATTTTCGCTGAAAACACCATTAAAATGATTCGCGAAAAACTTCTTCCAGCCAAACCTAAGCATTGGGACAACCCTGACTTCAAATTTATTGATCTTTTTGCGGGCATTGGAGGTCTTCGTAAGGGATTCGAAGAAGTTGGTGGGAAATGTGTATTTACTAGTGAATGGGAGCCAAAGGCTCGTCGTACTTACCTTGCAAATCATTATGTGGATGAGTGCGAGCTGCCTTACTTTCTTGATTCCGTAGAGGAGAACTCCGAGCGTAATCGTTCTTTCATGGACATCACTAAGGTTACACAAAGCGGAAATGCGCTAATCAGTGAGAAAGAAAAAGCCGAGCATATCCGCAAACATATCCCAGAACATGATGTGTTACTGGCTGGGTTCCCATGTCAGCCATTCTCTATTGCAGGCGTATCGAAAAAGAACTCACTGGGCAGAGCCCATGGGTTTGAGTGC
Source organism: Alishewanella sp. HL-SH05 (assembly GCF_052655985.1). The sequence continues at coordinate 345,377 of NZ_CP199753.1, forward strand.
GATACTCAGGGAACCTTGTTTTTTGATGTTGAAAAAATCATAGAAGCGAGACAGCCAAAGTATTTTGTGCTGGAGAACGTTAAAAATCTGAAAAGCCATGACAAAGGCAACACCTTTGCAACAATTATCCGTACATTAGATCGCTTAGGCTATTGGCTACTTGATATCACCAATGCAGGGACAGACATCGAAGATGCGATAGCTAATGTGCGAAAGCGTAAAAATGAGCCAGCCATCATTGACGGGATTCACTTCATTCCTCAGCACAGAGAGCGTATTGTCCTTGTGGGAATTCGAAATGATCTCGTTAATGCTAATCCATCGCTAAAGAAGTTATCACTAAGTCAAATTGAAAAACCGAAGTCTCGCTATACGTTAGCCGATATCCTCTGTGATTTAAATGCTGCGGAGAGACAAAAATACACACTAACCCCCAATCTCTGGAATTATCTTTACCACTATGCACTGAAACACCAAACCAAGGGGAACGGTTTTGGATTTGGGTTGGTTAATCCGTCAGAAGAATTAGCAACTACTCGTACTTTGTCGGCAAGATACTACAAAGATGGCTCAGAGATTCTAATAAACCAATCGGAACTTGAAGCCGAATACCTAAATGAAAAGAGACAATTTGCTATCACTAAAAATCAGGAAAGGGAGGCTTATGCCAAACATTTTGCTGATCAGTTTAAGCAAGAAAACCCTGGCACATCCGAAGCTGAATACAAAGACATGATCAAAGCTGGTGAGGAAAAATATGACGCGACTTTTGGACGGTATGCCAAAGAATTTGATGCGCTCTATAAGACGCCACGTCGTTTAACACCACAGGAATGTGCTCGTTTGATGGGCTTTGAAAAGCCTGAATCTGGTAGAGGTGAGTATGACATCGATTTCCGCATTGTTTGCGCCGACGCCAGTGCTTACAAGCAGTTTGGAAACTCGGTCGTAGTGCCTGTATTTAGGGCAGTTGCGAAACTATTAAAAAGTGCAATGTAAAGAATCACCATAATGAAAACCGTTGGCCAAAACAACTATTTGGGCAGCCGATTGGGTATGAAATGGGATGACCTTTGAGTAAAAAATGAACGGCATAGCAACTAGGTATAATGTTTCCGTCAAAAGTCCAAAATACTGCTGAGAACAGACGTTGCTATGGCAAAGACGCTCTTTACTGAAGTATTTAATTAAATTTGGGAATGCTCAAAATAAGATGTAATAAAACAATGGTTTTTGCATTAAATTAACCTTGATATTACTTTCGATATCATCGACTATTTCGTAACTTGTTTTTTATCAGTATGATATGTCACTTTTAAAAAGTGGAGTTGATTTTGGGTATAGATGTATCAGAGCAAAAAGTGGTTACCTACAACCCTGATCATGGATATCGTCTGGTGACATCGCCGAACAAAAATCCCAAAATCTCCTCTCGTTACGGTTTGAAAATCCAAAGTATATAGACGAACAAAAGAAGGCGATCATGCTCTGGATGGTAACCCATTTATTTATGCTCTCAAGTCTATAAATGGATTTTCAATTTCTCTCCATGAGCTACGTAAGTTTAAGCCAAGTTTTGATTCGATTCTTCAATCCGTTCATTGGGCTTGATTTTAAGAGCCTCAAGCCGACCTTCTAACTTTCCGTACTCACGTAATAACTCATTATACGACTTATCGATGAGTTCAAGCTGGTCGATTCTTACCTTGTAAGAATCCAGCATTCCACTGATCCGCGCGTTTTCACTTACAAGGAATTCGTTTTTTGTGAGCAACTCTTCAATCTGGGATTCCAGTTCATCAATTTTCTTATCGCTAGACTCGAGTGCTAGTGTGGCCTGATTTTCCGCTTCTTCAAGTACAGTCACCTTTGCTTTATATTCATCTATCGTGGACTTTACGCGTTTTTCAGCGACTTCTTGTGCCGTTTTATAACTCTCCGCAGCAAGCTTTTGCAGTTGCTTAGTAGCTGTATCAATATTTCGGCCAAGCGTTTCCATTATTTCAGCTGGTAGGTCTACTTCTACTTGATCAGATTCATCGGGGCTGCGACTCAACCGATCTTGGATAAATGTGTCCCACACTTGTTTAATTCGAACAGAACTTCCACCATTCAAACGATTTCGTATAGCAAATGGACTAACAGACTCACCCTTTTGCTCCAATGCTAACCCTACATCGATGATCTGTTGATCAGAGAACTCTGCTTTCCTGCCCATAACTAACTCCAAATAACTTAAATAAGTTAATTAACTTAAATAACATAATTAAGTTAGCTTTATGTTTTGCTAAAAGCAAGCAACCGTTTGAAAATCTTTATTGCTGACAGCGGTAGATAAGGCATCTAGCTTTAAGGCGGGGGTATCTACAATATTATAAGTTAGTGGACACCCAAAACCCCTCCTTCTAAACTGTCTATTAAATCGTTGAAAGCCTACATATGAGACATATTGTCTACATATCGATTTAGGAGACAGATTATGCGCCTTTTCGGTTATGCTCGCGTATCAACCAGCCAACAATCCCTCGACAACCAGGTCAATGCCTTGTTGGAAAATGGTGTAGAGTCACATCGAGTCTTCGTGGACAAAGCATCTGGCAGTCATCTTGAGCGGGATGGGCTGAAGACGTTAATGATAAAAGTGGAAAAAGGTGATGTGGTTCTGGTCAAGAAGCTAGACCGACTGGGCCGGGACACAGCAGACATGATCCAACTAGTTAAAGAGTTTGATAAAAATGGGGTCGCTATTCGTTTCTTGGATGACGGGATAAGCACAGAAGGCGAAATGGGTAAGATGGTTGTCACAATACTGTCAGCCGTTGCTCAGGCAGAGCGCCATCGTATTTTAGAGCGCACCAATGAGGGTAGGCAGGAAGCCAAGGCGAAAGGTGTTAAATTCGGGCGAAAACGAACGGTTAACAGGACTCTGGTGTCACGAATGAAACGTGACGGGAAGTCCGCATTAGCAATATCAAAAGAGCTTGGGATTGGTCGTTCAACGGTGTATAAGATACTCACAGAAAGTGAGTTGTAGATATCAACTTGTTCCCCTCCGAAGCTAAGCTCACCCTCATTTCATGTTTTAAAAATGGTAATTAAGCGAACATCAAGATATGTTCATTTTGTTCGGAAGTTCATAATTCAAAAAACATAGTGGAAATCGGATCTAACCTGACAAAACCAGTGAAGGACAGGCAATAGTCAGATTAGATACCAATTCTTCACTGCAATTATCTTTCTAATCGAACCCGAAGTCGTCTCGCGCGCTCTTGGAATGCAGTTTCACCGCCTTCCAAAATTTTGCAGACTTCTTTTCTGATTGCTGCGTTTTCAAGTCCACCCGTCCGATAAGTCACAGTAGGTAATTCCCCATGTGGATGAGGACCTGCTTCTGCGATGATGATCTGATCCGCATTAGTATTGATAACTAGGTTCGCATTGTGAGTTACCATTATTACTTGACGATGTGACTTGGCTTGCACAAAAAGAGGAACAAGTTCATCAAAGACTGATTTAGGATCTAAATTTTCCTCCGGCTGATCAATTAGGAGCGGTCGATCATCCTTATCGTCCAATGCGAGGTAAAGAAGTAAAAGAACTATACCTCGCGTGCCAGGAGATAACTTTCTGATATCCACACCATCGTAGTCAATTCCGTATCGGATCTCGATATGATCTGTGCTAAACAACCATTGTGCGAAGCGTTTAGACCAACTGCGAAATTCAGCTTGTTCCGTGCGGGCAACTGGGGAATGCTCAAGTAATTCTTTTTGATAAAGCCTTCGAAACTCTTCCATAGCAGCTATCACGGATGAAGAATCACCTTTTTCCCATGCAGTTTTGAGACTCTCATTGGCTTTTTGTTGAAGCGTTCCCTTTCCTCTAAAGGCGCCTGCCTTTCTCAGGTCTATTAGACCCTCCTCCGCTGATTCAGCCCATTGAGCAACATCGGCAATGCGTGCGACTGAGAAAGATAGTTTTTGTAAAGAGCCCGAGGATTGGGAAAGGCGAGCCATTAATGGTGTGTAAAGTTCTTCAAGAACGGATTGTTCAGCTATAAGCGCATCAAAAGCCCTGCCATATGCAATTTCACGATCTGATTGTAATTTACTAATTCGCTCCTTCGCACCTTGTGCATCTCTTAATTTTTCTTTCAGAGTTTGCAAAAGAGAGTTCTCAGTCGCAATATTTTTGGAGAGCGCGCCATATCGTCGTTGAGCATCTTTATCTGCGTTTACTAGCTTTCCCAATCTATCCATCTCAGCGTCAAGAATTGATAGAGATAATGAATTGAGGTCGACGTTATCATTAAAATAAGGAGTATTAGGGTCACTCGGGGCTGGTGCTGTACCTTTGAGTTTTAATATCTCACCATCGATCCATTTTAAAAAGCCTGCGAGATTATCGTCAACCGGTCCTGTATAGTCGATTAAGAATGCAGCCCATTCCTCTGGAGACATTCCGCTTTGCTCATGACGTGCTTGGGTTTGTCGAAGTACCTCAGGAGCCTGATTACGTCGCATGTCGTTCACTTCATCCTGCATAGCGAGAATTGTTTGCTGCTGGGTAGACAGTTGACGGATTTTTGCTCTTAGTTGATTGGCCGCACTTGCCAATTCAGTATGTCTTTGAGCCCTAGATTCACTACCTTTTGATACCAATTTAGCTCGGTCAGATGTATAAGCATCAACTAGCTGACTTTTTTTCACAATATCTGCTTCATAACCGGCAATCAGCTGAACCTTTTCAAGCTCTGCGCTGATACGGTCAGAAATCTGTGAAACAGCTTCAGCTTCTCTAACGCGAGCATTACGATGCCGAGATGCACGCTGTTCCAGTAATTCATTAAAACTCAAAGCACCGTTTCTGGAGTCTTCAGTATGAGCCTCAAAAATCACTCGCTCTATTTCTCGAAGCAATCCGTCCGTAAGTCCATTGGATGAGCATAGTTCTTCGACGAATTGTTGTGATAAATAGCGAACCCGTTCATAGCTATACGGGTCATGAGCATCCGTGCCATTTAACGCTCTTGTTTGATTAAATCCGGAAGCCCATTCTACTGTAACTTTTGCTTCACCTATGATTGGACGCGCACGGACAAGGAATGATGGATTAGCCCATTCATTTGCTTTCCAAGTTTCCGCTGAGATTGAATCACAACCAGCTGCGATCATGTCAGCTAGAGCAGTTTTTCCCGACCCCCTGGCACCAATTATTGCTACCAAACCTGGATTTATAGGTATTCTAGGTGTGGTCAACCAATTAGCATTTAAAACCTCTATGCTTGACAATACTTGGGATGGAGTTGCTGATGCTGGAGGTTCACTGCCTACATATGCACGGTCTGCGGGATCGATGCATGCTTGACGCAACGAGTCGAATTCAAGCCCACCTTTTATCCAAGAGAATCGATCTCCAAATGGAGAGGCTACACTCTTTAAGTTATGGGCATCACTACCATGAAGACAAGGTTTAAGCCCTCCATAGATGTCACGAATTTCATCCGCAGACATTGAAGGCTTCCGACCCAACCAATATTCGCGTTGTGACTCACTACTTGCGAATATCACATGTGCAAAACTCTCAATCTCGCGTCTAATTGTCTGATCCGCGGCTTCTCTTACACCTGACGTCCCATCGCTTGCTCCTCCTGCTACGCCTATAAGTATGTTGTTTTTAGCCCAACTGCTTTCGCCATAAACTTCGCGTAGCTGCTTAAAGTTGACTTTGAATTGGCTTGCGCCGTGAGAAAGTGCTGCACGATCATCTGTAATGCTTGGGTCAGCTTTCTTACCCAGTCGGATCAAATCTGAGCGAGTGCAATCAAAACGGTCCTGCATAACGTTAAATTGAAGTCGAGAGAGAATCCTATCCAACTGCTCAATGTGGTCAGCGTCTTCGGGACTAACAAAAAGATGAAGATTTACAAAACCTCCCTTTGCAGTAGCAACATCAAGTCTTAATTCCACATTAGGGAAAATCAATGCAGCGTTTGGAAGCCTACCAGCGCTTTTGTATTCCAAAACCTTTTTATAAGTGTCGGTTATATAATAATCGGTGACTGCAATAGCCTCGATGAGTGGAGTGGCCTGCTCAAGTGCATTTATATAATCGTCCCATGCTGTTTCTCCACCGAACTGATTATTCATTACAGTTCCAGGCGCATGTATATGTGGCTCCCATCTCCGCCACTCAGATCCGCGATTAATCATTGATTTCCCTTATTATGATTCCCAATTTCCTAAATATTTAAACAGGTATTTTGTCTCAATAATGTATATTGCCACTTAGTCCCCCACGTGTATATGATTTCGGGAATTGAGTGACTTACTGTTTGGAATGGCTCAAGCTCTCAAATCTTTCAGGCGTATATAAGTAGCTGTATGCCATGCACAATAACGTAGATTAGTGTCTTAAATCTGGGCAATTTACACGATATTTAATCAACCACTGTGAATGATAATATGGGGTAATAAAATACAAAACAGGCCTACTTGCACCCTTCATGATAAAATGTAAAGACGATTGGCTATTTTGGCGCTGTCTTTACATATTTAGGGTGACTTGACAGCAAATGACGTTAACATATTGATTTAACTGGTTGTTTGTCATTACAAAGTAAGAAGTGTAATAGTCCCGTTTTGACTTTCACTAAAGATGTAGCTTTGTAATGTATTGCCAATAAATTACATAAAATCAAAGCCTTAAACAAAACCCCGCAATTGCGCAATGCAAGTCAGTTAAGCATGACCTGTTTGCTCTAAATCAACCGTTGAAGGCCATGGATGGCCGGAATCGAGCCTCAGGGATGATTCATGGCGTGTTGATGTGAGCAAACTGCGTCATGCTAAAGGTTAAACTGAATGGCACCCCGCTATTGCGGGGTTTTTGTTTAGGTTAGTAGGGTGTTGACGCTATGAGCGCTCAATAAACTGCGCCCGGCGTAAGCGATCATGCACAGCAAGCCAGGCTTCACCTTGCGGCGGCAGTTCACACCAGATCGCGCTTACGCCTAGCTTATCGGCTTGGTATAACTGGCGATAGAGCTGGCTGGCGTAGCCGGCAGCGTCGGTTGGCATCTGTTTGCAGATAATTCCTGCTTGTGCTGTCGGTAAAGCGTTGAGATGCAGCACCGCAATATTGCTTGGCTGTTCTAACAACAACGCATGCAGTTGTGCGCTATCTAAGCAGCGCAGTGGCGTATTCGGTTGATAATGCGCATCAACATTGCCGGGCACTTGCATCTGATGTTGCTGCGGTTGCAGTACAGTTGTTTTAAGTACAGCTTGCAGTTGCGAGGCCGTGATGGGGCCTGCGCGCACAATGCGGATTTGCTCGCCGGTTAAATCGACAATGGTTGACTCCACACCATGCTCACATTCACCGCCATCCAATACCGCATCAATACGGCCATTTAACCCGGCAAGTACTTGCTCGGCACTGGTCGGGCTCAGCTTTTTATAACGGTTAGCCGAAGGCGCTGCAACGGCCAGTTGGTTTAGTTGCAATACTTGTAACAAGGCCGGGTGTGCCGGCATTCGCAGACCAATACTATTTAGGCCACCGGTAATCACTGGGCTAACGTGATCGGCTTTGGGCAATAACAGGGTTAATGGCCCTGGCCAAAAAGCCTCGGCCAGCTGCCAGGCAGCCGCGGGAATATCTTTTGCCCACTCACCTAGTGCTGTTTTCGCATGCAGATGCACAATTAACGGGTGATTGGCTGGGCGGCCCTTGGCAGTAAAAATGCCAGCTACCGCGCTAGGGTTACTGGCATCGGCGGCTAAACCATAGACGGTTTCTGTTGGCACGGCCACTAACTTACCCTGTTGTAATAAATCAGCGGCGGTGGCAATATCTTGGCCCTGTTGGGCGTTTAATCGTAGTGTGTTCATGGGTTACATATCTGACAATATTGAGCGGCAGCAAACGATTTTGCGACCGGGTAGCTTTCGGTATGCTGACAGCGTTGGCAGCTGGCTCGTCGCAGCCGCGTTAAGCTGCTAGGGGCACCACAGTCTTCGCATGGCAAACCCGGTAAGGCGTGATCTGGCCAAAAACCGGGGGTGGCACACACAGGGCAATGTTGCTTTAAGCGCTGCAGCAAGTCGCGGGCTGCATGGGCAATATGTTGCTGGCGCTCTGGGCAACAATGCGCACGCAAATCATAACTAAGTTGTAGCGCGTCGTTGGCTAACAGCAGTCTGGCTTGTTGTTCTGCTTCTGCCAATGTTAAGCCTTTACTGATCTGTTGCTGTTGTTGGATCAACAAACGTTGATCGGCAGGCAGCTGTTTTAGCGCCTGCTGTAGTGCGGTGTGATCCGATATCGTCCACTGCTGCACAGCACTTGGGCCATAAAATCGCCCGGTAACAACCCAGCCTGCCTCAATGTTTACCGCGCTAATCAGTTCTTGGTTAAAGGTACCTAGGCCAAAGGGGCCAGCGGAAAAACTGCCTTCGCTGCCAAGACCGATAGCGCAACCACTGAGATCGGCAGCAATAGCGGCTTTGCGTAGGGTGCATTCAACCGGTGACATAAAGCGTGCCCGCTCGTTGGCAAAGGTGCCTAAGCTATCTGTATCAAAACTGTTTAGCTCTTGCACCTGCCAGCCCAGTTCGGCCAGTATGGGGCGGATAATTGCCCCTTTACCGTGCAATGTGGCTATGGCAACGGTTTCACTCATAGCGGGGTCTCTTGCCAGCCTTGCTGCTGCCACTGGTGCACGCTGCCGTCTTTGTCCAGTTGATAAAGCCACAACCATTGCTGATTGACCAAGGCTGCCACATCGGGAGCGCTCTGGATAATATTGGCGATGGCGTCTTTTGGCGCAGCGATTACTACACTTAAGCGAACCGGTTGGTGCATCAATTTTTTACCATCATGCACTGATTGCCAGGCTAAGCCAGTGCGTAAGTCACCGCCGTTACCTTCAAAAACACCAACATGGCCTGCCACAACATTATGCAATAACTTGTTACCGCTGCCGTATTTTTCTGGAGCAACCACTGAGGCGTAATATTGTAAGTTAATCCAGTTAGTCACCACCATCGGTGCCGTCATAATGGTATGCAATAAACTAAAATTGCTGTCCTGTGCCGCATCGTAATCATGCAAAAAGCAGCGACCTTGTAAATCGAGGTTCTTGGTGAGGCTGCGTGGTGCCACGATAAAAGCGGCATTATTGGCTAAGCCCCATTCAGGGCGAACTTGTGCCCAGTCACGGGTGCGCAGTTTGAAAAAGCGCGCTAGCGCCTGATCGCTTTGACCATTCAATCCAAATTGCGGCGCGCGCTGTTGCCGGGCTTGTTGAGTTGCCTTGGCTAGCCATGGCAGCCAATGTGCTTGCTCAGGCGCACGGTATACTTCCAGCTCGTCTGAGGTAGTATGGTGCATCGCGGCATAAAACTGGGTGTCAGCAGGGATGTCAATATTCTGCTCAGACGCTAAAGCGGTACGTACTGCCGCATCGTTCAGCATTTGCGCTAACACTTTGACGTTGACTTCACCGGTTTGGCCGCCACAGGCGCCGCAATCTAAGGCAGCAGCATGTGGGTTATTGCAACTGTCGCTGCCATGTCCAAACAGCAATACAGTGGGCGCCAAATTATGCTGTAAGCCCATGGCGGTTAAAATGTCAGCGGCTAATTGTGCTTGCTCGCTGATGCTCAGTGGTTGGTCGGCTTGACTTAATTGCCACTGGCTGTCGGTAAGGTGCTTATTAATGGCATGCGGTGCTGCGGTGCGCAGAAATGCCCGTTTGATTAAACTCAGTAGCTTAGTCGCGCCAGCCGCTTCTACCATGCCTAAGCTAGAGGAGGCGAGATCAAAGCTTTGTTTCCAGCCCAAGTCAGGTTGGCGTGATAGGGTAGGTGTGTTGGCACGAATTTGTGTGACTTGTAACGCAGGGGCTAACAACCCCGGTAATTGTGGCCGACTAAGGGCACTGTCTGTGGCTTTAAAAGCGATAGGCAGGCCGAAAAAGCCAGCAAAACCGAGAGTTTGGATTTGCTTATGTTGTTGCTCCAGCGCGCGGCGCATTGGCTCAGACCTTACATCGATACAAAAAGCCGCTTGCAGTAAGGGCTGTGCTGGCTCAGTTGCAACCGTTTGCTGTTGCTGCAGTTGGCGCAGCAGAGGTTGTTGCACACTTAGCTCCAGTGCGCGTTGCCATACTTGGCGAAGATGCAATAAGCGTTCGGTCTGTGCTAACGTTTTGGCATAGTGTTGCGCTTGTTGCTGCAGTGCTTGTAGCAGCGATTGATGCTGCGGGTTATGCTGTTTGCTGTGTTGCCATAACACCCAATCCCACCCCAATAACATATAAAGCAGTTGGCAAACAGCATGTTGGCCTTGCTGGCCTTGCAAAGCCTGTTGCCAATCGAGCCATGCTTGCCAGCCGGCCCAGCCAGACAGGCTTTGTAACAAACTTTCGAAATAAGCTTGTTGAGCTTGTGTAGTCGGTAGCCACGTTGCAAACCAGTGGCTTAATTGCTGCAATAATGCTTTGGGTGAATCCGGCAATGCCACAAATAACGCCGTTAAACCTTGCCCGGTGAGCACCTGCAAGCCTTTGTCTTGGCGCACCACACTGAGCCAACTGTGATAGGCATGATCGGGGCTGCTGGCATCGGCATTAAAGCGCTCGGGATATTGGTAATAGAGCGCCAGAAATTGGCTTAACTGTTGTTGAATTAACTGCGGCCAAGGCAAGCTTGAAGTGGCTTTTTTTTGGGCTGCTAACAGTGTGGGCAGGCTTTGCCACTGGCTTAATTCAGTGGGCTGCGACATGCCAGCAAGGGCTTGTTCATGGCTGAATGATAAGCCTGCTTCTAACAGTGCCTGCTGTAAGTGGTTCGGCATAATTTGCTGCTGCCACTGTGCCAGATACCAATCAGCCGGCATTAGGCAAGATGTGCCAGCCAATAGCTGTTGTTCGGCACAGACGGCAGTAAAGGCCGTGGCGCGTTTCGGCCACCAAGGGTTAACCGCGATCATTTGATCTAATGGCCACTGTGGTGCAATCTGACGGGCGGCAGCCGCGAGTAAACGTTCAGTCTGTTCCAGCGTAATATCCACGTTGCTTTGCAGCGCACTCATAATGGCTCCTTTAGTTGCGATGAGGCGGTTTTCGATTGTGGCGTTGTTGCTTTGTAAGGCCAAATTTTAAGGGTTAACCGGGTTGCCCATTCATCCAAATAACCACCGGCATTCAGCCAAATAAACAGCTGATTTAGCGCCGGTTGGCTGGCGTGATAACGCAATAGAACGGCCACCACAAACAAGATGATAAATACCAAGCTGCTTAGCACATCAGCGACAAATGTGCTCCCTTGCGGTGTCGGCATAACTGCAGAGAGGCAGGTTTTACCCAGCAGATACAGTGTCAGTAAACCCAGAGCATAGCTGCTGGCTAACAAGCAACGTTGTAGGCGATGGCTATCGGCACGGCTAAGCGAGGGCAGCAACAACACGGTAATGGCGAGGATTAACAGCACGCTACTGGCTAAGCTGGCGAGTGGCACAATGAAATGGGTTAGCCCAGTGAGCAAGGCTGCCAGTATTATAGCGGCAAACCAGTGTTTAGCGCTGGGCTCTATCTGATCAGCCAATTGCGCGGCAAGGTAATGATTCACAGCATTGCCACTGTGTAAAAAGGAATAGGCTTTGTAACAGGAATGCGCCAGCAGATGCAGTAGCGCTAGGGTATACAAACCCAGTGCAATCTCCACCAGCATTAAACCCATTTGCGCCACGGTTGACCACGCTAAACGTACCTTGATGCTAACGCGAGTGGTCATTATCAGCGCGGCTAAAAAGGTACTGATTAGCGCGGCAAACAGTAATACTGCCGTGGCTAAAGGGCTCAGGCTGAGTAATGGCGCAAACAATAACAGCAAGATACCGCCAAGATTAATAATACCGGCATGCAGCAGAGCCGACACTGGCGTTGGTGCTTCTACCACTTGGATCAGCCAGCCATGTAACGGCAGTTGAGCGCACTTTAGTAAGGCTACTGCTACCAGCAAGAGTGCGGCGCTGTGCAGCATGGCTGAGGCTTCAGACGTTTGACTAAGCTGCAGGAGCAGTTCGTTGATGCTAGCGGTATCAAACTCTAAATACAGTAATAGCATAGCGAGGGCTAACAGCAACTCACCCAAGCGTGCGCTAAGGGCTTTTTTATGCGCAGCCAGTTGTGCTCGTGGCCGCTCGGGATAAAACAGCAGTAATTGTTGAACGCTTAAACTGATGGCGACCCAACCGAGCCAGAATAGCACCAGATGATTACTCAGTAGCGTAACCATCACGGCTGCTAGCGTTGCGGTTAGCGCGCGCATAAAACGTGCTTTTTCGGCTTCACCATATAAAGCGGTGGCGCTGTAACGCCAAATGACAATACCCAGTAAGACAACCAGTGAGAGCAGTACCAGCTTTAAAGAGGTTAAATGAAATAATGTTTGCATGCCACACCTAGGCTGATTAAACGTGGTGCTATTTTGCGAAATGCACTAATATAAGTAAAATACATATTAAGTTAGAAATTGTTCACTAAAAGAGAACTATGAGCCGACTGAATTACCATCATCTCTATTATTTTTGGCAGGTGGCCCGTGGTGGTAACTTGACCGAAACCGCGCAGCGCTTGCATATTTCGCAGTCGGCCTTGTCGGCACAAATCAAGCAATTTGAACAAAGCATGCAGGTACAACTGTTCTCGCGGCAGGGGCGGCGCTTAGTGTTAACCGACAGCGGCTATCAAACCTTAAAATATGCCGAAGATATTTTTAGCCGTGGCGAGGAGCTGGAGCAATTGCTGCTGAAAGGCATGCAACCGCAACACAACCCTCTGCGCATTGGCACTTTAGCCACGATGTCGCGAAACTTTATTGAAAGCTTTATCGCGCCCTTGCTGTTGTCTTCTAATGTGCGTTACAGCTTGTTTTCGATGAATCAAACGGCGTTACTGAATGCACTGGCCGCACATCAATTAGACCTAGTATTAAGCAATATTGCGGTGCAAGGAACCGATAATCAACTGTGGCAGTGTCGTTTGTTGGCACGACAACCGGTGGCAGTGATTGGCCCGCCGGGTAAAGCCTTACCCGAAAACTTGGCAGCCTATCAACAACAGCGCTGGGTGTTACCACCAGTGCATAGCCCGATCCGCACTGCCTTTGATGCCTTGGCCGCACAATACCAGTTGCAACCCGATGTCGTAGCAGAGGCAGATGATATGGCGATGCTGCGGCTGTTAACGCGCGACAGTGGCGCCTTGTCGGTGATCCCCGAGGTGGTAGTAAAAGATGAATTAAAAAATGGCAGTTTAGAGAAATACCTGATGCTGCCAGAGGTGTATGAGAACTTTTACTTTATCACCACCCATCGTGAATTGATGCATCCACAGCAAAGTTTTTTATTAGACGCTTTTGATGCGCAAAGACTATCTTACTCGGCGAATAGCTGATGAATGATGCTTAACTCGTTAGCAGCGGCAGTTCGGATTTGCTGCTCAAGTTCACTAGTGAGCATAGTAAAGGTTGCAACGTCTTCGGCATGCACGCTGGCCTGCTTTAGGTTGTGTTCCAGCTGACAAAGTAGCTGGTGCAGATCGGTTAACCCCACAGTACCAGAAGTGCCTTTTAGTGTATGCACAATGGCTAGCATCTGGGCCCAGTCTTGCTGTGTAATGGCTCGCTGCAAGTCTATTAATTGCTGTGCTAGGTTTGATTCGAAACTTTGCAAGATCCTCTGAAAAAACTGTTCATTATCGGCAAAACGTTGCAGCAAGTTGGCACGCGTTTTTATGATGCGAGGCTGGCTTGGCAGATCTGCCTCTGCGCTGTTTATTGCTTGTTCCATAACGATACGTTTATGGCGGTTAATTGGCAGTTTGTTTAGGTTGTTGCTGTTTGCCGCTGCTGGGCTTCGGCCCGTATACTGAAGTAATGTGCTAATGACGGCATCAATATCAAAGGGCTTGGTCAGGTGCGCATTCATACCGGCTTGCAAGCAAGCGGCTTGATCAGCGGCATACACATTGGCGGTCATTGCGATTATGGGTAAATCAGAAAAACGGCCATCGGCGCGAATGCGCCGAGTGGCTTCAAGACCATCTATGTTAGGCATCTGCACATCCATTAAGACCGCATCATAGCCTTGTTCTGGTGTGCTGCTTTGTAACACTGCATTTACCCCTTCGAGCCCGCCTGTCGCAATATCCACTATGGCGCCTTCGTTTTGCAGTAATTCTTTGGCCACGAACTGGTTAATTTCATTATCTTCGACTAGCAAGAGCCGCAGCCCTTTGAGCTGTTTTGTGCGTTTTGATGGCTTCACTCGTGTGTTCAGCGCAGGTTGTTTACCGGCAAGCACGCTCGCGATCAGTTCAACTAATTGCTTGGGGGTAACGGGTTTCGTGAGCATGGCGGCGTAGGGTATCTGACGGTCTTGCGGTAGGGTGCAAAGGGCTTCACGGCCCTTTGCCGTTACCAGCATAATAATCGGCGGCAAGGCGTGGTCAGTAGATGTGTTGAGTTGTTTTAATGTGCTGAGTTCGCTCAAGTCGGGTAGAGGGTAATCCAGCAGTAGCGCCTGTATGCTTTGCTGCTGGGCATAGCAGCCTGTCAGCTCAGCCTTTGCGGCTATTAACGATGCCGCGGTTAGCACCTTGGCACCATGCTGACTGACCGCCTGGCTTAAGAGCGTCAGAGCTGAAGGGTTGTCATCAATAATTAAAATGTTGGTATCTTTTTCAAACGTTGTTGCTTCAGCTAAGGCTCTGTCGGTATCTAGCGCTAAGTCAATGTCAAACCAAAAGTGGCTACCTTCACCTAAAGCACTTTTAAGCTGTAATTCCCCGCCCATCATCTGCACCATATTTTTACTGATCACTAAGCCCAAGCCACTACCACCATATTGACGTGTGGTAGACGCTTCAGCCTGAGTAAAACCATCAAAGATGCGCTGTTGCTGGGCCGGACTTATACCGATACCCGTATCGATTACACTAAAGCGGATCCGGCAGGCACGATCTTGTGCATGAACTTGTTGTAACTGAATGATGACTTCACCCTGGTGAGTAAATTTAATGGCATTACTCGCTAGGTTAATCAGGATCTGTTGTAGTCGAAGTTTGTCGCCAATAATCCATTGTGGAAGTTCGGGATCGATATCGAACAGCAATTCTACTGTTTTAGTCGCGAGGTTATGCGCCAGAACCACGGCTAACTCCCGCATCAATTCATCCAGATTAAAAGGATGCTGTTCTAATTCTAATTTACCTGCTTCAATTTTTGAGTAATCGAGGATGTCATTGATTAAATGCAGTAGCGACTCGGCGGCAATCTGCGCATTACTGGTATAATCATCTTGCTGCATGGAAAGTTCGGTGGTTTTCATCAGTTGCAGCATACCCAATATGGCGTTCATCGGGGTACGAATTTCATGGCTCATATTGGCTAAAAATAACGATTTGGCTGCATTGGCATCTTCTGCAGCGGCTTTAGACTCTCGTAAGTATTGTTCTAACTCATGTGTAGCAGTGATATCACTGTTTACGCCAATGACTCTAATGGCCCGTCCTTTTTCATCGCGCTGTACATAGGCACCTGCTTGAATGTAGCGAGTTTTTCCACTGGGTAAAATCAGTCGAAAGGTCAGGGTATATTCACCAATACCGGCAACGGCATTGTGTAGGCTGGAGAGAGTGAAAGCGCGATCTTCTGGATGCACCCGAGACTCCCAATGTGCATAATTTAAGCCTTGTTCGCGTAAAGTGATGGGTTGCTCGTACAGCTGAAACATCTTGTCATTCCATTGCAGCACATCATCGCTGATAGACCATTCCCAAATGCCGAGTTGGGCAACTTCATAGGCCAGCGTCAGTTGTTCAGTTTTTGACAATAATTGCTTTTGAATTGATAGCAAAGCGGCTTGTTGTTGTTTTTGTTGAGTAATATCCGTTGAAATACAGAGATAGCCGACAACTTGAGCTTGCACGTTACGCATGGTGGTAACCACCATGGTGATCGGAAAGCGTTGGCCATCTTTACGAATATAATGCCATTCGCCTTTATCTACACCGGTAAGATTAGAGGTGTAAATTAACGTTTGAAAGCCACTAATATGGGTATTGTGGATTTTAGACAGTGAGATAGCATGTGAGGCAATTTCGGTTTGATCATGAAACAATAAAGGTGTGGTTTGGCCGATCACTTCAGACGCTTGATACCCTAATAAGCGCTCAGCGCCATGGTTGAATAGTTGAATTTCTCCTGAGGTATCGGTAGCAATAATGGCAAATTCAGAGGCTGCCGACAGCACATTTTTAAAGAGTAAATTAATTTTGGCCAAATCAGCGGTTCGCTGCTCAACCTGTGTTTCTAAATCTGCGTTAAGTTGTTGGATCTTCGCTTCGGCGGCTTTCTGTTTCGAAATGTCGCGTACAACCTTAGACACGCCAATTACGCGACCCTCTGACGAACGAACGGGTGAAAAGGTTACAGACACATCGATAGATTTGCCATTTTTATGTTGACGTACAACCTCAACATTAGGAATGTATTCGCCCTGCGCGGCGCGTTTAAAAAAAGCCAAGTCGGCGTCGATATCCGCTGGCCTGACAATCAGTTTGTTTAGCGTTTTGCCTATCGCTTCATCCGCTTTAAAGCCAAAAATAGCTGTTGCGCCTTGGTTCCAACTTGTTATATTGCCGTCAATAGTATGACCAATAATGCCATCTGCTGAGCTATGTACAATAGCTGCGAGTTTAGCTTGTTCCGCTTGTAACAAACGCTTATGGGTTAAATTGATATTAATTAACCCTGTTAGTAAGGCCAACAAGAAGGACAGCATTGAGCCAATAATACCGAGTTGTGAAGGTGAGGGCAGTCGCAGTTCTGCGATAAATTGTGGCGTGACTGAGTAATCAAACTGCCAAGTACGACCATAAACTTGGTGTGTTTCCCTGATGGGGTAAAGCCCGATTTGGTTATGTGTCGTATTTTTAAAAAATAGATCAGGTTTTTCGGGATCGGTAATATCAGTTAAATGCAAGATGACCTGTTGGCTATCAATACTTTTATCGGCTAATACCTCTGACATCAAGAGTGCTGCATAGCTCCATCCAAAAGCTAATTCTTCGCGCTCGGCCACTGTTTTTGGTGTAACTGCACCACGGTACATTGGCATCATAATTAAAAAGGATTGTTGAGGTTGACCGCTAGCTTGTACTAAGGTGATCGGCCCTGTTAACCGCACCTCCCCGCTTTGCATGGAAGACAAAGCCGCCTGATAGCGATTATGTTCTGAGGCGATGTCTAAGCCGATAGCCGCGAGATTTCGATCTACCGGTTCAATATATTGGATAACATAGCGCTCGCCTATGTGAGGCGTCAGCTCTTTGATACTAAAACTAGGCCAACCATCCGCTTGGGCTGCTGCTAAAAAGGCCGCCTCTTGCTGGCGTGGTACTCTGCGAATAAAACCAAAACCACGCGCGCCAGGAAATTCGCTATCCACATCTCGGGTTTGACTATAACGATGAAATAGGTCTCGGCTTATTTTTTCTTCATCTATTGTTATTAGTGCTCCACGAGCACCGCGTAATCCATATTGATAAAGTTGAAAACGCGTTAAGATATCTTGTGCTTTTTGTTGCAGTGAGGCTTTGGCGGCTGTATGAATACGTGACTGGTTTGTTTGATGAACTTTATAACTCAGGGTAATACTCAATGCTAGGCTGCAAATTAAAACAAGCAATGACCATTTATTTAATAGCGATTTGTTAAATTTGGGCAACAGAGGCGCTTCCTTTTTTGTTATTTAAGATACATCGTAGCAAGCTTGTCGCATTTTAATGCGCTGAAATAACAAGCATATTAAAGATAGCTTGAGCCAGATTGAAAAGCCACGTTTTAACATGTTGTTTTTGGTTTTAATGAAAAAGCCGAGGGAGAGGTAAAACACCGCTTCCACCATGTGGAAGCGGTGGGTATTTAGCGATGAATCAGGAAATCAGCACTGTCGCGGCGTACTTTTTTCAAGTCAACTAACCAATCAGCACCGGCTTCACGGTAGCCCAATGGCAGTAATATCACCGATTTTAAACCCAGTTCACCTAATCCCAGAATGCGATCAACGTGCTCAGGTTCGAAACCTTCCATTGGCGTAGAATCCACCTCTTGTTCCGCTGCCGCGATCAGGGCGGAGCCTAAACCAATGTAAGCTTGACGTGCGGCATGCTCAAAGTTTTGCTCGGCCGGACGTTGTGGATAATAAGCCAAGAGTTTTTGCCGATAGGCTTCCCAACCTTCGTTTTTAAAACCGCGCTGTTCGTTAACCAAGTCAAACATCATATTAATACGCTCAGGGGTGTAGTTATCCCAAGCAGCAAACACCAATAAATGCGAGCAATCAGTAACTTGTGACTGATCCCACGCCACTTTACGAATTTGTGCTTTTAAGGCGTCATCCGTTACCACTAATACCTGATAGGGCTGCAGGCCACTTGAACTGGCGGATAAACGGATTGACTCCAGAATAATATTGAGCTTTTCAGTGGGCACTATCGCATCGGGTTTCATTTTTTTGGTGGCATATCGCCAGTTAAGTAATTCAAGCGTGTTGGACATGATCATCATTCCTATTTCTATGTATAAGCAGCAGTGGTTTAGGAGTTAGGTACGGCAAGCCTGACTTTCAAGGTTTAGCGCAAACTGTTTTTTTACGTACGCTAGCTTGTTGTAACGGTTTTATGGGCGTGTGCGCTGCGGTGCGTGAGGGCATTTACTGCTATCTACCGTCAGAAAAATGCAGTTGGGCGAATGCAGGCGCGTCTTTACCAAATCTTGACGGTTGTCGCGTTGAGTGCGGGCTGTCGGCACATTATAGTGTCAGCAATTTAAGATCCAGGGTGAAGGAAATACAAAATGGCTTGGCAGAAAAAAACAATGTTCATCGTTGCCTCGGTGTTGGTGGCAGCAGCAAGCGCTTATTGGTTTTGGCCAAAAACTGCAGAGGCGCCGGCTGCAGAGGCTGGGCAACGACCCACTAGTCCTTGGGCCATGCCAGTGCCGGTTCGTGTTGTCGACGCCGAGTTGGCTGACTTACGTGTGCAAGTAAAAGCCATTGGTACGGTGACGCCGCTCAACACGGTGATTGTACAAAGCCGCGTTAGCGGGCCGTTAACCCAGCTGCATTTTAAAGAAGGCGATAAAGTGACCGCAGGTCAGCTATTAGCGGAAATTGATACGGCCGATTATCAAATTCAATTTGCCCAAGCTCAAGGGCAGTTAGAGCAAAACACCGCGCAATTGAAAAATGCGAAGATGGATTTAGATCTGTATAGCAAATTACGCGAACAAAGCTCTATTTCTGCGCAGCAATATAATACGCAACAGGCATTGGTCGCGCAATTAGAAGGCAGCCGCAAGAGTATTCAAGCGCAGTTAGATGCGGCGAAGTTACAGTTATCCTATACCAAAATTCATGCTCCTATTACCGGGCGTTTAGGCTTACGCCGGGTTGATGTGGGTAACCTGGTGCAAGCGAATAGTGCCGAAGGGCTGGTTACCATTACCCAAAGCTCGCCAATTACGGTGGTATTCGCCATTCCTGAAAGCCAGCTGCAACAAGTTCGTAATGCCTTTCGCAGTGGGCAGGTGTTAACCGTAGAAGCTTGGGATCGCGCAGAGCAGCAGCTGCTGAGTCAAGGCGTGCTAACCACTTTAGATAACCAAATTGATGCAACAACGGGCACGCTACGCTTAAAAGCCGAGTTTAAAAATGAACAAGAAGAGCTGTTTCCAAATCAGTTTGTTAATGTGCGTTTAAATGTTTCGGTGCAACAAGGGGCTATTACGATCCCGCAAGATGCGGTGCAATATGGCTCGGCCGGAACCTATATTTACACCATTGAGCAAAATCGTGCACAAATTCGTCAAGTTACCCTAGGGGCGGTCGATAATGGCAAAGTGGCCATCACCGCAGGTTTACAGCCGGGTACGCCCGTGGTGCTGGAAGGCTTGGATCGTTTACGGCCAGGTCGTGCGGTTGAAGTGATAGAAAATGATGGCTCGGTTAAAGAAGCAAAACCCGTAACTGAGCAACCAAGAAGACGTCCGCAGAGGGCGCAATAATGAACCTTTCCAGCCCGTTTATTCTTAGACCGGTTGCTACCTCGCTGTTAATGCTAGCCATTTTAATTGCTGGCGTGCTCAGTTGGCGGCAGCTGCCGGTAGCAGCATTGCCTCAGGTTGATTATCCGATCATCCAAGTATTTAGTTTTAACCCGGGCGCTAGCCCAGACATTATGACGCGAACCATTACCGCGCCGCTTGAGCGGCGCTTGGGGCAAATTCCTGGTTTAAAACAAATGTCGTCTAGCAGCTCGGCTGGCGCGTCGGTTATTACCCTGCAGTTTGCTTTAGTGGTGGATATGGGCGTTGCCGAGCAAGAAGTCCAGGCGGCGATTAATACTGCTTCCTCGTTATTGCCATCGGATATGCCGACACCGCCGATTTACCGCAAAGTGAATCCAGCTGATGCACCTATCTTAACCTTAGCCATTACCTCGGCAACCTTACGTTTACCGCAAGTCTATGATTTAGTGGATACGCGTATGGCACAAAAGTTAGCGCAATTACCGGGCGTCGGTATGGTTAGCCTCGCCGGCGGACAGCGCCCTGCCATCCGGGTTAAAGCCAATCCTGCGGCATTAGCCAATATGAACTTGAGCCTAGAAAATTTGCGTCAAGCTATTGCTGCAGCCAATACCAATCAACCGAAAGGCAGCTTTGACGGCCCGTTTCGTTCAACCTTATTAGATGCGAATGATCAAATTAACGACACCGCTGAATACGAGAACCTGATCATCGCTTGGCGCGATAATTCGCCGGTGCGTTTACGTGATGTCGCCAGTATTGAACAAGGCGCTGAAGATCGCTTTTTAGCCGCGTGGGCCAATGAGCAACCGGCGGTGTTACTGAATATTCAGCGTCAACCGGGGGCTAACGTCATTGAAGTCGCCGATCGTGTGCGGCAACTCTTGCCGCAATTAACCGCGACCTTACCTGCCGCAGTTGATGTGATGGTGTTAACCGATCGAACGCAAAGCATTCGAGCGTCGGTACGCGATGTGCAAAAAGAACTGGTTTTTGCTGTGTTTTTGGTGATTTTAGTGACCTTTGTGTTTCTGCGTACCATACCGGCAACCATCATTCCTAGCTTAGCTGTGCCGCTGTCGTTAATTGGTACTTTCGCGGTCATGTTGTGGTTAGATTTTTCAGTGAACAACCTGACGTTAATGGCACTGACCATTGCCACCGGCTTTGTGGTCGATGATGCCATCGTGATGCTGGAGAACATTGCGCGCCACCGTGAAGAAGGCGCTTCGCCGCTGGAAGCGGCACTAAAAGGCGCGAAAGAAATTGGTTTTACCCTGATTTCATTGACCTTCTCTCTAATAGCGGTGCTGATCCCTCTATTGTTTATGGCCGATGTAGTGGGGCGCTTATTCTTTGAATTTGCCGTGACCTTAGCGGTGGCCATTATGATTTCGCTAGTGGTGTCGCTCACTTTAACGCCGATGCTCTGTGCGCGTTTGCTAACCAAAATGCCAGCGCATGATAACCCGAATGATTTAATGCAGCGGGTGATCCAGCGTTATGGTCGTGGTTTGCAATGGGTGTTGCGCCATCAACGGCTGGCGCTGGCAAGTTTAGCCGCTACCGTGGCGTTAACCGTGGGCTTGTATATGGCGGTGCCCAAAGGGTTCTTCCCGGTGCAAGATAGTGGTGTCATTCAAGTGATCACCGAAGCGCCACAGGATGTTTCTTTTCAAGCGATGGCACTGCGTCAGCAAGCTTTAGCCGAAAATATGCTGCAACACCCAGATGTCGCTAGCTTATCGTCGTTTATTGGTGTCGATGGCAGTAATAGCAGTATTAACAGCGGTCGTATTTTACTGAACTTAACGTCGCACAATGAGCGCTCGCAATCTGCCGTAGAAATTATCCGTGAGCTGGAGCAGCAAGTGTTAGATGTCCCCGGGATTAAAGGCTGGTTTCAGCCGGTGCAGGAACTGAGTATTGAAGATCGGGTTAGCCGCACGCAATATCAGTTTACGCTTAGTACACCTGATTACGAGACCCTTAGCCAGTGGCTTCCCGAGCTGGTTGAGGCTTTACAGCAACAACCTGAGCTCTCTGAGGTGGCGCACGATCTGCAGCAGCAAGGCTTACAAGCCTATATTGATATTGACCGCAATGCCGCTGCGCAATTGGGGTTAACGGTGTCACAAATTAGCTCAGTGTTGCAAAGTGCTTATAGTCAGCGGCAAATCGCCACCTTGTTTACGCAAAGTAATCAATATCGGGTGGTGTTAGAAGTTGACCCTGCACAGGTGCAAGGGGTGGACGCGCTTGATAAGTTGTATTTAACCAATAGCCGAGGCGACTCAGTACCCCTAGCGGCAGTAGCGAAGGTGAGTCAGCGACCTACCCGTTTGCTGATTAACCAGCAAGGGCAGTTCCCGGCCGTGACCTTATCTTTTAACTTAGCCCAAGGGTATTCACTCGGTCAGGCGGTAGCCGCGATCGAGCAAGTGCAGCAACAACTGCAACTGCCCGCTGAAGTTGAGCTGAGTTTCCAAGGTGCAGCAGAGGCCTTCCGTTCTTCTTTGGATAACACGCTATGGTTAATTCTTGCGGCTATTATCACCATGTATATCGTGCTGGGGATCTTGTATGAAAGCTTAATCCATCCCGTGACCATCTTATCAACCTTACCTTCTGCCACCGTCGGTGCCTTATTGGCGTTACTGTTAACAGGGCAGCCGCTCGATTTGATTGCCGTTATCGGTATCGTGTTGTTGATAGGTTTGGTTAAAAAGAACGGCATTATGATGGTCGATTTTGCGTTAGACGCGCAGCGTAATCGCGGCATGACTCCAGCCGAAGCCATTTATCAGGCTGCTTTACTGCGTTTTAGGCCGATCTTAATGACCACCTTGGCAGCCTTGTTTGGCGCCATCCCGCTGATGCTTGCCAGTGGTTCAGGTGCTGAGCTGCGCCAGCCGTTAGGTTTAGTGATGGTGGGGGGGTTATTGGTTAGTCAGGTATTAACCCTCTTTACCACGCCGGTAGTGTATTTATGGTTTGACCGTATGTTTGGTCAACGCCAAATTAAACCAAGTGCTGAGGTGGCACCGCTATGAATCTGGCGCAGCCTTTTATTCAGCGGCCGGTGGCCAGTGCGTTAATCGCGACGGCGATTTTGTTAATGGGCTTGTTGAGCTGGCGCTTGCTGCCAGTGTCTCCACTACCGGCTATCGATTTTCCGATGATCGTGGTCACGGCCAACTTACCTGGTGCCAGCCCCGACAGCATGGCGGCTACGGTTGCGACGCCGTTAGAGCGCGCATTAGGCAGCATTTCAGGTATTCGCCGCATCAGTTCGTCAAGTAGTCAGGGCGCTACGCAAATTCGTTTAGAATTTGAGTTAGATCGTAATGTGGATGCCGCGGCCCGTGAAGTACAGGCGGCCATTAACGCCTCGCGTGGCCAGTTACCCGCTGGGATGCCTGGCAATCCGGTTTATCGCAAGTTTAACCCATCGCAAGCGCCGATTATGGCGTTAGCTTTGAGCTCTAGTCATTTGGCGGGCAGCACGCTGTATGACAATGCTTCAACGGTGTTGGCGCAAAAGTTGGCGCAAATTACAGGGGTGGGTGAAGTCGAGGTCACGGGCTCGTCGCTACCGGCGGTGCGGGTGCAACTGAACCCCGGTATGCTGGCGCATTATGGAGTGGCGTTAGATGAAGTGCGCAGCGCCATTAATACGGTTAATGCCTCAGTACCCTTAGGTGTATTAGAAACGGATAGCCATCGCTGGCAATTGGCCACCAGTGAAACCTTGCGCCGTGCGGCGGATTATCAAGATTTAATTGTTAAATATACCGATGGCGCGCCGATCCGTTTATCTGACGTAGCCATTGTTAGTGACTCGACGGAAAACCGCTACAGTTCGGGCTTTCATAACGATAAAGACGCGGTGATTTTAATGGTCAGTCGGCGCAACGGTGCCAATATAGTCGAAACCGTTGATGCTATTTACAACGAACTGCCTTTACTGCAAGCCTTAACGCCAGCCGGTGCCGATTTAGCGGTGGTAATGGATCGCAGCCCGGTGATCCGTGCCACGCTTTTAGAAGCGCAATGGAGTTTAACACTGGCCGTTATTTTGGTGGTGTTGGTTGTTTGGGCTTTTTTAGGCAATTTTCGCAGCGCGTTAATCCCCAGTGTGGCGATCCCAGTGTCATTAATTGGCGCTTTTACCGCGATGTATTTGTTTGGGTTTTCATTGAATAACTTATCGGTGATGGCGCTAATCGTCGCTGCCGGTTTAGTGGTTGATGATGCCATTGTGGTCGTCGAGAATATTCGTCGCCATCTTGAACGCGGTTTAGCGCCGTTACAAGCGGCAAGGCAAGGCGTAGCTGAAGTGGGCTTTACCTTGTTAGCGATGAATTTGGCACTGATTGTGATTTTCCTGTCTATTTTGTTTATGGGGGGCTTAGTTGAGCGGTTATTCCGTGAGTTCTCTATTACGTTAGTGGCGGCGATGGTGATTTCATTACTTATTTCGCTGACCTTAACGCCCAGTATGTCAGCATTATTGTTGCGTAAACCCACTAAGCAACAGGCCACCTCCGGTTTCTTTTGGCGTTTGCAGCAAGGATATCGGCACAGTATTGATGTTTGCTTACGGCATTATCGCTGGTTATTGCTGTTATTAGTGTTGTTATTTGCCGCCAGCGCTTGGTTATATGACAAGGTGCCATCGGGTTTATTACCAGAGCAAGATACTGGCCAGTTGAATGGGTTTGTTCGCGGCGATGATGGCGCGTCGTATCAAATGATGCAGCCAAAAATCGAAGCTTTTCGCCAGTATGTCTTGCAAGATCCTGCCGTGGCTGACTTAATCGGCTCGGCGGGGGGGGATCGCGGTGTCAGTAATTCGCAAATGCGCGTGCGGTTAAAGCCGCTTGCAGAGCGCCAAGTGTCGGCTCGTGCTGTGGTGGATCGGCTTCGAGCCAATGCGCCAAAAGTGCCTGGCGGCATTCTGTTTATGAATGTCGATCAAGATATTCGTTTATCCTCACCCTTCAGCCGCAGTGACTATGAAGTGCAGTTGTTATCAGATGATTTAGATTTGCTGCGAAAATGGGGCAAGGTTGTCGGCGAAAAACTGCAAGAAGTCCCTGGGTTAGTCGATGTTGATACCCCCGGTGGTGAAGATGCACAGCAAATTGAGTTAACCATTGATCGCGAAGCGGCGCAGCGGCTCGGCGTGGATATGCGCACGGTGGCCACGGTGCTGAATAACTCCTTTTCGCAACGACAAGTTGCGACCTTGTATGATCAGCAAAACCAGTACCGCATTGTGATGGAGCTGTTACCCGGTTATACCGCTCAGCCCGAAGTGTTGCAGCAGTTACAGGTAATTACCAATGATGGTCGCCTTGTTCCTTTAGCGGCTATCGCCAGCTATCAGTATGGTTTAGTTAATGACCGGGTGCAGCATGAAGGACAATTTGCCTCGGTAAATATTGGTTATGGTCTAGAAGAAGGCACCACTATGGAGCAAGCCTCTATAGCGATTGAGCAAGCTATGGCAGAAGTGATGTTGCCCGGGGCTATCGTGGTGGTCAGTGGTGAAAACCAGCGCAATGCTATTTTTAAAAGTAGCGATCAAACCTGGTTGGTGATTGCGGTGGTTGTGGCGGTGTATCTGTTGTTAGGCATTTTGTATGAGAGTTTGCTACAACCGATCACGATTTTGTCTACCTTGCCTTGTGCTGGCTTAGGTGCCCTGCTAGCGCTGTATTTAACTAATAGCGATTTTAGTTTAATTGCCCTGTTAGGGCTGTTTTTGCTGATCGGTATTGTAATGAAAAACGCCATTTTGCTGGTCGACTTTGCATTGGCCGCCGAGCGCAATCAAGGTTTGGCACCAATCGAGGCGATTGCGTTAGCGGCGCAGCAGCGGTTACGGCCAATCTTAATGACCAATTTCGCCGCTTTATTAGGTGCGGTGCCGTTATTATTAGGGGTTGGTGAGGGGTCTGAGTTGCGACAACCACTGGGCATCACCATCGTGGGCGGCTTATTAGTCAGTCAATTATTGACCTTGTACACCACGCCTGCGGTGTACTTGTTGTTGAGCAAGTTTCGCCGTGCACCGCGTGCTGAAAGCGCTTCGCCATCTGCAGAGGTGTCGCTGAAATAACTTAGCAAGTTTCAACGTTAAAAATCGTCAGGCCGCACTGTAGCATAAAGCGCGGCCATGACATGACGAGTGTTAGTTGGTTACCCGATAGCACTCGTCCAATTGGCTAAAACCAAAGCCGGTATTTTTCTTCACCCGCAGTTGGGTGGGAATACGCTCTTTCATCGCTTCTATATGGCTTATCACGCCAATCATTTTACCGGTAGCATTGAGGTTATCCAGCGCATCTAAGGCGATATCCAGCGTTTGTGCATCTAAGGTACCAAAGCCTTCGTCTAAAAATAACGAGTCGATGCTGGTTTTATGGCTGACCAGATCCGATAGCGCTAAGGCCAAGGCTAGGCTGACTAAAAAGCTTTCACCGCCCGACAGCGTTTTCGTATCGCGTTCGCTATCGCCTTGCCAGGTATCTTGCACGGTTAACGACAAGCCGGCTTGTTCTTTTCGTTTCAGTAAATAACGACCATGCAGTTGTCGCAGCTGATTATTCGCCAAATACACCAGATTATCCAGCGTCAGGCCTTGTGCAAAACGGCGGAATTTATCGCCACTGGCCGAACCAATCAGCGTATGCAGCTGGGTGATTTCATCATAGCGTTGTTGCTGCGTGTTAATGTCAACTAATAAACTTTGCTGCCGCTCTCGTAATTGTTGCTGCTGATTCAACTGCTCTTTTAGCTGACCTAAGCGTGACAACAGTTCGGTTTGCTGTTGGCTAAGTTGTTGTCGAGTTGCAGCCACCTCGGTCGCACTGACTTTTTGCCACGCCGAGGCTTGCTCATGTTCGAGCAGTGCTTGTAATTGCTCGTTAGCTTTTTGCAATAAGGTATTAGCGCTTTGCCACGTTTCTTCAAGTTGCTGCTTTTTACTTTGTAAGTGGCTGCGCTCTGCTTCGGGTAATAAGGCGGCAAGAAAAGCGGCTTCATGAGCAAAAGGGCTAAGCTGCAGGCTATTTTGCCAAGCGGTACTTTGCTCATTAAGCTGTTGTTGCAGCTGTTGCTGGCGCTGCTGTAAGTTGTTTAGCACACTGCTGAGTTCGGTATGGCGCTGTTCCACTTGGCGATATTGCTGTTGCTGTTGTTGCCATAACTGCTGAGCGTGCTGCAGTTGTTGCTGCAGCGTGTGCCGTGCTTGGCTGACGACTTGCTCGCCAAATAAGCTGTGCCGTTGCGCTTTTAGCACTTGCAACTGCGTGGTTTGGCGCTTTGCGACGTGTTCAGTTTGTTGTAGTTCCGTGCTCAGTGTACTGATTTGCTGCTGTAGAGCCTGTTGTGCCGCCGTGCTGCTGGCTAAGTTTTGTTGTCCTTGCTGCTGTTGTTGTAGTGTCTGTTGATACCGCTTTGCATCTTGCTGTTTTTGCTCTAGCCAAGTAGGTAGCTGCTGCAGTGTGCCCTGATAGCCTTGGGCGCTAAGCTGACTTTGTAGCTGCTGCTGTTGCTGCTGTTGGTCGTGTTGTAGCGCCGTTTGTTGTTGTGCTAATTGGCCTTGACGCTGTTGCAGATTAAGGTGTTGTTGTTGCAGTAAATTGAGCTGGTGTGCTTTTTGGGCTTGCACTTGCTGCTGTTCGATCAGGCTTTGTTGTGCCTGAGTGACCGCTTTTTCAGCCTGGCGTAAAGCCGTTAATTGCGCATTGGTCAGCGCTAATTGTTGCTGTAAGCTTTGGCTTAACTGTGGCAAGGCTTGCGAATCGTTTATTTCTAACGTGACGTCCAGTGCCACGCAGTGCTGCTGCCATTGCTGCTGCGTTGCGCTAATGAGTTCGGCCAATTTACTGAGGCGAGGTGCTTGTGCAGCCAGCTCTGCCGTGCATTTATCTAAGGCTTCGCGGCTTTGTTGACCCGCCAATAAAGTATGTTCTGCTTGTTGCTGCGCCTGTTGCAACCGCGCTTGCGTATCGGGCAGATCTAATGGGATCGCCGCGGCAGGGTGTTCGCTGGCACCGCACAGTGGGCAAGCTTCGCCGGCAACAAGCTGTTGGCGATAGTACGCTAGCTGTTCTTCTTGACTAATCAGTTGCTGCAAATCGTCGACTTGTACTTTATGCCGTTGATATTCATCCAAGAGCTTGGCGCGCGCGGTAGTCAGCTGCTGCTGTTGAGTGTGTAATTGTTGCTGCGTTGCTTGTAACTGCTGCTGCTCTTGAGTGGCCTGCCAATACTGTTGCTGGCAATTTTCTGCTTGATGCAACCTCGGCCAGCGCAACGTAAGCTGTTGCAGTTGTTGCTGTAAGGTGGCTTCATCAGCTTGTTGTAACAGGTGTTGCCATTCGTTTTGCCGTTGCAAGTGCTGCTGTTGCTGGGCTTGTAGGGCCTTATCATGTTGCTGCAAGGTGTGTTGTTGTGCTTGTAAGCTGCTTTGCAGTGCCGTGCTTTCTCGCTCAATTTTCTGCTGCTCAGTGGCTAATTGATTCAGCTGCACTTGGCTTTTTTCAAGCTGGCCAAGCGCCTGTTGCCAACTGCTAAGATAACGATTGATCTCGGCATCGGTCTGATGCTCTGTCAGGTAACGTGCGGTAGTGGTGAGTTGTTGTTGCAGCAGTTGCAGCTTTTGCTGCAGCTGGCGGTCATCCGCTTGCATTTGTTGTAATTTTTGCTGCAGACTATCTAAACGCTGTTGCTGGGCGCTTTGTTGTTGCGCTAGGCCGTCGATTTGATGATCTAACGGCACTACCTGCTCATTGAGCAAGGTTTCTTGCTGTTGATTTTGCTGTTTAGTGTGCTCTAAAGCCTGCTCGGCGTGTTCAAGCTGACTGCGCTGCTTTGCTAAATCTGCGATAGTAAGCTGTTGCTGCTGCTCTGTTTTAACCAGTTCACTGCTTAATGCCTGTAAATCATCACGACTTTTTTGTAATAAGCTAAAGGGGGTGCGTAAGCGCTCAGCCGGTTCACTTTGGCTAAGCTTAGCCAGATCCGCTGCGGCATCGTGCAGTGCTTGTTGCGCCTGTTGGGCGCGGTTGGCTTCGAGTTGCTGCTGCTGTGTAGCCTGCTGCTGTTGCTCCCACCATTGTTGATGTTGCTGCCAAGCGCTCAGTTGCTCGCTCAGTAAGGCTTGCTGGGTGCTGACTTGGTGCTGCTCTTGCTCAATAGCCGTTAGCTCATCAGCGCTTAACAGCTGAAATCCCGCTAATTTGGCCTGTAATTCTCGTAAATCTTGTTTGGCTTGGGTGTAGTCATCATGCACACGCTTCGAGATCAAACCGTAGATTTCTGTGCCGGTAAGCTCTTCTAACAACTCGGCGCGCTCACTTTCATTGGCATTTAGAAAAGCGGCAAAATCGCCTTGTGATAACAGCATGGATTTGGTGAAACGCGCAAAATCTAAACCTGTGATGCGTTCAATTTCTTCGTTTTTAGGTCGCACCTGATTGGCTAACACTTTGCCGCTTTGCACTTCAGCCAGCTCGACATCGGCTGGCTGTAAATTGCCGTCGGCTTGGCCACGAGCTCGGCGCATACTCCAAAAGGCGCGATAAGCAATGCCTTTTACTTCAAACTCCACTTCTGCGATCGACTCGGCACTGCCGCGTGTCATAATTTCATTGGAAGTTTGGCTAATCGGGCCTAAACGGGGTGTTTGATGGTAAAGGGCTAAACAAATCGCATCTAATAAGGTTGTTTTTCCGGCGCCGGTTGGCCCGGTGATCGCAAATAGCCCATTTTCGGCAAAAGGCGATTGGGTAAAATCGAGCTTCCATTCACCTTTTAATGAGTTGAGGTTTTTCAGCCGTAAAGTCAGTATTTTCATCGGCTCTGCTCCTGCTGCACGGCGGACAGTACCGCTAAAAAGCGTTGCTGCAGTTGCTGTTGCCGCTCAGTATCTTCAATAGATTCAATTGCTAAGCGCTTAGCGAATACTTGCTCAGGTGTCAGCTCGGCCAAGGTTTCTTTTTGCTGCTGTATTAACGCTTGGCTAGGCGCAGCGCGTTGTCGGCGTACCAACAATACCTCGACAGGCAAGCCTTCGCACAGTTGTTGTACGCGCTGCTGTAAATCAGATAAATAATCTTGGGTGGCAATTTCCAAACAGAGCCAAACGGGCTTACTGTGCTGTTGTTGTGCAATGGCGGCCAGTTGCACGGCCAGAGTGTCAAGATCTCCCTTAATCACCTGCATGGGTTGAAACAGCGGTACATCAATACAGCGAATCTGTTGGCGCTCGCGGCCGTTAAACTCCACCAGCACCACTTGTTTGGTTGTACCCAGCTCGTCAAAGCTCAAGGGTAATGGCGAGCCGCTATAGCGAATATGTTCGGTTTTCGCCACGCGCTGCGGCCTGTGAATATGCCCCAGCGCAATATAATCGGCCGGTGGGAAACCCTCTGCGGCAAAACCCTCTAAGGTGCCGATATAAATCTCGCGTACACTCTCGCTTTTACTGACGCCAAGCGCCGTTAAATGGCCCGTGGCAACAATGGGAATGTTTAGTTGCTGCTCTTGCCGTTGTTGTTCGGCGAGTTGAAATAGGTGTTGGTAATGCTCGGCAATGGCATTGGCGAGTGCTTGGCGCTTTTGCTGGCCGGTGTCGCCGGCTTGGCTTTGCAGCACATCTTTAGCTCGAATAAACGGCACCGCACACAGCAAAGCGCCCGGTTGACCTTGTTTATCGTTAAGTAGAATCACTTGTTGTTCAACAGGCAATTCGGTACTGGCTACCACATAGGTATTTAAACAGGCGAGTAATTGTCGCGATTCATTAAGTACCGCAACCGAGTCATGATTCCCGCCTAACACCACCAGCGTACATTGGCGTTGTTGCAGTTGCACAACAAACTCGTTGTAAAGCTCTCGCGCATAGCTGGCCGGAGTGGCGGTATCAAATACATCACCGGCGATAATCACCGCGTCAATCTGTTCGCGACTGATTAGGGCCAGTAGCCACTGGATAAAAGCGTGGTGCTCATCTTTACGAGTTTTAGTAAAAAAACTTTGGCCTAAATGCCAATCGGAGGTGTGCAGGATTTTCAACCAGGCGTCCTTTGCAAGTTAAACGTGTCGCCGAGTTGCTAGCATGTGTTTAAGCGTGCGGCGACTGATTCAGTAGCAGCTGCCGAAATTGCTCAGCGGGTACGGCTTGACTAAAATAATAGCCTTGATAGTAATCACAGGCCATCTCTTTTAGCAAGGCCAACTGCTCGGCTGTTTCAACGCCTTCAGCCAATACATCAAAATGTAGCGTATGCGCTAACTCAATGATCGCTTTACTGATTTGTCGGTCATCGTCATTGTCGGTGATGTTATCAATAAAGCTGCGATCGACTTTAAGAATATCCAGCGGCAAGCGTTGTAAATAGGCTAAGGACGAATAGCCTGTGCCAAAGTCGTCAATGGCAAGGCGAATACCGGCAGCACGTAATTGTTGCATCGTGCGAATAGCGGCATCTTTATTGTGCATTAACGCGGTTTCTGTGACTTCTAACTCAAGTAAATGGGCGGGGAAGCCAGTAGCGAGCAGGGTGGAGATCACTTGTTGCTCGAAGTCACCTTTACTAAATTGATGCGCCGAGACATTCACCGCTAACTTCACTTGAGGTAAGCCTTCCTCTAACCATTGTTTGCCTAAGAGGCAGGCTTGCTCTAACACAAAATGGCCAATGGTATGAATTAACCCGCAGTTTTCCGCCACGGGAATAAAAAGCTCTGGTGAAATAAAGCCTTGCTCGGCATCTTGCCAGCGGATCAGTAATTCTGCGCCGATGATTTGACCGCTTTGAATAGCTACTTGCGGCTGAAAGTAACATTGTAATTGTTGCTGACTAATCGCCAGGCGCAACTTAGTTTCCAGCTGCAAGCGTTGCCGTGCTGTCGAAGTCAGTTGGCTGCTGAAAAAGCTGTATGTGCTGCGACCTTCCGCTTTGGCTTTGTACAGTGCCGCGTCAGCACCTTGCAATAATGATTCAGCGTTATTGTGATGCTCAGGGTACAAACTAATGCCAATAGACGCGGTTATAGTGACGGCAATTCGTTCAGTTAAATTTGCCGGTTGTTGTAAGGCTTGCAGCAGTTCTAACGCAAAGCGGGCGGCATCTTCTGTGTGGGGTAAGTGCTCGATCAGAATCGCAAACTCGTCGCCCCCCAGACGCGCCAAGCTATCGGTGTCTCGACAGAAAATTTTAAGTTTTTCACTGACGTTTTTTAACAGTAAATTGCCGACACTGTGGCCATACGAATCGTTGATGGTTTTAAAATTGTCTAAGTCGATTATCAATACGGCTAATTGCAGCTTTTCGCGCCGGGCAACCTTAATGGCTTGTTCTAAACGCCCCGTAAAAAATTGGCGATTGGGTAAGTGCGTAAGGGGATCGTACTCTGCTAAAAAAGCTAATTGCGCTTCTTGTTGCTTGCGTTCAGTCAAATCGATATCTATGCAGTAAATGCGCGGTTTATTATCTGGGTCGAAGATCACCGCGTGTGACGAGTATACGCTGACCAGACTGCCATCTTTGCGTTGTAGCTGTAATTCCTCTGCTGACAGGGGGTTGCCAGAATGTGCCATTGCTTGAATAGCGGCTTTTACATCGTTATGCATTGGCTGGGGAATAATTAAATCCAGTAAGTTACGGCCAAGCGCTTCTTGCTTACTATAGCCATACACTAATTCGCTGCCTTTATTCCAGTAAAGCGTTACGCCATGTTCGTCATATCCCTGTACCGAGATATTGGGCATGCTATCGAGTAAGGTGCGAAAGCGTTGTTCGCTTTCTTGCAGTTGATGTTGTGCGTGTTTTATCGCAGAAATATCCTGTACGACCGAGATAAAATAAGCCGATAGATGCGGTTGTGGCGGTAATAAAGCGACAGATAAACGTACCCATAAAGTGTGGTTATTTTTAGTGATGTAGCGTTTTTCAATGGAAAATTGCTTGATGTCATTGGCTAAAATCTTTTCTCGCAAACCTTGGTCAAGTAATAAGTCATCAGGGTGCGTGATGTGTTGAAACGTCATGCTTCTTAATTCGTTAGCGCTGTATTCCAGCATACGGCACAGCTCTTGATTAACCTTAATGAATTGCCCATTAACATCGACATAGGCAATACCGGTTGCAGCATAGTCAAATGCCATATGACTCAGGCGTTTTGATTCAGTCAGCGCCATTTCAAATTGCAGTCGCTGTTTTAACAAAACCCAGGCGAGAATGGCGGTCAGCAGCACGTAGACAAACCCTTTATAGGTTTGATAACGGGTGAGTAAAACCGGATCGCTAACGATGGACGCTAAAAACACATCGCTAAACTCGATCCAAAGCAAGCCCAATAGCAAATAGATCGCTGCCCCCAAGATAGGGTAGTAAGGTAGTTTGCTCAGTTTGGATGCCGTTGGATTCATGTTAATTCCATATTTTCAGCGATAAACAGCGTCTGTGTTATGGCGAAGATGAGTATTAAGCATAGTTGAACTTGCTGGTATTCGAAACGAGCAGGGGGGCAAATAGCGGTTTTTGTTGCGAATTAAGGTAAATAAAGCACACAGCGGCACGAAGCCGCTGTGTAATAGGTGTACTTAGAACGCGTAAACCAAGGTTAAAGAGGTTTGCGTGTCGGTACTCTTTTTATCGGCAGTGACATCAGAGTCATTTTGTACTAAAAAGGCGGCTTTCATCTGCATAGCACCATTCACTCTGGCACTGAGTGCGGTTTCAGCGATAGTCCGCGTATTTTCGTTACTGATTTCGACGCTGAGTGTTTGTGAAAAAGAGGCAGATTCACTGATGGTCCATTTAAATTCCGCAGCACCACGGGCCAGCAAGCCATTTTCTGTTTCGTCAGTAGATCGGCGGGCGTTGTAATAACCCGGACCGATTTCTACATCCAGCGTCTGGTTTTCCAGATCCATTAAACGGGTACCGTAACCGGCTGCGATGGTGGTGTATTTAGTGTAAGCACCAAATTTATCATCGGTATACGAACCTAACACAAACAAATTATCGTGTTCATCACCGATTTTGTAAGCCCCTTTCGCGGATACCAGGTAGCGTTGCGCTGACCGTTCTTTCTCTCTGTTACCATCAGCATCAACTTTTTCATCTTCTTTAAAGAACGCGCTGAAAATATACTGATTGCTCCATTCTTCCAGCTCTTGTCTGGCATCAATTTTACCGGTAATAGACGTACCTGCTGTATTACCTGTAGTGGTAATGGCGCCAAGCTCTGCTGAGGTTTTCCACACCTTTTGCTCTTCCTCTGGCGCTTGAGCTTGCGCGGCACCCGCAAATAAGACACTTAACGTTGCGGCTACAGTGAATAGTTTCATGTTTACTCCTTTGTTTCTTGTTTAAGATGAACGTCCATTTGCGGGAAGGGAATACCAATACCGTGTTCATCAAAGGTCAATTTTACTTTTTCAAGCGTATCCCAATACACACCCCAGTAATCAGCACTATTCACCCAAGGGCGCACAATAATGTTAACTGAAGAGTCGGCTAACTCAGAGACACGGATGTTGGGCGCCGGCTCAGCCAAAACACGCTCATCATTTTTGATGATGTCTTGCAGTAGGTTTTTCGCTTTTAATAAATCAGCGTCATAGCTGATACCGATCACTAAGTCGACACGGCGCGTGGCCTCAGCAGAAAAGTTCGTGATATGACTACCGGTGATTTTGGCATTAGGTACGATGACGCGTTTGTTATCTGGCGTTTTCATGGTGGTTTGGAAGATTTCAATTTTATCTACAGTACCGGAAATACCACCGGCATCAATAAAGTCACCCGATTTAAATGGGCGGAAAAGAATTATCAACACGCCAGAGGCAAAGTTAGCCAGAGAACCTTGTAATGCTAAACCAATCGCTAAACCGGCAGCACCTAAAATAGCGATAAACGAAGTCGTTTGCACGCCAACTTGCGATAGTGCCATCAAGGTTGTGGCAATAATTAAAACGGCATACACAATGCTGCTTAAGAAGGAAACAACGGCCTTATCAATACTGCGTGATAACAAGCCTTTTTCAATTAATCGTTTGATACCGCGAGCAATAATACGGCCTACATAAAAGATGAAGATAGCAGCAATAAGCTGTATGAAATATCCGAGTAAAACCTCATGATTTTGTTGGAATAACTCGTTGATTTGTTCCATGTAACACTCCTTTGAATTTTTTAGCAGGGTGTGTGATGAGGTTTCTAAACTATGCGTGTTGCTGACGGTAAATCCGGAAACCTCAGCAAACGTTGGTGATCATACCATAAAGCCTTGTACCCTTAGATGACAAATTACAAAAAAGAGCTTGGAGCCATGCGAGGTTTTTGGTTAAAATAGCCACTTCAGCGGTGATTGTAGCTCAGTTGGTAGAGCCCCGGATTGTGATTCCGGTTGTCGTGGGTTCGAGCCCCATCAGTCACCCCACTTATTTTCCTGCCTTTGTGATTACCTTACTTTCTCAGTGTTGCCCAGCTATACTGCAGTTTAATTAGCACGCCAATGGTTCCTTGTGGTATGGATTTAACTCAATTACAACAGCAACTCAGCCAACCTAACTTAGCACCAGTTGAAAGCTGGGATCCGCCATTTTGTGGTGATTTGCCGTTGTTAATTACTGCCGATGGCCAGTGGTTATACCAAGATAGCCCTATTCAAAGACCGGCCTTAGTGCGGTTATTCGCGTCGGTTTTACTCAAGCAGGATAACGACTATTTTCTACAAACACCTGCTGAAAAAGTCCGCATCCAGGTGGCAGACGTGCCTTTTTTAGTAACGCAAAGTCATTGGCAACAGGCTGTCTCAGGCCCAGAGTTATGGCTAACCACTAACATTGAAGATGCTGTGCCACTCAGTGCGGCTTATCCTTTACAGATCCAATATTATGCTGGGCAGCAATTACCTTACTTGCAGTTGTGGCGAGGGTTATCCGCCAGATTACATCGCAACTTATATTATCAATTATTGCAAGAAGCCAAGATGGTCACTCAGGGCAAGCACACCCGTTGGCTGATTAACAGTGGCGGTGTTGATTTTGTGTTAGCTGAACTGGCGAATAGCGACGAGTTGAGCGGTTAATCGCATATTCTGGCTAGATACCGCAAGCGCATTGCTTGGTTTGCTCCGGCAGCCCATAGTTTCAATAACAGGGCAACAAGCTAATAATGTTAAGAGGATAATAACCATGATAAGACTCTCTCTACTGGCACTGGCGACACTTTGTGCTATGCCATCGGCCTTACAGGCGGCAACAACCTATATTCACGCTGGTAAATTGATTACTGCCGAAGATAAACAGCCTTTAACAACACAAACCATTATTGTCGTAGACGATAAAATTAGCGCCATCGTTGCCGGTTACCAACAGCCCGGTGCGGAAGCGACTGTGGTGGATTTACGCAATCACACGGTTATGCCGGGTTTGATGGATATGCATACACATTTTTCAACGCAATTAAGTGCAACCTCTTACAGCGATTGGAGCCGGTTGAATGAAGCCGATTTTGCGCTTCGCGGCGCGGCGTTTGCTGAAAAAACCTTAATGGCCGGGTTTACAACAGTACGTGAGTTGGGCGATAGCCATCAGGTAAGTATTGCGCTGCGCAAAGCAATTGCTCAAGGTTACGTTAAAGGGCCGCGTATTTTTGCTGCAGGTAAATCATTAGCCACCACCGGTGGACACGCTGATCCTACCAACGGTTTAGCCAATGCGTTATTGGGCAACCCAGGCCCTACTGATGGGGTGCTAAATGGCCCGGTTCAAGCCCAGCAAGCGGTTCGTCAGCGTTATAAAGAAGGCTCAGATCTGATTAAAATCACCGCAACCGGTGGGGTATTAAGTGTGGCAAAAAGTGGCATGAACCCTCAATTTACCGTTGAAGAGTTAGCTGCTGTGGTGCAAACCGCGAAAGATTACGGCATGAAAGTCGCTGTGCATGCTCATGGTAAAGAAGGGATGGAGCGAGCGATTATTGCTGGGGTGGATTCGATTGAGCATGGTACTTACATGGATAAAGACACCATTGCCCTGATGAAAAAACACGGTACCTATTATGTGCCGACGATCAGTGCCGGTAAATGGGTGCAAAATAAAGCGCAAATCGACGGTTTCTTCCCTGAAATTGTTCGGCCTAAAGCCGCCACCATCGGGCCACTCATTCAGCAAACTTTTGCTCGGGCCTATAAAGCTGGGGTGAATATTGCCTTTGGTACTGATGCGGGTGTCGGCGCGCATGGCGATAATTGGCTAGAGTTTGTTTATATGACCGAAGCTGGTATGCCGGCGTTAACGGCGATTCATAGTGCAACGATTGAAGGCGCAAAATTACTTGGCGTTGAGCAAGAGCTTGGCTCGATTAAAGCTGGTAAGATTGCCGATATCATTGCTGTTGCAGGCGATCCTCTGCAGGATATCAAGCTGATGCAAAACGTCAGTTTTGTGATGAAAGCAGGGCAAGTATATAAGCAGTAATCAGTAAATTGCAGCAGGCTTAGACCTGCTGAAATCTTGCTAATAATTTGCTAACGTCAGCTTCAATCTCGCTTTTAAGGTCGATTTCTGCTTGTTGGCGAATTTTATCTTGTTGCTTCGTAAGCTTTTTATCTTGCTCTTTCCGAGCTTGATGTGTCGGCATATCACGAACAACTAAATACATCTTATGCAAAGCCGGATAGTGCACAACGGGATCCGGCTTGTCTTTCTCGGGCCAATGATCGAGTAGCACCCAAAGGCGTAATGCGCCCTCGGAAAACTCGCATTGTTGCTCCAGCATTGCTCGGCTAATCAACACGATACTTTCATGCAGGTAGCGTTTTTTCTCTTGCTGTTTCTGCTCGAGTTGCTGTTGCTCGAGTTGTTGGCGCTGGGTTTGTAACTTGACCTGCCACAATAGCTTACCGGCATAAAAAGCCAGTACGGCAATAATGCCCACACCTAACACCAACATACTTGCCCATAATAACGTCACGCTTAATCCTCATCGCCTAGCAAAGTTTTACGCCAGTCGGTACGCTCAAAACGCGCTAATGGATCTTCTTCTTCGTCTGCACTATCGCTGCGCGTTGCTTCGTCATCAGCGTCATCTAAGCCTAATAACTGTAACAGCTCGCTTAAGCGTGCCGTTTTGCTATTAAAGTATTTTGCATCTTTGCCGGTTAATACTTCGTCTTGCTCAACGCGCTCTAATAGGGCTTGTAGGCGCTCATCGGCTTCGATACTGGCCAACTCTTGCTCTGGTGTCAGTGTTTCAGCTTTAACCGCTTTTAACTGTGCTTTGGGTATGGCGCTGACCACGTTGGGCATCTGCTCAACCAAAGTAGGCTCAGCGATTAACGCGATAGGTTTTTTGCTACCAATTCGCGGATCTTTTTTGGCTTTGTTCGCTTCAGCTTGTGCATCTTTACTTTGTTGCATGCTGTTACGAGTACCCGATTTCAGGCCTGAGCCTTTCTTCTTAGTCTCTTCTTTGGTTTCTCGGGTTTTGCGGATCTCACTGGCAGGTAAATGGCGTTGGCCATTGTTGCCAGCATTGCGGGATTTTTTTTGACGCGTCATAGTATTTTGCTACCTGTAAAAAGACCGATCATTTTACCCAGCTTTGCTGAAGATCACCACATCATTCGCTGGAAATGCCACCTTAAGCTGATATTGTGCTGCTAACCAACGAAATGTGGCCTGACTGAAGAAAGTAATATGTGTTGGATCTCGTCGATAATACCAATTGCTGAACGCCTCTGCTGTTGGATAACATTTGGTCATAATCGCGAGCACCCCTGCCGGCTTTAACAGTTGTAGCCATAATTGCCACTCGTTAAGCGGATCGACAAAGTGCTCAATCGCTTCGGTGCAGCTGATAAAATCGTATTGCTGCTCTAACGGGGCGGGGTCATTGGCAAAGAAGGGATCCCAAACCTGCATCTGATGACCGGCTTCCTGTAACATATTGGCTAGCAACGGGCCTGGACCGCATCCAAAGTCTAAGCCACTTTTCGTGGTATTGCCCAATGTTTGCAGTAAGGGCGCTGCCAATTTATTCAGAAATAGCCGATAACCCGCATCGTTCAGATCATTGTTGTGTAGCAAATAGTGTTGTTTTTCTTGCTCGGCAGAGAGTAGGTGGTGTCGGTCTAAAAACACCAAAGCGCATCGCTGACATTGCCAGTAAGGGGGATGCAGTTGGGCGTTATAGCGAAGGGTATCTGCATGGCCGCATAATGGGCAGATTGATTGTTGCATATTACATCCAAAACAAAGGGCGATAAGATAACCTTATCGCCCTGTTTATTCGTGCCTAGAGATGGACACATCTTCTGAATAATGCAATTCATCCTGATGCGCAGTCAACACCGTGTTGCAAATTATCCCTATATTATTGTTTGCTGTCCGTGCAAAATTTTTTTTATTTATGATCTTCCTAATGCTTTCGTAATCTTCCTTGCGCGTGGTTCACGCGTAATACCATCTTAGCATCTTCAAACACAGCGCACATAATGTGCATGCGGCTTCCTTAACCTAAATTCCCTGTTGTTTTACCGCTAACGGCGATAAAGTTAATTTACTCCGATCTAATCAGATAACAAGCGCTTGAGTATAAAAAACCTGAAAAAAATTAGACTTTAGTCTATATCGTATTATTTTTCAGTGATTTAAGTTAAGTATAGAAAGTTGAAATAGTTCAATTAAAATTCAACTATAGGTGATGTCTTACATGCTTTGTAAGATATTTCTCACAAAACGGCATAAAAAAACCGGCTGATTCGCCGGTTTTTTCTAATAACTAAGTATTAGTGTAAGCCGCCTAAGTATTGCGACAGAATTTTAATATCATCGTCAGTCAGCTTTTTGGCCACGTCACGCATCATGCCGTTCATGTCATTGGCACGAGTACCAGCACGAAATTCTTCTAGAGTGGCTTTAACATAGTCTGCGTTCTGGAAGCCGATTCTTGGGAAACCCGCTAAGCTAGTACCTGCGCCACGTGGACCATGACAGGCGATACAAGCTGGAATACCGCGATCGGCATCACCGCCACGATACAGCTTTTGACCTACTTCGATTACTTCTTCTGGTGTTGTGCCAGATGTAATGCGCTGAGAAGAGAAGTAAGCGGCTAAATCTTGCATATCTTGATCAGACAATGCAGCAACCATACCGTACATGATGGCATTAGCACGACCTTCTTTCCCGCCAGTGGTCATACCTAGCTTATAGTCGGTTAACTGTTTATATAAATATTCAGCGTGTTGACCTGCTAATTTAGGATAAATGGTTACAACGCTGTTACCGTCAGGACCATGACAAGCAGCACAAGTGGCAGATTTTGCTTTGCCTGCTTCAGCGTCACCGTCAAAAGCATGAGCTGTACCGACTAAACCGAATAACAGCGCCAGAGGAAGTATGATTTTTTTCATGTTTGATCCGTCTCAGTCCGCATTCAAAAGCC
Source organism: Alishewanella sp. HL-SH05 (assembly GCF_052655985.1). The sequence continues at coordinate 386,022 of NZ_CP199753.1, forward strand.
AGCTTGCTGGCAGCAATGAATAACATTAAGGTGAATTTTTAGCTATTTTACACGAAACTGCCCAAAGTAAAATCCCATACTATGGTCAAAAGCACGGCAAATGCTTCTTACTGCTCCTTTGATCCGCTACAATAGCCATAAATTAACCGCCGGAGCAGGCTGTGTCGTCTATTAAATTAAATTATCAACAAACAAGTTTTCTTACCAGCGCCCCGGATATTAAGGCATTACCCGCAGATAACGGCATCGAAGTCGCTTTTGCCGGACGTTCAAATGCCGGTAAATCCAGCGCATTAAATACTTTAACTCGCCAAAATGCTTTGGCCAGAACCAGTAAAACGCCAGGTCGTACTCAGCTGATTAATACCTTTACGTTGGCCGAGAATAAAAGATTAATCGACTTACCCGGATATGGTTTTGCGAAAGTGCCTTTAGCTGTAAAAGAAAAATGGCAGAAGTCACTGTCTGAGTATCTAGAAAAACGGCAAAGTCTAAAAGGCTTAGTGGTATTAATGGATATTCGTCATCCGTTAAAAGATTTGGATCAGCAGCTTATTCATTGGGCGGTGCAAAGCCAATTGCCGGTGCTGATATTACTGACTAAGGCCGATAAACTGGGGCCTGGTGCTCGGAATAAAATTGTGCTGGAAGTACGTGATGCGGCCATGGCCTTTATGGGTGATGTTAAGGTGCAGGCTTTTAGCTCGTTAAATAAGTTTGGTTTACCCGAGTTAGAACAAACGTTAGATCAGTGGTTTAACGACGATAACGCGGCATAAAAAAACCGACCCAAGAGGGTCGGTTATAGCAAGCAGGGGAGAAGCTATATAATTTAATCAACAGGATGTCTTACTGTTAAGACGTGTTGATCATAACACCCAACCTATGCGGTTTAAAGTATTTACTCTAAAAATTTAACGCCTGACTCGCCTGATAGCAAAGATAAGCGTGATCTTACCGCTACATGCCAAGCGAATAAGCCTCGCGCAATCATCATTCTGACTTTTGCAGCAAAAAAACGCCCCGCTGCAAGCAGCGGGGCGGCTAATAAAGCCTACTTTCTGAACTTCAATAGTAAAAACATACCGAAGCGAAAGATAGAATATCTTACCTCTGTACCCTACAGCGCAAATTTTAGCTAATTTTTGCACTATTGCAAGCAAAAACTGTAATTAAACTACAAAACTGAAAATGTAAGCGCTTGCTTTCTGATTTATGTAATTAAATTACCTTTATTGACAACGAAATTTAATGTGCTTCGTCCCAGTTTTTACCATAACCGGCTTCTGCTAAAAGTGGCACATCTAATGATGCGGCACTGGCTAGCAAGGTTTTTAACTCGGTAGCAACGCGCTCAACCTCTTGCTCTGCCACTTCAAACACCAATTCATCGTGCACCTGCATAATCATTTGCACAGCGTTGTTATCTTGCTGTTCCAACCATGCCGCCACCTTGATCATGGCTAATTTGATAATGTCGGCTGCGGTGCCTTGCATGGGGGCATTAATGGCCGCACGTTCGGCGCCTTTTTGCCTGCCCATATTGCGGGCATTAATGTCAGGCAAATATAAGCGGCGACCAAACAGTGTTTCAACATAGCCTTGGTCATGCGCTTGCTTTCTCGTGCGCTCCATATAATCCAGTACACCAGGGAAACGCTCAAAATAGCGGTCAACATAATGCTGTGCTTCATGGCGAGCAATACCCAGTTGTTTGGCTAAACCAAACGCAGACATGCCATAAATTAGCCCAAAGTTGACCGCCTTGGCGCGGCGGCGCTGCTCGCTAGTCACTTCATCTAAGCTAATGGCAAACACTTCAGCAGCGGTGGCTCTATGCACATCAAGACCATTAGCAAAGGCATCCAGTAAGGCTTTATCTTGCGATAGGTGCGCCATAATACGTAATTCGATTTGCGAGTAATCGATGGCAAGGATGCATTTACCGGCAGGCGCAATAAAGGCTTGGCGGATGCGTCGGCCTTCTTCGGTACGGATCGGAATATTCTGTAAATTCGGTTCTGTTGAGCTCAAGCGACCGGTGGCGGCTACCGCCTGATGATAGGAAGTGTGAACGCGCCCCGTAGCGGGATTCACCATCTTCGGCAGTTTATCGGTATAAGTAGAGCGTAACTTACTTAAACCACGATGCTCAGTGATCAGTTTTGGAAAGTCATATTCTAAAGCGAGCTCAGCGAGCACTTCTTCAGCGGTCGAGGGGGTGCCACTCGGTGTCTTTTTCAATACCGGCAACTTCATCTGCTCGAACAGGATCTCTTGCAGTTGTTTTGGCGAGGCCAGATTAAATTCTTTGCCTGCTGCATCGTAAGCCAAGTGTTCTAGCTCTTTAATACGCGCAGTTAACTGTTCACTTTGCTTGGCCAACAAGTTGCTATCAATCAGCACGCCGTGGCGCTCTATTGTCGACAAAATGTTCACTAAAGGCAGCTCGATCTCAGTAAACACCTTGACCAGTTCACTACTTTGTTGCAATTGTGGCCATAGCGTTTGATGCAGTTGCAGCGTCACATCGGCATCTTCAGCGGCATATTCAGCGGCTTGGGCAAGTTCAATTTGATTAAACGTCAGCTGCTTAGCCCCTTTACCGGCTAAATCAGTAAAGCTAATAGTGTTATGACCTAAATACTTCAGCGCAAGCGAATCCATATCGTGACGGCCCGCTACCGAGTTCAGCACATAAGATTCCAACATGGTATCAAAGCGGATACCCCGTAAGGTTAATTGATAACGCGCTAACACGCTTTGATCGTATTTTAAGTTTTGGCCAACCTTGGCTTTGTTGTCATCTTCCAGCCAAGGTTGCAGTTGTGCCAAGGCCCACTGGCGATCGAGTTGCGCTGGTGCGCCTAAATAATCATGCGCTAAAGGCAGATACCATGCTTTTCCTGCTGCTGTGGCAAAAGATAAACCCACCAATTCCGCCTGCATATAATCTAAGCTGGTGGTTTCCGTATCAAAAGCGGTTAATTCTGCTTGGTTTATTTCTTGAAGCAATGCAGTAAATTGTTGTTCGTTCAGCACCGTTTGGTACTGACTGCGATCAATCACTTGCCTGACGGGTTCATCGGCGGTGTGTTCTGTCGCTGTGTGAGTAGTAGTGGCATGTTCGAGTTGCTGCGACGTGCCCGCGGTGTTCGTGTCACTGTCACTGAGGATCTCGGCTAACCAGCGTTTAAATTCGCATTGTCGATACAGCTCGCTTAGCTGTTGCTTGTCTGTGGGACGGATCTGTAAATCGGTGAGTTGATAGGGTAATTCGACATCACATTTAATCGTGGCCAGTTGGTAAGACAACGCCAGTTGTGCTTTATGTTCTGCCAACTTGGCAGCCATATTTTTGGCACCACGAAAGGTCAGTGTGGCGACTTGATCAAGCTGTTGATAAATGTGTTCAATTGAGCCCAGCCCTTGCAATAAGGCCGCGGCTGTTTTTTCACCGACACCAGGCAAGCCAGGAATGTTATCCACTTTGTCGCCCATCAGCGCGAGATAATCGATAATCAACTCCGGCCCGACGCCAAATTTCTCTTTAACCGAGATAGGGTCGAGCAATGTATTATTCATCGTGTTAATTAAGGTGACATGTTCGTCTACCAGCTGCGCCATATCTTTGTCACCGGTTGAAATCAACGTATGACGCCCCGCAGCGCTAGCTTGACGGGCAATAGTACCGATAACATCATCAGCTTCTACGCCGCTAATACAAAGTAAAGGCAGACCCATAGCTTCGATGATCAGATGTAACGGGGCAATTTGGCTGCGTAGGTCATCAGGCATCGGCGGGCGATGTGCTTTGTACTCTTGATACATTTCATTACGAAACGTTGGGCCTTTCGCATCAAACACCACGGCCATTTCGCTGGGCTGATATTGTTTTAACAAGCTTTTAAGCATGTTCACCACACCATAAATAGCGCCAGTGGCTTCACCTTTTGAATTGGTTAAGTGCGGTGGTGAATGATAAGCCCGAAATAAATAGGAGGATCCGTCAACCAAAATTAACGGGTTTTTGGGGATATAGACCATGATAATAATTCCTGCAACGCTGATGCGTAGTAGCATGCCACAGCCATCCCCCTACCACCAGCTGAACCGGTTGACTTTGCTGCGTTAAAAAGAGAGTAAGCTGTGGATAACTTTGTGCAAAACCCATAGGAAAATGTCATCCTGCTTGAGGCAGAATGTTAATGGTGGTGATTTAAGTGGTTGTTTTTATTTAACTAAACGGGGAAACTGCAAGTGCCGTTATTCTTATTTTTTTGCATTGCGTAATGTGGAAAACGATTTACTGCTTGGCCCGCAATCTTCCTAGGTGCCAAATATCCTCATCAAGCAGGTCGAACAGACTATCACAATAACCGGGTTTGCCTAGCCTCTTTTTTAAAAAATTTCGCTTTAAAAAAACCGTTTTGCTGCGCCTTTTGGCATAAAGCAATAAGCATAAGCCTTTGCGGCGGTGTCGCGGCTAAAAGTTTACACATGGCAATGTAATGCGCTGCACTAACAATCTGCCTAAGCTCTTCCGTTTCGGTTGAGATGCAGGCTATAATGCGACCAATCACTTATGGCTTTCAGTATGGGATCAACACTATGAATAAATTGACAGTTGCAGTAAGTTTGCTGCTGATTACCATCGGCGTCCACGCGAGCGCAACCTCTGATGCCGACGCTATTGCAAAACGCATTGCGCCAGTAGGTCAGGTTTATGTTGCTGGTGCTACCCCAGCTGTGGCTGCCGCGGCAACAGGTCCACGCAGTGGCGAGCAAGTTTATCAATCTGCCTGTTTTGCCTGTCATGGCACGGGTGCACTTGGTGCGCCAAAACATCAATCTGCTGATTGGAAGCCGCGTTTAGAGCAAGGTTTTGATGTGTTATTAAAGCACTCTATTGAAGGCATTCGTAACATGCCCGCTAAAGGCACCTGTACCACTTGTTCTGATGATGAAATTGCTGCCGCCATTCGTTTTATGACGGATGGTGTATAAACAGAACCAGCATTTTCGTTTTAATAAAACCGCGCCAGTCGCGGTTTTTTTGTGCCGATTGGGCTATGCTTGTTTAACAGCACCCTGGGTATTTAATTAAACGAATTTGCTCTGTAGCCCTTCCATGTGTTTAAACTTTGTGCATAATAGCCCATTGTTATTATACATCTGACCAGTTTGTAATCGTTTCAGGATCGGAAGCTTGACTAAACAACGAACGCTCCAATATCAATTAAAACAAGCGGGCAATAAAATCAGACGGCTGTTGCTGTTAATCGCTCGGCAAAAAGAAGCCTATACCATTCAGGGGGCTTTGTTGCAGCTGTCAGAATTGGCCAGCCATATTAGTGATATGGCCGATTTTTATCCGGCGATCCACAAAATGGTCTCTGAGCAGTTACACGCCGAAAACTTTTATGTGGTGCTTTATGATGCTGATACTGAGCATTACCAACTGCAGTACTTCTCTGACGAAAAAGATCAGCAACTCATTACTTCTATTCCAGACAACGCTTTCTCTCGTGGCTTAACCGGTTATGTTGCTCGCTACCAGCGGCCACTGTTATGTGATGAAGAGGAATTTGACGAATTAGTGAGAAGCGGCGAGATTGAAGCACAAGGTTCACCCTCGGCGCACTGGATGGGTATTCCTTTATGTCGTGGTGAAAAAATTATCGGCGTTATGGCGATCCAGTCTTATGACAGTCAGTATCGTTATAACGAGCAAGATTTAAAATTGTTTAGCAGTATTGGTTCTCACACTGTTATTGCTTTAGATAGAGTAAAAAGTCGTGAACTATTAGAAAGCACGGTGAAAGAACGTACCTTGCAATTGCAAGAAACCAACGATTTTTTACAAAAAGAAATTAGAGAACGTATCCACGGTGAAAAGCTACAGGCGGCGTTATATAAAATATCTGAGCTAACGGCCAGTAGCCAAGATATGCAAACGTTTTACCAGGCGATCCATAAAGTGCTCTGTAATTTTATGGCTGCGGAAAACTGTTATATTGCCTTACTCAACACCGATGGGACGAAATTAACCTTTCCGTTTTATGTTGACCAATTTAGCCCTGCAGCCTTTGATCGGCCACTAAGCCGAGGTTTTACCGAATATGTTATCCGCTGTGCTGAAGCGCGACTCATTAACCCTGAGCAAGCATCAATACTGGTTGAGCAAGGTGAGATCCGCCGAGGTATGAGTGGTACCACTGAGCTAGAGAAAGCAGCTCGCCATTCAAAAAGCTGGCTCGGTGCTCCGCTGAAGATTGACCAAAAAGTCATTGGGGTGGTTGCGGTTCAGTCTTACGTTGATGGTTATCATTATAGCGAGCAAGAGCTCACTATTTTACGTTTCGTTTCACAGCATATCGCGGTAGCGATCCAGCGTAAGCTTGCTGCTGAGAAACAAAAACAACATCAAGAAGAACTGGAACGTAAAGTCTTTGAAAGTACCCGTGAGTTGCGTCAAACCAACTTATTTTTACGCCTGCAAGTTGAAGAGCGTAAAAAAGCGGAGCAAAAATTGTTCTATGATGCGAATCATGATGTATTAACCGGGCTTGCCAATCGGCAGATGTTTCTGCAGCAATTAAAACAACAATTTTTATTAAATAAACGCCAACCGCAAACCGGAATGGCATTGCTGTTTTTAGATCTCGACCGTTTCAAATTGATCAACGACACCTTAGGCCATCATATTGGCGATGCGTTTTTAATTGAAAGTAGCAAACGTTTACTCAGTGCGATCCGCGAGCATGATGTGGCCGCACGCTTCGGCGGTGATGAGTTCGTGATTATGTTATTAAACTTGCAATCTGAGCAAGATGCCGAAGAAATTGCCCAGCGCATTATCGACAAATTCCGCCAGCCCTTTGTGCTAGAGAATAACAGTGTCAATTCGGGCATCAGTATTGGTATTGCGCCATTTAGCACAGACTATCACCATGCCGATGCGATGTTACGCGACGCTGATGCCGCCATGTATCACGCCAAAGCATTAGGGCGTGGTCGCTATGTGACGTTTGAATCAGGTATGCGCGATCAAATGTTAAAAGCGCTAGGTGCTAATTAGCGCTAACTGAGCGGTGTGTTTATAAGGCTAATCTTTATTCAGCATTTGCCGCAAACGTGCGATATTCGATGCCGCAGTTTGCTGGCGTTGCTCTGCAGTTTTAGGTTGATTAGGCTGTTGCCATTCCAAATCGTCTTGTGGTAACTCGGTTAAAAAGCGGCTGGGTTCTGGCCGAACCACTTCTCCATATTGCCGACGCTCTCGCGCATAAGTAAAAATGAGCTCGCGCTGTGCCCGAGTGATACCCACATAGGCTAAACGGCGTTCTTCTTCGACATTATCTTCATCAATACAGCTTTGATGCGGCAAAATGCCTTCTTCCATGCCCACCATAAACACATAAGGGAACTCTAAGCCTTTCGAAGCGTGCAACGTCAGTAATTGCACCTGATCGGCGTTATCTTCTTGTTCTTGCCGTTCAAGCATGTCGCGTAAACATAATTTGCTAACGACTTCACTCAAGGGCATCGGCGGTTCATCATCTTTGCCGTTGAGCATTTCGACAATCCAGCGGTACAGTTCATTGACGTTTTTCAAGGCCATTTCAGCTGCTTTAGGGCTGTTACTGCTTTCAAACAACCAGGCTTCATAGTGACTTTGCCGGATCAAATCACGGATGGCTTCGGCAGGCTCTGCTCGCACGGCATTATCGGCTAATTGATTAATCCAATCGGCAAATTGTTTCACGGCCTGAAAACTGCGTACCGGTAAAGTATGACTTAGCCCCGGGTGGCAGCACGCTGCAAATAAACTGATGTGTTCTTGATTGGCTAGGTTACCAATTTTCTCCAAGGTGGCATGGCCAATTTCGCGGCGCGGCACATTGATGATCCGCAGCAAGGCATTATCATCATCTTGATTCACTAACAAACGCAGATAGGCCATTACATCTTTAATTTCACTGCGTGAGAAAAAAGACGTACCACCGGAAATTCGATAGGGAATACGGTTGGTCATTAGCGCTTTTTCAAACACGCGTGCTTGATGATTGCCACGGTACAGCAGCGCATAGTCGCGATAATGGCTGCGATGGGTAAAGCGATGCGAGATAATTTCGGCAATCACTTTTTCGGCTTCGTCTTCTTCATGCTTACAAGGTAAGACTTTTAGTGGCACACCATAGCCATTCACGCTAAACAGTTTTTTCTCAAACTCGTGCGGGTTATTGGCAATTAAGATATTAGCCGCTTTTAAAATGCGTTCTGCTGAGCGGTAGTTTTGCTCAAGTTTGATCACGTTTAATTCAGGAAAGTCTTTTTTCAATAACACCAAGTTTTGCGGCCGCGCACCGCGCCAAGAATAAATAGACTGGTCATCATCACCGACCACGGTAAAGCGGCGACGCTCGCCCACTAACCAGCGGACTAACTCATATTGGCTGGTATTGGTATCTTGATATTCATCTACTAACAGATAGCGAATTTTCTGTTGCCAGCGCTCACGTGTTGCTACATCGTGTTGAAACAGCAAGGTTGGCAGCATAATTAAATCATCGAAATCACAGGCATTACAGGCCTTGAGCATGGTGCTGTATTGCTGATAATAATTGGCTAAACTGATACTCGCGGCATCTTGCGCTTGTTGCACAGCCAACGCAGGTAAGGTTAAGTCGTTTTTCCAGTTAGAAATTTTGCTTTGCAGCGCTTTAATCTGCTCTTTATCGCCATTGTATTCGTTGGCGGTTAACTCTTTGAGTAGCGCAAAGCTGTCTTGATCATCAAACAGGCTGAAATTAGCTTTATAACCCAGCTGTCGATATTCTTTTTTAATAATATCTAAGCCAAGGGTGTGAAAAGTGGAAATAGTTAGGCCACGGGTAGCGCTTTTCGGCAATTGGGTGTTAATTCGTTCACGCATTTCTCGTGCGGCCTTATTGGTAAAGGTCACGGCGGCAATATGACGAGCGGGTAATTCGCACTGCTGGATCAGATAGGCTATTTTATTAATAATTACGCGTGTTTTACCACTACCCGCACCGGCTAATACTAAGCAGGGCCCGGAGATAAATTTTACTGCTGCGTCTTGCTGTGGATTTAACTTCATAGTGTTTGCCTGAACTGAGGAGCTGCATTGTAACCAATTTTTGCGGTAAATTTCATTCGCGTTCTGGTCAGAAGACCGTAGAATGGTTAGATACTATCACAGTGCAGCCTGAACCATGGCTGCTTAGCGTAACGGAGAACCTGATGTTAGATCCGAAAAAAGTTGAAGATATTGCACGACAAATTGGCAGTATTATCCCGCCACAATTAAAACAGTTTGCCGATGAATTAGAAGGCAAAGTTAAGCAAGTGCTGCAGGCAAAGCTGTCAGAGTTAGACTTTGTTAGCCGCGAAGAATTTGATGTGCAGCGTCAAGTGCTGTTGCGAACGCGCGAAAAAGTGGAAGCTATGGAACAGCAACTGGCCGCGTTATTAGCTGAGAAAACCCAAGATTTCAGTAAAAACGCCTTACCCAGTTCTGATCAGGAATAAATGATGAGCGGGCAGTTCACTGCCCGCCATGGTTATTTTTGGACGGTTTTTAAAATTTCAGTTAAACCCGCCACTGCACCACCAATGTTCGCCAGTTCTACCGGCACGATCATGCTGTTGTTGGTTTTAGCCAGGTTGCCGAACTCTTTTACATACTGCTCGGCCACGCGTAAATTTACCGCGTTTTGACCACCCGGTTGATTGATGGCTTCAGCAATTTGTCGAATACCCTCAGCGGTAGCAATAGCGATTAATTCAATTTCTTTTGCTCGACCTTCGGCCTCGTTGATTTGTCGAGTTTTATCGGCTTCCGACAGGTTGATCACTTCCTGCTTTTGACCTTCAGACACGTTAATCATCGCTTGGCGTTCACCTTCAGACTTGGCAATTGCAGCACGGCGTTCACGCTCGGCGCGCATTTGTTGCTCTAGCGCGTCTTTAATGCTGACTGGCAATTCAATATCGGCTATTTCATAACGCAACACTTTAACACCCCAAGGTGCTGCGGCATCATCCAGGGCACGTACTACTTCTTCGTTAATTTTGGCACGCTCTTCAAAGGTTTTATCTAGGTCGGTTTGGCCGATCACAGAGCGCATGGTGGTTTGCGCTAATTGTGACGCAGCATAGCGATAATTGTTAATACCATAACTGGCTTTGTGCGGGTCGATAACCTGAATGTACAAGATACCGTCGATGCCGACCTGAATGTTATCTTTGGTCACGCAGGTTTGACGAGGAACATCGATCACTTCTTCTTTTAACGTGTGGGTGTAAGCAACTTTATCGATAAAGGGGATCAAAATATGAAAGCCCGAGTCTAGTGTGCGTGAGTATTTACCTAAACGCTCTACTACAACGTTACTACGCTGTGGCACAACCCGTGCTGATTTAAGGATGGTAATCACCACCGCGACAGCAAAGCCTAGGGTTAATACCGTTTGAATATCCAGTTGTTCCATAACACTCTCCTACAATTAATACGTGCTGTAAAGTTAAGACGATTGTGGCTTATTGGCCGCGACTTCGAGGTGGATGCCTTTATTGGCAATTACCCAAGCCACATCCCCGGCTTTTAATATGTCGTTAGAATGCGCATCCCATTGCACGCCATTTAACACCACACGACCTTGGCCTTGTTGAAAATCCAATAAAACCGTAACGCGATCGCCGATATCTTGGCTCAGCGAGCTGGGTTGCGTCTCACTATCAGCGGTAAAGCCGACAAACCAGCTTTTAAAGCGGCCTCGTGCGGTGAAGAGCAACAGCAGGCTGACCAGACCAAACACGCTGTATTGCATGCTGGCTGATTCAATGAGCCCAAAGTGCAATAAAATACCGACGACGATAGCGGCTAAGCCGAGGAATACCGCCACAATGCTGGTTGCCATTAACTCTGTTAAAATCAGTACCACACCAATAATGATCCAAATCATTGCTGTACTCATTTTTTCCTCCTATTTTTACGGCCATTACGTAATGACATGGCTGCCCGAAAACGTTGTAGTAACTGTATATTTACATTTTATTATTAGCAAGTATTTACTCGATTTGCACTGCTAATTGTTGATCAAGGATTAATAAAAAATGCAGCACGGTTTCAACGACTTGATGATAAAACGCCAAATCTACTTTGTCGGCGGTGTCGCGCGGGCTGTGGTAATCGGGATGGTCAGCTACCCCAAAGTACATAAACGGCACCTGTTGCTGATGAAACACGCCGTGATCAGAGCTAAGGGTCCAATCTGCCGTGTTACCAGCCAGATACCAAGGGCGATCATGGGCGGGCAGTAATTTCACTGCGCTGCGAGTTTGTAACTGTTCAACTAGCGGTAATAGCCAAGGGTGATGATAAGTGCCAACGGCATACAATAATTGGTGGGTATCACGGCTTAACATATCAATATTAATGTTAAAGGCCAGATCGGCAGGTTGTAACAAGCCGGTTCGGAACAGCGCCACCGCACCTTGTAAGCCTTTTTCTTCACTGTCTAACGCAATAAACAACACCGGATGACGCAAAGGATGAGCCGTTAAATAGCGTGCCAGCTCAAGCATGGCGGCTACACCCGAGGCATTGTCATCGGCGCCAAAGTAAATATCGTCGCCGTGCATACCTAAGTGATCATAATGTGCGGTGATCACCAGTGGCTTAAGGTTAGCTTCGGTGCCGGGTAATAAACCGATAACATTTGCCGCATTATCTACGCCGGGGATAGTGGAAGACGCACCACGCAGCCAACGACGCCAAGAAAAATGTTCTGCCACGCTGTAAGGGTGCAAATAACCGTCGGTTCCAGCGGCGGTTAAGCCGATTTCGGCAAATTGCTCGGCAATCCATAAGCGGGCAGCAATACCACCTGGTGTACCCGGTGCTCGACCCTGACGCTCAGCAGCGGCTAACCAGCTTACGTCGGCCAGTAAACGATCGGGATCTAAACTGTTTAAAGTGGGTTCAGCGACAAAGGTCGGTGTGATAACACGGATCCGTTCGGCTTCGCGTTCTGTGAGTTGATTAAGCCAAAAGGGCCAAGCCCATTGATACAATGCCCAGCCGAACAAGATGAAAATAGCGGGCAACCACAGTCGTTTTTTGTTTAGCAACGTCTTTACAGCCATGTGTCAATCGATCCTTAATACATTACAGCAGCGCAGTTTGCTGAGTGCAACAAGCCTGCTGCTCAGCGGTTAACTTCAGATTATTGTGCAGCGGTGATTTTAATTTCTATTTTCCAATGCGGATCCGCTAATTTTGCCGCTACCGTTGCCCGTGCTGGTGCACAGCCTGGGCTGAGCCATTGCTCCCATACTGCATTCATTGCCGCATAATCCGCAAAGTCAGTTAAATAAATAGTGGTATCAACCAGTTTATCCTTGCTGCTTTGACAGCGCGCTAACAAGGCATCAACTTGGCTTAATACGTTTTGGGTTTGCAGCGTAATATCATTACTGTCGGTGTCAGGCACCATGCCAGCACAAAACACTAAACCATTCACAATTACCGCTTCAGAATAACGACTAGCAGGATCAATACGTTGTATGCTCATAATCACTCCAAAAAAATAGTGCAGCAGGCATTGCTGCTTATTAAAGCTGAATTATGCAGGCTATTGTGCGGGATGGCAAAAAGGGCGTACGGAAACAGAGTTGCGTACGCCAAGCTCGCGGTTAGGATGGGGGTTATTCTGCTTTTGTGTTATGCAATGTCACCAACGTAAAGGGCTGCATTGCCGGTAACTGTTGCTGTAATTGGCGCTCTAATTGCTGTAACTGTTCAAGCTCAGCACACAAGGTTGCGGCTTGCTCTTCTAGCACTAGGGCTTTGCCTTGCATGTTTTGCTCGAGTTGCTCACCCATGGTTTCCATACGCTCGCCAAAAGCATTCATACGTTCTTCAAATGAGCCACTACCACTTAACATGCTCTTGCCAACATGCATCAACATATTGCCCATCAGTTGCTGCACCATATCTTCCATGGCCGCATCAAACTCTGGCCCAAAGGCTTGGTCTAGTTGCTCTAGCTTGCTGCCATTCAATAGCAAGGTATCGCCTTGTTGTCTTACCACTAAGTCTAAGCTTTGGCGAAGGTGTGCAAAAGCCGGTTGCAGTGCGCTTTGTTCCATGTCTGATTGGCCAGTTAACCCTGCAAACGTTTGCTCTAAGGCGGTGGTGGCTAACTGCAAAGCGTTGTTAACTAAATTCAGCGTACTGAAAGCTTGCTGGCGAACACTTTGCTGGTATTGCTGTAATAGCGCCGCAGTACTGGCATCGGTAGGGTGTAATTGCTCGGCAAGCCACAATTGGCCTGAGTTTGAAATACGCCACAGCGGCTGCTCTTCAGCTTGCAGGCTGACATCTTGCGCTGTAATGCGTAAATCATGCTTTAACGTTAAATGACAGTTTTCTGCTGCACTGAGTTGCCCAACAAAAAAGACACAGCAAATAAGTAATAAGGTTCTCATGATCAGTCCTTGGTTGTATTTCAATCACGCTGAGTAGTTTGCAAAGCCAATGCCAACTGCACATTATTGAATTTAATAGCTTTAATTTTTAAGGTGGCAGTTGTGACTGCTTAGTGTTGGCATGAAATACTATTTTTTGGCGAATTAGACCACATTGTTTCAAGGGGTTTTGGTCAGCATGAGTGGTTTTTAATTACTAATTGGCATAAAGAAGAGAGATCCATTCTTTTACCTGAATGAATTTAGCTGGCTAAAATAATCATCTAGATTTTTTGCAGGATATTTTATGCTTTTATCGTCTCTTGTTGCCCAAGCTAGCCCGTTGTCTGAGCAGCAAATTATTGAGTTGCAAGCTTTGCTGGTGAAATTGAATCCGATCCAACAAGCTTGGGTGAGTGGTTATTTAGCGGCCAGTGCCCAGTTAGCGGGGCAGACGTTAGCCGCACCCAGCGCCGCCCCCATTGCTGCCGCGCCAAGCTTAACGGTGTTGTTTGGCTCGCAAACGGGTAATGCCAAACATGTTGCGGAGGATATTGCAGCCGCAGCAACGGCCAAGGGGTTCGCGGTAAAAGTACAAGACTTGGCCGAGTATAAAAATACCAGCTTGAAAAATGAACGCTTGTTGGTGATGGTCACCTCAACTTATGGTGAGGGCGAACCGCCCGAAAATGCCATCAGTTTTTATAATTTTCTCTTTAGCAAGAAAGCGCCTGCGCTGCCTGAATTGCGTTATGCCGTATTAGGCTTAGGCGATACCAGCTATGAATTCTTTTGTAAAACGGCGCAAGATTTTGATGAGCGTTTCGCGGCATTAGGTGCAAAAGCGCTGATTGCCCGTGCCGATTTAGATGTCGATTACGCTGAGCAAGCCGCGCAATGGCAACAGCAGCTGATAAAAGCACTGGAGCCTGAATTGGCTCAGGTAAGCAGTGCGGTAGCGGTGGATTTGACGAGTGTAGCTGCGCCAGCGGCAGTCAGTAGCTATAACAAGCAGCAACCCTTTAGTGCGGAATTGTATACCAACCAAAAAATCACGGGTCGAGACTCGACTAAAGATGTGCGGCATATCGAAATTTCTTTAGCCGGTTCAGGTTTAACTTATCAACCGGGTGATGCCTTAGGGGTCTATTTCCGTAATGATCCGCTGTTAGTGCGCGAGTTGTTATTACTCACCGGCATTGCCAGTAATACGCCGGTGCAGTTAGCCGAGCTGCAGCTACCGATAGCCGAGGCCTTGATTGAGCATCTAGAGCTAACGCAATCGTATCCGGGGTTTGTTAGCCGTTATGCCACCGCCATTGGCCATGCCGAATTACAAACCTTGGCGGCTGACAAAGTGGCGTTGCGACAGTATTTAGCCGATCGGCAAATTATCGACATCGTGCGTGATTACCCAGGTTTATTAAATGCCCAGCAATTAGTGGATGCGTTACGTAAGCAGCAGCCACGTTTGTATTCGATTGCCTCGTCTCAAGCTGAAGTGGAATACGAAGTACATCTTACGGTGGGAGTGGTGCGTTATAACGCCTTTAACCTGCTGCATCTCGGTGGCGCATCAGGCTTTTTGGCTGAGCGCCTAGCGGAAGGTGAGCAGATTAAGGTATTTGTAGAGCAAAACAACAATTTCCGCTTACCCGAAAATGACGACACCCCGATCATCATGATTGGCCCCGGTACCGGTATAGCGCCGTTTCGCGCCTTTTTACAAGAGCGAGATGCCCGCGGTGCCAGCGGTAAAAACTGGTTGTTCTTTGGTAATCCGCATTTTACCCAAGATTTTCTCTATCAGGTTGAACTGCAAAACTATTTGAAACAAGGTTTGCTAAATAAATTAGACGTGGCCTTTAGCCGCGATACGGCTGAAAAAATTTATGTACAACATAAGTTAATGCAGCAAGCTGCGACAGTATGGCAGTGGTTAGAGCAGGGGGCGCATCTGTATATTTGTGGTGATGGCAATCGCATGGCGAAAGACGTACACCAAGCTTTGCTGAGCATCATTCAGCAACAGGGCGGCAAAGATGAAAAAGCGGCCCAACACTATTTAGACCAATTACGGGTTGCTAAGCGTTATCAGAAGGATGTGTATTAATGAGCCAATATCCAATCAAGCCAGAATTTGTCGCCCAGGGTAAGCTGTCTGACAACGAACGCTTAAAAGCCGAAAGTGAGCATTTACGCGGCACCATTACCACTGACTTAAAAGATGAAATCACCGGCGGTTTTACCGGCGATAACTTTATGCTGATCCGTTTTCATGGCATGTATCAGCAGGATGACCGCGATATACGCGCTGAACGCGCGGCACAAAAATTAGAACCGTTGCACAATGTGATGCTGCGTGCGCGCATGCCAGGTGGCATTATTACGCCAACGCAGTGGCTGGCCATCGATAAGTTTGCAGCGGATAAAACGCTGTACGGCAGTATTCGTTTAACCACTCGGCAAACCTTTCAATTTCATGGTGTATTAAAGCCACACGTGAAACCGATGCACCAATTTTTAAGCAGTATCGGTATTGATTCCATTGCCACGGCCGGCGATGTAAACCGTAACGTGCTGTGTACCTCTAATCCGGTAGAAAGTGAGCTACATCAACAGGCCTATCAATGGGCGGTGCAGATCAGTGAGCATTTACTCCCGAAAACTCGCGCGTATGCCGAAATTTGGTTAGATGAAGAAAAAGTCGAAACTACTGAAACCGAGCCGGTGTTAGGTGAACATTATTTACCGCGTAAATTTAAAACCACCGTTGTGATCCCACCGCATAACGACGTGGATTTACACGCCAATGATCTTAACTTTGTGGCCATTGCCGAGCAGGGCAAATTAATTGGTTTTAACGTGCTGGTTGGCGGTGGTTTAGCCATGACCTTTGGTGACACGGCAACCTATCCACGCCAAGCAGAAGAGCTGGGTTTTATTGGCCTTGATCACGTATTAAAAGTGGCCGAGCATGTGGTTACGGTGCAGCGTGATTATGGTGATCGGGTGAACCGCAAAACGGCCAAAACCAAGTACACCATTGACCGCATCGGCTTAGATAACTTCCGCGCTGAAGTAGAGCAGCGTGTAGGTGTCAGTTTTGCGCCGATAAGGCCTTATCAATTTACCACGCGCGGTGATCGTTTCGGTTGGGTAGAAGGCATAGATGGTCAACATCACTTAACCCTGTTTATTGAAAATGGCCGGATCTTAGATTTTCCAAACAAACCGTTAAAAACCGGTTTAGCCAAAATTGCCCAGATCCACCAAGGCGATTTTCGGATGACTGCCAATCAAAACTTAATTGTTGCAGGGGTGCCGGCCAGTCAAAAAGCGCAAATTGAGCAGTTAGCCCGTGAGCACGGTTTAATTGACGATAACCACAGTGAGCAGCGCAAAAACTCCATGGCGTGTGTGTCTTTTCCAACCTGCCCGTTAGCCATGGCAGAGGCCGAGCGCTACTTACCTGAATTAGTGACTAAGGTCGAGGGCTTATTAACTAAGCATCAAATCAGCGACGATCATATTGTCTTGCGGGTAACCGGCTGTCCGAATGGCTGTGGTCGGGCCATGCTGGCCGAAGTGGGGCTGGTAGGCCGCGCGCCAGGTAAATATAACCTGTATCTGGGAGGCAACCGCATTGGTACGCGTATTCCAAAACTGTTATTAGATAACGTCGCTGAAGCCGAGATCCTCGATACGCTGGATCAACTGATTGGCCGCTGGAGTCAAGAGCGGCAAAGCGGTGAGTGCTTTGGTGATTTTGTGATCCGCGTTGGTGTGGTCGCAGCAGTCAAAGTATCAAAAACGGATTTTCACGCGTAAAAGGTAACAATAATGAATGCTATCGCCCAAGACTATCACGCCATTTTGCGGCAATCAGCCGCGACTCAGCAAGCGTGGTTGCAACAGATCAATGCGCTGCTCGCTCCCATGAGTGCCGCACAGCGGGTGCAGTGGGCGTTAGCTAATCTACCGCTCAATCCGATGCTTAGTTCCAGTTTTGGGATCCAGGCGGCGGTGATGCTGCATTTAGTCAGCAGTCAGCAGCAGGATATTCCGGTAGTGTTAACCGACACCGGTTATTTATTTCCTGAAACCTATCAATTTATTGATCAGCTGACAGAGCACCTACAACTGAATTTAAAAGTGTATCGCGCCACATTAAGCCCCGCTTGGCAAGAAGCTCGCTTCGGTCAGTTATGGCAAACAGCGGAGGGGTTAAAACACTACAATCAGTTAAATAAGGTAGAACCGATGCAGCGTGCGCTGCAACAACTCGAAGTAGGCTGTTGGTTTACCGGCTTGCGCCGCAGTCAAAGCAGTACGCGTGCCGATAAAGCCATTGTTGAAATTAGCCGTGGCGTAGTGAAGGTACAACCCATTATCGACTGGTCAAATAAAGACGTGTTTTATTATTTAAAAGAACACCACTTGCCATATCACCCGTTGTGGGAAAAAGGTTATCTCTCTGTCGGTGATACGCATTCCACCGTTAAGTTTGAACCCGGTATGCGCGAAGAAGACACGCGCTTTAACGGCCTTGGCCGTGAGTGCGGTTTGCATATGGATGGTGATGGTATTTAGGTTTTTTAGCGTTGCACTTTCACTTCGCTGAAATTTCAGCCATAGTAACGGTATGCTTTTTACCAACATAATCGTATTGCTATGAAATGGTTTGTCATCTTTTGTATAAGCTGGCTGTCGCAGCAAAGTCTGGCGGAGCCGCTGGTGATGTATACCGAGCATTTCCCACCTTATAGCTTTGAACAAGATCAGCATGTGACAGGTCTTAACACAGAATTAGTGCGGCGCACTTGTGAAGTGGCGTTACTAAAGTGTGACTTTCAATTAATGCCATGGCTGCGGGCACTAGAAACAACACAGCGCACACCTTATAGCGGCTTATTTTCGACTGCTCGTAATGCTATGCGTGAAAAACAATTTCAGTGGGTTGGCCCTTTAGTGCATGCCTCCGCCAATATGTATTGGCTTGCCTCACGCCGGGATGAACCACCTCAGGATCTTGAAGAAGCCAAAAAATATGTTGTTGCGGTTGCCCGTGGCGACGTTTACGAAATATATTTGCTAAGCCAAGGTTTTGAAGTTGGCGTCAATTTAATTCAATTTAACAGTAAAGCTGATGCGGTATTGCCATTTTTACATGGCAAAGTCGACTTACTGATCGCTTCTGATTTGATTTTACCGGTCTGGTTAGAGCAACATCAACAAACCCTATCAGCGGTAACTGCGGTAATCGATTTATCTACGATTGGCAATAATTATCTCGCCTTGCACCCACAAATGCCCATCGCCACGGTTGAGCGTTTGCAAGTAGCGCTTGATCAGCTTAAGGCGAATGGTGAATTTGATGCCCTCTCAAAACAGTTTTTGGTGAAACCTTCACCAAGCTCTCGTTAATTAAGTACCAATGTCGTTAAACAGCGCAAACCATACTGCTGAGTGACGGTGCACTACGTATCGATAAAAATAGGCTATTGAAATTCCGTTCAGCCGCCCTAATTACCTCAGCACTATTGAGGTTGCGATTATTTTTGACCTGATAGCTGCTGTGCAACATATATAACGGATGAAGCACTACATCTTCATCAATTAAAGTGATTAGGATGATTTGTTTTATTCGTTTTAAAAGTCTGGTCGAGTTAGATAGACTAGTCGGCGTTGAAACAAGAAACTGTTTTTATTAACCCAAAGGAGCAAGACAATGTCTTCATTAATTAACACTAAAATCAAACCTTTCAAAGCGACTGCCTTTCATCAAGGTAAATTCGTACCGGTAACTGAGCAAGACTTACTGGGCAAATGGTCTGTTGTTTGCTTCTACCCAGCTGACTTTACTTTTGTTTGCCCAACTGAATTAGGCGACTTGGCTGATTTCTACGCTAAGTTCCAAGAAATGGGCGTTGAAGTTTACTCAGTATCAACTGACACGCACTTCACGCACAAAGCATGGCATGACGCGTCAGAAACCATCAAGAAAATTCAATACCCAATGATCGGTGACCCAACGGGCGCCATCACACGCAACTTCGGCGTGATGATTGAAGAAGATGGTTTAGCATTACGTGGTACTTTCGTGATCAACCCAGAGGGCGTGATCAAAGTATGTGAAATCCACGACTTAGGTATCGGCCGTAGCGCTGCTGAATTGTTCCGTAAAGTGCAAGCTGCACAATACGTTGCAGATCATGACGGTGAAGTGTGCCCAGCTAAGTGGACGCCAGGTGAAAAGACCTTAGCGCCTTCTTTAGACCTAGTTGGTAAGATCTAAATTTGATGCAAACTGCAGGCAACTGCAGTGTGACACGCTAGATACAGTACTCCCCGTGAGGCTGTAATCTAGCCTCACACTGCCAAACTCAAGTTTGGTGTCAGGCCAGCGGCTTCGCTGGCCTCGCTCTCCCTTGCCCTGCTGCGCCGCAATCTCCATATTTTTTAAGGATTTATGAGTTATGTTAGATACTAACCTGAAGCAACAATTACAAACTTATCTGCAGAACCTGAAAACTCAGGTAGAGCTGGTGGTATCTTTGGATGATAGCGCCAAGGCAGCTGAGGTAAATGAACTAGCAACGGAAATTGCTGAATTATCAGATTTAGTCAGTGTGTCGCGTGATGACAGCGCAGCTGACCGCAAGCCGTCAATGCTGGTTCGCTCTGCTGCGAAAAATACGCAAATCATTTTTGCTGGTGTGCCGCTAGGACATGAGTTTACCTCATTAGTACTGGCCTTATTACACTCGGGCGGCCACCCTATAAAAGTTGAAGCCGATTTGATTGAACAAATCAAAAATATTCCAGGCGAGTTTAAGTTTGAAACTTATATCTCCTTAAGCTGCCAAACCTGTCCAGAAGTGGTGCAGGCCTTAAATATTATGTCTGCCATTAACCCGAATATCACTAACGTGATGATTGATGGAGCCATGTTCCAAGACGAAGTATCGGCTAAAAATGTCATGGCTGTACCGTCGGTATTTTTAAATGGCGAATTATTCTCGCAAGGTGCGATTACCCTAGAGAAAATCTTACAGAAAATCGATGTAAATGCTGAAAAGCGTCAAGCTGAAGCGTTGAAGAATAAACCAGACTTTGACGTGCTCGTGGTCGGTGGTGGTCCAGCCGGTGCTGCAGCGTCTATTTATACTGCACGTAAGGGTTTAAATACCGGTATTGTCGCAGAGCGTTTTGGTGGTCAGGTGGCGGATACCGTGGGTATCGAAAACTTTATCTCGGTGAAATATACTGAGGGCCCAAAACTGGTGGCTGGCTTAGAAGCACACGTGCGTGAGTATGACGTTGATATTATGAATAACCAACGCGCGGTGAAGTTACGTAAAACCGATAAAGTTGAGCTAGAACTGGCGAACGGCGCGGTACTGAAAAGTAAGACGATTATCCTAAGCCCCGGTGCCCGCTGGAGAGAAATGAATGTGCCTGGCGAGCAAGAATATCGTGGTAAAGGCGTAGCGTACTGCCCACACTGCGACGGCCCGCTATTTAAGGGTAAAAAGGTTGCCGTGATTGGTGGTGGCAACTCGGGTATTGAAGCGGCCATCGACTTAGCCGGTATTGTTGAACATGTGGCTGTACTGGAATTTGCTGCGGAGCTTCGCGCTGATGCGGTATTGGTGAAAAAAGCCAACTCAATGGGCAATATCACCATTATCACCGAAGCGCAAACGACCGAAGTGACCGGTGATGGTAACCGAGTAAATGGTTTAAGTTACATCGATCGTCCAAGTGGTGAAGCGAAACATATTGAGTTAGCCGGTATTTTCGTGCAAATCGGATTAGTGCCGAACACGGAATGGTTACGTGGTGCAGTGGAATTATCACCACGCGGTGAAATTATTATCGATGAACGCGGTCAAACTTCTATCCCAGGTGTGTTTGCCGCCGGTGATGCCACCACAGCGCCGTTTAAGCAAATCATTATTGCTTTAGGGGCTGGCGCAACAGCTGCTTTAGGTGCGTTTGATTATTTAATTCGCCAGTAGGTTCTGGTTCCACTGAGTTTTGTTATTGCTATTCTCATCCCTGCTTGCGGCAACTTCGGTTGCCGCTTTTTTTTGCTGTCATGTTGTTAAAAACGACAACACCCACACGCGTTGCACCCTCGCCGTAAGCTGATCTTAGCTCAGCCGTTTGGTATGGCAATTTTAATAAGCCGCTATCGTTTTAATGCCTTTTGGTTATAACAGAGCGCGAATATCTATTTCCGTTCAGTTAGGCTGAGCGCTATGATTCATCATTAAGATGGCCTGTATCCGCTAACTGTAGGAGCCTTTGTGCAGTATCTGCCTTTGTTTGTAAAACTTACCGATAAACCGGTACTGATTGTCGGTGGCGGCTCGGTTGCCTTACGCAAAGCCGGCACGCTGCTTACGGCAGGTGCCAAGCTGACGGTGATCTCTCCTGAGTTTGCCGCAGAATTTATCGAGTGGCAGCAGCAAGGTAAGGCAGAGCTGATTACCGGCTATTTTTCTCCAGAGCTGCTGGACGGTAAATTATTAGTCATTGCCGCCACCGATAACGATAGCGTTAATGCTGCTGTATTTGCCGCCGCTACCGCTCGCAATATGTTGGCCAATACGGTAGATGATCAGCCTAAATGCAGTTTTATTTTCCCTTCGATTATAGACCGTAGCCCGATTATTATTGCGATCTCCAGTTTTGGTACTGCGCCAGTGTTAGCGCGCCGTTTACGTGAAAAGCTCGAAACCTTATTACCTCAGCATTTAGGGCCTTTAGCACAGTTAGTGGGGCGGTTTCGCGATAAAGTTAAAGCTAAATTTCAAGGTTTTGCTGCGCGTCGGCAGTTTTGGGAAAAAGTGTTTGATTCTGATGTGGTGCGCGATCTTGAGCAAAACTTACCCGCGCAAGCGGAGCAGCGTTTAGATGCGATGCTGCAAGATCAGGTGCCTGCGCGGCAAGGCGAAGTGTGGATTGTCGGCGCCGGCCCAGGCGATCCAGAGTTATTAACCTTAAAAGCGCTACAATTAATGCAACAAGCCGATGTTGTTGTGTATGACTATCTGGTTTCGCCAGAAATTTTAGAACTGGTAAGGCGTGACGCTGAACGGCTGTGTGTGGGTAAAAAAGCGGGGGCGCATTCGGTCGCGCAGCAAGAAACCAATGCCTTACTGATCGAACTAGCCTTAGCGGGTAAAAAAGTGTGTCGGTTAAAAGGCGGCGACCCCTTTATTTTTGGTCGTGGCGGCGAAGAAATTGAGGCGTTATTGCCGCACCTTATTCCGTTTCAAGTGGTACCGGGCGTGACGGCTGCCGCAGGCTGTGCCGCTTATGCGGGGATCCCATTAACCCATCGTGAGCATGCACAAAGCGTACAGTTTGTTACTGGCCACTGCCGTAAAGACGGTGATCAGCCCGACTGGCATAGTATGAGTCGCTCGCAGCAAACCTTAGTGATTTATATGGGTATTTTAAAAGCGGCAGATATTCAAGCCCAATTAATCGCGGCAGGACGCCATGGCAACACACCCTTAGCCATTGTTGAAAACGGTACTCGGCGCGAGCAGCGTGTGATCACCGGTACCCTGGCTGAACTGGGCAGCTTGGTGCAACAACATCAGGTGGTATCGCCGGCGTTATTGATTATAGGTGAAGTGGTTGCGTTACAATCGCAGTTACATTGGTTTGGGCAGCGGCCCAGTGCCGCAGTGTTTGCACAACCGCTAACCCAACTGCAGTAACCGCCAGCGCAGGGTATACTCTGCCTAAGCGTACTAACAGAGAGTGAATAATGGCGAATAATGCGCATATTAAATGGCAAGACTATCAAGTGGATGCCACAACCCGAGCTGAACTTAATGGTCATCAAAGTGCGGTAGTCTGGTTTACGGGGCTCAGTGGTTCAGGTAAATCGACGGTGGCCAATGCCTTAGAGCAAGCGCTGCTGGCGCGAGGTACCCATACTTATTTGCTCGATGGTGATAATGTACGGCATGGTTTGTGTGCTGACTTAGGCTTTAGCGCCGCCGATCGTACCGAGAATTTACGCCGCGTCGGTGCGGTGGCGGGCTTAATGGTCGATGCTGGTTTATTGGTATTAAGTGCTTTTATCTCGCCTTATCGCAGTCAACGTGAATTAGTGAAAAGCTTAGTGCCAGCAGGTAAATTTATTGAAGTGCATATCGCCACGCCTTTGGCTGTTTGTGAGCAGCGCGATGTCAAAGGCTTATACAAAAAAGCCCGTGCCGGAGAAATTAGTCACTTTACGGGTATCTCTGATCCGTATGAGCCGCCTATCGCCGCTGATTTAGTGCTTAATACTGCCGATCTTACTATTGAGCAAAGTGTTGAGCAATTGCTGGCGCTTTTACAACGCCGGCACATTATTATTTAACATGAGTTAGCGTGGCCTCATCGGCTAAATGAGCTTATTCATGGCATGACAGCCTTATTTAATCTGGAATTCACCATGCAACTTTTACAGAACATTATTCAGATCGCCGAACAAGCCGGTGCGGCAATTTTAACGGTATATCAAAAAGACAGCAGTGATTTTAATATCACCGATAAAGCCGATACTTCACCTCTAACCGCTGCCGATTTGGCAGCGCATCAGTTGATTGTACAAGCGTTAACCGCACTCACCCCTGATATTCCCATTTTGTCTGAAGAAGCCGCCGATATTAGCTGGGAGATTCGCCAGCAGTGGCAGCGTTATTGGCTGGTTGATCCCTTGGATGGCACTAAAGAGTTCATCAAACGTAATGGTGAATTTACCGTAAATATTGCGCTGATTGAACAGGGTGAGCCGGTGCTTGGCGTGATCCATGCGCCTGTGCTGGAAAGAACGTACTCTGCGGCAAAAGGCATCGGCAGTTTTGTAAAAAACGCCAGTGGTAGCCTGCCTATTCAGGTGAGTAAACCGGGTGAAGTTATTCGTGTGGTCGGCAGTCGCAGTCATCCAAGCCCCGATTTAGCCGGTTATCTCGCACAGTTTCCGCAGCATGAAATGGTCGCGGTGGGCAGCTCACTCAAGTTCTGCTTAGTGGCTGAGGGCAGTGCTGATGTCTATCCCCGTTTTGGCCCAACCATGCAATGGGATACCGGCGCTGGCCATATTATTGCACTAGAGGCCGGGGCAAAAGTGAGTTTTAGCGGCATTGATGCACAGGTCTATCATCGTGAAAACCTACTGAATCCGCACTTTATGGTGTCAGCACTTAACGACTAACCGCAAAAATTTGGTTACACTAAGCGCAGCTAATAAAGGTGACTTATGCGTTTAGATAAATTTATATGTGATTGTACTGGTTTGACGCGTTCGCAAGCCGGTAAAAATATTCGCCAAGGCCTGGTGACGGTTAATGGCGAAGTGGTAAAACAAGCCGCGCGCCAAGTGTTAGCGGCTGACAGCGTAACCTTGGATGATCAACCACTGCAATTGATTGGGTTACGCTACTTTATGTTGCATAAGCCTGCCGGTTACATCTGCGCTAATGACGATCCGGAACATCCTACCGTGTTTAGCTTACTCGACGAGCCACTTGTTGAGCGCCTGCACAGTGTAGGGCGGCTGGATCTGGATACTACCGGCCTCTTACTATTAACCGACGACGGGCAGTGGTCACATCGATTAACGGCGCCAAAGCATCATGTGCCGAAAACCTACCGTGTCTGGACTGCCGATCCAATCCCTACAGAGGCCATCGCGCAATTTGCCGAAGGCATCATGCTGCGCAACGAAAAAGACGCCACTAAACCCGCAGAGTTGGTGATTGTTGATGAATGCGAAGCCCTGCTGACCATTCATGAGGGGCGTTATCATCAAGTAAAACGCATGTTCGCCGCGCTTGGCAATAAAGTTGAGCAGTTACATCGCGAGCAAATTGGTGGTTTGAAATTACCAATAGATTTAGTTGTAGGTGAATACAAAGAGCTTGATGAAAAAGAGTTGAGCCTGTTAAACAGCTGATGTCATTACCAGTATAGACCGAGAGAGAATCCTATCTCGGTTGATTCGCTGTCCTGTGATAAATTCAAGCGTACTTCTGTATTGGTACTTAATGCGTATCTGGTGGCAAACTTTATATGATGAGTGTCGGCGCCAGATTTGAAGTGCCTTACTTCAGCATCTAAATTTGTAGCTAAACTGTCGCTAATATACCAAGTTGTTAGTAGGCGAGTGGCGATAAAAGAATTATCGACATTCGCATCACGGCCCGAGTAGCCAGCGCCAATAAAGCCACTGATGTTAAAATGTGGCGAGCTTTGAAATGCATAGCCAATACCAGAGCTTACTTTCACAGCGTTGCAAGTGGTGCAACCAAGTTGTGTTTGTGTTGAGCCAATGTCGATATACCAAGAATGATTTTGATCTCCTGGTAGCCCCGTTAAGTTTGCTCTAACGCTTTCAATTTTTAACAGCGACAGATCTTTGATAAAAACTCTTTGAGATGTAAAACCTAGACTGAATTCACCCATACTCAATGCAGAATATTTGACATGACCTTCTTGCGCATCTAGAGCATCATAATATGCGGGTCGAATTTGTAACTTAGCAAAGTTTTCTGCATTACTGGCATGCACAAGTTGAATGGCAGCAAGGCTAGGTTTACGACCTAAATGCGGACGTCTGTTTGAGATAAAGGCTGTCTTTAATCTACCAGGTGGTAATTGATAGCGTAATAATAGAGAATTTTTATAATAGATCTTGTTTAGATCGGCATCTCCTTTATCCGCTTTGAGCATAAACTGAAAATAGTCTATCAAGGTATCGACAATTTGTTGTTGTTGCTCGATGTTAAAATCGGCCAATTGCGCAATACTAATCTTCTCAGGTGTATGCACCATATTGCTAAGTTGTAACTTCTGTTCATTACTCAACATAGCAAAACGTTGGTAAAGTCTGCTTTGCCTGGAAGGGTGGTATTTAATGTGCTTAATGATAGGTTTTTGGTTGGTGTTATCCTTGGCCAAGTTTTGCATTATAGCTTGGGGAGTTGCCCATAACCGTGAGGCATCGGTAATGTTATTTTGTAATACCAATTCCAATAACTGTCCCATATGAAATGCACAGTTACGATTAAAGAAAAAGTATTGATAGTCTATTTCTAGCAGTTCCCAAATATGCCCGAGAAGTAGTCTTAGTGCCGTTTTATCAAGGTCTAGCTCGTATTCCCATAGATCACGCAGTTCAGACTCGCCATAATTTCCAGCATGCAGAAAATATTGTTGCTGGGTGAAAGCTGAGTCATAACCGCCAATAATGCCTTTGATAATATATGCTGCCATATTTTCATTAACTGGTACATCAGCGCCGAAGTTAATAGCGGTGTTTTGTAAATCCGAAAGTTCGCTATTAGCACTATTAAGTTTAATCAATAAATGCCCATAGTAAGATGCTGGGTTACCCAGAAAGCCAGTAGCAAACACTATGCTTACGGATTCAATTTCCTGTTCTTGGCTAAAGGCCTGAAAAGCAGGGCAGGACATCTCAGTAATGCCAAGCGTGGTAAAATCAAGTTGTGTTTTCAGCCAAGCATAACGACCAGCAAATCGACATTGCGGATGATTATCTGGGTTCATTTCCTGTTGTGGTTCAGCAAAAGCTTTTAGTGTTGATATAAGCTCTGCTTTAGGATTAATCTGACCCTGACCATCTAAGAAAAACCGGCTAGAGGTGACAAAACTGCGACCATTGTCATAAACAAGGAGTTTGAGCCATGTAGGTGAATTTGCTAACCTTGAGATAGACTCTTGGTTTTCGAATGAGTAGGCACTAGCCAATTTGCCAAATAGGCAAAGACAGATTGCGAGAAAGAAACGTGTCATTGAAATGTTCAGAATAGGATAGAAAGAAAAAACTTTCTATCCTTGTTTTCCTTATTAAGCTTCGTTTACAGCGTTAACAACAGCTGAGAAGAACATTTGAGATTTTTCGATTTTACTTGCGGTATTATATTCGTCAGCAATAACGTGTTGTGCAACTTGCGCGCGTAGTGCGTTAACAACATCTTGCTTCGCGGTTTGCTCAACTTCGAGGATATTCATTAACGCTACTAAGTGTTCACCTTCACCACGAGCTGTATCTTCGATCAGGTTGTCATAAGTATTAAGAATAAACGTTGCCGCAGTGACGTTTTTGCCTGAACAAGTTTCTGGACTTGCAGTAGCAGAAGTAACAGCGGTGGTACCGATGTCCCAAATTACGTTTGAGGTTACGGCAAGGGTTTTGTTTTCTGAAAATAATGCTGCACCAATACCACAATCAGAAAAAGGGTTCGGACCTGAGCCAACTTCTTTTGACTTATCTTGTGCATTAGCTGAGCCTACAACTGTGAATGCCATCAATACTGTTGCAAAAACACTGTACTTCATATCAAATCCTTTAGTTTATTGTTATTAAATACACTATAAATAGTGCGGCAATATTTATATCTTTTCTAAGTTTTAAAATCTAGTGGCATTGTTATTAAAATAATTGTTTTGTTGATATTTTGAAATTTTGAGGTTGTGACTAAATAACTTAGCTAAAAATAGTAAGTGACTCAGGGAAGAGAACCCAATGCTGTTTGCGCTTTCAGATCGGTCGCCAAACTAACCCGCTAATAAGCATAGAAACATCATTAAGTATGAACTGGATAGCATTTTTATATAGCGCGGAAACCCGCCGATTGAAGATGATTATTTATAAAACACGTAGAGATCCATTCAGTCCTGCTGGTGTTAACGCAAGGACGCTTGGATATTAGCGTTCACCTTGGCGTGCAGAGTTGTTTGCGCTGTAACTGAGCAAGTTATGCTATATTCAGATCCTCAGCTCTACTATCAGGTGCTGGTTGCACAAACACAGGAAGTGTCTGGCGTAGAGGTGAGCCAACCCTCTAAAATTCAAAACTTGGATAAAGAGGAGAAGCTGGAGGCTACCTGGGAAGTGCAGGCAGTTCACAGTATTGACCACTCGATGTTTTTCAAAGATGAATTGGATATCCATTTTAATCCTAAAATCGGTACAGATTTTGAGCATCGTGGCAAGCAGTGTAAGGTAGCGACGTCTGGCCAGAACAAAAAACATTATCTGGCGTGAGCATTGCAAGGCCAGACTGAGCAAATCGTTTATGTGGGTGGTGGGCGCAAGGCCAGTGACTTATTTATTAAATTGCTAGAAAGGCTTAAAGGACAATATCGTCGGGCGAAAAGAATTGGATTAATCCTCGAACAGATCATTCGGAATCATCATTGAAAAAATATGGATGATTTGTTGAAGCACTTTTATTATTTAATGAATACCGCTAAACAGTTTCTGGGTAGCAAGCATGGACTAAAGTAGGTTTATCACAATTAGGACCACTTATTTTAGTCTTAGTATTAAATTAACACTAGAGCAAAGGGAATGTTATGAACTTTATCGCTTTTTTAATTTTAGGCGCCTTGGCGGGTTGGATAGCGGGCAATATTATGAAAGGCCGCGGTTTTGGTTTGCTAGGTAATATTGTGGTGGGAATTGTCGGTTCTATGCTGGGTGGTTTTTTATTTAGTGCGCTGGGCTTAAAAGCCTTTGGTTTTGTGGGTTCGTTAATCACGGCAACGGTAGGGGCGGTGGTGTTATTGTATTTAATCAGTTTAGTCAAACGTAGCTAGGGCTTTTTAGCCCTAGTGATATTTACCTTAAAATAAATCTAACGAGCCAGCGGCTATAACCTCTGGCTCGGCACTTAGCGCTTTCACTTTTAGCCGGGCACGCCGCTGCGCTAACAGCCGTAAAATTCGCGATCGTTCATTGGCGGGTTTTTGTGGCCAATTAAAACGTTCGTCTCGCGAGCGCAAACACCCTAAGCAATAACCTCTATTATTACTTTGGCAAACCCCAATACAGGGGTTCGGTATGTCAAACAGCTCAAGTTGATCCATACGTTTGTTTGCCTGTTAGCTTTGAACTAAGTCGCTAGCGCGTGATTAAGCTAGATAGCGTTAGTCTTTTTTGTGCTGCGTCGCGTTTAGCTCTAATTGCTTCATGGTTTTTAAATGCTGCAAATAAAAAATAAACATACAAAAACCTACACCAAAAATCACACAAACACTTAAGAAAAACCAGAGATTGGCATTCATTATTAACTCCAAGTCAGTAAAGCCGCACTGTTTAAAACATCAGCGAAACGATGGGTGGTATTACCTCTACTTTAATAGCAGACTGGCCAAGGTACAAATTTTAATTTATTTGTACAAAAAGTGTCTTTTTTAGAGAAATCGGTTGACTCCAGACAGATAGACGTCTATTAATAGACATATTGTGATTAGGTGAACTGATCCTCAACAATTAACCGATTAGAGTTAGTGAGTAAATAATATGCGTTTAGCTTCCATTCTAAACATTCTTGTCCTCGTAAGCGTGGTGATTATTAATCTCCGCGGGGGCGGTGTTTTCGGAAGATAAGATGCAAATCGATTTCCAGCAAAACCCCCGCTCTGCAAAGACCGGGGGTTTTGTCGTTTCAGGGCCGGGTAAAATTTCACCGACCAGATCAGTAAAAGGTTGAGGTTACAGATGAATGGCGCAGAGTTGGTATTAAAGGTGTTACAGCAGCAAGGGGTTGATACCATTTTTGGTTACCCGGGCGGCGCTATTATGCCCATTTATGATGCGATCTATCACAGCACGGTAAAGCATTATCTGTGTCGGCATGAGCAAGGCGGCGCTTTTTCAGCGATTGGTTATGCGCGCGCCTCTGGTAAAGTCGGGGTATGTTTAGCCACCTCAGGCCCAGGGGCCACTAACCTGGTCACGTCGTTGGCCGATGCGTTATTAGATTCTGTACCCTTGGTAGCGATCACCGGTCAGGTATCACAAGCGGTGATGGGCTCGGATGCCTTTCAAGAAATTGATGTGTTAGGTTTAAGCTTAAGTGTCACCAAACACAGCTTTATGGTGCGTAATGTCAACGAACTGGCTTCGATCTTACAACAAGCCTTTACCTTAGCTCGCAGTGGTCGGCCAGGCCCTGTGCTAGTCGATATCCCAAAAGATGTGCAATTAGCACCGGTTGCTGAACCAGAGTGGATTACCCCGCCAAGTCAACGTGTTAACACCTCTTTAGCGAATACTGCAGCCGCCCGTCAATTGATCAGTGCCGCATGCAAGCCGATGGCTTATATCGGCGGGGGTGTGCATATGGCTGATGCCTTAACGCATTTACAGGCCTTTTTAGCAGAAAGCGTGATGCCATCCGTGACCACGCTAAAAGGCATGGGCTCGGTGGCGCGCGATAATGTGCATTATTTAGGCATGCTGGGCATGCATGGTACGCAAGCGGCCAATTTAGCGGTGCAGCAATGCGATTTATTAGTGTGTTTAGGCGCACGTTTTGATGACCGTGTAACCGGCAACTTACAAAAATTTGCGCCCGATGCCAAAGTGATCCATTTAGATATCGATCCGGCAGAAATTAACAAAGTACGTTTTGCCGATTGCGCCTTGCTGGGTGATATGAAGCAAATTTTACCGGCAATCACTACGCCGACACAGTGCGATGCGTGGTTGGCACATTGCCAGCAGTTAAAGCAACAGCATGGTTGGCGTTATGATCATCCCGGCGAAAAAATCTATGCGCCCTTGCTGTTAAAACAGTTAAGCGAGCGCATGCCCGATAACAGCGTGGTGTGTTGTGATGTTGGCCAGCACCAAATGTGGGTGGCGCAACATATGCGCTTTAATAGCCCGCGCAATCATCTTTCTAGTGGTGGTTTAGGGACTATGGGGTTTGGTTTGCCGGCCGCCATTGGTGCCAAGTTAGCCCGCCCCCAAGATACGGTGTTAGCGGTCAGTGGCGACGGCTCTTTTATGATGAATGTGCAAGAGCTGGGCACCATTAAGCGTTTTCGTTTACCGGTGAAAATTGTCTTAATCGATAATCAACGCTTGGGCATGGTTAAGCAATGGCAGCAATTGTTTTTTAATGAGCGTTATAGCGAAACCGACTTATCCGATAACCCTGACTTTGTGGCTTTAGCCGCTGCATTTGCTATCCCTGGCCATACGATCACCCGTAAAGACGAAGTCGCCGATGCGCTAGAGGCGATGTTCACCTGGCCAGGCCCTTATTTACTGCACGTACGCATTGATGAAACAGAGAATGTCTGGCCATTAGTTCCGCCAGGTGCCGCTAACCAAGATATGATGACGGAGACTAACTAATGCAACATACCCTAACTATCACCACCAGCAATGAGGCAACGGTTGTTGAGCGCTTATTGCAGGTTACCCGTTATCGTGGTTACAAATTGGCAGGTTTAGAATTAAAACCGCTGACCGATCGCGCAGGTATGCGCATTACCTTACAAGTACAAAGTGATAAGCCTATCGCTTTACTCACCAGTCAATTAGTTAAACTTTATGATGTGCAGCAGTTGGAATTAGCGTCTGCTGCTGTCGCCGCGCTTCGCGCCTAACGTTTATTTTTAGGAAAGACAACAATGCCAAAGTTAAGATCTGCAACTGTTACCGAAGGACGTAATATGGCTGGCGCCAGAGCATTATGGCGCGCTACAGGTGTGAAAGACACCGATTTTGGTAAGCCCATCGTCGCGGTAGTGAACTCTTTTGTCGAATTTGTACCAGGCCATGTGCATTTACGCGATTTAGGTAAATTGGTTGCCAGCAGCATTGAAGAATCGGGCGGTATTGCCAAAGAATTCAATACCATAGCGGTGGATGACGGTATTGCTATGGGGCATGGTGGCATGTTGTACAGCTTACCCTCGCGTGAGCTAATCGCCGATTCTGTTGAATACATGATTAACGCGCACTGTGCCGATGCCATGGTGTGTATTTCGAACTGCGATAAAATTACGCCCGGCATGTTAATGGCCGCGATGCGCTTAAATATTCCAGTGATCTTTGTGTCTGGCGGGCCGATGGAAGCCGGTAAAACCAAGTTATCTGATCAAATTATCAAATTGGATTTAGTGGATGCCATGGTCTCTGCGGCCGATCCCAACGTCAGCGACAGTGATAGCGCTGAAATTGAACGCAGTGCCTGCCCAACCTGTGGCAGTTGTTCGGGTATGTTTACCGCGAATTCAATGAATTGCTTGGTAGAAGCTTTAGGCTTAGGTCAGCCGGGTAATGGTTCGTTATTAGCTACGCACGCTGATCGTAAAGAATTATTTGTGCAAGCCGGTTTCCGGATTATGGAATTGTGTAATCGCTGGTATAAACAAGATGATGCCAGTGCTTTACCGCGTAATATCGCCAATAAAGCGGCTTTTGAAAACGCCATGATGCTGGATATAGCTATGGGCGGTTCTACCAATACTGTTTTGCATTTATTAGCTGCGGCCATTGAAGCCGAAGTAGATTTTGGCATGGCGGATATTGATCGTTTGTCTCGCATCGTGCCACACCTTTGTAAGGTGGCACCTTCTACTCAAAAATACCATATGGAAGATGTGCATCGTGCCGGTGGGGTTATTGCTATTTTGGCAGAGTTAAATCGTGCCGGTTTACTTAATCCGAATGTACCGCATGTGGCGGGTAAAGATTTAGCCGATGTATTAGCGCAGTGGGATATTGCTTCTACCGCGCATGCGGAAGCGAAACAAATGTATTTAGCCGGCCCAGCCGGTATTCGCACGACTAAAGCCTTTTCGCAAAGTTGCCGTTACCCCAGTTTAGATGATGATCGGGTTGATGGCTGTATTCGCAGTAAAGAGCATGCTTACTCACAAGACGGCGGCTTAGCAGTGTTGTTTGGCAACTTAGCGCCTAATGGTTGTATCGTTAAAACCGCCGGCGTAGAGAAAGAAAACTTAGTGTTTACTGGCCGTGCTCGGATCTTTGAAAGCCAAGATGATGCGGTGGCCGCCATTTTAGGTGGCAAAGTGGTGGCCGGTGATGCGGTGATTATTCGCTACGAAGGCCCGAAAGGTGGCCCGGGTATGCAAGAAATGTTGTACCCAACCAGTTATTTAAAATCGATGGGTTTAGGTAAAGCGTGTGCTTTGATTACGGATGGTCGTTTTTCTGGCGGTACCTCGGGTTTATCTATTGGTCATGTGTCGCCAGAAGCGGCCAGTGGTGGGGTGATTGCCTTGGTGGTAGAGGGTGATCGGGTTGAGATTGATATTCCGAATCGCAAAATTGGTATTGCAGTGAGTGATGAGGAGCTAGCATCACGGCGTGCGGCTATGCAGGCAAAAGGTAAGCTGGCGTGGAAGCCTGAAAATCGGCAGCGCGTAGTAAGCAGTGCTTTAAAAGCCTATGCGCTATTAGCAAGCAGTGCCGATAAGGGCGCCGTGCGCGATGTTTCTAAGTTAGAAGACTAACAGGGATAGCGTAAATTTAGCAGCGAAGACCAGGCACGGTTAAGCAAGGCGTCTCCGGCATGGAGGCCGGAGAGGAGCCTACAGGGAAGTATTTACGGCGTCCTTGCTTAATTGTGGCTGGTTGCAGCTTTACACGCGATATAGGTTGTAAAAGATGGGAGTCACAATGAATAATCTGGCAACAGTCCACCCCGAGCAAACGGATGCCGAAGTGATGCAACAGTATCTGCGGGAGATTTTGTTATCGCCGGTTTATCAAGCTGCGGTTGAAACTCCGTTAGATGACATGGCCAAGCTCAGTAAACGCTTGGGGCATCAGGTATTATTAAAGCGCGAAGATAAACAGCCGGTTTACTCTTTTAAAGTGCGTGGGGCTTTTCATAAGCTACATAAAGTAAAACAACAGCATCCTACTGCTGCCGTGATCTGCGCCTCTGCCGGAAATCACGCACAGGGTGTGGCGTTATCGGCCAGTAAACTCGGCTTAAAAGCCACTATTGTTATGCCAATTACCACGCCTGAAATCAAAGTGGCGGCGGTCAAAGCCTTGGGCGGTAATGTGGTGCTGCACGGCACGGCCTTTGATGAAGCTAACAGTTTTGCGATTGCTAAAGCCAGAGACGAAGGCGCTATTTATATTCCGCCGTTTGATGATGCCGATGTTATAGCTGGGCAGGGTACGGTAGCAAAAGAGTTATTAAGCCAAAATAATCAATTGAATGCCGTGTTTATTCCCGTGGGTGGTGGTGGTTTGATGGCGGGGATGGCGGTGTATATCAAAGCTATTCAGCCACATATTAAAGTGATCGGTGTTGAGCCTGAAGATGCGGCGTGCTTAAAAGCAGCTATGATCGCGGGTGAGCCGGTGACTTTGGCGCGAGTAGGTTTATTCGCAGATGGTGTGGCCGTAAAACGGATTGGTACTGAGAACTTTAATGTCGCTAAACGCTTTTGTGATGAAGTGATCACCGTGACTAGTGACGAAATGTGCGCGGCCATCAAAGATATTTTCGATGATTTACGTGCAGTGGCTGAACCTGCTGGCGCTCTAGCCTTAGCCGGGTTAAAAAAATACAGCCAACGTTTAGCTAATAGTACGCTGGAAAAACCACAGCATTATGCGGCGGTGCTCAGTGGCGCTAATTTAAATTTTGATACTTTGCGCTATGTATCTGAGCGCTGTGAACTTGGTGAGAAAAAAGAAGCGGTATTTGCCGTTACTATACCTGAAGAAAAAGGCAGCTTTCGGCGTTTTTGCCAAACCCTTGGTGGTCGTGCCATCACTGAATTTAACTATCGTTATGCTAGCGATCGTAAAGCGCATATCTTTGTTGGCATCAAGCTGCGGCACGGTGAGCAAGAGCTGGCGACAGTAAAAACATTACTCAGTGATGCCGGTTATCAATATTTAGACCTCTCTGATGACGAGCTGGCCAAGCTGCATGTCCGGCATATGGTCGGCGGTATGCCGCCACGAGCCATTACTGAACAGGTGTATCAGTTTAATTTCCCTGAATATCCCGGCGCGTTAATGAACTTTCTTAACACATTAGGCGAAGATTGGAATATCAGCTTATTCCATTATCGTAACCATGGTGCCGCCATGGGGGATGTGTTGGCCGGTTTTGAAGTGGCTGAGCATAGCGATATTGCCAGTTACTTAGATAAGCTGGGTTATCAGTATCAATTGGTTAGCAATAATCAGAGTTACCAAACTTTCTTAACCGCAGGCGAATAGTGGCGGTTCTTGCTTGAGTTGAATAGTAGGGAACTTACAGCTTGGGTTGCTGCCTAAGCCTGCAGTGACACTTTGGACGTTTTTCTTGTTGGTTTTTAAAGGGGAGTACCACTATGAGTAAATCAGCGACAAGCGAGCATGGTCGCGGAGAGATCCGTGATAATGCGTTAAAAGCTTTAGTGACCAGTAAGTTGTTTCAAACTAGGGTGGTTAAGGCGAAAAAGGGCAAAGGTTCCTACAACCGCAAAGGGCGTAATTCACAAGATTACGCCCTTGTTGTTTCTAACGCCTCGCACTGATTGCTTTGCATCGCCGCCTACTTATCTTCTGTGAGTACTTCTGCTTTATTTAACTTTTCTGAGCATTAACCCTGTTGTATCTGGCCTAGCGCCCTCTTTTATTAACGCTTTTACGTAAAGTATTAAGCCCGTCGTTAGTCGGTAGGGTGGCGTTGTGTTTACAAGTCGGCGTGGTGTCGTTTAAACCATAGGTTTGTAATTCATAATCATTAAAATCAAATATTTAAAAATTTAAACCATAGAGATAATAATGCTTGGTTGTTTCGCTTTAAACATTTATGAATGTAATTACACTTTTTAAACTGTAATAAAATTACATTTGGTCGGCTTGAAAAGCATTGGTCATCTAAAAGTTGTGGCCTCCATGAGTGTTACATTTTATTTACGATCGATGTTTGAGCTTGATAGTATCTAGTTTTATTTAGGATAGTAATAATAGATTTTTGACAAAAAGAAATAATGCGTATTTCGGTTTGTCCGGACACTTGTTCCGGTTTCATCAGGCCAGGTGTTGTAAAGGATCACCCTAAATTACCACCTGTTTCACTTTAAAAGGACCATTGGTTGCAATTTGTATAGCTCATAACTTTCACAATCAAGGACCATTAATTGTAGCATTAATTCAAATATCAAAGACTGCTTTGAGCGAAAAGCAGACATTGAGAAAACGTTATTTTGATAAAGAGTAAGCACCACGACGGGTAGTGAAGTGCTTACCCTTAGTGATATTAAAATGCGTTACTTGTCTTCACATCTAACACGCGGCCGCTACTTGATACTTTGAAGAACAAGGTTTTATCACCGTTTTTACCACTAACAACATAGTAGCCGTCTTCAATACTGACCACAGAAAATTGCTCGGCTGAGACTGCTTTCCATGATTCATCAAGCTTGCCTGCTTCAAAACCCATATCTTTGAACGTCA
The DNA here is from genome assembly GCF_052655985.1 of Alishewanella sp. HL-SH05. Next base: position 422,800 of record NZ_CP199753.1, read on the forward strand.
TCTGCTTTACCGATTTTAACGCAACGCTAACCGCTTGTTGGCCGCTGATTTCATCATGATCATGGTCGCTGTGCGCCATAACATTCACGCTCAGTAACACACTACACAGTGTCAGTGCAGATAATAATTTAGTCATCATAGTCTCCTGTTTTTCATCAATTATTGTTTTAAACCAGTTACTTCATATTCACCCTTTACCATCAGTTGTACGGCAATAGGTTTGTCGCTTTTATTCTTCCAATACCAACCATGTGAGCCAGTAAACGGCGCGGTAAAACTGCCTTTCACTTCACTGTTGGTTGCTATGGTATAGCTTTCGAAATAGCCGGTGGTATCGCCCTCCGGCTCGCCGTGCAGGTCGTAGTAAAGCGGCTTGCCATCGGTCATCCACTCAAAGGTCATTTTGGCGTATTGTGCCATGGCAAATTTGTACTCCACACCGCGCCCGGCCGGAATGCTAATTTCTATGGTTTGAAACTCATTGCTACCTGAGCTTGCTACCGGGGCTGCGGCTGTTTCTGTTTGTGACGCCTGCGCAATTTTTGTCAGCCCCAGTTTTTGGCCTATACCGGTTGGGTCAAGGTTGTATTCGGCTGGTAAAATCAAGGTTACCAGCACAATCACGCCAACCACGATAGCCGCCAGGCTGGCTTTAACTAATGTTTTGCTACTTACTGTATGTTGCATAATATTCCCGATAAAACGTTGTTAGTTAACAAAATAACCTGTCAGCTGATACCCCATCAGCATTACGCCAGCACTCATTAATGCCGTATTGGTCAAAGTGGAGAAACGTTGGAAAGAAGGCCAATTGCGCCAGGCGTTTATCACAATCAGAATAAGCGCTAACGCTGCAAACTGGCCCAGTTCCACGCCAATATTAAAAGCAACCAGATTGGTTAATAGCCCATCCGCCGGTAATTGGAATTCCTGCAGTTTGGTCGCCAGGCCAAAGCCATGAAACAAACCAAAAATCAGCACCGCCCATTGCGTATTCGGCTGCCAGTTAAAGCAGCGTTTGAAGCCGCCTAAGTTGTCAAAGCCCTTATAAATCACCGATAAACCGATAATGGCATCTATCAGATAGGCATTAACCTGAATATCGCTTAGCACACCAAATAGCAGCGTAGTACTGTGGCCAATAGTAAACATGGTGACGTACAGCAATACATCACGGCTGCGGTACAGGAAGAAGATCACACCAAGCAGAAACAGTAAATGGTCGTAACCGGTGATCATATGCTTGGCACCGATATATAAAAACGGCACAAACTGCACACCCTGATTTTGCTCTAGGAAAGCGCGGGTGCTGTCATCTACGCCATGGGCAATAGCCTCAACGCTGATAAGTGCCAATACAGCAAACAGCAGATGCAGGCTGACGCTAATAATTTTATTTGCCATCAGCTGACTCCAGAACTTCTACGTCGGTCAAAATTGACTCCCTTTCTTTATGTAAAATGCGATACAACGCTGGGATAACAAACAGTGTCAGTAAGGTGGATGAGATAATGCCGCCAATAACGACCGTTGCCAGTGGCCGCTGCACTTCAGAGCCGATACCGGTATTCAATGCCATTGGGATAAAGCCCAGTGATGCGACTAGCGCGGTGGTTAATACTGGCCGTAAACGGGTAAGCGCACCATCGAAAATCGCTTGATTAAGCTTAATCCCTTCTTTACGCAGTTCACGGATAAAGGACACCATCACCAGACCGTTCAAGATAGCGATGCCGGACAACGCAATAAAGCCGACCGCAGCTGAGATAGAAAACGGAATGTCCCTTAGCAGCAGCGCAGCGATACCACCGGTTAACGCCAGCGGTACACCGGTGAAGATGATCATCGCATCTTTAAATGAGCTCAGTGCCAGCATCAACAGGCCTATAATCATCAACAGTGTCACCGGCACGACTATGCTAAGGCGCTGCGAGGCAGATTGCAGTTTCTGATAAGTACCACCGTATTCCAGCCAGTAACCAGATGGCAGCTCGACTTTATCGTTTACGGCTTGCTGAATATCCGTGACAAAGCTGCCTAAGTCACGGCCGCGCACGTTGGCGGTAACTACTACCCGGCGTTTACCATTTTCACGGTTGATCTGGTTAGCTCCTGATACCCTCTCAAGTGACACCAACTCTTTTAGCGGCACACTGTGACCATCAGGCAAGCTGATCGGAAGATAACTCAGCGCGTCCACATCCTGCCGCCTGGCTTCGCCTAAACGCACCACTATGTCTGAGCGTATATCGCCGGAATAAAACTTACCGGCCACCGTCCCACCCATCGCCGTGGCGACCTGCGCTTGCACCTGCACCAGACTGATACCGTGCTGCATCAGTTTTTGCCGGTTAGGAATAATATTCAATAGCGGCAAACCAGTTGTTTGCTCAACTTGCACATCAGCAATCCCCTCAACCTGAGTAATAGCTGCTTCTATTTCTTTGCCAAGCGCAGCGAGGCTGTCGAAATCATCACCAAACACTTTTATTGCCAACTCTGCTCGTACACCTGCTAACAGTTCGTTAAAGCGCATCTGAATGGGTTGCAAAAACTCATAGCGGTTGCCAGGAATAGGTTCGACCAACGCCGCAAGCTCTTGTACGACTTGCTCTTTAGTTTTGTCCGGATCAGGCCACTGCTCACGCGGTTTTAAGATAATAAAGTTATCGGCCACACTGGGTGGTACTGCATCTGTCGCCACATCGGCGGTGCCAATCTTCGCAAATACCCGTTCAACCTCGGGCATCTGTTTAATTTTATTCTCCAGCATTTCCTGTAGCGCGATTGCCTGAGTTAACGAGGTGCCAGGGATACGCAGTGCGTGCATAGCGATATCGCCTTCATCCAGATTTGGTGCGAATTCACTGCCTAATTTTGTCGCCTGATAGCCAAACAACACAACCAATACTGTCGCGGCCAACACAACCAGATAGCGACCTTTTAGCACCCAGCTTAACGCGGGCCGGTATAACGCTGATGCACCACGCATAATAGCGTTGTGTTTTTCCTGCACCGGCTTTTTAAACAGTAGTGCCACCATAGCCGGCACAAAGGTGACCGACAGCAACATTGCACTTAATAAGGCGATAACGACAGTGATGGCCATAGGGTGGAACATTTTGCCCTCGACGCCTTCGAGCGCAAATATCGGCAGGTAAACTGCAGTGATAATAAACACCCCAAATAGCGCAGGCCGGATCACTTCTCGCGTGGCTTCAAATACTAATTCCATCCGTGTTTTAAGTGGCAGCGGATTAGTGCCAGCCTGACTTAAGCGGCGTAAGCAGTTTTCGACAATAATAATGGCACCATCAACCAGCAAGCCAAAATCCAGTGCACCCAGGCTCATCAGGTTGGCGCTGACACGGGTTTGCACCATACCGGTCACCGTCATCAGCATGGCAAATGGGATCACCAGTGCGGTAAGAAAGGCAGCGCGAAAATTGCCCAGCAACACAAACAGCACCACAATAACGAGGAGCGCCCCTTCCAGCAGGTTGGTTTGGACCGTTTGTAACGTTTTATCCACTAGCTTGGTTCGATCATAAACTGCTGTGGCAATAATTCCTTGCGGTAAAGTAGCATTAATTTCTTTCAGTTTTTCACCGACGGCATAAGCGACGGTACGGCTGTTTTCACCAATCAACATAAACACCGTGCTCATTACCACTTCACGGCCATTCTGTGTGGCAGCACCGGTGCGCAGGCCATGGCCATTTTCAATGTCAGCGACATCTTTGATGGTTATGGCTGAGCCGTCAGTGGCTTTAAGCGGTATAGCGCCGATCGCAGCTAAATCTTCAGCCTGCCCTGGCATACGCAGCAGCCACTGTGCGCCACTTTGCTCAATAAAGCCCGCGCCCTGGTTTTGATTGTTATTGGCAATCGCATCCACCACATCGGCCTGGGTAATGCCATAGGCCAGCAGTTTCTCCGGCTTAAACGCTACCAGTATTTCGCGCTCAAAGCCGCCAATCGGGTTAACTTCCACCACCCCTGGCACCCGCATCAGCTGCGGCCGGATAGTCCAGTCGTGTACGGTACGTAAATCCATTGGTGTAATCGGTGTACCATCGGCATGGGTCGCACCGGGCAGCGCATCGACGGTGAACATAAAAATCTCACCTAAACCCGTTGCTATTGGCCCAAGCTGAGGCTCCAGCCCGGCAGGCAGCTCGGCGCGCGCCGCTGACAGACGTTCGTTTACCAGCTGACGGGCAAAATAGATATCGGTATCGTCATTAAAAATAGCGACGACTTGCGACAAGCCATAACGTGACACCGAGCGGGTATACGTCAGCCCCGGCAAGCCTGACAGCGCCGTTTCCAGTGGAAAAGTCACCCGTTGTTCTACTTCAAGCGGGGTGTAACCGGCCGCTTCGGTATTAATCATTACCTGAACATTAGTAATATCAGGCACCGCATCAATCGGTAACTTGGTAAAATTCCATACACCCAGCGCAGCAACCGCCAGTACCATCAGCAGTACCAGCATTTTGCGCTTTATGGAAAAGTGTAAAATCGACTCCAACATGCTTTGGGCTCCTAGTGATCGTGTGATGCGCCAGATTTTTCAACATCGGCTTTTAAAATGAAGCTGTTTTCAGTGACGTACTCGGTGCCAGGCAACAAACCACCTAACACCTCAACCCATTCACTGTCTTCACGACCCAGCTCCAGCATACGCACTTCATATTGCTCACCAACTTTGGCAAACACTACGGTAAAGTCACGAAAACCTTGTAAGCCAACACGCTTAACGGCTAATGGCACCTCAAAGCTGGCGATTTCAATTTGCGCATTAACAAAACTACCTGCGGTTAAATCGCCGTTTTCGTTGCTCACGTTCACCCAGGCAATACGGGCCTGATCATCGCGCACCTTAGGCTCGATGAACTCAATGTTGCCACTGTATGCGTGGCTATGGCCTTCCAGCTGAAAGGTAACCGGCGCACCGAGTTTCACTTTGGCAAAGTCGCCTGGATACACTGCGAGCTTCGCCAGATAATGAGTTGAATCGGTTAGGGTAAGTAAGGTGCGGCCTGATGTTTGTTCACCGCCATTGGCTAGCTGCGCTGTCACGACGCCATCGATTGGTGCTTTAATCTGATAAGACCTTAAGCTCTCATTGCTCTCAATAGTGAACAGTGTCTGGCCTTTGCTTACCTTGTCGCCCAGTGCCACATGCAATCGGGTAATTTCACCGTCAAAACGGGCGGCAATATGGCGTTCAGCCCCAGCGGGTAGCGAAAGGCTGCCATAAGCGGGAATGGTTTGATGCAGCGCAGCCGGGCCAGCGGTCTCAGTTTGAATGTCCATCGCATCAGCGACAGCTTGTTCAATGCTGGTGCGCCCCTCAAAGTTGTCATATTGCCAGCGATAGCTTTTGCCCTGATGTTTGGCGGTAATAGTGACCACAAAGGAGTGCGGCTCGTAAATTTCCATATCGCCACGCAAAAAGTCGTTTTGAGCGAAGAAATTGATATCATCAACCACGTTACCTAAACGGGTCAGTTTTACATTTAAATCAACGGTTTTTGGGTCAAGCGCTTTACCATCCTGCGTCAGCCAAACGCGGAACTCCGGGGGGACACCGGTTTCAAAAATCGCCAGCTCCAGGGCAAAACTGCCATCGCGCAACATTCGTCCATTATGCGGGCCTTTTTCCACTTCATCCTGAGTTGCTGCGGGTGCAGATTCAGCTATTACCAACAGAGGTGTAATAGCTGTGCTTAGTACGCTTATGTTTAGCGCTACGGCCAAACTTAATGACAATATAGAGTTATTATGTTTCATTGGTGGTCTCGCTGAGCAATAGCAGTGCCGGTCAGGCGCTGAATTTCAATATGTTGTAAATGTAGGCTTTCAAATGCCTCCAATAACTGGCTTTGTGCGCTGAGTAACTCTGCACGCACACTACTGTATTGGATATAACTAAGTTGGCCTTTTTCAAAAGCCGAGAACGCTTCGATCATTGCCATCTCCAATGTGGGTACAATGTCATTACGCACTGTTTCGATTACATGCTGCGAGTGCGCCATCTCCTGCAGTAACACATACAGCTGCGCATCCATCGCCTGCATCAGCGCGGCTTGCTGATTAGCCAGTACGTTTTGCTGTGCCTGCAGTGCCGCAATAGTACCGGCGTTGCGATTTTCACCGCCCCAGGGAATGGTCACACCGGCAACTAAGCCGAAATCGTCAGAGGCCTCATAACGGCGAATACCAGTGCTAAATTGCCATTGCGGTTTCGCTTCAATGCGGGCGAGCTCCATTTGCGATTGGGCAATACGCTGGGCATTGGCAAACTGCTGCAGTAGCGGATTTTGTTTTAACAGTGCAAGTTGCTGCTCAACGGAAGGTACTGCCGGGGTTTGCAGTAAGTCGCCGCTTAACTGATAAGCCGTGCCGGGTTTACCCCACAACGCGGCCAGCTGATACTGACTGGCTGTCAGCTCATGTTCGATGTCTTCTACCGCCAGCTCGCGCCGTGTCAGTTCAGCTTTGGCTAGCTGCAATTCAATAACCGAGCTCTTGCCGGCATTAGTGCGTTTGGTAATCGCTTCCACCATATCACGAGCTTGCAATGCAGCTTGTTGATTTAACTTTAGTCGCTGTTGTTTAACCAAAATGCTAATAAATTGCCTGGCTACAGCAGCAGATAAATCCAAAGCCTTAATCTGCTGTTCCAATGCCAAATTACTGGCTTCAGTTTTTGCAGCGCTGACACGGCTACCCAAGAGCTCATGTTGCAAAACCCAAGAAAACGTCAGCGTGGATTGCATACTTTTAAGGCCGCTTTGCTGCCCCGTGCCCATAGCATCTTCCAATGTCAAGCCAACTTGCGGCCGCTCAGCAATACCTGCCTGCTGAATACGTCCCTGCCATACTGCCTGTTGCGACATTAACGCCTGCAAGTCAGGGTGCTGCTGTAATGTCAGGCTAACAGCGTCAGATAAGCTGATAACCGGAGCGGGTCGACTGCTGGTCGCCGATACCGACAGGCTAAAACTAAGCCCCAGCAACAGGGCTAAAAACCGACAGCCAATCGGTTTTTTTGTTGTGTGTTTATATGGCAATTCTTTCATTCCCACTCCTTAATTAATGGGTTAAAAAGGTTTCAATAATGTGGTGCAAACTGTCTACGACAGACGAAGTCAACAATGCTACTGAAGCCAACATCAGGAATGAGATCCCCAACGCAAGCCAAGAAGACGGTAACATGGGATTAAGCAAGCGATGAACTCGTACACTAGTTTGATCGTTACCAAAATGGCTAGTTTGTATGCCGTGACAGCCAACTCTGTTTATCTGCTCACTTTCAACTCGCTGCATGCGTGCAACATTAACAAGAGTTTGAGCAACGTCGAGATTATCGTAAGTTGCCGTCACTGAATAATCAGCCATCTGTTCAGTGAGTAAAGTGAAATGCTCTATTAGTTTCCGCTTAGTAACAACAGGAAAAAAGCATGCCAAGGCTGAAAATATCGCTTTATATAAAGGATCGCGGCTTTCAACATGAGCCAATTCATGCCGGACAATAATATCCAGTTCCTGTTGATTTATGTGGTCTAGCAACGCCGTAGTTAAATAAATTTTCGGCGATAGCAACCCCGCAGTGAAAGCAGCAGGCGCTTTGAAAGGCAGTGAGTAATATACCACCAGGCTCTCCGTTACAGTTGGAGTCGCGTTCGTAAAATCAATCAAGTTGGACATAGCAACAGACTGTTGTAGACCATCTTTAACTGTGCTCCCAAACCGATAAAATAAATAAACAAAAGCCGCGAACAATGTGAATGAGTGCCAGCTGGTAAAATTAAACACATCAATGTGATGCCAATGGGCAAAATCAAGCAACCAAGTAGTACTGCTATTCTCCTCTTGCCCAGGTACAAATAAGGTAAGGCAGCCAAAGGCAATCCACCAAGGCGCACTAACCTGTACCCATAAAACTAATTTGCGTAACTTGAAGCTAAATTGCTCAGAACGATCAAGAATAAAACTCGTTACAATAGTGATAAAAACAACACTAACTGCGAACGTTAGAACACCGATGCTTAATAAGTTCAGGACTACAGCGACATCGCCAAATAACATTCTGTGCTAGATCCCTTTTCTAAGCTGACGCTGCTGCTCGATCAACTGCTCTAGCTTATCAAGCTGAGAGTCATCAAGATTAGATGATGCTGAACTAAAAGCAGCAATCAAACTGTGTTCACCCTCATCTACAAAATCACTGGTGACATTACTTATTAACTTGGCAACCAACGCATCTCTGTCCACTTTAGCGAAATAAAAATACGCGTGGCCTTGTTTGGTCCTGTTAAGTAAATCCTTTTTAAATAAACGGTCTAAAGTGCTTTGAATCGTATTTAGTGAAATACCACGAGTCAGACCAAGTACAGCATGCACTTGTTTCACATCAGCCTCTTGAGTATTCCACAGATACTGCAGCACTTGTTTCTCTAATTCACCTAATTGCATAAAACATTTCTCTTTTCACACCGAAGATCATTGTGGCAGAATAAAAACCGATGCGCAATCGGTTTTTATTGAGTTTTTAAGGGGGACCTTTTATGGGCTGGCTAATTACCAAGTATTTACTCACAGCAGCAGTTATCGTCGCAGCGTCTGAATTAGCAAAACGCAGTGACAAACTCGGAGCATTAATTGTCGCGTTACCGCTGGTTACTATTATGGCGATGGTCTGGCTGTATATCGAAAAGCAACCAATTGAAAAAATTGCTAATCACGCTTGGTATACTTTCTGGTATGTGATGCCAACCTTGCCGATGTTCCTGATATTTCCAACGTTATTACACCGGTTTGGTTTCTGGCCTGCATTGCTGATTAGCGCCTGTATAACAATCATTTGTTTTGGGATATTTGCAGTAATAGTCAGAGCATTTGGGATCAATCTAATCCCCTGAGTATTAATTTAACCATACTGTATAACCGTTGTGTGCAATTTTTGTTCTTTACCAATGTCCGCTTATGGCACAGGCTGTGTGAAAACTGCTGATCACCTTTTGGTCTAAGTAGCAGGTTTTTATGATCAATTATTCTTAATAAAACGCCCCAAGCCAACTGCTTGTTTACTAAAATTAATAGCATACGAAGCAATAGTAAGTGTGCTGATATGACCCACCATATAAAAGGCTCAGGCAGACATCAAGTAACATTGTTTCCTGAGGCACTGGATGATTTTGTTATTGAAAATAACCCTGTCCGAGTAATCGACATCTTTGTTGATGGTCTGCAACTTGCTTCTCTCGGCTTCGAAAATATTAATCCAAAACAGACTGGGCGGCCTGGGTATCACCCGGCCACCATGCTTAAACTGTATATTTATGGATATCTGAATCGTATCCAGTCTTCCCGCAGATTAGAAAAAGAAGCGCATCGAAATGTTGAATTGATGTGGCTGCTTGAGCGATTAACCCCTGACTTTAAAACCATCGCTGATTTCAGAAAAAATAACGGTAAAGGTATTAAGAATGCTTGCCGTGCTTTCATTGACCTATGCAAGCAAATGCAAATGTTCACTGATGTGATTGTTGCCATTGACGGTAGTAAATTTAAAGCGGTAAATAGCAAATCGAATAACTACACTCCGAGCAAGGTTAAAGGCCACATCGAAAGAATTGAGCAAAGCATCAGCTTATATCTGGATAAGCTCGATGATGCCGATAAAAAGGCAGAGCTTGAAGCTAACTCAGAATTAACAGCAACAAAGTTGGCATGGCTTCAAAAGCGTTTAGAAGAGTTAAAGCAAGTGCAGCAAGCCGTAGAGCAACATCCTGATAAACAGCTGTCATTAACAGATCCTGATTCTCGGCTGATGAAAATAAACAATGTTAACCGCCAAGTTAGCTATAACGTACAGACAGCAGTAGATGCAAAGCATCATCTGATTGTTGCTCACGAGGTAACCAATATCCCTGACCGTGGCCAGCTAACGACTGTGACCAAATTAGCGCAAGAGGCAGTGGGTAAGACTGATATTACTGTTCTTGCCGACAAAGGGTATTACAGCCGGAGTGATATTAAAGCGGCTCAGGACTTAGGAGCCGTAGCCTTAGTTCCAAAAGGTGATACCTCTGGAGCTGACCGCAAAGGGCTTTATAACCTCGCACTGTTTAAATATAACCAGGAAAAAGACATCTACATTTGTCCTGCGGGTAACGAGCTTCAGAATCGGTTTACCACCGTTGAAGATGGCTTAGAATTGCAAATGTACTTTAATTGTATTGCTTGTAGGGATTGCAGCCAGCGCGCCAAATGCACCACGTCAAAAAGTGCAGCTAGGCGGATCCGTCGTTGGGTGCATGAATCTGAAATGGAAAACATGCAGGCTAAGTTAGATGCTGCACCACAATCAGCTACGATACGAAAGCAAACCGTGGAGCACCCGTTTGGAACGATCAAAATGTGGATGGGTGCGACTCACTTCTTGATGCGACGATTTACCAATGTAAGCACTGAAATCAGCTTACACATACTGGCATATAACCTGAAACGGATGATATCGATTTGGGGCGTTGAGGGATTGAAAATTAAGCTAAAGGAGCTTTATGAATAGTGAATATTATTGCGTATAAGCCATTGTCAGTCACAAAGACCACTTGGGTATGTCGATTTAGTCAAAGCCAAATCCCCATAGAACAAAATTAAACTTTAGTTAGCCAAGTTGAGCGAAATTCTATTGCTGCTATGGAATAACTTGGTGGCAAAGCAGAAATTTTGAGTTTTTACACAGCCTGGGCACTCAGTGACGATTCAAATAGCAATTAGGCACTGAATTACTCGTTGAGTTTATGATGAATATCTTCATACTCTTCGATCATCTTTGCCAAGATATCAAACTTATCACCCTCAGGCGTGCCCGGCTCAGCTTCAAGAAGCTGTTCAATTGCTTCTAAAGCCGCTTCATGTTCGTGTTCGTTATTTATAGCTTGGTTCATTTTCATCTTATTACCTAATGATACTCAGTGGGACCGCCCGCCTGGCGTCCGCTATTACTCAGCAGCTTCAAGACTTACCACACGCGTTAAATTTCCTGCAGCTGATAATTGTTCGTCAGTTAATGTCTGGTCGCTATACTTTGTCATACTGATTTTTGAACAATCTTTATTCATCACACAAACCAATATATCCCCTATGGCAAAGCCTAGCTCAGCACAGAGCGTATCAGGGATAGGGATAAAGTTATCTTTGATGAATTCAACGGTATAACTCATGGTATTCCTTTACGTGTAATAGCCTTAGTGTTTTACTCGGATACAGCAAGATTGGCATTGTCATATAAAAAGGCAAATCGATTCAAATGACCCTTACCGTGTTCCCGAAGGTCTTCAGAGTGTAGTGATATGCCACACTTTAATCCAATAAATACAACCGCTGCTATGGTTTATTCATTAAATAAGAGAATCACTCAGTAAATTACTAAGGTTCTTGTTTTTTAACGTTGAAAAATCTATTTTTATAATTTGTTTTGTTATTTAGCGTTAAGAGGATACAAATTGACGCCATTCAAGATAGGTACTGAACCAGATCAGGGTGTGGAGCAACCAAAGGCTTGGGCAGCTGCTTTTTTTACTTCAATAGAGCATCTTGCTGACTTTGTTGATCTTTCTCCTCAGTCTCTTAAAAGGTCAGATCGCGTTAAGCAATCGAAAGTGCAAACAAGGTTAATCGAGATCCATGCACTATTGCGTCGGGTGCGACCTTGGTTTAATTCTGATCAGGCTGCATGGGCATGGTATATCGGTGAGCCGATTTTAGCTTTTGAACAATTTACGCCATCAGAGATTATTAAAAAATTTCATGGCTCAGGTATTGAGGCATTGAATGATTGGATTACAGAGCGAGAAATGGGCGGTTTCAATTAGTAGCATTTTGCTAAACTGAGGTATTTCATTATCCGCTTTTAATATCACATGTCCATTTGTTGAGCTAAAGCAGTTTCTTCAGCCAGTGCAATTAATTTATTCGATTCTAAAGGGTTTTTGTATTCCATGAGAACGGTGTAAAGAATTAAACTGAGTTATCACTGGTTTCACCAAACACTTACCACTCGCATTTAATTCTGAACTGGCATCATTCTCTGAGTTTTTGTCGCTCTCATCGAGTTTACTCAGGTACTTATTAATACTTTGTTCAACGCGTTGAATATGGTCTTTTGCTTTCTGTGGCGTAAAGTTATTCGGCTTGCTGTTTACCGCTTTGAATTTGCTTCCGTCGATAGCGACAATGACGTCAGTAAACATCTGCATCTGGCGACACAAATCGATAAATGCCTTACACGCGTTCTTAATGCCTTTGCCATTGGTTTTCCTAAAATCAGCGATGGTTTTAAAATCGGGTGTCAATCTTTCAAGTACCCACATCAGCTCAACGTTGCGATGTGTTTCTTTTTATAGCCTACGAGAAGATTGGATGCGGTTAAGATAACCATAAATATAAAGCTTCAAAAGGGTTGCTGGATGATAGCCTGGCCACCCAGTCTGTTTGGCCGTAACTCTATCAAAGCCAAGGGAGTCAAGCTGCAATCCATCTACAAAGACATCAATCACTCTGACAGGATTATCTTCTGTAACGAAGTCATCCAGTGCTTCAGGTAGTAACGTTATTTGATGTCGGCCCTGACCTTTAATATGATGAGATATAAATGCACACGTTTATAAATTTACCGATTAGTAATTTTAGTTAAACGGTTGCCACAAGGAGTGTTTTATCAAGAACGATTGATGATAAAAATCTTGTGCTTATACCAAAAAGTGATCAGCAGTTTTCACACAGCCTGAGCGAATAGCGGACATTTATGATTGAATAAGTCGCGACCCTTATGAAGTATTGGCAATATGAGATTTTTTGATCATCAAGTTAAAACTGCAAAAACAGTAGATGAAAATAAGGAAACAACAAATGCCACCACAACTCCCCATCGTATATTCTCTTGCACTCTATGTCTTTCAAGACCTTGACCTATAGCAAACGAAGCAACTGGGAAACATACACTCCTGAGGCGATTTAGACCCCAGATAGAGAACACTATTGCAGCGATCATGCCGAATCCTGCTAGGATTATTTTAACTCCATTAGCTAACTCTATTGGTTCGTTATTTGGAGTGTCAGGTATCATTATGTTGAGCAGTGCAAAAGAAAACCAGCATATAAAACCTATGATATAGAAAAATTCTAGCTTACTAATAGTTGAATACCATGGCTTTAACCCATCAATTACTTCAGTGATGTTATCCCCAAAAGATGTTATAGCTCTATCTTCCCCTGTGGCCGATATCTCTATAGGCCTATATTTACTGTCTGAGAACAAAATACGTGCCCAATTATCATTGGAGTCACTTCTTCCATAAACCTCTATTCTATTAATCTTTTTGCTTTTTGAGTTCTCAAAAGACATCAGTTCATCGAATGATTTAACTTTCCTTGCAATTGAGTCATTAAAACTAACTTCGGCAGAAACATCACCAACATTTTCTTCGAGTGATATCCAAACTTTTTTTAAATTAGCTTCTGTTATGACAAAAGCGTGTGCTCTTTCTATTCTTAACTGGGCTTCCAATATTTAAAACTCCTTTGGAACCTGACGTTCGGCTATGGGGCTCACTCGTAGCGGCCTAGCGGCTGAATGGCCTGAGGTATCCCCACAAATCGGTTTGATAAAACAAATAGTTAGGCGATAAGGGAACATTCATAGCGGTTCCTGATCTGATCTTTCGCCAAAAAAATTAACCTGAAGCACACCATGAATGTTCAAGTAATGCTCGCCGATTTTCTGTCGTTTGTCACTCCAAAAAACACCCATAAAGCTAGGAACGCTGCACTTTGTGCATCGTTGCAAAGTTTGGTGACCAACGGAAAATGCACCGTGACTGCCATCGGCCGTGGTATTCAAGGCTCTGCCACTGAAAAAAACTGTATTAAAAGAGCTGATCGGTTGCTCAGTAATATGCATTTTCAGAGCGACATTCCTCTGATTTACGCGGCGCTGACCAAAGCGTTAGTCCAAACTAAACACCCCCTTATCTTGGTTGATTGGAGTAACGCCGACACTAAAAAGCGTCATTTTATCTTACGAGCTAGCTTAGCCCTTGAAGGCCGCTCATTGACCTTGCTACAAGAGGTCAAAGGCATTGAAGATTATAACTGCCCCTTGGTACACAAAGCATTCCTACTTCGTCTTAAAGCAAGTTTGCCGACAGAGTGTAAACCCGTTATCGTCACCGACGCCGGTTTTAAAGTGCCATGGTTAAAACACATCCGTAAATTGGGCTGGCATTATATTGCGCGAGTGCGCGGTAATCAGACGTTGCAACTGACTGATTCAATCTCATTTATCAGTGTTGAGCAGCTTTACAAAAAAGCCAGAACGACACCACAGTGCCTAGGAAAAATCACATTAACGAGCAGCCAGCGCTATCCGACCACCGCCGTGTTGGTCGGAACAGGTTGGAAACGTCGAAAACGCGATAAACACAAATCATACAAAGAGCCATGGTTGTTGGTCAGTTCTTTGCCACAAACGAGTGATTACGCTGCAAAAATTGCCAAGTGTTATAACGCGAGAATGCAAATTGAAGAGAGCTTCCGTGATCAGAAGAGTCAGACATACGGGCTTGGCAGTAGCGCCCATCAGACGTATAAAAAAGAAAGGCTCAAAGCGTTGCTAGTACTAGCGGCGTTGGCTAACTGGCTTCATTACATGCTTGGGTTGGCGATTGAAATCAGTGGGAAGCATCGGACATTACAAGCGAATAGCATCACACATCGGCGGGTGTTGTCGTTTAACTATTTAGGCATGCGTTTTATGCCGCCTTGCAAGGCTAAGTCTCTGCGCGCAGGATATCCAAGCTGCTATTAGGCAGATAATGGCTTGGGCTGAAGAGTGGGATTGGAAAAATATTAAGTCGGTAAGTCGTTGATATGATTAAATAGTTTGTGGGGATCTGTCAGCTGAATGGCAGTGAAAAAATTACTCAATACTAGTTATTGGGGGTTGATCGACAATCAATTCCACATATTTAGTTAAAAAAATAAACTTCAAAAGCAACTTAAAGAAATTGGTTACTGTATCGAAGCATAAGTTAAGAGAAAACTTTAAGCCTTATTAAGAGCAGAATTATGTAAAATATAGTTTTTATAATAGAAACCACTTACTCAGTGGATTAAATTTGGAAAATAGCAGTCGCTTCGGTAAATCCTTTCTCAACCACTTATTCAGCGGATAACAACTTAGCACTTCAGTTAAGCCTTTTTGTCTTTTCAGAGCCGCTTACGCAGTCGGTCACCTTGCTGCTGTGCGGCTGTGACGTAAAATATATTTCTAAGTTGCTTATGCAGCGGGTCACCTGGTTATGGCGTACCACAGACGATGATTGCATTTCTAAGCCGCTTATGCAGCGGGTCACCTTCCCTGGTAAGGCTCGCGTTTTAATGTTCTTTTCTAAGCCGCTTATGCAGCGGGTCACGCATTCTTATCGGCCAAGCACGGCTTGATAATTTTCTAAGCCGCTTATGCAGCGGGTCACTCTGAAAACCGAAATCTTGCTTTCATTGCCTTTTTCTAAGCCGCTTATGCAGCGGGTCACAATAAAATATTACCGAATAGTTTAAATAAATCAATGCCTAAAGATGGTTTCCCTAAAATAACCTTTTTGAAAGCCGCCTTAAAGTTGTTAAATAAAAACAATGACTTAAGGAGTTTGTCTGAAAAAGGGTTTCACACAGGGTACTGTTCCAATTTTGTCATGAGCACTCCCAAGGCCATAGCTACTGAATTTATCGTCGTTACGTGTGACATCTTCAATCTTACCCAAGTTAAACTGGATCATCTTTCTGTTCGAACCTTCGACTGGAACAGGATGAGTTTTCTCAATGAGCTTGCTTTCAGAAAAAAGTTGAGCCGGTTGATATATTTCCCCCCTAGCTTCAGCACGTTTTTTAAGTCGTTCCAAGTTACGCAGGCGAGCTGCTGGGGTCAGCTTTTCTTGTTGCCGCTCGCGGAAGAATATAAGCTCTTTTGTAACAAAGTCAGGTGGAATGCCAATAACATCACTTACTTTAAAGTACCCTTCAGCTGCCATATTTAGGAAATACTTCTGAGACTTTAAATTTGTCAACAACTGCGAGTCTTTTGAGATAAAAGCTATTGTATTGCCTACCGAAGCTTCACTCCATGAAGGAAAAGATAAACCGATATTAAACAGCTGATTCTTAGTCATAAACCCATGTAGTAAGCGAATGCAACGACCAGTCAAAAATTCTGCATTTAGATTTTCTGGTAAATATTGGATATAGAAAAAACCTCGCATCATTACTTTTTATCTCCTGGTTGGAATAATCCCCCTTTAATAAGATTTGCGGCTATGAAATTGGCTTCGTTGGATAGTTGCTTATCTTTGTATAGTGCCTCTGTAATGGATTCAATTTTGGTTAGTAAAGTAAAAAAATCAGTGCCGGTATCAGGCGTTCTTAGGGAACTTGAAGTCGATTTTTCAACGCCATATCGGCCAACCCGAATAGGATGTACGGCGTCTTTGAACCAATCATCAATAATCGAGATACCTGCACCGATTTTATAGCACCCAATCACTGGGCTAAGCTGTCCATTTATACGTGTTTTTTGAAAGATGCGGCTTGATTCTCGATTATCATTTTTTTCAGTAAATGCCTGGCTTGGGTATACTTCTTGACAGGTTGCAGGGATTATTTCGGCTTCAATTTCACAAATAAGATATGACATAGGATCAACCAGTGCTTTTGCAAAGTCTGATACTAGCTCTGACCAGTCAGGTAGTTTAGCTTCCCACCCTTGTTCAAAACGAAGTTGGTGCACATTTTTAGCTACAACTTTTCTATTTGTATTAGTTTTAATAGTAATTTGAGTGCTTAGATTATCTTGATTTCGCCATAGCCATGCTCCGGATAATATTTGCCTTAAGTAACGCTCGCTTAGGTATACAAAGCCATTTCTTTTCTTATAAACCGTTAAAAACTCTTTGATTGTTTTTGCAACGTCATCATCATTACATAATTCGGCTTTAAGGGTATTAGCCGAAACTGTTAAAGAGAAATTACATAATAAGCGTTTCGCATCGTATGGGACGTGACAATATTCTATAAATTGAGGATTGCCCTCTGCCAAAGTCTTCCAAGAGCTAATTTTTCTGATATCCATATTTTTATCAAAAGCTTCAGCTGCACTTTCTTTTTGGCCTACGATTTTGATCTCTTGATATGGCAGTGGTATTTTTTCTTCTTGAGCATTTAAAAAAGTAAACACGCCATGGCTTGGGGAAAGCGAGCGTCTATAGCTTAAACGGCTAGGAATTTTCATGTCTGCTCCATGTATCCAAAAAAACTGCATGATCAGTTTGACGAAGAGTTAAGACGTAATCAGCTTCGTCACTATCTATGTGCAGTCGTCGAGTTTCTAATTGTGCTAAAACAGGTTCGGCAAACGCGTGTGGCAAATCATTTATTACGTGTTTTTTTTCAATGGGTTTTTCTAAAAAATGATAGCCGACATTTCCAATCAATAAAGACTTCTGCTTCAACCAATTGAAAAAGTCATGGTTTGTTTCGTTAGCTTTGGGCAAGGTAAGCCATCGTCCTTCTTGATGGGGTGTTGCTAAAGAGGCATCAAAGAGGCTCTGGAAGTATTTAAATTGAGAGATATTTTTGATGGTTGGGTTAATCGCGCCTTGGCAGAACGAGTTCGGTAGACAAGCTACAATTTGATGAGAAAGTAATTGCTGGCTAGACCGAATTTTTAAAACGAGACTTAATTCTAGATCACATTGCCGAGTAGGCAAAATAGCGGGTGAGGTGACTTTGCCACTTTTAAACTCCTGTTCTCTAATTAATCCCCTCTCATGAAGACTGAATGTGTGTAAACAAATCGAAAAGCCCCCCATTTTGAAAGAGGGGTCGCAATACTCTTGTACGTTTCTCTCAAAGGCATGCAGGAAACCCCAAATCCCAATTAGTGATGGCAAGCCAACCGAATATGCGCTGCTTATTGCATTGGCATGCGATACGGAAAGTGCTGGCAACAGTAAATATGATCCATTACTGTTTTCTGAAAGGATATCTTCTGAAGCTGCCGATGCATTGAATAAGTGGTGTAACAGTTTCGTTACTTCTGGCATGTAAGCTAAACGACTCCACGATTTATTTTTTGATAGATAAAGGTTGAAGAGAGCAACAGATTTCTGAGTACTCTCTCCCTTCGCATATTGCTGCTGCCATCTAGTAATAAAATTATGAACTCGCTGGCGTAGCTCCGCAGAGATTGTTTTTTTATTGTTTGAAGTGTTTAAGGTATTTCTGGTACTTATTAGTAACTCAAGATCAAAAAGTGCTCGAGTATTAAGGGATGAAATTTTAACAGTATGCAAACCATTTAAATTTATTGGATAAGTGTGAATATTGAATAGTCTTCCTGCAGCGTTGCTAACCAAGTTTCCAACACTGGATGGTCTAGAAAAGCGTATTATTGTGCGTTTTTTTTGCTCTTTGCTTAAAGCTAAATGGATATCTCTTTGAAGAGTGTGTGCGGCAACAGGTGTAATTGCAGCGTAACTATGTTTGTAAGGTACTCGGATCTGCCTTATCTCTGCCCCTAACTCGGTAACGGATTGTCTGAAGGTCCATTGCTTGAATTTTTTATATAAGTAATTGTAATCTTTATTGAACATGCCAGCAGAGAGCAACAACTCTCTGAATAGGCTATTTTCCTCACGAATAAGTTCATGAATAGTTGTAATACGATTCTGCCACTCGAAGCTGGCACCGAAGAAAATTTGATAATTAATATCAGCACTGTTGTGAGACCAGCCTAAACGTGTATCAGTACTGATCGTTGATGAAATATAACCCGATGGCATATTTCCAATAGGATTTAACCGAATAACACCGCGATTAATATAGTTAGGGTATTTCAAATTATGTGAGTGTTTATACTCTGTGGTAACGGCACTTCTTTGTAGCCATTTCAAATCGTGTAATAGGCGTTTGGCGTGTTTTGCGTCAGTGGCATCTCTAAGTTTTGTTAGTGGTACTGAAAGGTTTGCCAATATATGGATGGCACAAACCTCTTCCAGATCAATACTAATTGGCTTTTGTAGTGCATCGAAAGCACGTTTTAATAATTTATTTTTTTCAGTTAAGTCTTCCGTTTTCAGCAATTCTCGCAGATGCATATCACTACCACCGACTTGTTAAATATCTTAGATTCGATGAATCGCTTTGGTAGGATGTTAACCAAAGGGCTAGTACCTCTTGCAGTTGAAATATTGGTGAATAGACTGAAAGCAAAGACTTATTACTTATCCTTTTATGTGGTGTGATAAATCCCTGTTCATATAGTGCCGCTACCTGTTCTGTTGTTGTGTTAAGCAGTATCGATACCTCAATACTGTTGAGTAATAATTGCCCTAATGAGCTGTGATGTTCTAAGACTTCTTTATATAAATACTTAAACACTGCTCGTAAGACAATATTATCTGACATGGTTCGAGATGGCAGCCGAGATGCAGCAATTAGCAGGTTACTAAAAATATCTTTGAACGAAGTCTCCTCAATAGGTCTAAGGGCAAGTTCCAATCTATACTGAGCATCATTTTGTAATTTATTGACAAAATTAGCAGGCCAGTCGGACAAGAAGTCAATAAAGTTATCAGCAGTAAACACTTCATCTTTTGCGATATATTTAATGTAAAAGAGTTGCACACCCCAGCGGTTGCTAATTGTTATATTGGGTAATAGAACCACATTCTGACCAGCTAACCATGTTGCAATCAAAAGCTCTGCATCCTTTTCAGAAACCACCGTTTCTGAAAAGGATGCTTCACAAGTCTGGCATCTAGTTTTCAGATCGCTATAAATATCAATAAGTGCTCCGCACTGGCAGGTATTTCTGAGAGTAACTCGATGATTATGACAGATGGTATAAGATTTAAAATGCCAAAGTTGTCGAACGTAAGCTGCTTCTTTAAGACATGCAGGGCAGACTTTAACGGATGGCAAAGGTAATAACTGTTCGGTTGGAACCATTACCCCTTTTCTAAATAAAGCTGATGTATTATTGGAGAAACTATCTGCACTTCTAGCTAAGCAAATGTCGAAAACTTCGGCAAACGGAGTATCAGCCAATTTTGAAATAACTCTAATTATTTCAATTCTTCGCTGACTAGAAATTTGGGAGTGGTAAATATTAATTAAATTTAGCGATGAAAAGTGTTCACCTTCACCTGAAATGGTTAAATCAGACATTAAACCGAGAGTTTTAAAAAACTTACCCAGACTAGAGTAACCATTTGCAATTGCCAGTCTGAGAACATATGACTCTATGGTTTCATCATGCTTGGGTTTAGGTCGTAAAAGAAACGTCAACTAAACATCCTTTAGTTAAAAAGTTAATTGAAGATGTTGCTTAGAATTTCGCGATCATGAGATTTTTTAGATTTTTTGAATCGTGCCTTACCTTCGTGATAATCTTCCCAGCCTGCTTTTTCATTAGGCTCAACGATTATTATATTTGCAGCGTCGATGAGAAATGGGTTCGTTCTTTTATCTAATTTTGGATTGATATATGCTGCAGTAGCCGCAAGACGGGTTAACGTTATTTTAGTCTCATCATTCATAAGTGCTTGGTAAAAAGCTATATTTAATAAGTTTTTTAATGGTCTAAAACTCCCTTTGCAGTAAAAATAAAGCCGTTTTGCGATATCGTCTGTATTTAGATGTGATTGCTCGGGTAAAGACATTTGCTTTTCAAGTAAATTTAAAAATGAAATGTAAGCTGTTCTTTCTTTTGTTGTGCTCATCCGGAATGGATGAATGCAATGTCGAAGTTCAAATCTTGAAGACAATTGGCTGTTAGTATCCAAAATTACAGAACTATAGGGCATGCCCACAAGAATAACTGGGATTTTTATATCAAGAATGAGTCGTTTTAATGAATTTGCAGTGTCTGATAAGATTGCTTGGGTTTTCTTTTCAATAAGCTGTTGAAACTCATCAATAATAATCATTTCAACCTTGCAATTAACAACTAGTTTTTTTATTTGTACACGTAATTCCAGCTCACTATTAGAATCAAACGGCCGAGGATGGCCAAGATCATGAAGGATCTGTTGATACATTGAGACGGTGGTTTTTATTTCTGACAAGGTGACATTTAATACAGGTATTTCAGTCGCTTCATATAAGTGCCTTCGTTGATGATCCTTCAGATATTTTTCAATAATTGATGTTTTACCGACACCCGATGGTCCAGTGATCAACATACATTGTGGCTCGCCGCCAAGTTTAGAAAAGGTTCTACAATGATCAAGGGCGCTTATTATTATCTGAAGTTCAGGGCTTATTACCCTTTCATTAACAAATTTTGAAACTCTATAGTTTGTTTCATTAATCATAAGATTAATTTCCTATAATATTTTCCAATCTGACAGGTCTATTTCTTCGTCAGATAAGTCAGTTTCCTTTATTTCAGACTCATCTACATTGTTGTTATAAAGTGCTGACTTTAGTAATGCGAGCTTTGAATCTTCAGCAAGTCTTGCTTGTTTAGATGTAACTGAAATTTTTTTCGAGCGTTTTGATTCATCGATTATTTCATAAATTCTATTAGTCGCTTCAGCAATGTCATCCGCTGAGACATAACTATCAACAGCTTGCGTAGTTACTTTTAAATGATGATTGTGCTGATGTAGCGTTACCTTGGATGCGTAATCATAATTTTTACATTCGACTCGGAAAAACTTGTCTTCAGCTTTATTCAATACAAAAATATGACCTAAGAAGTCTGGATCTACTTTATAAATAACTTTATGAGAACCATATCTGCCAAAGAGCTCAGCAGTGGCATCATTTGAATATTTAAGGTATCTAAAAGTTATTCCTTCTCTTGTGAGTTTTCCCTCTTTGTTTAAGCAAAAAACCAAGTCCAGAATTTCAGGATCATAGTCGACAGGCCTTGGCTCATTTTCTTCTAGAGATTCATTCCATGACATATTTGGGACTCTAGTTTTACGAGCATCACTTTTGACTTGGTAGATATCACAAATCCAGATATGAAAAATATGCAGAAATGCCTTCATATCTAATACCGCATGTTTAGCGGGATCGTAGTCCTGATTGCCGATATTTGCTGCAAGGGTATGACCAGGGCTTTTTCTAAGCAGCTGTGTATTGAGTACGCCGAAATATCTTTCAATAATGGGCTTTAAATATGGAGTAGCGACAGGGTTTTTCCCGAAATTAATAAGCAAAGCGTTTAATGATAGTTTTAAATCGTTAGCATCAAACTCTTTACCGTTATCAGCTACAATTAATTCTGGCTTTCCATGACATATCCAAGGATTTTTTATGTCACTATAAATTTTTTGAACATAATCTTTGCTGAGTAATGTATGTTTAATCGCACGTGCTACAGATGCGTAACTGGGAGGGGTGAATCCCAGATAAAACCCAACTAATGATCTTGTATGCACATCACACAAGCTGGTAATCCAAGGTCTACCCAGAGTCTTTTTAGTTTCACTGTCTATCAAAAAAATATCAAGTTTTGTATGGTCTATCTCTACTCGCTCCAGGGCTCTTTTTGTCTCAATAATGGTGCTGATATGCTTAAACTTTTTCTTGGCAGCGAATACCCCAAATTTGTTTATCTCTCGCTCCAATGGAGTCAGTTTTCGATATCTATTCCAAAATGCTTGTATGGATGGCGGTGTGATTTTGGTTTCTGGATTTTCTTTATTGTAATTGAAAATTAAATTGCAAAGATGTGAGTGTGCGCTTGAAACGGCTCCCTGCTCAGCATCTTTTATTAGTTTTAAAGAGTCTTGGATATATGATTCAATTATTTGAGGATATCTACTTTTTCTATTGCCACTTTTTTTTGTTGATGGGGCTAATGCGCTAATTTTTTTTCCACTATCGATATATCTTTTGTGCCATTTGAATATAGTCTGTGTCGATGGTGAATTATCTCCAAATTTTTCGATAATTTCTAAGCTTATTTTCTTTAGTGTGCCATGGCTAATTTTTCCACATCTTTTCTCGCAAAACTCAATAACGTTTAGCCTGAATATAATCACGTCTTGAACTTTTGGTTGGTATGCATCTAAATTTTCTATATTTTTTACTGAATTTAGGCTTTTCCTTTGCTCAGCACGTCTTAACTCCTGTTCAGGGTTATGCGTTACATCTACAGGGATGTCATATAATAAGTCAATTAGATTACTCATTGCTGAGGCATCCAAAGAACAGTGTCCCCAGTAATTTCCTCGTAAATGTTAAATGCTAGAATTTTTCTGGAAACAAGATTTAATACAAGACTTTTAGTTGATACTAAAGACGATCCTATTTTTTTTGATATTTCAGATATTGTAAGGGGCTCTTTTCTAATGAGCTCAATTATCTTAATTTGGTTATCATTAATTTCAGTTTTAGTCAGGTAGCGATGCAAAAGCTTTAAGTTCTCTTCCATTTTACCTCTTCTTAGTTCCCTATCGGTGAATAGCTTTATCTCTGACCCGACCAACTCTATGTTTCTTTGGATTCGTTCCCACCACTGAATGAATTCATGCTTTTGAGTTGTTGCAAACTCTTTTACTTCAACATAAAACTCTTGTCCATTTTTCAGCTTTACCCAAAAGTCGGGGGTATAAGTTACTGAGTCGCCAGTTTCATTGTCTTTAAATCTGAATTTTATAGGTTGTGCTGCATAATCTTCGACGTGAGCTGAGAATTCGAAGTGATAGCATGCTAAAAGCTCGTTGTAGCTTTCAACAATGGTAGGTTCTGATTTGTTAACAGATGTAAATCGAGATATATTGGCTACAGCAGATTTAGTAATTTTACGTGCTGGCATTGCTAACTCGTATTGTAATTTATTTACAGAATTATGCATGTAAATTCCAAAATATCAATGTATAGTTGAAATTATGCATTTATGGTTGAAATTATCGTGTTATGGTTGAAACGACACGTGGCTCGCGTTAGGCTAAGCCTCTGATGAAACGAAGAGTAGAATACATGTGGAGCATAGCAGTCGCGTCGGCGAATCCGGCGAAAATTAATGCGGTACAGCAATGTTTTAACGCTAACTTTCCAGAACAAGCACTGACAGTAACAGGGCTTAATGTGCCATCGGGTGTACCCGATCAGCCGATGAGCAGTGAAGAAACCTATGCCGGCGCTAAAAACCGTTTAACGGCCTTAAAACAAGCCATCGCTGCTGATTACTATGTGTCGATTGAAGCTGGGTTAGATGGCGATTTAACCTTTGCGTGGATGTTAATTGAGCATAATGGCAAGGTGGGTAAGGCACGTTCTGCGAGTTTAATGTTACCCAAGGCGGCACTTGCCGAAATAGAGCAAGGGCAAGAGCTGGGTGATGCAATGGATACCTTATTTGGTACGCAAAACATCAAACAAGCGGGTGGCGCAATTGGCTTATTAACCCAAAACCGATTAAGTCGCAGCCAAGTCTATCAACAAGCCTTAACACTAGCGCTGATCCCGTTTCTTAATACCGAGTGGTTTTAAGAAAACAGGATCCACTTGGAAAAAACGTGCCGTGGCAGCGGCACGCTTTTTATTAAACGCTAGTGTGTAAGCGTACTTCAATATTACCGCGAGTAGCGTTTGAGTATGGGCAAACTTGGTGCGCTGCGGCGACTAACTGCTCGGCTTGGTCTGCGGCTAAACCCGGTAAGTTAATAAATAAATCAACATCTAAACCAAAACCCCCTTCGATTTTACCAATGCCTACTTCGCCACGAATGGTGCTGTCTGCAGGTAAGGCAAGTTTTTGCTGGCCAGCAACAAATTTTAAAGCGCCAATAAAACAGGCGGCATAACCGGCGGCAAATAATTGCTCAGGGTTAGTTGCATCACCTTTACCCCCCAAGGCTTTTGGCGCAGATAATTTGCTGCTCAATAAATTATCATCTGAGTTAACTTGACCATCACGGCCACCGGTTGCGGTAACAACGGCTTTATATAATATTTCCATGTGTCGCTCCAATTGGTGAGTAAGTAAACCGGATTAAGCACCGGACGGACAGATACTAACGTCAATTTATATTGCGCGCAATATAATTGCGTGAAATATTTTTATGCGGCTGAGATTCAGCGTATACTAGGCAGCATGCAAGGCGAAATGAGACCAGCGGTATGACAGAGAAAACCTTACCTTTAGCGCAGCAAGTGTGTTTTGCGTTATACAGCGCCAATAACGCCATGATGCGTTTGTATCGGCCCTTATTGCAGCCGTTTGATTTGACCTACCCGCAGTATGTGGTGTTACTCGCCTTATGGCAGCAAGACAATATTAGTTTGGGGCAACTAGGGCAGCAGACGTTATTTGATTCGGGCACTTTAACGCCACTGGTTAAAAAGTTAGAGCAAAAAGCCATTTTGCAGCGGCAAAGCGATCCCGCTGATGAGCGCGTAAAAAAAGTGGTGCTCACGCCTTTTGGTCGAGCATTAGAGCAACAAGTGGTCAATGTGATGCCGGCTTTACGTTGTCAGGTTGCCTTATCCGATGATGAATTGGTGTTACTGCGTGAACAGGCGCGTGCTTTGCAACTGCAAATTCAACAGCTTGAGCAGTGCCGTAAGTAGGCTGAATAAAGTCGGTTTGGTTTAGTGAGCCGCCCGCTAGAGCGTGATGACGCTGCGCCTTCATCGTGTTTGCCTGGCGCGTTTAACGGTAACTAACGTAATTTTTAGGGTCTTGGTCGAGCGCTATCAGGGTGTAAAATGCATTTCAACGCGCGGTTAAATAATTTATTGATTTAAACCAACTGGTTACAGTGGTGTCTGTTAAGGCCAGCGGTGCTGGCGTGTTATATTTTGTTACATCTGTAAGGTTTTCATTAATGGCTACAGCTGTTTTAATCTAGGCGTAAATCCTTTTTTATTAGCGGAGCCTGCTTTGAAATTATCTACTTTAAGTCTCGCCTTACTGGTTGCCCTCGGTGTAGCTGGCTGTACTAACACCACATCGGTTAAATCTTTACCTGAGGGTGTTACCCTAGTGGCCGAAGGCCAACAGCAAGCGGGTGAATTAAATTTACCCTATAAAAAATACCAATTAGCCAATGGCTTAACGGTTATTGTGCATGAAGATCAGTCTGATCCATTGGTGCATGTTGATGTAACTTACCATGTTGGTTCGGCGCGTGAAGAGTTAGGTAAGTCAGGTTTTGCGCACTTTTTTGAACACATGATGTTTCAGGGATCAGAAAATGTTGGCCCGGAAATGCATTTTAAATATGTTACTGAAGCTGGCGGTACGCTAAACGGCACCACGAACAGCGATCGCACCAATTATTTCCAAACGGTACCGGTTAACCAGTTAGAAAAAATGCTGTGGTTAGAATCGGATCGCATGGGGTATTTTCTGGATGCGGTGACGCAAGAAAAGTTTGATATTCAATTATCGACAGTAAAAAACGAGCGCGGGCAGCGGGTAGATAACCAGCCTTATGGCCGTTATTGGGAGCAGTTATCGCAAGCACTGTATCCTTATGGTCACCCATATTCTTGGCCGGTGATTGGTCATATGGATGACTTAAATCGCGCCAATATGCCAGCGTTAAAAGATTTCTTTTTACGTTGGTATGGCCCGAATAACGCCACTCTGACAATCGGTGGTGCGGTTAAAGCGGAAGATGTGCTGCCCTTAGTGCAAAAGTATTTTGCCACAATTCCTGCAGGCCCTGCTGTTGAAAAGATGGCAAAAGCCCCAGCGGTATTAACCGCCGATCGTTATATCTCGATGGAAGATAACGTGCACTTGCCGTTACTTAGCATGACATTCCCTACCGTGTATGCCGGTCATCCAGACGAACCCGCGCTGAATATCTTAGGTGATATTCTAGGAAGCGGTAACAACTCTTTGTTATATCAAAGCTTAGTACGGCCACAAATTGCGGTGCAAGCCGGTGCAGGCCATCGCTGTCAAGAATTAGCCTGTACCTTTAACCTGACGGCATTACCACACCCAGCCTCAGGTAAAAACTTAGCTGAGTTAGAGCAACTGTTACGGCAAAACTTACAACAAGTGGCGGAGCGCGGCGTTAAACCTGAAGATCTAGCTCGGGCAAAAGCGCGCGTTGAAGCGCGTAGTATCTTCGGTTTACAAAGCGTGGCCGGTAAAGTGAGCCAGTTGGCTTACAATGAAACCTTTTACGGTGATCCTGACCGTATTGCGACCTTGTTAGCAGCATATGCTGAAGTCACCGCAGAAGATGTTATGCGGGTATATCAGCAATATGTGCAGAATAAACCTGCAGTGATTAGTAGTGTGGTGCCACGTGGTAAGGCCGATATGATTGCAGCGCCAGATAACTTCACACCGCGCACTTTCGACCCTGCTGAAGCCACAGCGTCTGAGAGTTTACCGACACGTGTAGCGAGTCATACCTTTGATCGTACAGCCGTACCTAAAGCCGGTGCTAACCCTGCGATCACCTTACCTGCTACATGGACCAGCGAGTTAGCCAATGGCATCAAAGTATTGGCGTCAATTAGCGAAGAAACACCGACTACGTCGTTATTGTTGCGGATCCCAGCCGGTAGCTATGCTAACAGCGTAGAACAAGCGGGTGTCGCCTCGATGATGGCGTCCTTACTGAACGAGAGCACTAAAAATTACAGCACCGAGCAAATGAGCATGGCGCTGGAATTACTCGGCAGTTCGGTGTCAATCAGTGCCGATGACCGCGATTTAAATGTGTTTGTCAGCAGTTTAACCAGTAACTTACCGCAAACTTTGCAGTTAGTGCAGGAAAAACTATTAAACCCAGCTTTTTCAGCTGAAGACTTTAATCGTTTAAAACAACAACGTTTACAATCACTGGCGCAAGCACAGAAAAATGCCAGTTACTTGGCCGAGCGAGCGGTAAGCCAGTTGATGTTCGGTGACACCATTGCCGGTCAGCCAAGCATGGGTAACGAACAAACCTTAGCGACGATGACCTTAGAGCAGATTAATAGTTTCTATCAAACCTTTGTTAAACCTGCTGGCGCGCAGTTAGTGGCGGTATCGGATTTACCTCAAGCCGAACTACTGCCGTTGTTAGCGAATATGGCACCACAGTGGCAAGGTAAAGCACCTGAGTTAAACTTGGCACTGCCTGCACCTAAGGTACAGACAGGCGCGATTTACTTAGTGCATAAAGACCAATCACCACAATCCGAGATCCGTATTGTGCGCCGTGCTATGCCGCGTGATCTGACCGGTGAGTTCTATCAAGCGGGTTTGATGAACTTTACCTTAGGTGGCAACTTTAACAGCCGTATCAACCTTAACTTACGTGAAGATAAAGGCTATACCTATGGCGCGCGCAGTGGTTTTGGTGGTGATAAACAAGTCGGCATGTTTTCGGCCAGTGCCGCAGTGCGGGCTGATGTCACGCGTGAGTCGATTGAAGAGTTCTTAAAAGAGCTTAACAATTACCAACAAAAGGGTATTACTGCTGAAGAGTTAGCCTTTATGCGCAGTGCGGTAAACCAATCTGAAGCGTTACGTTATGAAACACCGAATGCCAAGTTAGGTTTTATGGCGCAGATGTTAGAATTTAACGTCGGTGCGGAGTTTACTCAGCAGCGTAATCAGATCTTACAGCAAAGTACGCAAGCGCAATTAAATGCCTTAGCCAGCCGTTATTTATCGCCAGAAGAAATGGTGATTGTGGTGGTCGGTGAAGCGGAAAAGCTCAAGCCTGAGTTAGAAAAATTGCAATTGCCGATTATCGACATGAAGCTATAAGCCGCATCAGTAAATAGAAAAAGCCAGGTGATGTCACCTGGCTTTTTTATTAGAGAAAACGCTGCACGAAAGAGCAGCTTGCTTGAATGTCATAACCTTCTGTTTGCGCCCACTGCAGCGCATGTCGCACCAGTTTTTCTGCTAAACCCTTACCGCGAAACGCCGGAGGCACGAAGGTATGGTGAAAATTAATCACCTTGCCATTCACGTGATAATCTAGCTGCGCACTGGCATCCGCCAAGGTGAGCGTAAAGCGTTGCTCTGATGCGAGATGCTTAATAAGCGGTTCTGTCATAGCTTACTCCTCATCTAACCAAGGGGTTTCCGGTAATAACGCTAAATGCGCGGTATAGCGTTCTAAATTAAAGTTTTGTTGCTGTTCAACCACGGCAAACATTTCTGGGGCTAGCGCGCAGGCCATTAACTCCATAGCCGCCTCACGACTGTGGCCTGTCATACGTAAACGCATTAAGGTCGCCATCACTTCTGTTGGGTAATTATCGGCTAATTGGTTTTCGAGTACTTCAAGTAGGGTTGCCTGATCGGTTAAATCGCTTTCTTGCATGTTCCAAGCCTCTGTTCGCGGTAAAAGCAGTGCATCACTGTGATGCTTAGGCTAAGCTAGCGAGCATCAAATAACAATCAACAAGTCGTATTATGCAAGAAGTTTTCTCTGGCTGGCGCGCCCGCCTGCAAACATTGGGGCCCGGTGTTTTAATGGCAACAGCCGCGATTGGTGGCTCTCATTTGGTGGCATCAACCCAAGCCGGTGCCTTATTTGGCTGGCAGTTGTTATGGCTTATCTTGTTGGTGAATATTTTAAAATATCCGTTTTTTCGGTTTGGTGTGCAATACACCTTAGAGCAAAACGAAACGCTGCTTGAAGGCTATCAGCGTAAAGGTAACGGCTATTTTTACTGCTTTGTTGGCTTAAACGTTGTGGCGGCGGTGGTGAATACCGCGGCGGTACTGATTTTAACAGCAGCCTTGTTGCAATATGCACTGCCTGGGAATTGGTCTTTAACCCTGTTGTGTTGCTTAATCTTATTGGCTTGCTTACTGATCTTGTTGCTGGGACATTATCAGGCGCTAGACAGCGTCGCGAAAGTGATTATGTTGCTCTTAACCCTCACCACCGTAACCGCGGCTATTATTGCGGCTAAAAACGGTGCGTCCGCGCCCGCTGATTATGTTGGACAATCCCCATGGCAATTAGTGATGCTGGGCTTTTTAGTGGCGTTAATGGGGTGGATGCCCGCACCGATTGAAATTTCGGCGATTAGCTCATTGTGGCTAACCGCGAAACAGCGGCGACAACCGGTAACGCGCGCCCAGGGCCTATTCGATTTTAACCTCGGTTATTGGTTAACCGCAGGTTTGGCGTTGGTTTTTGTATCCTTAGGGGCGTTAGTGCAATACGGTACTGCGCAGCCGATTGCCCTAGCCGGTGCTGCCTTTGCCCAACAATTGGTCGATATGTATGGCGCAACCATTGGCGAATGGTCAAAGCCAATGGTATCGCTGATTGCCTTTTTATGTATGTTTGGCACCACCATCACGGTTCTTGATGGGTATGCTCGCACCCTGAATAAATCGTTTTATCTACTGGGTTGGCAAAAAGTGGATAATCGCCTGAGCTTAAGCAGTTGGCTAATCGTGCAGGCACTGTGCGGTATGGCGGTGATCTTGTTTTTCCGTTCGGCACTCGGCCCGATGTTAACCTTTGCGATGACCTTAGCCTTTTTAACTACGCCCGTTTTTGCTTGGCTTAATTTTAGTTTACTGCGTGGGGCAGGCATGCCGCCATTATCGAAAGGGTTAACCCTATTAAGTTGGCTTGGACTGAGTTATTTGTTTGGTTTTGCCGTATTGTTCTTGTGTTGGTATCTCGGCTTGCTCAGTTAAATATGGTTATTAGGAGTTAAGGGTGTCTCTTTGGCAGTTAATCTTGTTGTTTGTTGCGCAGTTAGCCCTGATTTTAATGGCGGCTCAGTTATTTGGTCGGCTGGCTAGGTTTGTTGGGCAACCGAAAGTCGTTGGCGAGATGATTGCCGGTGTGGCGCTCGGCCCTTCTTTGTTTGGTTGGTTTTTGCCCGCGTTTCAACAAAGTATTTTTATCCCTGAAACACGCAGTTGGTTGTATTTTGGCGCGCAATTAGGTGTCGGCCTTTATATGTTTTTAGTGGGCTTAGAATTTAATACGCGTCTTTTTAAACAACATGCCCGCAGTGCCATTTCAGTGTCGCTGGCTGGTATGCTGGTACCCTTTATTGTGGCGGCTTTACTCTGCTTGTGGCTGTTAGAGCAGCCAGGCTTATTTGCGCCCGGTATCAGCTATTTTAATGCTGCGCTCTTTTTAGGTGCTGCCATTGCGATTACCGCCTTTCCGATGCTGGCCCGTATTATTTATGAGCGCGGCCTTGCTAATACGCCACTGGGCACAATGGCTTTGGCCGCGGGTGCGATAGATGATGCTGCGGCCTGGTTAATTTTAGCCTTGGTATTGGCCAGTTTTGGCGGTGGCATCAGTGTACTGTTAACCGCTTTAGTGGGGGGCGGTTTATATGCGTTATTGATGCTAACGAAGGTGCGGGGGTGGTTACAACCTTTGGCAGATCGGGTGGCGCAGCAGCAACAATTACAGTGGCCACCTTTTGTATTTATCATGCTGTTGTTCGCTCTGTCGGCGTGGAGTATGGATTGGGTGGGCTTGCATGCGGTATTTGGCGGGTTCTTATTGGGTATTGCCATTCCGCGCGGCCTGATGGCCGAATTACTACGCAAGCGATTAGAGCGCCTTACCATTTTGTTATTGTTGCCGATGTTTTTTACCTATTCGGGCTTAAATACCCGGTTAGATGTTTTAGGCAGCGGTAATTTGTTGCTGATTACACTCATTATTTTAGTGTGCTCAATTTTAGCTAAGTTTGCCGCCTGTTGGGCCGCGGCTCGTTGGAACGGTGCGGATAATCCAACCGCTTTAGCAGTGGGCGCCTTAATGAATGCGCGTGGGCTAATGGAGCTGATTATTATTAATATTGCGTTGAATTACGGCATTAT
Source organism: Alishewanella sp. HL-SH05 (assembly GCF_052655985.1). Next base: position 454,679 of record NZ_CP199753.1, read on the forward strand.
TCAGCAAGGGCTATTTTCAATAATGGTGGTGATGGCCATTGTCACCACTTTGATGGCTTCGCCGCTGTTTCAGTTTGTGTATGGCCGTCATCAGCCAAAGAAAACGGCGACCTAGGTCGCCGTTTTGTAAGCTTAACGCGGGTTACATCGCTAAGGTTTTTTCACCGCGTGAAATACCCGACACACCGCTGCGCACTACTTCCAGAATTTGTGAGCCGCTTAATGCTTGGATAAACGCATCCAGTTTGTCGCTGGTACCGACTAATTGCACGGTATAGGTATTGGCAGACACATCAACAATTTGGCCGCGGAAGATATCGGCACAGCGTTTTACTTCGTCGCGTTGGTTGCCTGCTGCTTTCACTTTTACCAGCATGAGTTCACGCTCAATGTGCGCGGACTCGCTCAGATCGGTCAGCTTCACCACTTCAATCAGTTTATGCAGCTGCTTAGTAATTTGTTCAATCACTTGATCATTACCATGGGTGACTAAGGTTAAACGCGAAAGCGTGGCGTCTTCCGTTGGCGCTACGGTGAGTGAATCAATGTTGTAACCGCGCTGAGCAAACAAACCGACTAAGCGGGCTAAAGCACCCGATTCGTTTTCAAGCAAAACAGAAATAATATGTCGCATGGTTAAGTCCTCTCTGTCTTACTTAAAAATAACTCATTCATGGCACCGCCTGGAATTTGCATCGGGTAAACATGCTCTTTCGGATCGATATGAATATCTAAAAACACCAACTGATCTTTGAGGGCAAAAGCACGCTCTAGGGCCGGCTCCAGTTCTTCTGGTTTCGTTACGCGAATACCGACATGGCCATAGGCTTCGGCTAACTTAATAAAGTCAGGTAGTGAGTCCATATAAGAGCTGGCATAGCGCGATTCATAATTCATATCTTGCCATTGCTTCACCATGCCTAAATAGCCATTATTCAGGTTGATGATTTTTACACCCAGCCCGTACTGTTTACAGGTTGATAGCTCCTGAATATTCATCTGAATAGAGCCTTCACCGGTAACACACACCACATCGTCATCAGGGAAGTTTAATTTAATGCCCATTGCTGCCGGTAAACCAAATCCCATGGTGCCAAGGCCGCCCGAGTTAATCCAACGATTCGGTTTATTAAATTTGTAATACTGCGCCGCGAACATTTGATGTTGGCCAACATCACTACAGACAAAGGCATTACCCTTAGTAATTTTGCTCACCATTTCAATGACATGCTGTGGCTTGATTTGTGAGGTGGTGGTGTCATAACGACCGCCGTGCACGGCACGCCAGGCATTAATTTGTTGCCACCAACTTGCCAGCGCGGCTTCGTCCAGTTTTTTCTTTTTCTGCTTCACTAGGCCAAGCATTTCTTCTAGCACCGGCTGCACTAAACCGACAATCGGAATATGCGCATTAACGGTTTTAGAAATACTGGCCGGATCAACGTCAATATGAATAATCGTGGCATCGGGGCAGAATTTTTTGGTGTTGTTGGTCACGCGATCATCAAAGCGCGCACCTACGGCTAGAATAACATCAGCGTGGTGCATGGTTTGGTTGGCTTCGTAACTGCCGTGCATCCCCAGCATACCCACAAATTGTTTATCGTCACCCGGATAAGCCCCTAAGCCCATCAGGGTGTTGGTTACGGGTACATTTAACAGTTGCGCTAATTCAGTAAGCTCGTCTGATGCACGGCCCATGATGACACCACCGCCGGCATAAATGATCGGTCTTTTCGCGGCTAATAACGCGGTAACGGCTTTTTTAATCTGGCCGCTATGGCCTTTTAATTTTGGCTGGTATGAACGCAGCTTCACTTCGCTTGGGTAATCATAAGCAAAGGTTTGGCTTGGGATCGTCATATCCTTCGGGATATCGAGCACTACTGGGCCTGGGCGACCGCTTTGCGCAATATAAAAGGCTTTTCTAATCAGAGCCGGAATATCTTCAGGGCGGCGTACCGACATATTATGTTTGACGATCGGCCGGGAAATACCGAGCATATCGGTTTCTTGGAAGGCATCTTCGCCGATTAAATGGCTCATCACTTGGCCGGTGAGCACCACCATCGGGATCGAGTCCATATAGGCGGTGGCAATACCGGTGACGGCGTTAGTGGCACCCGGACCTGAAGTCACGAGCACCACACCGGCTTTACCGGTAGCACGGGCATAGGCATCGGCCATATGCGTGGCGGCTTGCTCGTGGCGCACCAGCACGTGCTTAACTTGAGTTTGTTGAAACAGCGCATCATAAATATGCAGTACAGCGCCACCGGGATAGCCATAGACGTATTCTACCCCTTCATCGGCCAGCGCGCGGATTACCATAGCTGCGCCCGATAACATCTCGGCTTGTTTGGATTGGCTTGTCATAATGTAGTATCTCATCAGTTGCTGAGGTAAAAGCAGTTTTAAGGCATTAAATACCAAAACTGCCGACATTCCGTTACCGGATTGTCAGTGGTGCTACGTGGGCTGGTATGTCGGGAAGCGTAAGCTTTTCGCTACAGTTCCTGCGCTTTCTTTATGGCTCTGCTGGCGTTTTTTGTGCGCTTAATTAATTTACGGCAACTGCTTGGGAATGTCGATGCCTTTTTCACTTTTTAGCCATCTTTACTGCTTTAAAAAGGGCGGCAACGCCACCATAGTAACAACTAAGACTTTTGTTACAGGATTTACCGCTAATGCAAAACCCTATTGTTGACGTCACCATGATGAATGCGCGGGAGATCCTCGATCGCTCGATGCAACAGTTAGTGCTTTTTCAATTCTGGTCGGCTCGTAGTACCGGCTGTCAGCAGCTCACGGCAACATTAAGCAAAATAGTGCAGCAATATCCCAAGCAACTGTGTTTGGCGAAAGTGGATTGCGATGCTGAGCAAGATTTAGCCATGCAATTTGGTGTGCAATCGCTGCCCACCGTTATGTTTATTAAAGAAGGCCAACCGGTTGATGGTTTTGCCGGTGTCGAAACCGAACAACAAATTTTACAACGCTTGGCCGCTTACTTACCCAAGCCGGAAGATGACTTGCTAGCGAAAGCGCAGCGACAATTAGAAGCTGGGCAGATGAACGCCGCTTATCCGTTACTCGCCGAGGCCTTAACGCTGGCGCCGGAGCGTGTAGAGATCAAAATTTGGTTAGCAGATTGTGCCATTAGCTTAGGTCAGCTGACGCAGGCAGAAAAACTGTTAGCGGAAGTGCGCTTAGCGGATCAGGATACCTTGTACAAAACGGTGTTAGCCAAATTAGAGTTAGCCCAGCAAGCCACCAATACCCCTGAGATCCAAGCATTAGAAGCACAATTAGCCGCTGCGCCAGAAGATAAACACCTTATCGAACAATTAGCGGTGCAATATCAGGCGGTATTACGTTCAGAAGAAGCGCTAGCGTTGTTACTGAAAATTTTGCAGCAAGATTTAAACTTTGGTCAGAGCAAAAAATTGTATTTAGATATTTTGGCGGCATTGCCGAAAGGTGATCCGTTGGCCAGCCAATATCGTCGTCGTTTATACGCCCTGTTGTATTAATGTCGAATGCACCGCTGCAGGGCAGTGCGCTGTCTGAGTTGTTTCAGCAGCTCAGCAGTGTATTGCAGCGCTATCGCCAGTATTGGCAGTTCTCACCGATGGACTGCCTGACATTACCCTTCTCGCCAGCCTTGAATGCACAACTGTCGCAACTTGGCGCCAGTGAGCTCGCGGTGCTAGATCAGGATCCGCAGCAACAACGCCACTATTTTGCCGAGTATTTTCCTGAGTTAATGACTTTGCCTTTGTGGTTGACTGCCAGCAAAACCGCCGACAATTCGCCTTGGCCGTTTTGGTTAACGAATGGCATTCATGGTCGTAAGCTCGCGCAAATTCAGCAGTTTTGTCAGTTTATTCCTGAGCAAGCACTGCCGGTGCTGGAGTGGTGCGCCGGTAAAGGCCATTTAGGCCGGTTGTTTGCCGCACAATCTAGCCGCGCCGTGACGAGTATCGAGTGGCAGCCAAGCTTATGTGAGGCGGGCAGTGCCTTAGCTTCACAGCATAAGATCCCACAGCAGTTTATTCAGGCGGATGTGCTAACTACCGCCGGGGCAGCGGCAGTGCATGCCGAGCAACAAGTGCTAGCCTTGCATGCCTGTGGGGAACTTCATCTGCAATTATTAGCGGTAGCGGTAGCTAAAGGCTGCCAACAGTTACAAGTTGCCCCCTGTTGCTATCATTTAATTAGCAGCTCAGACTATCAGCCGTTATCTAAACAGGCACAAGCCGATGCGTTAGCGCTGAGTCGGCAAGATTTAAAACTGGCGGTGCAAGGGCAGGTCACGGCGGGTGAGCGGGTGAGTCGTTTACGGCAAACCGAAGTGACTTGGCGTTTAGCCTATGATGAATGGCGCGCTCAGCTTACGGGGCAGCGGGCATATCAGCCGTTACCTTCGTTACCCAAGCAGTGGTTTAGTGGCGATTTTGCTGCGTTTGCCAAGATGGCGGCCAGTTTACAGCATTTGATTGCACCTGCAGTTACAGACTGGCCGAGTTATTTAGCGGCTGGCGAGGCGCGTTATCTGTTGGTACAGCGGTTAGATATCGTTCGGCACCTGTTTCGGCGGCCATTAGAGCTGTATTTGGTGCTGGATAGAGCCTTGTACTTGCAGCAACACGGTTATCAGGTAAGCGTACAAGCCTTTTGTGATTATCAGCTGACCCCACGTAATTTATTATTGCAAGCCAGTTTAAACCCCGCTGTTTAACGGCCAAGCCAATGATGGCCAGCGGTTTCTAAGCAATAGGCCAGCTTACTGCCATGTTGCAGAGGATTAACAGCGGACAGGCTGTTTAAACGTATCGCTTTGTTGCTGCTGATAATAGGCGCTAATGTATTGATCTTTTGACTGCCAACGCTGATTCAGCCATTGCTGAAAATTCTCGCGAAAAACCGCGTCGTTAAAGTAATCACCGAGTACCTGTTGATCCACGGCTAAAATCTCGGCTTTGATCACCACGCGTTTTAAACGGCCCATCAACATATCAAGCGCAATATTTTGCTGGTTATCAGGGTAAATAAGCGTGATATCTAAGATGGCGTTAAACTGCTCGCCCATACTGGCCAGGGTAAAGGCAATGCCGCCGGCTTTCGGGGGCAGTAAATGGCTATAAGGGCTGCGCCGCAGTTTTTGCTTTTGCTCGGTACAACGGCTGCCTTCAACAAAGTTAATAATGGTGGTGGGAGCGTGGCGAAATTTGGCGCAAGATTTACGCGTCGTTTCGATATCTTTGCCTTTTAACTCAGGGCGTTTCGCCAAGGTCGCTGCGCTGTAACGTTTCATATAGGGCATATCTAATGCCCAACAACCGGTGCCTAAAAAGGGCACCCATTTTAATTGGTCTTTTAAAAAGAACTTGGGTTCGGGGATCAGCTTGGCGGCAAAAGTACTGACCACCGGGATATCTAACCAGCTTTTATGATTGGCGATCAGCAAATACCAACTTTCTTTATCCAGTTGCTGCTCACCGCTAATTTGCCAATCGACATCGTTAAAGAGATTAATCAGACCCGTATTAACTCGTGTCCAACCGCGATAGCAAAAGCGACCCAGCTTAGCAATCAAGCGGTGGGCGGCAGCGTTAGGTATCAGTAGTTTTAATAAACCCAGCGGGGTGACGACGATGCCCCAAAATGCCAAATTAAGCGCAAATAAGCTAAAACTGATCGGCAATAACAGAAACCCTGGCAACATGCTTAACATCGTCCACTCCTTGTTTACTGGCTGTTTTTATCTAGCTCGACCAGTTGTTGATCTTTATTTAACCACAACTGATTAATGTATTGCTGAAAATGTGCTTTGTAAGCAGGATCATTGTAGTCGCCAATCAAATCTTCTGTAATGGGCAACACCTGTACCTTTACTGTTATAGCATGAACTTTGCCCGAGATGTAATCCCAGAAGGTGGGGATGCCTTGCGGATAATAAATGGTTACATCCAGCAGCTTATGCAGTTGTTGGCCCATGGCGCCAAGCACAAAGGCGGTACCACCCGCTTTCGGTTTTAACAAATGCGCAAAGGGCGATTGTTGCTGCTGGTGTTTTGCTTGAGTAAAGCGGGTGCCTTCGACAAAATTCATAATCGACACGGGCTTAAAGCGAAATTTTTCGCAGGCTTTGCGTGTGGTTTCGATGTCTTTACCCTGCAAGTGCGGGTTTTTCTGTAAAAAGCTTTTGCTGTAACGCTTCATAAAAGGAAAATCGAGCGCCCACCAACAAATGCCCAGAAACGGCACATACAGCAGTTCTTTTTTCAGAAAAAATTTAATAAATGGAATTTTGCGATTAAAAATCTTCTGTAATACCAAGATATCTGCCCAAGATTGGTGATTAGCAATAATCAAATACCACTCTTTACGCGACAGTTGCTCGATGCCTTGAACATGCCAACGAATACGGGTGAATAATGCCGTGGTGAAGTTGTTCACGCTGATCCAACATACGGCACAGGCATCCAGCAGATAAGTGAGGCCGCTTTGCCAAAGCGGTATTGGCAGCAACTTCAGAATGGCCAGTAACAAAATAGGGACAAACCAGAACAAAGTATTGATGGTATACAGTAGGATGGAGAGCACACCGACAAGGGGTTTGGGTAAAAACGCCAACATAACGCACCTGATTATTTAGTGCTGCCGAGGTGGCAACAGGAAATAAATGTAAGACGAGTAACGCGCTTATTAGGTGCGTTACTCGTCCGATCAGTTGCTATTCTAGCTTAATCTTCGAAATAGGTATAACCATAAACGCCGGCTTTTAATTCATCCAGCAGTTCATCTTTACGTTCACTTTCCATTTCAAGTTTCGCCAGTTGTTTAGTGTAAGAGGCAATCAGCTTCTTCGCATCAAACTGCACATAGCGTAATACATCGGCTACGGTGTCGCCTTTGATGATATTGGTTAGCTTGTAGCTGCCATCATCTGTTAGTTCAACGTGCACTGAATCGGTATCGCCAAATAAGTTGTGTAAATCACCTAAAATTTCTTGATAAGCCCCCACCATAAACATGCCGAGTAAATACTGCTTATCGTCGCTGTATTCTGGCAGCGGTAAACTGGATTCAATACCATTACCATCGGCATAGCTTTTTAGCATACCGTCTGAGTCACAGGTAATATCTTGAATAATGGCACGGTGGTTCAGTGGCTCATTCATCCGCTCGAGTGGCATTACTGGGAACAGTTGGTCGATACCCCAGGCATCTGGCATGGATTGAAACAGCGAGAAGTTAACGAACAGCTTATCTGCCAGCTTTTCGTTTAGCTCATCATGAATACTGCGATGCGAACGCGCTGATAAATCTAAATTTGCGCGCACTTTGTTAATGGTAGCGAAGTAAATTTGCTCTAATAACGACCAATCTTGCAGCGTTAATAAACCGTGCACATACTGGGCATGAGCGTCAGTGAAGTAGTGGATCGCATCGTGATAGGCTTCAATTGCTGAACGTGGCGTGACGCTTTGATAAGCTTCCCACAAACCTAAGATCACTGTGGGTGAATCTTCGCTGGGCTCAGGTAAATTGACTAAACCCGGTGCGCGTTCAATATCAATCGCATCGGTAACCAATACCGCATGGTGTGCGGTCATGGCGCGGCCCGATTCAGTAATAATGTTTGGATGAGGTAAATCGTACTCGTCACAGACTTCTTTTAAGCCGTTAACGACGTTACGTGCATATTCCATCATGGTGTAGTTCATCGAGCAGGCTGAGCGCGATTTCGACCCTTCATAGTCGACACCTAAGCCACCACCCACATCAACCGTGGTGATAGGCACGCCAAGGGTGCGCAATTCTGCATAGTGACGGGCACATTCACGGATAGCGTTGTGAATATCACGGATATTGGCAATTTGTGAGCCGATATGAAAATGCACTAATTGCAGCAGGTCGAGTTTGTTTGCCGCACGCAGTACGTCGATCGCTTGCAATACTTGGGTAGCGGTTAAGCCAAACTTGCCCTTTTCACCACCGGTGTTTTGCCATTTGCCTTTACCTACCGAGTTTAAGCGAATACGAATACCAATGCGCGGTGCTGCGCCTAAGTTATCAATTTCGCGGATCAGCGTTTTAAGCTCAGACAGTTTTTCTACCACCACATACACGGTGTGGCCCATCATTTGGCCGATGGTGGCTAAGCGTAAAAATTCGCTGTCTTTATAACCATTACAAACGATTTGCAGCGGTTGTTCAGTCACACCCAAGATCGCCATTAATTCAGGCTTACTACCGGCTTCTAAGCCGACCTTGCCGCTGTCGTGGCTAATTAAGCGTTTTACTACAGAGAACTGCTGGTTTACCTTAATGGGGTAAACGGCAGTGTATTGTCCTTGATATTCTTTTTCTGCTTTGGCCAGTTGAAACGACTTAATTAACGTGTCCACCCGGTGCTGCAAAATATCGGTAAAGCGAACTAAAACCGGTAAGGTTAAGCCTTCTTCTTTGAAACGCTGCGTAAGCTCGGGAAAGCTGATCCCGTTTTTACTGTGATCTTGGTCGGGATAGGCAATAAGATCACCGTCCTGATTGACGTCAAAATAGCCTTCACTCCAGACTGCCACGTTATAAATCGATCGCGCTTTTTCAAAACCCCAAGCTGACATTGTGCTTCCTCAAAAAAATTAACTGCTATAGTTTAAAGCCTATAACGGGTTGGTGCAGCAAAATTGCCCAAAAAATTTGTATGTGGCCTGTAACACAGGCAAAATACGCCCCTTATACGATGCAGGGGGAAATTATGTCAGTAATTAATGACAAAAAGTGGCTTACTGAGGTGTTTGCCGACAGTGGTAGTGTGTTTGGTCTAGCGATTACCAAGAAATTGGACGAAGTGCAGTCACCATTTCAGAAAATTGCCATGTACGAAACCACCCATTTTGGTAATTTAATGGTGATTGATGACGTTATTATGCTCAGTAGCCGTGATAACTTCTTATATCACGAAATGCTGAGTCACCCTGTACTTTTCACGCATCCTAACCCAAAAAATGTGGTGATTATTGGTGGCGGTGACTGCGGCACTTTACGCGAAGTATTAAAACACCCCGGTGTTGAGCGCGTGACGCAAATTGATATCGACGAGCAAGTCACGCGGATGGCGGAAAAATATTTCCCTGAGCTGTGTGCCTCTAACAATGACCCACGTGCCACGCTGAAATTTGAAGACGGCATTAAATTTATGCGTGAAGCGGCCGCCGGCTCCATTGATGTGATTATTGTTGATTCTACCGATCCGATTGGCCCGGGCGAAGGTTTATTTAACCGCGCTTTTTATGCTAGCTGCTTAGCGGCGTTAGCCGATGACGGTATCTTAGTGCAGCAAAGCGAATCGCCACTTATTCATATGCCGTTATTAACCGCGATGCGTCAAGCGATGAGCGATGCCGGTTTTGCCAGTTTGCAAACACTAAACTTCCCGCAAATGGTTTATCCCTCTGGTTGGTGGACCTGTACCTTGGCGAAGAAAAGCGGTGAATTTAACGGTTTTCGCGAAGAAGCGGCGGCGAACGCTGGCTTTGATACCGAGTATTACAACGTTGAGGTGCATAAAGCCGCCGCGGCCTTGCCAAACTTTGTTAAAAAGGCTTTTGCGGCAACCTAAGGCAAGGCTGGCTGGTCATGTCAACGCCTGCTATTGCAGGCGTTGTTGTTTAGAGCGAGAAACGCTCGCGTAGAAAATGCGCGACGCCATCTTCATGGTGATGGCCAATCACCGCACTGGCCACTTGCTTAATTTCGTCTATCGCATTGGCGGGGGCGTAACTTTCATCAGCACAAGCAAACATACTTAAATCGTTATCACCATCCCCAAAACAAATAACTTTGCTGGCCCCCAGTTGTTTTTTCAACTGCGCGACGGCCTTGCCTTTATTGGCTTGGTAATGATGCACGTCCATCCAACGGTACTGCGGTCCCTCAAGGGCAGGGCCTGAGTAGGCAATAAGGTTTGGATAGGTGTTTAATTTTAGCCACATGGCATGAATGGTGGCTGCCTCGCCAATCATGCTGATATTCGTGACCTGATGCTCAGGCGCTAAGGCGTGAAGCGGCTGTAGCTGTTGTGGCGTGTCGCTAAAGTACTTTTCGACCAGTCTTTTTTCCACATCGTGCTGGGTTTCAGCATGAAACACCACATGTTGGTGCTGTGCAATCACGTGCACAAAGGGCGAGATCCCTTGGCGCAGAGCAAGCTCAAGAATAGTATTAATTTCAGTCTGCTCTAAGATGTTCTCTAAGGTCAGTTGCTGGGTGTTCGGATCCCAGATAGTTACACCATTATTATAGATTTGCGGTAAAACAAATTTATGACCCGCCACCGCTCGCTGTGCCGACAGCATAGTGCGCCCGGTGGCAATGGTGAAGGCAATGTCTTTCTCGCTTAACAGTTGTAAGGTGTCGTAGGTAAAGCGGGAGATCTCAGAGGCGTTGTTTAACAGGGTGCCGTCCAAGTCAAAACAAATCAGATACATATAGGGCATTTCCGAGCTTAAAAAGACTAACCGAGCTGACAGCCAAACCCCGCCGACAACCTAGATGATGAAGTATGCCATACGTAAAGGCACCGTATGTGGTTTTTATCTGCAAATGTATGAAGTTGTTCTAGTGACACAAACACTAGACGAAATGATTTTTATAAAAAAGGCTACGGAAGTAGCCTTGCAATTACGTTGATAAATATGATTGTTATTTGATCAGGCGACGACTCATCAATCCAATTAATCCAAATGTAAGAATGGCAATTGAACTTGGTTCAGGCACATCAACAGCAGTATTGAATGTTAATGTACGTTGGTTCAGGTCAAAATTGCCAGAAAATTGCTCATAAATAGAAGTTGTTGTATTCCAAGCACCGCGAGTTGATAAATCAACTGAGCTACCTGTTCTGCCACCACCTGTAGATATACCCACCAATAAATCGTTGGTGTTCAAACTACTAAACATAATTTCTATTAACCCATTTTGAAAAAGGCTAATAGAAAAACTATTGCTGTCATTGTTTCCGAACTGAGGAATGTTGCTATAAACAGCTGAAAAGAAGGTAGCTGACTTGATTACTTCAATATTTCCAGCTGTCGCAGGATTAAAATCATCCCACACTGCAATTCGAGCTTGCTCGTCTAAAAACTCAGAAACAGATTCAGTAAAATCTGTATCACCACTAGTAAAGGTCAGGTATCCGTTTGAGCCGACAAATACAGAATTGAATGTTTGACCAAAAAAAGTAAAATCAAAGCCAATCGTTTGCTCAGAAAAGCTATCATCGCTCAAGTTGATTATGGTTGCCATAGCTTGCTGGCTACTAAGCATGAATACGAATAAGCAGAATATATTTTTTATTACTTTTATCACTGATTTAATTCCTAAAATGTTATTAATTATTATCACAAAGAGTATGACAGTAATTATTATGCAAAAATCAATCCGCTTTAAATGTTTAGTAATAAATATCAATGGTTTAATTTTTTTTCTTATTAAATAAAATAAGACCTGCTCTAAGTGATTTATTTTTTTACAGTTAACTGTAAATTATCTTGACGCACTTTGAGTTTGCACGAGTAGCAATTCTTGAACTCAGAATCGAGCTGTTAAATACTAACAACAATTGCGCCGGTGTGTTTTACTGGTACCTATACTGTTTGCTGCGGTAGCTTGCAGCAAAGCACTGATTTAACTAAGGAGAACTTAATATGCGCTTACTCTTTGGCGTTTTACTGTTGTTAATACTGGCGGGGTGTAACCGCAATGAAGTGGGCGACGTGTCATTAGGCGTCTTTACCACTAAGGATATTAAACTTGATGCCTTTACTGATCCGCTGGTCACCGGTGTGACTTGTCATGTATCCAGCATTGAAGCCAATCTAAATCTTTCAGACCCTTCTGATAGCGGTATTGCTTGTCGCCAAACAGCCCCGATTACTGCTGAGATGATCGCTAAAATAGATAAGAGCAAAAGCGGTGAAGTGCTGTTTACCAAATCAAAAAGCATCTTTTTTAAAAGCATGAAAATTCGACGTATTTTCGATGCTGAAAACCAGACGTTAATGTATTTGTCTTACTCCACCAAAGAAACCTCAGGCAGCTTTAAACACAGCCTGTCGACGGTACCGCTGTGGGGCACGCAAGCTTACAGCGAAGCGAAGACGGTACAGCCTTAATTTACTTAACTAGCTGGGATAACAAGCTTATTTGCGTTGCTGCCGCTAATCACGTGATCGAAGAGATTAGCGGCTTTGTCATCATATGTGTGATGTTACATCGGATCTAAGGTTAGTAACACGCGGGGGGCGTCACCGGCGGGTGAGCGGTGAACAATAGCGTGCTGCTCGTTACCCTCCCAGCCTGAGCCTTTAAGCAACGTAACGGCAAAGGGGGCAGCTTTTAAGGTATTAGCGTTCGCGTCTAGCCATTCGGTGCCAGGGCCAAGATAAGTGCATACCAAACGGCACACCAGATGATCAGTATGAAATTTGGGGCACATCGGTTGACGTAAGGTTTCTAAACGTAGCCCCAGTTGCTGGCAATCCATTAAGCAACTGAACATGTGGCAGAGCAGGGCAATATCGTGCAGAAAAGCCTCTTTTCCCTGCGCATCAGGTAAGGCATGACCGATATCGGATTGTACCGAGTCAACATGAACAATACGTTTGATTGGCATCGTAAGCGCCAGTGTGCGGCAGTATTCTGCGATGGCGTTATCGGCATTTCGTTGCCAGCTGACTAAATTCACCTCATCACTAAATATGCGGGTCAGGTCAGTGGGATCCTCAGCCATGACCTGTTGTATCTGGGGGCGAAACGCATTGAAGGCTAGCGCGCTCATACGGTTTGCTCCTGAACAAATAAGCTGGGCAGCTGCTGCCAATGCTGTTCGCCTTGCGCTAGTTCGCTGTCAGTAAGTAAACACGCGTTCAATTGTGCCAGTATTGCCGTTTTATCCAGTTGCTGCCCTATAAATACCAACTCTTGGCGGCGGTCGCCAAAGGGTTCCTGCCAGCTTTGTTTAATCGCGTCTTGCATCTCTGCCTCTTCGGGCCATTGCTCTGAGGGTACAGCCTGCCAAAACAGTCCTGCGATATGATAACGAGCCATGCCACCCGCCTGATGCCACAGCCAAGCATGCTCAGGCGTGTTAGCTAACCAGAAATAGCCTTTAGAGCGCAATAAACGCCCACTTGGCCAGTCTTGATGTAAAAAATGGTAAAATCGCTCTGGATGAAAAGGCTTACGAGCATAAAAAGCAAAACTGCTAATGCCGTACTCTTCCGTTTCGGGTTTATGTTCGCCGCGTAACTCTTTTAACCAGCCTGCCGCTTGCTGAGCCTGTTCAAAATTAAATAAGCCTGTGTTGAGTATTTGCGGCAATGCGACATGGCCCTTCTCAGCATAAATAATGCGAGCACGGCTGTTCAAACTACGTAAAATGGCGCTGAAGCGTGCTAATTGCTCTGCACTAACTAAATCGGTTTTACTGATCACCAAGACATCGCAAAACTCGACTTGCTCAATAAGTAGATCAGCGACACTGCGTTCGTCGTCTTCACCTAAACTTTCTCCTCGTTCGGCTAAGTCATGCGCGGTCTCAAAGTCAGCCATAAAGTTTACGGCATCTACCACTGTTACCAGTGTATCTAGCCGAGCAATATCGGCTAAGCTTTGGCCGTCTTCGTGCTCAAAAGTAAAGGTTTCTGCAATGGGTAGCGGCTCTGAAATACCGGTCGATTCAATTAATAAATAATCAAAACGACCGGCTTTAGCCAGTTTACTAATTTCGATCAATAAATCTTCACGTAAGGTGCAGCAAATACAGCCATTGCTCATTTCAATCAGTTTTTCCTCAGCACGGTTAAGGCTGACCTCTTTATTTAACTGATGGGCATCAATGTTAATTTCACTCATGTCATTCACAATAACCGCGACGCGCAAACCGTCGCGGTTATTTAAAACATGATTGAGTAATGTGGTTTTACCGGCACCTAAAAAGCCTGATAACACGGTAACGGGGAGGCGTTTGTCGTTACTACGCTGAGTGGGCAGCATGTTGCATTCCTTGTGCTTGAAGAAGCAGTTGACGGTTATAGAGATGCGCGCCGATTAACAGCCCACCTCCAATCAAAGACAATGCGGTTTCTGCATGGTGCGAGGCGAAAAGAGAGATGATTAGCAGTAAAAAACCTGCCAAACCCAAGACAAAAGGGGCGGTATGCTTGTGTACGCACCAACCACCAGGCAGACTCCAGGCCAGTAATACACTGATGGGAAGTAACATCAAATAATGAAACCACTCTGAGCTTAATACGCCAAGCATTAAGCCAGAGCTGCCCAACAGCAATAAAATCGGGGTAGCAAGGCAATGGACGATACACAGGCCTGATAACGCCGCGGCGATAATGTCTTTCATAAAATCTCTCAGTGTGCGATATCCGGTCCTGTTGTCAGTAATGACGAGCCGTATTTTGCAGAATATGCGCATGGGAAATTGTTACAGTATAACAATTGCCATATGTTATAACGTAACATTATGGCCGTCAAATGCGAATTGTCAGAAGTGACAAGTGCTGGTTAGCGCAAGCGTCAAACAGTGCCGCTTTAAATAAGCCAGTGTGTTGAAACAAACGACGTAGTTGTCGTTGTTCATTTATTTTTAATCTAAGTGCTGCGTTGTGTTCATGTTTAGTGGGAGTTGTTGTTCAGATTGTCTGAGTAAGATGGTTAGCAGTTAGATACAACCTCTTGTCACTTAATAGAACGGAACAATAATTATGCTGAACAAAAAGTTAGTAATGGTTTCAATAGCGCTCTCTGTGTTGGCGAGCAGTGCGGTTATGGCCTCGCCGGTAGTAAACAACAACATTACTGAAGCTGAAGTGAAAACAGCGCAGCAAGCTTGGGGACAAGCACTCATTGACATTAGCGCGGCTTACACCGCAGGTGGACAAGCGCAAGCTGAAAAAGTGGCCCGCCAAGTGTTAGATGCCGCCTATGGTTACAATTTAGGTGCGGTGTTGTTTAAACCCACTTTAGCTAATGGCAACCAGACATTTCGCACCAACTATAACGGCGCCTTGTCTTATTTTATCGGCAACAATGCCGAATATGCCAATGACAGCGGCTTTGCGCTAAAAGGTTGGCAGGGTTATGACTTTAGCAATGCCAGTGTCTATATTAATGGTGATTTAGCTTTAACGATGGGCCACGTTATGCTGACTGACAAAGGCGGTAACGTAACCACCGTGGATAAAACTTGGGGCTTTAAGAAGGATGAGCAAGGCGCGCTGCGCATCGTATTGCACCATTCTTCTTTACCTTATAGCCAATAAATTGCCAACGCGTGTTTGACGCGTATTACCCAGCTCATCCCAGCCTTGGCTAGTAACACAACAGCGTTACTAGCCCTTTTTATCGAAAAGTCTCCGAAAAAACGTGACAAACGTAATGCCTTGTCGCGCAGTCAATCATTCTTGCAGGCAGTAACCCAAGCCACGCCGGGTGTGGAGCAATTTAATTGGGTAAGGATCGTCAATTTTTTTCCGTAGCCTCGCCATATACACATCAACAATGTTGGTCAGGGGATCTTCATTTAGGCCCCACACATTGGTCAGGATGCGCTCGCGGCTATACACTTTGCCACTGTTACTCATTAACAGTTCCAGTATGCCGAGCTCTTTGGCGGTTAACGTCAGAGTGGTGCCGGCACGCTGCGCGGTCATGCTATCTAAATCGAGCTGCAAGTCGGCTACTGTTAGTTGCCTGGTGCGTTCGCCTGCGGCCATGCGATTACCTAATGCTTCAATACGCGCCAGTAACTCTTCAAAATGAAAAGGTTTACCTAGGTAATCATCGGCACCGGCGCGTAACCCTTTAACACGCTCGTCCACTTCAGACAACGCGGATAAAATAAGAATACGGGCGCTTACTTTTTGGCTGCGTAATTGCTGACACAAGGTTAAACCGTCTGTTTGGGGGAGCATACGGTCTAAGACGATAACGTCGGGCTCAAATTGGCTTAACACGTCAAAAATACCTGCGCCGGAGTCCAGTAATAAGGTCAAGTAACCTTCGGCTTTCAGCCCTCGGGATAAAAAACTCCCCACTTTTTCATCATCTTCAACAATCAGTATTTTCATCTTCAGTTCCACAAAAGTGAGGGAGGCCAATCGTTACCGTGCAGCCTTTAATATCATTAGCGTCAAGGCGGATGCTGCCGTCATGCGCTTCAACAATGGCTTTAGCGATACATAAGCCCACACCCAAGCCATCTGGACGCGCCTGCCGTGCTGCTGCACTGCGGTAATGTCGTTGAAACAGCTGTTGCCTATCTGCCGGTTGTAGGCCAATACCTTGGTCTGTCAGTTGCAGTCGAAGCTCGTTTTGATCAGCGCTAAACGCCAGTTTCAGGCAGGTATGTTGGCGTGAATAATGTTGGGCATTGTCGGTAATAATACGCAATACCACCGCAAACTTTTCAACGTCGAGCAGTAACCATTGATCTTCAGGTAGGCTAGGCACGAGGCAATGCTCCAGTTCAAAACGGCTATTCAGATGTTGCTTAATGATATTCAATGCCATGCCCATAAAAGTGCTGGTAAGCAAAGGTTTAAGGCTAACCTGTACCAGACGGTCTTCACCTCTAGCCAAAAATAACAAATCATCAATGCGTTGATTCAGTTGGTTACTGGCCGCGAGGATACGCTCGAATGCTTCTTTATATTCAGCAATATCTTTGTCTTTACCGCGTAAGCTAATTTCAGCTTCACCCTGAATGCTGGTGGCCGGTGTTCGTAATTCATGGCTAATGTCGGTTAACAGCTGTTTTTGTCGCTGTTCAGCATGATGCAACTGCGTTAAAGCATTTTGCAACTCACTGGTGCGGGTTTGCACCAGTTGCTCGGTGGCTTGTTGGGTTTTCTTTTCTTGTTCGGCGTAAGCAAAAATATAGCCCGACATGAGATTAAATTGCCGGGCGAGTTCAGCAAACTCGGTCGAGCCACTTTCATGAATGCGGTGTGAAAAATGCCCTTGCTGCAATTGTTGCGTGCCGCTTAGCAAATTTTGCAAAGGGCGACTCAACGCCCGTGACAGATATATCGCCAGCCATAAGGTAAGCAAAATGGCAATGACACTGATCGCGGCAATAGCGCGTTTGACTAACAGCAGTGCGTTTAGCGCATCTTGCTCGGTGAGCTCAGCACGTTGTTTTTGTTGCAAGATCGCCTGTTGCAGCAGTTCCGCTAAGTCTGCGTCTTGAAAGGTGTCAAACATGGCGATTAAAATACGCCACCGTTCGGCATCATCGCTATATAGCGCAATTTCTTGTGTTTTTAGCGCCCGCTCTAAGGTTTGTAAGTTGCTTTGCAGCAGTGAAATGACTTTCACTTGTGCCATGATATGTTGTAAATCGGCCTCACTGGTACTGTATAGTTGATCGCGAATAGCCAGTTGGTCTAGATCCGTCAATTGTGCCTGCATACGGGATGACAAGGTGTCACGAAAATCCGTATTGGCATTTTCGGTGAGCAGATATTCTGCCAACCACACTTTTAGCCGTTGCTTATCCGCACGCAGCGAGAAAAACTCTGCCAGCATCTGATTGGCAATTCGGTTACGCTCTGTATGAAATTCAGAATTTTGGTGCGCCCAAAAGCTGATGACAGACTGCAGTAGTACCACGGTTAATAAAATACAAAGCGAGACAATCAGTTTGCGTTGGTACATAGCTTAATTTATTGAGAGCGGAACATGAGCGCAGTATAGGCAGTTAAATGGGTTTAAGCATGAAAATAACGTTAACATTGTGCGTAAATCGATCAAGCAAACTATTCTACTGCTGTGATCAGGGGTTGTGACACTTCCCTAAGCAAAAATAGAGTGCGGTGTTTTTCTTTACAACATTAAGCAGCAATGCATGCTTTATTCCTCAGCGGTTTGCGCCAAGCGAGTGGCGAGTTGCTGATACAGTTGTTGATGAAAACTGCCCAATGCTGCTGGCTCGATTTGCTTAAAGTAGCTGTAAGCCTGCGCTGGACGTTTGAGCTGTAGGTTTATCTCCAGCAGTCGCAGCAGATGAATATGGTGTTGCACTTGGTGCTCTGGCTCGGCGGTATACTTTAGCGAATCTTGGTAGAGCTGATCTGCCGCCGCTAACTGGCCTAGTAGTTGTTGTGTGCGGGCCAGATTGCCCATCCCGATAATCATTTTGCCAGTATGACCAAGCGAAATAGCAGCAGCCAATGCGTCTGCACGGTAAGCTGCTGCAGACGCTAAATCATTTCGCTGATGGCTGATATGTGCCAAATTAGAATTCAGTTCGAATAAGAACAGAGGATCGATACTTTTAGAATAATGCGATTGAGCAAAACGCAGGAGTTGCTCTGCCTGATCAAGTTCGCCTAAATAGTATTGCAGGTTGGCCAACTCGACTATTCGCAGTGGGTTACCAAAAGCGGTGTAAACCTCCTTTAAGATTGCCACTGCTTTGGCAGCATAGATTTTTGCTTCATCGGTTTTTTTAAAATAAAACAGCGCTTTAGCATAGTAAAAATAGAGTTGTACCCGAAACACATCAGGCATAGCGGGCTGCGTTAATAAATACTCTGCTTCATGTTGTAATTGTAAAAAATGCTGTTTATCAAACAGATAATTGAGTTGGTAGGCTTTTATCCGAAACCAATTATTGCTGTAGGGGGTAGTTGCAGTAAGTTGCTGTTGCAGATAGTGCTCACAGCTTATCGTGTTGTCTTGCTGACAAAACGCTTCGTGGTCACTCAGGTTTTCTGAAGCGCTGATGCTGAAAGCTGTAAATAGTAAAATGACCAGAGACAAGCGCATAAAAACGTTACTGCCATTGAAAATGAATGCCGGTTGCAATACTGCCACTATGGCTGCTTAGCGGCATATCGTCAAATATAGAGCATGAATAGCTCAGCGTTTTATCACAAAGAAAGTGTTTAGTAATACATTTTAAAACAGTTGATGTTAAGAGAACACATTTAGCTAATCACGCTGAGTTACCCTTTGTTGTCTCCGCTATGGTTAGCCAAACGATAAAAAGCCGAGCCTACTGATTATTTCTTATGATTAATAGGTAAGCGCTTCGCCCGGGCAAAAGCATTTTTGCTACTTTGTAAATGTCAGGATTTTTTACAATCGCAACAGCGACTTCTTTTTAAATTTAATTAAATCATGCACTTGATGTTTGGCATTATTTTTGCTTGATAACTCTTTTGTACTATTAAGCATTTTTACTTAACAAAAATGACAGTTTTAATTTAGGGATAAGCACTATGAAATTTGTACGGCTATTAGCATTTGCAGCTATGGCAGCCATTTCTACACAAGCGTCAGCAGGCCTCATTGCCGCTTATGATTTTGACGGAAATGCTGCCAACAACACCCAATCATCCGTTTACAATTTAGCCACAGTTGGCACAGCGGACTTTTCTAAACAAGCTTATTTCTCTGATGGTAACAGTGCAAATTATTTAAACGTAACCGGGCCAGGGGGTTTAACGGATTGGACTTTATCTCTATGGCTTTTCACTGAGCAAGCAAACCAAGGCCAATTTAAAGGAATATTTTCAAATTTAGCCGGCCCTACCAATGCTAACTCTTGGCAAATAGACAGCTTTGATGGCGATTATAGACTGATCTCTGCTAACGGTACTAACTCAACTATTGGTGCTGTGGTTGCGAATGATTGGCAGCATATCGTTGTGCAAAAATTTAGTGGTAGTAATGCCCGCTTATATTTTAATGGTGCTTTCGTTCAAAACATTGGTTATAACCCAGGCGGGTTACAAAACTTCAGAGTGGGTATTAACAGAGCAACAACAGAAAGCTACACAGGTTACATTGATAATATTCAAATATGGAATGATAGCTTGCTAACTGCGGCAGCTGTGGGTGAATTATATCGCACAGGTCCTGGTACTAGTTCTGTTTCTGACACTGTTGCCGTGCCGGCACCAGCAACATTGTTACTGTTTGGTTTTGGATTAATCATGGCGGTTAGAACAAGATTAGGTAAGAAATAATTCGCTGGTATCCATTTTACTTTAAGTCAGCTTTTAGCGTTGAGTTAATTAAAGCTAAAAGTTGCATGGGTATAATATTAAAATAGTAAACGCAGCCTTTAGGCTGCGTTTTTGTTTAAGGCTTGTAGTTTATTCAACTACTGGTTCAATATGAATTTCGACACGGCGGTTTGCTGCACGATTGGCATCTGAATTATTCGGTAAAGCAGGGTAATCCGGGCCATAACCAATGGTTTCTAAACGTATCGACTGCACACTTTGCGCCACTAGGTAATTTTTTACGGCATCAGCACGGGCAGTAGATAAGGTCATGTTGTATTGGCGTGTACCGGTATCATCGGTGTGGCCAGCAATCACTAACATGGTTTTAGGATAATCGCGCAATACTTTGGCGATATCATTTAATACAGGGTATAAGCTGGCACGCACGTCTGAGCGGTTAATCTCGAAGGTTAGCTGAGCTGGGATATCCAACATCAGTTTATCGCCATTGCGGATCACTTTAACGCCTGAGCCACTAAGCTCTTCGCGCAGGGCTTTTTCTTGCTTATCCATGTAGCTACCAACGGCAGCACCGGCTAAGGCGCCTACGGCAGCACCAATTACGATACGCTTGTCTTTATGGTTACCCGTAGCTTTACCCGCAACGGCACCAACAACGGCGCCAATAGCGGCACCGCGCGCAGTATTTTGATTTTCTGTGGTTGCACAACCGGCTAAGACTAAGCTGGCTGATATCATTAAGGCGGTAGAGACTTTTAAATTCATGGTGTTACTCCGTGAAGCAAGGTAATTAAGGCTAAGCTTAGGCCTAGCGGCTGAATCATGGCTGAATTGATATCAGTGTTAGCAGATAAATAGCAATAGACATATAGACTTCCAAACTTTAAGCTAGGTAAGTTAAATGAGTGCTA
This sequence comes from Alishewanella sp. HL-SH05, assembly GCF_052655985.1. The sequence goes on from NZ_CP199753.1 coordinate 475,656, forward strand.
AGGATGCAGGATATGCCCGTTCGAGGTTGGAAACGTATAGTGTTAAAAGTGGGTAGTGCTTTAATTGCACCTTCGGCAGACGGCTGTTCAACACGCTATTTATTGTCGATTGCGCGCTTTATTGCCGAGTGTCGCGCTGCGGGTACTGAAGTGGTGCTGGTTTCATCAGGCAGTGTCGCTGCTGGGCGCAATGCGATTAGTTTTAAGCAGTTACCTTTGCCGATTAACATTAAACAAGCGATGGCGGCAGTAGGGCAAAGCCGCATGATGGCTTGCTGGGCACAGCTTTTTGATTTTGATTGTGCGCAGGTTTTACTGACCCACGATGATTTAAAAGATCGGCGCCGTTATCTGAATATCGATAACACCTTGCGCACTTTGTTAGCAAATCAGGTGCTGCCGATAGTCAATGAAAACGACACGGTAGCCACAGCGGAATTAAAAGTGGGCGATAACGATAATCTCGCCGCGATGGTCGCAATTTTAGCCGATGCTGATGCCTTATTAATTTGCTCTGATATTGACGGTTTGTTTAATGCCAATCCGCGTATTACACCAGAGGCCAAGCTTATTCCCTTAGTTGAGCATATAACTCCCGCTATTTATGCGATGGCGGGCGGCAGCCACCATGCCATTGGCACGGGCGGTATGGCAACGAAAATTCAAGCGGCAGATAAAGCCACTAAGGCCGGTATTGATACGCTGATTATTAATGGACAAAAGGCCACAACCTTTGATGCGTTATTAGCCGATCGGCACTGTGGTACTTTGTTTCAGCGGCAACAAGAGCGCATCAGCGCCAAGAAACATTGGTTGCGGCACAACTTAAAACCGCAGGGAAGTATTGTGGTTGATGCGGGTGCTGCTCAGGCGTTACAACAGCGCGGCGCATCATTACTGCCCTCGGGCATTACGGCGACAGAAGGAAGTTTTGATAAGGGTGATGCAGTATTGCTGCAAACAGAGGCGGGGCTTACCTTGGCGCAGGGGATCAGTCAGTACAGTGCTTTAGAACTGGCCAAAATTCGTGGTGCGAAAAGCCAGCAGATTGCCAGCTTGTTAGGGTATTGCCCAAGTGAAGTGGCCGTGCATCGAGATGATTTAGCCCTGTTTGAAACAACAACGCCAGCTTAGCTGGCGTGGAGTTTTAAAAATCGAGTGCTAAAATTTTTGAGCGGCGCTGATAATTATACAGCTGCTTTTTCTGACTAGGTAAGTCATCGACAGTTACCAGCTGGAAGCCTTGCTCCAAAAACCAGTGAATGCTGCGGGTGGTTAAGGCAAATAACCGGTCATACTTGCGCTGCCGTGCTTGCTGGATCACGCTTTTTAACAAGATGCTGCCACGGTCGGCATCGCGATAATCAGGATGTACGGCTAAACAGGCAAACTCGCCGACATTATCTTCAGGAAACGGATACAGCGCTGCACAACCAATGACTAAACCGTCACGTTCGATCAGTGTGAAATGTTCAATTTCCATTTCTAATTGCTCGCGTGAGCGGCGCACCAACAGGCCTTGCTGCTCTAACGGCCGGATTAAATCAAGGATACCACCGATATCGCTGATCGCCGCGCGCCGGAGTTTTTCTGCGGATTCGGTAACCACTTGCGTACCGATACCATCACGTGAGAACAATTCTTGTAAGATTGAGCCATCTTCGTTGTAACAAACCAAGTGACAGCGTGGTACGCCCGCTCGACACGCCGTAATGGCGGCATTTAAAAAAGCTACCGTACCTACACAAGCATCACTGTCTGCCGCTAATCGCTGCATAATTTCTTCAGCACGGTTTGGCATTAATTCGGCGGTAATTTGCCCATCTTCGTCAGTAATGCCCCCTGCTTCGTTAAAGCCTATCATCTTATCGGCTTTTAAACGGATCGCGACCTGCGTGGCAATTTCTTCGGCGGTCAGATTAAAACTTTCCCCGGTGACAGACGCCGCAATGGGTCCCATCAGTACGATACCGTTGTTGTCTAATTGCCGACGAATACCGTTGGTATCAATGCGTCTTACTTTACCACTGTGGAAATAATCGACACCTTCGTCAACGCCTAGCGGCTGCGCAATAACGAAGTTACCACTCACCACGTTAATTTGTGCGCCTTGCATGGGCGTATTGCTCAAACTCATCGATAAGCGAGCGGTAATATCTAATTGTAAGGCACCGGCGACTTGTTTGATCAGTCGAAAGGATTCGTCGTCAGTAACGCGTACGCGATTATGGTATTGTGGCTCTAAGCCGGCTTGTTGCAAGGCCTGATTGATCTGCGGCCTAGCGCCATACACTAGAACGATTTTAATACCGAGGCTATTTAACAAGGCAATATCGTTAACGATACTGCGGATACCCGATTGCATAATCGCTTCGCCACCGAGCATGATGACAAAGGTTTTACCGCGGTGGGCATTCACATAAGGGGCAGATTGGCGGAAACCGCTGACAAGTTCAGTAGTGCGCACGGGCGATGAAGATCCTTTGGTTAACATTTAAAGTTAAGTCTGGCAGCTATTGGCATAAACTGCCAGACTTGAACGGAAATAACGCAGGCAACATAGCATTAAAGTGACTTTATATCCACAATAAGTGAATAATTATTCTTTAATCTAGGATGATATGCGGTACAAAGCGAGAACTATCTTTAGTGATGAGGCTGTTATCCTCACGGATGCCAATACCTGCGGCCATATCACCGACCACCCAGCTACCAATTAAAGTAAAGTGTTCACCAAAACGGGGTAAAGGTGCAAAGGCTTGTCGAATATAGCCATTATCGTTATATGGGCCGGGTTCAAACAAGCTTTGTCCATCCGGAGTGATCATTTCGATATTGGCACCTTCACGGGAGAATAAGGGTTTACGTACCCAGCCGGGTGTTAATGGCTTTTTACCGTCATCAAAAAATGACGGTAATAAATTAGGATGGCCCTGATATTTTTGCCACAACAGTGGCAAGATACCTTTGTTAGATAACAAGGTTTTCCACAGAGGTTCTAAGAAACGCGTTTCTGTAGTCAGTAAGGTAGCGGCAAACTCTTCTTGCAGCATAAATTCCCACGGGTATAGTTTAAACAACCCTTGGATTGGGAAACCGGCTAAATCGACTAACTGGCCGTCAATATCCCCCAGTTGTTCTAATTGAATATAGCGGCTGTCTAGGCCGCTTTGCAGCGCAATATCCATCAGATAATCGACGGTGCCTTTATCTTCGATACTTTGCGTCACGCTACTAAAATAAAACGGTTGGGGTAAGGGTAATTCGGCAAAGGCTTGCTCTAACTTATCTTGCAAGGAGTTAAATTGATCGGCATTGGCGGGTAGCACCCCCCTCATCTGCTGATCTTCTAGCCATACCCACTGAAAAAAGCCCGTTTCATATAAAGACGTTGGGGTATCGTAATTTAACTCTAACAGTTTAGCTGGGCCTTGGCCGTTGTAAGCAAAGTCGAGGCGACCGTATAAATGAGGTTCAGCATTATTCCAGCTATCACGCACCGCATCCCAAAAGCGCTCAGGTACAGCGAGCTGGGTAAGTTGTTGTTCGTTTTGCAAAATGTCGGGGATCAGATCCAACGCCATTTGATGCAGCTCTTCGGTTGGCGCTTCTAAGTCTTGCTCAATTTGCGCCAAGCTGAATTGATAATAAGCCGATTCATCCCAGTAGACTTCGCCATCTATGGTATGAAAATCAAAGCCCACACTTTCAGCGAAATCTTGCCAACCTGGGCGCGGTGCTATGGGGATGCGTTTCATGTTAACCGCCGAAACTGCTGCTGCGCTGTGCGGCAGTAGCGCGTTGCTGCGCTTGTGAGCCAAAGCCACCACGACGCGCTAAGCTGGCAGGTTTAGGCTGCACGGCCGATGGCCGAACCTGTGTTGGGCCAGATTGGCTTGCTACCGGTGCATTGCTTGCGGTGCGAAAAGTGCCGCGATCATCCCGTGATTTGTACAACGGTTGCGTCGGCACACTGTTGCGCGCCGCTGCACTGCTTTGTTGTGGCGCTTGTGCACCCATACCACCGCGATTGAGCATTTGTCCGGCCATAAAGCCCATCATCATGGGCATAAAAAAACTGCCTTGAGCACTTTGTTGTTGCGGTGCGGTTTCGCAACTGCCCGTACCAAAGTCAGCCTCACACTCTTGTTTATTGGCATAACGAGGAGCCACTTGCGGATGCAATGCGGCGGCTTCTTCAAACGCAGCTTGGCATTGAGCCGGTGGATTATAAAAAGCGGCACACTCATCTGGTGTATTGTAAACCTGAGCTTCTACCGTTTTTTCTTGGCCACAGCCTTGTAGTAACAAGGTGGCGGCGGGCACCATAAAAATGAGCGCCGCTTTGCGGCTACGTTTACATGTGGTTTTTGGCATGGTCTGCTCCTTAGTAACTCATACAGGCGGCATTTAACATACCGACGCTGATTGAACAGCCTGCAGAAAAAATTCCTGCAGCGATATCGCCTTTGGTGATACGTTCTGGTAGTTGTTTTAAGGCCAACTGGCTAACAAAAAAGGTTAGCACTTGCACTAGCAAGGCCACTGCACCCCAGATGGCACAATCTAACAATGACAATGAATGGGTAATGGCGCTAGACAGTGGCAATGCAAAACCAATTAATGCGCCGGCAAAGGCCACTGCGGCGGCAGGATTATTCGCTCGAATTAAACCAAACTCATCATGCGGCGTTACCCAGCTGTATAAGCGAATGAACAGCAGCAAAGAAATAATGGCCAAAGCAAAGTAAGCCAAAAAAGAGGGTAAACCGGTTAATGAGCTTAACGCTGTATCTAACATAGCAAGGTCCTATTACCTAAATGATGCACTGATCCTGCGGAAATTTGCGGCGTAATTCAAGTAAAACCGTATCAAGGCAAAAACTACCGAAGTTTATCGCAGCCGGCAGGGCTAATATCCTGTTTACTGGACAGGCTTTGCTGGCTTTTTCTACACTCGACAAGTCGTTTTAAAAACAATAAAACAAAAAACCAAGGAACTATGATGAAAAAACTTTCTTTACTGGCGCTGGGCATTGCTGCCGCGTTGGGATTAGCGGCCTGTAGCAGTCAGCCGACCGTGGAACAAACCGCGCAAACACTGGCGATGCAAGAACAGAAAGCCGGTTTTGAGTTAAAAAACTTTGACCAAACGGTAGCGCCTCAGCAAGACTTTTTCCGTTTTGTTAATGGTAACTGGCTAAACAGCACCGACATTCCTGGTGATCGTTCACGTTGGGGTAGCTTTGATGAGCTGCGTGAAAATGCCGAAAAACAAGTGTTAGAGATTATCCGCGAGCTGGCGGCGGGTGAGCATGCCAAAGGCTCTGATGCGCAAAAGATTGCTGATTTATACGCCTCTTATTTAAATGAGCCATTAATTAACGTCTTGGGGTTAAATCCGTTGCGGGGCGACATTGTGCGTATTGAACAGTTACGCACACATCAAGATCTTGCCGAGTTATGGGGCGAGTTACAGCGTTACCGTTTTGGGACACCGGTGTCTGTTTATGTTGGTCAGGATCAACGTCAATCTGATCAATATATTACAGGTGCTAGCCAAGGGGGTTTAGGTTTACCTGATCGCGATTACTACCTCAAAGATGATGAGCGCTCTAAAAAACTGTTAAGCCAATATAGTGACTTTATTCAAATCCTGTGGCAGTTGGCTGGCTGGGATAATCCAGCGCAAGCTGCGGCGCAAATTATTGCGTTAGAAACCCAATTGGCAGAAGCACAGTGGAGCCGTATTCAAAATCGTGATCGTAACGCCACTTATAACAAATACACTTTAGCCGAGTTACAACAAGTGGCACCGGGCTTTGATTGGTCGCGTTTTATGGCTGCCGCCGAGCTGGATAAGGTGAATGAAGTTGTGGTACGTCAGCCATCTTATTTTACGGCGTTCGCCAAAATGCAGGGTGATGTGCCAGTGGCACAGTGGCAAACCTACTTAAAATTTCATTTACTTCGCAGTAATGCCAGTAATTTAAGTGAGCCTTTTGTGCAAGCGAGCTTTGAATTTTATGGTAAAACACTCAGTGGTTTACAAGAGCAGCGCAGCCGAGAAAAACGTGCAGTGGGAGTGGTGGACAGCAGCTTAGGCTTTATGGTTGGTAAGCAATATGTCGATCGCTACTTCAAAGCAGAAGCCAAAGCGCGTATGGACGAGATGATCGAAAACCTACGCGGTTCATTTAAGGTCGCCATTGCTGAGTTAGAATGGATGAGCGAACCGACTAAGGTGGAAGCGCAGGCCAAATTAGCCAAATTTAATACGAAAATTGGTTATCCTGATGTTTGGCGTGATTATGACTGTTTAACAATTGACGCTAATGATCTTATTGGCAATTTACGCCGCAGCAGCGAGTGCGAATACCAACGCATGGTGGCGCGTTTAGGCCAGCCAGTGAATCGTGATGAATGGGGCATGACACCGCAAACCGTGAATGCCTATTACAGCTCTACCATGAATGAAATCGTTTTCCCTGCCGCTATTTTGCAGCCGCCCTTTTTTAATGTAGCTGCGGATGACGCCATTAACTATGGCGCCATTGGTGGTGTTATTGGCCATGAATTTACGCACGGTTTTGATGATCAAGGTCGCCGTTCTGATGGTGACGGAAACTTGCGTGATTGGTGGACTCCCAGCGATGCGAAGCAATTTAGCGAGCGCGCGCAGCGGATGATTGATCAATACAATGCGTTTAATCCTATTGATAACTTAACCTTGCAAGGTGCTTTGGGTTTAGGTGAGAACATCGCGGACTTAGGCGGGTTAACCGTGGCCTATAAAGCATATAAGGCCGCCACTAAAGATAAACCACAGCAAACCATTGCCGGTTTTACTCCTGATCAGCGCTTCTTTATTGGTTGGGCGCAAGTGTGGCGCATTAAATTCCGTGATGAAGCCTTGCGCCAGCAAGTGATCACTGGCCCGCATTCGCCAGGCATGTACCGCGTGTTAGGTGTACTGTCGAATATGCCAGAGTTTTACGAAGCCTTCGATATCAAACCGGGTGACGGTATGTATCGTGAAGAAGATGTGCGCGTGAAAATTTGGTAGTGGTGGTCACTAAGGGTCTAGGCCCTTAGTGCCATGTTTTATAACATCCGGTTTGCTTGCTGCATTCTTGCTGAAGAGCAAACCGGATTTTTAGTAAGCGCTGCAATTAAAACTGATAAATGACACCTAAGCTCAGGTTATGACTTTTTAGCTTGTAGCCAAAGCCATCGTCGTTAAACTTTTCACTTGGCATTTGTAAATATTCAACGGTTGCAGATAAGTTCTGAGTAAATTTTACCCCCGCGCCAACACCCCAAGTTAAACCGTCTACGGTTTCTGAATCAGAGTAATAGAAATCGCCGTCGCGTTCTTTGTAAGTGAACTTACTGGCAGCATAACCGGCAACACCATACAGAGAAAATGCGTCGGTAATGGGTACGCTGCCTTTCATTAACACTGCGGTTTGTTGGCTTACGTCCAGTTTTTCGGAATAGCCGATATCTTGAAAGCTTTCACCGCTAACGCCCTTACCTAAGCGTAATTCTGTGGCAAAAAAAGGCGTGAATTGATAACCAGCGATGGCGCTTAATACCGTAAAATCAAAATCATCGCTAAAACCAGCCGCAGATTCTTTTAAGGTGGTATTACTGATTTGGCCACCGATATAAAAAGGTGAGTCGGCTGCGAAAACGGGCGTCACTAAACTGCTTGCCAGGGCAATGGCTAAAATTTTATTTAACATGGTCTTTCCTTGTGGGTTGTTATACGCCCTTACTATCTGCTGCAACGCCTGAATATAATCTGAATGATTTTACATATATGGTTTATTTTAATAACATTTTTTATTCATCTGCCGTTCATAAAAATGATGAAGATTTAACGCTGTTTTGTGCATTTATCTCAGCTTTTCCCTAGATGGTCGAAACTGACAGCAGCCTGTGCTAGAACATGCTAAAAAGAAGTTGATAACTTATTAGGAAAACAACATGAACAGCTTATTACGTACTCTGCTGCTGGGGGCTGCGCTTGCTTATGGTAGCTATGCGCTTGCCACAGCCGTTGATATTAATTACCAACAGCCTAGCCAAGACATTATCGATATTGTCGATGCCGCACCGACACCCAGTGCCAGTTTAAGCCCTGATGGGCGTACATTGCTAAGCACGGCTTTTCCTGCGTTACCCAGTATTGCCGATTTAGCTGCACCCGAGTACCGTTTAGCGGGCGTCCGTTTTAACCCAGCGAATAATGGCCCAGCGCAACCACGCTACGTCTCTTCTTTACAACTTATTGATCTTGCCACTCAGCAAAGTCGAGCGATCAGTGGTTTACCAAAAAGCCTAAAAGCGGTGAATTTAAGCTGGTCGCCCGACAGTCGTTATTTCGCGTTTATTCAGTTAGATGACACTATCGCGACTTTATGGCGGGTTGATATTGCTAAAGCGAAAGCCAGTCAGTGGAGTAAAACACCGATTAATGCGATCTGGGGTGGGGCTTTACAGTGGTCAGCTGATAGCAAAGCGATTTTCGCCAGCAGTGTGCCGGCAAAACGTGGTGCCGAGCCGCAAGCGAGTAAAGTGCCCACTGGCCCTGTCGTGACGGAAGCGCGTGGTCGCACCGCGCCAGCGCGGACTTATCAAGATTTACTGAAAGATAAACATGATGAAGCCTTGTTTAGCCATTACTTCACCAGTCAATTAGTAAAAATTGGCCTAAATAATAAAGTAACTGCCATTGGCAAACCGCAGTTATTTCGCGGTATTGAAGTGTCTCCTGATAATAACTTTATTTTAGTCAATCGTTTAGAGCAGCCGTTTTCCTATGCCGTACCGGTATTTCGTTTTGGCTATACTGCTGAAGTATGGGATGCCACGGGTAAGTTAGTTTATAACGTGGTGCAGCAACCGGTTGCTGATAATTTACCCATTGCCTTTGATGCGGTACCCACCGGTCGGCGTGATATCGGCTGGCGTGCCGATCATGCGGCTACCCTCTATTGGGCGGAAGCGGCAGATGGCGGTGATCCGGCCAATACGGCCACAGTGCGCGATCAGTTATTCCAACTGCCAGCCCCCTTTACGCAACCTGCTGAAAAGCTGCTAGATTTAAGTTATCGCTTTGCTAATCTGCGTGCGGGCGCTGATGGTAGCTTGATGGTGTCGGAGCGTTGGTGGCAAGATCGCAATGAAAAAGTGTGGTATTTAGCGCCAAAACAGCCAGCGCAATTAATGTGGGAGCGTTCATCTGAAGATCGTTATAACGATCCTGGTACACCGTTAATGACCACTGCTGCTAATGGCCAAAGTTTATTACGCATTGAAGATGGCGCGATTTATTTAACTGGCATTGGTGCCTCCACAGAAGGTAACCGGCCGTTTATTGATAAGCGCCAATTAAGCAGTGGTGAAACCAGTCGCTTATGGCGCTCAGAAGCGCCTTTCTATGAATATCCGTACACCTTACTTGCGTCAGGCAAATTATTGACCCAGCGTGAGTCAAGCGATGTGCCACCCGATTTTTATCTGCGTGACTTGCAAAATGGTGAGCTCACGGCGTTAACACAAACTGCACATCCGATGCCGCATACTCAGGGTATTAGCCGCGAGTTAATTAATTATCAACGCGCCGATGGTGTGCCGATGTCTGCGACCTTGTTGCTGCCTGCTGGTTACGATAAAGCGCGAGATGGTGCATTACCTACCGTGATTTGGGCTTATCCACGCGAGTTTAGAAGTGCCGCAGCAGCAGGCCAAGTCAGTGATTCACCTTATCGGTTTAACCGCATCAGTTACTGGACGCCACAGTTTTTAGCAACGCAAGGTTATGCGGTGATGGACAATGCCACCATGCCGATCGTTGGTGAGGGTGAGCAAGAGCCAAATGATACCTTTATCAAGCAATTGGTCATGAACGCCGAAGCCGCGATTGCGGCCGGTGTAAAGCTGGGCGTAACGGATGCTAATCGCGTAGCGGTAGGGGGGCATTCTTATGGTGCCTTTATGACTGCGAATTTGCTGGCGCACACCAACTTATTTAAAGCCGGTATTGCGCGAAGCGGTGCTTATAACCGCAGTTTAACGCCGTTTGGTTTTCAGCGTGAACAGCGTACCTTGTGGGATGATCCTGAGTTATACAGCCGCATGTCTCCGTTTTTCCATGCGCAAAAAATCAAAACACCGTTACTGATGATCCATGGCACAGACGATAACAACTCAGGCACTTTCCCGCTGCAAAGTGAGCGTTTATACCAAGCCATCAAAGGTAATGGCGGCACCACACGTTTAGTGATGTTGCCTTTAGAATCTCACGGTTACCGTGCGCGCGAGTCAATCTTACATATGCTGTGGGAAACGACGGCTTGGTTAGATGAATTTGTGAAAAATGCCGAGCCCGCCAGCCAAAAATAACGGCTAAACGGCTGTATTTCATATAGTTATAGCAAAACCGCTGGTAACCTAAGGCTACCGGCGGTTTTTGTTTTACAGGCTGAAGAGTACAGTATTTGATGTTTTTTTTGGAAAGAACACTGCAGGTAATTAATCCAAGTCATGCTCAACACTCAACTAATCACTATTAAGCCATGACGCTGTGTAATGTGTTAATCAGCGGCTGTGTCTGGTTGGCAACGAAACTGTTGTTTGCGCAGTAATACGGTCGGCTGCCCGCTTAAGTCGATTTGGTACAGCATGGCGTAATCTTGCTCCGTCAGCGGTGCAACGTCGATCTCACTGAACAGTTTGACTAAAGCCGGCACGGTGTTGCTGTGGCCAACGATTAATATCGTGTGGTTTGTACTACTTAGCTGTTGTTTTAACTGCTCAAGTGCATCGGGCTCGTAACTTGTTACGGTTAACTGCTGGCGCTTTGCTACCGCGGCGGCTGTTTGTTGCGTACGTTGATAGGGCGTGGCATAGACTGCTTGCAATGGGATGGCTTGGAAATACTCGGCCAGTGCCTCGGCTCGGGCTTGGCCACACGCCGAGAGTGTTGGATCGGCACCACTGAGTTTTTCGGCATGCCGCACCAGATATAAGGTCTGGGCATTAACTTGTGGCAGCCATAAGCAAAACATACTGCTGCAGATGGCCAGAGCCTGAGATAACTTCAACATGAATAATTCCGCTTTAAAATCGTTGCTAGGTGCAACGCATCGAGGTTGCGCGGTCGGTGGCGGTTGATGCCCCCGACCGCATGCTGTGGTTAGTTCGTACCAAAAGTGGCGGCGAACGCATGGTCCAAATCGGCAATTAAATCGTCTGGGTGTTCTAAGCCAATCGATAAACGGATCAGTCCGTTGCTGATGCCAAAACGATCGCGCAGCTCGGCTGGCACACCAGAGTGTGTGGTGCTGCCTGGGTGGCACACTAAACTTTCGCTACCACCGAGACTGACCGCCGATTTAAAAATTGACAGGTTATTAATTAAACGAAACGCATCGGCTTTTGCTATGTCCATAACAAAAGAAAAGGTAGAGCTGGGGCCAGAGCACTGCCGTTGATATACCGCTTGATAAGCCGCATCGGTAATCAAGTCAGGATGCAGCACTTTGGCCGGCTTATAAGGGTTATGCGCCAGCCATTCTGCCACTTTACGCCCACTGGCGGCGGCGCGTTCCATCCGAATACTTAAGGTTTCTAATGAACGTGAAATCATCCAGCTGGTGTGCGGATCAAGGTTAAGACCAATGGCACCGCGAATGGCCCGCACGGGGCCTAGTATATCGCGGCTACCGCATACCGCACCGGCGACTAAATCGCTGTGGCCGCCCACATATTTGGTCAGTGAGTACATCGCCATATCAATGCCTTGTGGCACAGCTTGCTGAAATACGGGGCCCATTAACGTGTTATCACACACACTGATCGGCCGATGACCTGTTTCCGTTTTGATGATATCCAGTACGCGGTTTAAGGCAGCAAAATCGACTAAGGAATTGGTTGGGTTGGCGGGCGATTCGACAAACACCATAGCCAGGCGGCCTTTTTTCGCGGCCGCTCTTAGTGCACTCAACATGCCCGTTTCATCTAAGCCATTATGAAATTCTCCGGTATGAATATTAAACTCCGGCAAAAACTTACGGATCAAGGTTTCAGTGCCGCCATACAGTGGGGCGCTTTGCACGATCACATCACCCGGACGTAGATAAGCCAGCAAGATGGCGCTAATGGCGCCCATGCCGCTGGAGCAAACCACCGCGCTTTCTGACCCTTCAAATAACGACAAACGATCTTCAATAATCTCAACATTAGGGTGATTAAAACGGCTATAAATTAAGCCACCGACACTGCCTGCTGGAGCCGGTTTGCGCCCCGCCATAATATGAAAAAACTCTTCGCCTTCTTCAGGCGTTTGGTAAGCAAAAGTCGAGGTTAAAAACACCGGTGGCTTAACAGAACCCTCGGAAAACTGCGGGTTATAACCATAAGACATCATCATGGTTTCGGGTTTTAAGGTATGTTCGCCAATTTTCTTTTTTTTGTAGTTGCCGTCGTTAGCCATGGTTGTTTCTCATTTTATGATGTAGTAAGCGACCGTGAAGATTTTATTGCACGATAAGTCAGCGCGGCCGGTAGGGTAAAGGTTGCGCTAGCGCAAGGCTATGCTTTCTTGCGCAGTATTTGTGATACCTGCAGCGCGTCAATGAAGCTGCACTTTAGCAGTATCAATAAGAGTTTTACTAGCCAAGTGGCTTGAAAACCATCCATCAAGCGGCAAGGCGTTGCCGGTTTAGTCAGCATAGCGCTGAAAGTGGGCTAGCAGGTATAGGGATAATGGTGCCGCCTAATGAAATAACGCATTAATGCACATTATTTGCTGCTACTTTGCAATAAAGTTAGGCCCTAAATTAGCTTGTATTCGCCATGAAGACCCAAAATAAACTGTTATTAACACTGCTCGGTTTAAGCTTGTTCATTATTAGCAGCTTAGCAATGTTTGCCCAATGGAGTTTTGGGCAGGGGTTAATTAAATATGTGCACTCGAGAGAAAAAGAGCTATTGCAGCCCTTTGTTGAAGAACTACAGCAAAGTTATCAAAAGCAGCAAAGTTGGAAGCAATGGGCGGGGCAGCCACGCTATTTTTTTGATCGCGCCAGTTTTTACCTACAAGCTGAATTAAGCCCGCGAGGATTTCAGTAAAGTCAAAATGCTGAAGCATTGTGACGCGGCTGTTTCATATTTATCCGTGATTTTTTGTTGCGCAGCTTAAGTGCTGAGCTGAATTATTTTTTAATGGCAAGTAATGCCTTAAGGGCTTGTCGTCTTTAGCCTGTAGCCGATTAATTAAGGATTAGGCAAACTTTGCGCTTAAATAATAACCACAATTAACGATCCTTTTTCGCCTTCCTTACGTTACACCATATGCAACCTTAGATGTATAGAGATTCCCTCTTGCCAAAAACGGCGTGTTTTGGCTTATAACGGTTAAGGATCCACATATGAAAAAGCTGATTTGTTTCAGTGTCATTGGGTTACTGCTAATGGGCTGTAATGATAACGACAATGATAAAGTTGAAGTCCCACCACCACCGGTATTCACCGTATCACAAACTTTTAATGCCGCACTTTCTGGCGATCAACAAGTGCCACGCACGCCGTCTACCGCAATGGCAACGGGTACTGTTGAAATTGATGAAAACCTGATGCAAGTCAGAGCATCGATAAACTTAACCAGTGTCGCCAATGTGCAAGCTGTGCATATTCATGATGGTGATTTGGGTTTAAATGGGCCCGTCGCGTTCAGTTTCACCGATGGTAATAATGATGGGATATATCAATTAGCCGAGACCACCATTTCTGCAGATTTAATGACGGATCTGAAAGATGGCGATTGGTATATTAACGTGCATACTAGCGTTTACCCAGATGGCGAAATACGCGGTCAAATTGTTAATGACCAAACGCTTATTGTCACTTTCCCCTTGTCTGGTATGCAGCAAGTACCGGCAGTTGCATCGGCAGGTATGGGCTATGCTTATGCTGCCGTTGACCAAACCGATTTTGAAGTCAATCTAACGGTACGCACCTCGGGCGTAGAAGATGCGACTATGGCGCACATCCACACAGGCCGCATTGGCATGAATGGCGGGGTGTTAGCGGCGTTAGAGCAATTATCGGATGATCCGAATGTTTGGGTGCTGGCTGATAATACATTATTAGATGCGCCAACCTTTGCTGTTTTAGCCAGCGGTGGGCATTACGTTAATGTGCATACGCCAGCTAATCCAAGTGGTGAATTGCGTGGTCAAATTCTGACCAATGACTTTGTTCTGGCGACCTTTCCGTTAAGCGGAGCACAAGAAGTGCCCGTAGTAGCAACCCAAGCTTCGGGTAATGGTTATGCGCTGGTTAATACCACGAATTATGCTGTAGAAGTGGTCGCTGTTACTTCTGGCGTCAATGATGCGACGATGGCACATATTCATACCGGTCGTGTTGGTAATAACGGCAGTGTATTAGTTGCTTTAGAGCAAGCTGATGGTGAAGTTGGCGTTTGGGTTACGCCTGAAAACACCGCGATTAATGCTGAAATTTTTGCCGTGCTTGCCTCAGGCGGTCATTATGTCAATGTGCATACACCGGCGAATCCAAGCGGTGAGTTGCGCGGTCAAATTTTAACCGATAATTTTGCCTTGGCTACGTTTAAACTCAGTGGTGCACAAGAAGTACCGCGTGTAACTGCCACCGCTTCGGGCGATGGTTATGCGTTAGTCAATACCACAGATTACAGTGTGGAAGTGGTTGCGGTAACACAGGGTGTTAATGACGCGACGATGGCGCATATTCATACTGGCCGCGTGGGTAATAACGGCCCAGTGTTAGTGGCGCTTGAGCAAGACCAAACTAACTTAGGTAAATGGTCTACGCCTGCTGAAACCGAGATCAATGCGGATATCTTTGCAGTACTGGCCTCAGGTGGGCACTATGTCAATGTACACACGCCGGCTAATCCTGGTGGCGAATTACGTGGGCAAATCTTGACGGATAATTTTGTATTAGCGACGTTTAACCTCAGCGGTGCGCAAGAAGTGCCAGCGGTAACCACAACGGCAACGGGTCAGGGTTATGCTTTAGTGAATACGAGCAACTTTAATCTAGAGTTGGTTGCTTTAACTCAAGGCGCAGATGCAGCCACTATGGCACACATTCATACTGGCCGCATTGGTCAAAATGGCGGTGTTTTGGTTGCACTGGAGCGTGCTACAGATAATGCAGGTAAATGGTCTACGCCAGCGGATACGGTGATAAACGCAGAAATATTGGCGGTGTTAACAGATGGCGGACATTACGTGAATATTCATACGCCAACCAATCCAGGTGGTGAATTGCGTGGTCAAATCATTCGGGCTAGCGATTATGCTTTAGTCACGTTCCCGCTGTCTGGGGCGCAAGAAGTACCTGCAGTGACAACAATGGCGCGAGGTGATGGTTATGCCTTAGTGCGGTTACAAGACTTTAATGTGGAATTACAAGTGCTGACGAGCGGCGTTGCGGATGCCACCATGGCGCACATTCATACAGGTGTCAGAGGGAGTAATGGTCCGGTTCTTGTTGCGCTTGAGCGAAATGCCGCGGATGTGAATCGTTGGCAGACAAGCGCCGGTACAAACCTGAATGCAGCGATTTTTGCCGTGTTGGCGTCGGGTGGGCACTATGTCAACATTCATACCCCAGCTTTCCCAGGTGGCGAGATCCGTGGTCAAATTGAATAAGTTGGCTTAACCAGTCACGTGACGATTAAGCATAAAAGCACCCGATGGCAAGTAAGCTATCGGGTGCTTTCGTTTTAGGCGCGCGCCTGTTTGATTTTGAGTAATAATTGCTGGACATCCGCTTGCGCTAAAATATCTTCAATATTGCTTGGCAATTTACGACGCCAATTGGGGTATTCGGTGCTGGTGCCCGGAATATTAACCGGTGTATCCAACAACACTAAATCTTCTAGCTGATAGGCAAATAGCTGCGCCGGTGTGGCAGCCGCATACAAATGACACGCCGTTACTAAGGCGGTGGCATCGGGCTCATGTAATTGCAGTTGCTGCTGTAACAGCTGTTTTTCATCTTTACGCAGTTGCTGCAAATTAGCCGCCACCTCAGCGCTTGGAAATAAATCCAGTTTATGCCGCAGCGCTAAATCATGCTCTTGCCAATAGCCAATCAGCGTCGGCATATCATGTGTTGTCACGGTGGCGAGTGCCCGAGCCGGATAAGTTTGATCACGATAATCATAGCTGCCGTGTTTTTGTTCTAACATAAACACGCGATATGACAACACCTGATAGCGTTGCATCAATTCACTGATGGCAACAGGCACTGTGCCTAAGTCTTCGCCGATAACCACACAATGATTACGCTGGCTTTCTAATGCGAGTATGGCAAAAAGCGCCGTGGCGGGCATGCCAATATAGGCGCCTGCGGTAGCATCCGCGCCTAAGGGACAGCACCACAAACGCAGCAGTGCCATTACATGATCAAGACGCAAGGCGCCAGCATTTCGCATATTGGCACGGATCAATTCAATAAATGGCTGATACGCTTTTTGACGTAAGGTGTGTGGGTTATAAGCCAGTAAACCCCAGTTTTGGCCTTTCGGAGCCATAATATCCGGTGGTGCACCCACGCTTAAATCCAGTAAGAAATCTTCAGGCGCGGCCCAGCTTTCGGCACTGCTGCGACTGGTGCCTACCGCGACATCACAATACAAACCAATGGCCATACCTTGCTTTTGACACTCAGCTTTTACTTCGGCTAATTGCTGTTGAGCTAGCCATTGTAAATACAATTGCTGATGAATTTGCTCTGCATGCTCTTGGGCAAACTGTTGCACCGCCGTGCTTTGCGGATTTTGATATTCCGGTGGAAAGTTTTGCCATGCCGCCATCGCGTGATCTTGCCAAAATAGCGTACCTTGTAGCACTTTGAATAGCGCAGTTTGTTTTAACGATGCGCCGCCTTGCTGCACAAATTGCTGAAATGCTTGTGCTCGCGCGCTCTGTTTGGCCAACTCTTGGGTCTTAAAAGTCTGGTAAAGCAATTTAGCCACTGAGGCTTTTAATGCCGCAACTTGGGCATAATCAACATCACTGGCGGCACGACAGGCGGCCAATTGTTGCTGAAACTCCGCTGACGCCACTAGCTGTTGGGCAGCGCTACAGTGTTGAAATTCGGCGCTGTGTTCAAGCGCAACGTACTGCGTATTGAGCCACAAGCGACTGTTCGGGCTATAAGGGCTGCAATCTTGCGGCAACATAGGGTAAAGCGCATGCAATGGGTTTAAACCAATAAAGTCGTTACCCAGTGCCGCTAACGGCGCCACCATGTTTTTAAGATCAAGGAAATCGCCGATCCCCCAATTTCGGGCCGAGCGAATAGCGTATAACTGAATAGCCGGGCCCATCGTTTTGTGTAAGATGGCACGGTCATGTAACTGAAAACAGCGGCTTGGCGCGACAATCACCTGCTGCTGCCAATGCTGATGACCATCGCTCAATTGTAATTGATGATAGCCCAGTGGCAAATCGTCGGGTAACTGCAGCATAAAGGCCAGCATTTTTTGCTCGGCTAAAACGGCTTGTTCAATAATATCTTTGGGTTGCAGACTAATTTCGCCTTGCCGTACTTCACCCTCTTCTAAGTTAAGTTGCCATTGCCACAAGCTGCTAGCGTACTGTGCATCGAGTTGGAGTCTGACTTGTAGTGGCTGGCCTTGGGTGACCACCGTAACCGGCGCTATGGGCTCTTGCCAGCGTGATGCAATAGCTTGCTGAACTTGCTCGGCAATAACCTGTTCATTTGAAAGGTTAAAACCCATGGCATTTAAGATGGCCTGTTGCACCTCTGGCGCAATGGTCACTGGGTGACCATTGGCATGCACATAGCTTTGTTGCAATCCGGCAAGATCGGCTAGCTGTTGAAGTTGTTCCATAAAGCACCTGTTAGTCTGGTGTAGATATTACCCTCACAAGCATAAACAGCTCCCTGACATTAGGGAACATGCTGCATACGTATGCAGTTCATTTTGGTGCAAACTTCAGCTTGATAACGGTGTTTTATGCGTGGCTTGCTGTTTTTTTCAAGAAAAAACAATGTTCTACCAATGTTAGCTTTGTGCATTCAAGGTGCAGGCTTATCTTGCGATGCACAGCATTTGGGCATAATTTTGCTTATGAATACGTATTCATCTTGAGTGAACGACAGAATAAGTTTAATAAATGAGCATGGCGAAACCGAGACTGATTACTTACGGGCAGGCTTACGGATTTCGCAGCAATAAAACAACAACAGACCGGGGAAGGTAGGGTTATGAATAAATTTAAACTCAGTATGCTGACATTGGCGTTAGCGGCAGCGGGCAGTAGCTCAATGGTGTTGGCACAAGAGGCGACAGACGCACAAGCCGCTCAAGCGCAAGAAGAAGCGATTGAAGTGATTTCAGTACGTGGTTTTCGCCGCAGCTTGCAAGAGTCTCAGAACATTAAGATGTTCAATAGTTCAATTGTAGAAGCGGTTTCTGCAGAAGACATTGGTAAGTTACCTGACGTCAGTATTGCTGAATCATTAGCTCGCTTACCCGGTTTAACGGCACAGCGTTTAAATGGTCGCAGCCAGGTCATCAGTATCCGTGGTTTAGCACCCGATTTCTCTACCGCGTTATTAAATGGCCGTGAGCAAGTGAGCTCAGGCGACAACCGCGGCGTCGAGTTCGACCAGTATCCATCTGAATTACTTAGTGGCGTGGTCGTTTATAAAACGCCAGACGCGGCTTTACTGGGCCAAGGTTTAGCCGGTACGGCGGATATGCGTTTGGTTAGCCCATTAACACACGGTGAAACCACGGTAGTGGTGAACGCGCGTTACGAATGGAGCCAAATTGATGCGTTAAATGCCGGTGCCGATGACACGGGTAAACGTTTTAGCATCTCTTATATCGACCAATTTGCCGATAACACCATTGGCGTGGCCTTAGGTTATGCCAACATGTCTAACCCAGTGCAAATCGAGCGGTTTGAAGCATGGGGTTATGCTGATACAGCGGATGGCAATAAAGTGATCGGCGGCGGTAAAGTGTATGCAAACTCTAACTTATTAGAGCGCGACGGTTTTATCGGCGTGTTAGAATACAAGCCTAGCGATAAATTCAGCAGCACCCTTGATTTTTATTACTCACAGTTTGATGAAACGCAGCGCACCAGCTTTATTGAGTTACCTTTATTTTGGGGTGGCGCGCCACTGGTTAATGCAACGGTTGAAAACGGTTTAGTGACCTCAGGTGGCTACACAGGCGTAAAAGGCATTGTGCGTAACCACGGCAACTACCGCGAAAGTGAATTATTCTCGTTGGGTTGGAAAAACGAGTTCAAGTTATCTGATCGTTGGGATGCTACGTTAGATATTAGTCACTCATCCTTAGACCGTACCGATTTAATTTTAGAATCAGATGCCGGTACTGGCCCTGCTGGAACAGGCGCTTTAGATAACTTATCTTTCGCCATGGGCCCGAATGGCCCTGTCTTTAACACTACGCTTAACTATGCTGATCCCAGCTTAATTTTACTCACCAGTCCGCAAGGTTGGGGTGGCGATATTATCCCTGGCGGACAGTTAGGTTATTTCAACTCACCTGGTATTACCGATGATTTGAATCAGCTGCGTTTTAGTGCACAAACCATGCTAGAAAGCGAAAACTTCGATTCATTAGAAGTGGGTATTAACTACAGCAACCGTGAAAAAGACAAGCAAGCTAACGAGTTCTTCCTGGCATTACCTAATGGCGCCTTATCTGCGCCGATCCCGAACGTGGCCGGCACAACCAGCTTAGCCGCTTTCGGTATTCCAGGCATGGTGAGCTACGATCCGCGCGAGTTAATTGATACCGGTGCGCTCGTCAAAGTGCGTAACCCCAATGCTGACGTTTTGATTAAAGATTGGAACGTAGAAGAAGACGTGATCACCGGTTATATCAAAGTGGGTATTAACAGCCGTATTGGTGAAATCCCCGTCACCGGTAATGTGGGTACGCAATTAGTGCACACTGACCAATCTTCTTTCGCGTTAGCGGCGTCAGGCTCAGGTATTAACGTATCGTCTTTCCGTTTAGACGGTGGCGATAAATACTGGGAAGTACTGCCTAGCTTAAACCTGAATTTTGAAGTAGGTATGGCGAAATATGTCCGTGTTGGTTTAGCGCGGACCATGGCGCGGGCGCGGATGGATCAGATGCGGGCGAGCCAAGATTTCGGCTTCAACCCTGCACTGAATAACGCACAAGCAACGCCAGAGCAAAATTCTCCTTGGAGCGCTAGTGGTGGTAACCCTGCCTTACGCCCTTGGATTGCTAATTCACTGGATGTCTCTTACGAGCAGTATTTCGACAACAGTAATGGTTATGTGGCCGTTGCTGCTTTCTACAAAGATTTAGAAAGCTACATCTATGATCAGCGCGTGATCCAAGACTTTACTGGTTTCCCATCAGGTGGCGAAGTGCCGGTGATTAACCAAGGTATTGCGACGACACCACAAAATGGTGAAGGCGGTCGGATCAACGGTTTAGAATTTACCTTATCGGCTAGCGGCGGCATGCTAACGCCAGCGTTAGACAACTTTGGCGCGGTATTAACGGGTTCTTGGACTGATAGTAATATCAAAGCGAATCCTGATGATCCTGCTACGCCGTTACCCGGTTTATCAGAGAAAGTGGCTAACTTAACGTTCTACTACGAAAACGAAGGCTTCTCTGCACGGATCAGCAGCCGTTATCGTTCAGATTTCTTAGGTGAAATCTCAGGCTTTGGTAATGGTCGTAACTTACGGATGATTGAAGCAGAAACCGTCGTAGATGCTCAGTTAAGCTACAGCTTCTCGGGTGACTATGAAGGTCTGACGTTGTTACTGCAAGCGAACAACATTACCGATGAACCTTTTGTGCGGGTTGAAGGTGATGACACGCGTCGCGTGATTGAGTATCAGCGCTACGGTCGCTCATTTATGGCCGGTGTGTCATATAAGTTTTAATAAAGTCTAACTGACTAAGCCGCCCCTGCTGTTATCATCGATAACCAGGGGCTTTTTTATCATGGAGACAACAGACGGATGATGCAGCAACGCGCGATTAAAAAAGTATTAATTGTTGGCGGTGGTACAGCAGGCTGGATGTCAGCGGCTATGCTGGCAAGGTTTATGGGCCAACAAGTACAAATCCAACTTATTGAATCTGATGCTATTGCCACTGTTGGTGTGGGCGAAGCAACCATTCCGGCCATTCAACACTTTAATGCGGCGCTCGGTATTAACGAAGCCGAGTTTTTGCAAGCCACCAAGGGCACCATCAAATTAGGCATACAATTTGAGAATTGGGGCAAGCTGGGCGACAGTTACATGCATGCCTTTGGACCTATTGGCAAACCCTTAGGTTTTACCTCGTTTCATCATTTTTGGTTAGCGGCACGTGCTCGCGGTGATAGCCGCAGTTTTTGGGAGTTTTCATTAAATTATCAGGCCGCGCGTGCCGGTAAATACCAGCCTTTAGCGCAGATCCCGAATACCCCCTTACAAGGTTTAGTGCATGCCTATCATTTTGACGCCGGTTTATATGCCGCTTTTTTACGCCAATACAGTGAGCGCTTAGGCGTTAGCCGCACCGAAGGCACTATCGCTGCGGTAACCCAGCATCCTTCTGAGGCAATTGCAGAGGTGGTATTAACCGATGGCCAAAAGTTGGCAGCCGATTTATTTATTGATTGTTCGGGCAGTCGCGCTTTATTAATTGGGCAGCAATTAGCCGTAGGCTATGAAGATTGGCAACACTGGTTGCCTTGTGACAGCGCTTTAGCGGTACCATCAGCCGCAACACAACCTATTTTACCGTACACGCGCGCTATCGCCCGAGATGCTGGATGGCAATGGCGTATTCCGTTACAGCATCGAACCGGTAATGGCTTGGTGTACAGCAGCCAATTTTTAAGCGATGAACAAGCACAGCACACTTTAATGGATCATTTAGATGC
This sequence comes from Alishewanella sp. HL-SH05, assembly GCF_052655985.1. The sequence goes on from NZ_CP199753.1 coordinate 497,663, forward strand.
ACCGGCCTTAGCCGATCCGCGCAAAATTAGCTTTGTAACGGGCCGGCGTAAACAGCAATGGCAGCACAACTGTGTGGCGATTGGCTTATCAAGTGGCTTTCTCGAACCGTTAGAATCGACCAGTATTCATCTGATCCAAAGTGCCATAGTGCGCTTAGTACAGTGCTTTCCTACTGCGGTGGATATGGCTAAATTACGCCAAGAATATAATCGGCAATCCGCTGAGGAATACGTTGCTATCCGTGATTTTATTATTCTGCATTATCATTTAAATCAGCGCACTGATCAGGGTTTGTGGCAATATTGTCAGCAAATGACCTTGCCTGATTCGCTGGCGCAACGTATAGCGCTGTTTGCTGAAAATGCTGCCGTGTTTCGTCAACAAGATGAGTTATTTACCGAAGTAGCTTGGCAGCAAGTGATGCTAGGGCAACATGTCTTACCTAAGCACTATCATCCCTTGGCGGAAAGTTTGTCAGCTGGGCAGTTAACCGGCTTTTTAGATGATATCCAGTTAATTATGCAGCGCACCGCAGCCCAACTACCTAGTCACCAACAATTTTTGCAGCGAAGCGCGGCCGGGCAGTGAAGGCTAAACGTTGATGCTGACAGCGTGCTGTTAAAGAAACGGGCAACATAACCGTGCTGAGGAAAAGCCGCTAATGTGGGATGGATAACGCCATCAAAGTAAGAGAAAGTCACCGTACTGGCAGTAGACGACATACCGTATGTATGTTGTCTACTGCGTTTAAATACAGCGTAAAAGCGGCGAAAACCTGAATTTTTACTTAGTTTTGTTTTAAATGCACAGTTTGCCATAGGTTCTGGTTTTCTGGCACACTAAAGAAGCTTTCTGGATACCAGCACTTAGGCAAGAGTACATTCATGTAGTTCTCTTCGCCGTCTTTAAACAGTATATTTAGCAACTCTTTTAACCGCTCTTCTGGCAGCCGCTTTAAACGGTCTCGCGCGGGTTTAAAAAATAAATTCAGCTCGCTGCTTAAACTAATATTATGCCCCGTATTGCGATATTGCATATTACGGCTCACTACACGACAGCCAGGTTGATCCGGTTTTTCGGGATAAAGGGTGTTCACAATGGCAAACTCATATTTCATTTGTGGTTTACCATCATCACCCAGAGGCGTGAACACTACGCCATAGCCTTGCGGGAACAAACCAACAATCCGAAACAGCCTGTCAACTAACACGCCATGATAATCACCACGTTGCACACCATCTCGCATTAACAATGCTGCTTTAGGTAAGGCATCATAGTTATAGCGCGGCCGGCCCGGTAAGGCGACAGAGGCATAAGCTTGCGGCACTTTAAATAAGCTGCCTAGCGGGGTATTGGGTTTGGCACTAATAAAACGTTGTAATTGTTTTAATAAGCGTTCGTGTTGCTGTTGATGTAAATCACGTTCTTCGCGTTTATTACCTCTATAAGGTAATTCGCCCAGGCCATATTTTAATAAGTCGAGGCTGCCGGTAAGGCAATGGCTTAATAACTCTTTCCGTTGCTCCTGAGTCAAGGCTCGCTCGGCCTTGTCACCACCATTTTGTTTGGCAAGCAATTGCTGTGCTGGTAAACACATTAAGCCCGCATGTTGAATGATACAGCCCATCACTATCGGTATTTGCAGCTTTTGCCGATAGGGGCAGTCTGTTAAAGAGCCCACATTGCGTTCTTGATACCACTCTTGCCAAAGTGGTTCTTTTAAGATGTTTTGTTCTAGTAAGTCTTCTAACAAGCGCAAGGTAAGTAAGGCGCGATAACAAGGTTTATAGGCGTTTTCCAGTAAGAGCGTTTTGCGTTTATTTGAGCTTGCAGTCATTAACAAACCACCAAGCAAGCGAGCACTAGCCGTTTGTGTTTCGAGCGGCGTGGTACCTTCACTCAGTTTTAGCAGGGCTTCTGCGGCTTGGCGCAACAACGTCCAACACCGGATACGTCGCTTTTCGTCTTCAAATTGCAAATCAGTAAAAAGGCTACGGTTTTTGCGTTGAACCTCGGCAATATCACCCGCTTGTTGACTTTGCTTCCAAACAAGTTCCGCTTGATGTAAAGCACGTTGTTGTTCTTGATATTGCGCAAAAAAATCTACCGCCTCGTTATAAAAACAAGCTTGCTGAGTGCTATAAAACTGTGCCAATAGCTGCTCAAGGTTCCGCACAAAAACCGATTTTTTGGGAAGCGCAAGATTCAAAACTAAACCCCGATATGAGTTGATTTATAAAACAAAATACCATTCCCGATCTAGGCTGCAAAGTAGCAATAGAGCAAAAGTTGAAATTAAAAAACATTTTGTTTTTACGAAAAAGTTATTTTCTGCACGATTCACCGCATAATTACCAATTAACGGGACTAAGTAAGTGATTTACTCGTTTTTTGCTGCAATTTCATGTAAGCTGCGCGCCCTTCATTTGGAAGGGCACTGCAGCTGCGGGCAGAGATTTTCGCAGCGACAATTGCGGGAATACGCATGCAATTTACAGATTTACCGTTATCGGCTGACATTTTAAAAGCAGTAGCAGAAAAAGGTTACACCACACCATCACCTATCCAGCAACAAGCCATCCCTGCCGTATTAGCCGGGCGCGATTTAATGGCGGCTGCGCAAACCGGAACCGGTAAAACGGCCGGCTTCACTTTACCTTTATTACAATTATTAGCGGAAGGCCGAACGCAAGGACGTAAAGTACAAGCTAACCAAGTGCGAGCTTTGATCTTAACGCCAACCCGCGAGTTAGCTGCGCAAATCGCAGAAAACGTGGCGTTATATGGTAAATACTTACCACTGCGTAGCACTTTAGTGTTTGGTGGCGTGAAAATTAACCCGCAAATGATGGCGCTTCGCAAAGGCGTTGATATTCTGATTGCTACGCCAGGCCGTTTAATGGATTTATATCAACAAAATGCCGTGCGCTTTAATCAGCTTGAAGTGCTGGTGTTAGATGAAGCTGACCGTATGCTTGATATGGGCTTTATTCGCGATATTAAAAAAATCTTAGCGTTATTACCCCCTAAGCGGCAAAACCTGTTGTTTTCGGCAACCTTTTCCAACGAAATTCGTACTTTGGCAAAAGGTCTGTTAAACGACCCATTAGAAGTGACGGTAACTCCGCCAAACAGTACGGTCGAGCGCATCGAACAGTGGCTGTATCCGGTAGATAAAAGCCAAAAAGCTGCCTTGCTCATTCAACAAATTAACGAGCATAAATGGCAGCAGGTATTGGTGTTTACCAAAACCAAACACGGCGCCAACAAGCTAACTCTACAATTAGAAAAAGCGGGCATCACGGCTATGGCTATCCATGGTAATAAAAGCCAAAACGCCCGTACCAAAGCCCTCGCTGAATTTAAAGCGGGCGGAGTACGGGTGTTAGTGGCGACTGATATCGCCGCCCGTGGTTTAGATATTCAGCAACTGCCACAAGTCGTCAACTTTGAATTACCCAATGTTCCTGAAGACTACGTGCACCGCATAGGCCGCACAGGTCGCGCTGGCGCCGCAGGTTTAGCGGTGTCATTAGTGTGTGCAGAAGAGTTAAAAGAGTTGGTGGGTATTGAGCGGTTAATTAAGCAACTACTGCCAAGGCAGATGATTGCCGGTTTTACGCCGCAGCAGCCTTTACCTGTTACCACGGCTAATAGCAAAGCACCTCGGGCCGTTGCAGCAAAAAGACCACAGGCACGCGATCACCGAGCAGGTCAGCGTAGCGTTTCGCAAAAACATTAAAGCCTTTTGATTGCGCAGCGGATTAATTCTGCTGCGCTCTTGTGCTAGTAGCGTTAAAGTTTATACTGACAATCAGTAGTGCTTTAGGGTTACGTAATATGTATGGTTTTATTGCAAGACAACCCATCTTTAATGTGTCGAAAGAGACTATCGGCTACGAGCTATTGTTTCGAGATGGTGAGGCGAATGCCTTTCCCAATATAAACGCCGATGAGGCTACATCTAAACTCTTGATGCAACATCATTTATTGTTGGGTGTCGAAAAGGTCGCCGCCAATAAACTCGCTTTTATCAATTTTTCTGAAGACACCTTGATTTATCACTTTCCCACGTCAATTCGCCCAGAAAGTATGGTCATTGAAGTATTAGAATCGGTTCCTGCCTCTGAGGAGCTGTTGCATACCTTAAAGTTTTTGCATGACCGCGGCTATAAATTAGCGTTAGATGATCATGACTTTGATGAAAAATGGCGGCCTTTTTTACCTTACATTACCTATTTAAAAGTTGATATTCAGCAGTTTAACATGCTGCAAATTAGTAACAAATTACGCGAGTTAAAACAATTTCCATTGATCTTATTAGCCGAGCGTGTAGAAACCGCTGAACAATTTGAGCAGTTAAAGGTTTTGGGTTTTCATTTGTTTCAGGGCTATTTATTCGCTCGCCCAGAGATGATGAAGCACAAACAATTACCGGTAAACAAAACGACCTTATTGGAGTTAATTGCTGAAGCGTCATCCAGCAAAATGAATTTTAATCGGCTAGCTGAGTGTTGTCAGCGCGATGTGGGCTTATCTTACAAATTGCTGTGTTTTATTAATAATTCCGGGCCTATGCGTGCAGAAAAAATTTCTTCTTTAAAGCATGCCATGGTCTTTATGGGCGAAACGGAATTAAAGAAATTTATTTCGTTGTTAGCGTTAGCCAATTTAGCGGATGGCGGCATTGATGAGCGGATCACCCAATCTTTAGTGCGGGCTTATTTTTGCGGGCAACTCGCAAAACAAAAGAAATTGCCTGACAATCCTCCAAGTGCTTTCTTAGCCGGTTTGTTTTCAAATGTGCACGAAATAGTCGAGCAACCGCTGGCAGAACTATTGCAACAATTACCGCTGTTAGACAATGTAAAACAAGCACTGTTAACAAGACAAGGTGTGTTAGGGCAATTTTTACAATTGATCGAAGCCTTTGAACAAGCTGAATGGTCAAGAATGGAGCAACTAAAACAGGCTCTCGACCCACTGACCGACTTGCAGGAGCTTTATCAAGAAGCCGTATTATGGACTGAGCAAGTGTTGCAACCCTAATTTGGGTATCGACCTGTTGCATACGTATGCACCAAAAAAAGGCAATGCTTGCGTCAAAAATTGCGGTAACTTATTGGGATCAACCCAATAGGTAGCAGCAAGATGATAAAAAGAATTCGCTTATTGAGCTTGGCAGCACTCGCAGTGTTGGCCGGCTGTGATAAAGCCCCCACACCCGCATCGCACACCGCAACATCGCCAGCCGCGGTTAGCGCAGACTCGGAAAACACCGCTGCACAGGGCAAGGCGGTGGTATATCAAATGTTTACTCGTCTTTATGCCAATACCACCAGTACTAACAAACCCTGGGGTTCGCTGGCGCAAAATGGCGTGGGTAAATTTAATGACATCAATGATGACGCCCTACGTGGCATCAAAGCATTGGGGACCACCCATATTTGGTTTACCGGTGTGCCACATCATGCGCTTATTGCCGATTATAGTGCTTATGGTATCAGTGATGACGATCCAGATGTAGTGAAAGGCCGCGCCGGTTCGCCGTATGCGGTAAAAGATTATTACAGTGTAAATCCTGATTTAGCGGTTGATCCTGCTGAGCGTTTACAAGAATTCCAAGCGTTGATTGCGCGTACTCACCAGCATGGCATGCAGGTGTTAATTGATATTGTACCCAATCATGTGGCGCGCTCTTATCAGTCGCTGGCGAAACCAGCTGGCGTGGCTGATTTTGGCGCGAATGATGATACCAGTGTGGTCTATGCGCGAGACAATAACTTTTACTATGTGCCTGGCGAAGCCTTTCAAGTACCTGACTGGCCCGCTGATTATCAAGTGTTAGGGGGGCAAGCGCATCCGTTGGCTGATGGCCAATTTAACGAAAATCCGGCGAAATGGACCGGTAATGGTGCACGAGCGGCCAAACCCGCCTTTGATGATTGGTATGAAACGGTCAAAATCAATTATGGTGTGCGGCCTGATGGCAGTTATGATTTTGACCGCTTGCCGGCTGATTATGCCCAGAAAGATTGGCAAGCGCATTACCAGTTTTGGCAAGGTAAGTCAGTGCCTGACTCTTGGTTAAAATTCCGTGATATTACGCAATATTGGCTGCAACTGGGGGTGGATGGCTTTCGTTATGATATGGCCGAAATGGTGCCCGTGGAGTTTTGGAGTTATTTAAACGCGCATATCAAACACACTAATCCGCAAGCTTTTTTACTCGCAGAAGTGTATCAGCCGGCGCTATATCGCGACTATATACAGTTAGGTTTAATGGACTATTTGTATGACAAGGTTGAATTTTACGACAGCTTAAAATTAGTGATGCAAGGCAAAGGACCTACCTCAGCCTTAGTGCAGGTGCAGCAGCGCATGGCGGATATTGAACACCATATGCTGCATTTTTTAGAAAATCATGACGAGCAGCGCATTGCCAGCCCCGAGTTTGCTGGAGATGCGCGTAAAGGCATGCCAGCCATGGTGGTCTCAACATTAATCAGTAGTTCACCCACGATGCTGTATTTTGGCCAAGAAGTCGGTGAGCCGGCGAGCGAAGATGCCGGTTTTGGCAAAGCGAGTCGCACCACGATTTTTGATTATTGGGGCGTACCGCATCATCAGCGCTGGGTGAATGGCGGGAAGTTTGATGGTGGCGCATTGACGCCCGCCGAAATGAACTTGCGGCATTTTTATCAACGCTTGCTTAGCTTTAGTCGCGAAGCGCCGGCATTAAACGGTGATTATGTGGAATTGCATACGCTAAATTTAGCGGCAGGCAGTGCTTATTCAGAGCAGCAATTGGCTTTTGCACGGTTTTCTAACGAACAACAATTGGTGGTGGTTAGCCATTTCAATGCCACAGAGTCAGTCGAATTTCAGCTGCAATTACCTCGCACGCTCATGCAGCGATGGCAATTAGCCGATGGCAAATATGCATTACATGAACAGTTAACGGGTGTAAACCATGAACTAGTAGTGACCAATGGTGAAGGCCGTATTGCGGTGAAGTTGGCACCACTGGGTTCTTTGGTATATCAATTGGTGCGTTAAGGAAAAACTATGCAACGTTATTTTCAATGGTTGGTGTGTAGTGCGCTGCTGTTTGCCTCGCTGCTACTCGGCGCGGCGGAACATTATCAATCACATCGGGTTAATGATAACCAGCTTATTTTAACCACCGACCGTGGCCAAGTGAGTGTGCGCTTTCAACACGAAGCGGCAGTTGAAGTGTGGTATCAGCCGGAAGGGCGACAACAACTACCATCACTGATTTTAGCCGATAAAACACCTGCAGTAGCACTAACTTTGCAGCAACAGCCTGAGCAGCTGATCTTGCAAAGCGCCCGCTTGCGGGTCGAAATACAAAAAAGCCCACTGGCATTACGTTTTTATCAAGGTGAGCAGTTACTGACTGAAGATATTGCGGGTTTGTTGCAACCCGACGCTACAAAAATTGCTTTTAAGTTTCGTTTAACGCCCGAGGAGATGTTATTTGGCGGAGGCCAGCGCGTGCTGGGTATGGATCGCCGTGGCCATAAATTACCGCTGTATAACAAAGCACATTATGGTTATAGCACCGAATCAAACCAGATGTATTTTAGTTTGGCTGGGGTGATGTCGAGTAAAAACTACATGCTGCTATTTGATAATGGTGCTAGCGGCGAGTTGGATCTGGGCCATAGCCAAGCCGATACCTTGGCTTTTCAAGCCGAAGGTGGCCGTAGTGCTTATATCGTTGTGGCAGGGCAAAATACGCCAGAGCTGATTGCTAACTACACAGCGGCGAGTGGTCAGGCACCGTTACCGGCGCGTTGGACTTTAGGCAATTATGCGTCACGTTTTGGTTATCGTACAGAAGCCGAAGCGCGTGATGTGGTGCAAAAATTTCGTGAGCTAAACTTACCATTAGATGCCATCGTCATTGATCTATATTGGTTTGGTAAAGACATTCAAGGCCATATGGGCAACTTGGCTTGGGATACACAGGCGTTTCCTGAGCCGGAGCACATGCTGGCCGACTTTGCCGCCGATGGCATTAAAACCATTTTGGTTACTGAGCCATTTATCTTAACCAGTTCCAAGCGTTGGCAGCAAGCCGTTGACGCCGGTGCTATAGCCTTGGGCCCCGATGGCAAGCCAAACACCTTTGATTTTTATTTTGGCAATACCGGCTTAATTGATGTGTTTAAACCCGAAGCGTCAAGTTGGTTTTGGGGTATTTATCGTGATCTACTGGCGCAAGGGGTTGGTGGTATTTGGGGCGACTTAGGTGAGCCTGAAGTGCACCCGGCGGATACCCAGCATCAGTTACCGGGGATCGGTAGTGTGACGGCCAATGAGGTACACAATGCCTATGGTCAGCGCTGGGCAGAATTAGTCTCTCAAGGCTATCGGCAAGATTTCCCCGAGCAGCGGCCTTTTATTATGATGCGTGCCGGGAATCTTGGTTCGCAGCGTTATGGCATGGTGCCTTGGACCGGCGATGTCGACCGCAGCTGGGGTGGGTTAAAGCCCCAAGTTGAGCTAGCGCTACAAATGGGCTTATTTGGTTTTGGCTATATCCATTCTGATCTGGGTGGCTTTGCCGGCGGTGAGCAGTTTGATGCGGAGCTGTATATTCGCTGGCTGCAGTACGGTGTGTTTCAGCCAGTTTATCGGCCACATGCGCAAGAACATATTGCCCCTGAGCCGGTATTTCACAGTGATGAGGTGATTGACACTCTGCGCCCCTGGCTAAACTTACGTTATCAACTGCTGCCCTATAACTACACGCTGGCCTATCAACATAGCCAAACCGGGATACCCCTGATGCGGCCGTTGTTTTTCCTTGATGAAAGCAATGCATCGTTACGTACTGAGACCAACAGTTACTTATGGGGGGATGCTTTTTTAGTTGCGCCGGTAACAGATCCGGGTGTTACGCAGTGGCCGGTGAATGTGCCTGCTGGCATTTGGTTTGATTTTTTTAACGAAGAACGCATTATTGGCGGCGAAGTTGTAAAGCGTCCAGTCACTCTAGAGACCATACCGGTGTTAGTCAAAGCCGGCAGTTTTATCCCGATGACGGCACCGATCCAGCGCACCGCAGATTACTCTAGCCAAGCGCTTACCCTACATTATTACGCGGATACCAGTTTAAGCTCGGCTAAAGGCCAGATGTTTGAAGATGACGGCGTAACGCCCGATTCGCTTGCTAAAGGCCAATATGAATTGCTGAGCTTTAACGCAGAGCATAGTAACGAAAAGCTGCTGTTTTCGTTGCAGCGCCAAGGTGGAGATTATCAGGGGAAGCCCGCACAGCGTGAGTTAACCCTCGTCGTGCATAATCAACGCGGCAAACCAGACAAAATCTATGTCGATGGCCAGTATATTCCGCTCGTCGCGCAACCACAGCGCTTTGCGAAAGGCCAACAGTTGGCTTGGTACGATAAAGCGGCAAAAAAAGTGTATATCAAACTCACGTGGCAGGCTGAGTTGAGTCAGATTGTCATTAAATAGTCTCAGTACTGATCACTAGCGCCGGTTTTATCTGGCGCTGTTTACTTAAACAGGAGCTCATCTTACATGCGCTTTTTGCTGCTTGCTGTCATTCTGCTTGGTTGTAACTTACCGCTTCACGCCAGCATGCCAACGTTACAACGGGTAGAGCCGTTAAATTGGTGGGTGGGCATGCAGCATCCAACGGTTGAACTGCTGTTATATGGTAAAAATATCAGTAGCTTAACACCTGCGTTAACTTACCCTGGGGTAACGATTAGCCAGGTCACGCGCACTGACAATCCCAACTATTTGTTTGTGGAGCTCACTATCGCTGCTGAGGCAAAAGCCGGGCAGTTGCCGCTGCAACTAAAGCAGGGAGCAAAGGTAGCACTTCGCTATGATTATCCGCTGCTTTCGCGAGCGCTGGGTTCCGCGAAGCGGCAAGGCTTTAATGGCAGTGATGTGATTTATTTGCTTACCCCTGATCGTTTTGTCAACGGCGATCCGAGCAATGATACAGTACCCGCCATGCAAGAAGGTGAGGAGCGTGCAAAGGATAATGGTCGTCATGGTGGCGATATCGCGGGTATGCAAGCGGCACTGCCGTACCTTGCAACCTTGGGTATTACGGCGGTGTGGCCCACACCCTTAACCGAAAATAACCAACCGGCGTATTCTTATCACGGTTATTCAGCCACCGATTTTTACCAAGTTGACCCGCGCTTTGGCAGCAATGCGCAATTTCGTGACTTTGTCGCCGCTGCGAATCGTCGTGGCATTAAAGTGATTCAGGATATTATTGTTAATCATATCGGTAGTAAGCATTGGTGGCTGACCGATTTACCCACGCAAGATTGGCTTAATTTTCCAAGCGGTGATGCAAAGGGGCGCTTTGTGCCAACCAATCACAACCGCAGTACCATTCAAGACCCCTATGCTGCCGCAGGTGATCGCCAATTATTTACCGATGGCTGGTTTGTCGATAGCATGCCGGATCTGAATCAACGGCAACCACAATTAGCCACTTACCTGATTCAAAACAGTATTTGGTGGGTGGAATATGCCGGTTTATCAGGCATTCGTGAAGATACCTATTCTTATGCCGATAAAGCCTTTTTAAGCGAATGGGGCCGGCGCATTATGCAGGAATACCCACACTTTAATATCGTGGGCGAAGAATGGAGCCCTAATCCGTTGATCGTGTCTTACTGGCAGGCCGGTAAACAAAATAAAGACGGTTATGTCTCGCATACGCCGGCCATGTTGGATTTTCCGCTCTACGATGCCTTATTAAATGCCTTAGTGGAGCAAGAGAGCTGGAACAGTGGTTGGATCAGGCTGTATGAAATGCTCAGTAATGATCATGTGTATGCCGATCCCTTTAACTTGGTGATTTTTGAAGGTAATCATGACACAGCGCGGCTATTTTCAGTGCTCAATGAAGATATGGACTTGTATCGGATGGCACTGAGTTATCTGGTAACGATGCGCGGTATCCCGCAACTGTTTTATGGTACAGAATTAGCGATGACTAGCCCTCAGCAGCGTGACGATGGCAAAGTGCGCGCTGACTTTCCGGGCGGCTGGGCCGGCGATCAGGTGAATGCGTTTACCGGTAAAGGTTTAAACACAACGCAGCGTCAGGCGCAGCAGCTAGTGAAAACGTTGCTGAATTGGCGTAAAACTGCGAGTGCGGTACATAACGGTAAATTAAAACATTTTGCGCCGGATCGCGGCACTTATACTTATTTTCGCTACAATGAGCAGCAGACGGTGATGGTGGTGCTGAATAAGCAACACGAGGCAGTGACACTGGATTTAGCGCGTTTTCGTGAAGTGCTAGCGACAGATAAAACCGCCACCAATGTGCTGACCGGTAACGTTGTGAGTTTGCAACAGCCACTGAGTATTCCTGCGCGTGGGAGTGTTATCTTGAATATAAGATAAGGCGCAGAAATATGGCTATTTATATACCCAGCTATAGATAGCCTATAGCACGTACCAGAGCATTTTTAAGCTGAGTAAGATCAACAAAATAGCGAAGATTTTTCGCAAGGTGTTCACGGGTAATTTGTGTGCCAGTTTTGCGCCAATGCGAGCAGTAAAAAAACTGGCTGCAGAGATTAAAACAACGCCAGGTAAATACACTAAACCCACAGTGTAGGGTAAATCCAGCTGTGGTTGGGCGTTCAGTAAATAACCCGAGGCACCGGCTAACGAGATAGGTAAACCAATCGCCGCTGAGGTGCCAATGGCATACTTTAACGTGATGTTGCGCCAACTTAAATAGGGTACGGTGAGAGTGCCACCGCCAATGGATACCAAGGCTGAAATAGCGCCAACACCCGTACCAACTGCCGCTAACTCCAGTTTTCTGGGGTTTCTACTTTCAGCCACAATGGCTTTTTTCGGCCTTAGCATTTTTATCCCAATGTAGCTCATAAAAATGGCAAAAAATACCGCAAGGGCATAACCACTGATCCGTGCTGCGATAAAGGTGGCGGCAAAAGAGCCGATAATCAGCCAAGGGGCCATCACTTTTACGATTGGCCAAAGTACACCGCCTTTGGCGTGATGCACGCGCAGGCTCGAAAGCGACGTCATCATAATAGATGTCATAGAGGTACCAAGGGCCAAGTGTACCACGTAATCGGGTGAGATCCCTTGTGCGACAAAAATACTGGTGAGCATAGGCACCATAATGCCGCCGCCGCCAATACCGAGTAAACCAGCCATAAAGCCAGCAAACACTCCCAAGGATACAAAAGCCAGTATCCATTCAATTGCCATGTATTAAGCCTTATTTAGGTTAGAGGTTGCGAACCGATCTGTTTTTATTCATTAATTTTTGCTGCTAGCAGATTCAACCAGTCTGTGTGTTTGCTTGGCTAGTGTATCTGGCCGCAGCGCCGCACTTTGTTGCCAGAGATAACCGGCAAAGCGAAAACTGACATATAAGGTTACCAGAGTTGCGATAACTAATTCTAGATAAGCGAGCTGCTGCAGTAATGCTGCGCTTTCAGGCTGTTGCCATAGCGCAAATTGTTCGCTGGCTTTAAACAGCGCCGTTGCGCCAATGACTAAGGGAAAGGTAAAAGCAGCAAAGCCGGGCGAAAACGGTAACCGTAATAAATATAGCATGGCCACATAAATAATGCTGGTCATCACCAGTGCTAATATTAGCAAGCTCAGAACGATCATTGGTTGTGCTGGGCTGGTTAAACTGAGATAGCCGGTTAAGCATAAACTGGCCGGAGCCGCTAAAACCGCTAAACTCGGCCTTGCCGCTAACGGGACGCTACCGGCGAACAGCAAACGAATGATCACTAAAGGCAGTAATACGGCATAGCAGAGCAGTCCAAACCAAAAAATACCCTGTATGACATTTTCTGAAACGGCTGCAGGGCAGGTTACCACGGCAGTGACAATACCAATAGGCGGCACAAACCAACCGGGTAACAGCTGATTAAACTGTAAAGTGCCTACGCGATGCCAGATAAACGCCACCAGTAACCATAAATGCAACACCACAGCAATGGACCAAAGCCAACGCCCTAGGCTGCTCGGTAGCGCAGTGGCGATCACCATTAACGCCATGGCTGACGCAGGTAGTACAGCACTGAGTATCGGGTTCGCTAAATCTTGGCGTAGCAGCGCCGGTTGACGGATAAACTTAAACAGTAACAAACTAAGGCATACCAAGGCGAACAATGCCGCTGCGGTTTGCAGCGCGCCTTGTAATTGCAATGCTTTATCCCAGCACCAGCCCAAACTGGCTATGCCTAATGCTAACGCGGCCAAGGGGGTTGGAATGGCGCGAGTGAGATCAGTGCGATCGTTTGACATGTCATGGTTCCAATTTACAGAATGACGCTAGGATAGCGCTCACTTTTGCTTTAGCATATCTGAACGTTTTTAACCTAGCGTTAGGATAAACCGAACATGATTGCTATTCGAAAGCTGCAGGTATTTAGTTGTATTGCTCGGTTGGGAAATTTAAGCAGTGCGGCGAGCGCACTGTATTTAAGTAAGGCGGCGGTTTCGCAGGCCTTAAGTGAATTAGAAGCGCAACTAGGTGCACCGCTGTTTGATCGGGTACACCCGCGCTTAAAACTCAATGAACAAGGGCGCTTATTACAGCCATTAGCCGATGAGATTTTGGCCAGAGTGTCAGACATTGAACATTTATTCCAGCAAAACACACCACAAGGCCAACTGAGCTTAGGGGCAAGCCAAACCATTGGTAATTATTTATTACCCCGCTTATTGAGCCAATTAGCGCCAGGGCAATTTAAAGTCAGTATCGATAATACCTATACGCTGTGTCAGCAAGTGCTGCAGTTTGAACTTGATTTAGCGCTGATCGAAGGAGATAACCCTTTCCCAGATCTGATCACCCAACCGTGGCGGCAAGACGAAATGTATATTATTGCCAAAGCCGACCATCCGCTCGCCGGAACAACAGTGCACCACTATCACGCCTTACAACAGCAAAGCTGGGTGTTACGCGAAGCGCACTCGGGCAGTCGAGCGCAGTTTGATCGCCATCTTGCCCCACATTTGCCGACGATCACGGCGATTACCGAATTTAACTCGCCAGAGGCGATCATGCAGGCCGTTGAAGCAGGGCTGGGGCTGAGTTTTATTTCTGCCGCTGCGGCCGCCGATCGTTTGCACTATGGTCGGCTGGCGAAAATTACCTTACCGACGCCTTTTACGCGACAATTGCAGTTAGTTTGGCATAAACAAAAGTACCATTCGGTGTTAGCACGGCAATTTATCGCGCTGTGTCAGCCTTGAATAACGGATGGGTTGGCTTGCACACTTTTGGCGCATTGAATACGTATTCATCTTGTAGTCGCAAACAAATGGCGGTATCAATCAGGCTGACAGGTTTTCTACCCATTTTGGCGGCTGTGGCCAACCGAGTGGGTAACAATAATAACAACTTCGACGATAGAGAACATACTTATGCAAACTAAGCCGAACCTCAGCTTTTGGCAGATCTGGAACATGTGTTTTGGATTTTTCGGTATCCAATTCGGTTTTGCCTTACAAAATGGCAATGTTAGCCGAATTTTCCAAACGTTGGGCGCAGATATGGATCAAATTCCTATTCTGTGGATTGCCGCACCGTTAACGGGCTTGTTGGTACAACCGATTATCGGCCATTTCAGTGATAAAACGTGGACTAAATTAGGTCGGCGTCGGCCCTTCTTTTTATACGGTGCACTGGCCACCACCGCGGCATTGTTTTTTATGCCCAATTCACCAAGCTTGTGGATTGCTGCAGGGATGTTGTGGCTATTAGATGCGGCCATCAATGTCACGATGGAACCGTTCCGGGCGTTTGTCGGCGACAACCTCAATAAACAGCAGCGCCCCACCGGCTTTGCTATGCAATCGTTCTTTATCGGTGTCGGTGCCGTGGTGGCGTCGGCGCTGCCCTGGATGATGAGCAATTGGTTTGGTGTGTCGAATACGGCGGCAGAGGGGTTGATCCCTGACTCGGTGGTGTTTTCGTTCTATGCCGGTGGTGCCGTATTATTTCTTTCAGTTGGCTGGACGATTATTTCCTCAAAAGAATATAGCCCTGCGCAATTAGCTGCCTTCGATGCGGCTGAACAAGCGGCTCAGCCGGTCGCTGAGCGTGCAACGCCTGCTGCAAACTATTGGCGCAGCGGCGCAGTGGCCGTGGTGGTGGGTGTGGCAGCAATGATTGCTGTCGCTTCTGCGCAGTTAGATAAGCAACTGTATTTACTGGGCGCACTTATCGCCAGCTTTGGGGTATTACAGTGGCTGGCGAGCTGGTTTAAGCAACAGCAAAATCGCAATATGCTGGTACAACTGGTCGATGATTTATTTACTATGCCAAGCACCATGCGGCAATTGGCGATAGTGCAGTTTTTCTCATGGTTTCCGTTATTTGCCATGTGGATCTATACCACGGCGGCGGTGACCAGTTATCACTATGGCACCACGGATACCACATCGGTCGCTTATAACGATGGTGCTGATTGGGTTGGTGTGTTATTTGCGGTTTACAACGGTTTTGCGGCAATTGCGGCCCTACTGATCCCGCTGTTAGTTAAAGCTACCAGCACACAAAAGGCACACGCGATTAATTTATGCTGTGGCGCTTTAGGGCTATTCGCCTTTTTCTTTATTAAGGATCCGGCCTTACTCTGGATCCCGATGATTGGTATTGGTATCGCTTGGGCATCCATTTTATCACTTCCTTATGCGATGCTCTCCAACTGCCTGCCAGCCAATAAAATGGGGGTGTATATGGGCATGTTTAATATCTTTATCGTGCTACCACAGCTGCTGGCTGCGGCCATTTTGGGAAGTTTGGTCGGCTACTTTTTCCAAGGGCAAGCTATTTATGCGTTGGCGATTGGCGGGGTAAGTTACATTATTGCGGCGCTGTATGTGCTACGTGTGAAAACTGATTTGGTACAGGAGTAACTGATGCTTAAAACGTCCTTAAGTTGTTTGATGTTAGCGCTGGCGCTAAGCGGTTGTAAGCCAGCTCCTCAGCAAGCGAGTCACGACAGTGCTGTGCCAGCCGCCACCACGCTAAGCCCAGCAACAGCAGACGCGCCCTGGTGGCAAGATGCGGTGTTCTATCAAATTTGGCCACGCAGTTTTTACGATACCAATGGTGATGGCCATGGCGATTTTAATGGCATGACCGCCAAACTGCCGTATCTACAAGACTTGGGTGTAGATGCTATTTGGTTAACGCCCATGTTTGAAGCGCCGTCTTATCATGGTTATGACTTTACCGAGTTTTACCAAGTAGAAAGTGATTACGGCTCGATGGCCGAGTTTGAAGCCTTTATTCAAGCGGCCGATGACAAAGGCATGAAGGTGATTCTCGATTTGGTGATTAATCATATCTCGCGTGAGCACGAATGGTTCCGGTTATCGGCTGAAGGTGTTGCGCCTTATCGTGATTACTTTGTCTGGCGTAAAGACTTACCCGCCAAAGGTGAAGGCTGGGGCTATGCCTGGGATCAATCGGATAAACCGGAAGCCGTGTGGCATTTCGACGCGCGCCGGGGTGAATATTACTATGCGGCCTTTGGTGCAACGCAGCCTGATTTAAATTTGCAGCACCCCGATGTGGTGGCTGAAATGAAAAAGATGGCGAAGTTTTGGCTGGATAAAGGCGTAGCCGGTTTTCGGCTAGATGCAGTGCGCTTTGTGATGGAAACTGGCCCTGAAGGTCAAGCTGACTTACCCGAAACCATCGATTACTGGCGCGATTTTAATGCTTACGTGAAAAGCGTGAACCCGGAAGCCTACCTAGTGGGTGAAGCTTGGGTCGATATTCCGGTGGCCGCCGAATATTGGGGCAATGGCGAGGGCTTAGATCAAGGCTTTGATTTTGAAGTGGGTTATAAAATCTTAGGGCAGTTGCTGCCTACTACCGGTAATGAGGCGCAATTTGGCACCATCAGTGGTACACAAAGCGGCGAGTTGCATCCTTTACAAGAAAATCTGCAACGCCGACAGCAATCTGCTGCACCACTGGCGTTTTTCTCGCCGTTTTTAACCAATCATGATCAAGAGCGAGTAGCCTATCAGCTGGCAGCAGAGCCAAAAATTACCCAGCAAAAAGCCAAGTTAGCCGCGGCGATGTTATTTAGCTCTCCCGGCACCAAGTACATTTATTACGGCGAAGAAATTGGTTTAACGCAGGCGGATACTGGCCACGATGTTTATAAACGCGCGCCAATGCTTTGGTCAACGCAAACGCAAGGCGGTTTTACGCCAGCGACCCTGAGCTGGGTAGAGCAAGCCGAGTTATTTACCCAACAATTTGAAAATTGGTGGCCGGCGTTTTTACAACAGCAATTAGCACAAGGCGGCAGCACCGTTGCCGAGCAACAAGCGCAGCCTGACTCTGTGTGGCGTTTATATCAGTGGCTCATCGCCCAGAAAAAACAGCGGCCAGAGCTGAAGCTGGCCGGCAGTTATCAGGTCACTGAATTGGCTAATGGTATATTGCACATAGAGCGCGAGTTAAACGGCAGCAAAACCCGTTTTGTGTTAAATCTTAGTGATTCAGCACAAGACATTAGTTCGCTGTTAAACACCGAGCAAACCGCCAATTGGGCTTTTGATTTGCAAAGTAATATGCTGGCAGCGTATGGCCTGCTGATTTTGCAAACACCCTAACCCGCATTGTCAAACCTTAGCAACCACGGTATCAAAAAGCATACCGTGGTTTTTTGTCAGCCACATCGCTGCTGATCTTCGTACTTAACCAATCAACACCGGTCAGACCACACTCTGGTACTGGTCCGACCGCACTCAGACACCGGTCCGACCACACTCCGGTACTGGTATGACCGCACTCAGACACTGGTTTAACCACACTCCGGTACAGGTAAGACCACACTCAGACACTGGTTTGGCCACACTCGAAGACTGCTCGGGCTTTTATTAATTAAAACAAGGGAATGATAAAGATTTAACTTAAATGTTTTTTATGTAATAAATAGTTGACTTTATGTGAGGGGGGTAGCTTGTTTTTTGAGCAAGTTTTTATAGGGAAATTCAAATGTTTAAATATGTATTCTTTGTCGTATTTTTTGCAGTAAGTTCTGCAGCAGTCTCTGCCAGTGAGGCTATGAAACTATTTGCTTGTGATACTTGCAGTGTATTGGGTATGCAACAAATTGCCGAGTCACAGGCACCTTTACTGCAGTGTGAAAGTGGAATTAACCCAGAGACAGGCGTGGCTGATGTTGAGTATTGGTTGAATAATTCAAATTGTTATGCCCCCACTAAAGAGTTACTCGTTGCTAATCCAGAAACACGCGTTGCCTTTAAATTCAGAGTAAAAACACATAATCCTAATGCGGGTGAGTCTGGCTATGTGATGAACTTGCCTTTATCTGATTTAGATCAAGAAATCATAAAGGCTTATTTTGATATCCACAGCACTTTTTATTCCGCTGTTGAAGAGTTCAACAATACCTACATGGCAAGTGGCTTGTCTTCTTCATTAGACCCAGCGAGTGGGCTATTCAATGCGGCTGAATCAAGTGCGGATAGTGCAAATCAATACTCGATGTTAACAAACAATACCGTAAGTTCCCCAGACGCAACCTGCAAAAACTCTGCTGCAGCGCATTTATTTAGTTCTCTCGAAAATAAGAAAAGGCTTAAAGATGACATGCGAAATGCAATCATAGACAGTATGGGCAGGAAGAGTTGGCGTCAATATACAACGACGCTTGAAACAACGGGAAACTCAACCACTAGAGGCATGACGTTCAGTATAGGCACAGGTTTTAATGTACAAAGCACCCACTCTGTCACAGTGGATAAAACCTATATTGAACAGACGCCATACATTAGCCCAGTTGGGGCGCAGATTTGCAGTTCTTCTTGGTTTGGTGAGCGTTGTGAACCGGCAAATCCAAACAACTACATTCAATACAAGGTTAGCTATGCAGGTAACTTTAACATTAAAGGTACACAGTTGAACCAGTTGGATTTGATCTTCGATTTAAACCCAGCAACCTCTGTGATCGATGGCTATTCCGTTCGTGATATTACAGGGCATGCCAGTGGCGGTTCATCATTAAATATCCAATATAAACAGGATAGTTGCTTAGCTAAATATATAAACGATTTGTCACCAGGAGATACTGACTTTGTAGGCGAGGGACCACTAGGTATGCCATACGATTATGATTTTGGTTCAGGCATGACCACCTTGTGTGAGCAACAGATAACCTATCGAGCTTGCACCAATACGGGTGGTGGAACCGCGGAAGGTTGTCACAATCTCACTTTTACAACGTTAAAACCTTGCTCTAATCCCTAACGAGCAGAGTGGGTAACTGCGCATTGTTGTGGATAACAGCGCAGATGCTCATTTTTACCGACTACTGGTCCGACCGCACTCCGGTACAGGTAAGACCACACTCAGACACCGGTCCGACCAGACTCTGGTACAGGTTTTACCAGACTCAGAGATCTTGCTCGGTAGTCACATTAAGCCAGTTGCGCATTAACGAAATTAGCTGCTGTTGTTCGTGCGCACTTAAACCGCTGAGCAGCTGCTGTTGCGTCTCGACATGCTTGACCAGCAGTTGCTCGATCACGTTTTTACCGCTTTCCGTTAGGCTTACCACAATACTGCGTTTGTCTGCTGCGGCGGTGTGGCGACTGACAAAGCCTTGTTTTTCTAATGACTGTAAGCGGCTAGTTAGTGAGCCTGAGGTAATTAAAGTTTGCCCAAGTAGCTGATTAGGTGTGAGTTGATAGGGCATACCGCTACGACGTAAGGTGGCTAGTACATCAAAGCCAGCATCCGTTAAACCGTACTGCCGAAAATTCGGCGACATGGCGTTGGTTAAACGTTTATGCAGAATCTGCAAACGACCAATCAGCGCCATGCTGTCGGTATTCAATGTGGGCATTTCAGTGGCCCAAGCCTGCTGGATCCGATCGAGTTCGTCCATTATGTATCGCTATGTTAAATTTATCTTGAGTTCAAGATACCTTTGCTTTATCTTGAGTTCAAGATAAATGTTGGGGGCGTGACAAGATGCGAGCTTATTTTATGGTGGCCGCGCTAGTGGGCAGTGTTAGCGCGGCATTTTTATTGGCCGCTAATTTGGGCACGGGTAATGCACTCAGTGCGCAAGATTTTGTTGATTTACAGCAAGGTTCAACAGCGCATGCCGGTTTTCGCCGTGCGCATGCGAAAGGTTTTTGCGTAGCTGGTGATTTTATTTCTAGTGGCGCGTTAGCGCCTTATTCAAGTGCTGAGGTGTTGCAAGCCGGGCGTTATCCGTTTATTGGTCGATTTTCGATTGCTGGTAATAATCCGCTGGCGCCTGATTTAAAAGCACCGGTACGCAGTTTTGCCATCACCTTGTTGCCCGAAACCGCACAGCAATGGCGCATAGCAATGAACACCCCACCGGTGCTAGCGGTAGGAACACCAGAGAAGTTTTATCTGCAGCTGCAAGCCATTCAAAATAATAGTGTGCCGCAATTTTTTGCCGAGCATCCAGAGAGTCAGGCTTTTGTAAAATGGCGCTCAACCTATCAAGCCAGCAGTAGCTTTGCCAGTGAACGCTATCACAGTATTAACGCCTTTTATTTGCAGAATGCGACAGGTCAGCAGCAAGCCGTGAAATGGGCTGCAGTGCCGATGTTAACGTCGACAATCAGTAGTGAGTTAGATGAAACAGATGCTGATGCCCTGCAAAAAGAATTTTTTGCGCGCTTAAATGCGGGCATGGTGAGCTTTGACTGGCAATTTACCCTTGGTACGGACGCGGATGATGAAAATAACGCGACGGTATTATGGCCTGACAGTAATGTACAAATAAGTGCGGGAACACTGCAGATCCATCAGGCGACAGAGCAGTTAGACGGGAATTGTAATGCGCTTAATTTTGACCCTTTAGTGTTGCCTCGTGGTGTTGCGCCAACCGCCGATCCGATTTTACGTGCGCGCGCTGCTGCTTATGCCGAGTCACATCGGCGCCGAGCGCGTGAAGTATTAGTGCAATCAGTGGTAGGTGAACAGCATGAATAATCCGGCAACGTACTCGTTAGCTATGCGCTTGATGCACTGGCTGATGGCGGCTTTAGTATTGTCTTTATTGCTGGCTGGTTTAACGATGGTTAGTGCATTAGGGGCTTGGCAACAGCAATTGCTCAGTGCGCATAAAATGGCTGGGTTATTAGCCGCTTGTGCCGTGCTGCTGCGCATTTATCTGCGGTTGACTTCGCAGGTTCCGGCTTTACCCAGCTCGCTGCCGTTATGGCAACAGTGGGCCGCGAAACTCACCCATTTTGCTTTTTATCTGTTGTTGGTGTTAATGCCGCTGTCGGGTTATTTAATGCAAAATGCTGCTGGATTGCCGGTGGTGCTGTTCGATGTCAGTTTGCCGATGCTGTTAGCAACTGATTTAGCCCATTATGGCTTATTACGCGAACTTCATGGCTGGGCCAGTTTGCTACTGATGCTGTTAATTATTCTGCATATCAGCGCAGCATTGCAGCATGGTTTCATTAAACGCGATGGGGTACTGGCGAGCATGCTAAAAAAATCAACATAAAGCCATCGCGACTCAATGCGTTTCATTGAATCTAAACGCTGTTTTCGAACAGCGTTTTTGCGTTAAGCGGCAGTTAAAAGTGTTTTTTACTATGCCATCTGAGACTAAAAGTGCATAGGTTAAGCAAAATTGCTGCGCTATAGTGATGTATTGTTTAGGCCAGATCAGCGGAGTCTGTTTTGTCTCATCGCGCCCATTTGTTTTCTTTGCGTATTGGTCATGCGCTACGCGAGAGTTTGGCTGAAGGTTACACGCGGCAAAAATTATTCAAAGATCTGTTAGCCGGCGTTACCGTGGGCATTATTGCCATTCCACTGGCTATGGCGTTGGCGATTGCATCGGGTGTGCCGCCGCAATACGGTCTGTATACGGCTATTATTGCCGGTTTTGTGATTGCGCTAACCGGTGGCTCGCGTTATAGCATTTCTGGGCCCACCGCCGCCTTTGTGGTGATCCTATACCCTATTGCCGTGAAGTATGGTTTAAGCGGCTTATTAATTGCCTCTGTGCTATCTGGTTTATTACTGGTCGCTATGGCCTTATTGCGCTTGGGCCGTTTAATTGAATATATCCCTGAGTCAGTCACCTTAGGTTTTACCTCGGGTATTGCCATTGTTATTGTCATTTTGCAGGTCAAAGACTTTTTGGGGTTACCGTTAGCCGCTTTGCCCGAGCATTTTGGCGATAAAATTTTAGTGTTAGCACAAGCATTACCCCAAACCGCTTGGCCTAGCTTGCTGGTGGCGGTAGTGACCTTAGCCGTTATGCTAGGTTGGCGCCGACTTAACACACCCATTCCACCCCATTTACCGGCATTGTTTATCGGCACCTTGCTAGGGTTGTTATTGCTGCAATTCGGCGCAGATGTACCCACTATTGCCGCGCGGTTTACTTATATAGCAGAAGATGGTGCTGTCGCTGCCGGCGTGCCGTCGTATTTACCTTATTTTGATTGGCCTTGGGATCGCCCTGGACCTGAGGGTGTAGCGCTGAGTTTTAGTTGGCAATTGGCAAAAGATCTGCTGGCCGCCGCCTTTGCCATTGCCATGCTTGGCGCGATTGAGTCGTTATTGTGTGCGGTGGTATTGGATAACAGTAGTGGCCAACGCCATAGTGCAAATAGCGAATTAATGGGGCAAGGTATCGGTAATATTATTACACCTTTTTTCGGGGGTATTACCGCGACAGCGGCGCTGGCTCGCTCGGCCGCGAACTTTAATGCTGGCGCGCAATCACCCATCTCTGCGATGATCCATGCCCTGGTGGTATTACTGGCTTTATTATTGTTAACCCCTGTGCTGGCTTATATGCCCATGGCGGCTTTGGCCGCATTATTGGTGATGGTGGCGTGGGGCATGAGTGAAGCACCCAAGGCACTGCATCTATTAAAAACTGCGCCGCGCAGTGATGTTTGGGTTTTCTTAGTATGTCTGTTGCTAACCGTTATTTTTGATATGGTGCTGGCCATTACCACGGGCATTCTGTTAGCAACAATCTTGTTTATGAAAGATATCGCCGCCATGACCAAAGTCACGGACATCTCGGCAAGTCGTAAGCATATTAGCCAACCCTTACCCGCGGGTTGGAAAGTCTTAAAAATTAGTGGCCCACTGTTTTTTGCCGCCGCCGATCGTATTTTTGCAGAAATTGCGCTGTTAGCTGAAAAGCAGTGTGGTTTAGTGTTGTATATGGATGGCGTTACGTTATTAGATGCCGGTGGCTTGGCGGCTTTAGAAAAACTGCGACACAGTTGTCAGACTAACAATATTGAATTGCTTATTGCCGACTTGCAATTTCAGCCATTAAAAACCTTAGCGAAAGCGGGGATAGTGGCAGAACCCGGTCGGCTAACCTTTTATGCCACGTTACGTGAAGCGCTAGAGGCTTTGCCGCCATCTGCTGAGCGGGCAACTCAAGCCGACGTGGCACCGCAAGATTGACGGATCACCAGCTTAGGTTCAATCAGGTTATCGGTGATCGGTTGGTTGGTAATCAGGTTCATCAGGTTATTGACGAGCATTTCTCCGGCTTTGCTGGTGTCTTGCTGGA
Source organism: Alishewanella sp. HL-SH05 (assembly GCF_052655985.1). The sequence goes on from NZ_CP199753.1 coordinate 521,303, forward strand.
TCGTACTTAAACCGGGCGAGGCAAAAGAGGCGGCAGGAATATCATCAAAGCCCATCACGGCAATTTGTTCCGGAACACGAATGCCGTTGCGTTTTAAGCAGCGGATCACACCAATGGCGATTAAATCGCTCGCGCAAAAAATGGCATCGACCGGCTGACCACTTTTTAACAGTTGCTCGGTGGCGAGATCGCCGGCGCTTTCGGTGGAGATCGCATCATGGTGCGGCACATCCGCAGCGTTAATGCCAGCACTGACTAACGCCTCAATAAAACCTTGATAACGAGCACTAAACTCTGGGCTGCCTTCAGAGGCGTTACCAATAAAGGCAAAGTTACGATGGCCGGTGGAAATTAAATGCGCGCCGGCTAATTTGCCGCCCTGCCAATTGTTACTGCGAATAGTAAATTCCGGATGGCCCAATACTTCGGCACCCCAGCAAACAAAGTGGGTTTCTTGCGCTAACAGCTTGGCTAATTTTTCTTCGTAATCTACATAGTCGCCGTAACCAAGCAAAATAATGCCATCGGCTTTTTTACTGTCTTCATAATCGGCATGCCAGTCGTTACTAAGTTGCTGAAACGACACGAGCAGATCTTGGCCGCGCTTGGCACAAGCACGGGTGATGCTACCCAGCATTGACAGAAAAAACGGATTAATCAGAGATTCATCGGTGGTGGGATCTTCAAATAACAGCAACGCGAGCGTGCTACTGCGTTGTTTACGCAGATTGCTGGCGTTTTTATCGACCTTATAATTAAGCTGGCGGGCAATCGCTTGCACCTTTTCGCGCGTTTCTTGATTCACTTGCGGGCTATTGCGTAATGCCCGAGAAACGGTAGATTGCGACACTCCAGCTAAATAGGCGATATCAAAAGACGTAGCTTTTTCTTTCATGCGTTACTCGATGCGGTTACCGTCAAAACATTGCAGCGTGTCAGATTCAACAAAGCCCCATCATCATAGAGCTTATTGGCAGAAGATTCAACGCAGTCTAAATCTGTCGACAATACGGTATTTTAGGTGAATAAGCGCTTGTTCTTACGAAAAAACCTGCTAGTCAGCATCGTGTTGTAACGGTACTATGCCACTCCTCTGGAGGTAACTCAAATGAAAGCGCCAACCCCTTCGCTGTGGCTGATTATGCTACTCGCGTCTGTAATTGCTATTACCCCTTTAGCAATCGACATGTATTTGCCCGCAATGCAAACCATGGTGACCGATCTCAACACCTCTATGGCCTTGGTGCAGCAATCGCTCAGTATCTATTTGGCTGCTTATGCCTTAGGCATGCTGTTATTTGGGCCCTTAGCCGACATGCTGGGGCGTCGCCCTTTAGCGCTAGCGGGGCTTTGTGGGTTTTTACTGAGTAGTATTATGCTCAGTATTGTTAGCAGTATTGAAAGCTTTTTAGTCTGGCGCGCTGCTCAAGCCTTTTGTGGTGCGGCTGCAACCGTGGTGATCCCTGGCATCGTGCGGCATTTATATCAGCAAAATACTGCTAAAGGCATGTCTTATGTATCTATGATTATGATGCTGGCGCCATTAATTGCTCCAGCGCTGGGCAGTGGCATTATGGTGTTGGCAAACTGGCAAGTTATTTTTGCTGTGTTAGCCGGTTATGCGTTGTTATTGGTGGGTTTAAGTTGGCGTTTTCTGCCTGAGATTACACGGCCAGACGATGTGGTAAAACCTGCTTTTTTTAGTGGTTATCGGCAAGTTTTTGCTAATAAAGCGGCATGGCCAGATATTGCGACTTCGATGTTTGCTTCTTTTAGCTTTTTTACGTTTTTAACGGCCGTATCCTTTATTTATATCAGTTACTTTGGCGTGAGTGAGCAGCTATTCGCGGTGTTATTTGCGCTTAATGTGTCGGCGCTCATGCTTGCCAACTTTATTAACAGCCGCTTGGTTACCCGGCAAGGGCCGCAGCGCATGTTAGGCGTTGGCTTAGTGTTAGCTTTGTGCTGCGCGTCACTACTAAGCTTGTTTAATTATCTGGGTTTAGGGCTTTGGTACACGGTGCTGAGTATTGCCCCGTTAATGGCCAGTTTAGGGCTAATGGCTACTAATGCCGATGCGATGATTTTAATGAAGTTTCCAGAGCATAGCGGCACCGCTACTGCGGTGATTGGTACGTTGCGTTTTGGCATAGGCGCACTGGCAGGGCCTTTATTAGGGTTATTTTACAACGGTACGGCATTGCCGTTTTCATTGTTGATGCTGACGGGCACGATTTGTATCTTAGTGGCGCAATTAACGCGTTTTTATCAATTGCGCCCACAGGGAGCTTAAATTTTACAAGCACCGCCACTGCATTCGTCATCGTCATCGCCAAATTGTGGCTCGCTTTCGGCAGCGGCTACGGCGGCTTGAGTGGCTGCGACAGAGTCTTCGGCGGCTGCGAAATCTAGATGATCTAAATCGAAATCAAATTCTGACATGGTGGGCTCCTTCATTTGCTAAAAAATAGTGTAGCAGAGCCGACGCAGTGACTAAAGCGATGCTTGAGAAAAGTCTCAGTGCGGCTTGAAAAACCACTTGGGTAATTTCTTCATTTCTGCTTCCCTGCTATTATAAGGCACTTTTGACATCCTGCCGGAGCATTCTAATGACCACTTTAACCATTCAAACCCCTGATGATTGGCATCTGCATTTTCGCGACGGTGATATGCTGTTAGAAACTGTTCCGGCCACGGCTCGGGTCTTTCGTCGCGCTATTGTTATGCCTAACTTAGTACCGCCCGTGACCACCGCAGCGCAAGCGATGGCTTATCGCGAGCGTATTCTCGCGGCACGGCCAGCGGGCAGTGAGTTTCAACCCTTAGTGACATTGTATTTAACCGATAAAACCAGCAAGCAAGATATTATTGAAGCGAAAGCGGCGGGCGTGGTGGCGGCTAAATTATATCCGGCTGGAGCAACAACCAACTCTACTTCGGGTGTCGCAGCGCTTGACGCGCTTTATCCGGTGTTTGAAGCCATGGCTGAAGTGGGCATGTTGCTGTTGATCCACGGTGAAGTGACTGATCACGATATTGATATTTTCGACCGTGAAAAAGTGTTTATTGACCGCTATTTGCAGCATATCGTTACACGTTTACCACAATTAAAGGTTGTGTTTGAGCATATTACCACGGCTGATGCCGCAACTTTTGTAGCGGAAGCTTCTGCAAATGTGGCTGCAACCATTACACCACAACATTTATTGTTAAATCGCAACGATTTATTAGTAGGTGGTGTACGGCCGCATAATTATTGTTTACCGGTTTTAAAGCGTCGTACCCATCAAGAAGCCTTGCGCGCCGCGGTGGCGAGTGGCTCGAGTAAGTTTTTCCTAGGTACAGACTCTGCGCCGCATGAAAAGCATCGCAAAGAGTCAGCCTGTGGTTGTGCCGGTTGTTACAGTGCTCACAGTGCCATTGAGTTGTATGCCCAGGTGTTTGATGAATTGGGTTGCTTAGAAAAGCTGGAAGGCTTTGCCAGCCATTATGGCGCAGACTTTTACGGTTTACCGCGCAATAGCGGCAGCATCACCTTACAAAAACAACAGTGGCAGGTACCTGCCGAAATAACCTTGGCGAATGGCCAGCCGATCGTGCCATTTTTTGCCGGTGAAATGCTGCATTGGCGTTTAGTTTAAACCGCTATTTTTGGCATAACGTTTCAACCTATCGGGCTACTGTTTTAGATATTGGATTAATCTTTCCAGTGCCCGATAGCTGATCGCCTCTAACAAGTGTGGTCGGCTAATCTGTGGGCTTTGTTGTAAGTCGGCAATGGTTCTTGCCACCTTAAGTAGCTTATGAAAGCTACGTGCTGACAACTTTAAACGCTGTAATGTTTCTTCTAAAAACTGACTATCTGCTTCGCTAAGCTGACAATGCTGCATTAATTCGCCGCCTTGTAGCCGCGCATTCGCTTTGCCTTGACGGGTTAGTTGAATGTTTCTGGCGGCAATCACTCGCTGCCGCACTTGCTCACTGCTTTCTTCAGCGTGTTTGCTACTGAGCGTACCGGCGGGCAGCAGCGGTACTTCAATTTGTAATTCGATTCGCTCTAAAAAAGGCCCAGATAAACGGTTCAGATAACGTAATACTTGTTCATGACTGCTGCGTCCATCTTCGTGATGGCCGGTGGGGCTTGGGTTTAAGGCACTGACTAGCTGAAACTGAGCTGGAAACTCTGCTTGGCGCGCGGCGCGTGAAACATGAATATGCGCGGTTTCTAGGGGTTCGCGTAATACATCCAGCACTTTACGCGGAAATTCAGTTAGCTCGTCCAAAAATAATACACCATGATGCGCTAAAGAAATCTCGCCAGGTCGCGGTACTGAGCCGCCCCCAACTAAAGCCACGGCTGAGGCGGTATGATGCGGTGCGCGATAGGGACGTTGTAGCCAGCTTTGTTGGTCACGCGGTTGACCGGCAATAGAATAAAGCGCCGCGGTGGCTAGCGCTTCTTGTTCGGTGAGTGGCGGTAAAATACTGGCGAGACGTTGTGCCAACATCGATTTTCCGGTGCCAGCAGGGCCAAACATCAATAAGTTATGCTCACCTGCCGCGGCAATTTCTAGCACACGTTTGGCTTGAGACTGACCTTTAACATCGGCCATATCAGCTTGCGTTTTAAGTGGTTGCGGCGGCAGAGGCGGTATGGCGGGCAGCGGTTGTTGTGCTAATAAAAAACTATGTACTTGCAATAGGTGCTCAGCGCCATGAATTTGTGCATCAGGGATTAAACAAGCTTGTTGGGCATTGGCCATGGGTAACACGGCGGCACGGCCTGCATCACGACAAGCGATGGCTAACGGGATCTCGCCCAGCACCGGTCTGATCTCACCCGAAAGGGCTAATTCACCACAAAACTCGTAATTCGCGGTGCAGTTTTCAGGCAATTGCGCCGAGGCGACAATAATACCCAGCGCAATAGCTAAATCAAAACGGCCACCTTCTTTGGGTAAGTCGGCAGGGGCCAAATTAACGGTAATACGTTTATCCGGAAAGTTGAAGCCGCTATTAATTAACGCGCTACGAACCCGATCTTTGGCTTCTTTTACCGAGGTTTCTGGCAAGCCGACTAATTGAAAAGCCGGTAAACCGTTACTGAGATGAACCTCGACCGTTACCAACGGCGCGGCTAAGGCATAACGTGCCCGACTATAAATAATGGCCAGTGACATAATGCACCCCGAGCAAGCAGACATAAAATAAGTTTATTTAATTGTAAATTATTTGCAAGCAAGGTGTGCAAAAAGAAAAATATTCATGGCTTGTAATCATTGGTCGATAATTAAGGTGTACACTGAATTACAACATTTAAAATAAAAAAGCCTCGGAGCACGCTGCATGACCCCATCCCGTCCTTTTGTTTTACGCCATCCTTGGTCGGTGTTATCTGCGCTGTTGTTGATTATTGCCCTGTTTAGTGCCGGTTTAAATCAACTGTATTTTCGTGGCGATTACCGCATTTTCTTTGGGCCGGATAATCCGCAGCTGCAAGCCTTTGAACAAATGCAGCAAGAGTTTAATAAAAGTGACAACGTGCTAATTGGTATTGCACCAAAAGATCGCAATGTGTTTCAAGCCGATGTGCTGCAATTAGTGCAAGACTTTACCCATGCCGCTTGGCAAACGCCTTACTCTATTCGTGTTGATTCAATTAGTAATTTTCAACACACCGAAGCTGAAGATGATGATTTGCGGGTGCAAGATTTGGTGAGTGCCGAACGCACCTTGGATGATGCTGAGCTAGCTCGTATTCGCGACATTGCCTTAAACGAGCCGATTATTCGTGATCGATTAATTGCCGCCGATGGCGCAGTGACAGCAATCAATATTACGGTGCAATTACCCGAACCTACTGGGCAAGCGCAGGTAGATGAAATTTGGTCGGCGGTGATGGCTCTGACAGATCAGTTTGCCGAGCAGTATCCCGACGTTGAATTTTATCACACTGGCATTATTGCCATGAACTATGCTTTTGCCTCAGAAGCTGAAGCCGATGTGAAGCGCTTAGTACCCATGATGTTGTTGGTGATCGCGTTAATGCTGGCTTGGCTTTTCCGCTCGTTTTATGCCTCGTTAGTGACCATCATCATCTTGATTGTTACGGTAGTCAGTACCTTAGGTATAGCAGGTTGGTTGGGTATTTTTATGAGTACCGCCACGGTGAACGTGCCGACCATTTTAATGACTTTAGCGGTGGCTGATTCGGTGCATTTACTGGCCGGAATGCAATTTGCGATGAGCGAAGGGAAAAGTAAGCAGCAAGCCATTCAGTACAGTTTAGAGCGTAATTGGTTACCGGTAGTGATAACCAGTGTCACGACCGCTATTGGCTTTTTAACCCTGAATTTCTCGGAAGTGCCGATCTTACGTGATCTGGGCAATTTAACTGCCATTGGCGTGGTATTGGCGTGTATTTTCAGCTTAACCTTATTGCCATTATTGATGAATGCCTTACCGTTTCATGAGCCGGACCATGTTGAAAGCGGCCTGAATGCCATGGATAAACTGGCGCTGTTCGTGATCCGCTGGCAGCGGCCGATCATGTTTGGCTTTATTGCCATTACTATCGTGTGTTCAGGTTTATTAACCTTAAATAAAGTGAATGACGAGCCCAATGAGTATTTCTCTACCAGTACGTCATTTCGTCAATCGAATGATTTTTTAGAAGAGAACCTCAGTGGCTTTACTTTGATGGATTTTGAAGTGAAGGGCGACGGGGAAGGCGCGGTTTATCAACCAGAAATGCTGTTGGCCGTGGCGCAGTTTAGTGACTGGTTAGTTGAGCAACCGGAAGTGATGCACGTAAACACTTTCACCGATATTCTGAAAAAGCTCAATCGGAATATGCATCAGGATGATCCTGCCTATTACCGTTTACCCCATTCCACCGAAGAAGCAGCGCAATATATCTTATTGTATGAAATGTCCTTACCTTTTGGGCTTGATTTAAATAACCAGTTAAATATTGATAAAAGTGCCACGCGGTTAAGTGCCACCTTATACAATTTAGGCAGCAAAGAGTTAATTGCTTTAGAAGAGCGTGCTTTAGCGTATTTTGCCGAGCAATGGCCGGAATACCAGTTATCGGCTGCCAGTGCAGCCCTAATGTTCGCTCATATTGGCGAGCGCAATATGGCGTCTATGCTGAAAACCTTACCGGCAGCGTTGGTGTTAATTTCGTTATTATTACTGTTTACGTTGCGTTCTTGGCGGCTGGGTTTAATTAGTTTATTAACAAACTTAGTGCCAGCGATAATTGGTTTTGGTTTGTGGGGTTTATTAGTTGGCGAAGTGAACTTGGCGTTGTCAGTGGTCGCCGGTATGAGCCTCGGTATTATTGTTGATGATACGGTGCACTTTTTAACCAAGTATCGCTATGCCCGCAAAGAGGGCCAAGATAACGAACAAGCCGTGCGTTTTGCTTTTCACAGTGTTGGCCGCGCGCTTTGGATCACCACCTTGGTACTAGTCAGTGGTTTTGCGGTGTTGATGCTGTCGAGCTTCCGTTTGAATTTCGATATGGGCTTGCTAACATCCAGCATTATTTTGGTGGCACTGATCATCGATTTATTATTTTTACCCGCCGTCTTGTTACAAGTTGGCAAATTTGGGAGAGCTAAGCATGCTAAATAATCTAACCTCTCGCAGCTTGTTGTTCGCTGCGATGCTTTGTGCACCTTGGGCGCCGGTGGCGGCGCAAGATGAAGCGCAAGCCAAAGGCTTACAAATTGCAAAAGAACAAAAAATGCGTGATCGCGGCTGGGGTGACAGTGAAAGCGAACTGCAGATGACCTTACGTAATGCCCAAGGCCGTGAAAGTGTAAGGCGGATGCGGGCTTTAGCCCTTGAAGTGCAAGGTGATGGTGATAAGTCGCTGACTATTTTTGATGAACCCATGGATGTGCGCGGTTCCGCTTTTTTAACCCATGCTCACCCCACGGCTGAAGATGAACAGTGGTTATATTTACCCAGCGTTAAACGCACGCGGCGTATTGCCAGTCGCAATAAATCTGGCCCTTTTATGGCCAGTGAGTTTGCTTATGAGGATATGACCAGTTTTGAATTAGAGAAATTCAGTTTCCGTTATCTGCGTGACGAAGCCTGTGCAGAGCAATTACAGTGTTTTGTGGTAGAGCAAACACCAACAGACAGTTTTTCGGGTTACAGCAAAATTTTGGTTTGGGTAGATACTGAGCATTATCGGGTGCAGCGCGCAGAATATTATGATCGTAAAGATAGTCTATTAAAAACCTTAACCACCTACGATTATCAGCTGTATTTAGATAAGTTTTGGCGGCCACATCGCTTGGTAATGGAGAACCAACAAACCGGTAAAAGCACCGAGTTGTTGTTAGAAAGTATGCGTTTTCAAACCGGCCGTACTGCTGCCGATTTTGATGTAAGTGCTTTGGAGCGAGCGCGTTAAGCGTGCGTTATTGCCTATGAAACATACCATCGCAAACCTTTGCTGCGCTGTTGCCTTACTTACGGGTAGCTTAACGCTACACGCAGCGACACCAGATTCCATAACGGCTGAGAGCACACTATGGCGTTTGGCGCTTGCGGCTAGGCCGGATGAGCAAGTTAGCATGGCGCAAGTGATGTATGCTTTATGGCAGCAAAATCCAAAAGCGTTTCGCGATAACAATGTTAATTATCTTTTAAAAGGTGCGGAATTAACCGTGCCTAACAAAGCACAAATGTTAGCCACCGACGTGACCTTTGCCGCGCAGTGGTATCAACAACAATTAGCCCGTCAAGCGTTGCCAGGCAAAGCGATAGCTGAACCGAAACGCGCTGTCAATGCGGCTAACCCTGAGGTTATGGCAAGTACTAGCCGTGCTGCTGTTAGCCCAGTAAGCCCCCCTACGGCCACAATACCATCCGCTACAGCGGTGAGCAGCGCAGCGCCTGCTCGCGCCACCTTACCCACAAATAACAGCAGTGCTAAGGCTAATACTTCTGCTCGAACTGCAGCAATAGCCCCTGCGCCCAAGCCACAGGGCAGTTGGCGTTGGCAACATGAGCTGGACTTTACGCAGCGCATGTTTAGCCAAAGCGGCTTGCAGCCCAGTAGCAAACAGCACAGCATGCTGAGTTATCGTGGCCAATGGTCTTATGAAAACGCCAGTCGGCAGCACAGTGTTAATTTAGAGCCTTACTTACGTTGGCATCAGCGTGACAGTGAAAGCCATCTTATTGATTTTCAACAAGCCTATTGGCGATATGTGCAAGAGGGTTGGGAAGTAAAAGTAGGTTTAGACACCATTTTTTGGGGCGTTAGTGAGTCACAGCATTTAGTTGACGTGATTAACCAAACGGATGTGACCGCCGGCGTTGAGCTAGAGGCTAAGTTAGGGCAACCGATGCTTGCCCTGCGTCGCAGTGCTGGCGCGGGTACCTTAGATATCTACGTTTTACCTTACTTTCGTGAACGGCAATTTCCTGGTTTAGCGGGCCGTTTAGCTACGCCGTTAGCGGTAAATCATGATTTAGCCTGGTATGAGTCGTCCAAAGCTCAAAATAACCTCGACGTTGCCTTACGATACGCCCATCGTTTTTCGGGTTTAGATGTCGGTTTAAGCTTTTTTAGCGGCACCAGCCGCGAACCCTTATTGCAACCCACTGTAAGCGGTGAGTTACAGCCATTGTATTATCAAATGGAGCAGTATGGGCTCGATCTGCAATGGGTGCAGGGCGATTGGATATGGAAAATGGAGTCGATTTATCGGCGCTTGGGAGTGGATGAATATGCCGCTGCCACTGCGGGTTTTGAGTTTACCCAATATGGTGTGCTGCAACAGGTGTGGGATCTCGGCTGGATTGTCGAATATCAGTATGACAGTCGCGGCCAAACAGCCAGTATGCCGGGGCAAAATGATCTGTTCATCGGCTGGCGCTTAGCGCTGAATGATGTGGCCGGTTCTAGTTTCTTGGTCGGCGTTTTACAAGATTTAGATGAACGTCAAAGCCGCAGTATAAAACTGGAAGGTTCACGGCGTTTAACCGATAGCCTGCGCTTAAGCATTAATGCCTGGTTATTTCAAAGTGAGCAAATCAACGATCCGCTGTATTGGTTGCAACGCGATGACTATTTATCTCTGCAATTGAGCTATTACTTCTAAAACAGACCTCAACCAAGCCTGCCTGCTAACAGAACATTGAAAAAGTGCCTATTTCTGTCGGCAGTGCTTTGGTCTGCTCGGCGTTTGCGGTAGCATAGAGCTTTTGTTTGCGCCCATCTTTTGGGCGTGTTGCCTAAGTGCAATGTAAAGTGAGCCGAGCAATTTGACTGATCACACCAAAGGTGAAGACACCAATTTATTCCCGCTAAGCGATGCGAACCTGACGCAATGGTTTGACACTGCCACTATGCACCGCGCGAAAGCCTATTTGCAGGCCGGTAAGGTGTTGAAGCTCGAATATAATGATGATTTAAGTGAGATCAGTGCCCAAGTATGGGGAGCGGGCTTTGCGCCTTATCGGCAACATTTGTCTTTAGAACAGCATCATGGTCGTTGGCAATTAGAAGCGCGTTGTAGCTGCCCTGTTGGTTTTCGCTGCAAGCATGTGTTGGCGGTGTTATTGCGCTTAAAGCGTGATTATGCGCAGCAACAATTACGGGTTAAGCAATTACCCATGCTGCAGGTCGATAATTGGTTTGCCGAGGTGGAACAACAGCAAGCACCCAACAAAGAAATAGTTGAAGATACCATGCTGTATCTGCTGAGCTACGGTCACAGTGGCTTACAATTGTATCCGCGGCGGGTGAAAATTTTGAAAAAGGGTGGCTATAGTAAAGGCCAGCCTTTAGGAAAATACGATCTGGTGGCACCGCAACCGCCAAGCTGGCTCAGTGCCGAAGACTATCGTTTGCTTACGGTGTTTCGCTCGCATAACCCACAAGATCAGCATGTGTTAGAAGGTCGTTGGGGCTATGAGTTACTGCAGGCCTTTTTCGCCACCGGCCGCTGTTTTTTTGGTGAGGCTCGGCATGAATTAACCTGGCAAGAGCCAAAGGATTTGTCGCTATATTGGCAAGAGCACGAAAATGGCCAGCGACTGCACTGGCAAATTGCTGATGATGAAGCCAACCATCTTATTTTTACTGAACCGCTGTGTTACTTAAATACCGATCATTATTCGCTAGGCGAAGTTAACACGCCTTTAAGTGCGCGCGAGCTTAAACTCTTAGCCAAAATGCCGGTGATCCCACTTAAACAATTATCATCGCGGTTGGGGCAATTACAGCAGTTATTTAAAGAAGTGAGCTTGCCTGTCCCTAAGGGTGTTGCCGTGCAGCAAGTGACGGTTGCCCCCACTCCGGTGTTAGCGTTACAAATGCGTGTGCAACAAGCAAATGCAGCGGCACGACCCACCGCCTTATTGTATTTTGATTATGCTGGGCAGCGGTTACCACTCGATTTAAAACAAGCGCAAACCGAAATCAGCTTGCCAGATCAGACCTTGTTTATTAAACGCCAACGTGAAAACGAAGTGGCAGCACTAGAGCAATTGTTAGCACTGGGATTAGTTAGTTGCGAGCTTGCCCCGCCTGCTGAACGTTTAGCTGCTTTTGATGTTGGCGATGGCCCAGATAACCCAGAGTTATGGCAGCCGTTATTGGCGGAGCTTGATACTTTGCAACAGCAAGGCTGGCAGGTAGAGCAAGCCGCCGATTTTAATTTGCAGATCCTCGATGCCATGCCGTATTTGCAAGTACAAGATGGTAAGCATAGTGGCTTTGAATTAGGTATCCAAGTTGATGTGAACGGCCAGCAAGTGCCGTTATTACCGTTAATCAGCCAATGGTTGCGGCAATATGGTTTACCGGTAAGTGGCCAAACCATTTGGCTCAGTTTACCACAGGGCAAATTAGCCTTGCCGATGCAATTAATTCAGCCGCTGATTGATACCATCGTTGAATTACTCAATTTACAAAAATCGCCGTTAACCTTGGAGTTACCCGATTATAAGGCCGCCATCTTACCCCCGCCTGGTGCCGCTGAGATTCAATATTTAAATGCTAACCGTTTAACTCGGTTAAGTGAGCAACTGCATAATTTCCAAGGCATCGAAGAGGTAACTTTACCCAGTGGCTTAAATGCCGTGTTGCGTTCTTATCAGCAGCAAGGTTTCAACTGGTTGGTTTTTTTACGCTGCTTTGGTTTAGGTGGCGTGTTAGCCGATGATATGGGCTTGGGTAAAACCTTACAAGCGCTCAGCTTTATGTTGTATGAAAAACAACAAGGGCGTTTAAAAAAGCCGGCATTAATTGTTTGCCCCACGTCGTTATTAGGCAATTGGCAAAACGAAGCCGCTCGCTTTACACCTGACTTATCTTTGCTGCAGCTTTACGGCGCTAAACGTCGGCCGTTGTTCGAGCAAATGGATGACTTTGACGTTATTGTTACTAGCTATCCATTGTTAGTGCGCGATCTGCATTTATATCGCCAGCGCGAATTTAGTTTAGTGATACTGGATGAGGCGCAGCATATTAAAAATGCGGGCAGTCAGGCGGCGCAAAGTGTGCGGGCGTTAAAACGTGAATTTAGTTTAGCGTTATCGGGTACGCCGTTAGAGAACCATTTAGGCGAGTTAAAGTCGTTATTTGATTTTGTGTTACCGGGCTTACTGGGTACCGAAGCGCATTTTAATCAGGTGTATCGTAAGCCGATAGAAAAGCATGCGGATACCGAACGTGCTCAGGTGTTAAAACAAAAAATCGCGCCTTTTATGCTGCGGCGCAGTAAAAGCCAGGTTGCCACCGAGTTACCTGAGAAAAACGAGATATTACAACTACTCGAATTAGAAGCGGACCAACGCAATCTGTACGAAAGTATCCGCTTGATTATGGAAACCAAAGTGCGCGAGCTGTTTTTGCGCAAGGGCGTGGCGGCCAGTCAAATTGAGTTTTTAGATGCCTTATTAAAACTGCGTCAAGCTTGTTGTGATGCGCGCTTAGTACCCATTGAACAAGCGCAATTAGTGAAGCACAACGCCAAGCTCAGCTGGTTAAGAGAAAACCTGCCTGAAATGATTGAAGAAGGGCGGCGGGTGTTACTGTTTAGTCAATTTGCCAGCATGCTGCATTTAATAGAACAAGAACTGCAATACATGGGCATTAGCTACAGTAAATTAACGGGGCAAACCAAGCAGCGACAGCAGCAAATTGATGCCTTTCAAAACGGTGAAACGGAAGTCTTTTTGATCAGCCTAAAAGCCGGTGGCACGGGGTTGAATTTAACCGCCGCCGATACCGTTATTCATTACGATCCCTGGTGGAACCCCGCTGCGGAAAACCAAGCGACCGATCGGGCGCATCGCATTGGTCAAGACAAAGTGGTGTTTGTATACAAGCTGATTGCCCGTAATACCGTTGAAGAAAAAGTACAAAAATTACAGCAGTATAAGCAGGGCTTATCGGATCAGTTACTGGGTGGTGGCAAAGGCCAAGTATGGCAAGGCCAAGCCGAAGACTTGCTGGCGCTGTTTACGGCCGATTAAGCCTTATTCTGCCGTGGTTGCTGTGGCAGCCGCAGGCAGTAACGCGAAATATTTGCTTAGTAGGGTAATGTCATCATCAGTAAGACCGCGTGCTTGCGGGCTCATAATGGCATGCTTTCGCTCACCATCACGATAAGCCGTTAGTGCCGCACTCAGCTCGTTAGCCGAGCGCCCCGCAAGATGTGGGTACATGGCATTGCGAGAGATACCTCGCGGCCCATGACACGCTGCACAGGTGCGTGCCCGTGCACTACCCGCGGCTAACGTTTGCTGCTCTGCTGGCGTATAGTCTCGGCTAGGTGCGGGTGGTTGCGTCATATTGTTATCGCAAGCCACTAAGAGCATGGCGGCGAAAATGAACATGGCTTTACGCATACACTTCTCCTTATTATTCATGTAGCTTGCCACAACTTGCTGGTTAAGCCTATTTTTTCTATGGCATGCAACATGAAGAGCGTTGAGAGTATAGATGTTGAAGAGTAATATCAGTTAAGTACTTTTGTTGCCGCTTTGAGCGAATAGCAGAACTATAAGTGTACAATTCCAGTAAAAACGAATCTCTGCTTTACGGTATGTTGCTGACATTCGTTTCTCATAAACCTTACAAATTATCTAATATAGGTAAATTTAGCTCTGATCTAATCTTGGTTAGACAATTAGCAAATTTATATTTATACAAATATATCACTCGTCACTTCAAGGATTTGACTGCTGCATGATTACTGAGCATCAAGCAAACACCAATTTTTAAAATTCACAACATAAGAAGCTAAGGAAAACGTTTATTCATCATAAAGTAACTAATTTGCTGAATGTAAGAAAATCTACCAGATTGGCTTTGCCCTTGAATAAGGATAATTAAATAGCCTCAAGTATTTTAATATTCACTTTAAATATCCAATCTTTTACCGAGCGCTCATAATTCAAGAAGTGTGACGTCAGAAGGTGAGATTTTAGATCATCTTGAGATTCCCACTTTTCTAAAATTGTTATTACTTCATCTTGAGCATGAGTTACGCCCAAGATGTCTGTTTTAACATGCTGTGTTATGGAGTACTCAAGGCAGCCTCTCTCCTCAATAACCAAAGGCTTAATAAGCATAAGCTCCGTTAGTATTTTCCCTTTACAGCCTTGTTTTGCTTCAATTTCCGCAATAACATTAATCATAAACGCCCTCACAAATAAATAAAAAAATTAACTTTTATATTAATAAAATTTAGCTTCATATATCTAGGCAACATTATATGAACGGTAGCTAATGTTTTAGCTACCGTTTTATTTGTCGCTTAGTCCCATTTAGGGGAGAACTCTGGATTAGCTATCCGATCATTTCTATCCAAAGTTTGTATTTGATACATATCGTCATCAGTCAAGGTCAATTGAACTGCTTTTAAGTTTGTATCTAGATTAACTTTCTTAGTAGAGGACGGAATAGTCGCAATGCCCTGTTGGATCTGCCATGCAATAGCGACCTCACTTACAGTTACACTATGCTTTGCAGCTATTTTCTGAAGAGTAACATCTTCCATTACTTTGCCAACAGCCAGTGGCATGTAACCAGTAACTCGAACATTATTTGCTTTACAATGTTCGATAACTTTTCGGTTTTGCAGGAATGGGTGAACTTCAATTTGGTTTGTATAGATTACATTTTCTCTGGACTTCCCAGACTTTGCTAGACACATTTAACAGTTACAATGTAACTTAAATTAGAGGTGTTTATGAGCAAAGGTAAACGTTATACCGAAGAGTTTAAAATTGAAGCAGTAAAGCAAATCACTGATCGTGGTTATTCTGTTCAGGAAGTGGCTGAACGTTTGGGTATTTCAACTAAATCGTTATACCACTGGCGAGACCAGCTTAGTGGCAACAAGGTTGTTGCGCGCCCCAAGTCAAATGACTCTGTTCGCATTGCTAAGCTAGAAGCAGAGCTTAAAAGAGTGACGGAGGAGCGGGACATATTAAAAAAGGCCGCAAGGTACTTTGCAAGTCAGCCAGAGTGAAGTACGCCTTTATCCGTGACCATCTGCGATTATTTTCCGTTTTAGCCATGTGTCGTGTTCTGAAGCTCAATCGCAGTGGTTTTTATGCTTGGCTAAAAGCGCCGTTGAGTCAGCGAACTATTGAAGATCAGCGTTTACTCACGCGGATTAACGCGTTTTATATTGCCAGTGGCGGCACTTATGGCAGCCCCTGGATACATCGTGATCTGCGAGAAGCCGGTGAAACCTGTAGTGTTCATCGTGTGGCTAAAATTATGCGATTGAATCGATTAAAAGCCCAAATAGGCTACAAGCGACGGTATATCAAAGGTGGCAAGC
Organism: Alishewanella sp. HL-SH05; assembly: GCF_052655985.1. Next base: position 537,139 of record NZ_CP199753.1, read on the forward strand.
CATCACGGATAGCGGATAACGTGTTAGAGCGCGATTTTAAACCCGTTGCACCTAACACCGCTTGGGTAAGTGACATCACGTATATTCGTACTTATGAGGGCTTTTTATACCTAGCAACGGTCATCGATTTGTTTTCACGTCGCGTTGTGGGTTGGTCTATGGATAAAAACATGGATAAACATTTAGTCATTCAAGCTTTACTGATGGCAGTTTATCAACGACGGCCTAAACACTCAGTTTTAGTGCATAGCGATCAAGGCAGCCAATATGGCAGTGCTGATTATTTATCGTTTATGAAAGAGCATAACTTGAAACCGTCGATGAGCCGCAGAGGCAATTGTCATGATAACGCCGTAGCAGAAAGTTTTTTTGCGACTTTAAAAAAGCGTGTGACGCGTAAAAAGATATATTCGACAAGAGACGAAGCGAAAACCGAGATATTTAACTTTATAGAAATGTTTTACAATCCTAAAAAGCGCCATTCACACACAGGCGGCGTTTCTCCTGCTAAATTTGAAGAAACGTATTTTTTGGAACAACAGACTGTCTAGTAAAAGCTGGGAAGTCCACTCCCAAAATATCAATGGCTTGACTTAGCTGTGTATTATTAAAATTAGAGACTCCTATTTCCAGTGCTAATCCTAATTTTTTGCACTTTTCTAATTCTGTTAAGTAAGACTCCATAGAGACCTTACCGCTTACATCTGGCCAGTGGATTAATAATAAATCAACTGATGTCACTTGAAGTTTCCGTAGACTCTCTTCAACACTCAAAATAAACTTATCTTCGGAGAGATTATCTATCCAAACTTTTGTCGTAATAAATACGTCACCTCTTTTAACCGGGCTATCCGCCAATGCTTGGCCGACTTCAGCTTCATTTCCATATATTTGCGCAGTGTCAATATGCCTATAGCCAGATTCCAAAGCTAACTTTACTGAGTTATATGCTACGTCTCCTTCCAGTCGGAACGTTCCCATACCTAACTTTGGAATATCTTTTAATTGTGTCATTTTTTTCTCCTATGTATTATGAAAAATTGGCAGCACGTTTTCGGCAATAACTTTCATGCTATGTTCTACTGGGCCTTCATTCCGTCGAAAGTGCAGCCCGATATGGTTAACACCTGCCGCTTTCATCGCTGAAAGTTCTTTGATCAAACCGTTAATTCCTGTTTTAACTCCAAAACGATGCCGCTCTATTGGTGCATTTGGGTTATCGGTAAGGTCTAGATGAATGAAACTTACATAAGGTTTATCCCCTGCAACACTTCTCCAAAGCTCAACTCTATGAGAATGATCTTCAGGCGTGCCTGGGTAGGCCAACCATCCATCTAAATTAGTACCAATCCATTCAGGGGTTTGCTGTGCAAGTCCTGCAACATAGAGGGGATATGCAGGAACATGCGGAAGAATCGCTTGCCCAGCTTCAAGTTTTGAAACTGAAGTATCTTTAATTACCTGAGCTGCGTTTCTAAATAATTTTCCGCGAGAACTATAATCCACTTTGAAAAGAGGATATTCGGAGGGTCTATCACCGCTCGCAACGCCGAGTATTAATCGATTATTACTGAGCGCTGCCACAGTATTTGCGGCTTTTTTTACAAGCCATGGTTGACGTAAAGGCAGCACTATCGCCGCAGTACCAAGTAAAATGTTTTTAGTAACTCCAGCTAAGAACCCCAAGTAAGTAAACGCCTCAAAAACCTGAGCAGCATCACCAAAACTTGGGTCGTACAGCGGAACGTCTCTAACCCATGCAGTGCTAAAACCTAATTCATCGGCTGATACGATTCGCTCTTTGTGCAGAGCCATATCGGGTACACCAAAGGCTCTTTTATCACGAATCCTTTTTATTTGCCCATCCTTAGACCAATCATTATCTAGAGGCAATTCAACTCCGATTGAAAACCCAAGTTGCTGTAACTTATCAAAACCCATATCAGAATCCTTAGCGGGGGGGACACCCCCACTTTATTGATGATTAGATTTTTGCTTGATCACGTTTATCTAAGAAACCGGATACTCTTGTTAGAATAATGGCGAACACCACAATCAACGCACCGATCCAAGGAGTGTCAATCAGACCCATATCTTCGACCACCATGCCTCCAATAATCGAACCTATGGCAATGCCAACATTAAAAGCAGCAATATTTAGACCTGAAGCTACATCAACGGCATTCGGAGTGTATTTCTCAGCAAGTTGCACAACATATACTTGTAATCCAGGGACGTTACCAAAGGCGAATGCTCCCCAAATAAGCACCGTTAGTACAGAACCAATTTGATGACCAGCAGTGAACGTAAATGTAAACAGAACAATGGCAAGTGCAGTGAAGATGAGTTGAAGCGCCTTTATTGGACCCATTTTATCTGCAAGCTTACCGCCCCAAATATTCCCGAATGCTACCGAAACACCATAAACCAACATAATTAAGCCAATTAGGCTTGGTTCAAAACCTGAGACTTGTTCCAAAATAGGGGCTAAGTAGGTAAACGCGACAAAAGTACCACCGTAACCAACAGCCGTCATTGCGTAGACCAGCAACAATCTTGGTTGGGTTAACACTTTAAATGTAAGCGTCCGGCGATCACAGGTTAGCGCTCTGATTTAAGTGTCCACTTAACTTTAGTGGACACTTAGTGTCTTAAATCGCGTCACCTGACTGTTTGGATAGATCGATATTCCAAGGTAACAACTCATCGACACGGTTGATGGGGTGATTGCCGATACGTTTGAGTACCGCTGTGAGATAGTCATTTGGATTGATGCCATTGAGTTTAGCGGTGCCGAGTATTGAGTACAGCACGGCAGCTCGCTCTCCTCCAGCAACTGAACCCGCAAACAGGTAATTTTTCCTACCCAAGGCAATCGGCCGCAATGAGCGCTCTGCACTGTTGTTATCTATCTCAGCATAACCGTTATCCACATAGGCAACCAACGCCTCCCACTGTTTCAGAGCATAATGAATAGCCTTGGATAACGGCGAGCCTTTCGATAAGGTACGTAGGGTTGTTTGCAACCACGCATGGAAGCGCTCAAGGATTGGCTTGGCATGTGTGGCTCGGATGTGTTGTCGTTCATCCGGTGGTTTGCCGCGTACCTGCTTTTCAATCACATAGAGGGATTGGATAATGGCAATGGCTTCGTCGGCTAAAGGCGAAGGGCCGCTTTGAGTGATGTCATAGAACTTACGCCGCACGTGTGCCCAGCAACCATGTTGGGTGATTTGCCGTTGGTATAATTCGTTGTAACCGGCATAAGCATCGGCCTGCAGTGAGCCTTTGTAATCTTTTAAATGCGCCGCAGGATGAAGACTTCTTCGGTCTTCACTATATTGCAGCCATACCGCAGGCGGTGTGCTATCTCCCCAGGGGCGACCATCGCGGACATAGGTCCAGTAACGACCTGTTTGCGTGCGACCTTTACCCGGTGATAGCGTCGGTGCGGTGGTATCATCCGCATGTACGTGGTAACTGGCTTTAACATGGCGACCAATGGCATCTGCCAGTGGTGTGAGTAATGCACTCGTTTGTCCTACCCAGTCAGCCAAGGTAGAGCGCTCGATGTCGATGCCTTCACGTTCCATCCGCTCAGCTTGGCGGTACAGCGGTTGATGGTCGAGGTATTTATCAACCATCACCTGTGTGAGCAATGCAGCACTGGCCAGTCCTTTTTTAATCACACGCTCAGGCGCAGCACCTTGCACCAATGTGTCGCAGTGCTGGCAGCTGAATTTAGGGCGTACAATACGGATAACCCGATAAGAGGCCGGCACCACATCCAGCATTTCAGAAACATCATCACCGATATGGGTTAATGCACCCTGACATGCCGGGCACTGGCAAGCCGTTTCAACACGAAGCTCTTCTCGCGGCAATTGTGCAGGCAGAGAGACGCGCCGACGGGGCGTGGCTTTGTTCTCTTTTGCTGGTGCGGCTAGCTTTGGTAAGGCTGCAGTTTGCATCTCAAGCTCTTCAAGCTGTAATTCCAACTGATGAATTTGCTTATCGATATGCTCGGACGAACGTCCGAAGCGGGCACGTTTTAATACGGATAACTGGTGGCGTAACGAGGCAATAACGGTATCCTGCTGGGCAAGCGTTGACTGCAGTTGAAGGATAATTTCCTGCAACTGTTTTGGGTCATTGGGTAAGGAAGATGCCATCGTTTTCATGCGCTGCATAATAACATAAAAATCCAGCTAACTCATTGATTAAATGCAATTATGCGGCGTTTATTGGTCTATTTTTTCTGGCAGGTGGCCGCCAGTCTAAGCCTTCCAGTAACAGCGCCAATTCGGCTTGTGTTAAATGCACAGCCCCCGATTTTGCACTTGGCCAAACAAATTTACCCTGCTCCAGTCGCTTGTAAAATAAACATAACCCCTGACCATCCCACCAGAGCAATTTAACCCGGTCGCTACGACGTCCGCGAAACACAAATACGTGACCGCTAAACGGGTCTTTTTGCAGCACATGCTGCGCCATTGCAGCCAGGCCATCAAAGCCTTTGCGCATATCGGTGTAACCGGCACACAGCCAAATGCGCACGTCATGCGATAACATCATCATGACAACGCCACCACGAGTTGGTGCAACATGTCCGGCGTGGCGTCGTGTAGCACCAGTTGGTGACCGCTACGAAACGATACCGTTATTGCAGCAGGTTTATGTAACACCGGCACCGCGTCAACCGCACGAACACTGACAGGAAGGAATGGCATGGGAGCCGCTGACGTATTCACTTCACCTTTAGCGCGCCTGACCCACAATGCATTACCGAGGTTAACGTCTCGGATCCAGCGAAACACTTGGTTGGTATTGACATCATATTTGCGCGCTAATTGAGATACTGAAAGGGTTTGTTCTTTCGATTCCTGGACGATCTGCCATTTTAATTCGGGGGAAAAGAACCGACGTATATCGGGTTGTTTTAAAGCTGGCATACATAACTCTCATTGTTGGCAACAGTGAAAGATATGATGCGTGATCAGTCAGCAAATAAAAGATGTGATGGCCGGACGCCTACCTTTAAATTGTTCAGATAATTTTGCCGGTGCTGCTTGCTTTAGGTTCGATGGAACGAGGATTGCGCTCCCAATTAAAGCCACTAGTCCCAGTATGGAAACAATTAAAAAAGTCGCTCTCCAGCCTAACTCCTGGCCGATCCAAGTACCAAGGGGAACACCTGTCACTAAGGCAACAGTTAAACCGGTGAACATGATGGCAATAGCACTCGCTTCCTTATCTTTGCTAACTAAACTAGTAGCAATAGTGGAACCGATGGAAAAAAAGACACCATGTGCAAGCCCAGTTAATATGCGAGCAATAATGAGCGTCTCGTAACCTGGCGCTTGCCAAGCAATTAAGTTACCCAAAACGAACAGAGCCATAAGAGTAAGTAACACAGACTTACGATTCCAGCGGCCTGTCAAAGCGGTAAGCACTGGAGCACCAATTGCTACACCTAGAGCGTATAAGCTAATCAGTAAACCAGCGGACGGTAATGAAACCCCTAAATCAGCTGCTATGGTTGGGATAAGACCAACAATAACGAATTCAGTCGTTCCTATCGCAAATGCACTTAATGTTAGTGCGAGTAAAGCTAAGGGCATATCTTTAATCCTCAAATAGTTTAAGTGTTGCGATTTTCGACTATTGAGGTTCTTACAAAAACAGTATTAAAGACAAAATACTTTTGATAAAAATGCAATAATGTTGCGAGATTTTTTGCTACTGATGCTATAAAGTTAACTCAGGCGTTAAAGGAGACTTTAATGATTGTAAAGTCAAAAACAGAAGATCTAGAAAACTTTATCACAGTTGTAGATTGTGGAAGTTTTACTGGTGCAGCTAATTTGCTTAACACTCAGGTTGCGACAATATCCCGCTCGATATCACGATTAGAGAGGGAATTAGAGGCGACCTTATTTAATAGAAGTACTAGACGGGTAGAGTTATCTGAAGAAGGGTATCTGTTTCTAAAGTACGCAAAAGAAAGCTTAGATATCCTTAGCCGGGGAGAGGAAGAGTTAAATAATCTTAAAGGTGTCCCTAAAGGTCGATTACGAGTGGATGCAGCAAGTCCGTTTCTATTCCATCAAGTAATACCTTATATCGAAGACTTTCAAATTGCATATCCAGAAATTCAATTAGACCTCATTTCAAATGAAAATATTATCGATCTGATAGAAAAAAAGACCGATGTTGCTATCAGGATTGGGAAGTTGGCTGATTCCAATTTATATGCAAAAAAACTAGGGAATAGCACACTTCATATTGTCGCAAGCCCTAGATATTTGGCTAAGAACAGCGTACCTCATAACCTCTCTGAATTAAAACAGCATGATTTAATCGGATTTGCTGACTCACCTAAGCTAAACAATTGGTTTTTAAAGGAAGAAATCGACCTACGCCCCAGAATTACCGCAAGCAACGGTGAAGCGATAAGGCAGCTTACCTTAAACGGCAATGGTATAGCATTGCTGTCAAACTTCATGATCAGAAAAGACATCGAGAATAACCGTCTTGTAGAGTTGCTACCAAGCTCAGTTATTTCCCCTAATCCTCGAGAGGAGATCCACGCTGTCTACTATAAAAACTCAGCAGTATCGTCGAGAATTTCGGCCTTTGTAAATTTCTTTTCAAAGAAATTCAGCTTATAAAAAAGACCTAATTCATCAAACTAACAGTGGGATAAAATATTTTTCCCACTGTGTCTATAGAAAGTTAATTTAGTTTAAGGTCACGACTGCTTTGCTCTTTGAACATTCGCTATGCTTCAAAGCATTTTTAAGTTCGTCAAAAGCAAAGATAGTTTTATTTGGCAACATTATCTCAAACCTCGTTATTTGAGAAAGCAATCTCTCTGCGCTTTTCATCAGCATGCTCCAATCATCCGAGTCTCCATAGTCATGCAGAGCACCGAGCGCGACCTCATGGTAAGATATTGATCTTGTAAATGCTGGGTCTACTGGAGTAGATACCCTGTCTTGAATGCAGACTAAATGTCCATTAGCTTTGAGGTGATTCCCAGTGAACCAGATGATGGCAACAGATTACGGTGTCCATGTTTTGGAAAACATACTTTGTGATGACCTCGCAAAAGATAAAGCATGGGAATTTATGTTCGTTCTCGGCCATCCGTTATACGAAGGTACAACTCAGGTTCAAATTAATCCGGTAGCGATCAGATAAGCCATACCCTATGTCGTGATATTGCAGGATATTAGTGTCGTGTAATATCACACATGTATAATATAGATGTGCCTGCAATGCTGAAAAATTCATAAATAAAAATATTTATCTTGCGTTTGGATGTCTTACATTAATTTCATAACTATTTAAGTTAAAGAAAGCCGTTGATAATGGATCTCTTTATTATTTCATAAGATAAATTTTCGCTTTTCAAAAACTAGCCGAGTAAGCTTCATATTCAACAAAATACCGCTATTCAGTTCAAAGCGGTCACTAAAGATTATATTAAAAATGTCTGCAATTGGCACACATCGGTTGTTCAGCCAAGTACATACCGCTACGAAAAATCTCCCCCTTTGCAGCGAGCCGACTGATCATCGTTGGCCAAGGTTTTAAGAAAACGGGTGGTTGAGTGCGGCGACGGTAGCGCTGCGCAAGTGATGTTTTCGCCTTGGACATCGCAGGTACAGTCAGGCTTTCGAGCGAAATTGAGCCGCATTTTCTTTAGATACTTTCTTTTGGCGACGAAAAAAAGTCTCTCGCCCATGGCGAAAAGGTTAACCGCTGCGTAAAGCTTCGGCTGGAGCTCGCGGTAAATCCCTCCCTTCACGCCCCTCTTTTTCATCCCTGTAAAAGACCTCTCCAGCCAAAGTTTACTTTTCTCTTAACTTGCCCTAAATACATCCTGGCGAATGAAGCGTTTGGGATCAGCGACTAAGCGTTCGACGACGCGATACCAACAAACCAGCAAAAGCCAGCAACATCATTGATAAGGTCGAGGGAGCTGGCACAGGAGCGGCCGGGTCTTGTGGATTAGAAGGTAAGATTTCAAAAGAAGAGGCTAGCCCTTCCGTCGAATCCCAGTCAGAGTAGTTTGACTCACTGACTGAGCCAAAACCATTGCACGTTAAACGGCGATCGCCTGGCACAGCGCAACGCACATCAACTCTGTCGACTGCTAATCCTAAGCCACCGTTAGGGCCAGCTCCAGGAACACCACTCATCATAAGATCTACGCGAAACAAATACTCTTGCCTTACTAAGGGGTTGTACCACGTATTTTGCGGGGTGGCAGGACCATAGAACGGGTCAAACATAAATTCTTGTTGAATGAACATGTAACCATTGCTGTATAAAAGCGCTGTTGCACCAGCGCCGGGCTGCCTGAGGTATCCCCAGAAATTCTGTAGTTAAAATAAAAAGTTAGGCGATTAGGGAACATTCATGGTGGTTCCCGATCTGATCATTCGCCAAAACTCACAAAACGCGGATGGTCACCATGAATGTAAAAACTATGCTCGCTGATTTCCTCACATTTGTCACCCCCAAAACGATGCATAAAACCCGATTTTCGGTGTTTTTAGATGCTGTAACAGCTTTGACCAAAGATGCGCGGTGCACCGTCACAGCGATTGGTCGCGCTATGCCAGGCACATCTGACAAAGTCAGCATTAAGCGCGCGGATAGATTGCTCAGCAATGCCAATTTACAACGGGAACTGCCTCTGATCTATGCGGCAATGACTCATTTGATTGTCAGTAGCAAAACGCAGCCGCTCATTTTGATTGACTGGAGCAACGCTGATACCGCGAAGCGCCATTTTATTTTGCGAGCCAGCATCGCTGTTGATGGCAGAGCACTCACGCTATTACAAAAAGTGGCGGCGGCAGAAGATTACACTTGCCCACATTTGCACTGGGCGTTTTTAAAGCAACTCAAGGCCATGTTACCTAGCGACTGTAAGCCTGTTATCGTCACCGATGCTGGCTTTAAAGTGCCTTGGCTTAAGCAGGTGCGCAAATTAGGCTGGCATTATGTCGCCAGAGTCAGAGGTAATGTGAAGCTTAAACTGGCAGAGCAAACAGAGTTTATGACCGTAAATGCGCTTTATAAAAAAGCTCGCGCCACCCCTAAACACTTAGGCGCAATCGTGCTGACTCAGACGCAACATTATGAAACCCGCGCGATTCTAGTTGGTAAAGGCTATAAGCTATTGAAGCGAGACAAAAATAAGTCTTACAAAGAACCTTGGTTATTGGTGTCATCTTTGCCTGAGTGCCATGGCTACGCAGATAAAATCGCCAAGTGCTACAGTAGCCGGATGCAAATTGAAGAAAGTTTCCGAGACCAGAAAAGCTCACGTTATGGCTTAGGAAGCGACCTGCACGGCACTAAAATCAAATCACGTTTGGGTATATTGCTGTTACTCGCGGCACTGGCAAATTGGTTCCACTACCTGATGGGTTCGGCGGGTGAAAAGGCTGGCTTACATTTGCGATATCAGGCTAATACGGTAAAAAATCGGCGAGTGCTTGCACTGAACTTCCTCGGGATACTGCTTTGTAAGGAACCGAAACTGCCTATTCGCAGACACGATTATCAGCAAGGGCTAAAGCAGATCTTGCACTGGGTTGCACAGTGGGACTGGGCGCTAATCAAATTGGCAAAGAGCTAATAGTATGTATCTTAATTTTGTGGGGATCCCTCAGCCGGGCTGCATTAGCGTTGAAGATGAATATTGGATAGTCCACTGAGGAAAGTTAAATCCTGGCGCAATACCGTGGGGCATAATAACTTGTAACAAATAATTACTGATAGTGCTTTCACCAGTGGCTGAGCGATTAATATCAATTGAGCCAGTCACCGAACCATTCAAGCCAGTACTACCAAATGCATTGCCTGAGCCATCTGAGTTGTGCGTGAAACCATTTGATACAGCCGTTCGATTAAAAAAGGATTCCGTATCAAAATTAAAACGAATAATGTCAGCTTTTACTGTAGATACAAAAAAAAGCATGGGGAATAACAAAAAAATTGAATTCAACAACGAGCCAAGCTTAGTTTTACTGTTCATAAAGCAACCTCTTTATTGGTTATTATTTTTTATGCAATCAAAAATTAGCAATAACTGCGCCATAAAATAATTAATTTAAATAACAGGTAATTATGTAGTATTAACTTTTATTCACTCTCGCTAGTGTAAAAATTTCTGACGATGGTGTTAGCCATCATTGCTTACGGTTTATATCTAAGTGTCATTTGTAATAAGACGTTAAGCGTTAAAATAAATCGTGTGTGGTGGACAAATATTGAACGGTCCAAACGGCTAGTTTTGGCACCAAGCTGACAAAAAATGACACCCTCGCAGTATTTATCCCCCTTTGCAGCGAGCCGACTGATCATAGTTGGCCAAGGTTTTAAGAAAACGGGCGTTTGAGTGCGGCGACGGTAGCGCCGCGCGAGTTACGTTTTCGCCTTGGACGACGCATGAGCAGTTGGGCTTTCGAGCGGAAGTGGGGTCGCATTTTCTTTGGATACTTTCTTTTGGCGACGCAAAAGAAGGTATCTCACCGCAGGTGAAATCGTTGATAGACATGCTCTAAACTTATGCGGGGATTATGTTGCAAACGATTGCCGCTAAGTAATTGAGATATATGTGAAAAATGCTTAGCGCACCCCCCGAAGCGCTTGGCCATTTTCGCTGCGTGTCACGGGGCAGTTCACCACAATATTTGTCATCTCTAGCACGACTTCTTTATTCTCCTCGGCAGCCAGTACTTCTTCTTCAGACTTTAGTTCGCGCGGGGTTGCTTGCGTGGACCATCTAACCATTACAACTCGCCAAAGTGGGCTGTAACTGCGGTCTTTGTTCTCGGTACCAACCGGATCCGGTGCAGACTGAAAAACGCTGATTTGTTCTTCGTTAGGAAATTTGTATACGCGTTCTACAATAGAAGATCCTCTGGGCATGTTGATTGCTGAGGCAAGTTTAGGTACATGGTTTGCTCCCATCATTTGAGCCATTGCCAAATCAGAGATGTCGGTTGTGATGTACTCGACGACTCGGCCATCGATCCACGCTCTGCTGAGCGGTAACACGGTTTCGCTGCGTCCGGCATCGAATACAGGTGAGGTACAAGCAGAGAGTAGCGCAATAACGATGGTAGGAAAAATGGCGAATTTCATGACTGACCTCTATTTGATTTGCTGCTTGGCGCTGCAAGAGTTAGCAAAGCGCTACATCTAAGGCGCGATGATAATTTGTTTTAGATAAGCCTAGCATGGCGTTGACTTAATAAGGTGAAAGTGAACGTATTTTTTATGGTAAGTGTTTGAGATTAGAGATTAAGCGCTAGATACTGAGCGTCCATATTCACTCATAACCCCTTTATATCTGCGGAAACTGGCTTTATGCCAGTTTGCTGTCTGGCCCGCACAGCCTGATAAATAGTCGCCATTATGGTTTAATGGTTAAAAACAGGGCAGCTATGCCAATAATGTCTGTGCGATTAAATTAAGGTGAACAATGTGCGTAAAACTACGTTAGTTATATTCATGTTAGGGCTACTTGTGGCCTGCGATAAAATGCAAACCCTTTCTGAAGCGGCGCAAGTAGAGCGCACTATCCGCCAAGAGGTGAAGCGCGATGTTACGGGGTTAACTGCGTTAACTCAGGCGGCAGATGAAACCGAGTATGATGGCTTTGCCTGGCGACGGGGCGAGACTATTCAAATTCGCCAGCGCCAAAACGGTGAGTTAACGCTGTTAAAGGACGTGCAAGCCCCTGAGATTATTGCGACTGCGGTAAAACACAATATTCCCAGTTTTAGTGTGGTGCGTTATCAGCAAGGTTGGTTAGTGGTGTTTCGTACCTACGTCAGTAGCCATTGTCAGGTCGTTTATGCGTATGCTTATCACGGCAAATTGGATAACACGCCGCAATGTAGTGATGCAGTATTTGCTGAGCAGGCGAATGGGAAGTGTCAAAGCCCGATAAATGATGAGTGGCAAGTATTTAAAGAATGGTTTTTTGCCGAGTCACTGGTTGCTGAAGGTAACCCGGTATGTGCGGAAAAAGTAGCACAAGGCTGGCAAACGCCAGTGCAAATTAATAATTAAAATGATATTTGCAACAAGGTTTCGGTGGCTTGGCTAGGGCTGCCCTTTAGCGTGAGCCGAGCTCTCTAGCGGTATTGGCGCGCATTTTCTTTAGATGCTTGTTTGTGCTGCAAAAGTAAGTCTCTTTCCGCAGGTGAAAGCGTTGCTGCCGTTAGAGCTAACTGCGTAAAAATGTGACACCGGGTGCTGGCACAGCGAGTGAATTAACGCCGTTTCGATATGGTTTTCGACTATTTTCTAGTTAAAATGACTAACTTAAGTTTGATGTCTATTTTTAAGGTGCTGTTATTAATAGGTTTATTAAGTTGGCTATGTTTTTGCAATGCTCAACCTATCTTAATTATTTGCGAGTACTATTTATGAAAATGAGCACCTTAACCCTGGCTGTTAGCCTTACTTTAGCTGCCTGTTATGTTGGCGGTGTTATGCCTTTTTCCGCGAAGGCGGCAGAAACTGCCACGCAAAATGCGGAAGATATTTCCAAAGTGAATGGCAGTATTAAAGTGGCCGCCGGCAGCGTAGCGGGTGAGGTGAGCACCGTGAATGGCAGCATCAATTTAGCGGAGGATAGTCAGGTACAATCGGCATCTACGGTAAATGGCAGTATTACTTTGGCAGAGCGAGCGCAGGTTACCGGAGAGGCCTCAACAGTAAATGGCAGTATTAAACTGGCCTCAGGCAGCAAGGTGATGGGCGCACTGAGTACGGTGAATGGCGACATGGTGATCAACAGCAGTACCGTAGCGGGCGATGTTAGTACGGTAAATGGCACTTTGAAAATTGAAGGCAGCCAAATCGCTGGAAATCTAACGACGTTAAACGGTAATGTTAGTTTGCTGGCAGGCTCAGTAGTGCAGGGCGATCTGGTTTATGCCGAGCGCACTGCCCGTAAAAGTTGGTTTGGCTGGTTTGGTAAGGATAAGCATAAACCGGCAACCTTAACCATCAGTGCCGATTCAAACGTGCAGGGGCAGATCATCTTAAAACAAGAGGTGAACTTGAAATTAGAAAATGCCGAACTGGCAGCACGCGTGGTAAAGCAATACACCGAGTAGCGGGCCAAAAAAAGCGGCAGGTTTTCCAGCCTGCCGCTTTTAAGCGAATCATGAAACGTTTAAAGCATTAACGCAGTGGAGTGGCGTGCGCCGCACCGCGGAATACCGCGTTGATATACAACAGGTGCATGCCGTCGACATAGGCGCGGAAATTAGGCTCTTGGGTAAACGCAATAACCTGGCCACGACCTTGCGCTTGCACCATTAACAACGGTTTATGCGCAATTTGCTGGCGATTTTCTTCCCAAACAAAACCCCCAGCAACAAGCTTTTCCGGTGATGCGAAAGTCAGTACATTGCGACCATGTGCCAGCGTTAGTGGCTGATAGATATAATTGCCAACAAAGATGCTATTCACATTCGCTGGCACCCCAGCGGTTAGCCAATGATCTTGGTCTACTTCGGCTCGCGCTAAAAATCCAGACACGCTATCAGGCTGCGCTTGAAATGCTTCTAAGCGCTGCTGATACAGTTCACGGTTTTCTAGTAGCATACCGGCGACTTGCGCTTCAGCTTCAGGTTTCTTTTGCTCACTGACTTTAAATTCCCGCTTGCTATTCAACAGCGGCTTATCACCTTGGATCAACCAATCGGTTGCATTACCCAGCGCCACTAACACACCGCCGCGACTGACAAAGTCGTGAATTTTTTGTTGAGCTTGCGCCCCCAAAGCTTGATTATAATTGCCTTGGCTTGCTGGCAAGATCAGTACGTCGTAATGGCGCAGTTCAGCACGTAACAGTTGTGCCGGGCGAATAGCCGTTACCGGGTAATCAATGCCTTTTTCTAAGACAAAACGCGCGCTACCGGCACTTAATGGGTTCGCCGGTTCATCCCATAACAGGGCCACTCTAGCATTAGGGATGTTCTGCACATTGCCTGAACCAAAATTTGGCCCATCTTTAATCCAGCTACTATTAATGCCGGTAACATTAGCGCCGCTGCTCTGTGCAAGCTGTTGAATTTTACTAGCTAACTGCGGGTTATCGGCATGGCTTAAAATTAAACTGCCAGCGGGATAACGTACACCATTGCTGTGCGTAAATGGTAAGTCACTGCTTTTAACCGTTAAACCTTGCTGCAGTGCGTGGCTTAACAAGCGCGCAGCCGCCATATCGCCCCAAGGTACAATGAAGCCATAACTGGCATCGGTATTCGTGACTTTACCGGCTAAGGTGGTCTCTGGGCCCACGATTGTGTTGGCAACGTCTACCGCGCGGTTACAACGGTTTACTTCCAGGTTATACATCAACGGTAATGACCAGGCGGTCACGTCATAAATTTCATCAGGCAGGTTTTTCGAGCGACGATCCTGCTGGCGAGCAATAAAGGCTTCAGCCATTTTGACATCGTCATCTAGCAGATTGCGAATTAACTGATAAGTTGGTTGCGCGGTGTTCACCACGTAAGCGCCTTGCTGATAACTGTTACCACAAGCCCGAAAATCGGCCGTGGCTTGGTTAACGGTAATGCCATGTTGGGTGAGCACGCCCATTAATTTTTGGTGGCCAGCGGCATCACGGGTGGCAGGGAAAATATAGCTGCGGATGCCATCTTTCTCACCCTGAGTGAGCGATGTTTGCCGATAGCTGTAAAAGCGCTGTAATAGGTCTTTGGCGCGCTTACTGGCGGTTTCAAGCGTAGACATATAAGCGATAAAGTTACGTTGTACGCCATCGGCATACGTTAAAATGCTGCCATCGGTACGGCGATAGTTATGGCCGCGAGCTGAGCCCATTTCGTAGGTTGTGGCGATGCCGCCATAGTACAGTGGCCAGCTGGCACCGTAGCCAGGATACATGGCATCAAAAATTTCCCGAGTAAAATAATCATAGCCAAGCTGATCAAACCATTTGGCGTTGTTTTGGCCTAACCAATCTAAGCTTTCACGCTGTGCACCGGTGACCAGTGGGTTGTAAGGTTCTGCTTCTGGGCTGAAGTAAAAACTTTGATCGCCGCCCATTTCATGCGAATCGACAAAGATCAGCGGAAACATCTGCTGTAACACTCTTACCTGATTTTTGATTTCAGGTTGGGTCAGCGAGATCCAATCGCGGTTCATATCAAACAGATAATGATTGGTGCGGCCATTTGGCCAAGGTTCGTTTTGCTCTGCTGAGAAACGATCTGCGGAGTGCGCGATACCGACTGTGGCGTAATAACGGCTAACAAAGCGGTTGCGGCCATCCGGGTTTTGCATAGGCTCGATATACACCAGGGTATTGGTCAAGATTGCTTGGGTTTGAGCGCTTTGGTCTGCGAGTAAATGATAGGCTAGGCCCATCAGCGCTTCCGGTGGGCTAATTTCGTTACCATGCACGCCGCCGGCAAGCCACACACTGGCGGGTAAGCTATTAATTAGCGCATCTGCAGAGGCTTTGTTTAAGTTACGTGGATCGGCCAAACGGCGCATATCACTTTCTAAACGGTCTAACTTGGCAAGGTTATCAGCACTACCAATCACCGCATAAAATAACGGCCGACCTTGCCAACTTTCGCCATACTTCACTAATTTGATGCGCTCTGGGTAACTGCTGGCCAGGGTTTCAAAATAATTTAAAATCTCAGCGGGCGCTGAAATGCGCTCGCCCAGCGCATGCCCTAAGCGTTGCTCAATTGAGACAACATCGTTTTGATATTGACTATCGGGAAAAAACGGCACTGTTGTTGGCGAAGCCGCCATGGCTAATGTCGGAAACGCAAGGCAACTTGCGAGATATAAGGCGCGCATAAATTAGCATCCTAAAAACGAAAAAAACTACTGTAGAAGCTCGTAAGGGTAAAGGCAAGCCGCACCTGCTAGAGTTTCGCTCAAGTTGCTATAGGCCTCGGTAAATGGCGAAATAGATTCAGATTAATCGTTTTAGCGCTTTAATGCGTAGCCTATATCACGTGTTGTGAACAAGGGTTATGCAGCATGCGTCATGGCTTGCAACTAAGATGTGTCGCCCCGAAAAGGATACTCTAATGAAACTTGTCAAATGGCTGATATTGCTGTTGTTCAGTGCTAACGTGTTGGCAGATACCGAGGCCGCTTGGCAGGCTTGGCAAAAGGGTAAAGCACTGTTAGTGATGCGCCATGCCCTTGCGCCAGGTATTGGCGATCCAGCTAATTTTCAGCTGGCAGATTGCAGTACGCAGCGTAACCTCAATAGCCAAGGACAGCAGCAGGCGGTGGTTTGGGGGCAACGTTTGCGGCAACGGACTACTGCTCAGATCAGCGTTTATAGTAGTCAGTGGTGTCGTTGTTTAGACACCGCATCTTATATGGCGGTAGGCGAGGTGAAGCCATTACCGATACTCAATTCTTTTTTCGCTGGTCGCGGTAGTCGTAACCAGCAAACTGCAGCTTTAATAGAGTATTTTGCCAGCAGTACCGTCACGCAACCGACCGTTTTAGTCACCCATCAAGTCAATTTCACCGAACTCACTGGTATTTTTCCGCAATCAGCCGAAGCCGCGATAATCGCCCTGCCGCTGAGTCAGCCCGCGAAGGTGTTAGCGCGTGTTGCCCCATAATTTAAGTTGCTAGCTTAATTGTTCTTATAAATTAGCTCTTCTTAAGCTTGTTTTAAAAGTTAGGCGATCAAGTAACAGCATAAATGCTTGTTTATTTGTGTGATAAATACTACTTTATATATGGTGTTTTTGTAATGCAGATGTATAAGGTTATCATGCAGCAGTTAGACGCTAATTTGGAAGTTATAACGCTAATCTCTCCCGAAGGGTTGCAGGTAGATGTTTTGCCTTATGGTGCGACCATTAAATCCATTTCCGTTAAAGGTCAGAGCGTTACATTGCAATATCCTGAGCTAACTGAGTATTTAAATAATCCTTTTTATCTTGGTTCAACTATCGGGCGTTACGCGAACCGGATCGGTGGTGGTGTTTTTGAACTAAATGGTCAAACAATTTTGCTTGATAAAGGCCAAGCTGAGCACGCATTGCACGGTGGGGCAGAAGGGTTTAGTCATCGTCTTTGGCAATGCTTGAGGCGTAGTGATTCCGAATGTGTTTTGTCTTATGTTTCACCAGACGGAGAAAACGGTTTTCCGGGTGAAGTCTCTGTTATGTTGTTTATCAAATTGACGGGTTTGCAAGTTGAGTTGTTTTTTGAAGCGATGTCAGATGCAGATACTGTAATCAGCTTAACTAACCATTGTTATTTTAATTTAAATGCTGAGCATTCACATATAACGGATCACATGTTGAAGATTAACGCGGCAACTTTTCTTCCTTGTGATGCTACAGGTTTACCCACCGGTAATATTAACGCTGTTGATAATACCGTATTTGATTTTAGAGACTCGGCATTAATTGGTGCTGGGCTAGCTAAAACCGATCCGCAGTTGAGTTCTGCCCGCGGTTTTGATCATTTTTTCATTTTTGCAGCAGAGCGAGATTTACAGGAGCCTGTCGCAGAGCTCTGGTCAGTAAAATCAGGGATAAAAATGGCACTCTTTACCACTCAACCTGGCTTGCAGTTTTATACCGGTAACTATTTAAGTGGCTCTCTTAATGCTCAAACAGGGCTTTGTTTAGAGGCGCAACATTGGCCCGACGCCCCAAATCAAGTGCATTTCCCTTCGGCAAAACTTACCGCAGGTGAAAAATATCAACAACGTATTTGTTATCAGTTTTCTTTTTTAGATGCTTAAAAAGGGCTGAGCACTTTTTTGCGTCAATATATTTTTCAGATTTGTCATGAGTATTTAAAACGACCGAGTAAAAAGGTTGAAATATAATCACAACTAATGTATTTATAAGATAAATAGGCTAATTAAAAATGAAGCTAAATAAAAAAACAGGTAGACAGGGAGACAGCAAGTGAAAAATCAACAATCGAAATTATATTTTAAGCAAGCCGCACTCAGCGTTGCTATTACCACCATTTTAGCAACATCAGGTCATGCAATAGCTCAACAAGCCGATACAACAAATGCCGACGACAATGTTGAAGTTATCGCAATTAAAGGTATTAGAAGTAGCCTGCGCAGCTCAATGGTCGATAAGCAAACCGCAACGGTTGTGTCTGATGGTATTCGGGCTGAAGATTTAGGTAAGTTTCCTGATCTTAACGTAGCAGAGTCTTTACAACGAATTACTGGCGTTTCAATAGACCGTAGTGGTGGTGAAGGACAAGCTGTCACTATTCGTGGTTTTGGACCGCAATTTAACACCGTATTAGTTAATGGTCGACAAATGGCAACCGATACTGCTGGGCGTGCTTTTAACTTTGACGTCCTCGCTGCAGAACAAATTACCGGTGCCGATGTTTTTAAATCGACTACGGCAACGCTTCAAGAGGGCGGCATTGGCGGTACTATCAACGTATCTACAGCCCGCCCTTTTGATTACACGGGTTTTCAAGTTGTAGGTTCAGTTAAGGCGATGTATGAAAGTCTTTCTGAAGAAACTTCACCATCAGTGTCAGTACTCGTTTCTAACACGTTTATGGATGAAAAACTCGGTGTATTGGTGGCTGTTAGCCAACAAGAGCGTCAAGTACAAATTAACCAAATCAATACTGCAGGTTGGCGCGGTGGACAAACCATTTCTAACGTACGCGATGGTATTTTAGCTACTAACGTTTATATTCCACGTAACTGGGATCAAATAGTTGATGAGCAAGACCGATCACGCACAAATGCGAGCCTCGTCTTACAATACGCGCCTTCTGATGACATCACCATTACGCTTGATGGTTTAATGTCTAAGTTTGAAGTGGATTCAAGTGTGACGGATTTGGCGTCATGGTTTGAGCCAGACCGCGTAGGGAGTGCTACTGTCGATCCCGCTACTGGTACTTTATTGCGTTTTACCCAAGAAATCGGTTTGCATCAAGGTAGTGGTGATCCGGCAACAGACTTTGTATCTACAACACGAAATTCACGCTTTAGCACGACAGAAGCTATTGGCTTAAACGTTGAATATCGTATTAATGAACAATTAAAAGTTGATTTTGATATTTCAAAATCTACAGCAGAAGACGATATGGCTGGACGCGATCGTTTTAACGTTGTCGGTATGATCAATAATTACACATTTGATGGCACAGGTAGCGTACCTACTGTTAGTCATGATGGTTTTGTTAATGGCAGTTTACCTGATGCGAATCGGGCCAGATTGCACTATAACGATCGTGGTTTAAACTTTAGCAATGAAGATGAAATTCTAGAGTTTAAAGCAGATTTTGTTTATACCCCAGATAGTACCTTTTTTGAAAAAGCCCAGTTTGGTATGTATCGCCAAGAGCGTGAAAAAGCCAGTTTCCAAATTCAAGGATCGCAGTGTGCATTCTGTGGTTATGGTACGCCAGCGCCTTTATCTGCGATTAACTTCCGCCCTTATACTGCTAAAAACTATTTCCCTGGTTTAATTGATACCTTTTACACTTATGATGGCGATCTGATGTTGGATTTCCTCGCACAGAGTGGCAACCCAATTGTTCCTACCTTGCAAAATAACCGTTATCGTATCAACGAAGACATTACCAGCTTATATATGGATTTCACCTTGGTATATGATTTAGGTGAAATGCCAATGACCGTTAATGTGGGGGCTCGTTATGCTTCTACCGATGTTTCTGTAGCTGCAGTACAAAGCTTTGTAACAGACGTGGTTCCTACTTCAGATGCAACGTTATTTGCTAACGTATTTGGACCAGCTACCGATATCGAGCAAGGCACCAGTTATGCGAATTTATTGCCTACCGTAAACGTTAAGTTTGGTATTGCTGATGATATGGTTCTGCGCTTTGCAAGTTACGACACCATAACGCGGCCAACAATGTCGCAGTTATCGCCTGCCACAAACTTTAATGAGCCACGCCGTCAGAATTTAACCGCAAGTGGTGGTAACCCAGCATTGAAGCCGTTTAGAGCGACTAACTGGGATATTTCTTATGAGTGGTATTACAACGACGCTAACTTGTTCAGCGTTGCGGTGTTTAACAAAGAAGTTGAAGATTTTATTATTACGTTAACGGGAACGGAAACGTTTAACATGACTAGCCGAACCGGTCCAGATTTTAACTGTAGTACGGCTAATTCAGCCCTTTGTTCTAGTGCTGTTGTTGGTACAACAGATGAATTAAACGGCGCTTCTGAGCAATATCGTGTTTCACGCCCACAAAACGGTGAATCTGCACGGATTACCGGCTATGAAATTTCGTTAACGCATCTGTTTGATAATGGCTTTGGTTTCTCAGCAAATGCCACGGTAGTTGATAGTAATATCAGTTTAACCGCAGATAGCGCTACACGCTTTGCTTTAGAGGGGCTGGGTGATTCGCAAAACTTAGTGGTTTTCTATGAACAAGGGCCGTGGCAAGCACGTGTAGCCTTTAACAACCGCGAGGCATTTTTAAGAGCGATCGATAATGGTTTCAATGGTGAGCCTGTAAACACTGAACGGTTTGGTCAATGGGATGTGAGTGCGAGCTATGACTTTAACGAGTACCTGACATTTTTCTTTGAAGGTATAAACGTTACTGGTGAAGAGTTACGTCAAACAGGTCGTTTTGAAAACCAACTTTACTCATTGGAAGATAATGGCTCACGTTATGCAGTGGGGATCCGCGGTAAATTCTAACGGTTGTTGTTAAAGCGTTTCAAGGTGGCAGTTGTTCTGCCATCTTATTTACTATCGAAAGCATGATATTTTATTCGAATGGTAAATTTAACGAGTTGCAATAAAATCATCAGTTTCTATTGCAGAGAATTATTATGGATAAACCGATTAAACATATTGTGATTGTGGGTGGTGGTACAGCTGGCTGGCTATCTGCAGCCATCATTGCCGCCCAACATCAAAGTTATTCTGCTGCGGGTGTTGCGGTAACCTTGGTGGAATCTTCTGATATCCCCACGATTGGGGTGGGAGAAGGCACTTGGCCGACTATGCGAGGTACTCTGCAGCAGATTGGCTTAAAAGAGCGTGATTTCTTTAAAAGGTGTCATGCCGTATTTAAGCAGGGAGGTAAGTTTGTTAATTGGGTAACAGGCGATGGTGATTTTTACTACCATCCTTTTACTGTGCCTTTGGGTTATGGTCGGATTGATCTCGCTCCGTACGTTGACGATATCAGAGACTTTGCACCAGATACAAACTTCCAACATCATATTTGTGAAGCCGGTTTAGCTCCAAGAACATTAGCTGACAGCGAATATCAGGGACAATGTAATTATGCTTATCATTTAGATGCTGGTGAATTTGCAGAAATGCTCAAAGAGCACTGCAAAGAAAAGCTTGGTGTTCAGCATAGAATAGCCACGCTTGACCATTGTACCCGAGATGACGCTGGTAATATTTCTGGTTTGTTTTTTAAGAATGAACCCATGCCTTTATCGGCAGATTTATATATCGATTGCACAGGTTTTGCCTCGTTGCTTTTGGGGAAAGCCTTAGAGGTGCCCTTTAATTCAATTGAGCATTTATTGTTTAATGACAGCGCACTTGCTATGCATGTACCTTATGCTTCCGCTGATAGCCCGGTTGCTTGCCATACTATTGCTACAGCTCAAAATGCCGGATGGATTTGGGACATTGGTTTAACGCATCGCCGAGGGGTAGGCCATGTTTATTCCAGTCGTTTTTTAAGTGATGATGAAGCTGAGTATAATTTACGTCAATACGTTGGTGCTGCCGCAAAAAATTTAAGCGCACGGAAAATAAGCTATCAATCTGGCCATCGCGCGAAGTTTTGGGCTAACAACTGTGTGGCGATTGGTATGTCTGCTGGTTTTGTTGAGCCACTTGAGGCGACTGCGATTATGCTGGTTGAGTTATCTGCACGTTTTGTGGCGGATAATCTACCCGCAGATACTGCTGATATGCCGGTGGTTGCCAAGCGGTTCAATCAACAAATGGGATATCGCTGGCAACGTATTATCGACTTTTTAAAGCTACATTATCTTCTTACCCAAAGACCAGAGCCTTATTGGCAAGCGCATCTTGACCCTGCAACCTTACCGATTAGTTTGCAAGAGGATTTGCAGTTATGGCGTAGTCGAGGGCCAACAACACAAGATTTCCAAGGGCCTTTAGAGTTATTTCCTGCCGCGAGTTATCAATATGTCATGTATGGCATGGGCTTTAAACCTGACTTCAGTCGCCAAGCTTACCTTTATCAGCAAAATCAGCAAGCTGCTCAGATTTTGAAAAAAAGTCAGCAGCTCACAACGCAGATGTTGGGAACCTTGCCACCGCATCGTCAATATATCGAACAATGGTTACAACAAACCTATTAATAAGGACGAAGGATGTCAAACATCATTGCACTTGATCCGGTGCAACACCAGTCAGTTTGTATTTCTGAGCAGCAAGCGATAATTTTTGCGGCTAAACAACACTTAATTAATTTACGTGTGACAGAGATTGCCCAGCTTGCGTGTGACTTACCCATTTTCTTAAGTAAAACGCCATATGGGCAATGGGCAATTTCTGCTTTATGCAGTGTACAAGTTGAAAACAATCTTTGGGTAGAGCAGCACCATTGGTTAGCAACGTATACCCCAATGGCCTTGCAAACTTATCCGTTGTGTTTAATGCCTGGATCTGAGAATGGAGTAAGTCAAGTTGGTATTTTTAAGAATGAGTTAAATCTCACTCAAGGTGCAGCTCTATTTGATGAAGCGGCACAGCCCACTACTGAATTAAAGCGCAAAACGCAATTGCTGGAAACCGATTTACAACAAGAGTATTTAACACATCAATTTTGCAAGGTTTTAGAGTCCTTAAAATTAATACAGCCAATTGAGTTGATTCTTCATTTCTCAACTGAAGAGCAGCGGATCCAAGGATTATTTACGATTAATGAAGACCGTTTACAGCAGTTAACTGCTGATGAATTATATTCACTACAACAGCAAGGAATGTTAGTGCCAATACATGTAATGCTGACCTCTATCTTGCAACTGAATAAACTAATTAATAAACACAATAAAAAACATCCTAGTTTTATGATTAAAAATATCAAGCTGGCGATTAATAAATAATTTTTCTTTTGTTTGAGCCTCCAAAGAGAGGTTTATTAGACAAGTTAAACAGGATAGAAAATTGACATGATGAATAACCAGATCCAACTGGCGGTGTTTGTTTTTGTTTCCGCTTTAATCGGTTTACTAACCTATTTAAAGTGTCGTGGCCAAAATAGACATCAAAATAGTCAGAATAAAGAGTTTTTTTTAGCCGGTGGTGGTTTGACATGGATTTTTGTTGCCGGCTCGATAACGCTTACCAATTTAAGTACCGATCAGTTGGTTGGTATGAATGGTAACCAAATGGCTTTATTAGTTTGGTGGGAGCTTGCTGCTGTCGTTGGCTTAATCATTTTAGCTAAGGTTTTTTTACCGGTTTACTATCGCTATAAATGTACCACTACAACGGAGCTTTTAGAAAAACGCTATAATAATATCCATATTCGCGCGGTAATAGGCGGGTTATTTTTTCTTGGGAATGCTTTAATTTATATGCCTGCCGTTATTTATTCTGGTGCGCTTTTTATGCAAACCATGTTTAAAGTCGACGTTTCCATTCAATTTATCTCAGTGATTTTCGCCATTGTTGGCGCAATGTATGCTTTTTTTGGTGGTTTAAGAGCCGTAGCGGTTTCTGATACTTACAACGGAGTTTTGGTATTGGGTATGGCCATTTTAGTTGTGTTCTTAGCATTAATGGCTATCGACTTTGATTTCTCTGGTATACCAGCAGAACGTTTAACCTTAATTGGCTCGGCTGATTCGCCGATCCCTTGGCAGACACTCTTCACCGGTATGCTGCTAATACAAGTGTATTATTGGGGAACGAACCAGACTATTACACAACGAGCCATGGCGGCACCTAATGTAAAAGAAGCTCAAAAAGGTGTTTTGGTGGCTGCTGGAATCAGACTACTGATTGTACCGGCCATCGTGGTTATTCCCGGGATTGTCTCTTATAAACTTTATGGGCAGATTGGTGATGCCGCTTACGGTCGTATTGTGGGGGATTTAATGCCGGGTTGGTTGACTGGCGTTTTCGCAGCGGCCATTGCTGCAGCGGTATTATCAACTTATAACAGCTTACTGAATTCCGCAACTGCCTTGTACGTCTGCGATATTCACGAAGCTTACTTTCAAAAGACACCCAATGTAGTGAAGTTAAGTGGTGTGGTAACGGTTCTACTCACCTCGCTGACTTTAGTATTAGTGCCTATTTATCAGCAAGCGGAGAGTATTATCAATTTACTACAACAATTAAATGGCTTATTAAGTATGCCTATTTTATCTATTTTTGTTGTGGGTTTATTGTTTAAAAATGTTGATGCTAGAGCGGCGATTGCTGCGGTAATTTTTGGTGTGTTGTTTTATGGCGGTTTAACTTTCTCGTTTTCGCCAATTTATGTGACCTGGCACTATATTCATGTCATGCCAATTACACTATTTAGCTGTATTCTTGTTGCACTAGTGATGAATAAGCTCGTTTTCAAAAATAAAACACAGTGGTCAGGACGAATTGTTACTGAAGGTGAAGTGTCTTAAAGCAGGTTTCTCTCCGTGTGGGTGGTTTCAGGGTATCGGCACTGGGCAGATACCCTGTTTTTTAGTGGCAAATAACTACATCAAACGGTTTAATCTGATCTGAACCGACAATAAAGCGAGTGTTCTTTGGTAAGTTTAACGTTACCGGCTCTGCGCTATAGTTAAAAATAAAGTTCAGTTGGCCGCGACGGGCTAGGCGTAAATCAGCACTTAGCCTAATGGTTTCTATTCCTTGCTGCTTTGCCAGTTCAGTAAACAAGTCTTCTAGTAATGCATCGCAAGTCAACGTACCTACATAATAGCAATTATTATAACGAACAATGGCTGCACTGTCGTCATGGTAGTGTGCAACCGTAGTCAGTTCGCTATGCTCAGATAATTCTTCGCGCCAACGTGCACTTTGGTATGTTTTACCTGCAAATTGCAGAGCATCAAAACAATCAGGACGAGTTGTTTCTACACTGAGTACTTTTACCGGTATTAATTGCTGCAGTAACCCAGGGCCCAAATTGGGGGCGAGCGTCAACTCTGATGTTTTAGCACCGCTGCGTGGGCCAAAAACTAAGGTTGCTGAGCTGGCTTGGCAACGTTCAATAAATGACGGCTGGACAATGGGTAAACACGGAGCAATGACTAATTTATATTGGCTTAGATCACTATCTTGACCGATAAAATCTACGGTGATACCTAATTTACGTAAGGCACTGTAGTAGGAGAATTCAACTTGCTGTTGATTATAGCTGTCGCCTTGACGTTCTATTTCGGTTACCCACTGTGCTGTAGTTTCCGTTACTATTGCAACTGAGGCTTTAACGTCATGCGACGCTAAATCTGGCAGTTGTTGTAATTCTTTAAATAAGGTTTCAATTTCGGCAAAGGCCGTAGCCGGTGAGTTATCCGCTCGCTTTAACCCTGCATGCATCTGCTCTTGTGCAAACGGTACCTGCCTCCAGCGGAAGAAGCAAACAGTGGCTGCGCCATGGGCGAAGGCTTGCCACGACCATAGACGAACCATGCCCGCTTCAGGCCTGGGGTTATGCCGAGCCCAATTTACTGGGCCGGGTTGTTGTTCCATGATCCAAAATGGCGCGTTACTGATGCCACGACTTTGATCAAATGCATAGCTGCTGTAGTCAGGATGTCCTGTTCGCATATAGCGTTTAAAATCAGCTGTAGACGCATCGGCAAAAAATAAATCTGTACGACCCAGAGGGTAGTTGTCGTAACTCACAAAGTCTAATTCTTTCGCCAACATTGCGTTGTCGGTTTGGGTATCACTCATCGGAATGAAGTTATGAGTGATAAAACGATCGGGGGCGTGTTGGCGTAAAATCGCAATCATGGCATTGTGAAAACGAATGACCTGATCAGAGCTAAAACGGCGATAAGCTAAATTATGCGATGGGTTCGTTTCAGTAACGGCTAAGTAGGGTAATTCAATTTGCTCAAAGTTTTGGTATTCCATCGACCAAAAGACGTTGCCCCAAGCGGTATTCAAGTTGCTCACATCACCATATTGTTGGCGGCACCATTGTTGAAAAGCGCTACGAGCATTGGTTGAATAACTGTGAGTGGTATCATGGCAAGCGATCTCATTGTCCGTTTGCCAACCACAAATAGCGGGATGTTTACCATAACGTTGTCCGAGTACTTCCGTAATGCGCATGGCCTCGCGAAAAAAATTTTCGCTAGAAAAATCATAGTGGCGGCGAGAGCCAAAGCCTCGAACTGTGCCTGTTTTGACATCGACGGGTAAAATATCCGGATATAAATCGATTAACCATTTAGGGGGAGTGGCAGTAGGCGTGCACATAATGACTTGCAGACCTGCGGCAGCAAGGGTATCAATGGCACGATCTAACCAATCGAAATGGAATACTCCAGGTGCAGATTCAATACGAGACCAAGCAAATTCGCCAATTCTGACGTACTTTAATCCCAGCTCAGCCATTTCTTTAGCATCTTCTGCCCACATTGATTCTGGCCAGTGCTCTGGATAATAACAAACACCTAACATAACGTGCTCCTTGGGTTTTTACGAGTAATGGTTTTTTTGATTGTCAGTTACATAAAACTGTATTGTATGCTTATCGAAAAAACCGTATATTGTATGATATATACTATTATTATTTGCTGTAACTGTCTAACAAAGAAATTGCCCTATTGTTGACACAAAATTCCATTTTAAGGACGTGTTTATGAGCTCGCTACCTGCGTTTGTGCGATTAGAAAGTGAATTACTCACGCTAATCTTAGACTGTACAGGCAAGACGCCTGGCTTGTTATATTTTGGTAAAAAACTCACTGCTGAGACAGATCCCGTTAGTTTAAAAGCTTTAGTTCAGCGGCAAGAAGCCAAATGCTCTGTGGTTGTTGAGGCGCCGATATCCTTATCACCCCTAAGTGCTGAAGGTTTTACTGGTTCGCCTGGCATTGAGTTGCACGATGATGATATTGCTTGGTCTTTTGGGCCGGAACTCGTTGATGTGAGTTTCTCTAAGCCAGATACCGTTGTACTCACAAGTGTTGATCAGCTCCGTCAATTACAAATAGTGCACACTTTTGCACTAGATTTTGCCTCTAATGTACTTGCAGCTGCGTCTGCTATTACCAACTTAGGACCTAAAGCCGTGCAATTAAATTGGTGCGCTGCACCAACCTTGCTACTGCCGGATCATTTGACACAGGTTACTGGTTTTGAAGGCCGTTGGTCGAATGAGTTTCAGCAGCATCGGCTCGATCTGTATTTAGGCTCTTATTTTCGTGAAAACCGTAAAGGTAAAACCTCACATGATAACTTTCCAGGCGTGTTAGTGCACCAAGCTAATACTAACGAGCAAGCTGGGGAGTGTTACGGTTTTCACTTAGGCTGGTCAGGCAATCACCGCACTCGGGTCGAGTTATTAGCGGAGGGGCGTTGTTACTTGCAAATGGGTGAGTTGTTATTGCCGGGTGAGTTGTCTTTAGCACCGCAAGCAAGCTATCAAAGCCCAACGTTATTCACCTCTTATTCGCCAAACGGTTTTAGTGCATTATCAGCAAATTTTCATCAGTTTGTGCGTGCACATTTGTTAAGTTCAGCGCAACGACAGAAACCACGCCCTGTGCATTACAACACCTGGGAAGGTATTTACTTTGAGCATGACGTCGATACATTAAAGCAATTGGCAGAAAATGTTGCGGAGTTAGGTGTTGAGCGCTTTGTGCTAGATGATGGTTGGTTTAAAGGGCGCCGTAATGATCGAGCAGGCTTAGGGGACTGGGTAGTTGATAAGACGGTGTACCCCGATGGGTTACAGCCTTTGATAACGCATGTTAATAAATTAGGGATGGAGTTTGGTATTTGGTTTGAACCCGAAATGGTTAATCCTGATAGTGACTTATATCGCCAGCATCCAGATTGGATTTTAAGTACCAAAAATAATAGCCAATTACAATTTCGTAATCAGTTAGTGCTTGATTTAACGCGAACTGAAGTCACGGATTATTTGTATTCTTCCATTCAAGCTATTTTGCAGGAATACCCGGCGATTAAATACATTAAATGGGATATTAACCGCGATTTGAACCACCCTGGTGATGCCAATGGAAAACCCGCGATTCATCGGCAAACTTTGGCCTTATATCAATTAATTGCTCGTATTAAAGCTGCTAACCCTGGATTAGAGATCGAAAGTTGTTCTTCTGGGGGCGCAAGAATAGATTACGGCGTGCTAGGTTATACCGACCGTGTTTGGACTTCAGATTCTAATGATGCATTAGACCGCTTGGCGATTCAGCGAGGCTGTTCATTCTTTTTTCCTTCTGATGTCATGGGGGCCCATGTTGGTCCACGTGATTGTCATATTACCGGACGACGCATCAGCATGGATATGCGTGCGGCAGTAGCCTTTTTTGGTCATATGGGGATTGAAATGGATCCTCGCGAGTTGACTGAACCTGAAAAGCAAACGCTCAAAGCGGCTATTGATTTGCATAAAGAGTATCGCAATTTTATCCATAACGCACGTTTACATCGTATGGACGGTGATGGTCTTTCAATTAATTTTGGTTTGGTGAATCAACAACAAACACAAGGCTTGTTTGCGTACAACAGTGTGATAGAAAGTGGCAGAACCTTGCCGAAACGGTTGCGCTTTGTTGGCTTAGATGCCAATAAAATGTACCAGTTTAAACTGCTGTGGCCGACACAACTGAAAGAGCATACCCCATCACTGTTAGGTAATATTCAGTTGCAGTCTTTTAGTGGTGCATCATTGATGCAGCAGGGGATGCAATT
Source organism: Alishewanella sp. HL-SH05 (assembly GCF_052655985.1). The sequence continues at coordinate 566,097 of NZ_CP199753.1, forward strand.
ACCGATCACGCTACCGCAAACAAGCTTAATTTTTGCTTTAAATGCGATATAAACCGCATATACAGGAATAAACAAACCGCCATTTAGGCGGATTGTTTATTCGAGTTTAGATTCAATTAGCTCCAACGCTTCATCTAAAATCGCTTCTACTGCTTTTTTAGCGCGCTCAGGATTACGTGATTTGATGGTGTTAAGAATGTCCGCATGCTTTTGCACATCGGCACCGGGCACGCCTTTTATTTTATTGGTGTAACGTATACTTACGCGCAAAGCGGTACTGATAAATTCAGTTAATTGTAAGAAAAATCGATTATTACTGGCAACAAGCACGCTAGTATGAAAAGCAATATCCGCTTCTAGAGGGTCATCCAGCCCTTGCTCAGCCTCAACCATACGCGCTAACGCTTTTTCAATATCTTCTAATTGCCTATAGCTGGCGGTTACCGAAGCCAGTGCAGCCGCTTGAGGTTCTAATGCTACTCGTACTTGTGTAAATTCTTTCAGTAATGCCAAGGACGGTTTACTGCTTAAAATCCAACGTAGTACATCAGTATCAAACATGTTCCAGTTGCTTTCAGGTAACACTCTAATACCTTGTTTAGGCCGAGATGAGATTAATCCTTTGGCCGAAAGCATCTTTACTGCTTCACGAGTAGAACTGCGGCTGACATCATACTCGATGCATAATTCTGCTTCAGAGGGTAACCCTGTACCGACAGGGTAGGTGCCTTTGACAATAGCTAAACCTAAATCATTCGTCAGTTGATGTGTTAAGTTCTGTCTTGGAGCATTCTTCATCTGCGGATACCTGATGTTTATTAATGTAATATATCATATTAAAGTACAACTATTTATGATATACATTTTTTGTATGGCAAGCCGTTTTTATCTTTTTTATAACGTAAGGCTGCAGAGGTTTTGTAAAGACCTGTTATATTAATTGCAATTTCGATTTATCTTGAGCATTCAGGAGCGTTGGTGGTGTCAGATACAGTTGAATATCAGTGTCTTAAGCAAAAAGTGGTGTTTATAACCGGTGGTGCAACAGGCATTGGCGCAGCCATGGTTAAAGCCTTCTTGAAGCAAGGTGCAAAAGTCGCTTTTATTGATTTAAATCAAGAGGCTGCATCTAGTCTTTTAGCTGGGTATCCGCCAGAGCAACTTTGGTTCCGTTGTGTGGATGTCACTGACTTAAATGCATTAAAGCAAGCAGTGGCTGCTGCTGCCACGCATTTCGGTACCTTATCCGTTTTAATTAATAATGTTGCCAATGATAAACGTCATCTAAGTAATGAAGTGACTGTTGCTGAGTGGCAAAGTTGTATGCACGTCAATCTAGATTCTGCATTTTTTGCAGCACAAGCGGCTTATCCTTTTATGCAAGCGCAGCAAGCAGGTTCTATTATCAATTTTAGTTCGATTAATGCTCTTACCGGGCAGCCTAATATGGCAGGTTATGTTACGGCGAAGGCGGGGTTAATTGGCATGACTAAAGCACTGGCTAAAGATTTTGGCGTGGATGCCATTCGTGTTAATGCCATTTTACCCGGCTGGGTGGCAACGGATCGCCAACTTGCCAGTTGGTTTACCGCAGAAGAGCAGCAACGTTGGCTGGATGCTGTATCGTTGAAAAAATTTATAAGCCCTGCTGATGTCGCCAATCTTGCACTGTTTTTAGCATCTGAGCAAAGCGCCTTAATTACGGGGCAAGCAATAAGTATTGATGCTGGGAGGGTGTAGTTGTTGGTGTTAAAGCGTTTTATTGCGGTAGATTGGGGAACAACGCGTTTAAGAGCCTATTGTTGCGAGTTTAGTGCACAAGGCGAAGTGCAGTTGTTAGCAAGCGCCGCCGGGCCCGGCGTAAAAAAAGTCCAAACCAGTTTTCCAGCCACTTTATCTGCTGTTATCGCTCCTTTTATTCAGCAATTTGGTCAGTTACCTGTATTAATGGCGGGACAAATCTCCTCTAGTATTGGTTGGTTTGAAACCGACTACTTGAATTGTCCCGTGTCGCCACAAGCGATTAAACCCGCCATGGTCAGTGTTAAAGTGGACGAACTCACGCTTCATATCACTCCCGGTTTGCGTTATCAATCGGCGGATGGCCAAGATGACACTATGCGCGGCGAAGAATTGCAATTGCTTGGTTTATTAAAACGTTATCCACACTATCAGCAAGGGCAGCATCTTATTTGTTTACCTGGTACGCATTGCAAATGGGTGATTTTAGATTATGGCAAAGTCCATTGGTTTAAAACTGCGATTACCGGTGAATTATTTGACATTGTCATTCAGCACAGTATTTTATTGCCGCCTCTGGCTGCGTTGCCGACTGATGATACAAGTGGTTTTTTGGAAGGTTGTACACGCTCTTTAGCAGATAGCCCTGAAAGCTTAGTGCACTCGTTATTCAGTGTGCGCACCAAGCAGCTTTTCACTCAATGCAATGCTGCAACAGCAAGAAACTACCTATCCGGCTTATTAATCGGCGCTGATATTAAAACGATTATGCAGTCAATTGAAACGGCGTCTTGCCAGAATAAACCTGTCGTGCTGATTGGTACCGGCCAGTTACAGCAAGCATACGCCAATGCATTGGCTGCTGCAGGTAAAAGCAGTACCTTGATAGCTGAGCAAGATGTAGCATTAGCTGGTTTTGGCTTTATCGCCGCTGACCAGACTAATTTAGTCTAATCAACGGCAGGGTTTAGGCTAGCGCAGGATGGTGCTTAAGATAATTAGCCAACTCAGTTACCGCTGCTTGTGGTGTCACTAAACCTAACTTGGTTCTTCGCCATAAAATATCGTCTACCGATATTGCCCACTCATTCTGAATGAGATAATCCACTTCGGCTTGCCACAGCTCGGGGGTAAAACGCATACCCAGATCGGTGATAGAGTGTTTATCGGTCAAAATTTTGTGGCAAAGCGTGCCATAAGTGCGCGCAAAGCGATGACACAAATTTTGGTCTAGCCACGGATACTGTTGCTGAAGCTGCGCCGTTAATTGTGGAGTATCGCTAAAATCGCCTCCAGGTAAAGCTGAGTTAGCTGTCCAGCTCGGGCCCTGCTTTGGGAAATAGGGCTTAAGTTTGTTCACAACTGCTTCAGCTAGTTTGCGATAGGTCGTAATTTTGCCACCAAATACTGAAATAAGTGGTAAACAATTGGCTCTGTCTGATATTTCCAGTTTGTAATCTCTAGTAACGCTCTGCGCTGAGTCAGATTCGTCATCGAGTAACGGGCGAACACCGGAATAGCTGTGAACAATATCCTCGGCGGTAATTTTGCGTTTAAAGTATTGATTAGCAATAGCTAAAAGATAATTTATTTCTTGTTGGTCGATAGCAACATGGCGTGGATCGCCAACGTATTCGACATCCGTGGTGCCAATTAAAGAAAACTTATCTTCATAAGGAATAACAAAAACAATGCGTTTATCCGCATTTTGCAGAATATAAGCCTGAGGTTGATCATGTAGGCGGGGTACAACAATGTGGCTGCCTTTGATCAAGCGAATATGTTGTGGGCTGGCCTCGGTAAAGGTCTCATCAAACAACTGACTTACCCATGGGCCAGCCGCATTGACCACCGCTTTAGCGTGCACCTGAAAAGTTTTTTGGGTTTTTTCATCGCGAAGCGTCACAAGCCAAGCTTTGTCTTGTCTTTCAGCTTTGATACAACGCGTGTGAGTTTTGATAACCGCACCCTGCTTTTGTGCTGCCATCGCATTTAATACCACTAAGCGAGCATCATCGACCCAGCCATCAGCATATTCAAATCCAACATGGATATTTGTTTCAAGTGGACTGCTTTCATTAAATTGAATTTTACGCGAACCATGCAGCTTTTTGCGTTTAGCTAAGTGGTCATAAAAGAATAAGCCCAAACGAATCATCCATACAGGTCTTAAATGTGCTTGATGCGGTAAACGGAAGGTTAAGGGCCACATGATATGTGGCGCATTTTGTAATAAAACTTCACGCTCAGCTAAAGCCTCGCGCACCAGTCGAAACTCATAATGCTCTAAATAACGTAAACCACCATGAATTAATTTGCTGCTGTTAGATGACGTTGCCGCAGCTAAATCGGTTTGCTCGCACAGAAATACGCTTAAACCTCGACCTGCTGCATCATGTGCAACACCGGTTCCATTTACCCCACCACCAATTACCAGCAAATCAACCTGCATTAATCCCTTCCTCCGCTCTCGCTAATTATCATACAAATAGTATATATGAGATTGTATAGGTTGTGGATCAATTTATCATCTTGCTAAGTGGGAGTCTGCAAGCGAACTTGCGCCACCGCATGTTGCCACTTGGCATATAAACAATTACGAGCGGCCGCATCAAGTTTGGGTTCAAAGCGTCTTTCACATTGCCATAGTTGCGCTAAATCCTCTAATGAGTCAAAAACGCCACATTGCAGGCCCGCTAAGTAGGCAGCGCCAAGTGAAGTGGTTTCGGTTACTTCTGGGCGTTCTACCACAGCGCCTAAAATATCAGCAAGAAAACTCAGTACCCAATTGTTTTTTACCATACCGCCGTCAACGCGTAAAACTGTTGGTCTCAGCCCATCTTTTTCCATCGCTTTTTGTAAATCCTTTGTCTGATATCCAACAGACTGAAGCGCCGCTGCCACTATGGTATCAATACCTGAGTCTCGAGTGAGTCCCAATATGGCGCCTCTGGCATTCGGATCCCAATAGGGCGCGCCTAAGCCAGTAAAAGAGGGAACCAAAAATACACCGTGGTCTAATGGTACATCTTTAACCATAGCCTCACTTTCACCTGCATGTCTTAATAATTTTAAGCCTTCAACAATCCATTGCATGGTGGCGCCAGCCATAAAAATACTGCCTTCAATCGCATAGGTCACCTTACCATTTAAGCGATAAGCCACTGTCGTGAGCAAGCGGTTATGCGATTTCAGCGCTGTTTCGCCAGTATTTAACATTAAGAAACAACCCGTGCCATAGGTACTTTTGGCCATACCCTGTTGGAAACAGGCATGGCCAAATAGAGCGGCTTGTTGATCACCGGCCATCCCACCAATCGTTATTGCAGCACCCAGTAACTGCGCGTCAGTTTTGCCAAAGAAGGCGGCGCTATCCAATACTTCTGGTAGCATGCTGGCGGGTATATCAAATAAACGTAAGAGATCTTCATCCCATTGTTGGCTATGGATATTGAATAGCATGGTACGTGAAGCATTGGTGGCATCAGTACGATGCATCTCGCCTGCGGTTAAATGCCACAGCAAATAGCTATCTACTGTACCAAAAGCTAACTCGCCGCGTTCTGCTTGTGCTCTGGCACCAGGCACGTTGTCTAAGATCCAACGAATTTTGGTGGCTGAAAAGTAAGGATCTAATAGTAAACCCGTTTTATCCGCAATCAGTTGTGAAATCTCGTCGCTGATTAAAGCTTCGCAAAAGGGTGTGGTGCGGCGGTCCTGCCAAACAATGGCATTATAAAGCGGTTTACCGCTGTTTTTTTCCCAAACTAAAGTGGTTTCACGTTGATTGGTAATGCCAATCGCCAGAATATGTTTTGAATCAATATTCTGTTTTGCAATAAGTTTTTGGCAGCAGCGCAATACACTTTGCCATAAATCATTGGGATCATGTTCTACCCAACCATTTTGTGGATAGTGTTGGGAAAATGTTTCACTTTCTGAAGCAAGTGGTTTACCGTCAGTATTAAATAATACCGCACGAGAGCTGGTGGTGCCTTGATCAATGGCCAGAAGATAGTGAGTCATCGCGTCACCTTTTTAATTATCATATAATATGACTAGATTGCCGTTTTGCAGTAGTTTTGGCAACCCTATTTTTCTGTTTAAGTTATTAATATGCAGTACAGCAGCAGACATTCCGGAAAACTGTTAGCATAGTCTGGCTAACTAACTATAAGAATATTATAGAAAAAGGGTATACAGGGTGTCAGAACAAATTGTAGTTGAATTAGTCAAGGTTATTGATTGCCAAAATACGCTTGGTGAGAATGTGTTATGGCATGGTTTAGAACAAGCCATTTATTGGATTGATATTGAGCAGGCAGAATTGTTGCGTTACCAACCCGCGTCTGCGCAGTTAACTCGATACGCTTTACCTGAACGTATTGGCAGCTTTGCTTTTTTAAAGACTTCTGGCACATCTGATTATCGGATAATAGCTGCGTTTGCCTCTGGTTTTGCATTATTTAACCCAGACACCGCCGCGATTAAATGGTTAGACAAACCACAAAATATGCTGGGTTTGCGTTTTAATGATGGTCGTACCGATCGGCAAGGGCGTTTTTGGGCCGGTACTATGGTTGAAGATGCCAATATGGCCCAGCAACAGGCCGAGCTTTATCAACTTAACGCTAATGGCCAGGCTATCAGCGTATTACAACAAATCGAAATCTCTAATGGGCTTTGTTGGAGCCCAGATGGTAAGACACTCTATCATGCAGATTCACCAAAACACTGCATTAAGCAATATGCATTTTGCCCTGAAACTGGTCAGTTAGGTGCAGCGCAGCATTTTGCTGAAACACCCGATAATGCGCATCCAGATGGTTCAACTGTAGATCATATGGGCCATGTTTGGAACGCACACTGGGGCGCGGGTCGTGTTGTGCGTTATGCGCCAGATGGCATAGCACAATTATCGGTAGAGTTGCCTGTTTCTCAGCCATCCAGTGTCGCTATTGGTGGTCCAGCACTCGATTGGCTAATTGTTAGCAGTTCTCGACTTGGCTTATCAGCGAGCCAACTGGCTGCTCAGCCGTTGGCGGGTCATCTTTTTATCTATCAACTGCAGAATATTAAAGGCATACCGGAAGTATTTTGCCAGCTGCCTGCGGCATGGCTGGCAAAATAGTCGGGTGATTACTTGGTTGTAGCTTGTTGGTATTCCCAAGATAGTCCTGTTGCGAAACGCTTCGGGAAACCTTTCCAGCCACTGTCATTGCCCTCAGCATTGGTTACAGAGGGTGACAATGCTAAAAATGCACATTGCTCCGCAAGAGTTTTAACATGGCAATCTAACATCGCCAGTGTGAAATGTTTATTGATCTCATTAATAGTTTGTATAGACCAGCTACCCTCATGATAGGTGCCAATGTCTAGCTCATTACTCATTGCGGCTGTTGGGGCAGGGTGTGGCGCAATATTATGACGGGCATGATGAAAGGTTAGCATGTATTTCGCTGCGCTACCGGTTTCATTAAACAGCCATTTAATACCTGCATAACCCGAGATGTCATCTAAGTCGCCGGCTAAATACATCATAGGCACAGTCATTTTAGCTAAAGCAGTTTGCGCGAACAGTTTATGTTGGCCACCCCATGGTGCGATGGCAATAGCGGCTTTCCAGCTAGGGTCCACTTGATAATCTGCATATTGACCACCCGCACAGCTATTAAGCAATTGTTGTAGCTGAGCTTGCGCCTTACTTTCTGTTACACCTGTAAAAGCGGCTACCGTTTGTGCGGTAAAGTTATAGCAGCCACCTACGCTGTTAATCGCGCCATAACCACCCATTGAAAAACCGATTACTGCAGCAAGTTCATCTTGTACCGCGCGCTGTAGTTCGCTGTTATTTTCTTTAAAGTAGGATAAAACAAAGTGTTGGTCGCGCGAGCGATTAAGTAGGGTACTTAAAAATCCAGCAAAAGGGGCCTTGGTGATATCGACGTCGGCATGCGTTGAATCTGTATGATCAATGGCTGCGACGACATAACCATGTGAAGCCAAGTGCTCACCTAAATAAAACATAATAGTACGATAGCCAGTGTAACCATGTGAGAGCACTACGAGAGGAAATTGTTCTGTGGAAGTGATGGCGCTATCACGAGCAGCGCTACCTTGAATCGCGAAGGGTTTACCTGTTCGAGTGATATCCTGATAAATAGCTGCAGTATCAGAGGGTTTGTTAACTGATGGATACCAGACTTCTAAGCGAAGCTTACGATCCTTGGTTTGTTGTGTGATGGGGTCAAATTGTTCAGGATTAACCACATCTAGAGTGGTAACGCCTACGACATACTTACCTTTTGTTGCCAGTTGCGGTAGCACATCGGCCGGTCGAGATTCATAAAGTTGTTCTGCAGGAATAGCTGTGGCGCTATAGGCCGTGAAAGATGTCATACTAAATATGCTCATCATCAGTGTGCAAATGACTAAACGCATGTGTCTCTCCTAAATCCGTTTAAACATATTAGAAATATTGAACGACTAAGCCTTGACCGGCAGTACAGACATACAAGTCAGCAGCTAACCCAAATTGTTGTTGATATTGCGGTATCACGGAATCTTTTAACGTTGCCACAGATTCTGGCAAACAGAGGCAAACTATTGCGCCACCAAAGCCACCTCCGGTCATTCGCGCAGCGCCATTCTCACCTAACGCCTGTTGGCTTAATTTCACCAGCCCATCGGTTGCTGCAACAGTAACTTCATAATCACCGTGTAATGATTGATGCGATTGCGCCATTAAGGTGCGTAACTTAGCCAGATCACCAGTTTGGAGAGCTTGTACCGCGTCGATGACCCTTAAATTTTCAGAGACAACATGCCGAGCGCGTTTACGTTCAACGTCGCTAAGTAAAGTATTGTGCTCAACGGCATCTAAGGTAGTTTGACGCAGTGAGCTCACGCCCAGTTTTTTGGCAGCGGCTTCGCAAGCCAGACGGCGCTGGTTATATTCACTGTCTACTAATTTTCTTGGGTAATTAGAATTGATGATGACCACGACTAAATTGGTCGGCATCGCTACCAATTGTGTGCTTAAATCTTGGCAATCAATTAACAACGCATGATGCGATTGGCCATTAGCCGAAACTAACTGATCCATAATACCGCACTGACAGTCCATAAAGTCGTTTTCGGCTTGTTGGCCAAATAGTGCGAGCTGTGTTGGAGTTAGTTTAAGTTGAGCCACACTGTTAAACATGCCACCAATGGCCACTTCAAGTGCAGCAGAAGAAGAGAGCCCCGCACCTTGAGGTACATCACTTTCAATCAGTAAATCTGCGCCACACAATTTATGTCCAGCGCGTTGCAACACAAAGGCCACGGCTCTGACATAGTTACCCCATTGCGAAGGACCTGCTTTAATGGGCTCTGCCACACTAAAACAATCCGATTCACCTGGGTAATTTAACGAATGTACCTTAATGACATTATCGGCTCTTGCTTTGAAGAGTACCTTGGTGCGGAAATTCAAAGTACAGGGTAAAACAAAACCATCATTATAATCTGTATGTTCACCAATCAGGTTTACTCGGCCAGGTGCACTAGCGACACCTTCAGCAGCAGTATGATATATGGCGGAAAATTGCTCTGCTAAAAACGTGAATTCCATCTAATGGTCCCTTACTTGTTCTTTTTGTAATGTTCAACGCTGGCCGCTTGCAGGATCTGTGCGGCGGTTTCTGCGGTTAAATCGCGCTGACTTTCGCCTAACATTTCGTAGCCAACCATATGTTTTTTGACGGTAGCTGAGCGTAATAGCGGAGGATAAAAGTGAGCATGTAAACGCCAATAAGGTTGTTCGCTGTCGGTTGGGGCGTTATGCCAACCCATGGAATAGGGAAAGCTGCAATTAAACACATTGTCGTACTTAATGGTCAGTATCTGTAATGCCTCAGCTAGAGTTTCTTTTTGCTCTTGGCTTAATTGTCCAATATGTTGAATGTCGTCTAAGCTGATCAGTAAGGTTTCAAAAGGCCAAGCTGCCCAAAAAGGCACAACTACTAACCAATGGGCATTGGCAAAGACAACTCGACTTTTTTGGGTAAGCTCTCGTTGTGCATAATCGGCTAACAAACTACGGCCATGCTGCTGAAAGTACGCTCGTTGTTCGGTATCTTCAGTGGAAATTTCAGTTGATAGATGATTGTGAGCCCAAATTTGTCCATGAGGGTGGGGCTGAGAACATCCCATAATTGCCCCTTTATTTTCAAATATTTGGATGCATTTATATTGCATGGCCAACTCAAGATATTGCTGCTGCCAGGTATCGATGACGGCAGTGAGCTCGGTTAGTGATAATTCTGGTAAAGTTTTGTGATGTTCAGGCGAGAAACACATCACCCGGCATTCACCTGAGGTTGTTTCGTGAGCGAATAAAGGATCATTTGCCTCTTCACTTACTTCTTGTTGGGTTAAAGCCCCAAAATCATTTTTAAATACATGGGTATATGAATACACTGGATTAACTTCACCGTTGGCGCGGGTATTGCCTGGGCACAAAGGGCAGCTCGGATCATGTGCAGCTAAGGTGTCGTTAGCAACACTTTCGGTGGCCCCCAACCAAGGGCGGTTGTTTCTATGCGGCGAAACTAAAATCCACTTACCGGTTAGAGGATTACGCCTGCGGTGCGTAAATTCAAAAGTGTCCATGATGTAACTCCTGCCTTTGATCAGCGAACGAGGTCTATAACGCTTTTGACCTTATTATTTTGCGCATTTATCTTCAGATTAAATCTGATTAACTCATAAACGAAAAATTTATTTTATACTATAAATAGTATTAATGGTAGGTAAGGCTCAAGTCAACTGTTGATTCAGCAAATTGTACAGTTAAGTTACAGAATAAAATGATAAAAATGCGCAATCACTTTGCAGCACCTACAGAGGTGAGCGACGAGTTGTTGGTCTATTTTTTAATATTTAGTCATTTATTTAGAGAAAAGGCGAGGATGGGTACGCGAATGAGCCCTAATCATAAGATGTGTTTAGTACATTTTACTCATGTGCATTTAGGGATGAGTGGCAACGGTCTGTATTGCCACTTTAATCTTTGGCGTGTCTGTTAAGAAAGTTTATGTTGCGTCATAAAGCTCCTCATACAAGCGCTCTAAATGATGCAGTTTCGCTATGGCTTGTTGCCGTTTTCTGCCTAATAACCACCAACCTATAGCGCAGCCTGGGAGCACTAAGAAGCTATATACTTGTAGCAAGATGTTTGGTACTTGCGCTGGCTGCCACCAGGCTAGGCCCCATAGCGTTATCACAAACAATAACAAGGCTAAGCAACTGTATTGGTTGTAACGCAAATAGCGCACGGTGTTTCGGCATTTTTCTAAACGAAAGAGCAGCAAGCCTTGGCTACTCCAGTCAGAATAATTGAGTAAGGGGCGGTGCAGGCTCACGCTGGTCAGTACGATACTTATGGCGCCGGCAAACAAAAATAGCGCTGCGAACATATCCAAAAGTGTTCGTTCACCGAACAATTGGCTGCTGCCCATTATTAGCAGTAGCCCCGCAGCAGCGAGTTCGGCCCAGTATTGCCAACGTTGATAATTTTGCTGGCGTTTTGCGGCACGTAAATCCGTGGCCAGTGGCTGCGTTGGTTGTTGCTGCCACGCTTTGCTGAGCTGCTTAAAATCAAAGGGCGGTTGCATGTTGCAAGATCTCCTGTAAAGCCGTTTTGGCGCGATTCATTCTTACTCGCACGGCACCGTAACTGATGCCGAGAATATCGGCGATCTCTTTCTCATCAATATCTTCCATCGCCAAGGTAAGTACTTGCCGATGGGATAGTGCCAATTGCCGCACGGCTTGTAACAACACATTGTTTTGTTGCTGTGAGGAAAATGCCACTGAGGGGCAGTCGCTTTGTAACTCATTGAGATGCTGCTCTTCTAGCGGCTGCCAAGCCATGCGGGTTGCGCCGGCGATATGGTCGACCACTACGTTATGCACAATTCGAAACAAATAGGCGCGTTTGTTATCTACTTGGCTTAATTTCTCTGCGGATCGATGTAAGGCCAGATAGGCTTCTTGTGCTAAATCTTGGCGTAAAGACGGATCGGCCTCATAGCTCATTAAGGTGCGGCTAATTGCTGCTTGATACTGCAGCCAAAGTTGCAGTGCGAGATCAACAGTCATAATGCCTTACTAAAACCATAGCGACTTATCCTTAAATGATTCGGCTCTGCATCGCCTGATCGCGCGTGAGCCATTTTTAGTTCTAGTCTGCCGCAACGTGCTAACTGTTACAAAAATAAAAATAATTTTTTTTGTAACAGTTTTTTCAACTCGCACGACTTAACAGATAACCGACAAAAGACTCACGCAACAACAGGAGCGCGTAATGAGGAAGGATATTATCAAGCCGTTATTGTTTTCGGCACTACTGAGTCAAAGTGTGCTGGCTGAAACGGTGCTTTACCACAATGCAACGGTCATCGAGCCGGCCACACAGCAACAAACCCGTGATGCTTGGTTGTTAGTCGCAGATGGGCGCATTGTGCAAACCGGGCAAGGTGCGTTACCTAACGCAGTCACGCAGATCGATTTACAACAGCAGTATGTGTTGCCGGGGCTGGTGGATGCTCATTTGCATATGACCGCAGGGCCGCATCGGGTAGAAATGCGTAACGGCCAACCGGTGTTAGCGGTGACGGGCACGCCAGAGCTTACGCAGTACCATGCTTTAACCACCTTAGCGGCGGGTGTGACCACCATTTTTAATCCTGCCGGTGAAGCGGCCGCCAATGCGCATTATGTTGCCAAGCAGCAACAGGGGGCTTGGCTAGGGCCTAGAATGCTATACGCCGGTGAAGTGTTTGAGCCAACCCCCATTATTGGCGGTTCAGTTTACCCGAGTACTGAGGCCAGTTGGCAAACCGAGATCGCACGGCAGCAAGCACTGGGTGTCAACTTTATTAAGTTATATCAGGGCTTAACGCGAGCCGAACTGGCACAAGGCATTAAGTTAGCAAAAGCGGCGGGCTTAAAAACCATCGCGCATTTAGATGGCGTGAGCTGGCAATATGCGGCCGATTTGGGTATCGATGCCTTAACGCATGCTTTACCGACTAGTGCCGAGTTGTTAGCTGAGCCTGCGCGTACCGAGTATTTAGCACTGCGCAAGAACCCTTACGACACCCGCTATGTTTATCAGTGGTTTGAGTATGTCGATTTTGACAGCCCAGCCTTACAAAGGTTGTTTCGTACTTTGGCTGAGAAACAGATTCGGGTGGGTCTGACTGCGACCTTCAATGAATTGCTCTATCACTTTGCGGATTCAAACCAATTATATCCAGAGCAAGCGCTCAGCGTATTGCATCCTGATGTGCGGCAAAGCTGGCGCGCCAATATGGGCATGTTGGTATACAACTGGACCGAGCAAGATTTCGCAGCTGCACAACAGCAACTACCCAAAGTACTGGAGTTGATCCGCCGCCTGTATGAAGCCGGTGTACCTTTATTACTGGGCACCGATGCGGTCAGTAGTGGCCCATTTTTATTGCGTGAAATGCAATTACATCAACAAGCAGGCCTAACCTCTTGGCAGGTACTGCAATTAACCACCAGTGATGCAGCACGCCACTTGGGTTTGGGCCAAGAGATTGGCCAGTTGAGTGCAGGCTATGCGGCAGACTTTATCGTGTTAGCAGATAACCCCTTGCAGGATTTAAGCGCATTACAACGTATTAAGAGCGTGGTGCAAGGCGGCAAACTGCACACTGTGGCCTCGTTACAAAACGCGGCTAACCCATTTTTACCTACCGCCGACATCGCGGCGACTTCCACAAAATAAGGAGTTATACCATGGATACCATTAATGCCTTCATCGCTGAACTACAACAAATGAACACCCTTGGGTTAGTCGGTTTTGGCGTGCTGTTTTTGGCCATTTGGTTTTTACCCAGCGTGTTAGCGGCCATCTTTAATCGGCAGCATTTGGGTAAGATTGCGCTGTTAAACATTCCGGCAGGCATGTCTTGGATAGCGTGGTTTGCACTGCTCGCTTGGGCGGTAACGGGCAAACTGAGTCACAAGCTCGCCGCAAAAGCAAAGTTAGCCCCTGTGAGTAAAGTCGAGTCATAAACCAAGTGACACAGCGGCTGACGATAAAGCCGCTGTGTTAGCGCAAGTTAATGGCATAAAGCGCCAAGCCTTGCATTTGCTGCTGGCGCAAGCCCTTTAATTGCTGACAAATAAGTTGTTGATAGGGTTTAAATGCAGAATGAACCTCTACGCGTAACAGCTGATCTTGATACTTTAGTTGCTGATCAGCCTGCATGTCGAAGCTAGCACATTGTTTAAACTGTGCAAACTCAGGTAACAGGATGCTTTGGCAGTGCAGACTAAAGGCAATAGCTAACCCCGCTAAATCGGCATCACCAAAATACAGGCTAGGTTTACCGGTGTGTTGCCATGCGTCGTTCAGGGCTTTGCCACCGGTACTATAGTGGCTATCGCCCCGATAGATCACCAACGGGTTTGGGTAGCGGTGGTGTAAGCGAAAGCGCGTGAGCTGATAAAAACAATCGAGGTTTTCGACGATGACTAAGGCGTCATACTCGCTTAGCTGCAGCTCACGCCAATCAAGATCAACGGTTGCTATGGTTAACCCCGTTTGCGAGATGGCAGTATTCAGCCTCAGCAATACTCTGTTTTGTCGCGGGCTTGCCCCGGCACTTTTCAGCTCTTGGTTAGCGTACTGAGCTTGCTGCAGCCGATCTTGCTCACAGACCTTAGCGCGAAAACAGACTTGCTGTAATTGCAATTGTGCTTCGGCAATGTGTGCCAATAGCGGCAGAGTAAACTGCACAACGGGTAAGTTGGCGCTGTGGCTTGGCAGTAACTGTTGCTCGATACACCAAGCAATAACCTGTCGAGCGACTTTGCCCTTGCTGCTAATGGCAACCTGACCATCGCGCTTAAGGCGCTGCTCTAGCTGTGCCAGCCAGTTCAGCGCCTGTAAGCCGAGTGCCGCCTGCATTAGGCTGCCTTTAAACCAATATTAATATCGCGGATCAGCAACAGGCCGTTAAAGGCACTGGCTGGGGCTTCTTCGCGTGTGATGCTAAACATCTGTTTTTCATCTAGCGGTAACGCCTGATATTCGGCTATGATCTGATACAGCCAGATCTCGCTATCCCAGCTTAATTGCTGAGTGCTCAGATAATCTAAGGCACTGATCTTGCCGCCTTGATCAATCACCCTCAGATAGAAGTTTTCAACATCCGTTTTTAGCGCTTGCTGACGCGCAGCAATTTCTTCGTCTTGCAGCAGCAAGCTAAAGCTGGCGCTTTGTGTATCGGTTATGATCACGCTGCTTGGGCGTGGTAGCGCTCTGACTAATTCTGCCAGCACTTGTCGCTCTGTGGCCTTATCTAGCGCAATGGCGGCTTGCGGTTTAATACTGGCAGCTTGGTTAAACAAGCTAGGCACGTCACTGCGATGAGGATAATCAGCAGGCTGATATTTAGGGTGCTGCCGTAAAAACGCGGCCATATTGGCAATTAACAACGAGCGTGCTTGCTGTTGGCGGAATTTTGCCAGCAATTCGACCAAGCGTTTTTGTACTTCTAACAAGCTGCTGTGATGCGAGCTGAGTTGGTTTTGCAATTGACTGACCAGCAGTTTTCGCAGGTGATTATTCCCTTCCGACAACTCAATCAGTTCGTGAAAGTCGAGTAAATCTAAACCATCGAGCAAGCGGCGTAATTGTTTTTGCGCGCGTTCGTTTTCACGAATTTTATCATCGAGGCTACTGACAAAGCCAAAGTCGCTGTTAAGCCGATGCCATAAGCTGTCGATGGCTTCTTCAAACTGGCCACTTAAGTCATGCACATGTTCGGTTAAGCGTTGCAGTTGTAGCTCGGCCACGCTGTAATCGCCTTTAAACTGGGCATCACGATAGGCTTGTACTCGGTTGCGGATCTGCTCTAGCTTTTCAGCAACGTCGGCATTGATCTGACGGCGGTTTTCATCAGCCACCATACTGGCAATTAATTCACTAACTAATGGCCGTAGCGCCAACGGTTGCTGTTCATCTGGGCGCCATAAGATGCGCGCGGCAATCAGTTTTTTTAACGCCCCTTCGCTAAAAGCACTTTCGTCAATAAAGCCATCGACATAACCTTGCATCAAGGCTTTATGATGCTTGCCCAATAACGCTAAACGTTCAGCGCCGATGCTAAATAGGTTCGAGGCGATTGCCGGTTCTAAAGGCGCCATTAGATCAGCGCCTCTTGAGTGGGGGTGTCATCAACCGGTAAATGCTCTTCATCGCGGATAAAACGAATGAGATCAATAAGGTAATCAATTTTACCGGTAACCACATAGTATTGGCGTTCAGCGTGAGGTTGTAATAAGTAACCGTGCTCTTTTAAGCGGCGGAAAATCAGTTTAACCTGGTTATCTAACTGCTCGCTTTGGCTATTGAAAAAGCGATCGCTGGCAAGCGTATTTAAACGCTGGCGCAAGCTTTGGTTATCTTCGGTGCGCAGCACAAACTCTTGCAATTTAATTGTATCACCGGCGGTCAGCGCACTGTCGCGGCCTAAGGTTTCTTGCACCAGTTGTAGCCACTCTAATAACGGCAGCAAAGATTGTACGGTTAAAGAAAATTGGCTGCTTAAGTGTTCACGTGCCTCTTTAGTTAGCTCATGAAACCCCAAGAAATACACACTGTGATCATCGTTACTGACTAAGCGGCGATTCAGTGGGCGCAAATAATGATTAATCTCTTGCTGCGTTTGTTCCTGGCTTAAATGTCGATAAGCATCTTCATCAGTGATCTGACAAATAAAATCACCGGCCAGCAGGCGCTCTAATAAAGGTCCATGTTGTAACATTAGCTTACCTCCTGCTGTTTCTGGGCTAATCGCTCGGCTAAACGACTGACTTTCGGCTGAATGCGTTTAAGCTGGCGCTGGCTTGGATCTTGTTGGCTCGGCTCAATTAAATAGCGATGTTGAAACAGCATTAACACGTCGGATTCTGGATTAGGGAAAGCACCCACAATGACAATATCGTTGCTGCTACAGGCCGCAAACAGTTTTTCGACGTTGTGATAGGCCAAGGTGCCAATTTCATCAATAGGCCAGTGGATCATCACTTTAGCTTCGCCACGTAAGAGACGGGTGAACGCTAATAAGTACTTACATAAAATCAGGTAAGCCATACCATGACTAGACGATTCAAGCAGTTGCCGATCGTTTTTAATGACTAATTCCGAGCCCCCTTCGCTTAAATGTAGCTCTAACCTGAGCAGCGATTCGATGCTGTATTGCTCGTCAGCGCGCAGTAAATCGACCACATCAGCTAAGGCATTCAAATAATGTTCTGATGGCAAAGCCTTACCTGACGCCGCCCAATCATCATACAATTTGGCGAACTGTTTCAATGGCTGCCAAAAGCCCAACTCGTCAATGGTTGATAAAATACGTACTTCAGAGCGGCTAATACCTTCTAGTACCAGATCATCCGCCACCGCTTCACTTAAACGGCGGCTTTGCAGCGCAATACGGCGGTTAATATCACTAAACACCGTGAAGAATTTCTTTAAATCGCCGCCAATGTTCTCGCCCATTTCAAGTAACTGCTGTTGCGCGCCTTTTAAGATTTCTAGCAGGTTTTGCAAAATAGGCAGTTGTTGGCGTTTACCGGCGTAATCCGGCAATTTGCGTTTTTCATGCTCGAGCCGGTCTAAAAACTCTGGGCCAGCATCTTTGCTCAGCACGGTTTCAAATTGCTCGAAGGCAAATTTTAAAGCGCTATCCAATTTGCTTCGCTGCTCTAAGGCTTCATTGGCGCGAGCTAAGCGCTCAACACTGTCGGCAGACGGTGCCATGGATGAAGGGGTAATACTGGCTAAATGCAGTTCTTGCAGTTTAGTGAGTACCGGTTTTAATTGGTTAAGTAACTGCTCTGCTTGGCTCATCAACTCTTGTTGCTGGCGTTTTTGTTCTTCCAGCTGCTTTTGGCGAGCACTGTATTCTGCTTTTAACTGCTCTAAAGCTTGTTTACCGCTGCGTTGTTGTTGTTTTAATTCGGTTTCTTGAGCGAGCAACTGGGGCCGCAATTGTTGCCAATCCAGCGCCATAAATTTTTGCCAATTATTCAGTTCATCATGACGATTCTCTGTGGCTTTGATGTCAGTTTTTAGCTGATCTTGTTTTTGCTTCAGCTCAGTTAAACGACGCGGATCAATGCCTTTTGCCGATAACTCTTCATTAAAGGCTTGTTGCAGATCTTTAATTTGGTTTTTGTTATCGTCGCGTTTGTGCTCAAGTTGACGCTCTAATTCGTCAATTTGTTCATCAAAAACGTATAACTCTGCTTGCCAGTCGGTTTTTAATTCAAGCTTTTGGCTTTGATGATCTTCTTTTAGCGCGCCTAAATCAGCTTGTTGCTGCTGCTTTAATTTTTCCAGTTGTTGCTGCTGGCTCTGCAACGTATCGCGCACACTGCTTTGCCGTTGTTTGGTTAATTCGCGTTGCTGTGCTTGTAAACGATTGCGAGCGTCACGGGCATAGTCAATGTTTTGCTCAGATTGAGTGAGTTGCCACTCGGCTTGCTCCACTTGAGCACGACACAACTCGGCCTGTTCGAAACGCTCTTTTAATAGCTTTTCGGCTTGCAGTTTGCTGG
Source organism: Alishewanella sp. HL-SH05 (assembly GCF_052655985.1). Next base: position 584,487 of record NZ_CP199753.1, read on the forward strand.
CCTGGGCTTGTTGTAGCTGTTGCTCCGCCGTTTGAATATGGTGGCGAATGGCCGCTTCATCTTGCGCATAATCAGGGGTATCAATGGCGCTGAGATCGACCTTTAAACCATAGAGGCTGTCGCTCAATTCCGCCAAATGCGGCTGTAAGTCTTGGCGTTCTAGTAAGCGCTCATCGATCACCTTGCCTAGCTTTTGCTCCCAGCCGTTATAGTGCAAGCGCAAGTAGTGGCGCAAACTACCTTGTTCCGGCGTCAGTTGTCGGTTGAGTTGCTGTAATTGTTGCTCGGCGCTATGCAGCCCCTTGCGGCTTTGCTCTAACTGCTGATTAGCCTGTTCACGCTCTTGCCGAGCCTTTTGATGCTGTTGTTGCAACTGCTGGAGTTGCCGAGCTTGTTGCTGGGCTTGCTGCTGGGCTTGTTCTAAACGCAGTTCGGCCGCACGCAATTCATCGTGTTCAACTTCGGTGAGGGGGGAAGTATTTAACTGGCTTTGAAGTACTGCAATGGTACTGCTCAGTTGCGTTAGTTGTTCAGCAAATTGTTGTTGGGCTTGTTGTAGGCGGCTTTGAAAGCTTTGCTCGAGTAGCGCCAGTTTGTTTTCTTGCTGCTCCCGAGTCTGGTCTTTTTGCTGCTGTAATTGCCGTGCTTTGGCACGATGCTGCTCACTTAAGCGATTAAATGCTTCGGCCAGTTTGGCTTTGCGCTGTTCTAATTGCCGTTCTAAATCACCATGCTGTTCCACCATTAATTGATACTGCTCGACCACTTCTTGCAAGGTGTCGCGCCACAGGGGTAGGGCATCAGTATCACGTTGCAGCTTAGGCATATCTTTGGCGTCATAATCATCGAAACGCTGTTGTAACTGATCTAAACGCGCACTGGTTTCATGCAAATCGGCTTCGGTTTTACTCAGTTTGCCATTGTGCTCAAGTTGCTGTGCATTAAAGTGTTCTTTTAATAACAGCAGTTCACCCCGTAACTGATTAACCTGCTGTTCGGCATCGGCCTTACGCAGTTTCTGCTGTTGCTCATCTTGTTGTAACAGCGGTAACAATGCACTGAGCTGCCCTTCGGCGCCATCTAACTGCAGTGCTAATTGCTTTAAGCGCTCAAAATCTTGTTGTAGCTTGTCCAACCGCATCGACTGACGCATTTGTTGGATCCACTCGCGCGCCTTGGTGTTTTTAACCTTAGTGGTAGGTAAGGTGACGCCATCTTCCTCAAAAATGGCGGCTAGCATGGCTTTTAGTGTATCCATTTTGCCTTCTTTGGCATGCACGGCACTCACCAGCTTTTCAATGTGGCGCAATTTATGGCCACTGCTAACCAAACTAAAGGTGGCAGCTAAGCGCCTTAGCTTTACGCTATCGGCGTTGTTACCACGCAATGCCGCCGCATCATTTTGAATAATACTGCGGTACTCGCTGGTGGCACTGATTTTGGCTGACACTTGCACATCCGGCCGAGCACGCATGGCGCTGGCCCAATCGCTGTAACTGAGTGCTTTTACGCCTTCATCGCTTTGAGTTAGGTAAAAGTCGCTTTGATAAGCCGCGGCCACTAAGCGATAGTCAACACCGCCTTCGCTTTTTCGGGTCAGTACCACTTGGCAAATATCACCGCTCTCGCGCTGATATTCATAAATTAAGTAGCTGTTAGAAAACGGCAGGTAAAACTCATCGAATTTTTTACGGGTTTTCGGTACTACGCGGTTGGGTTGCTCACCATAAAATACCGGCACTAAGCGTTGTAAGGTGGTTTTGCCTGAGGCATTGGTACCACAAATATTGGTGTGTTGATCCAACTGTAATTCGACCACACCGGGCAGGTGGGTATGGATTAACACAATACGAAGTAATTGAGACATAGCGCATCCTGTCGGCGGCGCGAGAATACTGCGCCGCTATCTGCAAGTTATTGCGGCTTATTATCCACGGAATAGGGCTAAATACCAGTTTCAATTCGTGCCAAGTGGCGACAGGATCTGTGCCTGACCTGCAGTCACATTATTCATTTGCTCGATAAAATCGCTTACAGCCGGCTCAGGTAGGCGCACACTAAGCTCAACTTGGTGCGAGTAGTGCTGTGTGAGCACTTCGCCGGCGCATTGTTGCAACAGTTGTCGCAGCCTTGCTTCATCGGCAAAGGCTAGGCTAAGTGTCAGTTCGCGCTGTGGGCTTATCGTGGTGAAGCTTGCCAACGCTGTGGCTTGCGACACTGCAGCTGAGTAAGCGCGCACCAGGCCACCCGCACCCAGTTTCACCCCACCAAAATAACGCACGACCACAGCAAGCGTATTCCCCAATTCGCGCTCAGTTAGTACATGCAACATCGGTTTACCGGCGGTGCCGCTGGGCTCACCATCATCGCTAAAGGCTTGGGTTAAAGGCTGGCGAGTATTGCCTATAATATATGCCCAGCATACGTGATTAGCATCTTTGTAGCGTTCACGATAATGCTGCAGCCACTGCAAGGCCTGCTCACGATCAGTGACCGGCTGCAAAAAGGTCAGAAAATCACTGTTCTTTTCAGTGAGCCGATGCTCAACCGGCGCGGCCAGGGTAGTGTAGGTGGTCATGTTTGCTTAAGCTAACTTCTTGTGCTCAGGTGAAAAGATTATATCGGATCTTGTTGCTACGATTCTCCCGTTAATTGCTTTGGATCTAATAGCTCCTTCAGCTCATCCCTGCTTAACTCAGTCAGTTCCGCCGCCACATCAATAATGGGGCGTTGCTGCTGATAAGCCTGTTTGGCAATCGCAGCGGCTTGGTCATAGCCAATTTTACTGTTGAGTGCGGTCACCAAGATCGGGTTTTTCGCCACCGTTTGCGCAATATGCTGCTCATTAACCGTAAAATCCGCTATGGCTTGTGTGGCCAATGCTTGGCAACTGCCACTGAGTAAACTGATGGCTTCTAAGAGATTATCGGCCACCAGTGGCAGCATCACGTTTAACTCAAAATTACCCGATTGCGCCGCCATGCTAATGGCGGTATCACAGGCAAACACTTGCACAGAAGCCATCGCCACCGCTTCGGGGATCACCGGGTTGACTTTACCCGGCATAATCGACGAACCCGGTTGCAACGCCGCTAAACTAATTTCGCTTAAGCCCGCTAACGGGCCAGAATTCATCCAACGTAAATCATTGGCAATTTTTAACAGCGCTGCGGCCAACGTTTTTAAACTGCCTGATAAGGCGAGCGCACCATCTTGCGAGCTTAAATTAAAAAAGAAATTAGCGCTGGGCGTTAAGTGTAAGCCGGTTTGTTGGCTGAGTTGTTGTGCAAACAATACTGCGAAATCTTTATGCGCATTAATACCTGAACCCACGGCGGTGCCGCCTTGCGCTAATTGGCTTAGCAGCGGCACTTGCTGCTGTAACTGGGTTTGCGCATGACTTAGCTGACTGTGCCAGCCGCCGAGCACTTGCGCAAAGGTCACCGGCATGGCATCCATTAAATGGGTGCGACCGGTTTTAACAATATGACCTATCTCTGCAGATTTTGTGTTAATTGCCTGTTTTAAGGTCTGTATTGCTGGAAATAGCTGCTGCTCTAACGCCAATAAGCTACTCAATTGTATCGCCGTGGGGATAGTGTCGTTACTGCTTTGGCCTAAATTGACCTGATCATTGGGATGAATGTGCTCACCAGCTAATTGGCTCGCCAAGGTCGCCAGCACTTCATTCACGTTCATATTGCTACTGGTGCCCGAGCCGGTTTGATAGACACTGACGGGGAACTGGCTTAAATCAGTGTTACTGAGTAGCTTTCCAGCCGCCTTGACAATGGCATTGGCCTGAGCGGTGTTTAACAATCCCAATTGGGCATTGCTGTGGGCTGCGGCTTGTTTAATTTGCAGCAACGCTTGAATAAATCTGAGCGGCAGCGTTTTTGGACTGATTTGAAAGTTTTGCACGGCGCGTTGTGTTTGCGCTTGGTAAAGCGCGCTGCTTGGCACTTGTAACTCGCCCATGGAATCGCGTTCGGTGCGGGTAGACATAGTCACTCCTGTTATTGAAGGATGCCCTTTAGCCTAGCTGTAGTGTGCTGAAGATGCCAGGTTGGCCTGAGTAGGGTTTAGCACAAGCGTGATACCTCAGGCGTTTGGGAAGCGCTGTAATAATCAGGTTAAGGCTCGTTCAATTCCTGAGAGTTGCGGCTAAATACCGGAATGGTCAGTTGCCATTTAATGGCGGCTAAGCGCAGTAATAGCAGGCTTGCCATGCCGGCGAGCATGGCATAAATAGGGGCGATATGCAGCGCCAATAGGCTGGTATACACCGCACCACCAAAAATACAGGTAAAAGCATACAGCTCGCCGCGAAACACCATCGGGATCTCCCGGCACAGTACATCCCGGATCATGCCACCACACACGCCGCTCATGGTGCCGAGCATAATGGCCACCATGGTCGAGGTGCCGTGATCCAACGCTTTTTGCGTACCCATAATCACAAAAAAAGCCAGCCCAATGGCATCGGCAATTTGTAACGTATTATTGGGAATGGTCAGACGATTACGAACCAGTAAGATGGTGGCGCCGGCTGCGGCAAAGATGGCAAAAAAGTAGCTGTTGTTGTTCATCCAGATCACGGGCACATCTAAAATGAGATCGCGCAGTGTTCCGCCGCCAATGGCGGTAACGGTGGCTAATACAATCACGCCGAAGCCATCCATGTGATTACGCCATGCTGCCAAAGTACCCGACACAGCAAATACAGCGATGCCTAATAAATCGAACCAATGGAAATAGTCTGTCACTGCGTTATCCGTCCTGTCTGGTATGGCCTGCGGCACGTATTTTAACATTGATGGTGCTGTGGCAACATCCTTTGCAGCAGATCGCAGCGTGTTAATCTAACAAATACATAAAGGTCGAACCTGTGTCGACAAAGCGCATGACTTTTCGCGGCACATCGCCTATGGTAGGCAAGATTTTTTTGGGGTTGGTTTGAGTATGCGAAAGAGTAAACTGTTATTGGGCATTGGCTTAGCCGCAGTGGTTTGCGTGGCTATCTATCAGTATGTTAATTACAAAGCGGCTAAGATCATTGGCCAGCAAATTGACTATATTAACCAATCTTATGCTGAAATGGCGTCTGCTGGCTTGATGCCTGGGCTAAGTTTGAGCTATCAGCGAATTAAAGCCAATTATTGGCAAGATGATTACCGGATTGAAGGTGTTCAAGTTGATGTGGCGGCCGTCGGTGTTTTGGCGGAAGTTGCGCAGCTAAAAGTACGTGGCTTTGAGCCGGGTACCTTAGCCGATAATGGTCAGGTATCGATTGTGGGGTTAAAACTCTCTGACGGGATGCAGGTGTTTTTGCCGCCCGAGTTGGCTAAACTCGCCAAAGGCTTATTAATCAATACGGATTATCAATATCATTACTCGGGGAAAAGCGGCAATTTGCGTTTAACGCAGCAATTGTATATCGGAGAGGGCCTCTCGGTAAATTTTCAATTGCAGATGCAAAAGATGCAGCGTTTTTGGCAGTTTGCCAAACAGTGGACTGCGATGGACGCTGAAACGCAGCAAGTATTTAGTCAGTCGGATGCTTATAGTCAGCAGCTGACACAAGCCTTAACCGAAGGTTTAGTGGCAGAGGGGCAGTTAAGTATCGTTAATGCGGGTTTTTTACAAGCCTTGTATCAGGCGCTTCGTCAAACTGAGCAAACGGCGCAAGTGGAAGCGTTAAAAGGGCAGTTAGAGCAGTTTTTAACGCAGCATCCCAGCTTACCGAGTGCCATTAGCCAGCCGCTATTAGTTTTTTTGGCCGATCCGCGCACGTTAACCTTTCAATTTAAATTAGAACAACCGTTAAGTTTTGTGCAGTTACAGCAAGGTGAGTGGCCAGAGCAGGTGCAAAGCGCTGAGCAGATGTTAGAGTTTGGCAATATGCTATTACAGGTCAATCCAGAATAGTGTCACAAGCAGCGTTATGGTGAGCTGCTTGTGACCAATACCGTTTTAGCCTAACCAGGGTAAACGGGCTTTGCGCTGCGCTTCAAAGGCAGAAATTTCTGCAGCGAGTTGTTCGCTGGAGCCGATAAAGTCTAAGCCACTTAATAAGCGTTGTTTAATATCAGGATCAATACTAAATCCCATTGCGGCGTTATTACCAAACATAATTTCTTGGCTAGCTAAATCGATCTGCCATTGTTGCGGCCCTTGGGCGCAGCGTTTAAACAGCAGTTCAATATTGGTTTTGCTTAACTGAATTAATAACATGCCGTTATTCACGCTGTTATTAAAGAAAATATCGGCAAAGCTCTCGGCGATAATCACTTGAAAACCATACTGTTGCAGTGCCCAAGGCGCATGTTCGCGGCTTGAACCACAGCCAAAGTTTGCTCGGGTTAACAAAATAGACGCGCCTTGGTATTGTGGGAAGTTCAGCACAAAGTCGGTATTCGGGACGCCGTCTGCCACATAGCGCCAATCATAAAATAGCGCTTCGGCAAAACCATCACGGCTGACTGAGGTTAAAAACTGTTTTGGGATGATCTGATCCGTATCCACATTGTTTTTATCTAATGGGCAGACTAACCCGGCTTTAAAAATCTGACTCATGCCCAGTCTCCTTGTGTGATATTAACAAATTTACCGGCAATCGCCGCGGCCGCTGCCATGGCAGGGCTAACTAAATGGGTGCGTGCGCCACGACCTTGGCGGCCTTCAAAATTACGGTTGCTCGTAGAAGCACAACGTTGACCGGCTTCTACGCGATCGTCATTCATGCCTAAGCACATGGAGCAACCGGGTTCACGCCATTCAAAACCAGCAGCTTTAAAGATATCGGCTAAGCCTTCAGCTTCGGCTTGGCGTTTCACAATACCTGAGCCAGGTACGACTAAAGCGCGCACGCCCGCTGCAACGGTTTTGCCCTTAATCACACTGGCAGCGGCACGTAAATCCTCAATGCGGCTGTTGGTACAGCTACCAATAAACACCACATCCACTTGGCAATCCGTTAATTTTTGACCGGCACTTAACCCCATATACTGCAGCGCTCGTGCTGCGGCATCACGTTTCGTTTCGTCCGCAAAGCTTTCTGGGGCAGGCACAGGCGTATCTACGGAAATGACTTGCTCAGGGTTGGTGCCCCAAGTCACTTGCGGTGTGATATCGGCAGCATTAATTTGCACGGTGTGATCAAACACGGCATCGCTATCTGAATGCAGGCTTTGCCAATAACTGACAGCGGCAGGCCAATGTTCACCTTGAGGCGCATTGGCTTTATCTTTTAAATAAGCAAAAGTAACGTCATCTGGTGCGATCAAGCCGGCTTTTGCGCCCATCTCAATGCTCATATTGCACAGTGTCATACGGCTTTCCATGCTCATAGCGCTAATGGTATCGCCAGTAAATTCGGCAACATAACCATTACCCCCGGCAGTGCCGAGCTTACCAATGACCGCTAAGGCGACGTCTTTTGCAGTGACATGCGCAGATAATTGACCATTGATCTCGACTTTCAGGGTTTTAGCTTGTTGTTGTGGCAGTGTTTGTGTGGCTAACACATGTTCCACTTCTGAAGTACCGATGCCAAAGGCTAAGGCACCAAAAGCGCCATGCGTTGAAGTGTGCGAGTCGCCACACACAATGATCATACCCGGCTGCGTTAAGCCTTGCTCAGGGCCAATGACATGCACAATGCCTTGATCAGGATGGGTTAAATCCAAAATCGGGATCTGGTTTTCGGCACAGTTTTCGGCTAGCGCTTCAAGTTGTTTGCGCGAGGTTTCACCGGCGGCATCTAAACTGCGCTTTTGCGTGGATACGTTGTGATCCATGGTAGCAAAAGTCAGATCGGTACGTCGAACATGACGCCCAGCCAATTTTAAACCGGAGAAAGCTTGAGGTGAGGTCACTTCGTGGATTAAATGCCGATCGACATACAATAAATCGGTGCTGGCATTAATTTTACCCACAACATGGCTTTGATAAATCTTCTGATATAGCGTTTGGCCCATCAGTTGTTCTCCTGGCGTAAAGTGGCAACAATGGCAGCGCCAACGGCGGCCGTTCCATAAGTCGATTTCGGGTTAATATCGCGGGTAACAATGTGTTGCTCTAAGCAAGACTGCACTGCTTTCTCAATAGCTTGCGCCGCGGCTTCTTCCGCAAAGCTGTAACGCAGCATTAAGGCGACACTGAGAATTTGTGCGATAGGGTTAGCAATACCTTTGCCGGCAATATCTGGGGCGCTGCCGCCCGCGGGCTCATATAAACCGAAACCACTGCCGTTTAAGCTGGCAGAGGGTAATAGACCCAATGAACCGGCAATGGCCGCAATTTCGTCCGATAAAATATCGCCAAACAAGTTGTCGCACAGCATCACGTCAAATTGTTGTGGGCTACGGATAAGCTGCATGGCGGCGTTATCGATATACATATGCTCTAAAGTGATGTCCGGAAACTCTTTTGCTACGCGCTCCACGGTTTCACGCCATAAAATACTGGTTTGCAGCACGTTGGCTTTATCAATAGAGGTCACTTTTTTGCTGCGCTTGCCGGCGGCTTCAAAGGCGACGCGGGCAATACGCTCGATTTCTGGCACGCTGTAACGCTGAATATCAAAGGCGTCAACAGCGGTGCGGCCTTTCTCGCCGAAATAAATACCGCCGGTTAGCTCACGAATACATAACACATCCATGCCCAGCGAGCTTACGCGGGGGTGTAGCGGCGATAATTCCGCAAAGGCCGGATAAATTTGCCCAGGGCGCATATTACAAAATAAATCGAAGGTTTTGCGTAAGGGTAATAATGAACCTCGCTCTGGCTGACTGTCTGGCGCTAAACCGGTCCACTTAGGGCCACCGACCGAGCCAAATAAGATAGCATCACTGTTTTTACACAGTGCTAAGGTTGCCGCAGGTAAGGGCTCACCGGTTGCATCAATCGCAGCACCACCGACTAAGGCTTCTGTTAGGCTTAAGCTAAACTGAAATTTTTCTGCCACTACGTTTAACACTTTAATGGCTTCGGCCATCACTTCTGGGCCAATGCCATCACCGGCCAATACGGCGACTTTATAATGCTTGCTCATGCTTCACCTGCTGTTTGATTACTCTGAGATTCGGTATTTTTTGCTTGTTTATGGGCGTGGATGGTTTGCGCACGCTGGATCATATTCAGCACATGCACATAGGCCAGCACCGAGGCACGAACGATATCGGTGGCTAAACCCGCACCATGAAAGCGTTGTCCTTCATATTCCGCGGTAATATCGACTTGGCCTAAAGCATCTTCGCCACTGCCTTTGGCCGACAAATTAAAATCGACCATCTTGATCTGTAATTGGCTAATGCGCTGCACGGCTAAAAAAGCGGCTTCAACTGGGCCATTGCCTGTTGCCGCTTCGGTGACTATCTTACCATCACAACTTAAACCCACGGTGGCGCTGGCGACGTGGCCGGTATGCGTTGAGGAGCTTAAAAACTCAAGTTTGTAATATTCGTCTTGCTCTTGTAAGTTTTGGAAAAACACCAAGGCTTCTAAATCGTAATCAAATACCCGACCCTTTTGATCGGCTAAGGCCAAGAAGCTTTGATAAACCTCTTCTAATTGATAATCCTCTTTGGTGTAACCCAGCTCGGCTAATCGATGTTGAATGACATGGCGACCCGAGCGCGAGGTTAGGTTTAATTCGTTTTGTCGAATACCGACGTGCTCTGGCGACATAATTTCGTAGGTGTTCTGTGCTTTTAACACGCCGTCCTGATGAATACCCGAGCTATGGGCAAAGGCATTTTCACCGACAATGGCTTTATTCGGTTGGATCGGCATATTACAAATTTGGCTAACCAAATGAGAGCTACGATAAATCTCGGTGGTTTTAATATCGGTGTACAAAGGCGCTAACACATCTTTACGGGTATTGATGATCATCGCCACTTCTTCTAGTGAGCAATTACCAGCACGTTCCCCGATGCCATTGACCGTACATTCGATTTGGCGTGCCCCGGCTTGAATGGCACTGATACTGTTCGCCACCGCTAAGCCTAAATCGTTATGGCAATGCACGCTTAAGCGCGCTTTATCAATATTCGGCACTTTGCTTTTTAAGCTATGAATAATGGCAGCAAACTCGTTCGGGATGGTGTAACCGACGGTATCGGGAATATTAATGGTGGTTGCGCCGGCAGCGATGGCGCGTTCAACTATCCAGCATAAATCGTCAATCGGTGTACGTCCGGCATCTTCACAAGAAAATTCAATATCGTCGGTGTAGCGGCTGGCTAACTTAATGGCGGCGACAGCTTGTTCAGTGGCTTGGGCTAAGGTTTTACGCAATTTGTACTGTAAGTGTAAGGGCGAGGTGGCAATAAAGGTATGAATGCGGCGGCGCTCGGCATCTTTTAACGCTTCGCCACAGGCTTCAATATCAGCACTGACTGCGCGAGAAAGACCACAAATAACCGGCCCTTTCACTTCACGGGCAATACGCTGCACTGAAGCAAAGTCACCTGGGCTAGATACCGGAAAGCCCACTTCCATCACATCAACATTTAAGCGGGCAATAGCATGCGCCAGTTGAATTTTTTGCTTTTGGCTTAAGCTGGCGCGTAACGCCTGCTCACCATCACGCAAGGTGGTATCGAAAATCCAAATTTTGTTATCAGCACTCATCACGCTTTCCTTTTAATGGCCTTAGGCGTACAACATGCCGGAAGTCATAAAAAAACCCCGGCCAAGGCACGGGGTTTTCGTTTATCGGTAGTGAACGCTCACCAATAAGCACGACCCCGTGCAGCGCAGAGGAGCACGAGGAGTAGGCTAATGATGTAGGTCACAACTGAAGAATTCATTTACTGTATTGCTGCCTTATTTACAGAACGCCTTATTAATAGCATGGTTATTTTTGCAGTGCAACAGTATAGATGGCTAAATGGATAAAAACTTTGGTTGTAGATTGCGCAATTTTCAGTGTGTTGCCCAATTTTCGATGGGCTCTTTACTTAACCACGTTGCACCTAAGCCGCGACAACGTTAGATTAAGGCTTGCTGATTTTTAAGGAACGTCTTGTGCAAGTGAAACTGATTTTCTCGGCCCTAACCATGGCCACATTACTGGGCGCGTGTCAAAAAGCGCCAGAACCCGTTGTGACAACAGATGCGTGGTCGCCTTTGGCTCAGCGTTATGTCAGTTTAGTTTTGGCACTGGGTGAGCATGATAAAAGTTATGTCGATGCCTATTATGGCCCTGCCGAATGGGCAGAACAGGCTAAAACGGCTGGGCAATCAGCGGCAGATATTGCCACTGCGGGCAGTGCTTTACAGGCTGAAATTAGGGCGTTAAGTGCCACTGATACTATGTTGCGCTTACGCCAACACTATTTAATCACGCAATTAACCGCATTAATCAGCCATGCGCAAACGTTGGCGACGGGCAAGCGGGCCAGTTTTGAGCAACAGGCGCAACAACTGTATGACACCTTGCCCCCGCAACGTGAATTGGCCAGTTTTGATACTGTTTTAGCCGAGCTAGATGCGCTAGTGCCGGGCGAGGGGGATTTAACCGAGCGAGTGGTTGCATACCGCGCGGGCTTTGTGATCCCGCAAGATAAACAACAGCAGGTCTTTGAGCGGGCGATAGCTGAGTGTCAGGCTCGCACGCTCAGTCGCATAGATTTACCCCAGCAGGAGCGTTTTACGTTGGAGTTTGTCGAAGACAAACCCTGGAGTGGCTATAACTGGTATCAAGGTGCGGCTTATAGTCTGATCCAAATTAATATCGAGCGACCCATTGATATCTCGCGTGCGGTCGACTTGGGGTGTCATGAAGGGTATCCAGGACATCACACCTACAATGCGTTGTTAGAGCAGAAATTAAAAAACGAGTTACAGTGGGTCGAATTTAGCGTTTACCCCTTGTTTAGCCCGCAGTCGTTAATCGCGGAAGGTACGGCAAACTATGGTATTAGTATGGCGTTCCCTGGTGAGCAAAAGATGCAGTTCGAGCGCGATGTGCTCTATCCGTTAGCGGGCTTAGATGCTGCGTTGGCTGCAGAGTATGCGCAATTTTTAAAGTTAATGGCTCAACTAAGCTATGCCGGTAATGAAATTGCGCGGTTATACCTCAATGGTGAAATTGATGCGGCAACGGCACAAAGCTTACGCCAGCGTTACTTATTGCAAAGTGAAGCAGAGGCCAAGCAAGGCATCCGGTTTGTTGATACCTATGGCGCTTATGTGATCAATTACAATTGGGGCAAAGATTTAGTGAAGAACTATATCGAGCAAGGCGGCTCTGAAGATGAGCGTTGGCAGCGTTTTATGAGTTTGTTGTCAACGCCGAAGTTGCCGTCTTCTATTGCTTGGGAATAAAATGCTCGCCGTTGCCCGTCGCGCGTGTTTACATACGCGACAGCTTACTTAAACCGATAAACAGGAAATTGCATGGAACGTTACTTTGAAAGACTGATGTATGGCACGCGCTGGATCATGGCGCCGATATATCTGGGCTTGAGTTTATGCTTAATGGCATTAGCCATTAAATTTTTTCAGGAAATATTTCATGTTATCCCAATGATTTTTAGCATGAAAGAAGTAGAACTGATCCTGATCACCCTAAGCTTAATTGATATTGCTTTGGTCGGTGGTTTGCTGGTGATGGTGATGTTTTCAGGTTATGAAAACTTTGTATCGCGGCTCGATTTACACGGCCATGATGACAAGTTAGGTTGGTTGGGTAAGTTAGACTCTAACTCACTGAAAAACAAGGTAGCTGCGTCGATTGTTGCAATTTCGTCCATACATTTGTTAAAAGTGTTTATGAATACCGAATCAATCGATAATGATAAGCTCAAATGGTACTTATTGATCCACATTACCTTTGTGTTATCCGCTTTTGCGATGGGCTACTTAGATAAAATTTTGCGCGACAAGCCTGATGCAAAAGCCGTGAGTATTGACAATAGTAAACTATAATATTTAGCCAGTACTCGACATAACTGCGTTGAGTTAACAAGATTTTTGTATAACTCAGGCTAAGTAGCTACGAGTAGACCTATTTATTAGGAACGGTTTATGAATAGTTACTTTGCCTAACGGGTTGCTAAAGTGACAGCTTTTTTTACAGCCTGGTAAGACCTCTTTTTATAAACACATAAAAATCAATGGTTTAATATTTTGGCATTTATTTTGCAATGTTTTTTGTGTTGTTTCTTGTCATCTCTAAACAACCTCGAATTCTTAATCGTGAATAATGACCCATCAAATGATATTTGGAGTACAGATGAAACTTAAGGTATTAGCACTTTCGCTAGCATTTACCCTTTCAGCGGCTTTTTTACCGGTCTCGTCAGCTCATGCTGGTTTAATCAGTGCCGATTCTTCGGCTTGGAATTCAGCAGGTACGGGTCTTGCTAGAGATGCTAAGCTATTCAACGCTGACAGTTTTTATATTTGGAATAATGACACTAATTGGTTTATTCGCTGGACTTTTAGTAATCCAGCGCCAACTGGTAACACAATAAACGGCACTATTAATTTACCATCTGGCAGTCAATTGATTTTTCACTCATTTGAAAAGAACACCTATGACTCTCTAGATAAGTCTACGGGCAACTTCACTTCTTATGTTGCGGGTGGTTATCTTGATGGTTTCAACTTTACTCTAGCTGCGGGTGAAGTCTTCAATTTCGAAGTGTTTAAGTCAGGCGGTGGCGCTTTAAATTTTGACGTGTATAGCGGCTCTCCACTCGTTCAGTTTAGCTCTTTGAATAATGGCGATGGTATATTTTTAAGCAATGAGGTCCCAAGAGGCGCTGACACTACTGCAGTACCAGAACCCACTACTCTTGCTTTAATCGGTCTGGGTTTATTAGGTTTGGGTGCATCACGTCGTCGTAAAGCTTAATCATTCTTTATTCATTAAAAAACCAAAAGCGCGGTGATGCGGCTTTTGGTTTTTTTGTTTGTATTGTCAGTTTACCTGCTGCACTAAGTTTCAATATCGTTGCTATTAATAATACTTCAAGCCGTCAGCTTTACCTCTAAACGCATAATATGCCACCGCGGTATAGGCCGCAATCACCGGAATGACCACCACTGCGCCAAAGAAAATAATCAGTAGCGATTCCCGCGAGCTGGCCGCTTGATAAAGCGTCATTTGGTTTGGCACCACAAACGGATAGAAACTTAGAGCTAAGCCGATAAAGCTACTGATAAAGATCACGTTACAAATGGCAAAAGGCAACCAAGCACCGGCATCTTTTGGCAGTGGCAAACGTTTTAAGGCCAAATAACCAATAACAAACATGGCAAAGCACAACAACGGGATCGCAGCAAAGAAATAGGCTAATGGTGGTTCCGTCCATACTTGTAACACGTTGGCATTCACCATCGGGTTAATTAAACTCACAGCCAAGATCCCGCTTAGCGTTAACACACCCGCTATTTTACAGTGTTTAATGGCATGCAGTTGCAGCTCACCGCTGGTTTTGCCAATTAGCCAGGCATTACCAATCATCGCATAGGCGGCGGTAACACACAGACCGCTGAAGCAAGCGAAAATAATACTGCCCGTATGATACTGTAAACCCATCACATAAATGCCCAGCATAAAGCCCTGACTGAAGGTTGCTAACAGTGATCCGGCTTTAAAGGTGTAATCCCAGTACACTTTACGCTGAGTTTTTACCTTAGCCCGAAAGTCAAAGGCAACACCACGTAAAATTAAGCCGATGAGTAAAATGGCCGTGGGCAAATATAACGCATGTAAAATCGCGCTGTGCGCGGCGGGAAAGGCAACCAGTAACAAACCTACCGCCAATACGAGCCAAGTTTCATTGGCATCCCAAAACGGGCCAATCGAGGCAATGGCTGTATCGCGCCAGGCTTCGTTGCCCATCGGTAGGGTAATGCCGACACCTAAATCATAACCATCTAAAATGGCATAGAGTAAAATCGACAGGGCCGTCAGGCCACCAAAAACCAGGGCCAAATGTTCGGCCGTTAACCAATTCATCATGCTGAAGCTCCTGTGGCTTTGTCAGTGGCTGGCGCGTTTTCAGGTAAACCGGGCATCGTTAGGTCATACTCTTCTACTTCTACCGCACGCTTGGCTAACCAGAATAACGTTTTGATATAGAGCACCAGCAACACGGCGTACAGCACTAAATATAAGCCTAGGGTTAGCGCGACATGCTCACTCGGTACGGTAGTTACCGCGTCACGTGTTTTTAATAAGCCATATACTAAGTAGGGCTGCCGACCAATTTCGGTGACATACCAGCCGGCTAGGGTGGCGATCCAGCCCGAGAACGTCATACCGATAAGGAGTTTTAAATGCAGCGGTGTCAGCGTTTTATGCCTCACTAGTTTAATACTGCTCCACCAAGCCACTAGCAGCATCAGCATGCCGATTCCCACCATAACGCGGAAGCTATAAAACACTGGTGCTACCGGCGGGTGCTCGCCGACAAACTCATTTAAGCCTTTCAGTTCGCCATTTGGATCGTGCGTTAAAATTAAGCTGGCTAATTTCGGGATCTCAATTGCAAAGCGATTTTGCTGGGTTTCGGCATCGGGGATGGCAAATAACACCAGAGGTGCGCCTTTTTCGGTATGCCAAATACCTTCCATTGCCGCGATCTTTTGCGGTTGATGTTCTAAGGTGTTTAAGCCATGGAAATCACCGACCAATGCCTGAGTGGGCGCTAAAATTGCCGCAGTAAATAAAGCGGTTTTAAGCGTCAGTTTCGGGGCTTTTTTATTATCGCCACGCAATAAGCGATAGGCAGAAATACCGGCCACCAGGAAACAAACGGTGAGGGCCGAGGCCAGCAACATATGCATAAAGCGATAGGGAAAAGACGGGTTAAAAATAATCGCGAACCAGTCGGTGGCATGCACTACGCCATCGCGCATTTCAAAACCTGCTGGCGTTTGCATCCATGAATTCAGCACTAAGATCCAAAATGCCGAGAAAGTGGTGCCTAAGGCGACTAAAAAGGTGGCGAGGGTATGCGCCCAGCGCGGCACTTTATGAAAGCCAAATAACATGATGCCGAGCATGGTGGCTTCAAGGAAAAACGCTGTTAAGATTTCATACGCCAGTAAGGGCCCGGCAATATTGCCAATGGTTTCCATAAAACCAGGCCAGTTGGTGCCAAACTGGAATGACATGGTAATACCGCTAACGACACCCAGCGCAAAGGTTAACGCAAACACCTTGACCCAAAAGCGATAAGCGCGCATCCAAACGGGATGTTGCGAAAAATCGAAGCGTAATTTGAAGTAAAATAACAACCAACCTAAGGCAATGGTAATGGTTGGGAACAGGATATGAAAACTTATATTGGCCGCAAATTGAATACGCGACAGAATTAACGTGTCTAACATAACCACCTCAGCAATAGCCTATTAAGCGTCTTTTTTCGAGCGAAACTTTTCGGTAAATTCCAACACCTTGCCAACCCCAGAACCGAGCTTCATTAAGGTGTTTAACTTTTCTGGCGACAAGGACTGCAAGCTTTGCGTCCATTCGGTAATGTTTTCCAATAAATCATGGATTTCGGTAATGCGTTGTTGCGCGAAGCGTTCTTCTTTGTTGGCCGCTTCATCCATCATCATGTCGCGCAGTAATGACAACGTGGGATCCATCTCACGCTTTCGGCGCTCTTCAAATACTTTATTGGCCATATCCCAAATACTGCCACGGCAAAAATAGTATTCTTTACGATCACCCGCTTTATGTTGCACCTGCACCAGTTGCCAGCTACCCAGTTCTTTTAAACCCATACTGACGTTGCCACGGGAAATACCTAACAACTCGGCAATCTCATTGGCGCAGATTGGCTCTTCACTGACCACCAGCAAGGCATAAATTTGCCCTACGGTGCGGTTAAACCCCCAGCGACTGCCCATCTCACCAAAGTGACAAACAAAAGACTCAATCATTGGTGTCATTTGCATATTTTGTCCTTATTAAACTTTCAGAAATTTCTGAAACTATTGTACGCTCAGATTTTGATCCTGATCAATGTGTTTCTGGAAAATTTATAATAAGCCCTGTAAAGAGGCTGAAACTGGCGTGAAATCGTTGTCGGGAAGGGCTGACACAGTTGATTTTGTTCGATAAAGCATCAGTTGCGCGCTAATTAGCAGATAATTTCAGAAATCACTTGCAAAAGTGGCTGAGCTTGCATAATATTCGCGCCGTTCTGCTGGAACTAATCAGTACTCGTTGCCCGGGTGGTGAAATCGGTAGACACAAGGGATTTAAAATCCCTCGAGGGAAACCTCGTGCCGGTTCAAGTCCGGCCCCGGGCACCATTTTTATGCGCTTCCCCCCCTTTTTGTCACATTAATTTTTGTTTTTCATTTTCTGTAATGTCCTTATGTATTGCTTTTTATTGTTCTGCTTGTGTCTCTCGCTGTCACATCACGCGGCTTTAGAAAAGCTGAAGTTCATGCAAGTTTTGCTTTTATCACTTCAATCCTCGTTCATACGGTTCGTTTCGTACGACAAAATGTGACTCAACATTTCAAGGCTTAATAGCGATGTGGTCAGCGGCAGGCTGGTCAAATTGGCTAACTCGATAACATTGCCATTAGACGGGTCAGTGGTTGTTAGTATTGGATTTATAACAACATTGCCGATTAAAAAGCTGCTATACCGCGTATTTACTGCTAGAGTAAATGAATAAACACACCCTTTATTTTATGGGGTAGTTTTTATTGGCATAAACTATCTCTAAATGGATCAATGAGGCACCCTATGTTCAGGTCATTAAGTATTCAAAAACGATTGCTCAGCGCATTTGGTGCTCTCGTCCTGATGTTGGCGGGTTTAGGCTTTTATAACCTGAACACGATGTCAGATATTCGTGAGCGTGCAAGTCAAGTGGAAACCACTATCTTACCCTCGTTAATGAACTTGGCTGACTTAAATTTAAATGTTACCCGCTTACGGGTATTTACATTAAGGCTGATGCTGACAACGGATATTCGACGTGAAGGCGAAACCTTACAATTAGTTGAAAATGTCCGGGCAGAAGTTAAGAAAAACGTATCAGCTTATGAAAGTGTGATTACGCTTGATGAAGAAAGACAAGTATTCACCGCTTTTAAAAAAACAGAAGAAAGCTATTTAGGCATTCAACAGCAAGTGATTGATTTATTGAAACAAGAGGAAATAGGCTCTGCTTTAGACCTTTTGCCACAGATGAGTGTGCTAGCGAATAGCATGACCCAAGATTTAATAAAATTAACCAGTATAAACCAGCAAGCTGTTGCTGATACGCGTACTGCTTCGATAGATGCCTATGAAAGTGCTAAATGGGTTGTTATCTTTCTCATTGCTTTCGCGGTAATCGTTGCCATTGTTATCGCGCTTGTTATATCAAAAAGCATTAATCAACCATTATCGCAAGTCATTGAATCAGCTCAGTTTATAGCTGGTAGTGATTTAACTCGTGATGTATGTCGAGATGGCAATGATGAGCTAACCACACTGGCGCAGGCCATAGCAAAAATGCAAACTAATCTTCGCGAAGCGATTGGTCATATCTCAAGCTCAGCCAGTCAACTTGCCTCAGCCGCGGAAGAGTTAAACGCGGTGACCGATGAATCCTCTCGTGCTATTCAACTTCAAAATGATGAAGTGCAACAAGCGGCTACTGCGATAACCGAAATGAGCTCTGCGGTGGATGAAGTGGCGGCAACGGCCATGCAAACCTCAGAAGCGTCTATGCAATCCGCTGCTTTAGCGGAAGATGGCAGTAAAAAAGTACTGCAAACCCGTACGGTTATCGACAAGATGAATGCCGATGTCCGGCAAAGTACCAGTGTGATTAATGTCTTAGCTGATAAAGTCTCCTCGATTAACCAGGTATTAGAGGTGATTCGTAGCGTAGCAGAGCAAACGAACTTACTGGCACTGAATGCGGCCATTGAAGCCGCTCGAGCGGGGGATGCCGGCCGTGGTTTTGCCGTGGTTGCCGATGAAGTGCGTAGTTTAGCGCATCGCACTCAAACCTCGACTGGGGAAATTGAGTTGATGATTAATCAGGTGCAATCTTCGGTGAAAGAAGCCGTAAGTGCAATGGGCTTAATAAGCAGCAATGCAGATAATGCACAAAACGTGGCAATTGAAGCGGCCACGGCCTTAACACGTATTGCGGAAAACATTACCAGTATCAGTGATCAAAACCACGTTATCGCCAGCGCAGCCGAAGAGCAATCGAAAGTGGCGCGGGAGATTGATCGAAATATCATTACCATTAGCGATCTTGCCAATCAAACGGCAACTGGCTCGCATCAAACCACGGCCAGTGCTTCAGAGCTGTCTCGTTTAGCAACACAACTCAACGAGTTAGTTAGCCGCTTTAAAGTGTAATGCGCTAGATAGCGCCAGTTATGCTGGCGCTTTTTTAGGCACGAAACTTGTTCACTTCTAGCCTTAGCATTTTAGCTTGGTTGGCCACATCGTCACTTAATTGATTGGTTTTTACTGCTACGTCAGCAGTGTCCTCAGATAAGTCACGAATTTTTACTACATTACGATTGACCTCAGCTGCAACAGAGCTTTGCTCTTCAATTGCGGTAGCGACTTGAGTGGTCATGTCCATTATATTTGATACAGCGTTGGTAATGGTTTGAAGTAACTCACTGGCTGCCGCTGCTTGAGTTGCGCTTCGCCCCCCCTCGTCACCACATTCCTGCATGATCTTGGTAATGCCCTTAGTGCGTTCTTGCAGTTTTTGAATAATACCTTCAATTTGATGAGTCGATTGCTGGGTTCGCTGTGCAAGTGTTCTCACTTCATCTGCAACCACCGCAAAGCCTCGGCCGGCATCCCCCGCTCGAGCGGCTTCGATGGCGGCATTCAGTGCCAGCAAATTCGTTTGTTCGGCAATACTTCTGATGACGTCTAGCACTGAACCAATACTGGTACTGTCTTTTTGTAACTCAACTGCTGATAAATTGGCGTGTTGTAAACGCTCAGCAAGAGCATGCACATAGGTAACCGTATCATTAACTTGTTTCTGTCCTTTTTGTGCATGCTCATTGGCCGTTTGCGCGGTATTGGATGCGGCTTCCGTATTTGTCGCAATTTCCTGAATAGTTGCGCCCATCTCGGTTACTGCCGTCGCGACCATATCGGTTTCACCTTGTTGTGCTTGCGTCACGTCTGCGGTACTCGCTGCAGTCTTTGCAAGTTCAACCGTGACTTTATCTAATGTCTCCAAAGAATGATTCACTGATTTTACTAAATTTTGGACATCGGAAAGCAAGGAATTCATGTCCTGACCGAGTGCAGAAATTTCATCTTTACCAGTGAGTTGCAAGCGTAGGGTAAAATCTTTATTTGTTCGTATCTTTGCTAAATCGTTTGAGGCTTGGCTAATGGGTTTATTGATACTGCGAGCAATTAAACTTACCAAAGAGATCACCAAAAAGATGATCAGCACAAATAGGCCAAGGCTCAATCTATTGATTTTTTGCATAGCCAGCTCAAAGCGACTGCTAAGCTGCTCTGACATATCTGCAAGTAAGGTTTCTGTTGCTTGGATTTGTTGGCGCATATTCCCCTCTAGCCCTTCACTTGGGGTCAAACCTCGTTGCTGGAATAGCGCCACGAGTTGTTGAAAGACAGTCTGATAGTCGGTGTATAAAAGTGCTTCTGCTGGGGTTAATGTGGCGGATAACTGGCGGCTAAGTGTTAGGTGGCGCTCAGCACTTTCTTGTTGCAGATAGGTGATAAAATCTTTTTCAACAGATCGGATCTGCCAGTATAAACCTTGTTCAAAGGGACGGTCGCTCAAACTTTTGTGTAATGGTTGGCTAGTTTCCATCAAGCTTGCCATTAGCCCTTCTTTTGCAGTTAAGCCGATCTGTTGTTCAGTCAAAATTAACTGATCAAATGCTTGTGCATAAAGCTGAACTAAAGCGGCAAATTTTTGCGTTTGTTGTTGTTCTATCGAGAGTGACTGTAATAGCGCTTGCAGTTCAGTCATTTTTTGAGTGAGTTGTTGTTGAGTATCTTGATGTCGCTGTTGATAGCGTAATTCTTTTCGTAATAAAAAATCTTTTTCATGGCGCCGTAAGGTCAGCATGCCGCTATTCAATTCAGCGATGAGTTTATCTGCTTGAGATAGCTGACTTAAGGTTCGCTCTTGATATTGCATAAGGAACAACATAAATCCTAGGGCTGTTACGGCTACAGACGCGATTAATATTAGTCTTGTGCGAATGGTAAAAGTGTTCAAGTGCATAAAATCTCCGTATTAAGCCTAGGCTTTTATAAGTTGGGTCATAACAATCCTTTGTTGAACGGCGCTTTTATATCGTCGAATGAAAAAAGTAACCTTTTAAAAGCATAAACCTAGTTTGCTACCATAGCTACTTTTGTTAGCAGAGAATCCCGCCTTTTAAGTCGCCCCCCACATTTAAGCCATGTGCGTTGCCGAAGTCTTCTATGTTATTCTGCATGTATAATTAGAAGGAATCATTATGCCTAGATACTCTGCCGATTTTATTAAAGATATGCCGAAATCCGACTTACACTTGCATCTGGATGGTAGCCTGCGTTTAGACAGTTTAATTGAGATGGCGCAGCGCAGTCAGGTGGCATTGCCATCACAAAGTATTAGCGGCCTCAAAGAGTTGGTGTTTAAAGACCGTTACCAAAATTTAGGTGAGTATCTACACTGCTTTCAATATACCTGTGCGGTGCTGCGCGATCCGGAAAACCTAGAGCAAGCGGCTTATGAGCTGGCGTTGGATAACCAAGCCGAGGGCGTCAATTATATCGAGGTACGTTTTGCCCCTCAGCTATTAATCGATTTAACGCGAGGCATCGACTTTGACCAAATCATGCACGCGGTGAACAATGGCTTAAAACGCGCTATGCAAGAGTACAACGCCACAGAGCGGGTGTTGCGTGGCGAGCGGCCACCGTTTCATTACGGCATTATCAATTGCGCGATGCGCATGTTTGGCAATAAAGGGTTTTCGCCTTATTACACCAATTTATTTCAGTTGATGCGTGATTTTGCGCCGATGGATGTGATTAAGCTAGCGGCGATGGAATTAGTACGCGCCAGTGTGCGGTTGCGTGACGAAGAAGGCATCCCGATTGTTGGGTTAGATTTGGCCGGGCAAGAAGCAGGCTATCCTGCTGGCAAGTTTAAAGAAGTGTATGAATACGCGCATCAACACTTTTTATTAAAAACCTTACATGCGGGCGAGGCTTATGGCGCAGAAAGTGTGTTTGAAGCCATCACAGAATGTTATGCCGATCGTATTGGCCACGGTTATTCGATGTTTATGCCCGATATGATTAAAGACCCCGCTATTCTGGATAAAGCCAGTTATATTCAGAATTTGGCTTCTTACATTGCCGATAAGCGTATTGCAATTGAGGTGTGCTTAACCAGTAACTTACAAACCAATCCGGCTATTACCGATATTCGCCAGCATAAATTTAAAGACATGTTAGAGCACCGTATTGCCACGGTCATTTGTACTGACAACCGCTTAGTGTCGAATACCACAGTGAGTAAAGAATATCAGCTGGCGCTAGATAACTTTGATGTGCCATTAAAGCGGCTGAAAGATATGGTGGCTTATGGTTTTAAGAAGAGCTTTTTCCCAGGAAGCTATGTGGAAAAGCGTCAATATGCCAAACACTGTTTAGAATATTTCGATCGCGTAGCGCAGCGCTACGGTTTTATTTAGTTAGAACAGCGGCTTAGGTTGTGTGTCGCAAAAAGCATACAGCCTAAGTTATTGATTTTAAATATTATCTATTTTATGCTGTTTTTAGTGTCGCCATTTGGCAACACCTCCACCGAGCTCACCACACTGAAACCTCTCTTGAAACTCTCAAGTTGCTGATTTTTAGGTCTTTTTAAATGTTGGCACGCGCCGTGCATTATCTATGATACGACTGCAGGGGAATAGCGTAAAGGCAAAGCAGTTTTACCTTTACGCGATTCTCCTGAGACAGTTCTAACCGCCTACAACAAGGCGCCATTTGCGGAGAAGTATCATGGATATGTTTTTAAGTTTTGTTACCCTGTTTCTGGTTGCTAACATGGCTATTGTGTTCACTATGCTGCGTCGTATCGATTTGAATAACAGCAGTGTGCAAGCGTGGGAGCAAGAACAAGCCGTGCATCTGGCACAGGCTCCACAAACCACCTTTACTGCCTCATTAACCACCGAGTTGGCGCAGTAAGCTTTATCTGATCTGCAGCGTTATGCTGAATCTGCCTTGGCCAGCATTGCTGGCCTTTTTTATATCTGCAATACAAAGGCGCGTTTTTTCAGTAAACTAGCCAGCACTGTCTTTTAGTCTGAGTTCGGTCGTTATGCGTTTTTCAATCCAAACTGCCTCGTTACGCCAGCTGGTCTTGCTCAGTTTCTTTTTAGCATTGATCCCGGTGGGGGTGCTGCTGTGGCAAAGTAATAAATCGCTCAGTGGCGTCAGTTCATTCGCGATTACCTCGGCCGAGCGCTCGGTATCCTATGTACGCCAATCGGAAAGTATGCAAAGTGTGGTGATTGATATCGAACGAGCCGTGCGGCAATACGGTGTGGTGCGCACCGAGGCGATCCGCAGAGTGGCTTTAACGAATATCGAGAATCAGCAGCAATTACTGCAACAGGTTTGTCAGGATTTACCACAACTGAATTTATGCGCCGAGCAAGAAGCCGCTTTAGAAGCGCTGCGCCAACGTCTGAGTGAAGAATTCATCAATACGCCTGAAAGCTTAATGCAGCAAATTCGCCAACAGCAGCAGCGGATCACTCAGCAAATTTGGGATCTGTTAGAACGGCAGTTGTCTGAACAGCAGCAATTTGTCACGCACACCCAGCAACAACTTGCTTGGCAAACCTTTGCTTTGGTGCTGCTGACCTTGCTGCTGGTGCTGTGGAGCTCTAACCGTATTACGGCACCGGTGAAAAAGCTTGATCGGATGATCCGTGCCATTGGCCAACCCAAGCATCAATTTCCCGATGAAAAACTGCGCGGCCCTCGTGAATTAACCGAACTGGGCGAGCAATTACGTTGGCTAAGTTCACGTTTACAACAGTTAGAAGCGCTGCGACTGATTTTACTGCGCCATGCTTCTCATGAACTAAAAACGCCCCTGTCGAGTATTCGTGAAGGTTGCGCTTTGCTAACTGAGCAATTGGTTGGCCCATTAACACCACAACAATTAGAAGTGGTGACCCTGCTAAATGGCAGTGCTGATCGACTCAGCGTGTTAACTGAACAATTGCTCGATTACAATCGATTATTGCAACAAGCTCAACCAGAGTGGGCTTGGCAAACACCGCAACAATTATTGCAAGCTTGTTTTAATGATCATGCGTTATCGCTGCAGCAGCGTCAGCAACAAGTGAAACTCGATTGCCAGCTGAATACGCTTTATACCGATGCCACCTTGTTCCGACGCATATTGGATAATTTGATCAATAACGCTCAAGCTTACGGCGCTGAAAGTAGCCCCGTTTGGGTAAAATTGTATCGGCAAGACGATATGATCTTGTTAGAAGTGGCGAATAATGGCGCACCCATTCCGGTGGCACTGCGCGAAAAGTTGTTTGAACCCTTTCAACGTGGCACCACGCCACGTTTCGACTCGGTACAAGGCTCTGGCTTAGGCCTGTCTATAGTTGCCGATTGTGCTCGTTTGTTAGGGGGCCACGCGGATATCGTCGATGTCGTGTACGCGGATGTGTGTATCCGTGTTCACTTGCCGTTTTTAGGAGAAAAACCGCTATGAAGAATGCAGTGCTACTGCTGATGTTGCTGACACTGGCTGGGTGTCAATTAACAACCTTACCAGAGTTACCCAGCACCACTACATCGGTAGAGCCAGAACCTGAAGCTGTGCCAGCCCTCGTTGAACCTGAGCCTGAAATCGTTTTTGAATTGGCCTTAAATGATTCTGCCACCAGTTTGCAAGCGTGGTTGGATTACAAGCAGCAAATCCTAAGCGATCCGATGCCCGAGCGTGCACGATTACGCAGCCTACCAGAGTTGGATAAGTTGGCTCAATTTCAGCAAGCTCTGCTTAATTTGCATCCTGATATGCCTCATGTCACGCGCTTTCGAGTGCAAACGCATTTAGCAGAATTATTATCGTCTTTGCCACCTCGCCTTGCCGCGTTGTTTAGCTGGGAGCTAACGTTTAATCAAAAGTTATTAGAGGCCGAATCTGCCGTCAGTGCAGTGACCCGTTTGAATGCGCAACAACAAGATATGATCGATAGGGTCCAAAAAACTAATCGTGAACTGCAAAAGAAAATCGATGCTTTAACGCAAATCGAGGCAGAGTTGAATCAGCAACCACTGCCTGAGAATGGCAATGGAGCAAACCATGGCTAAAGAAAATCCACGTTTATTATTGGTCGATGATGATCCGAGCTTATTGCGCTTATTAACCTTACGTTTAGAAGGTGAAGGCTACCAGGTTTTAAATGCCGATTGTGCTGAAATGGCATTAAGTATGTTAACCAAGCAAACAGTTGATGTGGTGCTAAGCGATTTACGCATGCCTGGTTTAGATGGCATGAGTTTATTTGATGAAATTGCCAAGCGCTATAAAGGTTTGCCTGTGGTGTTAATGACCGCACATGGTTCTATTCCAGAAGCGGTAGCGGCTACACAGCGCGGCGTTTTTGGCTTCCTCACTAAACCGCTCAATCCGGTTGAGTTACGGGAGGTGTTACAGCGGGCTTTAAATCAGTCGTTACCCGAGCAAGCGCAGTGGCGTGCCGCTATTATTACTCGCAGTAAACTGATGCAAGACTTGCTGGAGCAAGCCTATCGTGTCGCTCAGCGTGATGTTAGCGTGTTAATTACCGGTGCCAGCGGAACCGGTAAAGAGTTGTTAGCCAATGCTATCCATCAGGCCAGCCCACGTGGCAGTAAACCCTTTGTTGCGATTAACTGCGGGGCCTTACCCGAGCATTTGTTAGAGTCAGAGTTATTTGGTCACAGTAAAGGGGCTTTTACTGGGGCGGTGACGGAGCACTTGGGCTTATTTCGTGAAGCGGATGGCGGTACTTTATTTTTAGATGAAATTGGTGATATGCCGGTGGCGCTTCAAGTGAAGCTGCTACGCGCGTTGCAAGAGCGACAAATTCGCCCGGTTGGCAGTGCTAAAACGATCCCGATTAATGTACGCGTGCTATCGGCCACGCATCGCGATTTACAGCAAGCGATGGCCGAAGGTCAATTTCGTGAAGATTTATACTATCGTTTAAATGTGGTAAACCTACAATTACCGGGCTTAGAGCAGCGAGCAGAAGATATTCCGTTATTAGCGCGGCACGTACTGCAGCAAAGCGCCGATCGGCATCATGTGAAAGTGACACGTTTTTCAGACGATGCGCTGCAAATTCTCGCCACCGCCAAATGGCCGGGAAATGTCAGACAGTTAGTTAACGTGGTGGAGCAATGCGTAGCTTTAACGCAAAGCCCGATTATTAGCGCTGCGTTAGTTGAGCAAGCGTTATCACAAAACACCAGTTACTGGCCGACGCTGACGGAAGCGCGTGATCAATTTGAGCGGCAATATTTGACGCGAGTGCTGCAAATGACCGAAGGTAATGTGACTCGTGCCGCCGATTTAGCCGGGCGCAACAGAACCGATTTTTATAAATTATTGAAAAAACACGAGCTCAGTGCACAACAGATCACTGAGCAGCAAGACGAGCAAGAATGAGAGTTTAAACGACGTTGAGGATGTTATGACTGCGATTACCCCGCCTGATGCCCATTTGGTTGAGGAGGCTGAAGATCCTACCTTAATCCGTGCCAAAATTATTGCCGAAACGGCGCGTATCAGTTGGCTCGAGTTGCAAAAGTTTTATGCTGCGGGCAATGTGATCAGCGTGGAGCCAGTTGCCGATTTAATTGAAGTGGCTTTTGCTTTTAGTCAGGATAATAAAGCACAAGTTGCCGATTGGTTAAGTCAGGGCAGTATTCGTCGGACTACAGAGCAACAAGCGCAGCAATGGTATCAGGCAAAAACGGAGCTTTGGGCAGTAGTGATTTCGCCGTGGATCTTAGTGCAAGACAAACCTTCAACAGAGCAACTAAACTAAGTTGTGACACACATATATGGGAGTGCTTGCCATGGATAACGCATACAAAACAGTGAAATGCTCACAAATTACCTTATCGCAGCTGATGTTGCCTTCTCATTCTAACTTCAGCGGGAAAATTCACGGTGGTTACTTGTTGTCGTTAATGGACCAAATTGCTTTTGCTTGTGGCTCCAAGTTTAGCGGTAAATATTGCGTCACCGCATCGGTAGATCGCGTCGATTTTCTTAATCCTATTGAAGTGGGTGAGTTAGTCACACTAAACGCCTCCGTCAATTATGTGGGCGCGAGTTCGATGGTGGTGGGGATCCGAGTTGATGCCCAAAATATTCAAACCGGGCTGGTTAAGCATTGTAATTCGTCGTACTTCACGATGATTGCCAAAGACAGCGACACGGGTAAACCCGTTCGTGTGCCACGGCTGCAATTAAAAAGTGAAGAAGAGATTATGCGCTATTTAAAAGCCGCGGAGCGAATTAGCTTGCGTAAACAACGTACTGCGTCGGCGGTGCCTTTTGATGGTGATGTAACACAAGCCATTAGGCATATTGAGCAACACCATGATGCCAAGGTGTCGCTGACGGCGAATGCCGTCAGCTTATAACGTGTTAGTAACCTGCTGCTTGACCATCTTTGCGTGATTCAGAGGCGCCAATCCACACGCCGTTGGCATGATCACGCATAATAGCTTGATAGCCGCCATAGCCACCTAAGCCCCAGCGGATGTCATGGCCGCGTTGCTGTAACTCGCGCACGGTTTCAAAGGGTACTCCGCGTTCAACCTCTATATAACCGCCATTTTGCAGGTAAGCGTCTTGGCCATCTGTTGGCTCGGTACTTCCTAAATGCTGCCAGCGGGCGGCATCACCCGCTTCTTGTAGGTTCATGCCATAGTCGACCATATTCACCAAGATTTGCACATGGCCTTGCGGTTGCATCGCACCACCCATAACACCGTAGCTCATTAATGGCTTATTATCTTTGGTGATAAAGGCCGGGATAATGGTATTAAAAGGTCTTTTGCCCGGTTGATAAGCGTTGGCGTGCTGTTTATCCATAGAGAATAACTGGCCGCGATCTTGAAAGATAAAACCCAAGCCTGGTACGGTAACGCCTGAACCCATGCCGCGGTAATTACTTTGAATAAGCGACACCATATTGCCGTCTTTGTCTGCCGTGGTCATGTAGATAGTATCGCCTTCATACAGATTCGGGTTACCGGCATCAACCCGTTGTGCGGCGCGCTCACCAATCAGTTTTGCCCGCTCTTTGCCGTAGGCTTCTGAGATCAGGCCGGCAATTGGTGATTGATTAAAATCCATATCGGCATAAAACTTCGCCCGATCTTCAAACGCCAACTTTTTCGCTTCGACCATTAAGTGAATACTTTCGGCGCTGTTAAAACCCAGCTTGGCTAAATCAAAGTTTTTTAGAATTTGCAGCATTTGTAAAGCGGCAATACCTTGGCCATTGGGTGGTAATTCCCACAGCGTATAGCCTTTGTAATCAACACCTACCGGCTCAACCCAATCTGAACGATGTTTGGCAAAATCGTCATAGCGTAAGTAGCCGCCGTTTTGTTGCATAAAACTGTCAATCTTGCGGGTGATCTCACCACGATAAAACGCGTCACGGCCATGTTTAGCAATGGCTTTTAAGGTATTGGCAAGAGCCGGATTTTTAAAAATCTCGCCTTTGGCTGGCGCGCGGCCATTAATAGTATAAGTGCCGCTAAAATCCCCCGGTTGTTTACTTAAAATCGGCACGCTGCGATCCCAGTAATAAGCAATAAGTTCAGTAACGGGGAAGCCTTTTTCGGCATATTGGATGGTAGGCTGCAGAATTTTCGGCATCGATAATTTGCCAAATTTTTGATGCATTTCAAACCAGCCATCAACCGCACCAGGCACACTGATCGGCAACATACCATGTGGCGGTAAATCGTGGCGTCCCAGCTTATCCAGCTCGGCTTTTAAGGTATCGTAACTTAGCCCCATCGGTGAACGGCCAGAAGCGTTTAAACCGTGTAAACGGCCCGTTTTCGCATCCCAAATAATGGCGTATAAGTCACCACCAATACCATTGCCGGTGGGTTCCATTAAACCCAGTGCAGCGTTAGCGGCAATGGCTGCATCAATAGCATTACCGCCTTGTTTCATTATATCGAGGGCGATTTGTGTGGCTAACGGATGGCTGGTGGCGGCCATCGCTTCGGTTGCGATCACTTCTGAGCGGCTGGCAAAGTCTTTGCCCGTGATCCGATCAAAGGCTTGCAGCGGCATGCAAATTAACACGCTGAGACACAACAGGGGGATTTTATAGTTCATTTAATGGCTCCGTTGGTTGCTAGTACCAAGCTAACTTACGGGGGATTGTCGTCTCTGGCTAGTGGCTTTCGACCAATTGCCCCCCGTTAACGCTAAGGCGTGGGCAGTAAATGCGAGTTTAACGCGGCTTGCTCTATTGTTGTCAGCTTACTGGCGCGTTGTTGTGTATAATCGAACTTCACCATAACGGCAGTACCGGATGCGCATTTTTGGCCGTTTTGCCAAGCCTCTTGATAAATATCAAAGGAACTACCGCCGATACGGCTGATCCAAGTTCGTAGCTCGACAGGGGCGTTATAGTGCGTTTGGGCATGGTAATTAATGTGAATGCTGGCGATAATCAACGTCCAACGTTTGACGTCTAAATCTGGAGTGAAAATGCGAAAAACGCCTTGGCGGCCGCTTTCAAACCAGGTTGCAAATACCGTGTTATTTATATGGCCCAGCGCATCGGTTTCTGAGAAGCGGGGCTGCAAAGTTTCAGTAAACATAGTCAGGATTGCCTAAATGACCGATTTTATCGAAGTATACGATAATGCGCTAAGCCCGGCTCTTTGCCAACAGTTGATCCGTGCTTTTGACAAAAGCCCACATAAACAAGCGGGTCGAACCGGCTCTGGCGTAGATACCAGTAAAAAAATCAGTACTGACTTATATTTAAATCAATATCCTGAGTATCAACAACTACTGCAGCAAGTAATACAGAGCACTTCGCATTATGCGCATGAGTATTTTAAAAAATACCATTTTGCCTTGATTGCCCCGGTTGGGATTACTACGCAAGATCCCATCACTCAGCAACCGCAGCCGGTAAACCATGATAATTTTGGCCAGTTTAGCCAAGAGCAAACTTTTGGTTTTATGCGTACCTTGTATCGGTTAGGACCGATCCAAGCGCAAAAATATCAACAGGCAAAAGGCAACTATAACTATTGGCATTGCGAGGTATACCCACAACTGCCAGATAACGAGCCGTTGCATCGCACGTTATTATTTATGTTTTATTTAAATGATGTGGCAGAAGGCGGTCAAACCGAGTTTTTTTATCAGCAAAAATCTATTCAACCGCAACAGGGCCGCATGGTGATTGCACCGGCTTACTTCACGCATACGCACCGCGGTTGTACGCCGGTATCGAACGACAAATATATCCTCACCAGTTGGATCTTGTTTAACCGGGCAGAGCAATTATACGCCGCGCCCACTCGATAATGTAGCAATGCTTACGCAAATCTAAATGATAATAATTGTCATTGGTATTGATGGGTGCTATTCTTGCGCCCACTTTACTTGTTGAACCATTATTAAATTAGATAGGTTGCTATGAAATATCTGAATTATCATCCCATTGCTGCTGCCATTTTATGCTCATTCGCTGCTGCGAGTACTCAAGCCGAAACCGCTGAAGTGACCAGCCCTGATCAACAAGCCAGTAAAATTATGCCGGCTATCGAAGTGTTGAAAATCAAAGGCCAACAGCAGAGCCATGTGTTTGATGAAACCGGCTCGGTTATCTTGATTGACCGCAAGCAAATAGAGCAAGTACAACCCTTATCTACCGAAGACGTGCTGCGTCGCGTGCCAGGCATTAACCTTAAAAGCGAAGAAGAAACTGCCATTGTTGCTAACTTTGGTATGCGCGGTTTGTCGGCCAGTGAGTCAAAATCGTTATTATTAGAAGACGGTGTGCCAGTGGCACCGGGTTTATTTATTGGTAACGATCGCTATTTTAACACCCGTATTCAGCGAGTAGAGTCGGTCGAAGTGTTAAAAGGTTCGGCCTCATTACGTTATGGCCCTTCTACCATCGGCGGCGTAGTGAACTACATCACCAAAAATCCGGATGATGGCGTACAGTTATCTGCGCGTGTTGGCTCGTTCAATATGCAAGAAGTGAATGTAGAGGCGGGCGCCACTAACGCCGCTGAAGATGCTTTTGCGGGTATTGTTGCCACGCAAGCGAGCAGCGACGGCTTTATGGATAAAGGCTATGACATGTCAGATGTGATGGTCAAAGCCGGTATTGCTTTAAGTGACACGCAAAAAGTCGGGCTGAAGTTTGCTTATCATGAAAACGACGCCAATATTTCCTATCGTGGTATTTTTTTAGACGCTTTTGAAAATGGCGAACGTTATAACGCTGCACCTGATGATTGGTATTTAACTGATCGAACGGCATTTGATTTAAACCATGAATTGCTGCTTAGCGACACGACTAAACTCAACACCCTCGTGTATTGGAGTGATATTACTCGCGATTACTGGCGTTATGATGTTAATACGGCGGCGTCTAATGCTGCTGGCCGTTGGGTGTATGCGGATACCTTAACCGGCAATAACCGCAGCTTCGAACGTGTTGGTATTGAAAGCCGTTTAAGCTTTGATCAAGACTTCATGGGTGCCGCTGCCGCGACGGAGTTTGGCTTACGTTTAATGAAAGAAGAGGCCGATGATAATCGCATCCGTGCAACGCGTTTGTCGGATCGCTCAGGTGTTAACGACCGGCATATTATTGATTCTGCCACCAGTATTGCTGCTTATGCGCAAAGCCGTATCCAGTTAACCGGCGCTTTAGCCGTGACCCCAGGCTTACGTGTAGAGTCCTACGAGCAAAAACGTGTGGTGTTAACCGATAACGGTGCAACGGCCAAAACCAGCAATACGGAGTTTTTACCAGGTGTCGGTGCGACTTATGAGTTAACCCCAGCCAGCCAGTTATATGGTGGTGTGTACCGTGCGTTTTCGCCGGCATCTAATGGTGTGGCGTTAGATGGTTTGGCTGATCAATTGTTAGATGGTGAGCAATCGACGAATTACGAGCTTGGCATCCGTGGTAATGCGGGTGAGTTGAATTATGAAGCCGCCGCGTTTTACATGGACTTCACTAATCAAGTGGTTACCGGTAACAGTAACCCGAATTTATCCCAGTCGAACGCCGGTGCCACTAAGCATGCAGGGATGGAGTTGGTGCTCGGCTATAACCTTGGTGCGGGGTTTCGGATCGACAGTAATGCAACCTGGGTGCCGAAGTCTGAGTTTGAAACAGGAGATTTTGCAGGTAATCGCTTACCTTATGCGCCTAAGTTACTCGCTAATATGGCATTGAGCTACAACATTGAAGCCGTAAGCTTGAGTTTATCGGCACATCACCGTGGTGAACAATATGGTGATGCCAGTAACCAAGTGGCGATTCCATCGACCGCGGCAGGCGGTATTTGGGGAGGCTTGTTACCGGCTTACACGGTGTATGATTTGTTTGCGCAGTATCAGGTATTTGAAGGCTTTACCATTTTTGGTTCAGTGAAAAACCTGACAGATAAAGACTACATTACTGGTTTACGCCAAGGTATTTATGTCGGCACTGAACGCTCTATTGAAGCCGGCTTTCGTTATCGGTTCTAAGCAGGCCGCGGCCTATTAGAAAAACCCGCCGTGATTTGGTGATGCCGAACAGTTAAACACTAAACTGATCGGTGTTACTGAGATATGGCGGGTTTTTTTATTGCTTAATGCTCACCCGCTTTTGCATCGGTTGTAGCACACTTAGTGCGCAGCACGGATCATCTTTAAATGTGGAATATCATCTTCTAGATAAGGCTCACTGGCAGCAGCAAAACCGAGATCTTGATAAAAGCGTTGTAAATAACACTGCGCTGAAATATGCACATCGGTATCAGGCCATAAGTTGGCGACTTCCGCTAATGTTCTTTCGACTAAGATTTTACCTAAACCCAATCGGCGTGCGGTTTGAGAAATGCACACGCGACCAATACCTGGAAAGCCTTTAAAGCTGACATCTGGCGCTAAAATACGTGAATAAGCGATCACTTTGTCGCCTTTTTTCAACATCACATGGCGTGTTTGCGGGTGTAAATCTTTATCGTCCAATTCTGGATAAGGACAGTTCTGCTCCACGACAAAGACATCTACTCGCAGTTGCAGTAATGAATAAAGTGTCAGGGTGTCTAATTCATCGAAGGTAAGGACCTGCCATTGCATGCTGTAAACCTCTTTTTCTATCGAAACTGCACTATATCAGAGCAAGCTAGTGGGTTGCTACGGCCGAACGACAGGGAATGCTGCAATTTTACTAACGGGTTTGGCAGAAATGCCTGCATTTAATGCCATAAAATCAACATGGTGCCCACAACGGTGCATAAAGCACCTAACCATGCCCCCCAAGCCGGTGTGCGTTTATACACTAACCATAACATTGGCAGTACTAACACCGGGCTAATCGATGACAGCATCGCCACCATGCCGGCATCACCGTATTTTAGGGCCTGCAAAATCAAGGTCATGCCCAGCACCATCGATAAGCTGGCATTGATAATCACTAACCATAAAATGCGTGCAGTCATCGGCAAATGGCTACGCGCTACCTGAAAACCGAGTAAAAAAATCAGCAGATGTAATAGAAAACCGCTGCTCATGCGCACCGCTGAAGCGGCAATCGCATCAATAGCGCTTAGCATCAGTGGTTTTAGCATTAAGGTGGAAACTGCTTGGCAAAATGCCGCCAGCAAGCCTAAGGCTATGCCACTGGCTAAACCATATTGATTGGTTTCCCAGATGTGTTGCTCTGCGCGACGTTTACCAAATAAGATTGCAATCATCACGCCACCCATCAGCATACTGCTGCCAACCAAGGTTAACCCCCAGAGGGTCTCACCAAGCCAAAAGTAAGCGAGTACCACAGAAAATAACGCATGGGTAGCGAACAATACACCGGCACGGCGCGGGCCTAAGCGATTCATCGCGGCAAACAGTGCGGTATCGCCAATCACAATACCAATGACACCGGAAACCGTTAACAGCAAGATGCTATCACTGTCTAATGTGCGCCAACCCTCGGTAAGGAGCGAAATGCCCCAAAGCAACAGCATCGCCACCAGCATGCGATAGCGATTAAAGGCAAAGGCACCCAGATGCGTTGCGGCTTGCGCCGACAATAAACTGCCAAAGGCCCAGCAAGCCGCGGCAAGCAGCGCCAGATATTCAAAACTCACGCTGCGCTGCGCTTAAAAAATATTGGATGATAGGTAGCGATCTCCGCGATCGCAAATAATCGCAACCACTATTGAACCGGGATTTTGTTCAGCGATTTGCAAAGCCGCGAATACCGAGCCTCCTGAGCTGACACCGGCGAAAATGCCTTCTTCTTTGGCCAGGCGCCGCATAGTATCCAGTGCGGCGTCTTGTGCAATATCGATCACTTGATCAACACGTTCGGCTTGAAAAAAGCCCGGCAGGTATTCAGCCGGCCAACGACGGATCCCCGGAATACTAGCGCCTTCGGCGGGCTGCAAACCAATGATTTGAATCGCTGGGTTTTGTTCTTTTAAATAACGCGAAGTGCCCATGATGGTACCGGTAGTGCCCATGCTGGAAACGAAATGGGTTATTTTGCCCTCGGTTTGCTGCCAAAGCTCAGGCCCCGTGCTGTGGTAATGCGCAGCAGGGTTATCCGTATTGTTAAATTGATCTAAGACGATACCTTTGCCATCAGCTTGCATTTGCATGGCCAAATCGCGCGCACCTTCCATGCCTTGTTCTTTACTGACTAAAATCAATTCTGCGCCATAGGCTCGCATAGAGGCTTTACGCTCTTCAGTGGCATTGGCGGGCATAATAAGGGTCATTGGATAGCCTTTGATGGCAGCCGCCATGGCCAAAGCAATACCGGTATTGCCACTGGTCGCTTCAATAATACGCTGCCCAGGCTGAATAGTGCCACGGCGCTCGGCCTCTGCAATCATATTCATCGCCGGGCGATCTTTCACTGAACCGGCAGGGTTATTGCCTTCGAGCTT
Source organism: Alishewanella sp. HL-SH05 (assembly GCF_052655985.1). The sequence continues at coordinate 619,711 of NZ_CP199753.1, forward strand.
ACATAACACCACGCTTTGCGTGTGACTGGCCATACGTTGCAAGCGCACCAATGGCGTATTGCCAACATAGGCTTCGATGGTAGGAAAGGTCATAAGTTGCTCTCTTTAGATTGCGCGGTTAAGCGCATTAAATTATCACAAATCACGGCAGCGGCGATGCCAACATTTAACGATTCTGCGTTACCAAAGGCCGGAATAGTGATTTGACGATTGACCCAGCGGCCAACGTCTTGGCTAATACCGTTGGCTTCATTGCCCAGTACGATATAGCCCCCTAAGCTGTTTAAGCTTAATTGATGGATGGACTCACCACCCAAATAGGCGCCATAAATGGGTTGCTGGGCGTGGCTTAATACTTCTGTTAATGGCAAATAGTGCAGTTGTACCCGTAAAAAAGAGCCTTTAGCCGCCGCAATCACTTTGGGGTTAAAGCAGTCGGCCGTGTCAGGTGAACAGACAATATGACGAATACCATACCAGTCGGCAATGCGAATAATGCTGCCCAGATTACCTGGATCATTAATGTTATCGAGCACCAAGGTCCAGCTAGTGGCTGTCGGGCTAAAAGCAGGCCATTGCGGCATTGCCACCACTGCCAAGGCCGCGTCATTACTACTAAAAGTGCCACATTTTACCAGCTCATCACTACTACATGCTTGCAGGAGTTGTGCTGCTTTAATGGCCTGTGGTTGTGTCGCAATAAAGCGTTCAGTGGCAAAAAGTGCACGCACTGTCCAACCTGAGGCAAGTACTTCTAATACCGCTTTTTCACCTTCGACAAAAAACAGTTGCTCGGCTTTACGGTGTTTTTTTAGCTGAAGCGATTTAATTAGCTTCGCCCATTTAATGCTTATCATATTGCCGGCTATAGTGATTTAACATTTGGCTATTTTAACCAGACTTTACCGTGCTGTCTGAAAATATGTCAGTTATTTTGAACTTTCACCCTTGACTGTTAGCCTTATTGTCACCAATTATAAAGTGCATGCGGAGTGATTGTGAGCTGCACTGGTAGTGACAACACACCGTTTTCAAAAGGAGTAGCCTATGCAAGTACAGATAAACAGTGACCGGCATATTCAGGCCGATGAACGTTTGGCCGAGTTTACCCGTGATACGTTAAACAGCAAATTAAGCCGTTTTGCCGATCACATTACTCGGGTTGAAGTGCATTTAAGTGATGAGAACAGCAGCATTAAGCGTGATGGCCATGATAAACGCTGCTTGTTAGAGGCTCGATTAGAAGGTGTTGAACCTGTTGCCGTAACCGAACATGCTGCAACGGTTGGCCAAGCCGTAACGGGCGCTGCCGATAAGCTACAACGTAAGTTAGCTTCGATTGTCGGTAAATTACGTGATAAACATAACCGCAAAGCGAGCCCAGATTTCTCTGAACTCGAAGAAGTTATCGAAGAATAAACTGCCTTAAGCTATTTGCGCTGCGGCTTTCGCCAGCAGCGCCATCCATAGCCGCGTTAATCGCGGCTTTTTACTGGGTTATTTTTTATAACGTTGTTTGCCGTGGATCCACGTTTCTAAAGTAGTGGTTTGCCACAGTTCCGTCGCCGGTACGTTAAAAATATCCCGATCAACTAAAATAAAATCGGCCCAACTGCCCGGTTGTAAATGTCCCATTTTATCTTCTTGAAACGCACCATAGGCCGCATCAACGGTAAAGGAGCGCAATGCCTCCACCAAGGTGAGGCGTTGCTCTGGCATCCAACCGCCTTCAGGCTGATTTTGTTGGTCTTGCCTTGTTACTGAGGCATGTAAACCATGAAACGGGTTGGCCAATTCCACAGGGAAATCTGAACCACCAACAATGATACTGCCTTGGTCGATAAAGGTTCGCCATGCATAAGCACCGCGTAAACGTGCCACACCTAAGCGATCACCGGCCATATTCATATCTGACGTGGCGTGCACTGCTTGCATAGCTGGTAACACATGTAAAGCTTTAAAGCGCGGAATGTCTTTGGGTGAAACAATTTGCGCATGTTCAATCCGATGCCGCGCTTTAGCTAAATCAGCCAGCGGGCTGAGTTGTTCAAAGCGATCTAATGCTAAACGATTAGCGCGATCGCCAATGGCATGCACATTAGCCTGAAAGCCAGCGCCAATGGTTAAACGCATAATTTCGGTTAGGGCATCGGGCTGTGTTACTAACAACCCTTGTTGGCCTGCACGGTCACTGTAGTCGCTAAGTAACGCTGCGCCACGGCTGCCCAGGGCACCGTCACCATAAATTTTTACCGACCGAATATCTAACCAGTCAGTGCTGTCATCCACAATACCTTTTTTAAACCAATCGGCGAGTTGCGGATCTTTGGCCGACAGCATCGGATAGATACGCACACCGAGTTGTTGCTGTTGTTGCAACTGCTGATACAAGGCAGCTAGCTCTGAGCTTACGCCAGCATCATGTACTGAGGTGATCCCTAAGGCTAATAAGTGGGCGAAAGCTTTGTCTAGCGCTGCTTGTTTATCTTCGTTGGTTGGCGCAGGGATCTTACTTTGTACTAAGCCCATGGCATTATCAATTAATACGCCGGTGGGTTCGCCATTGGCATCGCGAATAATTTCACCGCCAGGAGGGTCGATCGTATCTTTCGTGATCCCCGCCAAGGCCAGTGCCTTACTGTTGACCCAAGCCGCATGCGCATCAACACGAACCAAATAAACCGGTCTGTCAGCGACCATTTCATCTAAACTGGTTTTGCTTGGGAAGGCTTTGCTATCCCAAAGCACTTGATTCCAACCTCGGCCCATTACCCATTGTTGTTTTGGGTTACTTTGCGCGAATGCCGCGACACTGGCAGCCGATTGTTTTTCACTGCTAATGCCACGTAAATCGGCTTGATTAAGGTAATCGCCTAAGCCGAGGACATGGCCATGACCATCAATTAGGCCTGGGAGTATCGTTTTACCTTGGCCATCCCATTGCGTCGCTTGGGCATACTGTTGGCGTAAGGTGCTATCACCCCGCGCTAACACTTGCCCCGTTTCGTTATCAAACACTAAGGTTTGGAATTTGACTAATTGTCGTTGCTCATCAAAGCCATAGCCATGGATATTATGAAGTACCACCGGGGCGGCACTAAGCGACAAACTGCAAAGGCAGCTGAGAAGTGCGACGGTTTTACGCAGCATAACGATACCTGTAAGTTGAGGAAAATTCCGTCAGACTATATCAGCTCTCTGTCGATTCGGGCAGGTGCTTGCGATAACATGCAGCAAACTCGCTATTATATCTGTTAAACAGCGCTAAAGTGGGGATGCAAAACGTTGACTGATGGCATAGAATGATTTTTTTCAGTGCCGCTGCGAGCCTTCGCGGTGATGCCTTGCTAAGTGAATGCCGCAACCACATTCACCTTCCTCAACCGATAAGAAAGAATGCAAAATGGTTAATAACTTCATCAATGATTTTCGGCGTCGAGTGCCGGCCTTGCATCAACGCCTTATGTTAGGTTGTTTGCTGGGCGTGAGTGTCTTGCTGGTGTTACCAAAACCACAGGAAACACAGCCGAGTGGCATGGGCGTATTACCGCTTATGCTGGGGATGGGCTTACAATATGCCCCGCAAAATGTCGAACTACTGCCGTTAGAGCAAGCGTTAAGTTGGGTACATCAACAACTGCAAACCGAGCCGGTTGAAGATCCCTTTGTAAAAGTGTACCAGATATCGCGTGGCGATAGTTTAAGCCGTATTTTTGCGCGTTATAACCTCAGTTACCAAACGGTTCAGCAGGTCATGGCCTCTGATGAATCCTTGCTGGCGCTTGACGTGCTGCACCCGGGTAATCGACTGACCTTACAGTTAGATGATGTTGGTGAGTTACAAAGCATGGAGCTGTATATTCATGCCGGTAAAAAAGTGGTGTATCAACGGGTCGCTGCAGATGAGTTTGCTTATCAAGAAATCGTGGATGAAGGCGTGTGGCAAAGCGATATTTTGGTGGGTGAAGTATACGGCAGCTTTTATGTCTCTGCGCAGCGTGCGGGTTTAAGCGATGCTGATATCTATAACATTAATCAACTGTTTAAAGAGCGCTTGAATTTTTCGCGTGATATCCAAGCCGGCGCCCAGTTTCAAGTGCTGCGCAGTGAAAACTTCGTGGGTGAAGAAAGTACCGGGCAAAGCCGCATTGAAGGCATCCGTATTTTGAATCGTCGGCAAACCCTTAGCGCCTTTATGCATGAAGATGGCCAATATTATGATGCAAATGGCGACAGTTTAGAGCGTGCGTTCTCGCGCTACCCGCTACAAAAGCAACAGCGTATCAGCTCGCATTTTAACCCGCGCCGCTTACATCCGATCACGCAACGGGTGTCACCGCACAATGGCACAGACTTCCCGTTACCGGTGGGTTCGCCGGTGTTAGCCCCTGCAGATGGCGTGGTCACTCGGATTGAAAACCATCCTTATGCGGGTAAATATATCGAGATCCAGCATTTTGGTAATTACAAAACCCGTTACTTACATTTAAGCCGCTTTAATGTGCAGCGCGGGCAGCGGGTTACCCGTGGTCAACGTATTGCCTTATCGGGTAATACCGGCCGCTCTACAGGGCCACATTTACATTACGAACTGCATATCAATAACCGGCCCGTGAATCCGATGACGGCGCATATTCCATTAGCAAAGCCGGTATCTGCTGAATCCAGAGCCAGCTTTGCTAAGCGTGTGAAGCAATTGACGGCACAAATGGAACAGCAAAGCTTATTGGCGAAAAACTCAGCCAGTAGCACGCTAGAGGATAACGCAGAATAAGTTTTACGCGTTGTTAAGCAGCATAAAAAAAGCCGGTGAAGTTTGCTTCACCGGCTTTTTTAATGGCGTTAAGCTTAAAGCGCTATCGGCAGATTAATATTTCGCAGCTTGGCCAGTCGTGGGTAATGATTGCAGAATAAACTCGCGTAAATCATCGTTTGATTTCTTTAAGTCTTGACTGCGCAGATACATCATATGACCACTACGATAGCCTTTGAAGCTTAAACGGTCTTTCATTTTGCCGCTGGGATCCAGCTGCCACATATTATATTTAGCGTCAAAGTAGTTGGTGGCGCCATCATAATAACCCGATTGCGTTAACACCCGTAAGTAGGGGTTTTGCGCCATGGCTTGACGAAGATTTTCGCCGGTATTGTCATTACTGCTATCCCAAGGCCGTACATCGCCGAACATATTGTATTTAATGTCGGTTTTGTAATTTAACTCGGTACGCAGGTAATGATTAATTGCTGGGGTAAATGAATGTAACCATGAGGTTAGCTCTGCCCAATAGTCAGGGCGCTCGCCAATATCGCTTTTATCAAGGCCAAGATAGCGTGAGTCTAAGCGTCCGACCGTTTGACCGCGATCACGTAATAGCTCTTTCCAAAAATACGCTGTGCTGATATCCAAATTGGCCCGCAGCACATTTTGTACACTAATACCCGAGTAGCGGCTGACTAAACCAGCAATACGCTGTTTTTCCGCATCGGCTAAGGAATTACCGCGCGCCAAAGCCGGTAGATACTCATTTAAAGTGAAGTTTTCCACCTCAGGCAAAATATCGTACAAATCTTTTTGCTGTAAATCGCTGGCGAGTGCTTGATGATACCACGCAGCCGCAGCGAAATAGGGTAGGCGATTGGCTGCTTTAACCGGGCCTTGGCGTTCAATACCGATATCGGTAGGCGAAACCAAAATCACGCCGTTTAAATACATCCACTCGTTATTTTGTAAGGCTAATGCCAAGCCCGAAACCCGCGTAGTGCCATAGCTCTCACCAATCAAAAATTTCGGTGAGGGCCAGCGCTCATAGCGATTAACAAAGGTATTTACCCAAGCCGCTAAATAACGAATGTCGGCATTGACGCCAAAGAACATTTTTTGTTGTTGCTCGCGCGATGGCATTTTGCCGTCAGGGCCAGGTAGCACACGAGAGAAGCCCGTGTTTACCGGGTTTACAAACACGATGTCGGCCACATCCAGCACCGAGTGCGGGTTGGCTTTGACGCCATAAGGCTGGATTGGGAAGCCTTCGTCGTCAATCACTAACGATTTTGGGCCGGTGTAAGCGATATGCATCCAAACCGATGCCGAGCCTGGCCCGCCATTAAAGGAAATCAGTAACGGCCGTTTAGTATTATCTTTAATATCGGTGCGTTGATAATACGTATAAAACAGTGTGGCTGTAGGATGACCATTATCGTCCCAAACAGGTTGGGTGCCGGTATGAGCTTTATAGTTTACGCGTTGGCCATTAATTTCCGTGCGATGCTCGGTAACAATGGCGTTGTCTATATCAATGCTAATTTGCTCGGCTTGCAGTGAAACACTCAGTGTTAACCCCAGTGTTAAACACAGCAGGCTGATATAACGTATTGCTTGCATAGTGATTTCTCGTGTTGCGTTAAAAACGGACAGATTTAATTCACCATAGCGCTAATTTTGCTGAAAACGAAGTGAGTTGCGATTGGTTACGGATTTTCAGGATAGGTGGTGCACCGTGAACGAAATACACATTGCTAATGCAAAGCATTCTTAATTGTATATCAATGATATACATGATTTTTTTGCCTGTTTGATGGCTTTGTACTATGCTGTATCACTAAATGCATTTAGCAGGAGTGAGTTATGCAAGGTGATTCTCAGGTACTGAGCAAATTGAATGAAGTACTGACGGCAGAACTGACCTCAATCAATCAATATTTTTTACATGCCCGCATCTATAAAAATTGGGGCTTAAAGGCCTTAGACGAGGTTTGCTATAAAAAATCGATTAAAGATATGAAGCAGGCCGATAAATTGATTGAGCGGATCTTAATGCTAGAGGGCTTGCCTAATTTACAAGCGCTGGGCAAATTGCGGATCGGTGAAGACACGCCAGAAATGCTGCAATGCGACGAGGCTTTTCAGTTAGAGCAACTGCCACTGTTAAAGCAAAGCATCGCCCTGTGTGAAAGTTTACAAGATTATGTCAGCCGTGACCTACTGACAGATATTTTAGAGTATGAAGAAAGTCATTTAGATTGGTTAGAAACCCAGCAGCACCAAATTAGCGCGCTGGGTTTACCGAATTATCTACAAGCGCAACTAGGAGGTGAGTAATGCAAGGTAGTCCAAAAGTCATCAGTGCGTTAAACACTTTACTGGCCAATGAATTAGCCGCTATGGATCAATATTTTATTCATTCTCGGATGTATGATGATTGGGGCCTGAGTAAGCTGTTTGCTCGCATCGATCATGAGTTTGACGATGAAAAAGGCCATGCTGCCGCGCTGATTGAACGTATTTTATTCTTGGGCGGTGTGCCGGATATGACGAAGCGTGATGCTATTCATGTCGGGCAAGATGTGCCGAGCATGCTGCAAAACGATTTAAACGTTGAATACACCGTGCAGAAGTTATTAAAACAAACCATGGCGTTGTGTGAGCAAGAGCAAGATTACGTCAGCCGCGATATGTTACAACAACTGCTAGATGATACTGAGACCGATCACGCGCATTGGTTAGAGCAACAATTGCGCTTAATCAAAATGCTGGGCTTACCTAATTATCTACAAGCTCAACTATAAGCGTTATATTACTGCGCGAGTCATCGCGATCCGCGCAGCCTTTCTTAAGTTTTTATGCCTTTCTTGTTATTACCACTTCTATAGCCTGCTGCGCCGCTCTTTATGTGTCAGTTAACGTACTGTTTTTGATTTCTTGTGCGTTTTAACGTGGAGACTTTGCGCTGAGCCTTGGCTTGGTAGTTCGAACATTAACCGCGCTTTATCGTAAAACCTCGACCACACAACGCACTTAGCGAAATCGCGTATTGTGATAATATCACTATTGCAGTATATTGTTACGATATAACATTTAATTTATCGTGTTGCTCTGAGAGGACCCAATGAACCAGAAAAGTGCTTTGGCGCTATTAATTGCCGCCAGTTTAGCCTCCACTTCCGCCTTCGCTAACACGATCAGTGGGAAAATCGTCGACAGCAAGGGTAAGCCCTTAGCGAATGCCAGCTTAAATGTAGCTGGCAGTGCCAGTAAAACGGTTTCAGATGAAAATGGACAGTTTTTGCTCACGGATGTGCCGGTTAATCAAGTTGAAGTGCACTTTTCAGCGCGCCGTTATGGTCACAGTAATGCCCAATTTACTGTGCCTGCTAGCGGTTTAACCGATGTGACCTTAGTGCTACAAGCGAGCTCAATTGAAATTATCGACGTCACCATCAGCCCATTACACGCTTCTATTATTGAATCTTCATTGCCCATCAGTGTGTTAGCGGGTGACAAATTAAAAATGCAGCAAGCCACTACCTTGGGCGATACGCTTAGTAAGCAAGTGGGTGTGCATTCAACGTTTCAAGGTGGCGTGGCCAGTAGCCCGATTATTCGCGGTTTAGATGGTCCACGTGTTTTAATTATGCAAAACGGTTTAGATGCGGGTGACGCTTCGCGCGTAGGCCCAGATCACAGTGTCGCCACTGAAGCGAGTACCGCCAAGCAAATTGAAGTATTGCGTGGGCCCGCAACCTTATTTTACGGCAGCGGTGCTATTGGTGGTGTGGTTAACGTGGTAGATGAACGCGTGCCAAGCAACAGCACGCCGCGTGCAGAGTGGATAACCGAGTTACAAAGCGTGGATTCGGCCAAGTTGGTGGCGGGTAATATGGTTACTGGCAACAGTGATTATGCGGTGTATTTGGATGGTTTTTGGCGTGATAGCATTAATTACCGTACCCCAGGCGATTGGCAAGGTGAATTAGACGATCATTCTGACCATGATCATGATGAAGCCGTACACGATGAGGCAGAGCATGATGAGCATAGCACTAAGCGTATCGACAATACCTTTAGTACCAGTAAAGGCTTTACCTTAGGCGGCAGCAAATTGCTGGAAAATGGTTTTGTAGGTATAGCTTACGGTCGCTTAGAACGCGATTTTGGCATGCCAGGCCACAGCCATGGTGATGAAGAAGAGTTAACCCAAGCCGAGAAAACCCAAGATCGCGTGCAGTTGCAAAGCGAGCTGTATTTTAATGATCATTGGATAAGACAGTTTAATAGTCGTTTGGCCTTTACCGACTATCAGCATGCCGAAATAGAAAACGGTGAGGTGGGCACGGTTTTTACTAATAAAAGTCAAGAAGCTCGTTTCGAGTTACTGCACCGGCCATGGTTTGACTGGAAGGGTGGTTTGAGCCTGCATTATAAATTAAGTGATTTCGGCGCTGTTGGTGAAGAGGCCTTTTCGCCTGCATCAGAGACTCGCACGCTGGGTTTAGGTTGGATGACCGAGCGGCACTTTGGCCCAGTTTTATTACAGTTAGGAGCTCGTGTTGAGCAAGTCAGACTGGATGCCGCTGAAGTAAAATTAGTTGATATAGAATTACATGGCGATGAAGCCGAGCATGCAGGTGAAGAGCATGGTGCTGAGATTGCCGATTTTGCTTTTGCTGAGCGCTATAATCCATTTAGCGTGTCGGCCGGTTTAGTGTGGGATTTCCAAGAAGGTTATAATGTTGGCCTGTCGTTCTCGCATGCTGAGCGCGCACCAAGCGCTGCTGAATTACTTTCGTTTGGGCCACACCTTGGCACACGTAGTTACGAAGTCGGTGCTTTGTTCCAATTAAATGAAGATCGCGATGGCTTTGAATTAAATGCAGCCACACAAGGGCTAGAGCGTTCACGCAATTTAGATTTAACGCTACGTAAGTTCCATGGCAATGTTGGCTGGGTGCTCAACGCCTTTTATAACCGCGTGGATAACTACTATTATGCTGGTAACACCGGTTTATATGCTGAGTTTGCGCATGAAGGTGAAGAGCCAGATGCGGAGCATGATCACGCCGATGAATTGCCGGTTTATCTGTATACAACCGATACCGTTACGTTGCATGGCTTTGAAGGCCAAGTGAATTGGCAGTTAGATGAGTTTTATCATTTAACTGTGCAAGCCGATTATATTCGCGCTCGTTTACGTAGTGGCGGTGAATTACCGCGCACGCCGCCGCTGCGCCTGATGACTGAACTTGCCTATCAAGGTGAACAGTTCGATGCCGACTTCAGCATTAGCCGTTATTTTAAGCAAGATAATACCGCTACCTTAGAAGAGGCGACACCGGGATACACTATGGTTGATGCCAGTGTTAGCTATCGCTTTAACTGGGGGCAGCAAGCTTTAGTGGCCTATGTAAAAGCACAAAATATCACGGACGAATTAGCACTGGTGCACACCTCGTTTCTAAGAGATGTTACACCGCTACCTGGTCGTAATTTTGCTGTAGGCCTTCGCGGCAGCTTCTAGAGCCTCAGCAGGGCTTTTAAGAAAAAATGGCAGCATCGCGCTGCCATTTTTTATTGGGTACGCGCCATCATTCACACACTCCACCGACCACACTCTGAGACAGATCCGACCACACTCCGGTACAGGTCAGACCATACTCAGAGACGTTTGGTTTATTTGTTTGCTATTTGGTTATGCTTGTTCTACATTATTTTTACATTTTTCAGTGAGGGAATTAATGATGAAAAAACTTTTAGTGATTAGCGCGGTAGCACTGGCGGTGATGACAGGCTGTGCCCAACAAAGCACCTCTATAGATGTGACAACCATGCAACAAGCGGCAGCAGCCATAGTGGTGAGTCCGAACGATCAGCGGCAATATAAAACGCTGACCTTGCCCAATAAGTTGGCAGTAGTGTTAGTTTCTGATCCGGCGTCCGAAAAATCTGCCGTGTCGCTCAGTGTCGGCGCGGGTATGTTACAAGATCCAATGTCACAGCAAGGTTTAGCGCATTATTTAGAGCATATGCTGTTTATGGGAACCGAGCGTTATCCTGATCCTGCTGAGTACGCCGGTTTTATGAGCCTGCATAACGGCGCTTACAATGCTTACACTTGGTTAGATATTACCAACTACATGTTTGAAATTAATAACAATGTGTATGACGAAGCTTTAGATCGTTTTTCAGATTTCTTCAAATCTCCGAAGTTTTACCCTGAGTACTCAGACAAAGAACGCAATGCCGTGAATGCTGAGCAGTCGATGCGTCGTGAAATGGATTTCCTCGGTCAATTTGAATTGATGCGCCGGATGTTTGGTGATCACCCTTCAAATCGTTTTTTGGCCGGTAGCTTAGAGAGTTTAAGCGATAAACCTGACAGTAAATTGCATGATGAGATGCTGCAATATTATCAGCGCTATTATTCGGCCAATAATATGAAGTTAGCCATGATCAGCAATTTACCGTTAGCTGAAATGGAGCTGCTGGCGTTAAAGCATTTTGCCGCTATTGAAAATAAAGACATTGCCATTCCCAGCGTGACAACACCCATAGATAACCGTTTATTTGGTGCTAAGCGTATTCATTATGTGCCAAATCAGGATATCAAACAGCTACGCCTCGACTTTACCATTCGTGCCAATTTAGAAAAATACGCGGTAAAACCCAATGAATTTATTAGTTACTTACTGGGTTCAGAAATGCCGGGTACGGCAGCGGCACAGTTGAAAGCGGCTGGGCTTATTTCCAGCATGAACGTGTCGGCGACCCCAGATTTTTATGGTAATTACGGCAGCCTAACGATTGATCTAAGCCTGACCGATGCCGGTATGCAGCAACGCGAGGCGATTACCGCGGTAGTGATGCAGTACTTAGCCTTAATTAAAGAGCAAGGTGTTGATAGTAAATACTTTAATGAAATTAAAACCAGCCTGAGTAACCAATTTCAGTTTTTAGAAAAAACCGATGGTTTTGGTTATGCTTCACAGTTAACCGCCTCGATGTTGAAACTGCCAGTCAAAGATGTGGTCGCCGCACCCTATTTATATGAACGCTTTGATGCCGCAGCGATAGAAGAGGTATTAGCGCAACTCACCCCAGAAAATTTGCGTTTGTGGTATATCAGTAAGCAAGAGCCACACGATAGCGAGCTGGTGCGGCATGTCGGTAAATATAAAATTGTTGATATTAGTGCAGAAGAGCAAGCAGCGTGGCAGCAACCGATAGTGGCGCTGAACTTACCCCAAGTGAACCGCTTGTTGCCAGAAAGCTTTGCCATTAAAACGCCCATCGAGCAGCAAAAACCCACCTTAGTTCACGAGCAAGCCGGTATTAAAGCGTGGTTATACCCGAGTAAAGTATTTGCCGACCAACCTAAAGGTCGCTTAGATATTGTATTAAATAGCCCAGCAGCGCAAAACAGTGTGCAGGCAAAAGTCGCCTTTGCTTTATGGCGCGATCTCTACAATTTGGCGCAAAGTGCCTTAGCGACTGAGGCGCAGGCTGCGGGTATTAGCATGTGGCTGAATGATGGTAATGGCTTAACACTAAATTTAGATGGTTTTACCGATAAGCAACCTGAGTTATTAGAGCAAGTGTTAGCGGGGTTAACACCGGCGATAACCGAAGAAGGGTTTGCCCAAGCGGTTGATCGCTATGTGCGAGGTATTGCTAACCAGACGCGGCAAGTGCCGTTTCGCCAAGCGTTTTGGGCTTTTAACAGTCTCTATCGTGGCGGTAACTATAACCCTGAGCAACTGATAACCGCCGCTAAGCAAATGACGTTAGCAGATTTACAACAGGTGATCAGCAACACACTGCTGAACAACGAAGTACGGGTGTTTGCCTTTGGTAACTATGATAAACAAGAGGTGGTCGCTTTAGTCAGTAAGCTGCAAGCGGCTTTACCTGCAGCACGGCAATCCACCGCATACACACAAAGCCCATTTTGGCAGCCAACGCCGGGTAAAAGCATCGTGTTGCAGCGCGATATTGATGTAACCGACGTTGCGCTTATCGATATGCATGTGCATCCCACTAAAGGTATGGCACAGCGTGCTGCAGCCAGCGTGTTAGCATCGCACTTTAGCAATCAAGCCTTTGATAAGCTGCGTACCGAAGAGCAACTGGCTTATGCGGTGGGCGGCACGGCAATTGACCTAGATGAATACACTGGTTTTGGTTTGTATATTCAAACACCGGTAAAAGGTCCGGCTGATATGCAGCAACGCTTTGACGAGTTTAAACAGCAATACTGGCTTAGCTTACAACAGGTAACGCCTGAGCAATTTGCGCAATTAAAGCAAAGTTTATTGCTAAGCTTGAATGAGCCGCCAAAGAATCTGTTTGAGGAAATGCAGCCACTTGTCAGTGATTGGTACCGTGAGCGTTTTGAGTTTGATAGCAAAGCGAAACTGATTGCCGCGGTAGAGCAGGTGAATTTGGATGACGTCAAAGCCTTTTATCAGCAAACGTTATTAAACCCTGATGCCGCACGTATTTCGGTGCAAATGCGTGGCACCAGCTTTAAAGATCAACCTTTTGCTACCTTGCCTAATCAGCAAGTGGTGAACGATTTAGCGGAATTCCAAAAAACCATGCCGAAGCAATAAGCTTATTTAGCGACAAAAAGAGAGGGCAGCCTGCTAAGGCTGCCTTTTTGATCATGCGGGATCTGCACAGTGCTAGGCTAAGGCTTACTCCCAGCGCGCTTCCTCTTTTTTGATAATAAAATCGATCGCTTTTCCGGCACAGGTTAACTGCGCGATACGTTTTGGTGAGCCATCCTCATGCAGGTCGACTAAGCCGATACCCGCCTGATTTAATAAGCGTTCTCCGCGCTGCGCATTATCGGGTTTATGCGGCACTATGCGCATGCGTCGACGTTTTGTCAGCCAGTTTAAAGGCGAGCGGGGGGCATATAACCAACGATTTAACCGGTCTAAAATATCCAGTAAACGGCCAGGGAACTGGTTTTTTAAGCCACTGCTGGTAATTTGCCAAATATCCGGCCCAGCGGCTTTGCTGCGTAAATGCACTTCATACACAAAAGAATAATGCACATCGCCTGATAAAATCACAAAGTGTTTGGGCGTTTTGGGGTGTCGAAATAAATTCAGCATGGCATGCGCAGTACCACGATGGGCCATCCAGTTCTCCGCATCAACGAGCAGCGGGCGACCAAAAAAAGTAAAGATTTTTTGAATATTCTCAATCAGCTTTACCCCAAAAATCGGCGCTGGCGCCACCAACACCACAGCATCGTGTCCAAGCAGGTTTTGCTGCAACTCGGTAATGGCTTCCCAATCCAATAAACCCGAAGGGCGGTTAATATTCACTTCAGAACGCCAACGGCGGGTGCGGGTATCTAACACCAATAACGGCGGCTCGGTTGGCCATTGATAGTGCCACTGCTGAAACTGTAATAATTCACTGATCAGTGCTTCATGCTCAGGGCCGCCGCTGTGAGCTAAGGCTTGCTCAACGCGATCGAGTAATGTGCTGGCGAAATCGGCCGGCTTGTTGCCCCAACCTTGACAAAGCAAATAGCTTAATAGGGCGTTACCGATAATGCGCCTAGAAAAATCATGCTCATAAGCAGTTTTTTCCCATTCTGCCGTGAGGTTCCAGTCATCGCTCACATCGTGATCATCAAAGATCATCGCTGTTGGTAAATGCGCCAGAACACGTCGTACCTTGGCTAAACCTGCTGCGAAAGATTCAATCAACTGCTGTTGTTGCTGATAACGTTCAAGTTCATCCTGAGATAATTGTGACTTTAAGGTTGGGCTTAACGCCAGTAAATCAGGTTGCCAACCAGCGGGCGACCAAACGAGTAAATACATGCCGAGCATTTCTGCGGCGCTAATTAAATGGTTGCGCGCTGTATCAGAGGTAAACACTGGTTTTTTCACACCGCGAAAAACCTGGCTGAGCATCACTTCGCTGGCTTTGGTTTTGGGTAATAAAGTATGTCGCTGATAATAATGCGGTGTTTGCTGGTGCAGAGTATCGGCATCGCTGACCCGGGAACAGGGCAGGTTTTCATTGTGAAAGCCTAATTGATTAATTAACTGATGTATCGCCTGTAACATTGGTGCCGCGACATCATCGGCATAAATTTGATCGCCACTGAGCAACAATAATGCCGGCCACTCAGTCACCTCTTGTTGCTGCAATAGCAAATCGGCGGCAAGTAAACCATCTTCACAGTCGGCATGCGGTTTGCGGCAAGAGCCATGTAATAAGCGTTGTAGTTTCGGCTGTATGATAAAGCCCGGGTTATCGCGCCCAGCATAAACAAGATCCGGCGCCCACTGTTGCCAGCCTTGCCATTTGGCTGGCTCTGATGTTCGTGGCGCGACTTGTAAATCGTAGCTGATCCACACCGCTTGCGGTAACGCTGCTGTTAGCGGAAGTTGCAATAATTGTAAGTGCAGTTTTTCCGCGCAGCGAATACTGCGGCAATACTGACTTAATGCTGCAGCGTCAAAGCTAAGCGGTTGTTGGCCTGTAGGGGTCAGTGTAAGTTGCAGTTGAACCGGCTCACGCGTAGCGAGCCAGAACGTCACGGTTGTTGGTGTTAAGGCCCGCAGCATAGGCCCTGCCAACACTAATGGCAGTGTTGACGGTTCGCTGGGCTCTGCTGCGCGGGTCATGGCTTGTGTTATCGCAGGGTAACGAACTCTTCGGCACTGGTCGGGTGCAGCGCGACGGTGGTGTCAAAGTCTGCTTTAGTTGCCCCCATTTTTATGGCGACAGCAAAGCCTTGTAAAATTTCATCCATGCCTTCACCAATACCATGTAAACCAATGATTTTTTCTTCAGCGCCCAAGCAAACCAGTTTAAAGCTACTGAGTGCACGGTGTGGGGTAATAGCGTTGTACATGGCGGCAAAACCAGAACGATAGATTTTCAGCTGTTCTTTACCGTAAATGGCTATCGCATCGGCTTCGGATAAACCGATAGTACCAATTGGCGGGTGACTGAATACCACGGTAGGAATTAACGAGAAATCCATATGTGCATCAGGCAAGGCCGGGTTAAAGAGCCTTTCAGCTAACAAGCGGCCTGCTTTAATTGCTACCGGCGTAAGTTGCGCTTCGCCTGTGACATCGCCCACCGCATATATGCCAGGGACATTGGTGTTCTGGTATTTATCGGTACGAATAAAACCATGTTGATCCGTCTGAACACCAGCCGCAGCTAAATTAATGGCATCGGTGGTCGGTTCACGGCCAATGGCCCAAACTAAGCAATCAACATCTTTAATAGTTTGACCTTTTTCCAGCGTTAGGCTTAATAAGCCATCTGGTTGTTTTTCCACGCTTTGGACATTGCTATGCGTATGTAATGGTAATTTGTCTTGAGCCATGCGGCTGAGTAAGGCATCAGTAATGTCAGTATCAAAGCTGCGTAACGGCCGATCACCACGCACTAATAAATGCGTTTCAGTACCCAGTGCATGTAATACGCCGGCAATTTCCACCGCGATATAGCCCGCACCTACCACAACCGCTTTTTTAGGCTGAGTGGTTAAAGCAAAAAAACCATCAGAATCAATACCCAGCTCGGCACCTGGGATCTGCGGTTTGGTTGGACGACCGCCAACCGCAATAGTGATATGGTCGGCCGTAATCTGCTCACCGTTTACTTCAACCGTATTTTTATCAATAAAGCGGGCGAAACCTTGGATATAGTCAACCCCATTACTGCTAAAACCACGCTGATAGCCGCCGTGAATACGTTCAATATAGGCTTCGCGATTTTTCACTAAGGTGGCCCAATCAAAGCCTTGTTGCTTTAAATCAAAGCCATAACTTGCACTGTATTTAATGGCTTCTGCAATATGTGCCCCGAACCACATGACTTTTTTTGGCACACAGCCCACATTAACGCAGGTGCCCCCCACTGCTTTTGCTTCAATTACGGCGGCTTTTGCGCCACGCATAGCCGCGCGATTGGCTGAAGCAATACCGCCGCTACCGGCACCAATGGCGAGAAAATCATAATGACGAGACATAACTGAACCTATAATGCAAAATTATTGCTGACAGATATAAGGGGTTAAGCCACAGATTACAAGCCAATGTCGGCAATTTGCGGTTAACGCCTTGACAACCAGAGCCAAAACCCCAACATAGCATACATCTCGCTTATTTAAAGGAACTGCTCTTATGACAACTTTATCTGTTGCCGCCGTTCAAGCTAACCCCTTGTTAACCTTCACTGACTTACCGCCATTTTCCGCTATCCAACCAGAACATATAAAGCCTGCCGTTGAGCATGCCATTGCCAGCGCGCGCGCTGCGGTTGAACGTGTGGTTGCCGCGGCAGATGTGAGTTGGCATAGCCTCATTACTGAATTAGAGCAAGACAGCGATCGGCTGGGCAAATTGTGGTCGCCAGTGTCGCATCTCAATTCTGTAGCCAATAGCCCAGAGCTGCGTGAAGCCTACGAAAGTTGTTTGCCGCTGTTGTCAGAGTTTAGTACCTGGTTAGGTCAGCATGAGGGCTTATATCAAAAATATCAGCAGTTACATGATAGTGCTGAGTTCGCACAGTTAACGGCGGCCCAGCAAAAAGTCATCACCAACGCCCTGCGTGATTTTAAATTATCAGGCATTGGCTTACCGGCAGCGAAGAAACAGCGTTATGGCGAAATTCAAAGCCGTTTATCTGATTTAAGCTCAAGCTTTGCTAATAATACCTTAGATGCCACTCAGGCGTGGTTCAAGCACGTTACTGATGAGGCACAATTAGCGGGCTTACCGGCAGATGCTAAACTGGCTGCGGCAGAAGAAGCGGAACACCGTGAATTAACCGGTTGGGTGTTTACCCTGGAGTTCCCGAGTTATATCGCCGTGATGACTTACGCTGACGATCAGGCACTGCGCCAAGAGTTATACAGCGCCTATTGCACGCGCGCCTCAGAGCAAGGCCCAACCGCGGGCCAGTTTGATAACACGGCAATAATTGAAGAAACCCTGGCGCTAAAACATGAGTTAGCGCAACTGCTAGATTTTGCTAACGCGGCCGATGAGTCGTTGGCGACCAAAATGGCAGAGTCGCCACAGCAAGTGTTAGATTTTTTAACGGATTTAGCGGGTCGCGCTAAACCACAAGCGCAGCGCGATTTAGCCGAGTTAACCCAATTTGCCAAAGAACAATTTGGCGTGGCTGAGTTGCATGCTTGGGATATCACTTATTATGCCGACAAGCTGAAAGAAGCGCGTTATGCCGTTTCTGATGAGCTGTTACGCCCTTATTTCCCGGCTACAAAAGTGGTACCGGGTTTGTTCGCCGTATTACATAAATTGTTTGGCATTACAGTAAAACCGCGTGCTGGCGTGGATGTGTGGCATGCTGATGTGCAGTTTTATGATGTGTTTGCTGCCGATGGCTCGTTGCGTGGCAGTTTCTATCTTGATCTGTATGCCCGTAGTAAAAAACGCGGTGGCGCCTGGATGGATGATTGCCAAGGCCGACGTGTTTTCCCCAACGGTCAGTTACAAACCCCGGTGGCCTATTTAACCTGTAACTTTAATAAACCCGTAGGTGGCAAGCCTGCGCTGTTTACGCATGACGAAGTGATTACTTTATTTCACGAGTTTGGTCATGGTTTACATCATATGTTAACCCAAGTTGATGCGGCTGCCGTGGCGGGTATTAATGGTGTCGCTTGGGATGCAGTAGAGCTACCCAGTCAGTTTTTAGAGAACTGGTGTTGGACACCAGAAGCGTTAGCGCTGATCTCCGGCCATTATGAAACGGGTGAGCCGCTACCAGAAAACTTATTAAACAAAGTGTTGGCCGCGAAAAATTTCCAATCGGCGTTGTTTTTGATTCGACAATTAGAGTTCGCCTTGTTTGATATGCGCTTGCATGCCGAATTCAACCCAACCGAGGGGGGCCGTGTGCAACAGTTGCTGGATGAAGTGCGCGCCGAGGTGTCGGTGATTATGCCGCCACGCTTTAATCGCTTTCAACATAGCTTTGGTCATATTTTTGCCGGTGGTTACGCGGCAGGCTACTATAGTTACTTATGGGCAGAAGTATTATCCGCCGATGCCTTTAGCCGCTTCGAAGAAGAAGGGGTATTTAATGCCGCTACCGGGCAAGACTTTTTACAATGGATTTTAGAGCGCGGTGGCAGTGCCGAACCCATGGAGTTGTTTAAAGGTTTCCGAGGCCGCGAGCCCTCTAACGAAGCCTTATTGCGACATATGGGGATTGCCAGCTAAGGCTGGCTTACTGAAAAAGGAAAACATTATGTTGCATGCCAAAAAACTCGTCTTGCTATTAGGTTGTTTACCGCTGTTAGCGTGTCAGCAACCGGTTGGTAACAGTGCTGAACGGGTTGCACCCGCGCCCTTAGTGGAACAAATTGATCCACAAACCGAACCCGTGAAAGCCATGCGTGCGCATCAACAGCAACAAAGTATGGCGCTGGCCGATGTTGGGCAATTACGCGCTGAGGTGTTACAACTGACACGAGATAAAAGCGCTGATAACGTGCAGCAATGCTTAGTAATAGGGTTGGGGCATAAATCTTGTGGAGGGCCATCGGAGTATATCTCTGTTTCGACCAAGGGGCATGATGAAAGCGTCTTGCTGAAAAAAATTAGTGCCTATAATCAAGCGGTCGAAGCTGAAAATATGCGCAAGGGCATGATGTCTGACTGCTCGGTGGTGATGAAACCCCAAGTACAATTAAATAATGGCCAATGTGAGTTGGTAAAAGAACTTACGCAGTAAGCAGCAAAGATTAACGCTTCGCTGCGGTAAAGGGGATGCTGAGTGCGTCAGGTAGAAAAATTTAGTGACATTCTGCAACGCGCAAAAGAGCGTAAGGGCGGCGCAGCAGCCTTGGCGGCGTTAGTGGGTAAACCCTTGTCGAACAAGGCTATCGCACAATTGCCCGACAGTGTGTTTTTAGCCGAGTTTAGTAAAAAAGTCTTTCAATCCGGTTTTGTTTGGCGCGTAGTGCGGCAAAAATGGCCCGCATTTTGTGAGCTGTTTTTCGACTTTGATATCGAAAAAATGTTGTTGCTAAGTGACGAAATGCTGGAAAAAAGAGCGCAAGATCCGCGGATTATTCGCAACTTAAATAAGGTTTTTACTATCCGTGATAATGCATTGATGATTTATCACGTGCAGCAGCAACACGGCAGCTTTGCGCGCTTTGTGGCTGATTGGCCAAGCGCTGACATTATTGGGCTGTGGAATTATTTAAAAAAACACGGCGCACGCTTAGGTGGCAATACCGGGCCTTACGCTTTGCGTACCTTGGGTAAAGACACCTTTTTATTAACCCAAGATGTTGAAGCCTATTTAAAAGCTTATGGGGTATTTGATGGGGGCATTAGCAGTAAACGCAGCCAACAGCAGATCCAGCAACAATTTAACGACTGGCAGCAACAAAGCGGCCTGAGTTTGCAAGAAATCAGTCAAATCGTGTCTTACAGTGTCGGTGATAATTATGCCGGTATGCAGCAATGAGTGCGGTGTTACTTATTGCTGACTTGCCCGCTGAGTTGTCGGTCGAGTTAACGCAACGTTTTGGTTTAACCTTAAGCGATAGCGCGACGGGTTGGCATCTACGTTGGGTTGAGCAGCAGCTAGTGCTTCGACACACCGACATGCCGAAACAGGGTGATATCGTGGTCGATTTTGCCAGTGCAGCCGCGACTTATCGCCGTCAACATGGTGGCGCCAAAAGCGAAGGCATCGCCAAAGCTTGTGGCCTGCATAAAAAGCGCGATTTGCAGATTATTGATGCCACTGCCGGCCTGGGGCGTGATGCCTTAGTGCTGGCGAATGTCGGCGCACATGTTACCTTAGTTGAGCGCAACCCGCTGGTTGCTGCACTATTATACGATGGCCTGCAGCGCGCGGCTGCGCATGCCAGCACGGCCGAGTTGGCCAGTAGAATGCAGCTACATTTTGCTCCAGCGCTACAAGCGTTAACCTGCTTGCCCACGGCCGATGTCGTCTATCTTGATCCGATGTTTCCACCGCGTGAAAAATCTGCGTTAGTTAAAAAAGAAATGCGGGCCTTTCATGATGTGATAGGCAGTGATACCGATGCGGATGCCCTGTTAGAACCGGCGTTGGCCTTGGCGAAGTACCGTGTTGTGGTAAAGCGCCCGGGCTATGCGCAAGTGCTGGCTCAGCGCGAGCCGCAACTGGTGGTAAAAGGTAAAAATAACCGTTTTGATGTTTATATTAAACAAGCCATAACCTAAGGATATAACAATGATTAAAGTAGGCGATAAATTACCCGAAGTGACTTTTGCTCAATTAACGGCAGAAGGTATGCAAAGCCCAACCACCAGCGATGTGTTCGCTGGTAAAAAAGTGGTGTTGTTCGCCGTACCTGGCGCCTTTACGCCAACCTGTTCAGCAGCACATTTGCCTGGTTATATTGCGTTGGCGGATCAAATTAAAGCGAAGGGCGTTGATACTATTGTTTGTATTGCCGTAAACGATGCATTTGTGATGAAAGCCTGGGCTGACAGCCAAAATGCAGAAGAAATTACCTTTTTAGCCGATGGCGGTGCTAGTTTCCATAAAGCGATAGGTTTAACCATGGAGACCGGTGATTTTGGCGGTGTTCGTTCAGAGCGTTACGCAATGATCGTCGATGACGGCGTAGTAAGCCTGCTTAATGTTGAACCACCAAAGAGCTTTGAAGTCAGTAAAGCCGAAACGGTGCTCGCTGCACTATAAGTCTCAGCGTAAAACGCGTAGCCATTGAGCTGCGCGTTTTGCTTTTGAAGCGGTTAAAACTGCGGTTGAGTAGGGCGAGTCAGTTACACCTGCGCGATTTCTCGTCAATCCATCACCTTTATGCCAGTACCGTTTAGAAAAAGCAGCGCAGCAAGGTCGCTTAACGGTTATCATAGGTAGTATGAGAGCGTAGTGAGGTATTTGACCTTATTCCGTAAGCATAGTAGCTTGCTAACTGCGTATGTAGACAGAGTGGATCTGAGGAATTTATGACAACAGTAAATGTACTGTGTATTAAGTGGGGCAAAAAGTATGGCCCTGATTACGTCAATAAGCTGCATTCGATGGTGAGTCGTAATCTGACCTTGCCGTTTCGCTTTATTTGCTTAACCGACGACGCCGTTGGTATCGACAGCCATATTGAAGTAAAAGATATTCCGGCTGTGGGTTTTAAAGATTTTGATGAACGTCACCCATGGAGTTTTGGCCATGGTTGGTTAAAAGTCACCAGCTTTGCTGATCCGTTATATGACTTAACCGGGCCGACGTTATTTATCGATTTAGATGTGGTCATTGTCGACAACATCGATTGCTTCTTCGAGCCGAAAGGCGAATTCTTCGTGATTAAAGAGTGGGATAAAACCGATGCCACCGGTAATACCTCGGTATACCGTTATGAAATTGGTGCTCACAGCGACTTAATTGATTTACTGAAAAATCATAAAGAGCGCGAATTAGCCAAAGTACGCAACGAACAAGAATTCGTTACGCAAAACTTAGCCGCACAAAAAAAATTACAATACTGGCCTGAAGGCTGGTGCGTAAGCTTTAAACGGCACTGTTTGCCAAAAGGCATTATGAACTGGTTTAAGCCAGCCGTGATCCCGAAAGGGGCGAAAATTGTTGCTTTCCATGGTAAACCTAATCCGCCGGATGCCGTCGCAGGTATCAGCGGCAAGTGGTATCGGCGCGTGCTGCCGGTGCAGTGGGTTAAGGATATGTGGCAGTAAGTTTCGCTAATGCGCTATAAAATTTTCATTATCAATCTGGCGCGCTCACCCGAGCGCTACCAGCAAGCTTTAGCGCAGCTCGCGCAATGGCCTGATCTGCCTGTAGAACGCATTGACGCGGCCGATGGCCGTGTGATGTCCGCAGCCGACATTGCGCAATATTACTCTGCCAGCGCCAACCAACGCTTACATCATAAAACACTAAAAGCCGGTGAAAAGGGCGCTTTTATTAGCCATATTCGTTGCTGGCAGCAAATTGTGGCTCAGCAGCTCGATTTTGCCTTGATCCTTGAAGATGACTTTCTGGTAGATGGCGATTTACCCGCCTTATTGTCGGCTATCGCGGCCGTGCCCACCCCCTGGCATTTATTAAAACTGGCCATGCCAAATAAACAACAAAAAATCATAGCCAGTTCCCCCGGTACGCCTTTTCAGTTGGTGCATTTTCAGAAGAATCCGATCTCGGCTGTGGCACAAGCGGTGAGCTTGGCTGGTGCTAAATTGTTGTTAGAGCGAGAAGTGCCTTTTGGGCGGCCGGTAGATGTTGCCATGCAATATAGTTGGCAATTAGGCTTTCAGGCGATGGGCTTGTGGCCGCTGATCTTCAAACCGGATCTGGGTTTTGATAGCACCATAGCCGGTAAGCAAAATGACCAGGTCAAGCGGTCAGTGTTTTACTGGCGACGGCTGGAGTTTATTGTTGCCAATTTATGGCATAACCTGAAAACTTACGGCCCTAAGGCGTTGTTGCGTGCCCGAAAATGGCCGAATACCCGTGGCAGTACGCGGTTATCAAACTAGCTTGGTAACCTGGTGTGCGGCAACGCCATTGCGGTTTATTGATTTTCCACAGACTCAAACCTGGCTTTTCGCTGTATTTTGTATGGCCAATTGTTGCTGATAAAAAGCTAACACTTCAGCGGCTTTAGCTGCTGGTTCAAACCGCTGCATCGGATATTGACGGCGTTGTAACTGTGTAAGCTGCTCTTTGATGCGCTGTGCCAAGGTTTCAGCATCATCCATCGGCACTAATTCGGTAGCAAACAGCGGTTGTAAATATTTTGCGCCTTCTGAGGCGGTGGCAACAATGGGTAAACCAGCATGCATCGCTTCTAAAAAGACTAAACCAAAAGGTTCACTGCGGGCGGTGCTGACAAACAGATCAAAGCAAGCGAGCCATTGCTGAGGTTCGCTACTAAAGCCTGGCATAATCACAGTACTTGGTGCTTTATCTCGAATTTGCTGCCAATGTTTGCCCTCACCCACAATCACTAAGCGGCTATTAGGGATATTCGCGAGGCTAAAGGCTTGTAATAAAGTCTCTTGGCCTTTGCTTTGCTCTACTCGACCCAAAGTACCAATCACGACATCATCAGGGCCAATCGCATGCTCTTGGCGCAAGCGTTCCCGCGCATCCATCGGCACGCTTTTGGCTGCTGACCAGTTATCGAGTTGCACCGTGCGCTCACGCAGCGGCAGAGGAATGGCCGCCATTTGCCAAGGGGCGATAGCGATTAAGGCATCAAGCTTAGCATGCTGTTGTTTTTTATAATGAATGTGTAAAGTGGCTACGCGTAGACACAAACCGGGAACACCTTGTAATACCCGACAGGCAGCACTAAGGTGCGCGTGTGCCACATCGGGTTTTAACTGTTTCAGCAGGCGTTTCGCGCGAAAGATCGCGAGGAATTTCATGCCACTAACCAATTT
Organism: Alishewanella sp. HL-SH05; assembly: GCF_052655985.1. The sequence continues at coordinate 643,936 of NZ_CP199753.1, forward strand.
AAGGTTAACCTTAGGCGAAACCCGATGGGCAATAGCATTAGCCCGCTGCTCAGCGCCGCGTTGATGCAAAATCAGGGTGACGTCATGGTCTTGTTCGGCCTGTAAGTTGGCCAGCTCGACCGCATAACGCTCGCTACCTGCAAAACTGTGGGTGAGAATAATATGGACAATTTTCATAACGGCTCATCAACAAGGGTGGCGCGCAAGCGCAGCGGACTAGATAACCGCATGGTATACTATTTACCGTTTTGGCAAAAGCCGTTGCTAAGGTTGCCGTTAACGGCGTTAGGGTCAGGCCACGTAAGGCTGACGACACACCGTTGGCAGTGACTTTTCCGCCATGAATGGCTTTATAAAAGGGTTGTTGATTTGTTTAGGCTGATCTACTCGCTACTCCTGTATTTGCTGCTGTTGCCGCTATTACTTTATTTGCTTTGGCGTTCGCGCAAAGATCCTGCTTATCGGCAGCGGTTAACTGAGCGGTTTAGCTGGCAACTGGCTGCCTTAAAGCTAAAACCTCACGGTATTGTGGTGCATGCGGTGTCGGTTGGCGAAGTGATTGCCGCCACCCCACTGATCCGCCAGTTGCAGCAACGTTATCCCACACAACCCATTACGGTAACCTGCACCACGCCAACCGGCAGCGCCACTATTGTTGAGCGGTTTGGTGATAGTGTGCAGCATTGTTACTTACCCTTTGATTATGTTGGCGCAGTGGGGCGTTTTTTACGATACTTGCAACCGCGCTTAGTGGTGATTGTTGAAACGGAACTATGGCCAAATCTGTTAGCGGGTTGTCGTTATGCGAACATCCCCGTGGTGGTGGTGAATGCCCGATTATCGGCTAAGTCGGCTAAAGGCTATCGCCGTTTTCATAAAATTAGCCAAAGTCTGTTAGCCGATATTAGCCTGCTGTTGTGCCAAAACCGCGCGACCGCCGCACGTTTTCGAGCCTTAGGCTACCGCAATACGATGCAGGTGGCCGGTAATTTAAAGTTCGAGTTGGCATTACCCAGTACGCAGCAGGGGTTAGTTAAGCGCTTTGAGCCGGTCTTGTCGCAGCGCTTAGTGTGGGTGGCCGGTAGCACGCATGCGGGTGAAGATGAGCAGTTGCTGGCGCTTTATCCGGTGTTAAAACAGCAATTTCCAAATTTACTGTTGATGTTAGTGCCTCGGCATCCTGAACGTTTTGATAAGGTTGCCGACTTAGTCACCGCCGCCGGTTTAAGCGTGTGGCGGCGCAGCAGTGACCGTTTGCCCGAGGCAACGGTAGAGGTAGCGCTGGGCGATTCGATGGGCGAGTTGCTAAGTTGGTATCAATTAGCTGATTTAGTGTTTATCGGCGGCAGCCTCATTCCGCGCGGCGGTCACAACCCGTTAGAGGCCATCAGCTTTGCTAAAGCGGTGCAAAGCGGGCCACATGTGTTTAATTTTAAAGAAGCTTACCGCCAGCTACTACAACGCGCTGCAGTCAGTATGGTGCCAGACGCTGCGGCCTTGTTAGCGGATAGCCAAAGATTGCTTGCAGACAGGGCGTTACGCCAAGCACAGGGCAAGCGGGCACAGGTATTTTTCTTGCAGCAGCAAGGTGCAACTTCACGCACGCTGCAAGCCATTGCACAGCTGATAGGAGCAAGCATGCCGCATCATGTTCACCAGCAAGGGCATGAAACCTTCTGGTTTGATCCCGAGTTTTTTTCAACACTTAGCGCCGCACAATTTGATAGCCAGTGGTGGCAGCAACAAGACGCGGTGATTGGCAGTTCCAGTGGTCGTAATATTGCGTACTTTGTTAAGCATCAACAGCATAAGCTGGTGTTGCGCCATTATTATCGTGGTGGCTTAGTCGGTAAGCTATTGCATGATCAATTTTGGCTGCAATCAGTGGGCAATAGCCGCGCCATGCAAGAATATCAGCTATTAGCCTGGATGCGCGAGCAAGGGCTGGCGGTACCCAAACCGGTGGCCGCGCGTTATCAGCGTAGCGGCTTAATATACCGGGCTGATTTACTTATTGAACTGATCCCCGATAGCAAAGACTTGGCGGCCATTTTACAGCAAAGGCTACTGACGCAGGCCGAATGGCAAGCGGTGGGTAAGGCGATTGCTCGTATGCATCAGCTGGGTGTGTATCACTCGGATCTGAACTGTCGCAATATCATGTTAGATGGCAGCGGCACGGTGTGGTTAATTGATTTTGATAAATGTCAGCGCCGCTCAAAAGGACCGTGGACGGAGCAAAACTTAGCCCGGTTATTGCGCTCATTGAATAAAGAATTAGCTAAATTGCCGGTATTTCATTGGCAGGCTGCCGCATGGGATGATGTGATGCAGGGTTATCAGCAACAATTAAACAGCAAAGGTCAGGCATAAGATGCAGCAGTGGGATGTTATCGTTATTGGCGCCGGTGCCGCCGGGTTATTTTGTGCCATCGAAGCCGCAAAGCGCGGCCGTAAAACCCTCGTGCTGGATAATGGTAAGCGCATCGGTCGCAAAATTATTATGTCGGGTGGCGGCCGATGTAATTTCACCAATATGTATGCCAGCCCCGCCAACTTTCTCTCGCAAAATCCGCACTTTTGTAAATCGGCGCTCAGCCGTTATACCCAGTGGGATTTTATCGCGCTGGTGCAGCAATATGGTATTGCTTACCATGAGAAAACCCTAGGCCAGTTGTTTTGTGACAACAGCGCCAAAGACATCGTCGAGATGCTGCAGCAAGAGTGCGACAAAGCAGGCGTGCAAATCGGCTTACAACAAGATATTCAACAGGTCAGTTTTGTGGATGGCCAGTATCAACTCACTACAGCGCAAGGCGTGCGGCAGTGCCACAGTTTAGTGATCGCCAGTGGCGGTTTAAGTTTGCCGAACTTAGGCGCTACCGCCTTTGGTTTTCAGCTAGCAGAGCAGTTTGGTTTAAAGGTGTTGCCGGTGCGTGCGGGCTTAGTGCCGTTAACGTGGCAACCCAGCGATAAAGCGGTGTTTGAAGAAATTAGCGGTGTGGCGCTTCCGGTTACGGCTGAGGCGAATGACACCCAGTTTCCGGAAGATATGTTGTTTACTCACCGCGGCTTAAGCGGCCCGGCTATTTTGCAAATCTCTAACTACTGGCAACCCGGTGACGAGCTTCGTGTTAATTTAGCTGCCGGCCAAGATGTCACGGCATTTTTAACTGAGCAGCAGCAACAGCATCCGGCGCAAGAGTTAAAAACCAGCTTAGCGCGCTTAATTCCCAAGCGCTTAGTGGATAAGTTGCTGGAATTACAGTTGTTTCAAAACCAGCCATTAAAAGCCCTGAACGCCAAAAGCATTGCCCGCCTCGATGAGTTATTAACGCAATATGTGTTTAAACCCAATGGCACCGAAGGGTATCGCACCGCCGAAGTCACTCTTGGTGGCGTTGACACCAACGAGTTATCCTCTAAAACCATGGAAGCGAAAAAGCAACCTGGTTTGTATTTTATCGGCGAAGTGGTCGATGTTACCGGTTGGCTAGGGGGCTATAATTTTCAATGGGCGTGGAGCAGTGGTTGGGTGGCAGGGCAGTATTGTTAGGTGGCTCTTTTTGTCAGCGTGCTGAGTCAAAGCTTCACTTTGCGTTGAGTTTCTAGCCAAGGTTTCACCTTGCGGTGAGAGACTTTCTTTTACATCGCCAAAAGAAAGTCTCGCAAAGAAAAAGGCGACCCACGTTGCGGCGAAAGCCCGTTCAATTTTGCCCGCCCAAGGCGACGAGGTAACTCGCTCGGCGCTACCGCGCCTCACTCAAACACCCCTCGTTTTAAAACCTGGGTCGTGCAAACTTGCTCGGCTTGCAACGTAATGGGATTAAAAGCATAGCAGTGATAGCAAAATCTGTATCATATAAACCACAGTGGTAAGTGTTTAGCCAAGGTTTCACCTTGCGGTGAGAGACTTTCTTTTGCACCGCCAAAAGAAAGTCTCGCAAAGAAAAGGCGACCCACGTTGCGGCGAAAGCCCGTTCAATTTTGCCCGCCCAAGGCGACGAGGTAACTCGCTCGGCGCTACCGCCCCTCACTCAAACACCCCTCGTCTTAAAACCTTGGTCGTGCAAACTTGCTCGGCTTGCAACGTAATGGGATTAAAAGCATAGCAGTGATAGCAAAATCTGCATCATATAAACCACAGTGGTAAGTGTTTAGCCAAGGTTTCACCTTGCGGTGAGAGACTTTCTTTTGCATCGCCAAAAGAAAGTCTCGCAAAGAAAAGGCGACCCACGTTGCGGCGAAAGCCCGTTCAATTTTGCCCGCCCAAGGCGACGAGGTAACTCGCTCGGCGCTACCGCGCCTCACTCAAACACCCCTCGTCTTAAAACCTTGGTCGTGCAAACTTGCTCGGCTTGCAACGTAATGGGACTGAAAAGCACATCAGCCTTAAATGCTTAGTCTTTGACTTCAAACATGAAAACGATTTGGGGTAAAAAACGGATTATTCAGCTTAGCGAATACTGCTCTGGCTTTTAGTCCCCTTAGAGCGAGCCGACTGAACATCGGTGGCCAAGGTTTTAAGCATACTCTCGGTATCTGACCCCGAGACTTCTCCTTAATCTGAGTTGCTGAAATGATGATCAAAGCTTTGGGGTAAAAAACGTAATATGCAGCTAAGCGCATACTGCTTTGGCTTTTATTCCCCCTTAGAGCGAGCCGACTGATCATCGTTGTCCAAGGTTTTAAGAAAACGGGTGTTTGAGTGCGGCGACGCTAGCGCCGCGCGAGTTACGTTTTCGCCTTGGACAACGCATGAGCAGTTGGGCTTTCGAGCGGAAGTGGGGTCGCATTTTCTTTGGATACTTTCTTTTGGCGACGCAAAAGAAAGTATCTCGCCAACGGCGAAAACGTTAATGACTGCCGTCTTACAATTTCACCTTGCCGCCGTGGCTGAGGTTACGCAGTGGCGTAAAATTACATACTCTCGGTATTTGACCCCGAAGCTTACGACAAAGTGATGATTTATACCAATACCCCAGAGCACTGTATTGAACTGGCGCGCGCCGACTGTGCAGAGTCTCCAGAATGGCCAAAATGCCGGTTGTTACCGCAATTCAATGCGACAAGGATAACTATTGGATCTGACTCGTAACGTTCTTTAAGGCTCAATAAATAACTCTATCTGCAACTTTACCCCTTTGCTGCCAGCATAGTGCATTAAGTCTTGCATTAATTGCTGCCAGATAGCCAGCGCATCGCTATCAATGGTTGGCTGGCTGCCGGTGCAAAAACACCAAACGGTGGGTGTAGTAAGGGTATCAACAACATCCAGCAACAGATCATAAGCAGCGTCAAAATTTTCGCCGAAGTAATCAGGAAACTGAAAATAGCGCTGCAAGTTGGCTAAGATGGTTTGTTGGTTAAGGATGTCGTCTTGAGCAAGACAAATAGCATTAGTCGGGGCAGTAGCATGCTGCAGTGAAACACCACGGTTATAAGCTTGCTCCATCATTGAGCACCAGAAATAGTTCGAAAAGAACGATAATGATCTTCGGTGTAATAATATACTATCGGTGGATTGCCACCTGTGACAACTCGCCGCGGACCACGGTGTGAAAGGCCTGGGGTATCAACCGTATATTCCCGATAGTAACCGCTTGGTTTAGAAGGCAACAGCCGCTCTCTGTTTTGAAAGGTAATGCCATCGCGATCATATGGAAACGGGCCATTACTACGGATCCGTTGTAATGTTTTTTGTAGCTCCCGCTCCTGTGCAGACTGATGCGATTGCGGGTAGGCGTTTTGTTCTGCTACAGCATTGTTAAAACCGTCATCAAAGCCTTTACTGATATCACTACCTTGAAAATGGTAGATACCAGCCAACACCAGCAACAATACCAGCAACTTTTTCATGTGAAATCCTTTTCTAAATAACCAATACAATATTCTCAGACATTCACTATACGTACAACTGAACTTTCATCCGCTTTCATGTTTTCCAATATATCATTACCTGTTCTTGAATCAACGGGGTCAGTGACATTGAACCGTGGATGTGACCGGTTGCCTAGAGGCCACTATTTTCAATGGTGCTGGCGCAGTGGCTGGGTAGCAGGGCAGTATTTTTAAGTGACTTTTTTCATCGTAGCGCTAAACAAATTTTGACATGCGACTATGCGTTAACTATTTTTATTACTTGTTTGTTGCGGTTTGGTTATCTGCATCATTTATACAACAGTGGTAAGTGTTTAGCCAAGGTTTCACCTTGTGGTGAGATACTTTCTTTTGCATCGCCAAAAGAAAGTATCCAAAGAAAATGCGACCCACGTTGCGGCGAAAGCCCGTTCAATTTTATCCGCCCAAGGCGACGAGGTAACTCGCTCGGCGCTACCGCACCTTACTCAAACACCCCTCGTCTTAAAACCTTGGTCGCGCAAACTTGATCGGCTTGCAACGTAATGGGATTTAAAAGCACTTCAGCCTTTGGTGTATTTCGATTTAAGGTTATGTAAGCGTAACGCCAACCACACATTCCTATCCTAACTGATCAACATTACCCTGTCTGCCACTTTAAATTATCAGGGTAATCATCATGAAACGCACTAAAGAACAATGGCTAGCGTTATTCGCCGAGCAAGCCCAAAGTGGCCTCACTCAAACGGCATTTGCTAAACGACAAGGGATTATTCCGACCTACTTCAATCTGCGTAAACGCCAGTTGTTGGCTCATCAGAATGACGACACCGGTTTCATTGAATTAACACCACAAAGCTCGCCACTGGCACGGCATATCCTGCTACGCAAGCGTGATATGGAATTGCAACTTCCAGCAGGGACGGATGCACTCTGGTTAGCCGCCTTGCTCAGGGCACTTTGACCATGAAAATGTTCCTCGATGTGCTTAAGGTCTATTTGCATAAACAGCCGGTCGACTTTCGCAAATCCATTAATGGCTTATCGTTGCTGGTCGAGCAAGAGATGCAGCTCTCGCCATTTAGCGGCGCGTTGTTTGTGTTCTGCAATCGGCAGCGTACTCGGTTAAAAGTGCTGTACTGGGATAGCACTGGGTTTTGTCTGTGGTACAAGCGACTTGAAAAAGACACGTTTCGCTGGCCAAGGCAGATGCCAGGTAAAGTGTTGTCGATTAGCGAGCAGCAATGGCATTGGCTGTTGCAAGGTGTCGATATTCAAAAAATCACCGCGCACCAGCCGCTGCATTACCAGAGTGTGGGTTGATATGCCGATCGGCTATAAATCCTGTAGATCGCATCCAAAACAATCTAAATCTTACCAAGCACTTAGCCAAATTGGCCGTTACAATAACGGCCATGAAAAAGATACCAGACACCCTACCTGATGACGTTGAACTGCTTAAGAAAATGCTGCTTGAGCAGTCCGCGCTACTTGCCAAGCATGAGCAAAAGCTTGAGCGCAAACTGGCGCAAAAAGACAAACGCATCGCTAAACTAGAGCGGGTTAACCAGCAGCTGTCGGATAAGCTGCAGCAATTGCTGGAGCGCTATAACCTGAAGAAGTACCAGAAATTTAGCCCCAGCAGCGAGACCTACGAAGGTGAAGGCGAAGTCTTAAATGAGGCCGAACAGCTTATTGAAGACGAGTCCGTAGCGACAGAGCCAGATACTCAGACGACCGAGAGCGCTGAGAAAGCCGCCAAGCCACGCCGACCGCGTATTACCCCTGAATTGCCCCGCGTTGACGTTATCCATGACATTGACGATAAAACCTGTGCCTGCTGCGGCCATGCCCTGCATCAAATGGGTGAAGAGGTTAGTGAGCAAATTGAGTTCGTGCCCGCGCAAATCCGTGTGCTGAGAAATGTCCGGTTGAAATACAGCTGCCGGCAGTGTGAAACCAATGGCACTAAGGTCGACATTAAGATTGCCGATGTACCGCCTGCGGTTATCCCTAAGAGTATGGCCACGCCAAGTTTACTGGCGCAAATCATCAGCAGCAAAATGCACTATGGCTTACCGCTGTACCGACAAGAGCAGTTGTTTAATCAGGCGGGCATTGAGCTTAGTCGTCAAACGATGAGTCGTTGGCTGATAACTTGTGCAGAAAAACTGCAACCGCTATTGGCCTTAATGAAAACCGAGCTTCTGAAACAGCCGGTGCTGTGGGCAGATGAAACCACGGTTAATGTGCTGGATGTTGAGAAAAGCACCTGTTACATGTGGGTATATGGCTGTGGCTTAGAAAAAAGTACCGGCCCTAAGCTGGTGCTGTTTGATTATCAGGATAGTCGCAGCAGTAAACATCCCTGTGACTTCTTATCCGGCTTTAACGGTTATCTGCAGGTCGATGGTTATGCCGGATATGAGAAAACCGACGCAACCTTAGTCGGTTGCTGGGCGCATGCCAGACGCAAGTTCGTTGAAGCCCAAAAAGCGCAGGGCAAAGGCAAAACGGGTAAAGCGGATGTGGCCCTTAACCACATCCAGAAACTCTATGCACTGGAGAGTAAATTAAAAACCGTACCGCCTGACAAGAAGTATGACGCCAGACAAGCACTAGCTAAACCACTGCTAGAACAATTTAAAAGCTGGCTGGATAAATCAAGCGAGAGTGTCACGAAAGAAAGCTTACTGGGAGTCGCTATCACGTATAGCCTGAATCAGTGGCCCAAGCTCATCCGCTATCTGGACGATGGTAGACTTAATATCGACAACAACCGTGCTGAGCGCGCCGTCAAACCGTTCGTGATTGGACGCAAGGCGTGGTTGTTTGCCAATACTGAAACGGGCGCAGAAGCCAGTGCTGCAATGTATAGCCTAGTCGAAACGGCCAAAATTAATGGTCTGGAACCGTATAATTACTTATACCGCTTGCTCACTGAGCTGCCAAAAGCCAATACCCACGAGCAATTGCAACAGCTCCTGCCTTACTGATCAGCAGCCACACCGCAAGGTGTGGTTGCTGCTACGCTTACAAGGTTATTTAACGCTCTGAGCGATCACCGCCCATAAGTTTTAGCCAAGTCGAAGGGCAAGTGCACGGCAATTGTTGCTCTTCACCAATACAATTACGCAAAAATATATACTACTTTTTGTCCATAAGAATTGGAGCCTTTTAAGGCCCCTTAGACAGTTGGGAGACATTCGTTGATCATGACCGTTGTGTCGTGAGCAGCCGCCATACCGGATACTCAGCAATCCGTTACCGCCACATGTCGAGTGAAGATTCGATAAAGGATTTCCAATAGCACTGTGATACTCGTTACCTATTTGATATAGATTAATTAGTTAGAAGGTTTTTCTAGTCTGAAAATGGATTCAACCGGCGTATTGAAATACTCTGCAATGCACAGAGCAATCTGAACAGAGGGCGTGAACCTGCCTGTTTCAATGGTACTAATTGTCTTTCGAGATACGCCAATAGCAGCTGCTAGCTTTTGTTGAGAAATACCCTTTTCAGCGCGATGCACAACAATGTTATTTGAAACTATTCTACTCATTGTCCTTTCTCAACCCTACTGCTATCGTAATTCCGTAAGCGACAGCGCTTATTCCCAAAAAACATGTCATTAAATGTTCACGTGAGAGAGGAACAAAATTATAAACACCTAACGCCCCCGGTATAAACGCAAACATTACGGTAATGTAACCGACTTTATACGCTTTGAGGCTTACCATATTCAAAAATTCATCTTCAAATGTACCTCTCCATGCTTGTTTCGAAAATGAAAAATTTCCCTGTAGTTTCCATGATGCTAATAAATAAATTACGGCAAACATTATTCCTGAAGCAATGATAATGATGAGCCCCAAAACTCCTCCAAGCTCTAAAAAATTTGCTGATGTCACAGATAAAATTAAAATCCCAGCTAGTAAATGAAGGTATCCATGCCACTTAAGATATTCGTATTCTAATTCAGCAGTAGTTTTTAGAGCTTGCATAACAGCTTTCCTTGTTTTTTCTGGTAACGATTTATTTGGATCGTTTATACCCACTGTATACCTTAAGGTTGCAATTTGACACCTTAAGGTATCAATCTTTTTTTACTAAAGTAGACTTATAGAGATTAATCTAGTTCAAACTTCCATGGAAACGAGGTTGTAAGAGCTGGTTAATCAATGAAATGAATCCTGTCTTAAAGGACTTATATTCAGTCTTGTTGGACTCAATTTATTTGATTTGCCAAGCTGTTAGGTCATTGCCTTCGCAAGCATGACTTGATGTAGATGTCGCGAACAGCGGCTATTGGATTAGCTTGCCAATCAAGTCATTGGGTTAGAACAATAATGCCTTTAAAATAGGGTGCTCAGAGGTAACGTAATGAAACTGCCCATAGCACCAATTGAGATGAATGTTGGTGAACGTCTGCAAATGGGACAAACAAGCTATTCAACTAAACGAATACCACTCTGGCTTTTATTCCCCTTAGAGCGAGCCGACTGATCATCGTTGGCCAAGGTTTTAAGAAAACGGGTGTTTGAGTGCGCCGACGAAGCATGGCGCGAGTTACGTTTTTGCTTTGGACAGCGCATGAGCAGTTGGGCTTTCGAGCGGAAGTGGGGTCGCATTTTCTTTGGATACTTTCTTTTGTCGACGCAAAAGAAAGTATCTTGCCAACGGCGAAAAGGGTCATTGCCACTATTTTGCAATATCACCATGCCGCCGTGGCTCGGCTTTCGCCAGTGGCGTAAAATTATACGACCTCAAGCATCTGCGGTGGCGACAGAAAGTAAAAGGCCAGTAATAACAACGCCACTGGAAAAACAAAGATATTGGCAGGACTGAAAATGATCGATAGTTGGAACAAACAGCAGGCCAGCAGGATCACCGAGAAGTACTTTAAAACACTTGGCGCGCCGGTGCGATTTCGCAGTAACACAATACTGAGTATAAAGCCGACTAACGCATAGGCAAATAATAACCCTAGCGCCACCACTACGGTAAACTCACCAATGGTGTTGATTGCCTGTTCAGACAGCGAGCTGGCGGTGAAGCTGAGTGTGATATCAACCAGCACTGTGGCGTGGAATAAGGTAACCAGCAGCGCCAGTATCAGCAATAAAATGGCTGCACTGTTAGAGGTTAGGCGTTCAGCAAAACTGCGCCGTAAGCTCAGGTAGATATACACTTCTAAAGCGCCAATCAATACAAAGGCCAGATCGGACCAACTTAGGCTAAGTAAGTCTGCTCGATACACTTCAGCAAAATTCTCCGAGCCAATATGAAAGGCGTATAGCCAATAGATAGGAAAGGCTACGGCGAGCAGTAACGCCGCAATACCGGGTGCAACAAATTCGTGCTTTAACATAGTAACTCCTGTTTACAATTAACCGCGCTTACTCCGTGTCAGTATCATTGTTTATATATTGCAAAATATCGCCAGGCTGACAACTCAGCGCCTGACAAATAGCCGCCAGCGTACTAAAGCGGATGGCTTTTACCTTTCCTGTTTTTAGCAGCGACAGATTTGTCATAGACACACCCACCTGCTGCGATAACTCAGTAAGAGACATCTTCTTTTTAGCCAGTTCGATATCGAGATTAATTTGTATATTCATAGTACAAACTTTAGCCTGTTAATTTGCGTATATCAATAAATATTTTACGATAAACGTAAATTTATAGTTTTGATCGGATTATTTGCAGCGACAAAACTCAGAATTGTGACTTGTCTTTGCGGTCTGATGCACTTTGTGCAAAGATCGCGATCTTAACCTGTTGTAAGATGCAATAGGCATGGCGCAGCGGCTGAATCGCGGCTCAATATACAGAAAGGATTAGGTTTAACCATGAAAAAGCTGTCGAGTGTGCAAAAGAAACAACAAGCGTTAGTCATGGACGTCGTCACCACGCTGGAACAGCAAGCCATGCAGCAATTAGCCGGCGTGCAGCAATGTTGGTTTAGCATGGAATACAATGTGTTCCCCAGCTCGCTATTAGTGCGTTTGCAATTTGTAGAGCAGGCGGCGTTAGATGCGGCGCAGGCAGTGTTATTGCCGTGGCAAAAAAAGCTCAGTGGCTTATTGTTAAAAAAGGGCGTAGTGCTAAAAGATATGCGCAAACATTTGGTGTTTACGTTAAGTGGGCCAGAGGGTTAAGGCTGGCCCACTGCATGTTTAAGGTTTGTTTTGCAGGTAGTTTAACAGCTCATAATAATCTTCAGCGGTTTTCACATCTTCCGGTAAATCACCATTCACCAGATACTTACCTTTAACCACCACACTGGGTACGCCTTGAATACGGTTATCGAGCATTTCACGGTTGGCTTGCTCCATCGCTTGGCGTACGGCTGGCGATTGTGCCAGTTCAGTTAATTGTTTTGGATCGAGCCCATGTTGCTCCATGAACGCATTAATTGCTTGGGTATCGGGCATGGTGTTTTGTTGTTCCCGTGTTTGCCGATACAGTTCAAACAACGGCTCAACTAACTGCTCATTACCGCTTTGTTGCAAGGCATAAAACACACTGGCATCAAAAGCCCAACGCTCGCCTAGGGCAGGATGCTTGCGTACCAACACCACATCCGGATTGGCTTGCAGATAATTGCGTAAGGTCGGTTCAAAGTTTTGACAATGTGGGCAACCTAACCAAAAGTATTCAGTAATGTAACGCTGATGCGCGGCTTCAAGTACCGGGTTGGCTAAAACAGTGTAGTGGCTACCTTCGGTAAACGCGCGACTGCTTGCAGCAGGAGCCGCTTGTTCCACGGCCGCTGTCGGAGAATTACTGCTTGGCTCAGGCGAACAGGCGCTGATCATTAAAAAAGCGGAGCTAAGGAGTAAGGTTCGGTGAAAAAACGTCATAAAGATTCCTAATCAGGTTATAAACACCACAGATGCGTGTATCGAGTGTAATCACTTTAGCGCAGCAGTACAATCGCTAGGCTTCACCGCTAGGCTGGGGCTGCCGTTTTTTAACAAGACACGGTATGATAGTTTTTTTTTCTTGCACAGGTTTCAAGCCATGTCGTTTTATTTAGGGGCTTATGCCGCCTCTCCTAATGTATCGGGTTGGGATCCCCAACTTGAAGCTGCTTATTATCAACAGTTAAAAAGCTTAGAATCGGTTCGTGGCTTAGAGCACCCTTTTTTAGGTAGCTTGCATGCGCAGGATGATCAGTGGTTTTTGCAGCATATTGATACTAATTGGGATTTTGTTTTTACCACTATTCCTGGCGTGATGAACGCTTTAGCAACCTTACCTACATTTGGCTTGGCATCTACGGATGAAGCCGGGCGTGAAGCCGCGATTGCCTTTATGCGCCAAGCGAATCATGCCATTGCAAAGTTGAATACCCATCTGAAACGACAAGCCGTGACCGCCATTATGCTACATAGCGCGCCAGCACGGCATAACTGTGCCGGTTCTGCTGCGGCGTTTAAAACATCTATGCAAACCTTGTTAAGTTGGGATTGGCACGGTGCGCGTTTGCTGGTAGAGCATTGTGATGCCTTAATCGACAGCCATGCGCCTTCTAAAGGGTTTTTAAGTTTAACCGATGAGTTAAGCGTGCTATCTGAACTGAATGCCACCCAAGCGCCTGAGCTACCGCTAGGCGTTGTGATTAACTGGGGCCGTTCAGTGTTAGAAACACGGCAGCTCGACGGCGCCTTGCAGCATATCGCCGCAGCCAAAGCCCAGGGTTTGCTCGCCGGCGTGATGTTCTCGGGTATTTCTGATCAAGCCACCGAGTATGGCGCTTGGCGAGACAGCCATCAACCGGCACAAACGAATGAATTAGTGGCATTTGGTGAGCCAGGTTCTTGGTTAACTGAGCAAGCAGTGGCAGACACCTTACAAGCTTGCCAAGGGGTTAATTTAGCGGTGCTGGGTTTAAAAATAGGCATTCGCCCACATAGCGCCGATTTAACCTTACGGCTGAATTATTTGCGGGCACAGCTTGGTATGCTGCAACGGCAGGTGGCGCTTTGTCGCTGAAGCTTGGCACACTGAATTTCAGTTATTAAATTTGATAAAAAGCAGAGGGATATATGAAAGCGATTGGCTATCAACACTCACTAGCAATTAGCGATGCGGCAGCATTATTGGATATTGAAGTACCGCAACCGGCGGCCAGCGGCCATGATGTGTTGGTGAAGATCGCTGCCATCTCGGTTAATCCGGTTGATACAAAAATTCGGCAACGAGTCACACCGCCAGCCGGTGAATATAAAATTTTAGGCTGGGACGCAGCAGGTGAAGTCGTTGCTGTTGGCGAAAAAGTGCAGCATTTTGTGCCGGGCGATAAAGTCTTTTACGCCGGTGCATTGCAGCGATCAGGCTCGAATGCAGAATTTCAGCTGGTGGATGAACGTATTGTCGGCAAAATGCCGGTGAACCTCAGTTATGCAGAAGCGGCAGCCTTACCCTTAACGGCGCTAACGGCCTGGGAAATGTTATTTGACCGCCTAGATATTGCTACGCCTAGCTTAAAACATCCGAAACCGGTGTTACTGGTGGTCGGGGCTGCCGGTGGTGTCGGTTCGGTATTGTTGCAACTGGCGCGGCAATTAACCACGGTAACGATTGTCGCGACGGCTTCCAGAGCAGAAACACAAGCTTGGGTGCGAGAGATGGGCGCGCACTATGTAATTGATCACAGTAAGCCGTTGTTAGCGCAGTTGCAGGCGCTGGGTATTGATGCAGTCAGCCATGTGGCAAGTTTAACCCATACTGATACCCATTATGCCGAGTTAGTGAAAGCGCTGGTGCCACAAGGTAAGCTGGCATTGATTGACGATCCGGTCGGTGGCTTGGATATTATGCCGTTGAAGCAAAAAAGTATTTCTCTGCATTGGGAGTTTATGTTTACTCGGTCGTTATTTGCTACTGCCGATATGCAGGTACAACATCAGATATTAACCGATCTTGCCAAGCTGATTGAACAAGGCCAAGTCAAAAGCACGTTGCAACAACAATTAGGCACTATTAACGCTGCCAATTTACGTAAGGCTCACGCACTGTTGGAAAGCGGTAAAGCCATGGGTAAGATTGTTTTAGCAGGGTTTTAAACGTCAGACCTGACAGAGCAACCGGCTGTGTCAGGTCTGCATTAAGGCATTAGGCTATTTGTAAATCAGTACTGAAACTACTGTAATAGGATTTAAATAACACTTTTTCTAGCGCCATAAACAAGGCTTGATTGATCGGATAATGCTTATTACCCAATTCATAATCTAGCTCGTTTACCTGCTCTTTGGCTGACATCATCATCGGTGGCGGATGCTCAGTCAGCATAATCAGGTGTTGTTGGTACTTTTCTGCTTTATCACTTTTGATGGTTTTACACACCGAAAGTGAGGTTTTGCCCATTTTGTCACGGTATCCTGCCGCACCAAAAACTCGGCAAATACTAGGCCGCTGCTGATATACAGTGCATTGCCCTTGCTTGCCATCAAACGATAGCCGCTGGTAAAAAAAGCAACCAGAAACTTCTGGTAACTCTTCGAGTTGTGTCAGTGTTTGCTCGGCTTTACCCTGATCAAACAGGTGTAATGCCAGCGGTAACATTTCTAGCACGGTCGCTTCAATAGTGGGTTGAGTGCAGCACTCACCACAGCTACTACGACAGCTTAAACCGCTGTCTTGCTGATAACTGGAAAATGTGTCCGCCATTTCGCCATACACAGCCTCAACACGACGCGATAACTCACGCAGTCGTTGCATTTAAGACTCCGAACGAAATAACTAAAGAATAGTCAAAAGAAACGGCGATTTGCCGCGGCGCCATTCTAGGGTGCTATGGCCTCTGTCTGCAAGAGGCAGTTGAAAATATAGTCAAAGATCACGACGGGCAAACTGTAAACGTGCTTTAGGAATATGCAGTAATAAAAAAGTGGAGATGGTCAAAACAAACAATAAGCTAGTATTAAGCCACTGCACGAAGTTGGCCATGTAACTAAGTTGCAGAAGTAATAACTGCAAGGTAGCCGCCACCGCTAGTAAGGAAAACCGTGGCGTGTAGCGGACCTGCGTGGTTAAACTAATAAATAATGCCTGCAGCAACGTGATGCTTAACACTAAAGTCATGCAGATAAATAAGAGTTTAAGCTTCATGGGGCCCGAGGCAAATAACGGGCTAAACAATAGTAACAAGGCCAGCAAGAAACTGCCGCTATTCAGCCATAAACCATAGCCTGAACTTTGCCGAAGTAAACTAAAACGGGCAAACAAGCTTAAGCAAGCTAAGCTCGCCCCAACACTAATGTAAATAAATACCGCGTTCATTTCCGGATGTAATGGCCATAAGCGACTAAAGGCTTGGCCATTAAGCGTAATTAACACTAATAAAAAGGCCAGATAAAATCCCGCTAAGGCATACAGTGCTGGTTGATGTTGCTGCACACCCCGGCACAGTGCTAGCAAGACCAGTAACAGCAGGGCGCCATTAATCATACTGTCTTGTTGTAACTGCTGCTGGCTTGCTTCGAGCAGCGGTGCAAGCGAAGAAATGCTTAATTCGGTTCCTATCATGGCGGCATCTTCTAGCTTAATTAACACACTGGTTTGCTCTGCAATGTCAAAGCGCAGCGGTTGTGAAAAGCTGTAAAGCGGCAAGGGCCGCTCACTAAATGGAAATGCGCTACCGCTGCGCCCCAGAAATTGCACGCTAGGGATGTCGGTTGCGACTTTATAAAAACTGACTTTATCGACGGCGAGAAAATGATAGCTCAGCACCGCATCCCAGGGTTCAGGGTATGGGTTTTTAATTTTGGCTAACAGCCAAACGGCTTGTTGTGCGGTGATCCTAAGGGTATTTTGTTGGGGGGTTAGCGCGGTAAAGTTATGAAATAACGCGGGGTCGGCGACCAGTTCATTGGCCGACAGTGACACATCGGTGATTTGATACTGTAGCTCGGTTAACCGATGCGGTTGTTGCTGAATAATATCCAAGGTACCGGCAGCATGAACGCTGCAACATAGGCTTAAGCATAACAAGGCGATGCGGGCTAAGGTCAGAAAAGGTGACAAGCTGTGAACCTCAGGTTAAAAAGTAGGATATTTGCTTACTACTCTAGCAGAGGGTTACGGCTGTCAGCCAGATAATCCCCAATTTCGGTCATAAATTCTTTGCCGTAACGACTTAACTTCGTAAAACCCACCCCTGAGACCGCGAGCATGGCGGCGTTATCGGTGGGTAGTTTGTGGCACATATCAATCAACGTTGCGTCGCTAAATACCACAAAAGGTGGCACGTCATCGCGCTCCGCTATGGCTTTGCGTAGTGTTCGCAGGCGGGCAAATAATACCTTGTCATGTTTTTGTTGGCCAAGCTTCGCCGGCGTTTTACTGCTGGCTTGAAGGCGAGGCACCGCCAGTTGCAGTGGGTGTTCACCTCGCAGCACTGGGCGTGCCGCGGGCAATAAACGTAATACCGAATGCTGAGTAATATCTTGCTGTAACAAGCCAAAGTGAATGAGTTGTCGAAAAATACTTAACCAATAATCATGGCTGAGTTGTTTACCTAGGCCCCAGGTAGAGAGTTTGTCGTGCCCAAGCTCCTGAATTTTATGATTTTGACTGCCGCGTAGCACTTCAATCACATGGTGCAGGCCATAGTTTTGGCCTACCCGATAAACACAAGACAACGCCTGTTGCGCGGTTTGGGTACCATCAAATTGCTGTGGCGGGTTTAAGCAAATATCGCAGTTGCCACAGGGTTGTTGTCGCGCTTCGCCAAAGTAATTTAATAACACCAGTCGGCGGCACGTTTGCGCTTCGGCAAAAGCGGCCATTGATTGAAAGCGCTGCCACGCCACTTCTGCGCGTTGCGGGTTATCTTCGGCTTCCAACCAGCGTTTCATTCTGGCGATATCAGCCGGATCAAATAACAGCAGCGCTTCTGCCGCTACGCCATCTCGTCCTGCTCGCCCTGTTTCTTGGTAATACGCTTCAATAGTGCGGGGGAGTTCAAAATGCACTACAAAGCGAATATTTGGTTTATTGACACCCATGCCAAAGGCCACGGTAGCAACAATAATACTGATATCATCGCGTTTAAAGGCGTCTTGTACCTGGTCACGTTGGGCTGCGTCATAACCTGCATGATAAGCGGCCACGCGAAAGCCCCGCTCGGCTAATTGTGCGGTTAACTCATCTACTTTACGCCGCGAACTACAGTAAATAATGCCGCTGTTATTTTCTTGTTGTTTCAGATAAGCCAGCAGTTGTTCTAATGGCCGAAATTTTTCTTGTACTGTGTAGCGAATATTCGGGCGATCAAAACTGCCGCGATAAATCAGTGGGTTGTTTAGATCGAGTTGTTGCAAGATATCTTGCTGAGTGCCGGGATCAGCGGTAGCGGTTAATGCCATCACCGGCGTGTCAGGAAAACGCTGTTTTAATTGGGCTAAAGCCATGTAGTCAGGGCGGAAATCATGGCCCCACTGCGAAATACAGTGCGCTTCGTCAATAGCAAATAAGCTCACCCCTACTTCTTGTAAACGAGCAATGAAATTGGGTTGCAACAAGCGTTCAGGGGCGACATAAAGTAATTTCAAACGGCCGTCGTACAGCTGCGTAAAGACCTCTTGCACGGCGTCGCGGCTTAAACTGCTATTAATAAATTCGGCCGCAATAC
This sequence comes from Alishewanella sp. HL-SH05, assembly GCF_052655985.1. The sequence continues at coordinate 662,438 of NZ_CP199753.1, forward strand.
CATTGGCTTTTAACGCATCAACCTGATCTTTCATCAGAGACATTAACGGCGAAACGACTAACGTCACTTTAGGTAGGTGTAGAGCCGGTAATTGATAACAAAGTGATTTACCACCACCGGTTGGCAGTAATACAAAGCAATCACGTTGTTGCATCGCCGCACCAATAATTTCAGCCTGGCCTTCACGCCAGGTATCATAACCAAAGGTTTGTTTTAGGGCGGGTAGCATTTGCTCAAGCACGCGGTGTCGTTCTCCGATCAAAAAGAGGCGTATTGTAAGCAGAAATGCCACAAAGTTATACCCCAGTAGGCTTTGCACTGAACAGCAGAGGCAGTACACTGACAAAAATCCACAAAAATAAGACGATGACATGACTCCTGAACAACTGGTGCCTTACATTGCTAGCGTTTTCAATGAAATGCCTTTTAATAAACTCATCGGTTTAACCGTAACACGCTTTGATGAGGACGTGGCTGAAGTACGTTTTAATTGGGCAGAGCAACTTATTGGCAACCCGTTACAGCAAATTTTGCATGGCGGCGTGATTGCTTCGGTACTGGATGTGGCAGGGGGGCTGATGGCCGTATCCAGTGCCTTAGGTCGCGTGCAGCAAGTTGCGCCAGAGCAGTTGCACGAACGTTTCGGTAAAATGAGCACTATTGATATTCGCACCGATTACTTAAGGCCGGGCCGTGGCAACGTGTTTATTGCTAGCGCCAGAGTGATCCGTGCTGGCAATAAAGTGGCAGTTTGTCGTATGGAACTGCATAACGAGCTGGGTATTCATATCGCGTTGGGAACCGGTACTTATCTGGTGGGGTAGTTGCAAAGTTTGTTTACGCATAAGTCTTAATAAAACAGTCTTAAGGCACACTGTGCTTTCGTTATATGATGCACAAAGTTAAAACACGAAGGAGCGTCAAGTGCTGAGCTTATTAGATATTATCGCCTTAGTTTGGTTTAGTTTAGCTTGGGGAGGCTACACACTCTACGCGAAACGCCGCGCGAAAGTGGTGAGTTGTTTGTCATTTGAACTGCGCCGTAAGCGAAACCATTGGATGCAGCAGATGTTACGGCGTGACAATAAGATGGCGGATGTCGGGCTGATTTCTACCCTTGAGCGCAACGTGACCTTTTTTGCGTCGAGTTGTTTGTTAATTATGGCCGGTTTGCTAACGGTGCTGACATCGAGTGAACGCTTAAAGACTATGCTGAGCGGGCTGATCCCGTGGAGCGCGCAAACCGAAACACAAATTCAAATTAAGATTTTGTTGTTAGCACTGATTTATGTGTTCGCCTTTTTCCAATTTACCTGGTCATTACGCCAATACGGTTTTTGTGGGGTATTAATTGGTGCAGCGCCAGATGGACGCGAGATGGCGACAGAAGAACAAGATTTGTATACCAGCCGTACGGCCAAGGTGATTGATCAAGCCAACCACTCGTTTAACTATGGCCTGCGCGCCATCTATTTTTCGCTAGCGGCGCTGACCTGGTTTATTGATAGCAGTTTGTTTATGGGGGCAACTGTGGTGGTGGTATTGATCTTAAAACACCGAGAGTTTCATTCTAAGGTATTAAAAGCCCTGCAGCAGTGCTAAGGGGTTAAAGCAAACGCCATCGCTTATCATGAAAATAAGCGGTGGCGTGTGATTAATTCCGCTTATTGCGGGCTTTCAAATGCTTTAATAACCCGAACCACACCTTCGACATTACGGGCAATATCAACCGCTTTATCTGCTTCAGGCCCACCTACTAGCCCCATTAAAAACACTTCAGCGTTTTCGGTAACCACTTTGATGTTTAAACCACTAACATCATCATCGGCTAACAACTTACTTTTTACTTTAGTGCCAATCCAGCTATCGCGGGTGCGGGTGGTCAGTGAGGTATTGTTGCCAAGGCGAATTTGGTTATGCACCATTTTTACGCTGGCTATATCTTGCACTAAACGTTGTGCTTGCTCGCGAACTTGCTCGCTTTTGGCTTGGCCGGTGAGCAAAATCACGCCATTGTAGCTCGTCACATTCAGATTACTGCCTTTAGCGGTGATGTCATTATCACCTAATGCCCGGCGTGCTTTTAGCACTATACCGTTATCATCAATTTGCGAACCTAAAGTGCGGCGATCATTAGCGGCGGTCACCGCGGTTGCGCCTCCGGCTACAACGGCTGCAGCACAACCTTGTAGTAATAGAATAGCAGCTAAAACACTGGCTAATTTCATCATATTAAAACTCTCCTTGCTGTGGAAACAGCGTCATATCGATCAATTCACAAAGGCAGTGTAGTAAAAAGGTGTAACATTCAATCACCCGTGCCGGACGGTGTGCCGGCACTTTTAATTCAACATCTTGTTGATTTAATAACCCGGATAAATCACTGCTGTTATCTACCGTGAGGGCAATTACTTTCATATCGTTGGTCAGTGCCGCTTCGGTTGCACGGATCAGACTTTGTTCTGCACCATTAAGTGAAATCACCACTAAAATATCCGCAGCTTGACCTAACGCTTTCACTTGCCTCGCTAAGTAATCATGATTTTGTTGGTTAGCCGGTTGCAGGCTAGAGTGATCCGCTTGTAAAGCAAAAGCCGGTAAACACGGGCGCTCGGTTTCAAATTGATCCAATAACAGTTGGGCAAAATGGCTGGCTAAATTAGCGCTGGCCCCTTCACCACAACAAATCACCTTACCGCCATTAATCAGCGTTTGCACTATCATTAGCGCACCGCTTTCAATTGGGCCAGCTAATGCTTCGCTGGTGGCGATCATGGTTTGGATATTTTCACTAAACAGGTGTCTGATATGTTCTTGCATCCGGGGTCCTGTTAACTAAAGGCATTTTGCAGCCAGTTATATTGATAGGGCGCTTGCCCTTCAATGGCTACTACATCTATGCGACAAGGCTGTTGGCTAAGTCGATGCTGCTGTTGATAATACTGTACGGCTTTTAACACTTTTTGGCGTTTGGCTGGCGTAATGGCGGCTAGTGCCCCACCAAACGCTGTGCTCGCCCGATATTTTACCTCAACGAACACCCAGTAAGGGCCATGGCGCATAATTAAATCAATTTCACCGAGCTTACAGCTAAAATTCTGTTGCACCAAGCTTAGGCCTTGTTGCTGCAAAAATTGCAGCGCCAAGGCTTCATATTGCTGACCAAGCTCGTTCATGCGGGCTTACGGCTCTTGCACCGCAACCAAACGGTTGCTGCGGTAACTGCCCCAGCTTAATTGCCGGCTAATACTGCCATCGGCGTTGACAGTCAGTCTGCCAGTAAAACCGGGATGGCTTAAACTGGGTAATTGTTGCTGTTGCTTTAGGCTGCCAATAATGTGATAGGCGTCATAGCCCATTGCGAATAATCGCTGCAGGGTTTCATCCTGCTCACTAAATAATTCAAGGTATTGCTGCCGAACCTTTTGACTGTGCTGTTCGTTTAACAACCAAGGCGTTTCGGTAAACGTGAGGCCGTTGAGATCGCGTAAATCATTAGCATCACCGCCGGCGCTGTAGCTGCGAGAACTGGCGTAAATAGGCAGCTTTGGCGCGGTTTGCATCACCGAGACATCGACAAAGGGTTTAAACATTCTGGTTTGCACCGGATCGGCAAGTAAATATATAGCATCAATATCTAAGCGGCTATGCGCTTCACTTTCCACACTGCCAGGAATTAAACCCGAGATCAGCCGAATACGCTCGCGGCTGCTGTCTGTTTCTAATAACCGGGTGATTAAAGCTTCTAATTCAGCTTTGGCTTCAAATTGGTAGCTCTCGGGTGCCTCATGGCCTAGAGCTTGCCATTGTCGGGTAAAGTGTTGCTGCATACGCTGACTAATGGCATTACGTGAGCTGATGATCACAGGCCGCTTATAATTTTTTTGCGCAAACAATTGCACCATTTGCGCCGCTTCATCTTCCAAATTCAAAGCAAAGTAAAAACGGTCAGGTTGCGCCGGTAATTGACTGTCACGGCTGTTTAAAAACAAGGTTGGGTAAGTCCAATCGGCTTGTTTACTGACTTGTTCTACCTGATCTTTTAACAGAGGGCCAATCACAAAGTCGATTTGTTTCGCTGCTAATTGCTGTTGAATGTCGGCAACCGATTGCTGACTATCAATAAACAGCAATTCACGAGGTAAGCTGTTATCCGCGCTGGTAGCGGCCAGTAAGCCATATTGAATCGCTTTTGCATGTTGCTGAAATTGACCACTAAGCGGCAATAATACGGCGATACGCTTTGGTTGATAAGGCGTTAGGGCCAATTGCTGTTGTAAAGCCTTTGGTAATTGCGACAAGCTCGGTAACTGCGGATAACGCTGTTGCCATTCGGTTAGCGCATTGTTTAATTGCTCGGGGTTGCCCAGCTTATTGCGTACCACTTCTAATAAATTGAGCCAACCGCGCGCGCGTTGGCCTGCACCCACTTGTAAGTTGGTGAGTTCGCTATGACTTAAAGCACTGAGCTGCGGCCATAACTGTTCATGTAATTCAGCATAGCTGTTTAGTAGCGTAGGGTTGTTGCCGAGCATCTCATCTAGTTGCAATAAACTGCGGGCTGCAGCGTAAGCGCGCTGTTGCTGTTGATACAGTTTGGCACTGGACCATAAAAAAGCGGCTTGATCGCTCGGCGCGAGTTGTGCGCGGTTAGTTTGCTCAATCAGTTGTTCGGCTAACGCCAGCTCGTTATGTTGCAGATAAGCTTGTAACAACAGCACCTGATTACGCTGGCGGATCAGCGCACTGTCGCTTTGGCGTAAGGTATCGGTAATGGCTAAGGCCAATGCGCTGTTTTGCTCTAACAAGGCGGCTTCGGCGGCTTTTAATAAGCGAATTTGTTGCGCCTCGCCCTGATAAGTTGCGGCTTGGGCTAACAATTGCTCAGCCGAAAGTGTTGCCGGTTCGGGGGTTTCGTCTTTGGCAAGCTCGGTAATCAGCTCGCGCTCAGCTGTGCTACTTTGCTGCGGAATGGTTTGCGCACAGCTGCTGACTAAGGCGGCCAAGGTTAAAATAAATAGCGGCTTAAATTTGCTGGTTTTCACAATGCACAGTACCATAGAGTTTTCGTGGTGTTATCTTACTGACACAACCCGTTAAGCTCAAATAATTAGCGAAATATGACCAAACAAAGCGGTTCTCTTTATGTTGTGGCCACGCCGATAGGCAATCTGGCTGATATTAGCCAGCGGGCGATAGCTACCTTACAGCAGGTTAGCTGTATCGCAGCTGAAGATACTCGGCACAGCGGCAAGTTATTACAACACCTTGGTATCAGCAATCGATTGCTGGCTTTACATGATCACAATGAAAAACAACGCGCCGCCAGCATTATTGAAAAATGCCTTGCTGGTGAAGATGTTGCGTTAATTTCTGATGCCGGCACGCCATTGATCAGTGACCCTGGTTACAGCCTGGTGCGTTTATGCCGTGAAGCCGGTGTACCCGTAGTGCCGGTTCCAGGTCCTTGTGCCTTGATTACCGCCTTGTGTGCTGCCGGTTTACCGACCGATAAATTTCAGTTTATTGGCTTTTTAGCCGCCAAATCGAGCCAACGGCAAAAGCAATTAGCCGATGTTCCGGCCAATGCTGGCACCATTATTTGTTACGATACGGCACGGCGTATTTTAGATACTTTAGATGATGTTGCCGCAGTACTCGGTGCTGAGCGGCAACTGGTGTTAGCGAAAGAACTGACCAAAACCTTCGAGCATTTTGCCTATGGCAACGCCGCGCAAATTCAGCATTGGTTGCGCGAAGAACCACAGCGCTGCCAAGGTGAAATGGTGTTAATGATTGCCGCCGAAGCCGAAAAGCCGGCTTCAGAGATCAGCGCAGAGGCGCAGCGTACGCTGCAACTCTTGTTAGCAGAGTTACCGCTCAAGCAAGCCGCGGCGTTAACTGCGCAAATTCATAACGAAAAGAAAAATGTGCTGTATCAATTTGCCCTAGGGCTGAAAAGCCCTCATTAAACGCGGCTCAAAAGTAGTAGAAGTTGCGCGCTGTGTCAAAGGTCAGGCTGTCTTCGGCAGTCTGGCCGTTAAAGGCTAACTGAAAAAAACTGCGCACTTGCGAATTCTCCAGTGGCTTACCTTCAAAGTAAGCATGCGAAGTACCGACATGAGCCTGCCCAGTAAAATTAATATAGGTGGCGGTTTTAGATTCTAAGCAGCGTAGGTAATGCCCTAAACGCGCTCTTTGTTTCTCACCCATTTTCATCCGTGATGCCCGTAGCGCACTATCATGTTCATTCAACGTGATATACAAACGATTGCGACACTGAATATTATCTACCCAGTTAGCGTGCCCCGCGTTGTTCGCATCTGCGGCCACCATCACAATATTATCGAAAATTAACTGATCACCGGCATAAACGCTGGAGCTTAACAAATGTTTGTACAGATAATTGCCCATGCTGTGTAGCATCAAATTAATGGTAAAGGGGCAGCGCGCAGCGGCCGCGGCCGTAAAATAGCGATCCCACTTTTCAGCGTCATCACCAAATTTTGCCTCGGTAGTTTGTTCTAATTGTTCGACATAATCGGCATGCAGTTGCTGCACAATACTTTGTAAACGTTCTAGCACCCGGTTAAGTGCGCCAACTGAGGCCAGCGCATCGCGTTTGTCGCTCTTATAACTTAAAACACCTTGTACACCGCCACCATTCGCGGGCCAGCTAAAAATCACCACTTCTAAATTATAGTTTTGTTCAAGCTGTTCTGCGCGGTCGAGCACCGAGGCTAAATCGTTATTAAAGCCATGCACATACAACATGAGGTGGCGCGAGGGGGTGTAGGTTTTCAGTTTACTGACCAATTGCTTGGCAACGTACTCACTGGCAAACATGCTGTCTTGCTCTTGGGCTTTTTTGGCGCTAACGGCTTGGCCCGCGGCGTTCACTCGATCCGGAAAGACATTGATGTGCCATTTGCTATTCACGCGGCTGGCTTCAGCTAAACGTAATTCATTCGGGCCTTCTGCGGGTTTGTCGCCAAAGGCGGTTTTTACGGTGGTTTTGCCTACATTTACGCGCCGATTGGTAATAATAAACATGTTGGCTCCTTATTGAACTAAGGTAGCGAATAAGGCTGGGAGTCGCTGTTGAGGTGACGTTATCGGGTTAACTATAGTTGCCCATGGCGGCTTTGCCATCGAATGATGGCACTTAATGCGAGCATTTGTGTTGCAACAGGCAAATATGCTGTTGTCGGCGCGGCTTTTGCGTATAATGGTCAGCGGAGTGGGTCAAGGCAATCGCTGCTTGCGCAAGCAAGGGGAGGAAAGTCCGGGCTCCACAGGGCAGGGTGCCAGGTAACGCCTGGGAGGCGCGAGCCTACGACTAGTGCAACAGAGAGCAAACCGCCGATGGCTCAGTCTTTCTTCGGAAAGCCTGAGATCAGGTAAGGGTGAAAGGGTGCGGTAAGAGCGCACCGCGCGACTGGCAACAGTTCGTGGCACGGTAAACTCCACCCGGAGCAAGATCAAATAGGCCCTCTATGGCGCGGCCCGCGTTGAGGGCGGGTAGATTGCTTGAGGCTTAGGGTGACCTAAGTCCTAGAGGAATGATTGCTACTCTGGCAACAGAGCACAAAACCCGGCTTAATGACCGACTCCCCTAATAAAGAAAACCGCACGTTGCTAAAACAACGTGCGGTTTTTTATTGCGGGGTGTTAACTCACCTTACATAAACTTGTAATCAAGCAGTAAGGTAAAGGAACGGCCACGTGGATCGGCAATACGCGGTTCCCATGCTGCACCGGCTGCAAAGTCGTTTTGGTGTGCAGTAAAAGGTGGATCGCGATCAAAGATGTTTTTAATGCCAAAGGTAAAGCTGACATTGTCGAAGCCGCTATAGCTCAAACTATAGTTATAGGTGGTATAGCTGCTGACTTCTGGGTTCCAATCGTCTGGAATGTAGCTGCCATTACGCACGCTAACCGGTAATTCATCCTTGTAACCGTCGCGGAATAACTGGCTTAACGTATGGCTCCAATCGCCTTTCACATAGCTTAGGTTCAGCGTATGTTTCCACTTGATCGGCAGGTTGTAATAACGAACATATTCACCTACTAAGTTATCGCTGTAAGGTAGAGAATCTAAGCCTTTGCTCTTGAAGCTGTCGATATAACTACCGTTCATATTTAAGCGCCAATTACCGTCGGCAAACTCGCCGCTTAAATTAGCGTCTACTTCGATACCACGGGTTAGGGTGCCGCCTGAGTTGATATAACGACGGTCGATGGCGATCACTTGACCGCTACTATCACGGATCCAGTTTGCTTGGAACTGATCATAGTTTTCGATCAGTACATCACGAGGCGCGGAGCGGATCGTATCGGTACGTTCAATTTCCCACCAGTCGACACTGAAGTTAAAATTGTCATAAGGCGCGGCCACAAAACCGATGCTCTTCTGCTCTGATTCCTCAGGTTGCAGATCTTCTTTACCACCGAAAATCTCTACCGGGCGAATAGAAGCACAACCGGCCACTGTTTCACTGGCGATACCGCTAACACAGGTGGCAGGATCGGCTAAATCAAGACCAGTATATTGCGATTCAGTGACGCCGTTAAACAGCTGGTTAAAGGTGGGGACTTTAAAGCCCGTGCTATAAGCACCGCGCACTAAGAAGCCCTCTACTGGCCGCCAAGTAAAGCTCACTTTCGGGTTAGTTGTACTACCAAAACCATCATATTTGTCATAACGACCCGATAAGCTGACATCTAAACTATCGAAAATCGGTAGATAGAATTCAGCAAAGACCGCCTGAATATCTCGGCTGACTTTATCTAACACGTTGGCATTATCGAATGGCGCGTTAAAAATTGGCCGCATCTCAGCGCGTTCATCACCATTAAATTTAAACTCTTCACGGCGTAAATCGACACCGAACGCCGCTTGTAATTCACCGCCAGGTAAGTCAAAACCAAAACCGCCACTGATGGTGGCATCTAACTGCGTCATTAATGACTCGCCACCATACAATTTAACACCGGTGGCGGAAGCGGCCTCTAATGCTGCGATACCAGCGGCAGACTGGCTTTGACCAGGTAATAAGAAGGGGTTAATTAAACCGCTGCCTAATACTTGTTGCAGTTCAGCGGTGTAATGGTAACCACCGCCAAGGACAGATTCTGACTCACTTGATGCGCGTGATAAACCTGCGGTGTAGTCCCACTCAATACCAGGAATAATACCTTCAAATGCCGCCATCAAACGATAAGAATTGGTTTCAGTATCAATTTCACGACCACCACAGGCCATACAACGCCAGCGATAAGCAATGGGTTGGCCATAATTGAGTTGTGATGCGCCAAAGTAATTGGCTAAAGCATTGTAAATGGTGTTGTAAGACTCACCGGTGCTAGGATACCAAGTGGCAGGACCAAAGGTCGATCCAGGGGAAATTTGGTTCGGTTCAAAGGCCTTACTGACATCGACTTTGGAAGCAACCAATTCTAAATAAGCACTGTGATTCTCGTTCAGTTTAAACGAGGCACGGCTGATAAAGTCCGTACTTTCTTGCGGCTGTTGAATACGTGCGGCTGCAGGATAGTCCCACGCACAGGCATAACGTGAAGATTCCGAGCTCCATAACTTTTGATCGTAAGGGCCCATCATATCGCCGCCACTTTCACAGCCCGCCGCACCCGGTAAATCTAAAATGTTTACCGCAATGACTGATTGGCCATCACGTGGATCGACTAAACCGGTGCCAATTAAGTTGGGCTGGGAAGCACCACGGTTAAACACGGTAGCAAAAGGGGTGCCCCGTGTATCAGGCGATAAGCCGCGATTGGGTTGGAAGGTATTAGAAAAATCGCGATCTGAGCCTTCTAACGTGGTATTTCGTTTAAAAGACAGGGTACCAAACAGGTTCCAACCATCTTTATTAATATCACCTGCACCTAATAATAGGTTGGTGCGGTAAATGTTACCACCACCGGCTTCTGTCACATCCATGAAGGCAGAAGCTTCACCACCGGTGTAATCTTTCTTGGTAATGAAGTTAATGACACCGCCAATTGCATCAGTACCGTACATGGCAGAAGCGCCATCCCGAAGCACTTCAACGCGCTCTAGGGCAGCAAAGGGGATTGAGTTTAAATCCACTGCGCGGCCTTTTAAGCCGTGTGTGGCAACGCGGCGCCCGTTTAACAATACCAGGGTGGCATCTGCGCCTTGACCCCGTAAGTTCGCTCCTGAAACACCGTTATTACCGCGTTGTTCTTCAGAAACAATACCGCCGTTACTGGCGAGGTTATCTGAGGAGTTACCGGCAATGTTCAGTTGCATCAGTAATTGTTCAGCAGAGGTGATGCCTTGAGCATCAATGTCTGCCTTACTGAATACCGTGAGAGGTAATGAACCTTCAATATTGGTTCTTTTGATATTCGAGCCGGTAACTCTGATGCGTTCAACTTTTGCATCATCGGCTTCCGGGGTTACAGTATCTTGCGCCATGACGACCGTCGAGCTAAAGCCGGCAAGGGCAATAGACTGAATAAGCCTGTTCAACTTCATTGCAATCTCTCCTGGATGTTACACCCTTTATAGTTTTTTATAACGTTGCGCTGCTTAAGCCTTGCGGCGCTGTGCAGGGATGTTTGATTTCTGCACAAATTTAACATAGCAATCTTTTGTTGGTTTTGAAAATAATTTATGCTAAAAATTAATAATATTTGGAATATTTCATTCCTTGATGACCGAGAGTCAAGCAAATGCGTGGTTTTTTAGCTTTAAGATATGCTTTCGCAGGCGGCTTGTTGCTGCTGATAAGTGGCTTAAGTAGTGCTGCGACAGAACATTTCACGTCAGATATTCCCCTGTTAAAAGTCGAGCATTTGTCGCCAGAATATTGGTTAGCGAAGCAGCCCAATGCTGCTGAATTGTTACTTACCCCCAGTCAAATTGTGCAGCAAAATGCCCAAACCTTTGCCCAGCAAGCTGAAATGACTTCGATAGCGGATATTCCGCTGCAGTTTAGCCAGGCCGAGCTGCTCAAGGTAATCGAACAGGTAAGTGCTATACCGCAGTCACCGCGTTTCTTTGCCGATGGCAAACCGCTGCAAGAAAGCGATTGGGCGCCCATCCAGCAACAAGTGAATCGTGCCGGTGTTGCGGAAAACACCAGCACACAATTTGCCTTGGTAACGAAGCGCAGTGCTTTGTTAGCCATGCCAACCACGCTGCGGGTTTTTAACGACAGCATGTCGTTAGATTTAAATCGCTTACAAGAAACCGCCTTGTTTGTCGGTGAGCCGGTGGCGGTGTTACATCAAAGCGCCGACGGTCACTGGTCTTTAGTGCAAAACTACCACTATAGTGGTTGGGTGGCGACAGAGGCACTGGCGCTGGCGCCTCGACAACAGGTACTGGCTTATGCTGAACAAGCGCCTTTTTTAGTGGTTACCGGCGCGCGTGCTTTTAGTAATTATGTACCGAATCAACCGCAGATCTCTGAATTACAGCTGGATATGGGCACCCGCTTGCCGCTATTATCCGCCGATGCAGTGGGGCATAACCTCTATGGTCAAAATCCGCATGCGAGCTATATCGTGCTATTACCCACACGTAACGCCAAAGGGCAGCTACAGTTAGTGCCGGCGTTGCTGGCGCGCAATCAAGATGTGCATATTGGATATTTGCCTTACAGCACCGAGCATATTGTGCGGCAAGCTTTTAAATACTTAGGTCAGCGCTATGGTTGGGGTTACGACTATAACGGCGTCGACTGCACCGGTTTTTTGGTGGATATTTTCCGCACCTTTGGCTTGCTGATGCCGCGTAACTCAGGTCAGCAAGGCTATGGCGAATTTGGTCAAAATGTGCGTTTTACTGAACAAAGCAGCCATAACACTAAGCTACAGGCGATTAAGCGGGCGCAAATAGGCGATTTTATTTATCGTCCTGGTCATGTCATGTTGTATTTAGGTGAAAGTGCGGGCGAACCCTTCGTGATCCATGCGGTATTTGATCTGGCTTATGTTAATGCCGCTGGCGAATTTTATCGTGGCACCTTAAACAGTGTATCCGTCACGCCCTTGGCACCGCTGTATCTCAGTGCTGAGCAGAGCTATCTGGATCGTATTTATGCTATTAAATCGTTGCGTTAACTGAGGTTATTATGAAAATTACCGATATCCGTTTGGGTATGCTGAAGGTGCCATTAAAGACACCTTTTAAAACCGCGTTGCGCACGGTGAATGAAATTGAAGATGTGATTGTCATTATCGAGACTGATACGGGGCATCGTGGTTATGGTGAAGCTCCGGCCACGGCCGTGATCACGGGTGATATTCATGATTCGATAATCGGGGCGATCCGCACGGTAATGAAGCCCAAATTGGTTGGCCAAGACATCAGTGATTTAAACCATCTGATCCGCATTATTCAAAACTGTATTATGAAAAACTACAGTGCGAAGGCGGCAGTGGAAATGGCCGTGTATGACTTATTTGCCCAGCAATATAAAACGCCGTTATACAAATTGCTGGGTGGCGGTGTACCTAAATTGACGACGGACATTACCATCAGTGTCGATTACATCGATAAAATGGTGGCCGATTCCTTAGATGCTGTCGCCCGAGGTTTTGAAACGCTGAAAGTGAAAGTAGGCAAAGATATTGGGGTCGATATCGAGCGGGTAAAAGCAATTTATAACGCTGTGGCAGGTAAGGCGTTGATCCGCTTAGATGCTAACCAAGGTTGGACCGCGAAAGAAGCAGTGTATGCCCTGCATAAGTTAGAAGATGCCGGTGTACGGCTAGAGCTAATCGAACAGCCGGTGAAATACTATGATCTGGAAGGTCTAAAGTATATTACCGAGCGCGTACATACGCCGGTAATGGCCGATGAAAGCGGTTTTGGGCCACGTGAAGTGATTGAACTGATCAAAATGCGTGCAGCCGATATTATCAATATTAAGTTGATGAAAACGGGCGGTATTTCTAATGCCATCAAGATTGCTGATATCTGCTCGTTTTATGATATGCAATGTATGATTGGCTGTATGCTGGAATCGAGCATTAGTGTGGCGGCAGCGGTGCATGTGGCCGTAGCGAAAGCCGATGTGATCACTAAGATTGACCTAGATGGGCCGTCACTGTGTGCCTTTAACCCAGTCACCAGCAGTGTTACTTTTAATGAAGCGGATATTATTATTGGTGATGCCCCAGGCTTGGGCATCACGGATATTCAGGGTCTACAGATGCTGAGCAGTTAATGCTTTTCCAGTAAACCCATGACTTGGTTATGGTCCGCTAGCTGTTGCCGGTTAGCGGGCTGCTGACATAGCATTAAATACAATAAATGACAGAGGTGCTGCTGCGCTTGTTGTGTAATTAACTGTTGCAGCTGCTCGTCGGTTTCACTGCCCAGCGTGAATAATTGCAAATCCGCCCCCGCGCTTTGCGCACTGGTTTGATAACGTGTTAACGAGATAATCTTAAGTTTGCGCTGTCTGGCAAACACTTCTAACCGCAAAATATCCGCATTTTGACCACTGTCTGAGATCAACAGTAGCACGCTATTAGGTGTGAGGGTGCGTGCCAGTTGTAAACTTAATGCCGGATCGCTGTGATACAAGCCCAGTTTGCCCAGTTCAAGTAAGCGGCATTGCATATCGGCGGCGACAACGGCGGAGTGGCCGCAACCCGCTAATAAAATGCAATCGGCTTTATCTAATAACCGAGCGGCTTGTTTCAAGGTTTTTTCGCTATTAATACTCAGCAGATTGCGAAAGCTTTGTGTCAGCCCTAACTGCAATTGTTCGGCGAGCTGCGCTACGCTACCGAGTGCCGTATTTACGTCTTGTTGTTCACGTTGTAGGGTCGATGCGGTCACTACGGCTTCGGTGATGGCTAGTTTTAAATCGGGATAGCCTTTGTACCCTAATTTTTGACAAAATTTCACCACGCTAGACTGGCTAATGCCAACGGCGTCTGCCAATTGTTGAGATGAATAATCACGCATTAAATGCGAATTATCTAAAATAAAGTCAGCGAGTTTCCGCTCGCTAACGGACAACTGGTCCAACATTCCTTGAATTTTCAATAGACTTAGCATGGTTTTTGCCCTTAAACACCGGCAAAGACGCTGCCAGGGTGATAGCTAATGTAAATTTATATTGAATAAATTATTCCGCAATAGCAAGCACGCAGCTTCACTCTGCGCAAAAGGAATTTCCTACGAAAATCATCCACTTCGCTAGAGCGCTTATTTTAGCTCGATCTTATTCGATCTTTGCCGATGTTTTTACCTTGACAGCAGCGGAAGTGGCACCCTAAACTGTCTCGTTGTGGGGATATGTGGGTAATTGTGGATCATTTTGGTAAATTTGTGGTGATAGTGGTAGCTGGCACCCCTTTTTGTCGTCTCTGATACTTTACTCGAGCAACGCAAACTCTTAAGGCGGGCAAACTAAGATGTTTCGTGGATCATTTACACTGACATTAGACGAAAAGGGCCGGTTAGCGCTTCCAGCGCGTTACCGTGAACGCCTTATGTCTGAATTTCAGGGCCAAATGATTTGCACCATCGATTTGCACGATCCCTGTTTGTTGCTATTTCCGCTAGCTGAGTGGGAAGAAATAGAAGAAAAACTGAAATCTCTCTCAAGCTTAAATCCTCAGGAACGCCGTTTACAGCGGTTATTACTGGGTAATGCCACCGACTGTGATATGGATAAAAGCAGCCGTATTTTGTTGCCAGCGTCATTGCGGCAACATGCTGGATTAACGAAAAACATCCGTTTGGTGGGCCAATTAAATAAATTTGAAATCTGGGATGAAACAGCCTGGCAAGAGCGGCTTGCAGCGGATATTGAGCTGGAGCAAGCAGAAGCCGGTACTGTGGAGTTATCAGAACGATTACAGGATTTTGTACTGTAAATGACCACAAGTCCACATATCTCGGTACTGTTAGCGGAAACGTTAGCAGGCCTGGCAATCAAGGCTGATGGCATCTATTTAGATGGCACCTTCGGCCGTGGCGGTCACAGTAGAGAAATAATTCAAGCGTTAGGGCCTAACGGCCGCTTATTCGCTATTGATCGCGATCCTTCCGCCATTGCTGCTGCAGCCCCACTGCTCGCCGATGCGCGTTTTCACATCACCCATAGCCCCTTCGCCGCCCTGGCAAATATCGCCGAACAACAAAACATTTTCGGCAAAATCGATGGCATTTTACTGGACCTTGGCGTGTCTTCCCCACAATTAGACGAAGCTGAACGAGGTTTTAGTTTTATGCGCGATGGTCCGCTGGATATGCGGATGGACCCTACAAATGGCTTATCTGCAGCTCAGTGGTTAGCCCATGCCGATGTCGAAGACATTACTTTTGTGCTGCGGGAATACGGTGAAGAGAAATCAGCGTGGCGTATTGCTAATGCCATCGTTGCCCAGCGTGCTGAGCAACCCCTCACTCGCACCAGTGAGCTGGCTAATTTAATTAGCAATGTGGTGCCGAAAAGCCCGAAAGAGAAAAAGCACCCTGCAACCCGCAGTTTTCAGGCCATTCGTATTTACGTTAACAGTGAATTGGAGCAGGTGAATTTAGCGTTACAGGGCGCAATGGCGGCGTTAAAGCCTGGCGGCCGACTTTGTGTGATCAGCTTTCATTCGTTAGAAGATCGCCTAGTGAAACAATTTATGCGTCGCCATTCCAAACCTGAACCGGTGCCACGTGGCTTACCGTTAACGGATGCGCAGTTATATAAGGCGATCCCGCTGCGCTTAATAGGTAAAGCGATTATGCCTTCTGCCGCTGAGCTGGCTGCAAATCCGCGCTCTCGGAGTGCGGTGTTGCGTATCGCGGAGAGGCAGGCGCTATGAAACAAGTCCAGCTGATCAAAATCATTGCCCAGGAACTGCAACAACGCAAGTTAGTTATCGCGTTGTTGTTGGCGTGTTTGCTGTCTGCCCTTGCGGTAGTGCAAATGTCGCATTTAAACCGGCAATTAACGATCCAGCAGGACTTAAATTATCAACAACGTGATCAGCTCGATACCGAATGGCGCAATTTGCTGTTAGAGCAACGCGCGTTAGCCGAACACAGCCGTGTAGAAGAGATTGCGCGGCAACAACTGAATATGCAACGCCCTACGGGCGATCGTGATATTACGGTGAAATTACAATGAAACGCCCGGTAAGAAAGGCCCAAGCAAAAACCAGAACGCAACCCGCCGTACTCGGCTGGCGTTTTGCTTTTGTGCTGGTCAGTATTAGCGCGGTGTTTGTAGCCCTGGTGGCGCGGGCCGCTTGGTTACAAGTGTTAGAGCCGGATATGCTGGTTACTCAAGGTGACTTGCGCAGTTTACGCGTGGAATCTGACAAAGTGATGCGCGGTATGATCCTCGATCGTCATGGCGAAGCATTAGCGGTCAGTGTTCCGGTAGAGGCCATTTGGGCAGATCCTAAAGAAGTACTGGAGCGCAACGCGCCAGGGGATGAGCGGCGTTGGCATGCGCTAGCAGAAATTCTGCAACTGAGCCCGCAGCAACTTCTTAGCCGCATCGGTGATAACCCGCAGCGGCGTTTTGTTTATTTACAGCGCCAAGTTAATCCAGCAGTGGTCGATTATGTGCGTAAGCTGCGCGTTCCCGGTATTCATTTTCGCCAAGAATCGCGTCGCTATTATCCTGCTGGTGAAGTCGCCGCGCAGTTAATCGGTTTTACCAATGTCGATGACGTTGGCGTGGAAGGTGTTGAAAAACGTTTTAATGATTTACTCACCGGAACAGCGGGTCGCAAGGTTTATCGTAAAGACGCAAAAGGCCGTGAAATTGAAGTATTAGAGCGCGAGCAAGCGACCGAATCGGCCACCGTGGTGCTGAGCATCGATCAACGCATTCAAGCGGTAGCTTATCGTGAATTGAAAAAAGCGGTGTTATCCAATGGCGCTGCGTCTGGTTCTGCAGTGGTGGTCGACGTGCAAACCGGTGAAGTTTTAGCCATGGTCAATAGCCCCTCATTTAACCCGAATAACCGCCGTAATACGCCTATCCATCGTTTTCGTAATCGGGCCATTACCGACACCTTTGAACCGGGTTCTACTATGAAGCCGTTAGCGGTCTTAAGCGCTTTAGAGTTTGGCTCGGCCAATTTAGATACGGTAGTGGATGTTAGCCCTGGTTTTATGCGCATTGGTGGCAGTTGGGTGCGCGACCCCTCTAATTACAATCGCTTAGATCTTACCGGTATTATTCAAAAATCGAGCAACATGGGAGTAGCGCGCTTAGTGTTAGAAGTGCCGCATCAACATGTGATTGGTTTGTATCACAATATGGGGTTAGGCCAAGAGTCGGGCGCTTCGATTATTGGTGAAAGCACCGGTATTTTTAGTTACCGCCAGCGTTGGTCTGACTTTGAACGCGCTACCTTTTCTTACGGCTATGGTTTATCGGTTACCGCTGTGCAACTGGCGCGCGCTTACGCCACCATGGCCAATGGCGGTATTAATCGGCCACTGAGTATCATTAAACAAACGGAACCAGAGCTGGGCGAACGGGTATTAAAAGAAGAGTTTGCGCTGGCTATGCTGGAAATGATGGAAGCCAATATCGGTCCTGGCGGCACGGCAACACGTGCACAGGTGCCCGGTTATCGCGTAGGCGGCAAAACAGGTACTGCTCGTAAAGCGGTCGCCGGCGGTTACGGTGATGATTACATCGCTTCTTTTGCCGGTGTCGGCCCCATCAGCCAACCGCGATTAGCCTGTGTGGTGGTGATTAACGAACCTGCCGGTGATTTTTACCATGGTGGCGAGATTGCTGCCCCGGTGTTTGCCAATATTATGGGAGCAGCGATGCAGCTGCTTAATTTGCCACCAGATGGACAGAGCCGCCCAAGGATCACCGCGGTTCGTGGAGGTCAAAATGCCGGTTAATAGTCAACGTTGGTTAGCGAATTACCTCAGTGAAGTGCCGTCTTTAGAGTTGCAGCACTTACGCATTGATAGCCGCGACGTGATGCCTGGCGATGTGTTTATTGCTTTACCCGGCACAACCACAGATGGCAGTTTATTTATTGATAAGGCCTTGGCTCAAGGCGCCGCCTTAGTGCTGACGGAAAACATCCATTCCAGTGATAGTCGGGTGTTGACCATACCACGGTTGAATTCGGTGTTACCGAAATTGGCAGCTGACTTTTATGGCCAGCCACAACAGCAGCTGACATTAATTGGCGTTACCGGCACCAATGGCAAATCGTCTGTAAGTAGCTTTATTGCCCAGCTTGCTGGCGAGCTTGGTGTCAAGAGCGCTGTGATTGGCACCCTAGGTTATGGTCACTGGCAACAGCTTACACCCTTAAAAAATACTACGCCGCACTTTGTCGATATTCAGCGCATCCTGGCGGAAATGGTCAGTAAAGGTGTGCGTTTAGTGGCAATGGAAGTGTCTTCACATGCGTTAGTTCAAAAGCGCGTTGCCGGTTTGCATTTTGCGGCGGCAGTGTTTACCAATTTAAGTCGTGATCATTTAGATTACCACGGCAGTATGCCCGCTTATGCCGCGGCAAAAGCGCTATTGTTCAAACCTGAGCAAAGTATGCTGGCCATTGTGAATTTATCAGATGAAACCGGTCGTCATTACGCCGAGCAAATGCAGATCCCTGTGCATGCTTACGGTGCCAGTATTGATTGTAAATCGGATGTGCAGGCATTGAGCTACCAACGTTTAAGCCCCAAAGCTCACGGTACTTATTGTCAGTTGAAGTATGCCGCTAAAAGCTACGAGTTAAATTTGCCGTTGCTGGGTGAATTTAATGTGCAAAACGCGTTGGCCGCCGTGAAGTGTTTACAGGCCTTGGGCCATTCTCTGTCTGACTTGATTGCGGTAGCAGCTTTATTGCAACCGGTTGCTGGGCGCATGGAACAATACAGCCTAAAAACTGGTGCGACAGTAGTGGTCGATTACGCTCACACACCTGATGCCTTGGATCAAACACTACGGGCCTTGCGTCAACATTGTGATAATCATCTATGGGCGGTATTTGGCTGTGGTGGTGATCGTGACAAAGGTAAGCGGCCCATCATGGGGCAGCTGGCAGAACAATTAGCCGATCATATTATTCTCACGTCGGATAACCCACGTAGCGAAGATCTTTTACAGATTTTGCAAGATATTGCTGCGGGTATGCATCCGCAAAGCAACTACACCATCGAGCCCGATCGACGCTCCGCCATCAAATTAGCCATTGCAGAAGCGCAACAGGGCGACATTATTTTGGTGGCGGGTAAAGGCCATGAAACAGAACAAATCATCGGTAACCAAGTACTGCATTACGATGAAAGAGCCTATGTTCAACAATTGGTGGCGGAGATGGCATCATGATCACGCTTAAATTATCAGAGATAGCCCAAATGCTGGGCACCACCTGGCAGGGTGCTGATGTGCAAATCGATGCAGTGAGCACGGATAGTCGAACATTAAGCGGTGCCGCGTTATTTATTGCTTTAAAAGGGGCGAACTTTGATGCCAATCACTTTTTAGCTGATGTTGTCAGTAAAGGTGCGGTGGCGTTAATTTGTAGTGAAGTACCGCCGGTGGATGTGCCTTATATTTTAGTCCCCGACGGGCGCATAGCCTTAGGCCAGTTTGCTGCCGCTTTAAAAGCACGCTTAGCGCCTAAAACCATCGCCGTGACGGGCAGTGCCGGTAAAACCACCGTAAAAGAAATGCTGGCGGCTATTTTAAGTGAGCAAGCCGAGGTGTTAGCAACCTCGGGTAATTTCAATAATGACATCGGTGTGCCGCTCACCTTATTACGCTTAACGGCAGCACATCGCTACGCGGTGATGGAGCTGGGCGCCAATCATCATGGCGAAATTGCGTATACCACGGCTTTGGTGAAACCCGATGTAGCGTTAATTACTAATGCTGCCGCTTCACATTTAGAAGGCTTTGGCGATATTGCCGGTGTTGCTCGCGCTAAAGCAGAAATTTATCAAGGTATTCCTGCGTCAGGTACGGCGGTCATCTCTTTAGATAGTGATTACAGTGATTTCTGGCTCACCCAGGTGGCACATTTACCCTGCCTGACCTTTAGCGTCGATAAGCCACAAGCCGATTTTTATGCTGCAGCAGTGCAATTAGACAGCCTCGGCTGTGCGCATTTTACGTTGCACACGCCAACAGAACAGCTGCCAATAAGTTTAACCGTGCCAGGGCGTCATAATGTTGCTAACGCCCTTGCCGCCGCGGCAGCTGCCATCGCTATTGGTATCAGTTCGCAGCAGGTACAGCAAGGTTTAGCAAAAATGCGTGCTGTGAAAGGGCGCACTAATCTGATCCAGGTTAGCTCAACGCTAAAAATTATCGATGACACCTACAACGCTAATGTCGAGTCGGTAAAAGCCGCCATTGACTTATTGGCCAGTTACAGTGGCTTTCGGGGGTTGATCCTCGGAGACATGGGTGAGCTTGGCACCAATGCGCGTTTATATCACGAAGAAATCGGTGAATATGCCAAAGCGGCTGGGATTAATCTGTTGTTCACTGTCGGTGTGTTATCACAGAGCGCCAGTGATGTGTTCAAACAGCAAGGAGCACATTTCAGCCAACGGCAAACGCTCATTACGCAATTGCTGCCCATTATTGTAGCCGAAACGGCAGTGACACTGCTGGTTAAAGGTTCGCGCAGTGCGAAGATGGAATTAGTAGTACAAGACTTGCTAGAACGTTGTCAGCAGGAGATCCCAGCATGTTAGTCTGGTTAGCAGAATATCTAACACAATATTACAGCGGTTTTAATGTCTTTAGTTATCTGACATTTCGCGCCATTTTAGGTGTGTTAACCTCTTTATTATTAAGCCTTTATTTAGGGCCTAAGCTGATTGCGGCGCTGCAGCGCATGCAAATTGGTCAAGTGGTTCGTAATGATGGCCCAGAGAGTCATTTCTCGAAAAAAGGCACGCCTACGATGGGCGGCATTTTGATCCTTGGTTCAGTGTTAATCTCTACGCTGCTGTGGGCTAATTTGGCCAACAAATACGTTTGGGTGGTGATATTTGTACTCGTCAGCTTTGGTGCTATCGGCTTTATCGATGATTATCGTAAGGTGATCCGAAAAGATCCCCGTGGTTTAATCGCGCGCTGGAAATACCTATGGCAATCCGTATTCGCCCTTATTACCGCCATTTTCTTGTATAGCACCGCAGAGCGGCCAGCTGAAACCGCACTGCTCGTGCCCTTTCTTAAAGATGTGATGCCGCAACTGGGTTTATTATTTATTGCTCTTAGTTACTTCGTCATTGTTGGCACCAGTAATGCCGTTAACCTAACTGACGGCTTAGATGGTTTAGCGATAGTGCCGACCATTATGGTAGCGGGCGCTTTTGCCATCATTGCTTATGCCAGTGGTAACGTAAACTTTGCCAGTTATTTAAATATTCCTTATTTACCCTATGCCGGTGAGTTAGTGGTGTTTTGTGCCGCGCTGATTGGTGCGGGTTTAGGTTTCTTGTGGTTTAACACTTATCCGGCTTTGGTTTTCATGGGCGATGTCGGCTCGTTGGCGTTAGGAGCGGTGTTGGGTGTGATCGCCATTCTTGTGCGCCAAGAGATCGTGCTGTTTATCATGGGCGGAATTTTCGTGATGGAAACCCTGTCGGTGATCCTGCAGGTTGGCTCTTACAAACTGCGTAAACAACGCATTTTCCGTATGGCACCTATTCATCATCATTACGAATTAAAGGGCTGGCCAGAGCCGCGCGTTATTGTGCGTTTCTGGATCTTATCGATCATTTTTGTGCTGGTTGGCCTCGCCACCCTGAAACTGAGATAACAGCATGCAAAGTATCCTAACAGCAAAACGAATTGCAGTAGTGGGGCTCGGTCTTTCTGGCCTGGCGACCGTACGCTTTTTACTTGCACAAGGGATCAAGCCGGTATTGATGGATACCCGCAAACAACCCGCTGGCCTAGAGCAGATTCCGGTTGAGAAAGTAGACGGTATCTACTTAGGTGAGTTAGACGCCAATAGACTGGCGCAGATGGAACTGATTATCGTCAGCCCGGGTTTGTCGGTGAAGCATCCGGCCTTGCGTTTTGCTCGGTTACAAGGCGCTAAGATTATTGGTGATGTTGAGCTGTTTGCGCATTTCAACCACAAGCCGGTCTTGGCGATCACCGGCTCTAATGGCAAGTCGACTGTGACCATGTTGACTACGGCCATGTTGCAGCAAAGCGGTATTAAAGCAGTTGCGGCCGGCAATATCGGTTTACCGGTATTAGAAGCGATCAACCACAGTGATGCTGAAGTGTTTGTGTTGGAGTTATCCAGCTTTCAATTAGAAACTACCGATAGCTTAGCGGTCGTTGCCAGTGTGAATTTAAACATTAGCGCTGACCACTTGGATCGGTATAACACCATTGCCGAGTATGCGGCAGCCAAACAGCGTATTCATCGGCATAGCCAATTAGCTATTTACAATGCGGATGACCGCATGACGCAACCCGCTCAGTCGCAAGCTGGCTTGGCACTGAGTTTAAAACCAAACACCAGTGGTTATGGCATTGTGCAGCATCAGCAAGCGCCTTGGTTGCTAGTAGAGGGTGAGCCGTTATTGCCCGTCGCTGAGATGAGCCTGTTTGGCGAGCACAACCAATTTAATGCGCTAGCGGCTGCGGCTTTAGCCTTAGCGGCGGGGGCTTCTCGTGCAGCCTTAGCGGCCACTTTGCGTACTTTTAGCGGTTTAGCGCATCGTTGTGAGTTGGTGACCGAGCTTAATGGCGTGCGCTGGGTGAATGATTCAAAAGGCACCAACATTGGCGCAACCTTAGCGGCCTTAGCCGGTTTGCGGCCAGGGATCCGCGGTAAGCTTATTTTGATTGCCGGCGGTGATGCCAAAGGTGCCGACGTACAAGAGCTGCAAAGCGTGTTGCAACAAGACGTCGATCAGCTAATTACCTTAGGTCAAGACGGCCCGGCCATTGCAGCGTTAAAAGCCGATAGCGTGCAAGTTAAAACGTTACAACAGGCAGTGTCCGTGGCGGCTAGCATGGCCAAAGCCGGCGATATGGTGTTGTTGTCGCCAGCCTGCGCCAGTTTAGACATGTTTAAAAGCTACGTTGACCGCGGCGAACAGTTTGCCAGAGCAGTAAAGGAGCTGAAATGATTAAAGCCGCTTTACTGGGTGGTCGTTTTAATCCGTTACCTCGCTTTGATGCTTGGTGGCAGAGTAAAGATCAGGGTAATTACGACAGTATGTTTTTAACCGTACTGTTGTTAATCCTGACACTGGGGTTAGTGATGGTAACCAGTGCCTCTATTCCGGTGGCTGAACGTTTATTTGACAATCCGCTGCATTTCACGCTGCGCCATTTAGTGTATATGTTCATTGGTTTAGGCGCGACCTTGGTCGTGATGCGTTTACCCATCAGCTTTTGGCATAACTACAATATGCAGCTGTTATTTGCCGCCTTAGCGTTACTGGTGGCCGTGTTATTGTTTGGTAAAAATGTCAACGGTTCCACCCGTTGGTTAGCGTTAGGCCCCATCAACATTCAGGCGGCTGAACCGGCTAAATTGTATTTCTTTGTGTATTTAGCCAGTTATTTAGTACGGCGGCATGAAGAAGTCCGTGAGAACTTAATGGGCTTTCTTAAGCCATTAATCATGCTATTTATTTTTGCAGTGCTGCTGTTAATGCAGCCTGACTTAGGCACCGTGATTGTGATGTTCGCCACTGCCGTGGTGCTATTGTTTTTAGCCGGTGCGCGCTTGTGGCAATTTATCGCGTTAATTCTTACCGGTATCGCCGCAGTGGGCGTGCTGATTTTTTACAGTGAATACCGCTGGCGTCGGGTCACGGCCTTCCTTGACCCTTGGGCAGATCCCTTTGGCAGTGGTTATCAGTTAACCCAGTCGTTAATGGCTTTTGGTCGCGGTGGCTGGTTTGGCCAAGGTTTGGGTAACAGTATTCAAAAATTAGAATATCTGCCCGAGGCGCACACCGACTTTATTATTGCTGTTATTGGCGAAGAAACCGGTTTTCTGGGGGTGGCAGCGTTACTAAGTTTGTTGTTCTTGCTCGTGTTTCGTGCGCTGATGATGGGTAATCGTGCTTTACAAAAAGGCATGAGTTTCCACGGTTTCTTAGCCTATGCCTTAGCCATTTGGATTGGTTTTCAAACCGCCGTAAACGCCGGTATGGCCAGCGGTATGTTACCAACCAAGGGGATGACTTTACCTTTTGTCAGTTACGGTGGCAGTAGCTTAATTATCATGTTAATGGCTGCCGCTTTATTGCTGCGCATTGACTTTGAAGTACGGATGCAAGGCAAGCAGGCCGTTAGCGGGGGTAAGCATGACTAAACCGCTAGCGTTGATTATGGCCGGTGGCACGGGTGGCCACATTTTCCCAGCACAGGCAGTAGCTAAAGCGTTGCATGCTGAAGGCTGGGAGATTGCTTGGCTTGGCACCGCAGATCGGATGGAAGCGCGTTTAGTGCCGAGTTTTGGCTGGGCATTTCATGCCATCCAAGTGGCGGGTTTACGGGGTAAAGGCTGGCGCAGCATTGTGCATGCGCCGCTGATGGTGTGGCGGGCGATCCGACAGGCGCGGCAAGTGGTCAAGCAGGTAAAACCGAGCTTAGTGATTGGCTTTGGTGGTTATGCCAGTGGCCCCGGTGGCGTGGCTGCGTGGTTAGCCGGTGTGCCTTTATTGATCCATGAACAAAATGCCGTTGCCGGTAGCACCAATAAATTACTGGCGCGTATAGCCAAGCAGGTGTTAGTGGCGTTTCCGGCCGCGTTTGCCAACTCAGCTAAACAACAGGTGGTGGGCAATCCGGTGCGGGCAGAACTGATTGCTTGTCGCCAGCCGCGTACAAGTGAGCCGCCGCTCAATATTTTAGTGGTCGGCGGCAGTTTAGGCGCGAAAGCCTTAAACGAGCAGTTACCAGAGCAATTTAGCATGCTGGCCGCACAAGGTGAGATCGCGATTTGGCATCAAACGGGCGAAGCCATGCTGGCGCAAGTGCAAGCCGCTTACCAGCCATTACAAGCAAAGGGTGTGTCGGTGCAGGTCAGTGCCTTTATCGACAGTATGTTAGCGGCTTATCGTTGGGCTGATGTGGTGATTTGTCGTGCCGGTGCCTTGACCGTCAGCGAAGTGGCCGCCGTTGGTGTTGCCGCAATCTTTGTACCGCTGCCCAGCGCGATTGATGATCACCAAACCGCCAATGCCCGCAGTTTAACCAGTGCTGACGCGGGCTGGTTATTACCGCAGTCGGAACTCATCAAAACAGGCATAGTGCCATTATTGGCGCCGTGTTTAACAGATAAAAGTGTGCTGCAGCAGTTTGCGCAAAATGCCAGGCTGCAGGCACGAGACAATGCGACTACCGCAGTAGTAGCAGTATGTCGGCAAGTAACAGGACAAGCAGTATGATTACCACGCCACAACAGAAAAAACTGGCGATGCGCCGGGTTGAACGCATTCACTTTGTAGGCATTGGCGGTGCCGGCATGGGCGGTATTGCCGAAGTATTAGTCAATGAAGGTTATAAAGTTTCCGGCTCGGATATCGCGCCGAACACCGTCACCGACAGATTGCGCAGCCTAGGTGCAGAATTATTCTTTGGCCACAGCGCTGAAAATATTCAAGGCGCCAGTGTTGTCGTTGTTTCTAGCGCCATTAAAAACGACAATGCTGAAGTGCAAGCCGCGCGCGAGTTACGCATTCCTGTGGTACGCCGTGCCGAAATGCTCGGTGAATTAATGCGGTTTCGCCATGGTATTGCGATTGCAGGTACTCATGGCAAAACCACGACGACCAGCTTGCTCGCTTCAATTTTTGCTGAAGCCGGTGCCGATCCCACTTTCGTAATTGGCGGCTTGTTAAATTCTGCCGGTTCCAATGCGCGCTTAGGGGCGGGGCGTTATTTAATTGCCGAAGCCGATGAAAGCGATGCCTCGTTTTTACATTTGCAACCGATGGCAACAGTGATCACCAATATTGAAGCGGATCACATGGACACCTATCAAGGCGACTTTGAAAAGCTAAAAGCCACCTATTTAGAGTTTTTACATAATCTGCCGTTTTATGGCATGGCGGTAATTTGTTTAGATGACCCCGTATTACGTGACTTGATCCCGCGCATTGGCCGCACGGTGCTGACCTATGGTTTTAGTGAAGATGCCGACTTTCAAATCAGCGATTTTCAGCAGTCTGGCACACGCACGCAGTTCAGTATTCGTGATGCTCAAGGTCAAACCCGGCAAGTGATCCTAAATTTGCCAGGCAAGCACAATGCGTTAAATGCCACCGCTGCTTTTGCTTTAGCGCAAGATGAAGGCATAGCGGAACCGGCAATTTTAGCGGCGTTAAGTAAATTTGAAGGCATTGGTCGGCGTTTTCAACAGTATGGTGAATTTGACACCGGTCGTGGCAAAGCTATCTTGCTCGACGATTACGGTCATCACCCAACAGAAGTTGCCGCTACCGTTGCGGCGGTGCGCAATGCTTGGCCAGAACGACGTTTGGTGATGTGTTATCAGCCACATCGTTATACCCGTACCCGTGATCTGTATGATGATTTTGCTCGGGTACTGTCTGAAGTTGACACCTTATTATTATTGGAAGTCTATGCTGCAGGCGAAGCGCCAATTGCCGGGGCCGATAGCCGTAGTTTAGCGCGTTCTATTCGAGCGCGTGGCCAGTTAGAACCCATCTATGTGGCGCAGCCAAGCGATTTAGCCGCTTGTTTAGCCGATGTGCTGCAAGACGGGGATGTGGTGTTAACGCAGGGCGCGGGCAATATCGGCACCTTAGTAAAACAGCTGAGTGCTTTGGGATTAAATATCGAACAATTAAAAGCGACTAAGGGAGCTGCGTTATGAGCCAAAACGCAAAAGTAGCGGTGATGTTTGGCGGTTCTTCAGCTGAGCGTGAAGTGTCGTTACGTTCTGGCAAAGCGGTGTTAGCGTCATTATTAGATGCTGGCGTTAATGCCTTTGCATTTGACCCACAACAAGAAGATTTAAGCAGCCTAGACGCCGATAAAGTGTTTATTGTGTTACACGGGCGCGGCGGCGAAGACGGCGTGATGCAAGGCGCTATAGAGCAGCGCGGCTTGCCTTATACCGGTAGCGGTGTGCTGGGTTCTGCCTTAGCGATGGATAAAATTCGCTGTAAATGGTTGTTTCAAGCCCAAGGATTACCCACCGCGGCTTTTGCTGTAGCCAGGCCAGGCACTGAAGATTACGCCGCCATGCTAGCGCAACTCGGTGGCAAAGTGATGGTTAAGCCTGCCAATGAAGGCTCAAGCATTGGCATGAGCGTGGCAGTCACGGCTGAAGAGTTAGCGCAAGCTATTGCAATAGCCCATCAATATGACGAAGAGGTCTTAGTCGAGCGCTGGATTGAAGGGCGTGAATTTACAATCGCCATCTTAAATGGTGCGGTATTGCCGATTGTTGAGATGCGCACACCACGCTCCTTTTATGATTACGAAGCGAAGTATCAGGCCAATAGCACCGAATATTTATGCCCTGCGCCATTAACGGCAGAGCTGACGCAAGCAATGCAAAAAACCGCTTTAGCGGCTTTTCAAGCCGTGGGTGCTTCAGGTTGGGGCCGGGTTGATTTAATGCTGGACCAGCAAGGTCAATTTTATTTATTAGAAGTGAATACCGTTCCGGGCATGACAGAAAAGTCGTTAGTGCCTATGGCAGCGAAAGCCGCTGGTTACAGTTTTCAACAGTTAGTGCTGGCGATTTTAACGCAAGCTGAGTCGGCGCGCCGCTAGTATGACGAATACTGCGACCGTACCAGTTACACCTAGCCGAGCCGCTTTTATCGCGGGGCTGGTGTTTTTTGGCTGCTCGTTAGTGTTTTTAGGTTATTTAACGGTGAAGTTAGTGCAATGGGTACAAGATCAACAAAGTGTACCGATTTCACAAGTGAAGTTGTATGGCAATTTTCAGCATTTGGATGCCAAAGCGTTACAGCAGCGCATTCAACAAGAATATGTCGGTA
Source organism: Alishewanella sp. HL-SH05 (assembly GCF_052655985.1). Next base: position 690,423 of record NZ_CP199753.1, read on the forward strand.
ACTTTTTTAGAGTGAACGTGGATCAGGTGCAGCAGTTCCTGCAACAACAACACTGGGTTTATCAGGTCGCCGTGCGCAAACAATGGCCTGATACCTTGGTGGTGGTGGTGACAGAGCAGCAACCGGTCGCGGTGTGGAATTCAGAGCAGCTGATCAACAACAAAGGGGTGGTGTTTGATGCCCCACTCGAACAGCTGACCACTTCGCTACCCCTATTGCATGGGCCAGAAGGCTCAGCGCAGGATGCCCTGAACATGTTTACTAATATGCAGCAATTGCTGCAGTTACATGAGTTTAGTGTGCGGCAAATTTGGTTAACCGAGCGTTTTGCTTGGCGCCTAGAATTAGCCGATGGCTTACAGCTGCAACTGGGCAGGGAAGAATCATTAAAGCGGCTTCAGCGGTTTGTTGAGTTGTATCCCACCATGCAGCAACACAAGATAAACGCCGCCATGGTGGAAGTGGATTTACGTTATGACACGGGTATTGCCGTGCGCTATGGTGCAACAGAGACAAAGAGAAAAACATGACAAAGTCATTAGAGCGGGATTTGATTGTAGGCTTGGATATCGGTACTGCCCAGATTAAGGCGGTTGTGGGCGAAATTACCGCAGACAATCAGCTGAGCATCGTGGGTGTTGGCACCCACGTTTCTCGTGGTATGGACAAAGGCGGCGTCAACGACTTGAACTTGGTGGTGCAGGCAGTACAGCGCGCGATCAATGAAGCCGAGTTAATGGCGGATTGCCAAGTATCGTCAGTGTATTTAGGTATTACCGGTAAGCATATTCGTTGCCAAAACGAGAGTGGCATGGTGCCGATTAACGATACCGAAGTGACCAACGAAGACGTGGCCAATGTGATCCATGCGGCGAAATCGGTACCCATTTCCGCCGAGCGTCGCATGTTGCATGTCTTACCTCAAGAGTTTTCAGTCGACATGCAAGAGGGCATTAAAAGCCCAGTAGGTATGTCAGGCGTTCGGATGGAAGCGCGGGCACACATTATTACTTGTGCAAACGATATGGCGAAGAATATTGAGAAGTGTGTCGAGCGTTGTGGCTTACATGTTGATCAGCTTATTTTCTCGTCGCTGGCATCAAGTTATGCCGTGTTAACCGACGACGAAAAAGAGTTAGGGGTCTGCGTGGTGGATATCGGCGGTGGCACTATCGATATTTCGATCTTCACCAATGGCGCCTTACGCCACACGGCAGTCATCCCGGTAGCGGGCAATCAGGTAACCAGTGATATCGCGAAAATTTTCCGTACACCAATTAGTCATGCGGAAGAGATTAAAGTGCAGTATGCTTGCGCGCTGCGCAGCATGGTGGGTAAAGAAGAAAGCATCGAAGTACCCAGTGTGGGGGGGCGAGCTGCGCGATCTATGTCGCGTCATACCTTAGCGGAAGTGGTCGAACCGCGTTACCAAGAATTATTTGAACTGGTGCAAGAAGAAATTCGCTCCAGTGGTTTAGAAGAGCAAATTGCTGCCGGTTTAGTGTTAACCGGAGGCACCTCCAAAATGGAAGGTGCGGTCGAATTTGCCGAAGATATTTTCCAGATGCCGGTGCGGGTCGGTTATCCGATGCATATCACTGGTTTAAAAGAATATGTTAATGACCCGGCCTACGCCAGCGTCATTGGCTTGTTACTCTATGGCAAGGACGTGCGCAGCCAAAACAAGGCAGCCAGTCAAAGCCGTGATTCAGTCAGCAGCTTTTTTAAAAAAATTAGCAGCTGGTTCAATGGTCAGTTTTAAGTAAGCGTAAAAACGGAGAGAGAGCTATGTTTGAGTTAATGGAAAACCACAACCAAGAAGCGGTCATTAAAGTTATTGGTGTTGGTGGTGGCGGTGGTAACGCCGTGGAATATATGGTTGCCAGCAATATTGAAGGCGTAGAGTTTGTGGCGGCGAATACCGATGCCCAAGCACTACGTAATTCCTCTGCCAATGTCACCTTACAACTGGGTGCCAGCGTAACCAAAGGTTTAGGTGCGGGTGCGAATCCAGAAATTGGTCGTCGTTCAGCAGAAGAAGATCGTGAAACCATCAAGAAAACCCTACAAGGCGCGGATATGATCTTTATCGCAGCCGGCATGGGCGGTGGTACGGGTACAGGTGCTGCACCTATCGTTGCGGAAGTGGCGCGTGAGTTGGGTATTCTGACTGTTGCGGTTGTGACGAAACCTTTCCCATTCGAAGGTAAAAAGCGTACTGCTTATGCTGATGAAGGTATTTTAGAGTTAAGCAAACATGTTGACTCGTTAATTACTATTCCTAACGATAAGTTATTAAAAGTATTGGGTAAAGGCACTAGCTTACTGGATGCCTTTAAAGCCGCTAATAACGTGTTACTGGGTGCCGTGCAGGGCATTGCTGAACTTATTACGCGTCCAGGTTTGATCAACGTTGACTTCGCCGACGTACGTACTGTGATGTCGGAAATGGGCACTGCCATGATGGGTACTGGCCGCGCCAGTGGTCCTGACCGCGCTGAAGAAGCCGCTGAACAAGCTATTTCTAGCCCACTGTTAGAAGATATCGATTTATCGGGTGCGAAAGGTATTTTGGTAAACATTACCGCCGGTTTAGATATCAGCATTGAAGAGTTTGAAATTGTCGGTAATGCCGTCAAAGCTTTCGCTTCAGAAAATGCGACCGTGGTAGTGGGTGCCGTTATTGACCCAGAAATGCATGACGAATTACGCGTTACTGTGGTGGCTACCGGTATCGGTGCGGATCGTCGCCCAGATATCAGCTTAGTGCCAACGCATCGCGCTGAACCTGTTACTACCAGTTATGTCCAACACGGTAATGCTGTGCGTCAACCGGCTCCTGCGGTTGCGGCACAACGTGAAGAGTTGCCACAAACTAAGCCACAGGCAGAAGCAAAAGGCGGCATCGATATTTTCGATATCCCAGCGTTTTTAAGAAAACAGGCTGATTAATCGCTGTCGCTTTGCGACAGTGTAAAGTGGACATAGTCAAGCAGATGAGATTCATCCGCTGTTAAGCTAATAATTGGCATACTATTAGTGATGTGCTATGCTGCGCGCCCGTTTATGATTGCTTACTAATTGAGCAGGAAAAACTTATGATTAAACAACGTACCATTCAACAGACTGTTAGCTCTGTCGGTGTGGGTTTACACAAAGGTGAAAAGGTTACGCTTACTCTCCGACCTGCACCTGACAATACCGGCATTGTATTCCGGCGTGTAGACCTGTCTCCGGTAGTCGATTTCAAAATCACCCCTTCGTTAGTGGGCGATACTGTAATGTGTACCTGTTTGATTAACGAACAGGGTGTGCGGTTATCTACCACTGAGCATTTAATGGCCGCGATTGCTGGCCTGGGCATTGATAACTTAGTTATTGATGTTGATTCAGCAGAAATCCCTATTATGGACGGCAGCGCCAACCCATTTGTCTATTTGTTATTAGAAGCGGGTATTGCCGAGCAGCGTTTAGCGAAGAAGTTTATTCGCATTAAACAAACGGTCCGGGTAGAAGACGGTGATAAATGGGCAGAATTTAAACCCTACAACGGTTTTAAGTTAGATTTTGCCATTAACTTTAATCACCCGATCATTTCAGAAACCACGCAACACGTGGTGATGGAGTTTTCAGCCGCCAGCTTTATTAAAGAAATCAGCCGTGCGCGTACTTTCGGCTTCCTGCACGAAGTTGAATTTTTACGTGCTAACAATTTAGCGCTGGGTGGCAGCATGGATAACGCGGTGGTGCTTGATGAGTTCCGCGTGTTAAACCAAGATGGCCTGCGTTATGACGATGAGTTTATTAAGCATAAGATGCTAGATGCCATCGGCGATCTGTATATGGCTTGCCACAGTATTTTAGGTGAGTTCCGTTCGTACAAAACAGGTCATGGTTTAAACAACCAACTGTTATCAGCGGTACTGGCTAAGCAAGAAAACTGGGAGTTTGTGACCTTCGAAGATAAAGCAGAAATGCCGATATCTTTTTTGGCACCACAACTTGCCTAAGGCTTTTAAGCCGTAAGAAAGCCGCTAAGCGCAATGCAAGTCAGTTAAGCATGACCTGTTTGCTCTAAATCAACCGTTGAAGGCCATGGATGGCCGGAATCGAGCCTCAGGGATGATTCATGGCGTGTTGATGTGAGCAAACCGCGTCATGCTAAATACTTAACTGATCGGCATTACCGTTAAGCGGTTTTTTTTCGTCTGCAATTCGACTAAATTGGTTGTAAGCCTTGCCGTTAGCGCGGTGTGTTATCTGGCATATTACGCAATAAACGCTGTAAGGCTTGTTGCACTGGGCCATCGGTTTGCGCAGCGGCCTGTTGTAACTGTAAGCGGGTATCATGACTTAGGGTTGCACAATACGGTTTTACCGGCTGTTCTTGCACAAGTAATGGCTTTGTTTGCCCTACGGGTGACACTTCGATATCAATCCCTGCTAATTCAGGCAAGATTTTTTTGCGGAAATTGTCTAGAATGGCGTCGCGTTGCATTTTTAGTCGCGTAGCCCAGGCTGCCGAACTACATAAAATAATCGCTCGCCCCTCTTTAATGGTTGCGACCTGACAAGAGGTGAGTTGTGTTAATTGCAGGATCTGACACAATTCTGCATTAAGTTTACCGACTAATTGAAACTGCTGTTGCACGCCAGCCAGAGTGCTATGACTAAAAAGTTTAGTTAAATCTTCTGGTTTATGGCTATAACGTTTCATTTGCAGCAGCCTGTTTGGAATAGTAAAACAACGCACAAAGTGTAACAGTTTTTAGGCTGCGGCAGTAGCAGTAGCCACTGCCCTTGAAAGCAGGATAAACCATCACCATATCCTGTTGACTTTGGCCCATGTCTGAGCATTAAGCCAGACCTCACACTGACGATAATACTGGCATGGCCAGGGCTGCATTGCAGCTTTAACTTAAAATGGTATCTGGATAATGTTTGGAAAATTTTTTGCCAAATTAATTGGTAGCCGTAATGACCGTTTCTTAAAAAAATTAAAAAAACAGGTACAGCAAATCAACGCGCTGGAAGCGGAATACGAAAAGCTGAGTGATGAACAATTAAAAACGAAAACCAGCGAATTTAAACAGCGCGTAAAAGACGGCGCGACCTTAGACGACATTCTGCCTGAAGCCTTCGCCACCGTGCGCGAAGCCAGTAAGCGCGTGTTTGACATGCGTCACTTTGATGTGCAACTGGTCGGTGGTATGGTGCTGCATCAAGGTAAAATCTCGGAAATGCGTACCGGTGAAGGTAAAACCTTAACAGCGACTTTGCCTGCTTACCTAAATGCTCTGAGTGGCAAGTCGGTACATGTTATTACCGTTAACGATTATCTGGCAAAACGCGATGCGCAAACTAACGAGCCGCTGTTTACCTTCTTAGGCTTAACTGTGGGTGTTAACGTGCCCGGCATGGCACACCCAGAAAAGCAAAAAGCCTATGCTGCCGATATCACTTACGGCACCAATAATGAATTCGGTTTCGACTATCTACGTGACAACATGGCGTTCTCGCCACAAGAACGTGTACAGCGCGATCTGGCTTTTGCCATCATCGATGAGGTGGATTCAATCCTGATCGATGAAGCGCGGACACCACTGATTATCTCCGGTCCCGCCGAAGACAGCTCTGAGCTGTATAAAAAGATTAACGTGCTAGTGCCCGAGTTAGTGCGCCAAGAAAAAGAAGACGAAGAAGATAAACACGGTGATGGCCACTTTACTGTGGATGAAAAAGCGCGCCAGGTGTACTTAACGGAAGCGGGTCAAATTCAAGTCGAAAACATGTTGCGAGAGCGCGGCATGATTGGCGAACATGACACCTTATTCTCTGCTGCAAATATTACGCTACTGCACCATGTATATGCTGCTTTACGTGCGCACCAGTTGTTTAAACGCGATGTTGATTACGTTGTAAAAGATGGCGATATCGTTATTGTCGATGAGCACACGGGCCGGACAATGGAAGGCCGCCGTTGGTCTGAAGGCTTACACCAAGCGGTAGAAGCTAAAGAAGGCGTGCGCATTCAAAACGAAAACCAAACGTTGGCCTCTATTACTTTCCAAAATTATTTCCGCTTATATGACAAATTAGGCGGTATGACCGGTACTGCTGATACCGAAGCGTTTGAGTTCCAACAAATCTATGGTTTAGAAACCATAGTGGTACCGACCAACAAGCCGATGGTACGCCAGGATCTGGCCGATTTAGTGTATTTAACGGCTGAAGATAAATACAACGCCATTATCGAAGATGTGAAAACCGCTCGCGATACTGGCCGCCCTGTGTTGGTAGGTACGGCGTCAATTGAAAGCTCAGAATACTTATCAACGTTACTGAACAAAGCCAAAATTACCCACCAGGTATTAAACGCTAAGTTTCACGCTAACGAAGCACAAATTATTGCTGATGCCGGTCGCCCAGGCACGGTCACTATCGCCACTAACATGGCGGGTCGTGGTACCGATATCGTATTAGGCGGCAGTTGGCAAAGTGAATTACAAGCCTTAGGTGCCGATGCGGATGCCGAAGTGGTTGCGGCAGCGAAAGCAGAATGGCAGAAACGTCATGATGCCGTGATTGCAGCCGGTGGTTTGCATATCATTGGTACTGAGCGTCACGAATCGCGTCGTATTGATAACCAGTTACGTGGTCGTGCCGGTCGTCAAGGTGACCCAGGTATTTCTCGTTTTTACTTATCGCTAGAAGATGCCTTGATGCGGATTTTCGCCTCAGATCGGATGGCAGCGATGATGCGCCGTATTGGTATGGCGCCAGGTGAAGCTATCGAGCACCCTTGGGTCAGTCGTGCCATTGAAAACGCACAACGTAAAGTGGAAGCGCGTAACTTTGATATTCGTAAGCAGTTACTTGAGTTTGATGACGTAGCCAATGACCAACGTAAAGTGGTGTATGAGCAGCGTAATGACTTGTTAGATGCCGACGATATTAGCGAAACCATTCATGCCATTCGTGATGACGTTGTTAACAGCATGATTAATGACTATATCCCGCCACAGTCTATGGACGAAATGTGGGATATCCCGGGTTTGGAGCAGCGTCTGCAAGCCGACTTTGGCGTGGCATTGCCGATTAGCCAATGGTTAGCGGATGACAAAAAGCTGTTTGAAGAAAAGCTACGTGAGCGTATTCAAGCAGAAGTGAGCGCGTCTTACAATTCAAAAGAACAGATGGTTGGCCCACAAGTGCTACGTCAGTTCGAAAAAGCCATTATGTTACAAAGCTTAGATACACACTGGAAAGAGCATTTGGCGGCGATGGATCACTTGCGTCAAGCGATCAACCTACGTGGTTATGCGCAGAAGAATCCGAAGCAAGAATATAAGCGCGAATCTTTTGAGTTATTCACCAACATGTTGGAAGCACTGAAACTGGATGTGATTGGTATTCTTAGTCGCGTGCAAGTGAAAGCGGCAGAAGATGTTGAAGCAGTTGAAGAGCAACGCCGTCAAGCTGATAACGTACCGCATAACTATCAACATGCGGATGCCGAGCCGTTAGCTAGTGATTTACCAGAAGGTATGCAAAACGCTGCCCCAGTGATACGTGACGGCGCTAAAGTAGGGCGTAATGACGCCTGTCCTTGTGGTTCAGGTAAAAAATACAAGCACTGTCATGGCCAACTTAGCTAAGTCGGTGTTGCATGTGGCTGTTGGCGTGATTGTACGCCAACAGCAGGTGTTGCTTGCCTTGCGCAAAGCATCACAGCATCAAGGGGGTAAATGGGAGTTTCCAGGCGGAAAGCTGGAACAAGGTGAGTTAACAGAGCACGCCTTAGTTCGCGAATTAGCCGAAGAAATTGGTATTACAGTGCAGGCCAGTTCCCCTTTGCTGCAATTGCGTTATCAATATCCAGAGCGTGAAGTGTTTTTGGATATTCGTTTAGTCACTGAGTTTAGTGGTGAACCGCAAGGCTTAGAAGGGCAAGCGGTAAAGTGGTTTGCTATCAGTGAGCTTGATACTATTGCACTGCCCGATGCCAATCAGCCAATTGTTGAACATCTGCAACAACACTTTCTTTAATACCTCAAAACTCAAAACTCAAAACTCAAAACTCAAAACTCAACACGCACACAGCTAAGCTACTGCTTCACTGTGAGCTTAATTAAGCGCATTTTGCATTAATCTGTATCTTTAAAAAACTGATTATCCTGCGCCATCATCTCTTGTTCTAATTCGGCTAAATACGCTTCTGATAACTCGGCATCAATCGGCATTTTATCGGGAATACGATGATTTTCTGCGGCCCAGTCACCTAAGTCGATTAACTTACAGCGCTCGCTACAAAAAGGGCGAAATACCGATTCGGGTTGCCAAATAACCGGCGTTTTACAGGTAGGACATTGAATAGTCGTGGTCATGCAGGGCTCCTCTAACGGCTGCTGCTGCGAGATCTGTAGCAGCAACAATAAACACACGTGGATTGTAACAGATCAGCTCTGTATGCGTTAGGCACAGCCAGAGAACTTATCTGCAGGCCAGATTAAAAAATGACGGCGGCAAGTAAAAGCTTGCGAGATTAGTTGTATTAAAACAGCAGACTTGCCAGTGCTAACAGCATGCCAATTGAAAACTTACCGCTTCAGCACACACACTGCGGCCGGCTTGCTCGGTTAATTGCATAAAGCGGATGGCGTAGCGATAACGATTACCGCTCACCGTAGGAAAAGATCCACCCGACTGCTGATATTTAATGCGCAGCAGTTCAAACTGTTCAGCATTTTGTTGGTAAAAACCGTTATCGGTGCTAATCGTTTGAAAATGGCCACGTTCACGCACAAAGCTGAGTACAAATTGAATGGCCTGCTCCGTTTGTTGCAAGGCGTTATGCCATTCTGCGCGCTGCTGTTGTCGCTCTGCTTGTGGTAAGGCTAGCCAGTATTGTAGCTGTGGCATATCAAAGTAACAGCAACCACCGGGTAAGCCAAACCGTTGGCGCAGCGGCGCTAAAAACACATCATCTTTGATCGGGCTACTTAATTTGCCGCTACGTAATAAGTCACTTTGTAAACGCAGCGCTTGTTGCAGCATCACTTGCAGCTTTTTATCAGACACCGAGGGATGGTGTGACCATTGCACTAATTGATTTTCACAGCGTTCAATATCTTTCAATAAATCGGGGCGGATATCATGCCGTTCTAACACATCAATCAGTGTAAATAACGCACTAAAATAACTGAGCTGCTGTGCTTCATTTTCAAGATCGGCCAGGCTGTTAAGTTGGGTAAATAAATGCTCAACCCGTAAATAAGTGCGGATTTTTTCATTAAGTGGATGTTCGTAAATTAATTCGGCAGTCGTCACTGCGATTTTTCACCTATTTTTTGGCTCATGGCAAGATACGCTTGATGTAAGCGGCTAATTTGCGGCAACAACTCTGCGGCAGTGCCATTGTTATCGATAACATCATCTGCTGCGGCTAAGCGAGCGGCTCTGTCGATTTGTGCTGCCATAATGGCACGAACCTGGTTTTCACTGTTGTTATCTCGCGTGGTTGTGCGGGCTAACTGCGTTTGTTCGCTCACATCCACAACCAGCACTCGAGACACCAATTTATCTAAGCCATTTTCAAGTAATAATGGCGCTACCAGAAGTGTATACGGAGTTGTGCTGGCCGCCAGTTGGCTAAGTAACTCGCTGCGGATCGCTGGGTGGAGTAAGTGTTCTAACCAGCGTTTGGCGGCGCTATCGGCAAAGATGGTCTGGCGTAATGCTGAACGATCCAACTGACCATCTGCTAATAAAATACCCGGGCCAAAGTGTTGCACGATAGCCGCTAAACAAGGGCTGCCCGGCATCACCACTTCGCGTGCAACGATATCCGCATCAACATAGTGAGCGCCCAGCGCTTTAAAATGTTCTGCTACCGTGCTTTTACCGCTCCCTATGCCGCCGGTTAGGCCAATCAGCAGTGATGTTATTGCCGTAGGCTGCTTCATAGGCCGAGATAACGCAGATAGGCGCCCGTCATTTGCTCACCCCAGAGCATGGCAATCCAGCCTGCTGCGGCAATATAGGGGCCAAAGGGGATAGGGGTCGCTTTATCTTTACCTTGAATACTTAACAAACTGACACCAATTACCGCACCAACTACAGACGACAGTAAAATGATCAGGGGTAATTGCTGCCAGCCTAGCAACGCACCAAAAATCGCCAACAGTTTAAAATCACCATAACCCATACCTTCTTTGCCGGTCAGTAACTTAAAAGCCCAGTACACTGACCACAGGCTTAAATAACCGGCTGCGGCACCAAGCAAGGCTTGTTCTGGATTCACTATGGCACTGCTAGTGATGCTAAATAACAACATCAACCAGAGCAAGGGTAACGTCAGCTGATCTGGCAGTAGCATTTTATCAATATCAATAAAGCTCAGCGCCACTAAGCCCCAGGTTAAAAAAATCAGTACTGCACTGGTCAGGGTCGGGCCATATTGCCAAGCCACTAAAGTAGACAGTACGGCTGTTAACAACTCTACCGCAGGATAACGTGCACTAATAGCAGTTTTACACTGCCGGCAACGGCCTTTTAAGCATAGCCAACTTAACAGCGGGATATTATCGTAAGCGGCAATCGGTTGTTGGCACTTGGGGCAAGCTGATCGTGGTACAGCTAAGTTAAAAGGGGTTGCCGCTTTATGTTGCTGGTTAGGCTGAAAATATTCTTGAAATTCCGCCTGCCATGCACGCTCCATCATAATCGGCAGCCGATAAATCAGCACATTTAAAAAGCTGCCAATCACTAAGCTAAATAAAGCCACTAGGCTTAAAAACAGCCAAGGAAAGCTTGTAAAAACTGTACTGAGCTCAATCATCCGACAACTGATCCTAACTGGAATATCGGTAAATACATGGCAACTATCAGACCACCTATTATCACCCCAAGCACCGCCATAATCATCGGTTCTAACAAGGCAGTAAGGCCGTCTACCGCATCATCGACTTCTTGCTCATAAATATTGGCGACTTTGGATAGCATACTGTCTAAGGCACCTGATTCTTCGCCAATGGAGACCATTTGAATGACCATTTCCGGGAAGCGATCAGTTTGTTTCATCGATGAGTGCATTTGATTACCGGAAGAGACTTCATCGCGTATTTCCATTATGGCATTGCGATAAATTTCATTGCCTGAGGCGCCCGCAGCCGATTCTAAAGCCTCAATCAGTGGCACACCGGCTGCAAAGGTAGTGGATAGGGTGCGAGCAAAACGTGCGACCGCCGCTTTGTTCAGAATATTGCCAATCACTGGCGCTTTTAAAATAAATAAATCTGAAGCCGTGCGAAATTGTAGGTTATTTTTATACGTTTTGCTTATAAGGTAACCAGTTAGCAAAATGATGCCTAAAACGACCCACCAATAGCTTTGCATTAGCTCAGAGATACCTAAAACAAATAAGGTAAACGCGGGCAATTCAGCACCAAAACCCGCAAAAATTGAGGCAAATTGTGGTACTACAAAAATTAAAAGGATTGAAGTTACTATCGCGGCTACTACAAGAACTGCAATGGGGTAAAACATGGCTTTTTTGATTTTTGACTTTAGCGCTTCGGCTTTTTCTTTATAAATGGCAATGCGATCAAAAATCCGATCTAAGGCACCCGATTGCTCACCGGATTTCACTAAATCACAATACAGCTCATCAAAATACTTCGGGTGTTCGCGCAGTGTCTCTGAAAGCGGTAAACCCGCTTGAATTTTCACTGAAATTTTTTGCATTAAAATACGCAGGCTTTTGTTATCTGAGCCATTGGCAATGAGATCAATGGATTGTACCAAAGGCACACCCGCACCCAGCATAGTGGCGATTTGTCGGGTGACAATAGAAATGTCTGCTGCGGTAATTTTCTTTTCATCACCAAATAGCGATTTGGCCTTCTTTTTAACGGTAATCGGTGTTAAACCTTGCTGTCTTAATAATGCCTTACCTTCAGCAATACTGCCCGCTTTAATTTCCCCCGATTTTTTTTCGCCTTTGCGGTTGAGTGCTTTGTAAGTATGGGTATGCAGCTCTTTGATTTTGAAATTATTGTTCTGCGCCATCTGCGATTGTCCTTTTGCGGCTCTTAAAGCGTTGGTCTAGGGCCTGTATTAGCCTTTAGTGACCCGATTGACTTCAGCTAAACTGGTGACACCCGCCGCTGCTTTTAGCAAGCCTGAGCGGCGCAAGTTATTAATACCATCTAACTTTGCCTGATTAGCGATATCAATGGAGTTACCGTTTTGCATAATAATATCGGCCATTTTCGGGCTGATCGGCATCACTTCATAAATACCCACTCGGCCTTTATAGCCATTGGTGCAATGTTCACAGCCAACCGGTTTAAAGATTTTGATGTTATGCACTTCATCTTCTTCATAACCTTGGCGCAGTAATTCGGCCTGCGGGATCTCTTCTTGCACTTTGCATTTTGGGCAAAGCCGCCGCGCTAAGCGCTGGGCAATAATCAACGAAACCGAACTGGCCACGTTATAAGCCGGTACGCCCATATTAAGCAAGCGTGTCAGTGTTTCCGGAGCGGAGTTGGTGTGCAATGTCGATAACACCAAGTGACCGGTTTGTGCCGCTTTAATGGCGATTTCGGCCGTTTCTAAATCGCGAATTTCACCCACCATCACCACATCCGGGTCTTGCCGTAAAAAGGCGCGTAAGGCCGTAGCAAAAGTTAACCCAGCACGCGCATTAACTTGCACTTGGTTGATGCCAGGCAAGTTAATTTCGACCGGGTCTTCCGCGGTTGAGATATTGGTTTCTTCGGTATTCAGAATCGCTAAGCCGGTATACAGCGACACGGTTTTACCGCTACCCGTAGGCCCGGTGACTAAGATCATGCCTTGTGGCTGGGCTAAGGCATTTAAATATAATTGTTTTTGTGCGTCCTCATAACCCAAGATATCGATACCCAGCATGGCGCTGTCAGAGTCGAGGATCCGCATTACGATTTTTTCGCCATATAATGTTGGCAAGGTGCTGACCCGAAAATCGATAGATTTTTTTGCGGAGAGTTTCAGTTTAATGCGGCCATCTTGTGGTACACGTTTTTCGGCGATGTCCAGCCGTGACATCACTTTTAAACGGGCACATAGCCGTGTGGACAGCGCAACCGGTGGGCTGGCCACCTCAGTTAAAATGCCATCAATCCGAAAGCGGATCCGAAACATTTTTTCATAGGGCTCAAAGTGTAAATCTGAGGCGCCTTTACGAATAGCATCTAATAAAATTTTGTTGATAAAGGTAATGATCGGCTGATCTTCTTTATCGCTTTGTATGGCAGGCGCATCATCGGTTTCTTCTTCGACCACACCCATGGCCGTCAAATCCCACTCGCCATCACCTGAGCCCAAGCTGGCATAAGCATTTTCAAACAGCCGTTCGATCAGTTTGGCTAATTTGTCGTACTGCACGATGACGATTTCAGCATTTAAGCCGGCATTAAATTCGAAATCTTCAATGGCGGCCATATTAGTCGGATCCACCACCGCCAGATACATGGTACGGCCTTTTTTGGCCAACGGCAGCATATCGCTTTTACGTGTCAGTTTTTCATTGCGTAAGTCTTCGGGAATAGAGCTGACATCAAAAAAATCCAGATCCAGCATGATGTGCTGGCTAATGCTATTCGCCACTTCGGCTAACTTAACTGAATCGAGTAGCTTTTCGGTGATTAATAGTTCAGGCAAAGTACGATACTGTTTACCCTTTTCGGTAATCAGTTTCGTCACTTTATCGCCATCAATAATGCTCTGCTGGATCAATTTCTTGAGCAGGGTGGAATTACTCGTCACCGCCATAGTGGCCGTTTACTCCGGTAGCTTGAAGTTAAACAATTAGTTAAGAGTATGCCAGTATCCTTTAACTATTCAAGATTTACTGTCAATTATCCGGCAGATAGTCTATTCGCATAGTCTGAGCGCAGCATGATATGACACTGCCAGTTCCGTTGATGAAAATACTGCCAAGTAAACCTTACTCGGTAGTGAATTATTTCAGCAAAATAGCAGTACCATTGCGCTTTCATTCGGCGGGACTTATCAGGCCGTTTTTTAAGCCAGAGAAGCTAAACGCCTTATTGCTGATAGCGGCTGATTAATTCAGCCAAGCTACCATTTTGCTGCAAGGCGCTAATAGCTTGATTAAATTCGGCTAGTTGTGATTCTGAGATACTTTTTTTACTGAGCATAAAGTACACCTCAGATGGCGCCAAGCTTAGTGAGTGTCGCTGTATTTGTTGGCTCAACCCTTTACGGCGAATAATCGCGGCAGCGACAAAGCTATCTTCTAAGGCACCGCTGATCTCTTCATCTTGTAAGCGCGCTAAATTAAGTTCGCTGATCTGGGCGTTAACAAAGGCTTGCGGCTTTTCGCCATACAATTGATTAATTAAGTCGCCATAATAATAACCACTGACCACACCGATAGTATGGCCTGCCTCGATCAGCGCTGGAAAATCGGCATAATCCATTACCATCTCGGTTCTGGTCAGTAACACAAATTGCTCTTGTCGATAGGCATTAGAAAACCAAGCATAACGTTCACGTTCAGCATTCTTTGAGGCGCCGGGTAATACATCGAGTTCACCGGCTTGTAGCTGGCTTAATAAATGCGCCCAGTCACCCGGCACCAGTTGTAACTCACAATTGAGTTCGCGGGTCAGCGCTTGCAAAATGTCGATATCTAAACCCTGTGGTTGTGCGGCTTGCCCTAAATAATGGTAGGGCTCCCAAGCATCAAAGCCAACTTTTAACAGACAGGTGTCGGGGGTCACCGGTTCGCTGGTCACTGCAACTTCTGCTATCGGATTCGTAGTCGGGGCGGCTGGCGTATTCGGTTTACAGCCTGTGATCAGCAGGCTAGTGAATATCAGCGTAATCGGATAAAGAAACATAGGAACACTGCGCATAGCAAAACTCCTTAGATTAAATTGACTTAATAAGTGTAGGTGTTTTTGCTTGCTTTACCAGTAAGGCTATTTGCTAGGGCTCTATTGCAAAAAAATGCAGAAAAGTTAGGTAAAGCAATAGCTAATCAAGGCAAAAATGCACTATGCTGATAATTAAAACCATTTAATCGTTATGGGATTACGTTATTTATGCGTCAACTTATCGAAAAAGCGACTACTCTGCCATCCATTCCAAAAGTGTTACAAGAACTGATTGCTAGTTTTCAGAGTGATACCGTGAGCAGCGAACACATTGCCAGCATTTTAAGCAATGACCAAGCGTTAACAGCAAAAGTATTGCGTTTGGCCAACTCAGCCAAATACGGCGGTCATCGGAAAATTGGCTCCGTCAAAGATGCGGTGTTAGTACTTGGCACCAGTACCCTGCGTACCCTAGTGTTATCGGTTGGCTTAGCGGGCAGTTTTAAGGCTATTCCAGGTTTCGATTTACCTGCTTACTGGCGCTATTCGTTTCGGATGGCGAACCGGGCAAAGTATTTAGCCAAGCTGATTAAAGCTGATGCTGATATGGCCTACACGTGCGGTTTATTACACGGCGTGGGGGAATATTTAATTCACATCGTTAAACCGGAGATGGCGGTGTTAATTGATCAAGAAGTGGCTGCGGGTAATCGCCGCCGCGAAATTGAGATGAAACATTTAGGTTTTGATTTTACCCAAGCCGGTGCCGAGCTGGCACGGCATTGGCACTTTCCGGAAGAGATTGCCCAAGCTATTCAACATCAATATACACCCGCGAAGAGCGGCACCTTAGATCCTTATGCCTCTTTACTGGTACTAAGCCGCTATTTAATTGAGCATGAGCAGGATATACAAAAAGAACAATTTGAGTTATTCCCAGCAAAATTAGCGCATGCTCTCCATTTGCAATTAGACGACGTTTATAAGCATATTCTAGCCATGCCAGATGTTGATGCTGATATTGAAATGCTAATGGGTTAAGCCATTCGCAAGGGCCTGCTCGTTTGTTAGCGGGTGGGCCTGATACAACATCCTGTTGCCCCAAGCCCGCTTTCACATTACTCAAGTTCATTTTCGGTTATAGTTTATCATTACACTCTTATGCGGATACTCTCTTCAGTCCTCTTGCGAAACACATAAAACTTAATTGTTTAAGATGTGGTTTTTAGTCTCTGCAGTTTGCTGACATTTAGCTGGAAATAAATTGCTTATTTTTTAGCTTTTACTTGAATTATCCTGAGATAAAGGCAAATATACAGAGTTAAGACAAGAAGACAAAGGTAGATCGCCATGCAAAAAACAGCGACATCATTATTAGAAAACTCGAGCCAATTGCGTTTAGAATGTGCAACAATTCTTAAACGTTATAGTTCAACACTTAAAGCCAGTGCGAAAAGTCGTTGGCCCATACTCGAAGCGCGTTTGCAGCAGCTGTTACCACAGTTGTTGCCACTGTATTTACAGCTGTATGGTGAGCGTTACGATTGTCATTACCATTTAGAACAATTATTGAAGGTGTTAGCCAAAGCGCTGGCACAACGGCCGGATTATTTGCTACAAGAAGATGAAGATCCGCAGCAGTGGCATAAAGCGCCAACGGCGCTGGGTTCTGCTTGTTATGTCGATTTATTTGCGGGCGATTTTAAAGGTCTTGAGCAACGTATTCCTTACCTTCAGCAAACCGGCATCAATTACTTGCATTTGATGCCACTTTTTAAAGCACCCGAGCCAAACAGCGATGGCGGTTATGCGGTATCCGATTATCGCAAAACCATGCCGCATCTCGGCTCAATGCCGCAACTGGCTGGGCTGATGCAAAAATTGCATAGTGCAGGTATTAGGCCTGTACTCGATTTTGTGTTCAATCATACCTCTGATGAGCACCGTTGGGCCGAAAAAGCCAAAGCCGGTGAGCAGCAATTCCAAGATTATTACTTTTTTTTCAATGAGCAAGAACGCGATCAGTATGCGCCCTGGCTACGAGAAATTTTCCCAGAAATTCGTCGTGGTTGCTTTACCTTTGAACCCCATGCCGAGCGCTGGGTCTGGACTACCTTTAACAGCTTCCAATGGGATTTAAACTACGCTAACCCGGAAGTGTTTAGTGCTATGGCTGAAGAAATGTTGTTTCTGGCCAATCAGGGCGCTGCAGTGTTGCGGCTGGATGCTTTAGCCTTTGTTTGGAAAGAAGCCGGCACGTCTTGTGAAAACCTGCCAAAAGCGCATACCTTGATCCGTGCTTTTAATGCGGTAGCAGCGATAGCAGCACCGGCTTTACAATTTAAATCAGAAGCTATAGTGCATCCAGATGAAGTCGTGAAGTACATTGCGCCGCAAGAGTGCCAGTTATCTTATAACCCACTGTTAATGGCCTTGCTATGGAATAGCTTAGCGACCCGTAAAACACGCTTGTTAACCGAGTCATTGCAACGACGTTTTGCGATTGATCCACAGTGCAGTTGGGTGAACTACATTCGCTGCCATGATGATATTGGCTGGACTTTTGATGATAACATCGCCTGGCAGTTAGGCATTAACCCTGAACATCATCGGCAATTTTTAAATCAGTTCTATACTGGGCAGTTTGCAGGCAGCTTTGCCACGGGCGTTCCTTTTCAGCAAAACCCAGTAACCGGTGATTGTCGGGTGGCGGGCATGCTAGCGTCATTAACGGGCGTTGAGCAGGCTGTGCAAAGTGGTAACGCCACGCATTTACAATTTGCGTTAGCGCGTATTTATCTCCTGAACAGTATTATTCTCAGTATTGGCGGCTTACCATTACTTTATATGGGCGACGAGCTGGGTTTACTCAATGATTATGCTTATCAGGATGATCCGCACAAACGCGACGATAGCCGCTGGGTCAACCGCGTTGCCGTTAGCGAGCAACAGTTAGCTGAGGCCCATAACCCCGACAGTCTCTCAGGTAAAATCTATGCTCAGCTGCAACAGCTTATTCGCACACGTAGCCGTTTAAAGGTGTTGGGGGCGGGGCAAACCGAGATCCTACAAAGCGGTAATCCGCATTTGTTCGCTTATCGGCGGCAATTAGATCAACAAAGCATGTTATGTGTGGTCAATTTTAGTGAAGAGCCGCAAGTTTTTGTGGGTGCCCCTGGTAGTCAATGGCGCGAAGAGCTAAGCGGTGAGTTGTTGCATGGTCGCAGCTTACATTTGGCGCCTTATCAAGTGCTATGGTTAAGCGCAACGGTGAGTTAAAGGCGGTCATTGATTTACGGCTTAGTCTACTAAGCCGTATTCCTTTCAGCCTTGTATAGAATTAATTTTGATAAAAAAAGCCCCGCAAGCGGGGCAAACTACAGAGAAAATGTTCAGAGCTAGTAGGTAATATTATTCAGTTTGCTACTCAGCATGACGCGGTTTGCTTAACTGATTGTATAAGTCTAATGTGTGGCTTTTTGCAGTTGCTGCTCTGCCGGGTTAAACAAGAAGTTCCACCACAAACCAATACACAACAGCACGGCAAAGCCGGTGGCCAGATAGAAACCATAGCGCACATCACCAAACATATCGCCAACAATGCCCATTAACAAAGGCCCTAAAGCAGCGGCTAACGCGGTAAAGGCCAAAATTAAGCCTGCGGCAGCGCCGTGCTGATTGCGCGGAAAGCAGCTAATGCCTTTAGAGTTTAATGTGGGATACATCATCGACATAAAGAGCCCCGACAGCGGCATGAGCCACAGTGCCCAAGCAATACCTTGCCACATACTGACGATAAAACAGGCTGCAATCGCAGTACTAAACCAAGCCAATAAACTCGTCCAACAAAAACGGGTTAACAGCCATTCAGCTAAGAAGCGGCCCAGCGTGCGTAAAATAAAAAATACCGTGATGGCATGTGCTGCCATGGTGGTCCATTGGCCATCATATTGTTGCAGTAAGGTCGGTAGCCAAACAAAGATCGCCACTTCGGTTGCCACATAACAGGCGATTGCTAGCGAAAAGCCCAGCGCGTAGCGATTTTTAACTAAGGCTAAACAATCCCAAATCGAGCTTTGCGCTTGCGTAACATAACCGGGGTAATCCATGCGCCAAGCAATCAGCAGTAGTACTGCGCAAATAAAGCCGGCTAACAAGTAAAGCTGCTCCCAAGCTAGGTCATAACTCAGTAGCAATGCCACTAAAGCGGGGCCAGCAATGGCACCGAGGCCAAAAAAACCTTCTACCCGATTCATTAAACGGGTATGACTTTGCGAATTGTTACTGATATCGCCAATGAGCGCTAAGGCACCGGTTTTAAATAAACCGATACTTAAACCACAAAGGCCCAGTAGCAATAAGTAGAAGTTAAAACTTTGACCAAGCGCGAAAGCAACACAGGCGAGTGTGTAGATAAACAGGCCAAATAAAATGATTTTCTTGCGACCAATACGGTCGGCCAATTGCCCTAGGAATAACCCAGATAAACCAATAAAGATCATCGGTACATAATGAAAGGCAGCAGCTTGCGTCAGTGTTAGATTAAACTGAGCCACCACTTCTGGAATAATGACGCCAACGGCATCTGTGGTCATAGCGAACACAAAAAACATTAGGCAGGTCATCCATTTAACCTGATTATGGGTGTGGTTATCCACCACTACAGCAGTTTGCGGTTGAGAGTTTTGCATGTTTCTACCTTGTTAAGATCAGCCTAAGGCTAACGTTATTTTTATCAGGTGATCGCTGTAGTGACTACATGTCGTCGCCTGTTTTTAATTAACTTAAAATTACACCTTAAACGATTAAGTTGCAAGGCTTCTGCACGCTATTTAAACAAAATGCTGTTAGATTAACACAAGAGGATGGTCGGTAAGCCAGGCATCTTAGCAGCTGTCGCGTAAACGCAACTCACAATCAAGCAAAACATGTTGTTGCTGTTGGCCGCTCAGTAACAAACGGGCGGCAGTGCGGCCCTTCTCATCACTATGCTGGGCAATCGTGGTCAGCGCAGGGTAGGCACGCTCGGCCTCTTCAATGCCATCAAAACCGACAATGCGCAGATCTTCTGGAATGCGTAAGCCCAATTGGCGGGCGACAGCGATGGCTCCTAAGGCGATGCGATCACTCATACAAAGTAATAACTGCGGCCTGGGATGTTGGGTAAGGGCTTCACGTGCTGCGGTTTCGGCATAATCATGCGTATTAACTGGGATATGCCACACTTGTTCGGCTGGCAAGGCTCGATTTTGCGCTTGCATCGCCGCTAAATAACCATCGAGGCGCCGCCGCGCGATGGATTCTTCTTGCTGATACAACTCGTTCGGTTGCATCCGACAGACACGGTCTGAATCGAGTAAACGTAAGCCCAATACTGCCACCTTGCCGGCTTGTTGGTGCAAGGCATACTCTGCAATGTCATAGGCATAACGGTAATTATCGATATTGACAGAACCCACATCGGGGAGGTTACAGTCGACGGTGATCATCGGCTTACCACTGGCCAATACACGGTCGAGTTGCTCGGGGTTTTTCGAGCGTCCATAAATAATAAAGCCATCTGGCATGGCTTCGGCCGTGCTGTGCACCGCTTTGCTACCAGAGAGCAATAACATATCTTTACCTTGCTGCTGTAGTACTTCGGCAATACCTTTAATCAATTGGCTAGCAACCGGATCGCTAATGGCATAATCGAGCGAGTCGGCGAGTAAGATGGCAATCATATCTGAACGGCCGGTGCGTAAGCTGCGCGCCGTGGCATTCGGGCCGTTAAAACCAAGTTTTTCACTTTCGGCCAAGATATGGCGGCGCAAATCAGTAGACAGTTGGTCTGGCCGATTAAAGGCATTTGAAACCGTTGCCACGGACACCCCAAGGTGCTTAGCCAGTGATTTCAATGTAATTTTTGCCATGCTGTACTATCCTTAAACTGCTTTTAGACTTGCACTACCGACGCAGATTAGATTTTCTAAAAAGAAAAAGCTGCACGTTAATGCAGCTTTACATATCTCTTTTCACATTGCTAGTTAGAAAAGCGCTCAACTCACTTAGAATTGGTAACGTATGCCTAACGAAGCGGTGCGACCGTTAATGGTTCTGGCCGTAATAATCCCGTTTGCTGGAACACTGCCTTGTTCAGCTTCAGTAATACCCACAGTATCGAACAGGTTATTTACATTCAGTGAAAGCGTTAAGTTTTGAGCTAACTCATAGTTAGCAAACGCATTAAACTGTGTATAAGCATCAAACTTCAGATCATTGTTATCTTGCGCATAGGCACCGGTCGTTCCGACTACAGTGAAACCGACCTGTGCGTTATCCATCGTATAACGTGCTAATAAGTTATAGATAAAGTCGGCTTGACGACGTGGCGTATTACCTACTACAGCTGGATTAAGTGCATCTTGGCTGATTTCAGCATCCGTCCAAGTCACCGAACCGCGGAAATCGAAATCACCAATTCGATAGCTACTCTCTAACTCAACACCTTTGGCTTCATATACGCGGTCAAAAAATTGTTGAGTTGTGGCTTCAAAGTTTTGCTCATCGGTTTCAGCAAAAAACACTGTGGCGAACAGGTTTAAATTACCATGACGGCTCTTGCTACCAAACTCGTACTGTTTTACCTGATCTACCGCATCTTGTGCTGCTACTGAACCATCAGCATTGACTTTGCCAAACAGTAAACGGTCGGCATTAGCACGGCCACCTTTACTGATGCGACCAAACACTGCCCAATCATTACTGTATTGGTAGTTAGCACCAACTGAGTATGAATTGTAACTCCAGTCATAATTCACTAACTGTGGGTTAGCTAAATCAATACCTGAAACGCTTTGCTCAACTTGGCTAATCACGCCATCGCCATTCATATCACGGCTGCTTTGTACAGCACCTGCATAGGTACCTGTTGCATCACCCATATCACGACGAACACTGGCTTCGAATGACCAATCGCCAACGCCCCAGCTTGCAGAAGCATAAGGTGCTTTGATGCTGTAATCGGTGTTGTAATTCCGTTGACAACAATTGCCCCAGAATGGCACACCATAAGCTAATAAACCTTTCTCAGAAAACGCTGTGCCATTGGCAGCGGTAACATCAAGTAGTTCTGCGTTATCGCCTTTTAAGGCCATAAAATAGGAGTTCCACAGCCAAGACATATCAATAGTCTGATCGGCGATGTAATAGCCTAACGTCACATCCACTTCACCAATGCTTCGTGACAGTTTTAAGTCGTTAACCATTGAACCGAAATCGTTGATCTCAACATCAAAGGTATGAATACGCATCGCGTTGGCACTGGCATCATAACGCTCGCCAGCTTGTGGTCCTACGGCGTAACGAACAACCGCACCTGGCCCAGCAATACTGTCGGCAATACTTTGGCTATTATCCACTTCGGCTGGGAAGGGGGTAATAAAATTGCCGCTAACACTGCTAATACGGAAGCGGTTATCCAGTGTCCAGTTATCATCTAAATCAAAAACGGCTTCTACTCCGAAGCTATTCACTTCAGGATTCATCCCGTTACGAATATCACCGCGCGAGATCTGATTGGCACCATTTAAGCGCACGGTTTCGGTTAAATACACGGATTGTAAGGTGTCTTGTTGCGAATCGTAGCCCGCTACTGAGCTGCCATCGGCACGCATTGGCATCGGCATATAGCTGGCAACACGGTCATTTAAGTGTTTGGCATAAAGCCGTACATAGCCCGTATCAAATTCTTTCGTGATATTGGCTTTCAACTGATAACCCCGTTCACCTTGGTAACCCGGATCACGAATGCCTTCGCCTTGACGGACAAAACCACCAAAATGGAAGCGGGTATCCGCATTAATATCGCCACCGTATTCAAAGTCAGTACGGAATTGGTCGTAATTTAAACCGGTTGTCATGGCGATACTGCCGCCATTATCGGCGCCTGTTTTACTTAAAAAGTTAATCACACCGCCGGGTGAATTACTGGCAAGCGTACTGGCTGAGCCACCCCGGATCACTTCTAACCGCGAAAGGGTTGCATCGGCACGCACAAAGATATCGGCATTACCAAAGGCGATATCACCAAACTGCATTACAGGTAAGCCATCTTCTTGTAAGGTTAAAAATTTAGCACCGCCGGCGGCAACCGGTAAACCACGAACAGCGATGTTAGCGTTACCTTCACCACCGGTTGATTCACTGCGTACACCGGGCAGCATACGGAAGATTTCGGCAGTTGATCTTGGCGCACTCGCATCAATATCTTCTAGTGTCAAAGCACTCACTGACACACTAGATTGCATCACGGTTTGATTACGTGAGACAGAACCTGTCACGATAATACGTTCAAAGCCCAAACCGGTGGGCTCAGCAGCTTGTTCAGCATTTGCGGTTTCAGTCTCGGTGTTGTCTTGTTGCGCCTGCGCAGCATTAGCGGTTAAGGCTAAGCTAATAGCCAGCGCCAAATAAGAGCGGCGATTTGGTGTTGTTTTCATCTGGTGTCTCCCTTGTCGGTCTTGAAAAAATATTATTATCATACGGTGATTCAGGCTACTTTTGGGCTCTAACTAAATCGTTTCAGATAAAAGGCGAAAAATAGCGTTTGTATAATTTCATTATCAACTGTGCTTTTGCAGCATTCTTTGATTTATAGTAGCAGACTAAGTCAATTTAGCTTGTTTTAACCAAAAACAGCAAAGTTAGCTAAGCGCTTTCAAACATAAACTTGGTTGTTTCTTCGAGTTGATATGCTTCGTTAAAGTTATCTTAAACGTTTTACCTCTAAAATTTGCAGTCGTCAAGAGTGGTTAATAACTAAACAGGTTTTTTTTTGAAAAAAATGACATGACTACTGAGGTTCGGTATTGGCATCGTTGCTTTCTGGTTAACTTAAACAAAGCCTATCAGCACGTTTTATACGATGTTTTCTAAGGCTTTAGCACGACTACCACGACCTAACTGAGTAATAGTAAGCCTGCTTTGATGCATGGCACTTTTTACACAAGCTTCAAGCGCCTTACGACGCAGGCTATGCATATTAGGCGTGGCGGTTTTGATAAAACGAGTTAGCATTAGCGGGACATTCATGGCTTATCCTTGATAGGTTTGTTTGGCGATAGAGCTGATCACCGAACGCCATGAATGTTCCTTCTGAATTCATCTTTTTGTTTTAGTTAGTAATTTTGTGGGAGTACCTCAGTATCTGATAATCATCAGCCTAAGTTGCCTTTAGACGGCCTTCGAGTTAATAGCTATTTTTTGATTGACGTCGAAAAAAACTATTTCCAAGGAGGCCGTATGAAATTGTATGTCGGTATTGACCTGCATTCCAACAATTCTGTGTTAGTCATTATTGATGAAAACGATAAGATCATTTATTCCAAGCGTTTACCGAATGATGCGCAGGTTATTCTCGGGGTACTTGCCATGCATAAAGAGCAGATTGAAGCTATTGCTGTAGAGTCGACTTACAATTGGTATTGGCTGGTCGATGCACTGCAAGCTGAAGGTTATGATGTTCGTCTGGTTAACACCACGGCTGTGGTGGTTTATGATGGCCTTAAATACAGCGGTGACTTCGCAGATGCCAGACACTTGGCGCATTTGCTGCGAATAGGCCTGCTGCCCTGTGGCTATATTTATCCGAAGGAGCCAAGAGCCTTGCGGGATTTAGCGCGTAAACGCGCGCAACTGGTGCGGCAAAAAACCACTCAACTGCTGTCTATCAAGAATTTATTGGTGCGCAATATAGGCCGAGATACACCGAGTTACACCATTAAAACATGGACAGAGGAACAAGTGTCAGCACTGCCACTGTTGCCAGAGCCGTTACTGGCGTTGCAGGCAAACTGGGCCGTGATGCAAGCTTTAGAAAAGCAAATTCATGCCGTAGAAGCTGAGCTGTTACGTCAACTCAAGCCCTGCAAGGCTTTTCAGCTACTTAAAACCGTATCCGGGATTGGCGATATTTTATCAATGACTATTTATCTGGAAACCGGTGATATTAAGCGGTTTGATAGTTGCGGAAATTTTACTTCCTACGCCCGAATGGTTACGTCAAAACGCGAGTCCAACGGCAAGAAAAAAGGCGAAGGAAACCGGAAATGTGGCAATCGCTATCTGTGTTGGGCTTTTATGGAGGCGGCGCACTTTGCTATTGGCTCGGATGAAACCATCAAGCGCTTTTACCAGCGTAAGTGCGCAAAAAATTTAAAGGTAGTCGCGATGAAAGCCGTGGCCCACAAACTGGCCAGAGCCTGTTACAACATGCTCAAAGACGGAGTAGAGTTTGATGTGAAACGCGCCTTTAACTGAGTTTACTCAGCGTAGCTGATGCCGTATCGGGGTTGGCAAAACCATGTATCTGATTGCACAGCTACGCTGCTTTACCTTGTTTGCTGTAACATCGCCTGCTGCCTGAGCCATCAAGGGGTTGGTTTAAAACCATGATTCTGTCGCAGCAAAGCTGCATCACTTGGACAGGCGGGAGAACAGAGGGTTTTCTGGGGCTACAAGTAGCCAGGGGCAGGACACAGTAAGTCCAGAGCCTTGATCCTGATGGGTGACTGGTGCGATACACGCATAACCACCAACGAGAACTAAAATGCGAAGGTTATTGGTTTACAAGGAATAAAAAAGATACGCGCACTTGCGTACGGGTTTGCTTATGCTATTGACACCGAGAGGCTAATGGGTGACCCCGAAGGTCTACATGATTCGTCATCAGCACAAAGGCATGGATAGCAACCTGATGCTGCTGGGCATAGTGCTGCAGCCTTTCAAGATATACAGAGTCATCTTGCTTGGTAAAAAAACAGACTTAGCGATTGTTCCCCCGTTGAATAATGTGCTGAGCAAACCCGGGTAATGTAAACCGTGGCTGTCGTGGCATTATGGCCTCGCGCGACGAAATAAATTAAAGTTTATTTAACATTTTAGTTTTTTTCACGTTGACATTGAGTATTCTTATTAAGCGAAGAGAGGTGTGGTTAGGTTACAATGGCTTGTTCGGTATCTAACCCTGAAGGTCAAAAAATATAAAGCCAGAAAACTCTGGCTTTTATGAATTAAATCGTTAGACAGCAATTGTTATGCTTGTGGGCAAGATTTTGGAGCTAGTGAAGCTTTAGAAGCTCCTGTAGTGGCACAAGTCCATTGACCTGTTGCTGCTGTGCGAGTCCATG
This sequence comes from Alishewanella sp. HL-SH05, assembly GCF_052655985.1. The sequence goes on from NZ_CP199753.1 coordinate 716,479, forward strand.
TCATTACTGCAGATGAGACCTGTGAAGGTGCATTTCTAACAGTACAAACTAGAGTAGTTGCTGTTGCTGTTATAGTACAGTTTTGAGTTGTGGCATTAGGGATGCTTGAAATGTCTGCTATAGTAGCAATGGTTTCACCATTGTTAACTTTCATTTCAAATTCAGTCTTGGCGCCAGTAATTTCAGCTAAACCTGCAGTCAGTTTTGATGTTGCTTGATAGTCAGAATACGCTGGTAATGCCACCGCAGCCAAAATACCGATGATCGCTACTACGATCATTAATTCAATTAAGGTAAAACCTTGTTGTACACGTTTCATAATTTACATCTCCTGAGTTTTGTTAGCCGCTTGGGCTAACACTTATTCTGGACGGTTTTTCACATTTCGCAAGCACTATTTTTTAATCTAATTAAAAAATTGCTAATTTATTGCTCTGTAACAGCTTTTTAGCCGTTGCTGCGTAATAAAGCAGCACAAATAAATAACAATAAAGTACTATATGCTGTATTTGTATTGGCTGAATAATTGCTGGGCGTGTAGCCAAATATCGCCCACTTGGCCATTACCAACCGGTTGCTTGTTTAGCATTGTCACGGGCGCGATTTCCTTGCTGGAGCTGGTTAACCAGATCTCATCGGCGCTGAGTACTTCATCATAACTGATGTCGCGCTCAACCACCTTTAGCTGGCTATGCTGGCGTAAAATCTGTAATAGCAGCAAGCGTGTAACGCCAGGTAATAATTTGTTGGAAAGTGGCGGGGTAGCAATTTCACCGTTTTTAATGACAAACACATTAACGGCGGCACCTTCGGTTAAAAAGCCTTCACGATCGAACAATAAAATCTCTTGCGCGCCTTGGTCTTTGCCTTGTTGGTAGTGCAGCACGTTACCAAGCAGCGAGGTCGATTTAATATGGCAACGCTGCCAGCGTAAATCGTTACCGGTCACCGCATGATAGGTGGTCGCTTGGTGTTTATCGGCCACCGGCTCTGCTGCGATGGCAAAAGCATAGGCAAAAACAGTAGGCTGAATATCGGTGGGGAAGGCATGGTTGCGTTTGGTGTCGGCGCCACGGCTCACTTGAATATACACGGCCAAATTATCGCCCATGTTCGGTTGGTTCAGCGTGAGCAACTGCTGGCATAACGCAGCCCAGCGAGCTTCGGTCATGCCATGTTGAATACTGAGCTCGGCTAAACCATTGTGCAGGCGCGTGATATGCGGTGCAAACCCAACAAAACGGCCATGGTAGGACGGGATCACTTCATAGATACCATCACCAAACAAAAAACCGCGGTCCATTGGCGAAATTTTCGCTTCGCTGGCGGGAATAAACTGACCGTTTAAGTAGACTGTGCTCATGCGCGCTCTCGTGTAAATGACAAAGGTTAAAGGGTTAAAGGGGCTGTGGTTCGGGCTGTGTCAGTACCGCATCGACCCACTGATTTAGGCGGGCAATTAATGCCAGGCCTTCAGTGTAGGGTAAGCCATCTTCGGTTAAAGTATTGGCGCGAGTCACGCCGTCAATACAGCCATTATCAACGAGATACTGTAATAGCTCGACCAAGTTAGCTTGTTGCAGTAAATTTTCGCCGCGTAATATCGACAGCATGGCAATAATGCCCCAGGCGGCCCAGTTAGAAACATCGGCGATCACCAGTTCGTCACATTCGGTAACACTGGGCGTGATATTTAATTGGCCTAAAACGGCGGCTAAATTACCCATGCCGATTTCATTACCGCCATCGCCAATCGCTAGCGTAGGGCAGCTGGCTTGCTCTAAAAAATAATCAAAGCTGGCGCAGCGCGCCGAAATATCTTCGCCACGCATATTCATATAACGGCCATTAGCACTAAAACCTGGCCGTTCAATCGCCAGCACTAACGCCGGCTTTAACTCGGCTAAGGCCGTGCGGGCCAGCTGTGCGAGCTGCTGATATTGGTTAACTTTTAGCTGATAGCACTGATAACGTTGGCTTAACACACTAAACAGCGGATCACCACAGACAATAATTGGCTTTAATTGCAGCGCTACGGCACATTGATACAGGGCGATAGCGCCCACCGGGCCATCGGTTTCAAAGGTCTCTAATACCGGAAAGCCGGTGCCAATTAATACCGTACTGCCGGCGGGTAAATTAAACAAGCGCGCGGCGCGCAGCACATAGCCGGGGCGTAAATGCGGTTGTAACAGTTGCATACCGCGCAAATTGCGCTCCACCAAGCAGTTTTCGAGCTGTTGGCTTAACTGCTTTAAGTTCACCATAGGTTGGCTTGAGGCGGTATTTGGCGCAGCGTGTGTCATAGGGTGTCCAAAACAGTCGGGCTAATGCCATAGTGTTGATATTCGCGTTTTAACCTAGCGGCAGCTAAATGAACGGCATTATGCGCATCGGCGGCGGTGATTGGGCTGAAATTAAGCTGTGTGCCGCTACTGGCCTGCGCCAGAGCCCAACAATCAAGAGACAGTACATTGCCCATTTTTGGATAGCCGCCTAAGGTTTGCCGATCATTTAACAGCACTATCGGTTGGCCATCGGGTGGAATTTGCACAGCGCCATAGCTGATCCCCTCGGATAACAACTGGCTGGTACTGCAACGAATGGCAGGGCCGTTTAACTTGTAGCCCATGCGATCAAATTGTGGGCTGACCTGATAGCGATGCAAATAAAACTGCGCCCGCGCGGTGGTGCTAAACAACGCTGCTTGATAGCCTTCAATTAAGCGCAGTTGCAGGGGAGTGTCGCCGGGTAAAGTGCGTTGGCGTATTGCGGCGGCAACTGGCGCTTTGTTGGTGTTGATATGGCTGCTTGCTGCGGTTGCTAAAGCAAGCTCAGCCCCTGCGGTAAGCTTTTGACCGTTTTGCTGCAAGCCGCCAATACCCTCGCGCATAACGGTGGCGCTACTGCCAAACTGAGCGGGGGCGGCAATACCGCCAGCAACCGCAAGGTATGCCCGTAAGCCACGACTACACATGCCCAGTTCAATTTCGTCACCGGCTTTAAGCGCTAATGCCTGCCAGCACTGCACAGCCTTGCCATTTAAGGTTAAGGCTAATTCTGCACCCGTGACCGCGATCACGCAGTTTGCAACGGCTTGTAATGTTAAGCCGCCCACACTGTGTTCAATCAGTGTGCTGTTAATAGGGTTGGCCACTAACGCATTAGCCCAGCGAAAGCTGTGTAAATCGAGTGGGCCGCCTTGGGTTAACCCCAGCGTGCCCATGCCGAAGCGGCCTTGGTCTTGCAGTAAACTTAACACCCCAGGGCTAATAATGCGCAGTACCGTCATGCTCGTCATACTAGACCGCCTAATAAGCGATATTCGCGCGCGGTGATCGGCACAAAATTGACCTGATCGCCCACGGCCACCGGCATGGCCGGTTGTTGTTTGGCGTTAAACATTGGCACCGGGCAAAGCCCTAGTAGATGCCAGCCTCCAGGCGTAGCTGCGGGGTACACCGCGGTTTGACGATCGGCAATGGCGACTGCACCGGCCGGTACTTTGGCGCGCGGTGTGCTTAAGCGTGGTAGCGCCAGTGCGGCCGGGAGTTCACCTAAATAAGCAAAACCTGGTGCAAAGCCAATGGCATAGACCTGATAACTACACTGGCTATGCAGTGCAATCACCTCTGCAACCGATAAGCCTGTGGCTTTGGCCACCCGCACGAGATCTAAATCGTCTTGTTCGCTATACCACACGGGCAACTCTACGCATTTTGCTGTACTGGTCGCTAATTTTGCTGCCGGTTTGGCTAAAGCCTTAACCAATAAAGGCCGCAGCGTTAAGTGGCTTTGCTGCAGCGGATTAAAGGTAACTAGCAATGAGGCATAAGAGGGTAATAACGCCATTAACACCGTGCCGACTAACGGCTGTAATAACTGCATAGCGGTTTGAATATGCAGCGCTGCGCCAGGGCTAATTTGCTGTGTATTCAAATACAACATATACGCATTTTCACCGGCGATCTGTAAATGATAATCCGCTGCGGATAAGCCGCCCACCAGCAAATCTGAGCGGTTAAGATTTATCTCTGACATGCATTTACTCGCATTCGGATCTGTTGCAATTGTGCGATGGCTTCAAGGTTATCACCGTGTACGCACAGTGTATCTGCTTGCAAGGTAAGGGTACGGCCGGTGTCGGTGGTCACGGTGCCGTTTTTGAGTAATTGGTCGACTTGCTCAAGCACTTCTGCGCCATGTAACACCGCACCGGCTTGAGCGCGAGGCGTTAGCTTGCCTTGGTCGGTATAACGGCGATCAGCAAAGGCTTCGAATAATAAAGACACACCGGCTGTGGCGGCTTGCTGTTTGAGTAAAGCGGCGTCGGCAGTGGCTAAAATCATTAATTTTAGGGGCTTATGATAGCTGGCAATGGCTGCTAATACCGCTTGCCATACCGCAGGCTGGCTCATCATATCGTTATATAAAGCGCCATGGGGTTTCACGTAGCTAACGCTCATACCTTGGCATTGCGCCATGCCATCGAGTGCGGCTATTTGATAATGTAACAAATGGCGAATTTCTGCCGCTGAACAGTGCATACTGCGCCGGCCAAAACCTTGTAAGTCGGGATAGCTGGGGTGGGCCCCAATGGTTACCTTGTGTTGTTTGGCTAGGCTGAGGGTTTGCGCCATAACATTAGCATCGCCGGCATGAAAACCACAGGCGATATTGGCAAGATCGATATGTGGCATGGCGTCGTGATCACGCCCCATTTGCCAGCTACCAAAACTTTCGCCGAGATCGCAGTTAAGTAACAGGGAGGCTCGAGGCATGTCTGCTGCAGTTGACGAGATCTGTTGTACTGTCATAACGGCTCCGCTAACGTCTTTCTAAACTGTCATAGTGTGCGTGAGACGCTATGTAATGTCCAGTTGCCTAACCGCGCAAATAATAAAATATTCAGGCTTTTATTTGTTAAGAATAAACTATTCTGCGGTGGTACTTTGCTGCAGTTTTGCGGCTAAATAACCGCTTTTAATTAAAAAGCATCAACCTAGCGAGAATATTCGTTATTTCGCTGCAGCTTTGGCTGAGCCTGTGCTTTACTAAAGTGTAGCAGTGTCCATTTTCAGAAACGACGGATCTTTTATGGATAGTAGTGAATTAGAAAGTCGGCTCAGAACCTTGCAAAAGGCTTTGTTACCTTTAATCCAACTGGTGAATAGAATTTCGCGTTTAGAAACCGCATTTGTTTCCTATATCGATCCGGTGGCAGGCCGTCAGCAAGTGGTGGCGGTGTCGGGTGATGGCGAAATTAATATCGTTGCCGGTGATGAATTCAATTGGCATGATTCGATGTGCCGATTGATTTTTAATGATGAAGGCTGGATCCAAAGTCGGGTGGCAAAAAGGTACCCTGACAGTATTGGGGCTAAATCGGGCATGAATACGTTTTTTGCCTTACCGGTGCAATATAACAATCGGTTAATTGGCAGCTTGTGTGGTACCAGCGTGAACGAAACCGAGCTTGATAACGAACAATACGAGCAGATCCAATTAATTGCCGAAGCGGTGTCGTGGCAAGTGTCGCAATGGCAGCGTTTAATTAAATTACAGCGGCGCTTACAAACTTCGCGTCGCCATTTAAAACAAGCCTTTCAAGACAAAGAATCGCTGCGCATGTTATCCGAGCAAGATCCGCTGACCGGTTTATTAAATCGACGTGGTTTTGCAGATTTATGGCAAAGTTGTATTGAGCAGGAATCAACGGATTCTGATATCAGCGTGATGGCACTGGATTTTGATAACTTTAAACAACTGAATGATAACTTTGGCCATCAGGCCGGTGATGACGCATTAAAAGCACTGGCGAATATCTTGACCTTAAATATCCGCGATTATGATTTTGCAGCCCGTTTGGGTGGAGATGAATTCATGTTGGTTTTGCCGACCTGTAAAAGGCTAGATGCGCTGCAAATTAGCGAGCGCATTCAACAGCACTATTTGGCCACTTTACATGGCCAGTCTCATACCATCAGTATTGGTGTGGCGGTTAGCGAACAAGGCGCCAGTGACGATTTACTGCTACTGGCCGATAAGGCACTGTATCAAGCCAAAAACTCAGGGCGGGGTGTCATTATCGTGAACACTTTTCGGCGCTAAGCTAAGCCACTCAGCCGTTTAAAGTACGGCTAATTTGCTGTTGGGTAAGTCTGTGATCAGCATATGGCCTGGGGCATGGCTGATACAAAAATCTAGTTTCGCTTGCGCTATGGCCAATTGTGGCGTTACGCCACACGCCCAGAATACCGGCACTTCGCCTTCTTTAATGCTAACCGCATCACCGTAATCGGGCTGATTGATATTCTGAATTCCGATCCGGGCTGGATCACCAAAATGCACCGGGGCACCATGTACTTGTGGAAAGCGCGAGCAAATTTGAATGGCTCGGATCGCTGCGGCAGGCTGCATTGGTCGCATACTGACCACCATATTACTGCTAAACACCCCAGCACTTTGGCAAGGAAGATTGGTTTTGTACATGGGGACATTTTTCTGCTCGGTAATATTACGAATTTCCAAGCCATCGGCCAGTAGCGCCTCTTCAAATGAAAACGAGCAACCGATTAAAAACGTGACTAAGTCATCGCGCCATACTGCACCTAAGTCGGTAACTTCTTCGGTAAATTCGCCGTGTCGAAAAAGCCGATAACGTGGTAAGTCGCTGCGAATATCTAAATTGGCGGCTAACTGCGGCATGTCAATGGCGCCGGGCGTTGCCGCCATGCCCAGTAAGGGGCAGGGTTTCGGATTGAAATGACAAAACTGCAAAAAATCAGCCGCATAAGCGGCGGGAATAATCGCCATATTGGCTTGCACAAAACCAGGCGCCAACCCAGAGGTGTTGCGGCTAAAAGCGCCACTGCGGCATTGCTGACGAATTTGCAAAGGACTCAGTTGCAAAGGGTTAGGTTGTGACATACCAACTCCGGCTTAGTGTTATGGGGTTTTATTGAGTTTGCAGCGCGTTAAGCATTGCCATAGATTTCACTATTGGCCAGCCAGCGTTTGATTAATTGTAAGCTATCTTCACGTGAATCTTGCCATAGCCGTGCGGCAATGGCACCGGCTTGCGGCAGTAAGGCGCTATCTCGGGTTAAATCGGCAATTTTAAACTGCATTAAACCGGTTTGTCGGGTACCGAGTAATTCACCTGGGCCACGAATTTCTAAATCGCGCTGCGCAATAACAAAGCCGTCATTACTTTCGCGTAATACGGCTAAGCGCGATTGTGCGGTGCGAGACAACGGCGCATGATACAGCAATACGCAATGTGATACTGCGCTACCACGACCGACACGGCCACGTAACTGGTGTAATTGCGCTAAACCCAGCCGTTCAGGGTTTTCAATAATCATTAAGCTGGCATTGGGCACATCAACGCCAACCTCGATAACGGTGGTTGCCACTAATAAGTCTAACTCGCCACGGCTAAATTGCTGCATCAGTTGTTGTTTTTCTGCGCTTTTTAAGCGGCCATGTACCAAACCAATTTTTAATTCAGGTAATGCGGTTTGCAATAAACTGGCGGTGTCTTCTGCGGCTTGGCATTGCAGCACTTCAGACTCTTCAATGAGTGTACACACCCAATAGGCTTGGCGTTTTTGCTCGGTAACCACCTGACGGACGCGTGCCATCACTTCGTCGCGGCGACTATCTGGGATGGCCACCGTGGTGACGGGCGTACGGCCCGGTGGCAACTCATCAATAATAGAGGTGTCGAGATCGGCATAAGCGGTCATAGCCAAGGTTCTGGGGATCGGCGTTGCCGTCATTACTAATTGATGCGGGTAGTGAGCAACAATGCCGCCTTTTTCACGAAGCGCTAGGCGTTGGTGCACTCCAAAACGGTGTTGTTCATCAATAATGATTAACGCGAGGCGGCTAAATTCGACATGCTGCTGAAACAGCGCATGGGTACCAATCACCATCTGGGCTTGGCCACTGCCAATGGCATCTAAGGCACTTTGCCGAGCTTTACCTTTGGTTTTACCGGCCAGCCAGGCTAATTCGATGCCCAGTGGTGCAAACCAGCGTTGAAAATTAACGGCGTGTTGCTCCGCGAGCAATTCAGTCGGCGCCATTAATGCCACCTGATAGCCATTACCGATAGCGGTAAGTGCCGCTAGGGCGGCCACCAGTGTTTTGCCTGAGCCAACATCACCTTGCACTAAACGCAGCATGGGCAGCGGTTTGGCAAGGTCTTGTTGAATTTGTGCCACCACCCGCTGCTGTGCGCCGGTTGGGCTAAAAGGCAAGGCGGCTAAAAATTCTGCCAGTAAAGGCTCTGGCGTCGTTAATACCACGGCTTGTTGCTGTTGTGCTTGGCTGCGCAGTTTATACATGCTGAGTTGCTGGGCAATCAGCTCTTCTAAAATAAGCCGTTGCTGCGCCGGGTGTTTACCCTCTTCAAGCAATGTGAGGGCGGCATCTGGCGGCGGGCGATGTATATAACGCAGCGCATCCGCCAGTGACCAAGGCTGTTTCAATAAATGCGCCGGTAAGTATTCTGCTGGCGCGTAGCGATCTAAATATTCGAGGGCGGCATCGGTAAGATTGCGCCACGTGGCTTGTTTTAGCCCTTCGGTTGTTGGGTAAACCGGGGTTAGGGTTTCAGCCACCTGCTGCTCGGTATGCTGCGGGTTTATGACCTTATATTCCGGGTGTAGCATTTCTAAACCGCGATGACCGCGCTTTACCTCGCCAAAACAGCGAAGTTGGCTGCCTTTTTCTACTGCATTTTTTTGTGCGGCAGAAAAATGAAAAAAACGCAGCGTGATGCGGCCGCTACCATCTTGTAGCGTGATCAACCAGCTACGTCTTTTCCCAAATTGCACTTCGCTACTTAACACTTCACCTTGCACAGTGGCATGGATCAGCGGTTGCAAATCGGCAATCGGATACAGGCGAGTGCGATCTTCATAGCGCAGCGGCAGGTGAAACAGCAGGTCCTGCACACTAAAAATAGCCAGCTTGGCGAGCCGTTCCGCTACTTTGCTGCCAACGCCTTTGATCACGGCGATGGCAATATTATCTAAACGCGTTGGGCTCAAGATACAGGCCTAGTGGGTAGACGGTACTTCCATCACGCCGTCAATTTCAATTTGAGCGCCGCGTGGTAAAGCACTGACTTGTACCGCTGCACGAGCAGGGTAGGGTTCGGCAAAATATTGGCTCATAATTTGGTTAACCACAGCAAACTGGCTAAGATCAATTAAGAAAATATTCACTTTAACCATGTCATTCAAACTACCGCCGGCGGCTTCACATACCGCGGCTAAGTTTTTAAACACTTGGTGTGTTTGCTCGGCAAAATCGTCTGAAACAAATTGCATGGTGGCCGGCACGAGTGGGATCTGGCCGGATAAATACACTGTGGTACCAATTTTTACCGCTTGGCTGTAAGTACCAATAGCGGCTGGCGCCGCATCAGTGCGAATAATCACTTTAGACATGAAAACTATTTCCTTTTATAAACTTTTTGTACGTCAGGCAGCACACGAATTTTGCGCATAACGTTAGCAAGATGGACCCTATCGCGCACCGACAGGGTTATTTTAATGACATATTCGCCGGTATCCCGATCGTCGGTCGACAGATCTTGAATATTGGAGTCTTGCGCAGCAATGAGTGAAGTTAGCTTTGCTAGCACTCCTTGGCGATTAATAATAAAGACGCGGATATCACATAAGAATTGCTTCTCTGAAGTGTTATCCCAACGTACTGGGAAGAACTTCGCCGGTTCGCGCTCCCAGCCTTTGATATTTCGACAATCTGCACGATGCACGTTTAAACCTTTACCCGGTGTGGCATTCGCCACTATAGGATCACCCGGTATCGGTCGACAGCACTTGGCAAAGGTAATCAGCATGCCTTCAGAGCCAACAATAAAGGCATTGCCCTTCGGTAACTGCGGGGTTTTGCTTTGTGGCTCTTGGCTTTCAAATTCACCTAATAAGCGCCTTGCAATAGCGATAGGTAATTGATTGCCCAGACCGATTTCAGTATAAAGCGCATCTAAGGATTGTTGATTCACATTGGCTAAAACTTGCTCGATACGTTCTGCGGCAATGTCATCTAATTTAACGCTGCCCAAGGCGGAGGTTAACAAGCGTTTACCTAGCGTAATAGCTTCATTTTGTTGCTGTTTTTTCAGGTAGTTACGAATGCCCAAGATGGCGCGGCTAGTCACCACGTAATTCAACCAATTGGCGTTAGGTTTACCGCCTGAGCTGGTCATAATTTCGACGGTTTGGCCGGTTTCAAGCGGTTTACTGAGGGAGTAAGGCCGCCGATCAACTTTAGCCCCTACGCAGCGATTACCGATATCCGTATGCACAGCATAGGCAAAATCGACCGCAGTAGCGCCAATTGGCAATTCTACAATGAGACCTTTAGGGGTAAACACGTAAAGTTCGTCAGGATAGAGCTCGGATTTAACGTTTTCGACAAATTCGTAGCTGTTGCCGGCAGATTGTTGCAGCTCAAGTAAGCTTTGCATCCAACGCTGCGCTCGGATCTGCGCGGTCGATTCGCGTGGCAACTCCCCGTTGGTTTTATACATCCAATGTGCGGCGATGCCTTTGTCGGCCATTTCGTCCATTTCGCGAGTACGCATTTGAATTTCAACAGGAATACCATGCGGGCCTATTAACGAAGTATGCAACGATTGATAACCGTTTTGTTTTGGAATGGCGATATAGTCTTTAAAACGGCTTTCAATAGGCTTAAACAAGTTATGCATAATGCCCAGCGTGCGATAGCAACTATCGATGTTATCTACCACCACGCGAAAGGCGTAAATATCCATCACATCGTTGAACATCAGCTCTTTGTTTTTCATCTTGCGATAGATGCTGTACAAATGCTTTTCGCGGCCGCTGACATCGGCGCTGATGCCGGCTTGCTCGATACGGTGCCGGATATCGTGCTGCACTTTTTCTAACAGTTCACGCCGATTGCCACGGGCCTGTTTTACCGCTGTACTGAGCGCCCGATAACGCATGGGATAAAGCGCTTGGAAGCCCCAATCTTCTAATTCATTTTTGATATTGTGAATACCCAAGCGGTTGGCGATAGGCGCATACAACTCGAGGGTTTCTTTGGCGATCCGGCGGCGTTTTTCGGGCCGCAGTGCCCCGAGCGTTCGCATATTATGGGTACGGTCGGCCAGTTTAATCAAAATAACCCGAATGTCTTGGGTCATTGCCATAAACATTTTTTGCAGGTTCGTGGTTTCGAACTCTTTAAAGTCTTTAAATTTAACTTTGTCGAGCTTACTGACACCTTGCACCAGTTCGGCAACGGTAGCACCAAACAAGCGGCTTAAATCTTCTTTGCTAACTGGGGTGTCTTCGATCACGTCGTGCAACAAGGCGGCCATGAGCGTTTCATGGTCGAGTCGCATGTCCGCTAAGATGCTAGTTACGGCAACAGGGTGGGTGATGTAAGGCTCACCGCTTGAACGAAATTGCGGTGCGTGCGCGTCTCTGGCAACCACATAGGCCTGTTGTACCAGATTTACCTGCTCTTGTGGCAGATAGGCACTTATCTGATTTTTCAGACCTTCAAATAGATACACAAGCGCTCCAAACTAAAACAGCATAACGACAGCGTTACAAGCTGATGAAAGTTTAGAATATACGATTAAATTTAACGAATGCCAACGGCTAAAGTGCCGCTGACATCGATTAGACGGGAATTTTTACTGATCTGAACCAATAATGGCCGCGACTGCTGCCATTTCAGAGGCTTCTTGTTGTAATTGATCACGACGCTCTTGCGCATCCAAGATGCTGCTCGTGATAAAACCTTGTTCGATTTCACGCAACGCCACTACCGTGGGTTTGTCGTTTTCAAGTTCAACGAATGGCTCTTTGCCTTCAACGGCCAGCTGACGAGCACGGCGTGCTGCAACCAGAATTAAATCAAAACGGTTACCAATTTTATCTACAGCATCTTCAACGGTTACGCGAGCCATTCAGCACTCCGGAAATATTCAGGGTTAATCAGGGATGTTACAAGACCGCATAATATACGCTATTTTATCGGTTTCGCCAACAATTGATCGAGCAATGGCTGTTGCCGTTGTTGTGCAGAGGCGAAGCGGTGACGCTGACAAAGTACAATTTGCTCAAGTTGATGCAGCGTAGCAGCAAAGTCATCGTTGATAATTAAATAGTCATATTCGTCGGCATGCGACATTTCGTTTTGGGCTTTTGCCATACGCCCAGCAATCACTTCGGCACTGTCAGTTGCGCGATTTGTTAGGCGTTGCTGCAGTTCAGTTAAGCTTGGCGGTAATATAAAAATACCAATGGTGGCCGCTGCTTGTTCGCGAATTTGCCTTGCGCCCTGCCAGTCGATGTCTAAAAACACATCAATACCTTGGGCTAATTGCCGCTCTATTGCTGCGCGAGACGTACCGTAATAATTACCAAAGACTTCGGCCCATTCTAAAAACTCATTATTTTCAATGCGCGCTTTAAAATCGTCGACCGTCGTAAAATGATAATGCACGCCATTTTGCTCACCGGCCCGTGGGGCTCGGGTGGTATGCGAGACGCTTAATTGCATATCAGCATGGCGCTGCAATAAAGCTTGGATCAAACTGGATTTACCGGTGCCACTGGGGGCAGAAATGATAAACAGATTGCCGCTAAGTTGCTGCATGTTGTGTTCAGTCAAAGTGGTTACCTTTAGGCGCAACGAGGATAGGCAAGCAAGTTTACTGCCTGTCGCCGCTGCGTGCAATTGTCGCGGCTTAGGCTTTTGCGCTTCTTTTAGCTTTGGCCTTGATTGACAAGGTTAACGTGAAGGTGGCCATTGGCTCAGTGCCATGTAAGCTGGGGCAGGTCACCACCACTGAAACGGGCTTATTGATGCGCTCGCCGCTGGCTAAAGACTCATCAATCATCTGATCAATCACATCGCCATCATGGCTGGTAAAATGCACCTGCGCTTCGGGGCGTTTTAAAAATTGGCCTTGTACATCTTTAAAGGCAAAGTTGGCATTAACACCGCGATCTTTGGCTTTACTAAACACAGAAAAAGCCCCGGCTAAATCGGCGCCGATGGCCAAAGCACCAAAATAAACACTGCCTAAATGATTTTTAGTGCGCCAAGCATGCGGCATGGTAATTTCTACCGTTTTTTCATCCATACGGACAATTTTCGGTGAACAAAAACCAATTAGCGGAATGTAGCGCCAAGCGAATAACTTTAAAAACCAATTGGCTTTGCGTAGTGAGGTTGCCATATCTAAAACTCAAAATTGTTTGCTTTAGCCTAGCTTACCACTGGTCTGACCAAAAGCAAATTGGCGATTTCGCTTAGCGCTAGTTGGGCTTGGCTTGTTGCAATGGCCGATGTTCTAACCGATTGTAATCTAGCCAGCTGCCGTCGATGGGATAGCGCTGTTGAAACTGCTGGTTAAGTTTGTCACTAAATTGCCAAAAGTCCGGATGGTGCCGACCAATGCCAATGTCGTTCAGCAATTGCCGATACTGTTGCTCAGTATGCATTTGCTGCACTTGTGCGACAACTTTAGGCAACTGTGCTTCGGATATTTTCCAAAATGCATCGGGGTAACTGCCTAAAATACCGCTGACTAAGGTGGTGGTATCTGCAGCCGGATGACGGTTTTCTTCTTCTTTTAATAGGCTGCTGACATTAAAGTGGGCGCTATTACGGATCAACGTAAATAATTCTGCGGCACGGCCATCGGCAGGTTCCAGCATAATAATGGTAAGCTCAGGCAATAGTGTCGCACTGGTGCCTTGTAGCTGCCCTAATTGAGAGAGCAGGTTTAAGCTGTTGTTGTTTAATTGGCTATCGCTTAATTGATAACGCTGCGGTTGCACAGCGTGTAATTGCTCTGTAAATAATTGATATAGTTCGGCTTTGTGATATGGCGTTTGAAACGTGATGCCGCTGGGTTGTGAAAACGGGTTAATGTCACCTTTAATAAACTCGGTCAGTTCTGGACCTGCTTGCTGATACCAATCTGCAAATTCTTGGCGGCGGCTGGCCTCGGGTAAAAAGGCTAAGAAATTCGATTCACCCTCCATGCGCAGAAAATCCATATACAGCCGTGTCATCAATTGATGACCGTAATTACCATAAACGTCGAACCCGGCAACCAGCAAGTAGTGGATGCGTTCAAGCAGCGCATAATCAATAACCCAAGCGGTTTTAGGAGGTTCGCCCAGTAACCCTTTTATCACAGTGGCATTGTCAAAATGCCGAAAAACGGTGAGGCTAGCATTTTGATTTTGGCCATCGCCATCCCACAACACGTCAGGGGTTAGGTAGGCGCTTTGCTGTAAATGCTCATTTAAAAAAGCGCTACGTGCTTGCAGATAATCGCCTTGTCGAGCAGCAAAGCCGACCCAGCTTACGGCAAAGGTGGTACTTTCTTCTTCAGCCGGTAAGCGCAAATTGTCTTGTTGCGAGAGATAAAAAGCATTTACGGCGGCACTTTCAGCGAGTTCGGGTTTAATAAAATATACCCAAAACCGATCGTTAATGACATTAAGCGCAACCTGCCCTCGGCAAACCGGGCCTTTGATGTAGCCCATAATGGTATTTTCTGCACGCTCTAACATAAAGCGATAGCGGGCGTTCACTGGCAGTTCTTTAAAGGCGGTCAGTGGGTTGGCGGCGATCTCGGGGGCATAGCCGGGTAACGCACTCACTTGATAGTCGGCATCTTTAAACCAGCGTTGCCATTTTTGCAGCAAGCTATCATTGATGTCATAAGGTTGATGTGTTTTATTAACAATGGTGTCGCGCACGGCTTGTAGCCGATAATAAACGCGCTCAACTGCTGGATCATCATAAGGTCTGCGCCCCGCAATCACCTCAATAGCTTGGCCTGGCGGTGTTTTTGAGCGTAAAAGTCGAAAGAATTGCGGCCGTTCGTTGCCATCATGCAGTGCGCTGAAATACAAATGAGACGTAAATAAATGCTCGTAAATATAGCGAGCACTTAACCGAGTTTTTAAATCATCAGTATTGAGCCATTGCTCAAGCTGCTGCACAGCGGCTTGGTGTGCGGCCGGTAATGGCGCATCCGCAGTAAAATAAGCGCCGGCGCTAAGCCAGTTGGTTAAAAGGCTATGTTCTTGTGCGTTTAAACCGGGTAAAGCATATGGCATTCCGGCATAAGGCTGCGCCTTGGCATAACTAGCAAATTCGCTATCTGTTGGGCATTGCTGTTGACGATTCAGGCTTAAATCAAATTGTTCTGTCATCGCATTAGCGTCGGGTAGCGGGTGTGCTTGTTTTAATTGCAGCATTTTCGTTATTAAACCGCTGGTGATCGGCGCATCGGCTTGTTGGTTTTCCAGCACTGAAAAAAAACCACGTTCACGCCATTCTTGCGTGGTGGCAGCATCAAGATGCAGCCGGTTGGGTGTTGCAGCTAATAAACGTGTGCCATCGTACACTTTTTCTTTGTGCGCGCCGCGCGCAAAACCTTGCGGTGCGCTCATGTTCAATTGGCAAGGGGAGTCGTAACAGGCATGACAAACCACGCAGCGAGATTCCAGCAGCGGTTTTATCTGTTGTTGGTAATGTGCAGCAAGCTCTGGATCTTGGCTGATTAACGGCTGCGTTAGGCTGTCGGCTGCTTTGCCGCGAGCTAAAGGTGATGCCCGATTTGCGAAGTACAGCGCCGCAACAATCGCGCATAAGACAAGTAATACTCGCCATTTGTTTGATAAAAATACGGTCCGTTTCAAAATAACTCCCTACTTTCTTAAGCAAATATACTAGCCTTTCTTTGCTAAAATTACTAACCGCGACCAAAAAACCGACTATTAAAAGTCGTTGTGGTGTCGAGAATGAGATTTTTTAGTATTGATTAAATGTTGTTGATGTTAAGGCGCCTGTAATAATGTTAATAGCGGTTAAGCAATAAAATTAAGGAATGAGCATGAGCGAGCAAGGGAGTGCTACGGTGGTTTTCACGGAAGATGACTTTGCCAAAATGACGGTATTTAAGCGCTTTGAAGGCGGCACGGTGTACACCTTTGACACCGATACGCAATTCTTAGTGGTAGTTGACGAAAGCACGATGGCTTTTTTACTGGAAGAAGAAAGCGATGACATGGAATTTATCAAATGCACCGCATTTGCCACTTCAGCAGCCCGCTTAGCGTATTTACAAGCTAAATACCCAAGCAGTGAAAACGATGCCCCTGATTTTTGAGTTGGCTTATCGCTACAAGCTAGTTTTACATTGTCCGATGCTCTGGATCTGCTCATTGAGTAGTGGTCTAGACCTTAATAAACTCAATGAGTTATCGAAAAGAAACTGTTCAAAAATGCCTGCTTGCCCACCAAACTGCCCACCACTTGCCTATGGCTTTTACTAAATCTTAGTGGTGCTTCTTGGCTATGACTACGGAAAAACAGTGCCGTTTTTATGCTGCTGTTAGAGCTAAAACATAGCAGTTTTGAAGGGCTTTATCGAGTAATTTTTTCAACACCTCAATCATAAATGGATACAATAATATCCACATTCTGTTTTATTTCGCTATAATGGATATTACTGTATCCATTTGGCCTTTGCGGATGAAATTTACCTTACTTGATGATACCGATGTAAGCCAAGCCTATGCGGCTTATTTGCGGGAGTTACGAAAGCAGGCAAAGCTGTCACGAACGGCGCTTGCTGAGCGAAGCTGTGTACCTGCGGCCACCATTAAAAAGTTTGAGCTGACCGGGCAAATTTCATTTCGCCAATTGCTGTTGCTATGGCAGACCCTTGATTCGCTAGAGAGGCTCTATCAACTCACACAACCTAGCAAAGAACGCGCTGCTATGCCCACGAGTATTGATGAGGTGCTAAAAGATGAGTTTTAAACCCATTCAAAAACTCGCCGTGACTCGCACGTTAAGCTCAGGTGAGCAGGTTGCTGTAGGGATCTTGGCGCAGAATCGGCAAGGTGTTTTTTTCCAGTATGCAGACAACTATTTGCAGCAGTTTGGCAACTTATCACCTTTTACCTTGCATGCGAACGCGCAAGTTCAAGTCGCTCCTAAAGCGCCGCACCAAGGTGTACATGGCGTATTTGGAGATTGTTTGCCCGATGGCTGGGGCATGTTGTTACAAGATCGTATTTTCCGGCAAAAGGGCATCCTACCTAATCAATTAACTGCGATGGATAGACTAGCCTTTGTCGGTGATAAAGGCATGGGAGCATTGTCTTTTTCTCCGGTGTCTGAGTTTTCAGCCACCACGCACGCGGATATTGATTTAGCGACGTTAGGCTTAGAAGCACAAACGCTGTTCGATTCTTCGATGTCAGATTATATGGATGATAATCACGATGAGTTAGATGGGCATACTCAACAGGTGTTGGCCGCATTAGTCGCCGGAGGTAGTTCGGGTGGGGCAAGGCCTAAGGCACAAATTTATATGCCTGCTGGGGAAACTCAGCATTGTCGAACCTTTGCTCAGCCTGGAGATGAGGCTTGGCTGATTAAATTTACCTCAAAAAATCTCGCACTCGGCCATGAAGAAGGTTTGTGTGAGGCGGTTTATTTACAAATGGCAGAACTTGCTAAGTGTCAACCACCAGTTTGGCAACTCATTGAAGCACCACCTACAAGCGGTGCGTCTGCCTGGTTGGCGCTTAAGCGTTTTGATTATGTCACTGAACAGGCTGAATTAGGCAGCAAGCGCAGTGCAGGTCGATTGCATATGCACAGCGCTTGCGGGCTACTGGATGCAGACTTTCGAACGCCAAGTTTAGATTACATTGATTTAATTAAAGCTAGCCGTCAGTTGTGTAAATCGCCAGCTGCTGGACAACTGCAATTTCGCCGTGCCGTTTTTAACCTGCTGTCGTCTAATCAAGACGACCACAGTAAAAACTGGGCGTTTTTGCAAGCGGATGACGGTCAATGGGATCCTGCCCCTTTTTACGATGTTACCTACAGCCCACATCCATTCAACGAACACGCCACTGCTTTCGGAGGTTATGGCAAAGCGCCACCGCTTAAGGTGATGCAAAAACTTGCTACCAGTGCTGGCTTTTCGAATTGGAATGATGCAAGGCAAGTCATTGAAGAAGTCGCAGAAGCCATCAGCCAATTTACGTATCTGGCACAGCAGCAAGGGATCAGTAAAACAACAGTGTCTGCGATTGCTAAGACATTGGATCAGCGCAAACAGGAAAATGCCGCGCTTTTTCAATGAAAGTAAAACAAACTTTTCAATTCACAATAAATACATAGCAAGGTCATCGTGAGCGAATATCAATACTATAAATTTGAGCGTCTGGATGGGTATTTAGATGCTAAAGCACGTCAAGCACTCAGGGCCATTTCAAGCCGTGCCGAGATCAGCGCTACGTCCTTTCAGGTGTATTACACCTACAGTGACTTAAAGGCGGAGCCTTTTGAGCTGATGTTAAAATACTTTGATATCGGTTTTTACTATGCCGATTGGGGCTCAATCGATGCCTACATCAAGCTACCAGCAGGAACGCTCCCTGAAGCTTTACTTGGCTTTTCAAGTGATGGGCTTCATGTTCACGAAAACGATGAGTGGCAGTTGCTGATTTTTTCCCTTGAGGAGTATGACGAATATTTTGACGATGAGCATGCCGACGACTTTTTCCAGCATTTAGCTGGGTTACGCAGCGGGTTAATGCAAGGGGATTGGCGCCTTGTGTACTTCATGTGGCTTAAAGCGGTTGATTTTAATGATGACGTTGAACGAGTGCCGTTAGTTCAATTCGATTTTGAGCACCTCAGTGAAGAGGAGCAGGCGTTTGCAGCGCTGTATGATATTCCTTTAGCATTGGTTAAGGCACTCGCCATGGTGCTGAACGCACAACCCAGTCACCAAGCCAAACAAACCCAGTTTCAGTTTGATACATGGCTCCATAGTCTCTCAGAGGCAGAGAAAGACACGTTATTACGCGCGCTGTTTGAGCAAGGCCAGTTAACCCGTCACCAAGCTTTAGCGCTGACGCGAAAAGAACCTGCCAACACAGACGAGATCTATCAATATTGGTTAACCCCCGACGTCATTTCCCCTTTCATTGAGCAAGCCCAAGGCCAATTACAGCAAGAGCAAGCCGCAGCACTCGCAAAAAAATTAGCCATCGAAAAAGCAGAAAAAGAAAAAGCGTTGACGGATGTTTACAATCGGCGTGAGCACTACTGGCAGCAAGCACAAGAACAAGCGGATCGCACTTGCGCCAGTGGTTACGATGCGGTATCACGCTATTTGCATCAGCTGTTTGAGGCCTATCAGTTCAAAGCGGATGAAGCGGTGTTTGAACAACGTTTTAAGCGCTTTGTAGTAGCGAATAATAGCCGGAAAGCATTGTTAAATCGCTTGAGTGATTTGCTTTAAACGATGAGGCTATAGGTCGGCCAAATGACGTGAATAAAAAATATCATTCAGTTTTGATTGGTTGAAAGCTTGAATGCCGCATTCAGGTCTACAAATTGTTACCCATAAAGTCACTTTGTGTAGACCTCCAACCTCTGCATTCCCCCGTTCGGTAAAACGCATAGAGGAGTACTCAACTTGCATTGCACACTTTTACGCGCAGAAAAGTGCAGAGTTTTACATTTTTATGCGCCGAAAAGTGTAGTTTGGTGGCCTTTGGCATTCAGGGATCCACATCATCGCCTTGGCCAACGCGCAAGCTAAACCTAAAGATGGGATATAAATCCAATTATATTGAGTAAAGTGGGAATATAGTCCTATATGTACACTGTTGGAGTTGCTTGGGATTCCAAGTTGGACTATATTCCCATTAACGGTTAAATAGTGGGAATATAGTCCCTTTGGTTGGTGATATGGCTAAGCGTGACTTACACAATGTACTGTTTCCAAAGCAGCGCAAAATTCTGACTCATTTTGGTGAAGACTTGCTGTTGGCGATGAAACGACGTGGTTTTACAAAAAAGCTACTGTGTGAACGTACTGGTTTTGATCATAAAACCGTGAATAAAGTCTTCGCCGGTGATCCGGGCGTTGCCATAGGCACTTACTTAAAAGTGATGGCCGTTCTTGGCATGGAAAGCAACTTTGCAGAAATGGCCGCTCACGACGAAGTGGGTATCAAGCTGCAAAACATAAAATTGCTGGAAGGTTCAAAATGAGCCGTGAAATCGTCGAAGTCTATGCCGACTGGCAGCCAATTGAAGCGCCTTTACTAATTGGGCTGCTTTCTTACAGCGATTCAAGCCGAGGTGGTGTATTTAGTTTTGCCTACGATAAAGCATTTTTAACCTCAGCCTATCGCTTGCAAATTGATCCAATCCTAACGCTTCACCCCGGTGAACTCTATAACGATGAAGCCGATAAAAACTTTCGCGCATTTCTTGATTCATCGCCTGATAGATGGGGGCGTATTTTAATGCAGCGGCGTGCGGCGATTGAGGCGCGCAAAGGCATTCGAGCAACAAGTCGATTAAACGAATTGGATTACCTGCTGGGCGTACATGACTCTTATCGGATGGGGGGATTCGATTTAAGCGAGTAGGCTCGGATGCTTTTTTGGACGACAACTCTGAGTTTGCTGCGCCGCCAATGGCTTCTTTGCGAGAGCTAGAGCACGCAGCAATGCAGATTGAAAAAGACGATAACATCGACAGTGACGAGTATTACCGCTGGTTGAAAATGCTGATTTCTCCAGGCTCATCATTAGGTGGTGCAAGGCCCAAGGCTTGTGTCACAGATGAACAAGGCCACTTGTGGATTGCTAAGTTTCCCAATTTAAACGATACCCATGATGTGGGGGCGTGGGAGATGGTCTGTTATGAATTGGCGTTGGCGGCAGGTATTGACATGTTTCCAAGTGAGATCAGGCAATTTTCGTCACAGCACCATACCTTTTTAACCAAACGGTTTGACCGCGACGGTGAAAAGCGGCTGCATTTTTCATCGGCCATGACACAGCTTCAATACTATGATGGTGAACAATCTCAAGGTGCTAGCTACTTAGAGATTGCTGAATTTATTTCCAATTGTGGTGCACAAACCACAGCCGATTTAGCTCAGTTATGGCGTCGAATCGTGTTTAATATTGCGGTGTCTAACACGGATGATCACCTGCGTAACCATGGATTTTTATTAACAAAAAATGGCTGGAAGTTATCACCGGCTTATGATTTAAACCCGATAGTGGGTAAGCATGGCCTGCATCTGAATATAACCGATGCAGACAACACTTTAGACTACCAATTAGCCTTTGACGTAAAAGACTTCTTCCGACTTTCGCAAACCCAAGCCACGCAAATTTACGATGAAGTATTAATTACGGTTAAGCAATGGCAAACCGTTGCTAAGCGGCTAGGGATCAGCCGAGCGGAGCAAGCCATGAAACAATCAGCGTTTAACGTTTAATGAGTCAGTGAAACTATATTTTCATTTTTAATCAGATAAAGAAGTTTTAGTTTCACTTTATGCTTTGCCTCATACTCCATGTGTTTTAACACTTCGCTCATCCCTTGGGCTTTTGGGGCAGCTTGGGCAAAGCCTTAGTTCACGCCACTTAGGCACACACTAACCCTGCCCACAGAGCATTTATTGTTTTGGGCACTATCTACAAACGGGGGCAAGTAGCGACCTGTACCCTCAGAAAGCTGCACGATCTGAGCATTTATCTGCCTACTGCGTCCGTTTAGCACTGGCAAACTCCTAACTGAACTTAACAGATCAGTGAGGAAGCAAACGATGAACCCAACTACACAATCATCCACCACATCAACACACCCTGCGCGTCAGCAGCGGATTTTGCGCTTGCCCGAGGTAAAGGCCAAAACAGGCTTTGGCCGCAGTACCATTTATGCCCTGATGGCCAGCGGTGAATTTCCCCGTTCCATTCGGATTGGTGCGCGTGCCGTGGGCTGGTTAGAAAGCGATATCGACCAGTGGATTGAAACCCGCCGTATCGGTGCTGCTTATGGCCGTGGATAAACCATCAGCATCAAACCAATTACCTGCCAGTGATATGCATAACAACGCGCCAACATTACCAGCTGGTTTTGCCTATAACGCGCAAAACTGGCTGGTGATGCAACCGGCAGGGCAAGATAGCCCAGTTAAAATCTGCTCTTGGCTGCAAGTTGCTGCTCGCACCCGCGATCCGCAAGGGGACAACTACGGTTATTTATTGCACTGGTTAGACGATGACAATCGCCATCGCTACTGGGCTATGCCCGCAGAATTATTGGCCGGAGACGGCAGCGAGTACCGTCGAATCCTACTCAGCCGAGGCATGCGGCTAAGTAACAGTGTCAAAGCGCGGCAGTTGCTCTCGCTGTTTATTCAACAAATGGGCGAGCTGGCCAAGCAAAAGGCCATTAGCGTGAACTGTATTGGCTGGCATCACCACGCTTATGTGCATCCGCGCCTCACCTTTTACCCAAGCGAACACAGCAACAACCCGCGCATGGTGCTGCAAACCATGCACCCGATAGAAGGCTTTATTCAACACGGAAGTAGCGACAGTTGGCGGCAGCACGTTGGCCGTTATTGTCTGGATAACCCGCTATTGATTGTTGGTGTCTGCGCTGCACTGGCTGCGCCATTGTTGCATTTGTGTGGGGTGGATGGTTTTGGTTTACACCTCTACGGTGCCAGCAGTACTGGTAAAACCGCAGCGCTGTATCCGGCATTATCGGTGTGGGGCGAACCTAATCAACTGCGCCACAGTTGGCGTGCCACGGCCAACGGTTTAGAAGGCACAGCATTAGCGCATAACGATGCCTTGCTGGCGCTCGATGAAATGGGCGAAGTTGACCCAAAAGAGGCGGGCGATGTCGCTTATATGCTTGCCAATGGACAAGGTAAAACCCGTGCAGGCAAATACGGTGAAATGCGCTTACCCGCCCGTTGGCGTTTGGTGTTTTTATCCACTGGCGAAGTGACGCTCGAAAGCCATCTTGCCAGTATCGGCAAGCGTGTAAAAGCAGGGCAGCAAGTGCGTGTGATTGATCTCAGTGCCGATGCCGGAGCGCAAATGGGCGTGTTTAACCATAGCCATGGCATGAACGCCGCCGATTTAGCCGATCACCTAAAACAGCAAAGTCGCCAACATTACGGCAGCTTGGCCTTGGACTGGTTACGGTATTTAACGCAGCACAGCGCGCAGGTGCGACCCGTTTTCCAAAACGTACGCCAACGTTTTTTAGCCAGCTTACCAGCCGAGGCCGACGGCCAAGTGCGTCGAGTTGCCGAAAAATTTGCCTTACTGGCCAGCGCTGGCCTGTTAGCCATTCAAGCCAAAATACTCGATTGGCCAGCTCAAAGTGTCGAAGCCGCCTGTTTAAGCCAGCTTAACCAATGGATACTTGCTCGCGGTGGTGTGGCCGCCAATGAAGATCAGCAAGCCATTCGCCAAGTGCGCAGTTTTATTGAGCAACATGGCGAAAGCCGCTTTACGCCGAAACAAACCGGTTACAGCAGCCAAGTACGTCAACGCGCGGGTTGGCTAGACACCAGCGGCCCACAAACCCTCTACCTGTTTTACCCAACTGGCTGGCGTGAAGCCACCGAAGGCCTAAGCCCTGATCGCGCCGCCAAAGCACTGATGGCCGCAGGCTACCTAGTCCCTGATGGCAACCGACCACAGCGAAAAGTCAGCCTGCCCGACAACACACGCCCACGCATGTACTGCGTGAAAGGCAGCATCTTGGATGACTAAAATGGCGATGAATCCTGTGTAGGCTTGTCGCCTTGCAGTGTACCGCCAGTCAACCTAAGGGCTGGGTTCAGTTTGTAGTCCATTGCAGACAATACCGCTAGTGTACTGGTTGTATATTGGCAGTGGACACAATCGTTGCGCCGTTAATTTCTCTGAGAGCACTAATTGCTTCTATTGAATGGGTCCACTTAACGATTTAACGTGAAAGCATGTTTAGACCTATATCACACCAAGCTTTGCATAAAGCTCTTTCTTTTCTTTCATACTGTTATCAGATGGCATTACACGCAAAGCTGCTTTTAAGTAAGCCGCAGCGCCTGAGTAATCGCGCATCTGTTCACAAACTAAAATGAGTTGGCTCAATATGTGGAATTTCATTGGTGTTGCTTGGTTTACTTTTTCCAATAAGGCCCTCGCTTCCGGATACTTTGCCTCAAGGCCGAGGATAGATGACTCTAAATACATAGTCGCCGTGTTTTCTTCTTCAATTTGTTTTCTTTGCAGCAACCAGAATTTAGCTTGAGTAATATTGCGTAACTGTAAGTTCACCTTAACAATCAATTCGAATAGCTCTGAAGGTTGGGCCATCTTGCCTTCAGTTAAGGTAGATTTATTGTTCTCAACAACTTTTTCAAAATCAAACAAACGGTTTGCGCGATACAAGGCAATGAGTTGTTGGTGTAAAGCTTGTAAGTCTTTACTGCGATTATATTCTTGAGAAGCCAGTTGAGCCGCTTTTTGGTAAGACTGTTCAGACATTGCATCAATCACGGCACTCGACCAATCCTGATCTGGCTTAGCCTGATACATTGGAGCAATAGCGCCAACTTTTAGTTGTTTATTGCTGGCAATATCAAATGCTTGAATCAATGCGCCAACAGTTAAATAACGATGCTGCGGCTGTTTTTGCAGGCAGGTGAGTACAACCTGCTCTAAGTCTGGATGAATAGAACTATTTATTTCTGTCGGGCGCTTAAAAGGGGCGCTACGTTGAACTTGCTGTGGAGTATCATGCGGCAAAGTTCCTGTTAATAATTGGTATAGCAGTACGCCTAAACTATAAATATCACCCAGCAACAGCTCTTCTAAGTTACCTCTACGGCTATCGACATTAGAAAACTCAGGGGCGGAATATAAAACCGTACCACCATTTTCGCGGGTGCGAACATAGATCTCTTCCGGTAAAGCTGAGCTACCGAAATCAGTCAACTTCACAAGGTCCCGCTCACCAACTAAAATATTGTGCGGCTTGATATCACCATGGGAGATAGGAACAGATAGCTCTGCCAGATATTGCACTGCACACAGTACTTGGCGATAAATCTTAAATAATCGCTCATAAGTCTGGCCAAAATTACGCTGCCTATCATCAAGTTTTTGCGCCAAAGTCTGACTTGGGAAATACTCCATTTCGATATAAAACCATTCGTTATCAATCCGGCCCATATCATAAATTTGTACAATATTGTCGTGCGGTTCAACATCTAACAGCTCTTTCCCTTCGGCTAGATGGCGATCTTCTCGCGTAATATCCTTAGGGATTTTTACCGCGACAATTTGCCCATCTTGCAAGCGCTCGGCGCGCCATACCCAGCCATGGCTGCCATCACCTAGGCATTCAAGTAATAAATATTTATCACCAAGACGCTTATTTGTCCCTGGTAAAAAATGTGCTGACTTTATATTCATATCAACACCTCATAGTGAATTCTATCCAAAGCAATAGAATTTAGATTTTTAACAAACAAGAAGCGACTAAAGACCACCTCAACCTCAGAATCTGACTGTACGAACGTGCCAGTAGAAGACGTGAACCCCGAACGACAGATCTCTTTTAGTTTCTGCGTATCAGGCGCACTCACTAAGCCTTGGCTCCATGCACTGAGAACTAAGGTTTTTGGGGAGTGTCCCCAGCGCTGAGCTGCCTCTAATAAGTTTTTTAATTTTTCTTCTAGCTTTTGTTGGCCACGAATAGAGCCATCAAATCGTTCAAATTCAATTAAACATAAAGGTGATGCCGATGCTTTATCAAACCAACCTGAATCTGAGCGAATATCTGCTCCAAAGGTACCTGGAGCTGGGCATTCCACCATTGCCATAAACGACTGTTCATGCCCAAAGGTATTCCAAACACTACAACCCAAGCTATGGACCAATACATCTTGGTCCAATAGTTTGCCGCTACTTATAAGTGGAAACATCTCGCTTACCCAAGCAACCTCAGGCATGGGTAGCTTAGCCATTAAAGGTGCCCCAAACGCGCAATACCTCAGGCGATTCGCCGCCGTGAATAAGCGCTTTACTTCCTACTTTAACTAGCAGAGGTGCAGGGATAGAGCGTCCACACACTAACGCTTCACCGGTTGATAAGCTCGGTAGTTCGTCCAAGTCGGCTTTGCTAACCATATCTGAGGCTTTAGCGATAAAGCGCTGATCGTCTGGGTTTTTCAATCGCATTGTGATCAGCGTATTGCATTGAGAGGTCACGTCTGAGTCCAATTTGGACGGGCGCTGGCTCACGATGCCAAAACCAACGCCAAACTTACGGCCTTCACCAGCAATTTTTTTAATAATGCGGTGGCTCACGGCATTGCCACCTGCGGGCGCAAAGTTATGGCCTTCTTCGTACACAATAAAGCAAGGACGAAGCGGATCTGTTTTGCTTGAAGCCGCTTTTAAAATTTCGCTCGATAGCAGTGCACAAACGACTTGTTTTGCGGTATCACTCAAGCCTTGTAAGTCGACAACCACTAAACGCCCTTGTTGATTACTTGGGCGTCCAACCATTTTATAAATATCAGTCGGCTCAGCCATTGTTGCACTGTAAAAACTTTGCGCTTCGTTCAGCACACGAGAAAGCTTCATAGACGCAACGGCAGCACTGCGACCTGATAGCGCCTTCGCTTCAGCTTCAGAGAGATCACCCCACTCTTTAAGCTCTTCAATACCATCACCTAACAAATGCCTCAATCGGTTGATATCTCGTGGTTCTACTTTATCCACTGAGCGCCAATAACGAATGGCCACATCAAGCACACGCTGCTGAGGCTCCGTTAAGCCCGGTAAAATTTCCGCAATATCGTCCATTTCAAAATGGTCGAATTGAAGGGCAAGGGGCGCGTTTTTACTGGCGTATTTATGCTTAAACGATTCATGTTGCGGCGAGTAAACCTGAATACCCGCACCCGCAGCTTGTAGCTTTTCAAAGGTTTGTTTAATGAGTGGTAACGTTTCTTGATCGCGCTTATCGTCAGTTGCATCTAACAAACTAGAGAATTGCAGGTTTCCACCAGCGAGGGCTTTACCATATTCACCATGAGGGTCAAACACCACTACAGTACCATTATTTATCGCAACCAAGCGCTCAATGATCCGGCCAACCGTGTATGACTTTCCTGAACCCGTCATTGCTAGCACAGCCAAATGCTCAGTAACCAGTTTATTTACATCTATAAAAACAGGAACCGTATTCTCACCTTTGTCGTAGCCGACCAAGTTGCCAAGGTGCAAACTAGAGTGCTCATTAAACTCGTAAAAATCACTTAAAAACTGAAAGTCCACGGTTTCAACAGCGGTGCCTGGGTTAAGTGGGCGGCGCGGGATCTTGATCTGACGAGATAGAGGGCAGCGATAGCCGACCAACTCAACCTGAGCAAACATGTTTTCACCGGTAACATTTGCTCCCGGTAAAAGCTCAAGCTCAGTCACGCCATCGCCAAAACCTGCGTTATACAACATGTTAGTACGGCTTATTTTCATTACGCGACCCAGTACCGCGACTTCGCCTTCATCTTTGCGCTCTTGATGCATAATGCGAACAAACTCACCACGGCGCACTGAAAACGAATCTTTTACCACCATAGTTAACTGGTTGGCGTCGCCGGTATTTCCGACTAATTTACCTAAAACTTTATAAGCCATTATTTATTCCCTCATCTAAACCAGCCAACCAGCCAGCTTCAATATCATTATTTTTAAGTGCACCGTGCAAACCTTGGCGATAGAACTTGGCAAATTTAGGTAAAATTCCAAGTTGTTGGTAACCAAGTAATTGCGGTAATGGCATTGCATTGCCTTTATTCTGCATATCCAGCACCATTAAGCGTGATGCCACTAAATCTAAGTCTGCACTCTGCCAATCGGGCTCATCACCGGCCAGCTGCACCATTTTTATTTGACCACTGCGAGCACTACGAAAGTGAAAGCCAATAAGTCCTTGTTTAGCTTCTGCACTAGGTTCTATGCGGTTTTCTTGTTCAGACAAACGAAAGGCGATAGTTCGAGAATAGTTACCCAAAATGCCGTTAATAAAACGCAAGTCACCCACACCTGCCAAACTTTCATCCAGTCCTGCTAGGCTTTGCATCAACTCGCTAGAAAACCCATCAGAATCTAAAATCTGCTTACGACCTTTCTCGGTTCGTAAATCTTGCTTCGCAATACTGACAATGGCACTAAAACGCTCAGCCAAAATACTAGCCAGTACAACGCCAGTTGGATTCCACGGAAACAGTTTCGAGCGATGATTTTGCCAAAATAATTCTATGGCTTGCTTGGTTTTGTCGTACTCATGCTTATGGCGAAGGTTGCGCTCCAGTGGCGCCATATCACGCGCTAAAAACAGTGGCGTATCGAGTAAAATTAAATCGCAAGGCTCTTGGCTTAACAGTTGTTTTTCAACCAACTGGTAGGCTTGGCGAATTTCAATCAAATCAAGTCGTTTACGCTGCGCTTCAAAATCAATATCGTCCAGTTCCGAGACCGAATCGCCACCTAAGGTGCTAACTCTGTTTTCATCTATCAATAAGTCGGTGCGCACCGCAGCACTGGCATAAATAAAACCACCCAAGGCTTTGTCTAGGCATGATTTAGTTGCTATACCCGCTACGCGTAAATTTACGACTGTAGGTTTAGGCACTGCTTTCACTAATCCAGCATCACGAAACAGTGGCGCTACTTGTTCAATATCACGAATTTGTTTTAGCAAACGCCCGGCGCTGCCTGGTAAGCGCAGCTGGCTATCAATGGCGAGTGATTGCGCTAAATTCATTGTTTTATTCTCATTCATTCTGATAGCGCTCCTGTGTTTAACAGCTCGTTAAGTAGCGGTGCATAGGTCCAATATTGCGATGCTTGTAAGCTGTTTTTACCGGTTTCGGTCAAACTCGCTTCATTAATAAAACCATGTTGTTGCAATATCTCACCACGGTCGGCTAAATCAAGACTCTCAACATCAAACATCAGCCTGACTGCATTATGCTCGGCAAGCTCTTTTAAGCTCATACCATTGCCAGCGTATAGCAGTAACAAAACAACCAGATCCTGCTTATCTAGTGAATAATCCGATAAATCCGGTTTTTTCTCAGCAATAGGTGCTGCTAGCCCCGCATGGTCCAAAAACCAATTTAGCCAGCTCACTAAAACCTCGGCATGGTCGAGCAAACTTAACGACCACAAAGGCAACGTCGTCACCGCAAATAAGCCACTGTTGCTGTGTTTACGTACATAGCGGGTATGCACTGCATCGCCTGCCATATGTTGTAGGCGATCTGCACTGCCAGCAAAGCCAGTAATCATTTGGTCTGTTTCACTGGCTAATAACGCGGTTAACTCAGGCTCTTGAGCGCTCAAGGTCGCCGGTGCTAATGACCAATCTAGCGCAATAGGTAGCTCAGCCAACTTTGCCAGTTGCGCTATTTGTGGATTAATAACTAACGCGGTGCAGCCCGCTTGCATGGCCCATATATACAAGGTCTGGCAAACCTCATTGTCGGTTAACTCTTCTGCTTGCACTAATAGCAAGCCGCAAGCAGGTGGTGAGTTTAGCCAGTCACTCTCAAGTGGCGTCGCCCCCGCAACCGATTGCAAAAAGCGACCTTTACGATTACTCGCCAATGTGGCTGACAAATAAATACTCATTGCATCACCTCTACAAACCCATCGCAAAAGTGAGGCGCATTTTAACTATGCCTTTAGCGACCAAACCCTGTTGCTGCTCAGGCGTTAATGCTGGCTCTTGATTTTGGCTAAGCGCTTGATAAATAGGCTGCCACTGTGCCAGTGTTAGCCCTGTGCCTTGCAAAATAGCGTCACCTTGTTGCTGCCAATCAGCCAAAGTTTTATCACACACCATCACCAGCTCACTCATCCCTAACTTGGCGACGTCGTTTAGTGTTAATTCAGCAGGTAGCGGTTGCTGCTGGGAAGCTAATAGCGGCTTTAATACCAGCAACCAGCTATTTACCTGCTCGATGGCGGAATGTTTAACATTGTTTAAACGTTCCTCTATTTTTAATAACTGGCCTTGAATAGGCGCAATTTGCCCCCGTGCCGATTTGAGTAGTTCTTCTGGTAAATCACGCAACCCCGAGAACTGGCCATTGCGTAAAGTGGTTTGCATGCTCTGGCGTTTGCTTTCAGCATCAGCGGGTAAATCCGCTATTGCATCGTCAATCAGTTGTAACTTCATGATCAGTTTCGGTAATTCGGCAATATCACTTGCGTGCTCATACTCGGCAGTGGCACTACTGAGTAATTGTTGTAGCTGTTGGGCGCGTTGGTTTTGCTCGGCTAGGTTATTCACTAACTTCTCAAAGCGCTCTTTACAATTACGGTAGCTCGCTAAAATACTGCCTTGAATTTCTGGCAGTGGCAGCTGTTGTTCAGTGTGCAGGTTTAAGCCCACCTCCAACGCTAAAACCGAAAGCTTATCCTGCGCTTTACCTAAATCGAGTTTGCGCAGGTAGTGTAATAACGTATCACTGCCAGCTTGCTGCTCTTTTTGGCCTGTGGCACTGCTGGCATCCGCTTTTAATGCGCCATCTAAAATATGGCCAATGGTGCGCAACGTGTTGGTATATAAACTTTTTGGGAAATGAGCGATCGCGGCACAGTCTGTCTCAACGTCTTTGATTAAATCGGCGAGTCGAAGATTAATACGCTCGGCACTACGCTCGACAAATTCAGCAAATAAACAGGCTTGTTCAACCCGCTGATAAAGCGACGTCGTTTTGTCTTCTAAATCAAGAATGTGCGCATCTTTAAGCGTAGGTTTACTGCTATTAAGTGGTTTAACCTTAGCGACCAAAGCCAATATCTCAGCGCGCTTATCAATAAGCCCCGCTAAAAGGTGGGCCTCATTGGGCTCGCTAATATCCTCGAGCTTTTCTTCTTGCTGCTTAAGCGCATTAAAGAGTGCCTGTGCTTTTTCTAACTGCTCTTTGGCCTCTACCGTGGCATAGCCCAACTGGTTTTTGCCCAGAGGCGCGAACACTTCATTAATGCGACCATAACCATATACGCGGCTCATCACTTCCACGTTGGCTTTGTAACTGTCCATAGCGTTACCGCTAAACCAGTTTTGCGCCTCGATAATGGCATTTTCTAAACGCGAACGTGGGTAACTTTCCCAAATGGCTTGTTTATCAGTTGGGTTAGTTAGGGTGAGTAAATTCAGCTCACCACACCACCACATCCAATCATTGAACACGCCTCTGGCGGTAATGCTGGTTTCGGCCACATAGGCAAAATAAAACTGTTGCTTAAAGCGCTCAAACTGCCACTTTTGTTGTTTGTTGGGGTGGGCAATGCGGGCTAAAAACAGCGGGATTAGCGCAGTACTGCGCTGCACATTATTCAGCTCGGTAAATAAACCCGCATGTTCATCAGCGGTGTAACCTTTGGCCATATAGCTGCCCGGCACTTTGAGTTTATCTAATAAACTGCTGAGTTCATCCACTGGCACACCATGTTGCTGCTGTAAATCCAATACACCGTTAAGTTCTGGGTGGGCAATAGCCAGCTGATACCAGCCTTTAAACAATAAGTCGCGATCAATGGGCGATAATTTACCGTCTACTTTTAGCGGCCAAGCAATTAAGCCGCGTTGTTGCAAACGCTGGCGCCACTTATGAATCGCATCATTGGCAAAGGTGCTTAACGCATGCAACTTGTTTTTAAACTTGGCGGTGAAGCTCTCAGCACTTAAGGTCACGCCATGTTGCTGGCAGGTGGCCAAACTTAAGCCGATGCGCTCTAACTGGTCGGCTTCGCTTGGGTTGACATAGTGCAGCAGTAAGGCATCGCGTAATTCATTGCTGTCATCCAAGCGGCTGTATTGCTCCATTAAATGGGCAGAGGCAGTGAGCGCCAATACGGGTGTGCGGCCACTTTGGCGGCTATGTTCAGCAGCAAAGGTATGGAGCTTATTAAGCTCAATCAGATTGCTCACCCAAGCAAATAAAGCTTTACCCTCTGGGTGTAGCTTAAAGCCTTCTAAGGTAAACAGGCCACCTTGGCGGCTTTTCGGCTCGGTCAATATCGCCAGCGGTGCGTCGTCGCTACCGGCTTTATTGCTCAGCAAGTTTTCGTCATAGCGCCAGTTGTTATCCAACAAGCGAACAAAGCCCGTTACACGGGTTAAGGCTTTAATAATCGGTTTTTGGCTGCTTTGTTTAGCCAGTTCGGCCATCGCCTGTTCGTGGCCATCACCCATGCTTGGGTCTTTAAATATCAACGAGTTTTGCTGTGCGCTGCGATAGCGCAAATCCAAACGCAATAACATCGCCACACTGGGGCCAATATGGGTCGCTTCGCTGGCATCCAGTTCGGCGGTATCACCGACTAATTTATGCCATAGGGCATCGGCGGCAAATTCAATGGCTGGGTGGTCGTACAACAGACTCAGTAAATATTTAAACTCACCCTTGGATAACGGCAGCAACACCGCGCCTTTATCACCACTGGCGGCCAGCTCTTTAATTGAAAAGGTACGCAGGTTATCGAGTAAGGTATCTAGGCTCAGTGCTTGGTCAACGGCCGGATATAACCATTCATCATTTTTACGCACAAACTTAGCTTGCTCTAACGCTTGGCGGCACTGTAAGCGGTCGATACTCAGTTTGCGGTAATAGGCCGCTATCGGTTCTTGATCTTCATTTTTCAATGCCAGTAATGCAGTGGCTTGGCTAACGTCAGCCAAACGAACCGGTAATTGGCCGTAAAGCAAACTACGACACTGGGCTAATAGGGCTTGGTCGCGGGTTTGAATACCTTCAATCGCGCCTTTATCCAGCACGTGTTTAGCCACACGGCCAGAGCCTGCCAGTACGGCTTCAAACAA
Organism: Alishewanella sp. HL-SH05; assembly: GCF_052655985.1. The sequence goes on from NZ_CP199753.1 coordinate 749,290, forward strand.
ATCACCCACATCATTAATGCAGCGACCTGCTTGCTGGAATTGGTCAAGCACCGCATCCACATTGGCCATCACCACGTTAAACCAACCGAAGTTAGCACCACTCATGGCATAGGCGGCTTCAACTAAACCCGCAGGATAATCAAAGCCCAGTTTACCTGCTGTTAATAGGCTGGCGACATAGTCGGATACATCGGCAAAGGCGTTGTGTTCCAGCTCGACCAATTCAAAACGGCGCGCCACCGATTGAATTTCGCGCAGTTGCTGACCCAAAAGGGGTGAACAGAGCGCCACATAACGCAGCCAAGGCAGTTTACGACGTGGATCTTCTTCTTTAATTGCTTTACCAATTAATCGAATAGCTTGACCATCAAGACGCTTGTCTTGCTCATCTTCTATACCAAAGGTGGCGGCTTCGGCGACGGTTTCAAGTTCATCGAGCACCACTAACACATACTGCACACCAAAACGTTTGAGTACGTCGTAGGCGGCTTGCACTAAGCTCACCACTAAGGTTTGGTCTGTGTAGAGGTCTTCTTCGCTGTGGTTTTTATCGAGCTCAAGCGCAGCGGCCAATAGCGCCGCGTTAAAGCCAAACGGCATTAAACGCTCATAAGCTTGTTTGGCAATTTCACTTTGAATGGAGCCATCAAAGGCTTGCGTCGCCAGTGGCAACAGCGCCTGATACAAACCAAAGGCAAACCAGTTGTCGGAGTTTTGATAGTCAGATGCCACTTGCGAATAACGAATATACAGCGCTAAGTATTTATCTTGCGCTTCGGTATTAAACAATTGCTGATCCTGCAATTGGCCTTGTTCGTCACGCACATACCAGCCCTTAGAGCAGTCATTAATTTGCGCCACCAATTCATGACCTAAACGGGATTTACCTCGGCCCCATTCGGCTTCTACCGCAAACACATGGGCAAAACGGTCGTCGTCATGGTCAACCGTATGCAAAAAGGTTTGAAAGCGTTTAAAAAAGCGGCTTTGGCCGACTAATGGATCACGCGGCGGGTAGTCCGACACACCGGTGGCGGCCCAGCGGTGTTGTTTGGCTAACTTATCAACCACCACATTATCTAATTCAAAACTCATCACAAAAATCCTTCTAGGTTTATTCTGTTGCCCGCGCTGGTGCGTTTTTTATTGGTATAGTTTGTTTGCGCCAGCTGCTTAATCGCCTGTTGTAAATATTGGCTTTTGTAGCCAAACAGCGGCGCGAGCAGCAGGCTGTAACAGGCATCGCTAAAATCTGGGTGAATGCGGTAATGGCCGGGTTCGCCTCGGCCTGCCTCGAAAAACTGCCAGATTTTTTTCGCCAGTAATTCAGCCACTATTGGGCTAAGCGCTCGGTTTAAGCGCTGCATATCTTCTGCGCTATCGGTTAGTGCTGGGTAAAGGGCAATATTCAGCTCGCTCAGTAATTGCACTAAAAACTCGGCCAAACTGCCCAAGTTCACTTCATCACCCTCAATACCTTGTACCGCCACATTAATTTGGCTTGGGGCAAAGGCGTTTTGCCCAGCGGGTAAAGTCAGCAATAAACCGCCGCGCTGTTCGGCGGCCCAGGCATCTTGCACAAAGCTCAGCAGGCTTAATAAAAACCACCACGGCTGCTGGGCAAAGTGCTGAATGTATGTCGCCTCAGCATTCACAGGCTGCGGCACCAACAACCAATGGGCATGTGGTTTAATGGGCGATTTAATGGGCGATTTAATGGGCTGCTTGAGGTTGAATTCACTCAATAAATATTCAGGCAGCGCCAATAAACGGCCGCTACACCAGTTACTCGCCAGCTGTTTCGCAGTGTTATCGATAGGTTGGATTGGCGTCAGCGCTTCGGTTTGTTCACTTAAAGCGTGCAACGTAAAAGAGGCGCGCAAAATGCGGCATAAGGCTGGAATAGCCGCGTTATCGCTGAGGCTATGGCCGAGTAAATCACGCTCTAGTTGCGAGAGTGGCCCAGCGATAAGTTGTGGATGAGCATCAGTTCTTTCTAGCTGCGCCAATACCCACTCACTGACATTGCCCAATTGCTGGATAAGTTTAACCAACACTTGCGGGTCGCTCATGGCGCCTGCTTCACTGCAGCGTGCCGCTGCTAAGTTAAGCCAATGCTCGCGCACTTCTGCGTTTAAACCGAGTAGCGCCAATTGCCATTCACCTAATTGGCTCAGTTCGTTGTGTGCATTCAGCAAAGGCGCGCTTAGGCAATAGGCGTTGATCTCTTCTTTTAAATCATTTTCTGTATCGCCAACAGCACCCGCCGCAAGTGGCTGTAATAGGTTTTTAAGCGCAGGAATAGCACTCAATAATGGTGCTGTTTTATTGGCCGCTAAGCCGCCGCTTGACCAAAGTTGGTCAAGCAACTGGCAAAGGCTGTGCGCCGCCTCATGGCTTAACGGGCTGCTTGCGTGAGTGCTCGCCACCATGCTTACTCCTCAGCCTCAGTTTGGGCGGCACTTTCCAGCAAACGGTAAAGCTCATCAATATCGCTAAACAGCGGTGTGGCACCGTCAATGGCGTAACCTTGGTTGCTGAGTTTACTTAATATGGCTTGGTCTAAGCGGTTATCGCCATCATCCAAGGATTGTTGGGCTTGGATTAGCTGTTGTTCGGTCAACTGACCTTCTATTAGGGCTTCGACTAGGTTTTTGGCGGCGCTTGTGAGATTCATTGAAGCTCTAATAGCAAGTTCATAGTTATTTAAAAGCTCTAAACATTTCGCTTTTTCATTAAGAACATATTCAGGAATACTTAGTGCGAGTAATTCTTCTTGCCCAATTTGGGGTTGAACCGCACCATAGCTAATTTTATGAAGCAAAACTTTCCCTGCTGCGGAATTCAGGAAAACGGCCACAGCAGCTGCGGTTTCTTCATCATTGAATTCTAATCGAATCAAATGACTACTAATTGCACAGCCTTTATCCAATGCGTGCACTTTTACGGCCGTGCCGATTGACCCTGTTCGCACCACTAAAGCACAAGACTCATGAATAATTGCCTTTGCTGGCACGTCGACGCTTTTACTGATCTTGGGGGCGGCTTGTGCGTTTAGGCGGCCTGACGAAACTTCAGATACGGTAATGTAAGCCAAACCACTTTCAATAAATGAACGCTCCTCAAAACCATTAGCAACCGATTTGATTAAGCTACCCAGCGCCATTCCAGTTTTACGAGCAAAACGGTGAACGGCAATAGCTTTATTACCGTAGTATTTAGGGTCCAACCTATTTGATAAATCGTTTAGTTGTGGGCGACTAGTTTTTGTTTCAGCCGTGTTGCAAACCGATAAGTAGTCATCATTTGATGTCAACAGGTGCTCAATTGAACTTTCCAACCGCTTCGCCCAAGCGCGCAGTTGCTCGGCTTGGCGAACTTTATCCCCGATGTATTTTTGGGCCTTTATGTCAGGATGAAAAACACGGATATCAGGTATAGCATGCAAGCTAACGTGACTGAAAATCGCACCGCCACTAAGTCGCTGTAATTGTTTCTGACCGTAGGGACTATTCAGATAAACAACGAGGTAATCTCTGTCAATCGTGGAATTCTTTGCAAGCTTAATATTGATAATATCGGAGACTGAATTTGTGTAGGGATATGGCGCACAACAAAGAACGGCGGCAGCACCAACATTACCACTCTTGTTTATGATGATGTCGCCATCTTCAACTCTACACTTCGCCCACTCTATATCCGCGTCTTTCGAAATGTATTTCGCATCATCAATATATGCATGAAGCCCCTTGACCTGTTTAGTTGATACATATGGAACTGCGTCTTCAGTATCAGCATCAACATAATCCTTGGCGATTGTTCCTGTAATTCCCAACTTAGGCTTTTGACTCAAAAACTGCGATAGAAATGGGGCACTCGCAACTTTCTTAACGTAGTTGATAATTTCAGGGCTGTACGACGGCGCAGCGATAATGTCTATTAATTCATTAGGACTGTATCTTTTAGCAAACATCACTCACCCCGCTTATAAGCCGACACAATCTTATCCAGATCATTAGCGACACCAGCGTTATAGTCTTCGATATTGTTTTTCACCACATATCCCAAGGTTTCGGCTACGGCCATAAACACCTCGGTTTGTGGCTCGGGTAAAAACTGCTCGGGCTGGTTTGGGTTAGCGTGGCGTTTTTGCAAATACAAAATCGAGGTTTTTGCGCCTGTGCCAGAGAGTTTAAAGCAGTCGCTAGGTAATGAGATCACCGCTTTAACGATGGCTTTACCACCCACAAACTCGCCAGTTTGTTCGTCTTTTTTGCCCATAATGTACTCGCGCACATAACGGTCGCCGGAGTTACACAAAATACCATCGGGTAAGACAATCATTAAACGGCCTCCGGGCTTAAGCAGTTGCAGGCAGCGGTCAATAAACAACACCGCAGGATCAATGGTGGAGCTCACGGGCTGCCAGTTGCCTTTGCTGTCGGGTTTGCTGCCAAGGGCTAAACCTTCTGTGCTCGGCTGCAAACTGTAAACGGGCTTTTTATCGGTACCGCCGGTGCGGCGTAAATCGGTGCGGTAACCGGCCCATTTTGGGTTGCCATTGTCATCCAGTTCTAAATCGCCGGTATCTTGCCATTTCATTTTCAGGTGGTCGTAGTAGGCGTTGTAGCTATCGACCACTTTTTCGGCTGGGCGAAAGCCACCAAGCACTTGCTCCATATTGGCTTCGTAGTTCTTTTTCGATTCCTGGCCTTTTTTATCTTTACCAAATTTTGGGGTGCCAAAGGGCGGGTTGGTACAGATCAGGTCAAAGCTATTGGGCTTAAGCGCTTGGGTGGTCAGTGAGTTATCGGTATAGAAAATTTGCGCTTTAGGTGCGTTTTGCAGCGCCATATTGACGCGGGCCAACATTACCATACGTGGCGCGGCGTCAGCACCGGTAAAGGCACTTTCGCGTAGCTTCTGTTTTAGCTGTTCTTTTTTGTCGTCGGCCAGCACCAGTTTAAAGTCGATCCATTTATCAATTTGGCTGAGGGCCACCGAGCCAAAACCAAAGGAGCCACAAGTTGGATCGCAGAAACGGAAATCACCATTGGCCAAGCGCGAGCGCATTTCGTCGTCATCGTCGATATCGTGCATCGCGATTTCGAGCATGGCTTGTTTAACAGGGTTTGGTGTGAGGTATACGCCAAGGCCACCTTTAGATTCAAAGTTAGCGCGTAGGAACACATCGAACACGCGGCCAAGTAAATCACCGGAGACATCGCCCAAGGTGCCGTGCTCTTTAATGGTTTTGCCATCGTTGGTTTTGAGTGGCCCTAGGTTTTGTATCGCTTCGAGCAGGTCTTGGTAGTTTTTGGCTACCGAGAGGCGCAAATGGGTGTCTTTACCAAAAATGGCGTTGCGTGAGCCATCGTCTGAAATGACCACGTAGTCTTCGTGGCTTTTAAATTGTTCAAACGCCGCTTTGATTTGCTCTACTGCTTTATCGCCGTGATTGGCAACATACTGCCAATCGTACACATCGCGAAAACGTAAGGTATTGCCCGCTTCGTCGTTAAAGGTGAGCTCTTCATCGTGGTGGACACGAAAGCTTTCTAAAAACAGTAGCTTGGCGACTTCTTCGATGATGTCGTTTTTGTCGTTTACTTTGTCTTTGGTAACGCGATAAACGTTTTCATGAAAGGCATCAAAGCGCTGCATTAAGCGGGTATAAATGCGCATTGACCAACGAAAGGTTGGGTCGCGCTCTAGGCGGTCAAAACTGCGCAATTCTTCAAGACTTGGCAGGCTGTCGACTCCGTGGGTGCCATCTGAGCCATCGGCACCAAATAACGCCAATATACGCTGGTTGCTGCCATCGGCCACCACGGCAAACACTGGCCAGTCACCCTCGATATCGCTTAACAGTTGAAAGGCTAACTCATCAAACTTAGCGGTATCGGCGGCGTATTCCCAATGGCCTTCAGCCAGTGCCACCAGCATAACCGGTGGCGTTAAGTTGCCTTCGACCAAGCCTTGAATTAACCCAGCTTTAGCAAATTCGTGCTCGGGCAGCTCAATTAATGGTTGGGTGAACTCGGTGTGCTGCGTGGTTAGGTGATTAAACAGCGGTTCAAGCTGTTGCTTGGGATCTTGTTTTTTTGCTTTTTCTTCTTTTGCCATGATGTTTATTTCATTCTTTTATTAAGTCGTTCGACGATGCCTTTGGGTTGGTTGCGGGTGACTAAACCTGCCAATTCACCAACGTGCTAATTCAGTAAAATCAGCAAGGGCCCTTTTATGTCTAACTGTGCATGTTGCTGCGCCAGTTTGCGTATCTGTTGCTCGCTAGTAGTGATACCCGCTGGCAGCTTTTTTAGCACCAGTGCTAACGGCATGCGCCCACCGGCTTGTTGTAGCAGTGACACTAAATGCGCTGCAATATCAGGGGTTACCTGATAAGCCGCGGACGACTCTTTTTGCTGATTGTTTAGCGGTAACGAGGCCAGCCAAAGTGCGACTTGTGTTTGATTAAAACTAAGAGATTGCCACAAGGTTCGGTGTTCACTAAATACGGCGGCCGCGTTTTTAGGTGTAGAGCCGAGTTGTTTGATTAACTGCGCTATTTCCATGCTGCGGTGCTCCATGATTATTCTTTAGAGGCTGATTTTTGAGTTTGTTTAGCCACCCAAGTTGCCAAGTCACTTTGTTTAAAGCGCCAAGCGTTACCAACACGAAACCCTGGTAGTTCACCACTGGCAGCCAAACGGTAAATAGTGCGCTCATTGACCTTCAGGTATTGCGCGACTTCTTTGATGGTTAACACTTCATCGCTCATGACGAACAGACTCTTGTTTTGTCGAAAAAATACATTTAAATGCAGTTTATGTGAGTGGTTGGCTATGTCAATGGATTACTTATGGTTTTTAATAAGCGGTGTGCTAGCATCCAGACTCTTATTGTTTTGAGGATATGTGATGAATACTCGAACCTGTTCAATTTGCGAGATGGGTCAACTCATCCTGCATACTGAAATGGTTACGGTTGAGTATTTGGACCAACAAGACCAAATTGAAAGCCAGTATTGAATGTGTGATTACTGTAATAGTGAACAGGCAGGCGCAGATGAAGCTCGTTTTAATAAGCTCGCCATGAATGACATTAAAAAGCAGGAACTTAAAACAGTCTGATACATACTGCCAATTAAAAAGCGACATCAAATAATATCGAGCTATTTGGCGCTTTTGATATTAAAATCGCACCAACAACACCCCTCCCGCTACCCGTTAGATCAGCGCCCTGCGAGGGGTTACTCTTTTTCAGGCTTCTAATTTTTGGTACCGTAATGAGTTACGGCACCAAAATTCGCTTTCAACCACACATCACTCTCCGGCTCGCAAAGGTGGTGCAGCAGCGCTAGGTTAATCTGGTGGCTGATCACGTTGCCGTTTGGTTTTCCGTTGGCTTTTCTTAAGCCACTCAGTAACAACCCTGTGCACGATTTACCCATTTGCTCCGGCGAACTGGGCAGGCAAAAGGCGCGGTTTTGCTGTTTGGGGTGCAAGGTAGCGCGTTTTCCTGTTTTAGATAAAGGCGTAATGCACCAAAAAATACAGGCGTTGGCCGGTGTGTTTGCTTGCAATGTTCTGGTTTGGCTTGTGCAATCCCCATTTACCGGTAACAAATGCGCTGGTAACAAAACCAAGCCGCCTTGCGCGTGGCCATCAACCTCAGGCAAAGGTAGCCAATACAGGTTTGGCCATTGCTCGGGGTGCTGCCATTTTTCTACGATCTCTTGTGCGCCAATGCTGTTCAGCCATTGGTGAATCGGGCAGCCTGGGTGCGCTTGTTTAACGCGTGGTAACTGATAGGTCAGCCAGCGGGTTAAACGTTCGGCGGCATTCTCGCACTGGCTCAATGCTGGGTAGAGGGTAAACGCGCCATACCCAGCCAGTAAAGCGACCACCTGCTTTATCCATTCTCTATCCCAATCGTTGCCACTTGCCCATAACACGTCACTTATCACCTTGTTGGTTCGTCATGCCGTCTATTTTCAGTGGTCGGGTGCAGACTCGGTGGTGAATTAGATGAAAGAAATGGCCATCAAACTAACCAGTCAAATCGGTTTTTTATGATGACCTGTGCGCGGCTAACTGTTTGAAATACATCGTCCAATACGGCGCTGTTTGGCGGCATTTGGCTAGTGCAAAAAAATCGAGACGCCAAACGATCGTTTGCATTCTGGGTTTAAAAAACCAAACGGTTTGTACTTTGGATTCGAGGTTGGTTTAGGGTGCAAAAAGCGCCAAACCTTGCTTTGATCCAGTACTGGCAAGGCTTAGCAGCGTTGGATTTCAATCGAGACGCCAAACAGTAAATGGGCTGATTTCCCTGTTTGGCGTTTCGATCCAAAAGCCAAACGGATAGTGGTTTTGGCGTATGGGGGTAAAGGCATGGGGAAGTGTTTAATGAAGCGCTGCTGTTTATTTTGGCTTGGTATTTGATAAAGGGACGTTTTCTAACTTCAGTGAAGGTTGCTTGTCACTGTTACCCTCAAAGTATTCAAGGGCGTACCCCATTGCCTTGTAGCTTTTCTCGCGTTTTTTAAACATGCGTTGCAGCATAGGGAGGGCGCAGTCCACATAGTCGTGAATGGTGACTTGTGTTTTTCCTTCCGATCCACGATGAATACGACCGGCATATTGGGCCAACGTACCTTTCCATGCGATTGGCATGGCCAAAAACAACGTATCCAGTCTTGGCAGGTCAAACCCTTCACCCACATATTTTCCTGTTGCGACGACTTGAGCCGATTGCAGATGATTATCTGCATTCTTGCGTTCGGCAGCTTTCATGGCGCCTTTGAGTACGACAGTGCTTATACCCATCTTGGTAAGTTATGAGTGTATTTCCTCTGCGTGCTCTCTACGCTCTGTAAGGACTAACGGGTGTCCGCCATTTTGAACACACTGAGAGGCGTCTGAGACAATTTTTGAAGTGCGCTGTTGGTTATCGACGAGCCAGCGGTAGGCATCGCTTATTTTGGGGCGCTCATCTGTTTTTATTAGCTCAGCTGGCGGTATAGTTCTGGCGTGAATGTCTGTACTGAACGCTCGTTTTGAGCGCTACGCAAAGCTTCTCTTAATGCGAGAAGCTGCTGCTTTTCGTTTTCAAGCTCAGCTAGCCTGTTATCAATAGCAGAAATGTTTGGGTAGCGAGCGTCATTCATGACAACATAATTTTTATGCGCAGCGCTATGAAGCGCGAACTTGCGGCGGTTTGATCAGCGACTCTGCTGGAATACCTAGCCCTTCATGAAGTTTCCAAATCATTTTTAGCGTGAGTGATCGCTTATGGTTTAGGATTTCATAAACACGATTGCTTTTACCTATCATGGGTTCAAGATCTTTAACCGTTAAGCCTTTGCGCTCCATCTCAAACTTTATTGCCTCAACAGGGTCTGGCAAATCCATTGGAAAATGCTTTGCTTCGTAGGCCTCGACTAACGTAACCAAAATGTCCAGCTTTTCGCCTTCAATGGTATCTGGCTCCGCCATCATTAGGTTTTCGATGTCGTTTAATGCCGCGCGGTAGTCGGCATCTGTTTTAATAGGTCTGATGTCCATTATATTTACCTCTTGTTACTACCGTTTGGCTTCAAATCGTTTGCACATCAATTTTATCGTATTGCGCATGGCTGCCGATAAACCGTATGTAAACCACTTTGTAGGCATAATTGATCCAAACAACTAACCGGTACTTATTACCGGCAATGTTAAACACGACACGCCCATCTTTGAGGATGCTGGCATTTCTGAAGTCCTGTTTCACATCCGCCGGTGAGCCCCAATCAGCGTTTAATGCATGCCTATACCACGCTAAAGTTGGCTCTTTAGCGTCAATGTATTCTGGGCTGTCTTCCCAAAATGTTTTTAAGGTTGATAGTGCGATAATTCTCATAAACAGATGTTAGTCCCATATTGGGACTTTTGCAAGTTTGTAGTTTGATTGACTGAAAGGAGTTGTTGGCACGGCCCCCAATTGCCCCATTCCTTGGGGCGGCTAAAATTCCTCTTATTCACCCTCTAAAGCTTGCGGTATCAAGTGTTGCCCCACTGTCCCAAAGCCCACAGTAAGTGAGCGCGCGCGTTACGTTTTATCTATAATTGTATATCAAGAAGTGATTAGTGATACATAATAGCTAATCATTCTTGTGTTCGTGGGATTGCGGTGATATGTTTTTGTATATAATTATTCCTAATTGATTCATTAAGGCGTATCGAAATGAGCTATGTAACAGAGCAGATACTAGAAAGTCTTCGAGAAGCTCGGGTACGCAAGGGGTTTAGCCAAAGAGAGTTAAGCGCGCGTTCGGGGGTGCCGCAAAGTCATATTTCGAAAATCGAGTCTGGCGGTGTTGATTTAAGAATATCCAGTTTGATTGCACTTGCCCGTGTACTCGACCTAGAGCTATTGGTTGCGCCTAAAAAGTCAGTTCCTGCCATCAAGTCGATCATTCGAAGCAGCCGAGGTGTTTATCATAACGGGTCAAACAATAATGGTATCAACGATGAAGCTGAGCAGATGTCACCGGCATATCAGTTAGGGGAAGACGACGATGACTAATCATGTTTCTACGCTCAACGTGTTGCTCTACGGTGAGCCCATAGCAACGATCACCAACGTGGGCAATGACAGAACGCTTTTTGCCTTTATGGATTCGTACATTCATGATGAATCACGGCCCGTGTTAGGGCTGGGTTTTAAAGATGCACTGGGTGGCTTACTGACTAGTTTTAAACCGACCCAAACCAAGTTAACTCCGTTTTTCTCTAACCTTTTGCCAGAAGAAACCATGCGTCATTACCTGGCAGAGCGTGCCGGAGTGAATCCAGCGCGGGAGTTTTTTCTATTGTGGGTGTTAGGACAAGATTTAGCAGGTGCGATCACGGTTGAACCTGCTGATGGCGAAGCGCTGCCGCCTAATGTGCATCAAGACATTGACGATGAAACGGAAATTGAATCACCAATGCGTTTTTCATTAGCGGGTGTACAGTTGAAGTTTTCAGCCGTACAACAGGCAAGCGGTGGTTTGACTATTCCGGCAACCGGTAAAGGTGGCTCTTGGATTGTGAAATTGCCATCGTCTCGCTTTGACGCTGTGCCAGAAAATGAATATTCGATGATGGAATTGGCTCGCATGTTGGGGATGGATGTGCCAGAAACGCAGCTACTCCCGATTAACCAGATTGCTAATATCCCAGAGGGTATTGGTAAATTTGGCGATGCTTTTAAAAATGCTCAGGCGTTTGTGATCAAGCGCTTTGATCGTGCAGGTGATCAAGCCGTACATATTGAAGATTTTGCGCAAGTGTTTGGCGTCTATCCTCAAGATAAATACAAAAAAGCCAGTATGCGCAATATTGCTCAGGTTATCGGCATCGAAGGTCAAGACGAAGACATTGCAGAATTTACGCGTCGATTGGTGTTCAATACCCTAATTGGCAATGCGGATATGCATCTGAAGAATTGGTCTGTGATTTACAAAGACAAGCGCGCAGCATCGATTGCACCTGCTTATGACTTTGTCTCGACCATTCCTTATATCCCCGATGATAGTGCATCGCTGAAGGTGAGTCGTAGCAAGAAATTCAGTGATTTCACGCTGGATGAGCTGTCACACTTGGCGGCTAAAGCCATGCTGCCAGAAAAATTGGTGTTAGATACTGCCAAGCAAACCGTGGCAGGCTTTCATGAAATCTGGGCGAAAGAAAAAGCGCATTTACCACTTACTAAGTCGATGATTGAAGCAATCGAAACACATTTGCGAAGCATACCGCTACGCTAAAATGAGAACCGACGCGTACAGAAATGCAGAGGCGTCGGTCATATTGGCTTGAAGATTATGTTTGGTGGCTTGTTTTGTCAATCAAAGCCCCAATTGCCCCATTCCTTGGGGCGGTTCACATCCCTCTTATTCACCCTCTGAAGCTCGGCATATCAAGTGTTGCCCCATTGTCCCAACTGCCCACGGTAAGTGAGCAAATGGGGGCTTGCTAGTTTCGCCTGATGGGCCTTTTCGGCATGCGGCTGCGTTTGCCATCGAAGAAGGCCAATACTCTGAACCAATAGAGTGATTCTTCATACCCCAAGCTGTGCGTTGGGCGTGCAGGCGGGATGAGCCCCAGTTTGCGTCCTAAACTGACAATCACGAAGAACATGAGCTTTAGCATCAACCAAGGAGCGAGGACCACGAATACCATCAGGCAATGCCGAGTAAGTGCGTAGCCTATACCATGAGGTTGTTCGACTAAGGCAATGCCAATACACCAACCAAGCCCTGCCAGCATGGTGATTGGAAAGGTAATGGGGGCGAGTCGCATCATAAATTGCATGTTAATGCCCTCCTTTGTGCTGTTGCGAATGTGGCTCAAAGTTCACTAGCGGTTCAACCACATCAGCCACGGTTTGATGGGCAATTCGGCGCTCTTCAAAGTAATCGTGGCGGTCGTAGATACCCTCAACGCCTTTTAGCTTATGGTTAAGACAGCGTTCGGCTACGTTGCCTGCAATACCCAAAGAGGCGGCAAGGCTGCGAAAGGTGCGGCGTAAATCGTGTACGGTGAAGTGTTCAAGTTTGCCCATTTTATTGGGAGGCTGTTTTTTGCGCCCAGGCTCGCGACCAAAGAGCTTAGAAATGGCACGGTTTAGCGTATCTGGCCCCATATGTGGACGATGGCTTGCTCGCCTGGCTGGGAAAACATAAGGCGAGCCACAAGCGCGGATTTGCAACTCGTTAAACCAAGCAATGGCTTGGCGTGGTAAGGGGATGCTGATTGGCACGCCGGTTTTGCTGCGTTCTTTGGGCAGATCCCACACGCCTGTGGTTAAATCCATTTCACGCCACATGGCTTCGCACAGTTCGCTTTTGCGTACACCCAATACCAAAAACAGGCAGCAAGCGAGGTAGTTGTCGCGGCCAAAGCTATTGATATGGGTATGAAACACGCTAAAGGCGTAGTGAATTTCCTCTTTGCTAAGCATCCTGTCTTTACTGGACTCCACGCCACCGGCATCGTCCACGGTAAAGGCTGCGGCTGGGTTGTTCAGCGTTAAGTCGAGCTTTATCGCATGCCGAAACAGCTGCTTCATGTACATCAAGGTATCGTTGGCAATGGTAGGGCGGTTACTTTCTCGAATACGCTCTAATACTTCGCGCACATGTGTGGGGCGCACAGCTTGGATAGAAAGTTGACCAATCACTGGTGCAATCTCTTTGGTAAAAACACGTTTGGGTATATTGGGGTGCTTTAACCGGCGACTTAAGTCTTTGGCATACCAGTCTTGAAACAGCTGGCTGACATTTTGGATCTCTGGGATGGTTTCAATAGCGCGAATTGCTAATGGATCTTCACCTTGCTGAAGTTGTAGCTGCATTTTAGATGATTCAAGTCGAGCCTCTGCTAAGGTCATACTTGGATATTGACCGAGCGTGGCTTCTCGTCGCCCGTTTAGGCTGGTATACCTTAGCATCCAATACGGCATGCCAGATTTTCTTACGCAAAAATATAGGCCATTACCATCACTGTATTTTTTGTTTGCTGCTGCGGTGCGAGCATAAGATTGCACCTGAGTTGCGGTTAGTTTTGCCATCGTTTGTTACTCTATATTCCTAAGAAATCGTTAAAATTTGCTCACCATTGCCCACCACTGTTTGTTTATCGATTGGTTCGATAGTTGAGTGATTGAACAATCTGCAAGCAGCACGATAAGTGAGGATGGCATAAGGCGGTGGTGAGATAGATGCAAAAATCTGCTCACCAGATACCTTGACTTTTTGCTTATTGAGTCAAAAAAACAGGTCTTGCCCACCATTTTGCCCACCACTTAAACAGCAACTGGTAACGGACATCTGCAAACCGATTTGGACGGGGAAAATAAAAAAAGCCCTGTATTTACAAGTAAATAACAGGGCTTCTAAGACATTCTTGGACGGGTAACTTTCTACCCAGGAACCTATTCGATGTTTTGGATCTGCTCCCGCATCTGCTCTATCAACACCTTAAGCTCCACAGCCGCATTGGTAATCTCAGTGCTAATAGCTTTAGATGACAGCGTATTGGCTTCGCGGTTAAATTCCTGCATCATAAAGTCTAAACGGCGGCCGCAGGCGCCGCCTTTTTTTAGAGCGTGGCGGGTTTCTTTAATGTGGGCGTCGAGGCGGTCTAGCTCTTCGGCGACGTCAGATTTAGACGCTAAAAACGCCATTTCTTGTTCGAGACGGTTTTGGTCTAAATCGGCTTTAATTTCATTTAAACGGTTGGTGATGCGGTCACGCTGCCATTGCATGGCTTGTGGTAAATGTTCCCGTACAAAAACGACGCGCTCGCCAATGGCCGCAAGCCGCTGCTGGATCATATCTTCAATGGCAGTGCCTTCACGACCACGGCCTGCTAAGAAATCTTGCAGTGCGGCATCAAAACCGGCGAGCAGTTCGCCTTGCAAGGCGTCTAAGTCTTCTGTTGGTGTTTCCATGACACCGGGCCAGCGCAGAATATCAGCAATATTAAGTTGAGCTTGCGGGGCTTTTTGCAGTAATTGCTGCGCTTTTTGTAACAGCTGCTCGGCAAAAACGTCGTTTAGCGTCAGTTCTCCTGCAGCTTGGTTAGCATGAAAACGTAAATTCACTTCTATTTTGCCGCGTTGCAGGCTGTTACGCAGTTTGTCACGCAATAAACTTTCGAGGCCACGGAATTGCTCGGGCAAACGAAAGTACGATTCCAAATAGCGCTGATTAACAGAGCGAATTTCCCATTGAGCTGTACCCCAACTGGCTTTAGTTTCGTGGCGGGCGAAGGCGGTCATACTATGAATCATTGATTTGTTCCAAACAGCGAGAATATGGCCGAGTATACCTGAGTTTCAGGTTAAATGGCCAATATCAGCAGGAGCTTACCCTGTCGCCATCGGCGCAAGGGCATGGGTTAAAGTGGGTTGTTTATCATACCTAATGGGTTTGCTACCTGACTAAAACGTGATTGATTTGGGCTAGAGATAGCCCTTAGCGGTCTAAGCTCTTATAATAGCCCTTACATTTTTAGTCAGGAGAAGCTTTATGCGTCCAAGTGGCAGAACCGCCAGTCAAATCCGTCCTCTTTCATTTACCCGTAATTTTACCGCTCATGCCGAAGGTTCGGTGCTGGTGGAGTTCGGCAATACCAAAGTGATTTGTACTGCCAGCGTAGTGGAAGGTGTGCCACGTTTTTTAAAAGGCCAAGGTAAAGGCTGGATCACGGCAGAGTACGGCATGTTGCCTCGCGCGACGCATACACGTAATGACCGGGAAGCGGCACGGGGTAAGCAAGGCGGTCGTACCATGGAGATCCAACGCTTGATTGGTCGGGCACTGCGCTCCGCTGTAGATTTAAGTTTACTGGGTGAAAACACCATTACCATCGACTGCGATGTGATTCAGGCCGATGGTGGTACGCGTACGGCATCGATCACGGGTGCTTGTGTGGCACTGGTTGATGCGTTGAGCTATTTACGCAATAAAGGCGTGTTAAAAGTGAACCCGTTAAAATTCATGGTCGCCGCCGTGTCGGTGGGTATTTACAAAGGCACGCCGGTGGCCGATTTAGATTATGCTGAAGATTCTGCTGCTGAAACCGATATGAATTTAGTGATGACCGAAACAGGCCAAATCATTGAAATTCAAGGCACCGCAGAAGAGGCGCCCTTTAGTTTTGAGGAAATGCAACAGATGTTAGGCCTTGGCCATAGCGCCATTCTTGATATCGTCGCCGAACAAAAACGTGTATTGGCCTAAGAGGTTTGTATGAAAGCATTCCAGCGTGAGTTTATTGAATTTGCCTTAGCGCGCCAAGTGTTAAAGTTTGGCAGCTTTACCTTAAAGTCTGGCCGCACTAGCCCGTATTTTTTTAATGCAGGCTTGTTTAATACCGGTAGCGATTTAGCAAAGTTAGGTCGCTTTTATGCTGCGGCTTTACAAGATAGCGGCTTAGACTTCGATGTTCTATTTGGCCCAGCGTATAAAGGCATCCCAATTGCGACGACTACCGCGGTAGCCTTAGCGGATCACTATGACCGCGATGTGCCTTATTGTTTTAATCGCAAAGAAGCGAAAACCCATGGCGAGGGCGGCAATTTAGTCGGCGCACCTCTGCAAGGGCGCATCATGTTGGTGGATGATGTGATTACCGCGGGTACGGCTATTCGTGAATCGATGCAACTGATCCAAGCACAAGGCGCCACGCTAACCGGCGTGTTAATTGCGTTGGATCGGCAAGAGCGTGGCCAAGGTGAGTTATCAGCGATTCAAGAAGTTGAGCGTGATTTTGCGACTAAGGTGGTGTCGATTATCAGCTTGCCGGATCTGATCCATTATTTAATGGATAAACCGGAATTAGCTGAGCATTTGGCCGCGGTACAAGCTTATCGTGCAGAGTATGGTGTAAATTAATCTGTTCTTAAGATTTAATACCTAAGCTCACTAGCCAAATAAAGAAACAGCCTGTTAAGCACAGTTAGGAACGCACTATGATAAAGCCAAATGGCGTTGGGTTAGCAAGGGTGTTAAAAGCCGCTAAATGCTCTATGCAGGGCTTTGCTGCTGGCTGGCGGCACGAATCCGCTTTTCGTCAAGAAACGCTGTTAACCCTGCTGTCTGTGCCCTTAGCCGCGATGTTAGCGCAATCGGTCAGTCAATTTGCCTTGCTTGTTGGCGTATGGTGTTTAGTGTTAGTGGTTGAATTGCTTAATTCCGCTATTGAAGCATTAACCGACCGTGTCGGTTTAGAGCGGCATGAATTGTCAGGTCGGGCAAAAGATCTTGCTTCAGCCGCGGTGTTTACCAGCTTAGTCATTGTTGGTTTAGTGTGGGGAGCGGCGCTATGGGAGTGGTTTACGCTGCTTTAAACTGCCGGCTTGCTCAGGTGAGTTAAATAGCGGCTTTGATTGTCATTAACCGTTGGCCGTTGCAGCGCGCTCAGGCTCACGTTAGCGTGCAAGCATACGTTTTCGCCAATAAAGCTTTACGAATTAATACACTGGTTGAGTGACCGGTTAACGTTACAACAAGGCACCGCGAGTTTATCACTTTGCGGTGCTTTTTTTATTCGGTTATTGAAACACACTTTGCTCAAGTAACGCCCATTGATTACTCCAGCACTGTGTTGGCAAGCGTTTAAAGCCCGAGCGCACAAACTGGTTAATCTTACCTTCGACGGTGGCTAGCAATAAATTGGCGAGTTCTGCTTCGTCAATACTGAACCCTTTGCCTTCGCGCAATTTGCGCTCGCGCAAGCATTGGCGAAATTGTGCTTCTAACTTTTCAAACAAGACCGCCACTCTTTCCAAAAGCCGCTCTTGCTCACCTTGTAAGGCATCGCCGGTTAAAATTCGGCAAAAGCCGGGATTACGTTCGGCAAAAACTAATACTAACTGCAACATTAAACTGATGCGAGTTCGAGTATCTTTGTGCTCATCGCTAATTGCGTTTACCGTTGAAAGCAAGGTGTCTTCGATAAACTCAATTAAGCCTTCATACATGCGGGCTTTACTTGGGAAATGCCGATAAAGTGCGGCTTCCGATACGCCGACTTTTTCTGCTAGCGCCGCGGTCGTGATCCGTTGACCGTTACTGTTACTCTGCAGCATGGCGGCAAGAGCTTGTAAGATATCTTCTTTACGATTAGCGCGTTTTGGTGTTGTCATGCGAGCTGGACGATCCTTAATGTTTACCCGAGTGGCCAAAGCCACCTTCACCTCGTTCTGAGCTATCAAATAACTCAACCACGTTAAATTCTGTTTGCACTACCGGCATAAACACCAACTGCGCAATACGATCGCCGGGTTCAATGCTAAAGCTTTGTTGGCCGCGGTTCCACATCGAGACCATTAACGGGCCTTGATAATCAGAATCAATCAGCCCAACTAAGTTACCAAGAACGATACCGTGTTTATGGCCTAAACCCGAGCGCGGTAGAATGGTTGCACATAATTGTGCATCGCCAATATGGATGGCAATACCCGTAGGGATCAGTGCGGTTTCACCCGGGGCTAGCGTTAACGTTTGTTCGACACAAGCCCGCAGATCTAAACCGGCAGAGCCTGGAGTAGCATAAGCGGGTAAAGGAAACTCGTTGCCAATACGCGGATCGAGGATTTTTAGGTCAATAGCTTTTTTCATCATGGCTTCTTTTCTAATGCGTGATAATGTTGACTGATCAGGGCGATTAACTGCTCTGCTAATTGTTGTTTGGGTTGTACAGGTAAATCTAATTCGCCTAAGGGCCAAATCAGCGTAATGGCGTTTTGATTGCTGTTAAAGCCGCTATTAGGCTTAGAAACATCGTTGGCGCAGATCATATCCAGTTTTTTATTCAGTAATTTTTGCCGAGCATAATCGAGCACATTGCGTGTTTCTGCGGCAAAACCAACAGTAAAAGGTCGGTTTTTGTTCATGCCGGCAACGGCAGCAATAATATCGGGGTTTTTCACTAAGGTGAGATGCAGCTCACTCTCGCTGCCTTTTTTTAGCTTATCGGTGGCGATTTCGCTCATCCGATAATCTGCTACCGCGGCACAGCCAATAAAAATAGCGGATTGCGCGGCGGCAGTGAGTGCGGCTTGATGCATTTGCTCAGCACTTTCAACCTGAATCATTTGCACGCCGGCGGGCGCAGGCAATTGCACAGGCCCACTGATTAAGGTGACCTTAGCACCTGCTTTCACCGCCGCTTCAGCAAGGGCATAGCCCATTTTGCCAGAGCTGTGATTACTGATATAACGCACTGGATCAATTGCTTCGCGCGTAGGCCCTGCGGTAATAGTGAAAGTTAAGCCCGATAAAACGTGTTTAGAAGTAAGAAGCGGTTCAATTAACGCGACGATGTCTAGCGGTTCTAACATGCGGCCCGCACCCACATCACCACAGGCTTGCACACCCGAACCTGGCCCAAAAATGTGAAATTTATGTTCTTTTAATGTTGCGATATTTTTTTGTGTAGCTATATTTTTATACATTTGCTGATTCATCGCGGGTGCCACAGCCACGATAGCGTCACTTGCTAACACGCAAGTGGTTAATAAGTCATTCGCTAAGCCATGCGCTAAGCGGGCAATCACATCGGCACTGGCTGGGGCTACGATAATTAAATCAGCCCATTTTGCCAGCTCAATATGGCCCATCGCTGCTTCCGCTGACGGGTCGAGGAGGCTATGGCTTACCGGGTTTCCGGAGAGGGCTTGTAGCGTTAAGGGCGTAATAAAATGCTGGGCAGCATCGGTTAAGATCACCCGCACATCGGCGCCGCGTTCCGTTAAACGCCGCACTAAGTCAGCACTTTTGTAAGCGGCAATACCGCCGCTGATACCAAGTAAAATACGTTTAGAAGCAAGGCTTTGCTGCATAGCAGAAGCACCCTAGCCAGAATTAGATTGGCATAAGATAGCATGGAAACCGAAATTCAGCATCCGTTCAGCAGCGAGAAAAGGAGCGAGTTATGGCGATTACTGATTGGCCGCTTTCAGAGCGGCCGCGTGAAAAAATGTTGCAACTGGGCACGCAAGCCTTATCGGATGCGGAATTGCTCGCAATCTTTTTGCGTACTGGTATTGCAGGCACTGATGCCGTGGGTTTAGCTCGGCAGTTGTTGCAGCAATTTGGCAGTTTACGGGCGTTGCTTGGTGCCAGTAAAGCGGAGTTCTGCCAAGCAAGAGGCCTAGGCGAAGCGAAATACGTGCAATTACAAGCGGTATTGGAGCTGAGTCGGCGTTTTTTACAACAACAATTGCAGCGAGAAACGGTATTTACCGAGCCTGCATTAGTACGAAAATATTTGAGTTCCTTGTTGTCACAAGAGCAACGCGAGATATTTATGGTACTTTATCTTGATAATCAACATCGTATGATTTGTGCTGAGCCCTTATTTCAAGGCACAATTGATGCAAGCCCAGTCTATCCGCGTATTGTGGTTCAACACGCTTTACGGCATAATGCCGCGGCCGTTATTCTGGCTCATAATCATCCTTCTGGGGTGGCCGAGCCAAGCCGCGCCGATAGAGCAATAACGGAGCGCCTAACACAAGCCATGGCTTTGGTTGATATCAGAGTATTGGATCACTTTGTTGTGGGCGATGCAGAAGTCGTCTCTTTTGCTGAGCGTGGCTGGTTGTAAATGAGGACTTGGCACAACAAGGCGTTCTAGCTCATGGCTAAATTGTCTTGAGTTTGATTGCGCTTTCGTGTATAAAGTGCGCCCTCATCCATTTTCGGGGCAACCTTCAAGGCCAGAAGGGTGAAAGATAGCTCGAGCTGACGTAATTTTGGAGAAATATTGACATGTCTAGAGTATGCCAAGTAACTGGCAAAGGTCCGATGGTTGGTAACCGTCGTTCGCACGCCAACAACGCGACAAAGCGCCGTTTCCTGCCTAACCTGCAAACTCACCGTTTCTGGGTTGAAAGTGAAAACCGTTTTGTTACTTTACGTACAACCACTCGTGGTATGCGTATTATTGACAAGAAAGGTATCGATGCCGTCCTAGTTGACGTTCGTGCCAACGGTCACAAGGTATAAGGAATTAACAAATGCGCGATAAAATCCGTTTAGTTTCTTCTGCAGGTACTGGTTTCTTCTACACTACTACGAAGAACAAGCGTACCATGCCAGAAAAAATGGAAATCAAAAAGTTCGATCCTAAAGTGCGCAAGCACGTGATTTTCAAAGAAGCGAAAATCAAATAATCGAATTTACAAGAACCCGGCTTTCGCCGGGTTTTTGCTTTTTATACTGCCCCTGCGTTACTATTCTGCTGTCTTTTCTTTAAAACACATCATCATGCTGAAATTGTCTCGTCGTAATTGGAACAATGTACTGATTTTTGTTGTGCTGCTGCTGATGTTTAGCTTGTATGACTGGTCAGGTAATACCTATTTTGGCCGCGCAGAACGTGTAAGTTTGCTCCCTGACTCTAGCCAGCTGCTAAGTGTTTCTATTGGCTCAAAGCGTTTAGTACAAGCGGCAGGTCAATGGCAATGGCAACCTCATCAACCGAGCACGGTGTCTGCTACTGAGATGGCTGCGGCTTGGCAAACTACGCAACTCGTAGCAAGTAATGAAACGGCAGGTGCTAATTGGGTGCCTATTGCTCAAGCCAGTGTGCAATTAGTGGGGCAGTTTGAACCTCAGATCTGGTTGTTGTATCTCCAACCTAGCGGTTACTTAGTACAGCAAGTGGGGCGTACCCAGTTGTATTTGTTAGCGCCCGCCCAAGCGCGTTTGTTATTTACCTTGGAGTAGGCTGTGCCTGAATTACCAGAAGTAGAAGTATCCCGGCTGGGTATTAGCCCGCATTTACAGCAGCAAGTGATTACCAAGGTCGTTGCTCGACAACGGCAATTACGTTGGTGGATCCCGGATGAAGTGCTTGAGATCCAGCAGCAGCCAATCTTATCTGTCAGTCGACGTGCTAAATATTTATTGCTGGAACTGCCAAGCGGTAGTGTGATCTTGCATTTAGGTATGTCTGGCCATTTAAAAGTGGTATCGAACAGCGTCGCGCCAGCGAAACATGATCACATCGATTTTGTGCTGGGCAGTGGCCAATGTTTGCGCTTAAACGACACGCGTCGTTTTGGTGCGGTACTGTGGCAAGCCAATGGCAGCATCCATCCATTACTCGGGGCGTTAGGGCCTGAGCCGCTGACGGCAGACTTTACCGCGCAAACTCTGATCAGCCACTGTGCTAAACGTTCTGCCGCCATTAAATTGGTGCTGATGGATAACAAGGTGGTGGTAGGCGTAGGGAATATCTATGCCAACGAAGCGCTGTTTAAAGCAGGCATCGCACCGCAAGCCCCAGCCAATCAAGTCAGTGCAGAGAAATTACAGTTATTAACAACCGTAGTGAAAGAAACGCTGGCGGCCGCCATAGTGCAAGGTGGTACCACCTTGCGTGATTTTAGCCAAGTAGACGGCAAGCCAGGGTATTTTAAACAGGCGTTGTTAGTGTATGGGCGTGGCGGCAAGCCCTGCTTTAGCTGTGGTGAGCCGCTACAAGAAATCCGTTTAGGTCAGCGTAGCACGGTGTTTTGTCGGCACTGTCAACGTTAAACGGCTCTATCTGAATACCAAATTATCTAAAGTTTGCTCTAAAGCCTTAAACTATAGCCATTAGCCATTATTTTGCCTGCCAACGCGCCAAAAAGTACAAGGCCGTGCCTAATAACACAAAAGCGCTGGTGGCTAATACCGATGACAGGCTAACCTGAAACGCCAGCCAAACGCAGGCCGCGATACCCAGAAGTGGTATGGCGTAACCAAAGGGTAAAATAAAGCTGTCGCTGGCGGCCAGTTTGGGCCGTAATACTGGTACAGCGGCGCAGGTTAGTCCATAAAGCAACAAGCGTGAAACTACTGTTGCAGCGGCCAGCCATAAAAATGACCCATAAAGCGTTAATATCAGCGCTAAGATCCCAAAAAAGACAATCGAATTCGCTGGGGTTAAAAAGCGCGGCTGTACTTTTGCAAACCAGTTTGGCAAGCTGCCGTCTTCGGCTAAGGCGAAGCTGGCGCGCGGTGTAGAAAAAATAGAACCCAATAAGTTCGCGGCGACGGAGGCGACCACGCCTAGCATTAAGATCATGGCACCGACGGGCCCGAATAACGTCGCGGCGACATCCAGTAACGGGTTGCTAGAATCAGCAATGTTTGGAACGGCGGCTACACTTACTAATTGAATCGCAATATATAACAGCGTCACGAGCCCTAAGCCCAGCAATAAGGCGCGGGGCATATCTTTGGCGGGGTTTTTGGCCTCTCCTGCGGGTACCACCACCGATTCAAATCCCACAAAAGCATAAATTAATAACAACACGGCAGCGCCAATATCGTAGTGATTATTAAACAACGTCGTGGCATTCGCTTCGGGTAGCAGTTGTGCACCAAAGTAGCTTATCCCGGTAACCACCAGCAGTAATAACACAGCAAATTTCAGCACGGTAAGAAGTGCCAAGGAGCGCATGGCGCGCACCGAGCCGAGCACATTTATCAGTGTTAAGCTGCCAACAATGGCACTAAGGAGCAAGTTTCGTTGCAGGGTATTGCTGGCCGCGGGCCAAAAATAACTGATGCTATCGACCAGTAGCACGGTATTGGCGGCAAAAGAAACTAAACGCGCAATGTAATATAACCAACCGGCCTGAAAACCGATAAAAGGCCCGAAAGCGGCCGTGCCGTAGCGCACCGGGCCGCCGCTGCCGCGAAAGTAACTCGACAGCTCGGCCATGGATAATAAGATGGGTAAAATGAGTAAGGCACAGAGCAAATAAATATAGGGGCTATATTCGCCCGCTAATTTAGCCGCGCCACCCGGTAAGCCAAAAATACCGGCGCCAATAAAACCATTAATCACCAGCAACCAAAGACCGAAAAGCCCTAGGTTGCGTGGTAAACTTGCCTTGTTAGAAGTTACATTCACGAGTTATCAATACTGCCTTAAAAAATTCAAATACGCGTTTTGTGCGGTGATCCGGTTAGCTTTTTTCAACAAATCATGCCCTTCATCAGGAAACAGCACATACTCTACTGGCTCCCCATTTCGCGAATTGCGGCGATCATTTCATCGCTTTTAACTTGCAATACCCGCGGATCATTTGTGCCTTGCACTACTAATACCGGTTTTTTGACTTTATTACCATGAAAAACCGGTGAGATGCGCCACAGTCTTTTACCATCAACGGCCGGCTCGCCCAGCTCAGCATAAAGTGACTCCCGAAACAACTCCCACCAAGGCGGGATGCTTGTTAAGGTTTTTATCGAGTTGTTTACCCCTCATTGACCACTCACGGGGGCACTCAAAACTAGTCTAAAAAACATTCGGCGACAAGTTACACAGCTAAACAGTCAAAAGCACGTTGCATGGCGACAAACCGATGGCAATGATGACCATAAAGTGCAAAGTGACTAAATAAGTTTGCATAAAGGTATATGCGATCTTAAAAACGCCGTTTTGCAGTAGCACGCCACTGCCAGTTGTTAATATCTGGGTTATCACTAAATGGGCGGGTCAGATCTAAATGCACCATAGTGCCACGGCTAGAATGGCTAGAGAGTAAGCGAACACCGACACCGATGCCGAACAGAACTTTGTCATCGATATCGGGTTGAGCCATTAAGTCTTTAAATTGTTCTGAATCGCCCCAGCTGCGGCCTATATCGGTAAAGGCAGCAAAACCGACATCAAAGATCCGCCATAGATTCCAATCGGTGTAACGCCGGTATTCTGCTGTGGCAATCACCCGTTTATCGCCGCTTTGATAATACAGAGGGAAAGCGCGCAATCCGGTATCACCGCCCAGATATAGGCGTTCATCGGCAAATAAATTGCTGCCACGTTCTGCAGAGATACTGGCGACGACGCTATTGTATTCATTCAGTTGATGGTTTAATTGCCAAGAGAAATGCAGCAGTTGCTGTGTTTGATCTTGCCAATTTAAGCGGCGATAATTTAACTGACCAAATAACCAAGTATGTTCTTGCAGTTGCCACGCTTTTTCTGCATGCGCAGTGAGCTGCAAGCCAGAATTGTCGGCGCCTAACCATGATTGTAAGTAGCCAAGGCGCAGTTGTAATTGCCAGCCGGCATTAATATCTTCAACGCGGTTAAATTGATTGATATTGTAAAGCTTATAGAAATCATCTTCTAAAATTTGATACTCCAGCCATAACGCTGAAAGATTACGCTCGTCAGGTAACGTTAATACCGTCCCCTCGGTATCATTAAAGGCGACGTCTTCTAGGGTCATGCCAACAATAAAGCGCTGAATGCTGCGACCGCGTTCAACCAGTTTAAAGCCAACAGAGCTTTCGAATTGTTGCCGAGTGCGATTGTACTCATTAACCCGCTCATCTAATTGATAATCGGTAACGAGTTCTTTATTTTTAAGCAGATCGAAGTTAAGAGACCACTGTGAATCTAAGCGATAAAAAGGCCGCTGCACATTAAAACGATAATTTTCGCCATCAGAGTTATTGGCGTAACTTAAAAAGGTGTTCCAGTGCGTACCAAAAATGTTGGGGCTGCCAAAGCTAACTAAGTAGCCACTACGTTCGCTGTCTTTATTGTAATCTAAGTGAAGTTGGTTGCCGAAACCTAATAAATTATCTTCGGCAATGCCCAGTGAGTAATTAGTTTCGCCGCCTTCACTAGAAATATCAATTTTAGGTAACAAGGACCAGGTGTCCCAAGTTCGGACCAGTACCTCAACAGTATTTTCAGTGGGGCAATAGCGACTAACAGATACGCGAGCATCGCGGATATAGCGTCGGCTTCTTAAGAGCCGCTCGGTTTCAGCCAGATCGGCCAAGTTTAACGGTGCGTGATCATTAAACAGCAAATCATCACGAATAGTACCTTCAAGGCTGATACGATGGCTGGCATTGGCAAAGCGATGTAACCAAAACACCCCAGGCTCGGTCAAATCAAACACGTTATTTTGTTCGAAATGAATAGCGCTAATCTGCGGCTTTTGTTCAGCAAGGCGTTCTAGATCAAACTCATCGCTGCAATTGGCTAGCAAGGTAAAGCTGTAAAACGGCAATGACAACAGGCATAAACTACGCCACATGCGTTGACTCCTTGTAGCCTAATGGAATGAAAAAACTCTACTTAACTATGCGTGTTTTTGCCAGAAATGCCAACACGCATTGCTGAAGTTCGTTAGTTTTTACGTTGCCCCTCAGGATTATTAAGTGAAGTTGTTGTTTGCTCTGGAACGATCCGCACCGGAAAAGGCGCGGTTTCACTTCCCGTATAAAGCGTTCGATGTGGAAACGGAATTTCAATACCATTGGCATCGAAAGCCAGCTTAATTTCTTCTTGCAGGCTATTACGTAGCTCTCGAAAATTAGGTGTCGTACTCCAAACCGAAAACTGGATATTCAGTGCCGAATCACCAAAGCCCACAAACAAAAACGTGGGTGCAGGTTCATCTAAACTTAGCGGGTTTTTGTCGGCGACCTCAAACAGTATTTTTCGAACGTGTGCCATGTTTTCTTTATAAGCCACACCCAGTAGTAAATCGAAGCGCCGAATAGGAAAGCGTGTCATATTAATCACTTCAGATTTAATCAGGCTTTCATTGGGGATCCGTACAAATAGGTTATCGAAGGTGCGTAATTTAACCGAGAGTAAATCAATAGACAGCACTTCACCCACAGTGGCTCCCACTTTAATGGTGTCGCCAATTTGAAAGGGTTGTTCGCCGATTAAAAACAAACCGCTAATTAAATTAGAAGCGGAAGTTTGTGAGGCAAAGCCAATGGCAACCGATAATACGCCAGCTGCGCCTAGCAGTACTCCTAATGA
Source organism: Alishewanella sp. HL-SH05 (assembly GCF_052655985.1). The sequence continues at coordinate 775,626 of NZ_CP199753.1, forward strand.
AAACCCTAGTTGATGCAGTGCTGAGGCGGCAAACAAGGCGAGCACTAACCAATAAAGTACGCGACGAAACAGCGCGGCATGATGTCGAGAGAAATTATGGCTAATGAGCTTTTCTGCCGCTTGCGAGGCGTAGCGAGCTAACAACAAACCTACCACGATAAGCAGTAAAGCCTGTAGGCCATTCACCACGGTTTCAGATTGAAAAAACTGTATTAACGTTTCCAACATGCGTGACTCCTTATTGACTGAAAATGCCGGTAAAGGCGCGCACTAGGCTGTTTTTATCATGATGCTGGCGTGGTGGGGCGAGCAAGTCTGCACTGGTTAAACCCAGCGGCAAGGTTTTGCCAATTTTAAAGCGAGTAAGTTGCCCGACACTCTCGTGTTGTAACAACAGCGGATCGGTCCACAAGCTGCCATCACGATGGCCATACAAGGCGAGAAATGGCAGCGGGATACTTAATTTGTCAATGGTCAGCATACGATCAGAGCGGTTTTCGATTGTTACTGCGGTCACGGCACGGTGCGGCCGTGTGGGAATATCATCGAGGCTATGCCTGGCATGTGTTTTGTCAGCAAAACATAACTCGCCTTGCTGGGTAGAGTCACCAAACCACGTATCGGATAAACGTTGTAACGGTAATTCCATGAGCACTACGTTTGGCTCTTGTAGGTTAATTTCGATACTGACCGGTGAGCTAATATAGAATACGCTTTGTTCGCCTGCGGGAATGCTTACCGGCTGATGCGTTTTGATCACTACGGCGCGCTCGAGCAAATGCGGCGTTAATTTAAATTGACCGGGACTATGGCGAAACATAAAACGCTGCATGTTGAGGGCTTCCGGTAAGCAGGCCGCAGATTGGCTAAGTACGCGACAAGCTTGTTCTGGCTGCGTACTGCGCTCAAAACCAAATACCCATTCTTGCAAACAGCGTTTGAAATATAAGGTAACCGGGCCGATCGTAAAATGCCAGCATTCATCTAACGCCATTGTTTGTGGTTGCCACCATTGTGGCGCAGTAGCGCTTGCTGCAGAGTGACTCATCAATATCTTCCTTTTCAGTGGCTCGGTTTAAAAAACGTTGCTACTGTAAAACTTTCTACGCTCAGGTTGAGTTAAGCTAACTTAGTTCATAAAATAGCATTATTAATTGTTTTATTGGCAATGTCTTAATCATTCGTGTGGCATTTGGCCATTTCATTGGCACTTAGCTAAATTAGCTCAAATTGCTTAGTATCGACACTCCATTTACCCTGCATGATTCAGCATACTGCCCAGCAGTCTCTGAAAAAACGTGCTGCTGATAAGAGGCTGTTATGGATTTACCCGTTCTTATCAAAACTCTGCGTAATGCGTTGCAACACGATACGCTGCCGTTGTTACGTGAACAACTCGAAGATGTGCATCCAGCTGATTATGCTGCAGCCCTAACTGAATTTTCTGCCACGGAATTGTGGAGTTTATTAACTGTATTGCCCCGTGCAGAACAAGCTGAGGTGTTTGGTTATTTGCCTGCTGAAGTGCAGGTTAGTTTAGCTATCAGCGTGAGTCGGCGCAAACTTTCGCCGATTATCAGGCAAATGTCTTCGGACGAACGTGCCGATTTATTTAATCAATTATCTGACGAGCAACGCGATACCTTGTTACCGGCCTTAGCTCAAGCCGAACGTGAAGATTTGTTACGTTTATCTGCGCATGAAGAGGGTTCTGCTGGCGCCATTATGACCTCAGATTATGCTTTGTTACCACCTGAATTGACGGTACGTGAAGCCATTGAAGTGCTGCGATTAGAAGCACCCGATAAAGAAACCATTTATTCTTCTTATGTGGTTGATGAAGCCAGAAAACTCATTGGCGTGGTAAGTTTACGCGATTTGATTTTGGCACCCGTGAGTATGCGGGTTGATGATTTGATGAATACGGATCCGATTTTTGCCAGTGTTGAACTGCCGCAAGAAGAGATTGCCAGTTTGATTGCTAAGTACGATTTATTAGCACTGCCTATCGTCAATAGCGAGCATCAGATGGTCGGTATTGTAACTTACGATGATGCGATGGACGTCGCCGCAGAAGAGGCCACGGAGGACTTTCACAAAACAGCCACCATCGGCAAATTAGACGGAAACGTGAAAAATGCCGGTATCGGTTTACTGTACAGAAAACGGGTCTTCTGGCTGGTGGTATTGGTGTTTGGTAATATTTTTTCTGGTGCCGGTATCGCTTATTTTGAAGAAACCATCGCCCGCTATATCGCCTTGTTGTTTTTCTTGCCGTTATTGATTGCCAGTAGCGGTAACGCTGGCGCACAAGCAGGTACATTGATGGTGCGAGCGCTAGCCACAGGTGAAATCAAATTGCGCGATTGGGGCTATTTACTCGGTAAAGAATGCTTGGTTGCTGGGCTGCTGGGGCTAACCATGTCTGCCGCTGTCCTGGGTTTAGGGCTTTGGCGTGGGGGTGCCGATATCGCGATAGTCGTGTCTTGTACCATGATGCTGGTGGTGATGGCCGGTAGCTTGATTGGTTTGTCACTCCCGTTTTTGTTAAGCCGATTTAATTTAGATCCAGCAACAGCCAGTGGACCGCTAATTACTTCTATTGCGGATGTTACGGGTGTGGTGGTTTATTTCTCGATCGCCACCTGGTATCTGGGCTTATAAATATTTTTTTGCGCTGTAACAACCCAAATGTACTATTGCGCAAACGCTTTAATTTCAATATTTTATCTGTATATATGTCGGTTATATACCGACTGAACAAAGTATCGGTTTCCCGAGAGCTGGTTTACAGGTATCTAATGACTTTTTTACGTTCACTATGTTGCTTACTGCTACTTGCTTGCTCTGTGCAAGCCGTAGAAGTTGTTGTGCATTCATCGGTGAGCGAGACAACGCTGAGCACTGCGCAATTACGAGCCATCTTTACCATGCGTCAGACTCGCTGGACAGATGGACAAGCTATTCAGGTTTTTGTCTTGCAATCTGACCATCCACATCATCAGCGGTTTAGCCGCGATAAATTAAAAATGTTTCCTTATCAATTAGATGCAATTTGGTCTCGGCAACGCTATTCCGGCATTGGCAGTTTTCCAATGCAAGTGGATTCCGCATCAGAATTGCTCTTATTACTAGAAACAACACCAGGTGCCATCGGTTATCTTCCCACAGATACCCTTTCATCCAATCTGAGAGTGGTGACGATTAATGAAAAATAACAACCGATTTTACTGGTTCATGCCGCTGTGCTTCGCTGGCGCGGTAGCACAGGCAGAGCCTTTAGAGATTCATGGTTTTGTTGCGCAAGGTATTGCCCAAGCCGCAAAGAGTAATGCAATTAATAATGAGGGTGATGTGTCGCTGGCGCTCACCGAGCTGGGACTCAATGCAAAGTTAGATTTGTATCCACGCTTAAAATTATCGGGGCAAGTAGTGTACTTAAATGGTGGTAATCGCTACCCAGAAGGCGCTCGTTTAGATTATTTATTTTTAGACTTTAGTGCGATAGATAATTTTGATCATCAACTTAATGTGTTTCTTGGCCGCTATAAGAACCAGCATTGGCTTTTTTTCCAGTACCCGTGATGTGCCCTTTACACGGCCCAGTATTATTTTACCGCAGTCGGTTTATTACGATGCGTTTCGTGATATTGCTGTGGCGAGTGATGGTTTGGCGCTTAAAGGCTATAAACAATTAGGCCATGGTGAGTTGGAATATAATTGGAGTATTGGTTCTACCAAGATTACCACTGAGCAAGCCCGAACTTTGTTAAGCCCAGATATACAAGGCAGTTCAGAACAAAAATATGTGCATCAAGCCAGTATGTTTTGGCAGGGCATTGGTAGCCAAGCCAGTTATGGTATCTCACTTCTTGATTCACAGTTCTCTTATAAGCAGGCCAACTTTGATTTTTTTGCAGACGGTGACGTTATCGTTCAAAGAGTCATTTTAAACTGGCGTTATCAAGCCGAAAAATGGGATCTTTCATCGGAATTATTTCAAGAACGCATGACCATTGACGGTTTTTATGCGCCAGGTTTTGAACGCGCTCAAATCGGTATTGGCGGCTATTTACTAGGGCGCTATCGCTTTGATCCTAAACTTACGGCATTAATCAGTGTTGATATGTTGGCGCTAAACAAAAACGATAAACGAGGCAGTCAGTTAGGGCAACTCGGTATACCATCCTATTTTGGTTATCAACATAGCCTAATGTTGGGTGCCAGCTATGAGCTAGGCAGTCGCTTTCGGTTGCAAGCTGAACATCACTGGGTGGACGGCACCGGTCGTTTATCACCCAGTTTGGTCCCTGATCTAGAGCGAAATCAACATCGCTATTGGCAGGTATGGGCGTTACAACTGATGTACTGGTTTTAAATGCGATTTTTTAGCCTACCAACGAAGATTTTACTGTTAACACTGGCACTGATGCTGGTGCTAATCGTGTTGGTGACCAGCTTATCCTTGCAGCGTTTAGGTGACAGCTTCACCGAGCAGCAAACGTTAAAGCGGCAGCAAGTTGAGCAGCACTTTACCCAATATCAATTGCTGCTGCAAAATCAGCAACAATCTTGGTTTGAAAGCTTTGCCGAGCTGACCGGCCTGCAACAGCAATCAGGTTTCTCCGTGTTTACTGAGGCATTGCAGCAACGCTATGACGTACTTAGTCTTTATTTGAATATTGAAGCGCTTTGGGTGTTTACCGAGGATAGCCCGCAAGCGGCCTTTGCTAGCAGTATCTTCCCAACTGAATTAGCCAGTATGGTAACGCAAACGCAGCAGGAGCAGCGGCCGCAATCACGGATTTACTGTGCGACGCATTGCAGTAATGTGGTGAGCCTACCGGTATCCGATCAAGAAGGTAATATAGCCGTACTGGTTTCAAGTCAAACGCTGGCAGATGTGGTTATTGCTTTGGGGCAAGCCTTGCAAAGTGAAGTAGCGATTGTGCGTTTAGATGCGGCAGCCACGACTATTTTATCTGCCACAGGTAATTTGCCTGCATTAGAACAGCTGGCGTTAGCCAGCTGGCAAAACAGTAATGGCGCCCAGTTCAGCTTAGCTGAGATACCCTACTTTGTTTACCACATCCCCTTGGTTCAACAACAGCAGCAGCATTTTGCGATTTTATTGCTAGAGAACATTAGCTCTTACCAAGCAGCAAATAATGCTTTTAAATGGCAATTGATTGCCTTGGCTACGCTTTGCTTTGTGTTATTTGCTTTGCTCACTAACATGTTGACGCGGCGCTTAACCAGTCGCTTGTTGCTGATCTGTAATGCGCTACCGATGTTAGCGGAAAATAAATATCGGGCTTTTCGCGATGCTTTACCTAAATCTGCCGGTGCCATGAGTGACGAAGTCGATCAACTCTATGATGCCGGTCAAACGTTAAGCCGTAAATTAGAGCAACTGCAAGACAACATCAATACCCAGACCCGAGAGCTAGAAAATATGGCGATGTACGATCGGCTAACCGGTTTAGCTAATCGTAATATGTTGCAATATCAACTAAAGAAAAGTATCGCCGCGCTAACCGAGAGCAGTGCCTTATTAGGGTTACTGTTTTTAGACATGGACCAATTTAAACGAGTTAATGATATTCGTGGCCACGAGCAAGGCGATCAGTTACTGATTGAAGCGAGTAATCGGCTGCGGGCATCGCTAGATAAAACCGATATTATCTGCCGTTTTGGTGGTGATGAATTTATTGTGGTGACAGAAGTGGCTGATATCGATGCCTTAACGGCTTTGGCCAATCGGTTAATTGCAGCGTTTCGTCAGCCCATGTTACTGGGCGATGAAGAGTATCAATTAAATATCAGTATTGGTATCAGCAGTACGCGTAATGCTCAGCTGAAACCTGATGATTTAGTGCGGCAAGCTGATTTAGCCATGTATCAGGCTAAAGGGAAGGGCGGTAATAGTTTGCACTTTTACAGTCAGCAAATGTTTGATGATTTCCAAAATCGTTTAGCATTAGAAAGCGATTTAAAGCTGGCGTTAGCTCAGCAACAGTTTACGCTGCATTTGCAACCCAAAATTAACTTGGCTAATCGCAGACTACAAGGCTTAGAAGCATTATTGCGTTGGCATAGCCCTGCGCGCGGTATGGTATCGCCTGACGAATTTATCGCAGTATTAGAGCTTGCACATTTGATGATCCCCGTAGGTTATTGGGTGATCGAGCAAAGTTTCCGTATTATGGTGCAACTGCAAGCGGCGGGTTTTAAGGACGCGACTTTGGCTATTAACCTCTCCGCGGCACAACTTAACGATGCTAAATTGCCAACGTTTCTCGATGGGTTATTGCAGCAACATCAACTATCAGCTGCGCTATTCGAATTAGAACTGACAGAAAGTATGCTGGCCAACAACATCAATGAAACGATCAAGAGTATGCAGCGCTTAAAAAGTCGTGGTTTCCGCTTAGCGATTGACGACTTTGGCACCGGTTATTCATCGTTAAGTTACTTAAGGCAGATGCCCGTTGATACCATAAAAATTGATAAAAGTTTTGTGTTTGGTATGTTAGATAATCAAGCTGATTTCGATATTATTACTTCGACTATCGCCATGGTACGCAAATTAGGTTTGGAAGTTGTCGCCGAAGGTGTTGAAACCCAGGCGCAATGCAAAACCTTAACACAGCATCAGTGTGATATTGGCCAAGGCTACTTATTTTCAAGACCGATCCCGTCAGATAGGTTAATTGAACAGTTACAGGCGAATTTGCATGATAATGGCCAGTGGCGCTAAGTAGCCGTTTGCCAACACGGTTAGATTGTCAAAGCAGCTTTAAACCGCGATTGTCAGTAAGCGTAAGCAGCATAAAACTTGGAAAGTGATGATGCCCTGTGTTGGTAAGCCTGTCACATAACCTAAACACGTCGTTGACAAATATCGCTTAGGCGCGTTGTTTTTTTCTTTAAAACCACATAGACTACGCAAGCAACCAAGGGGTGCAACCTTCAAACTTCGGTTTGAATGCGCTGAGATGCCGTAAGGCAAACCCTTAGAACCTGATCCGGATCATACCGGCGGAGGGATGGTGCTAACTCCCCATCAGAACGTGTTTCGCTATTTACCACTTGCTTAGCAAGTTGTGTTAGCCGTAATACCGTTAAATCTGAATAGTGTGATCCTCAACGTGTTGTTTACCGGAGCCGATCACCTATGTTTTTTCGCTATTCTGTTTTATCTATCGCCTTATTGTCTGCATTTAACCTGCATGCTTCTGAGCAACAAATTGAGCGCGTGACCGTGCAAGGCGACTTTCGTCAGCAAAACATCCAACAACTGGCGGGTAGTGTTGTCATTTTGTCTGAGCAAGAGATGCAACGCCAATCGGCACAGCATCTTGATGACGTGTTAAAACAATTTGCTAACGTGAACTTTGCCGCCGGTGCTTCGCGTGGACGTTTTATTCAAATTCGGGGTATTGGCGAGCGCAGTGAATTTATCGATGTGGTTAACCCTTCGGTCGGTATCCTTATTGATGGCATTGACTATGCGGGTTTGGGGATCAGCAGTGTCGCCCATCCGGAACAGTTAGAAGTATTCCGTGGGCCTGAGGCTACGCGCTTTGGTACTAATGCGCTGGCGGGTATGTTGAATTTCACCAGTAAAAACCCCGTATTTAGCCCAGAAGGGCAACTCAGCGCCACTGTGGCAAATTATAATAGCCAGCAGTTATCGGGTTATTACAGTGCTCCTTTAAGTGAGCAAGTTGCCTTTAGCCTAACGCTGGACCAAGCGCTGTCTGATGGTTTTATTGAGAATGCTTTTTTACAGCGCGACGACACCAACAACATTGATGAATTTACGGGGCGTTTTAAATTAAGTTGGTTACCTTCTGAGCACCTGCAACTGGGCTTGATTGCCCATCTGATTGACCAGCAAAATGGCTATGATGCGTTTTCACTTGATCAAAATCGTGTCACCTTATCAGATGAGCCGGGAGAAGATAATCTGCGTAGTAAGGCTTTAGCACTCACCTTTGCTTATCAAGAGTTTGCGGCTGTCGATCTGCAAGGGCAAATTAGCTATTTAAATGCGCAATCTGATTACGGCTTTGATGAAGACTGGAGTTATCGAGGTATTCATCCGTGGGAATATTCTTACCAAGATCGCTATTTACGTTCACGTGAGCAATCGTCTTTAGATTATCGTTTAGTCTCTAAACCCGCAGCACAACTTTGGAATAATACTGACTGGGTATTAGGCGTGTATGCTAGCAGTCGTGATTTGACATTAAATCGCATTCGTCGCGCAGAAAGCGAAATGCGCTTATTTGACAGTCAATTACAGCGAAATAATCTGTCTGTTTATGCAGAGACCACTTCGGCGCTAACTGAGCAGCTTAGCATGGTCTTGGGCGGGCGCGTTGAGCAATATAGCGATGATTATCAAGATGTTGCCGGTATCAGCCTAACGCCAGATGCCACCATGTGGGGAGCCAAGATCAGTTTAAATTATCAATTCAACTCGCAAGCGATGATTTATGGTTTAGTGTCGCGTGGTTATAAAGTAGGTGGTATCAACGGTGAAGCCTTAGCCAAAGCCGATGACGGCGATTTTGCCCTGTTAGCGACGAAAGCCAGTTTTGCACCTGAAACCGTGGTCAATGCGGAGTTGGGTGTGAAAGGGAGCAGTTTAGATCAGCGTTTACTGACTCGAGTTGCGGCATTTTATATGTGGCGTAACGATATGCAGGTGAAAGGTTGGATTAACCCCGATTTAGGCCCTGAGTTTGCGGGCTTTATCGATAACGCCGCTAGTGGTCGTAACTACGGTATTGAAATGGAAAACCGTTACCAAGCGCATGCGGCGTTGCAATTGTTCGTTAATGTCGGTTATTTGCGTTCTAAACTGGGCCAGTATGTCACTGATGGTGGCTTAGATTTAACCGGCCGTGACCAAGCACATGCCCCGCGAGTGAACTTCAGTATCGGTGCGGATTGGTTTTTAAACGAGCAATGGTCACTGCAAGCCGGAGTGCAAGGGCGCAGCAGTTTCTATTATTCTGACGGTCATAATGCAAAAGCTGCCGCCAGCGAACAAGTTAATTTACGCTTGAATTATCAGGTAGCACAGTGGCAAATCGCGGCATGGTTGCGTAATGCCTTTGATGAGGAAACCGGTGTCAGAGGTTTTTACTTTGGCAATGATCCCCGTGACGAATATGCTCCTAAGGTTTATGAACAATTTGCTGAGCCACGTCGTTTTGGTGTGACCGCCAGTTACAGTTTTTAAGGAAAGCATAATGAAACTATCAGTTGAAATCAGTAAATATCCGTTAGCAAACGATTATAAAGCGCCGATCCAAGCCTTTATCGATTTGTTAGCAGATCAAGCCGATTTGCACATCATCACCAATACCATGAGTACCCAAATTTTTGGCGATTACGATACGGTGATGCAGGCCTTGCAGAAATGCATGAAATGGTCGATGCAAACTTATGGTAAGTTGGTGTTTGTTTGTAAATTTATTCCAGGTGATTTACGGCCATGAATGAACTGCTGAGTAAGGTGATTAGTGATTGGCAATTACTGCACAGTATTGAACTGATTGCGACATTATTGGCACTGGCTTATGTGTTTTTAGCGTTAAAGCAAAGCCTGTGGTGTTGGCCTGCCGCCTTACTCAGCACCTTGTTATTTAGCCATGTGATGTGGGATTCTGCCTTGTTGTCGGATGCGTTGTTGCAATTGTATTACGCCGGTATGGCGTTATATGGTTGGCGCCGCTGGCAGCAATACCAACAGCAACATGGCAAAGGTCAGGCGCCGGTGTTTGAGCGTCCCTGGCAATGGCACCTTATTCTGGTTAGCGGTACGGCAATCGCAGGCTTGGTTTTAGGCTATTTTATGGAGCATTACACTCACGCTGATTTTGCTTGGTTAGATGCACAAACAACCGCATTTAGCTTGGTAGCAACGTGGTTAGTGGCGCAGAAATTAGTGTCTAATTGGTTATATTGGGTGGTGATAGATGCGGTATCAATTTATGTTTATGCGCAAAAACACCTTTATTTTCTAACAGCCTTGTTTATGCTGTATACCATCATTGCCTTAGTTGGGTATTTTGCATGGCGCAGTCATTATCAACTGCAGCAAACATCGACGTTGGATCCAGCGCGGCTATAAGCCGTTTTTGCGAACATCTTGAGTTCTTCAGTGGCCATCCGCCTTTAATCGTGCGGCCACTGGCTTCAGGTGAAAGTAATCTTAATTATTACATCAAAACTGAGCGCGGCGAATATGTCTTACGCCGTTACCCGCTAGATACGCTAGGCGTCTGCCGACAGCAAGAATTACGTTGTCAGCATGCCGCCGCCGCAATTGGTCTTGCGCCGGCACCTTTAGCTTTAAACAATCATCAACAATTACTGATCAGCGATTACATTAGCGACGGCATACCTTTAGCGCTAAACACCGAGCGTTTAACACTGTTAGCTGTAGTCGTGGCTAAATTACACTCATTAACCATACAAACCCCTGTTTTGCAGGTGAGTCAGTACTTACGTCAGCTTATGGATAATAGCCAGTTAGCCAGTTTAGAGCCAGCAGCCACCTTATTCGCCGCCTTGTTACACAGTGCTGAGCAGATGCAAAGCTTGCCGTTTGATCGGGTGTTATGCCACATGGACTTGCATCAGGGCAACGTGCTGTGGGCCAAACAGCAGATTTGGTTATTAGATTTTGAATATGCGCAGTTAACCGACAGTAGCTTTGATTTAGCGGCGATTTGCTTGAACTATCAGTTAAACCAGGCTGAAGAAACGCAATTGCTGCATGCGTATATTAGCGCGAGGCATTTTAGCCATAGCCAAACGGCGCGCGATTGTCGACACAGCTTAGCCGAACGTTTACAGCTATCTAAGCGGTTATACAGCGGTTTTTGTTGGTTATGGTATCAAGCTAGCCCCGATCAGGACGCCGCACTTCATTGGCAAAATAAGCTCGCGCAGTTGTTGGCGTTAAAGTCCACCTAAACGTTCTGCTAACACTTTATAGCGTTGCACATCCTCTTCGGCAAACAGCGGTTTGCCGTCATTCGCCTTATCACAGGGTACCAATAGATGTTCTCTGGCTAAGCGTTCTACCCGAATAGGGGTAATATCTAAAAATTGGGCAACCTCGTTAACAGTCATTATGGCCATGCTGATCTCTTATTCAAACAGGAGCGGCTACATGTATTTGCTGCCGCAATTAATCAAAATATAGTCAGAAATAGCAAATATTGCTATGAAATAATTTGCACCAAACGATTGTTAACCGTTACAAGTTATTCCAACTAGGGCTATTGTGTCTAAAATAGGCCTGTTCAAAAGGCCGTTTAAGTTGATGTTACCTAGCAGCAAAAACGCTATAACCCCTGTATTTATAAGGATTAGACGGCATTTGCAACCGACTTTAATAGACATTTTGATGTGATGCAGGTATAAATATTCGCAGTTTTCCTGACAATTTGTTTTTCTGCCTACCTCTGTTGCTCGAGCAAGTCATCTGCCAAACGTATTACACGTGATAAATGGCTGATTAACATCAGCAGTATTTCAATGGTCTAATGAATGCAGCAGTGAGGAGTGTCAGGTCTGTGAACGTTAACGAGGAAGCAAAAACCTTATGACTTTGTTATGGATCCTACTGTTACCGCTGTGTGGTATTAGCTTACCCATGCTGACAGCAAAATGGTCGCGTAGTGCCTGTGCGTTGTTAACGGCGTTACCTCCGGCTTTGGCTTTTATTTTGTTGTTAAGCCAAACCTCGGCGGTCTTCGCCGGTGAAACACTGCGTTTTTCATTGGCTTGGGTGCCGGTTCTGGGCCTGGATGTTGCTTTGCGACTCGATGGCTTAGCCTATTTATTTAGCTTGCTGATCTTAGGAATTGGTTTGCTGATTATCCTCTATGCGCGCTTTTATCTCGCTGCAGCTGATTCGATGCCGCGTTTCTACACTTTTTTGATGTTCTTTATGACCGCGATGCTGGGCATTGTGTTATCCAACAATGTGCTACAGCTTTGGTTGTTTTGGGAGCTCACCAGTATCAGCTCCTTTTTGCTGATTAGCTTTTGGTGGCATAAATCGGAAGCGCGGCGCGGCGCCAGGATGGCGCTAACCATCACAGGTGCCGGTGGTCTTTGTTTATTAGCGGCGCTGTTATTAATTGGCCGTATTGTTGGCAGCTATGACCTCGATGTGATTTTAGCCAGTGCTGACATTTTGCTAGCGCACAGCTGGTATCCTATTTTATTAGTGTTGTTTCTATTGGGCTGTTTTACCAAATCAGCGCAATTCCCATTTCATTTCTGGTTACCCAATGCCATGGCAGCTCCTACGCCAGTGAGTGCCTACTTACACTCTGCCACTATGGTAAAAGCCGGTATTTTCTTAATGGCGCGGTTTTATCCGGCATTGGCCGGTTCTGACTTGTGGATTATCCTGGTCAGTTTAACCGGTTTAGCCACCTTGTTAGTTGGCGCGTATTTGGCGTTATTTAAACATGATTTAAAAGGCTTATTAGCTTATTCCACCATCAGCCATTTAGGCTTAATCACCTTACTATTGGGGATGGGAACAGAGTTAGCGGCGGTGGTCGCGATTTTTCATATCATTAACCATGCTACCTTCAAAGCCTCTTTGTTTATGGCGGCGGGCATTATTGACCATGAAACCGGCTCGCGTGATATGCGAAAACTTAATGGTTTGTGGGCCTACATGCCGATTACCGGTACTTTAGTGATGATAGCGGCTGCGTCGATGGCCGGTATTCCGTTACTGAATGGTTTCTTATCTAAGGAAATGTTCTTAGCCGAAACACTGGATCAGCATTTACTCGGGGCACTGTCTTGGCTTATTCCATTGTTAGCAACGATTGCTGCGGTATTCTCTGTTGCCTACTCGTTAAGACTAATTCACGATGTATTTTTCAATGGTGAGCCACGGGGCTTAACAAAAACACCGCATGAACCGCCGCATCTTATGCGTTTGCCGGTCGAAATTTTAGTAGTGCTGTGTATTGTTATTGGCCTGTTTCCGGTTTGGGCAGTGGGGGCCTTATTGCAATCTGCAGCGGGCGCAGTGTTAGGCGGAGAAGTGCCTGCCTATAGCCTAGCGCTGTGGCACGGTGTCAATTTGCCATTGTTTATGAGTGTGGTAGCGATTAGCGGCGGTTTACTGATCTACAGTTATCGGAAACGCTTATTTGATTTTCAAAATAGCTTGCCAGGTTTAGATGCACTGAACAGTTTTGAATTGGCCATTAAAACCGTTAATCGTTATTGCCGGTATTTTTATGAATGGCTCGATAATGGCTCTTTACAGCGTTACATGGTGTTTTTATTGTCAGCAGTAGTCATACTGGCTGGCCTGCCGTTGTTGGATGTGTCGGTACTTTCCGGTGGTCGTGAAGAGTTACCGATTGATGCGGTAAACGCCACGGGTGCCGCATTACTGCTGATCAGTGCTTTGGCCACAGTGATTTGGCATCGTAAACGCGTGGTGGCGCTGTTGATGATTTCGGTCGTGGGGCTGATGGTATCGATTGCTTTTACCCGTTTCTCCGCACCCGATCTCGCGCTAACACAGCTGTCTGTTGAAGTTGTTACAGTAATTTTGTTGATGTTAGCCTTATTTTTCTTGCCGCATAAAACACCGAGTCAGTCTGAACCCTCTCGAGTGATCCGTGATATCAGCTTGGCGAGTCTAGTGGGTATTGTGATTGGCAGTTGGGCTTATGCGGTGATGACGCGGCCCTTTACCTCTATTTCTGATTTCTTCTTAGCGAATGCCAAAACCGGTGGTGGCGGTACCAACGTGGTTAACGTGATCTTAGTGGATTTCCGTGGTTTTGATACCTTCGGTGAAATTGCCGTATTGGGTATTGCTGCCTTGGGTATCTTCAAATTGTTAACACGTATTCCATTATTTAAACCCAGTAGTGATGGTGATGGACGGCCTTGGAGTCGCGAACGCCATCCGTTGTTATTAGCGACAGTGTCACAAAGTTTGCTGCCATTGGCATTAATGGTGTCGGTGTATATTTTCTTCCGTGGTCATAACTTACCCGGTGGGGGCTTTATTGCAGGCTTAATTACCTCAGTGGCATTGATCCTACAATACATTGCTCACGGTGTGGATTGGGTAAAATCACGGATGGATATTGAATATCAACGTGTTATCGCAATCGGTTTATTGATCGCCCTTGTTACGGGTGTGGCAAGCTTTGCTTTTGGTCGACCGTTCTTAACATCATGGTTTGATTATTTCCATCTGCCTATCCTAGGTGAGTTAGAACTGGCCAGTGCAATTGCATTTGATTTAGGGGTATACCTAACCGTGGTCGGCGCGACACTGCTGATTTTATCGAGTTTAGGTAAAATGACGACCTTGCACCGTCCGGTGCATAAGGAGACGATCTAGTGGAAACCTTGTTAGCTTGTTGTATTGGTTTTCTGACTGCCTGTGGCGTCTTTCTCATGTTACGCGGCCGAACCTTTCCGGTAGCCATGGGGTTAACCATGTTGTCTTATGCCGTGAACTTATTTTTATTTTCATCTGGTCGGCTTAACTTACAAGGTGCTGCGGTATTGGGGATGTCTGAAAACTATGCTGATCCGCTCCCTCAAGCCTTGGTGCTCACCGCTATTGTTATTGGCTTTGCTATGACGGCATTCTTAGTTATTTTAGCCATTCGCGCGCGCTCAGATCTTGGTAATGACCATGTCGATGGTAAATTGCCTGATAGCGACGGTCGTCGTAAGGAGAACGGCGCATGAGTCATTTGATTATTGCTCCCATTTTATTACCCATCTTAACCGCCATTATTATTATGCTGCCGCCGGTGCACTATGTACCCAATCGGCGCCGTTTAGTCAGTATTATTGCTACGGCAATTCAACTGATCATTTCATGCTTTCTGCTGTGGGAAACTCAGCAAAATGGCTTAACCTTTTATGCCTTAGGGGATTGGCAGCCGCCGTTCGGTATTATTCTTGTTGCCGATACCCTTAGTGTGGTGATGGTCTGTTTAACCACCTTTTTAGCCCTGGCGGCGATTTGTTACGGTGCGGCTGGCGAGGATGTGCGAGGTTCGTTTTTTCATCCGCTGTTTCACTTTCAAATTATGGGGATCAATGGCGCCTTTTTAACTGGCGACTTATTTAACCTGTTCGTGTTTTTCGAAGTGTTGCTGATTGCCTCTTATGGCCTGTTAATCCACGCGGGTGGTAAAAACAAAACCAAAGCGGCCGTGCATTATGTGGTATTGAACCTGGCCGGTTCGGCGGTATTCTTGTTTTCTCTGGCGATTTTATACGGTGCTTTAGGTACCCTTAATATCGCCGACATGGCTTTAAAAGTCTCAACCTTACCACCAGAAGATGTGTTGTTAGTCAAAGCCGGTGGCTTATTGCTGTTGATCGTTTTCTCGCTAAAAGCAGCCATCTTGCCATTACAATTTTGGTTACCCGACACCTACGCTGCAGCGTCGCCTCCAGTAGCCGCATTATTTGCGGTGATGACAAAAATCGGCGTCTATGCTTTGCTTCGCGTGTACACCACGATCTTTGGTGAGTCTGCTGGGCCTTTAGCGGGTTTAGGTATGAATTGGTTATGGCCCTTTGGCTTAGCAACCATTGTGCTGGGGGCCATTGGGGTGATGGGCAGCTTGGATTTTCGCAAGGTGGTGGCCAATTTGGTTATCGTATCGGTGGGCACTTTAGTCTGTTTAGTCGCTATGCAGAATACGGCCGCTACCGCTGCGGTGTTGTATTACACCGTACATTCCACCTTAGTGACCGGTGCCTTATTTTTATTGGCCGACATGATTGCTAATCAACGTGGTAAAGCCGGTGATCGCTTAGTGTCTGGGCGCCGTGTAGCTCAACCGGTATTGCTGGGTAGCCTGTTCTTTGCTGCTGCGGTAACGGTAGCGGGCTTACCGCCGTTATCGGGCTTTATCGGAAAGCTGATGATCCTGCAATCGGCCGTTACGCCATTACAGCAAGCCCTGTTATGGTCAGTGGTGCTGCTGAGTAGCCTGATGGTGTTAATTGGCTTATCACGAGCTGGCAGTATTTTGTTTTGGCGCGTTACCGGTTCAGAGTCGGGCGGGGATAAAGCCTTACCGCTGCAGGTTTTTGCCGTGTCATTGTTGCTGTTAGCTAGCCCCATGTTGGTGGTGTTTGCCGGGCCTTTCACCGAGTTAAGTGTGGCGGCAGCGGTGCAGCTTGAAGACGTGTCACAAACGATTTCCACGATTTTACTTGAATCTAGCGTGTCTGGAGGTGCTCAATGAGATTACAACCTCGTTACAGCTGGTTGCCAACACCGTATCGCAGCGTGTTGTTGTTTTTAGTATGGTTACTCCTCAATCAAAGTGTCGCGCCAGTGCATCTGTTTTTTGGTTTCGTGTTGGCGTTATTAATCCCTTGGATCAGTGCCAAGTTCCGAGATCCTCAGCCGTTGATTGAACGCCCCATTTTGGCGCTACGTTATATTCTTATGGTTTTGATGGATATTGTTACCGCAAATGCACAGGTCGCGATATTAATTTTAGGGCCGACTAAACGGTTAAAACCCGCTTTTGTGCGTGTGCCGCTGGATTTACAGCATGAACTGCCCATCACCATTTTGGCCAGTACCGTGTCGATGACCCCAGGCACGGTAAGCGCGGACATTTACCCGACTAAAGAAATGCTGGCAGAAGGTGAAGAAGTAAAACAGCGCTGGTTGTTAATTCATGTACTGAATTTGGAAGACGAAGCAGAGCTGATTGCTTCAATCAAATCGCGCTATGAAGCCCCGCTAAAGGAGATCTTTCAATGTTAGAGAATGTTATCTTTTTAGTCTTTGGTATGATCAGTTTGGCTTTGATACTTAACCTATGGCGTTTAGTACGTGGCCCAAGCTTGCCAGATCGCATCCTAGCGCTCGATACCATGTATATCAATAGCATTGCCCTGATCATCTTATATGGCCTGCTGATGGGCACCTCATTGTATTTTGAAGCCGCGTTATTAATTGCCATGTTAGGTTTTGTCAGCACGGTGGCCGTGTGTAAGTTTTTATTACGTGGCGATATCATCGAATAGGAGAGACTATGCAAAATTGGATGGAATGGGTAATTGCCTTCTTTTTATTACTCGGAGGCAGCTTTGTGTTAATTGGCTCGATTGGTTTAACGCGGATGCCCGATTTTTTTATGCGCTTACATGGGCCAACTAAGGCGACCACCTTGGGCATGGGCGGTATTTTGTTAGGCTCAATGTTGTTTTTTAGTGCGGCACCCGGTGAGATCAGCGTGCATGAATTGTTGATTACTATCTTCTTATTGATCACCGCGCCAATCAGTGCACATATGCTCATTAAAGCTGCCCTGCATCATCGGACTGAGGCGATTGCGCGTACTACAGGTGAGCAAGAACTGAAGCGAGGGCAATTACAAAACAGCAGTCGTTCGCATATTAAGTCGAATTTACCCTAATAAGCTTAACAATAGCGTAAAGCACAAGCTTTACGCTATTCGCCAAAACCGGTATTAATTAATAAAGTAATCGCGTCTAATGCCTGAGCAGCGTCAGGGCCTTCGGTGGTCACTGTAAGGGTTTTACCTTTACTACTGGCCATCATCAGTAAGGCCAGAACGCTGCCGGCATCTGCTGTTTTACCATCTTCTTGCACTAATTCTACTTTGGCATCAAATTGCTGGCTTAACTGCACTAATTTGGTGGCGGCACGTGCGTGTAAGCCTAGGGCATTAATAATTGTGACTGTTGCAGCTAACTTATCGGCCATGATGTCTGACTAATTCCCGATGGCGAATTTGTACATCTTCGCGCTGGCTGCGATAGGTTTCGGCTAGGCTTTGTGCGATATACACTGAACGATGCTGGCCACCGGTGCAACCAATCGCTATCGTTAAGTAGCTGCGATTGTTACGCTCGAGGTGGGGTAACCAGCTGGCAATAAAGGTATTGATCTGCCAAGTATATTTTGCCACCACGTCTTGTGAGGCGAGGTAATCTTTAACTGGCTGATCTAAACCTGTGAGCGGTTTCAGATCTGGCTCCCAATGTGGGTTGGGTAAAAACCGGGCATCGAACACAAAATCGGCATCCTTTGGAATACCATATTTAAAACCAAAGGACTCAAAGAGTATCACTAAACGGCCGGTCTTTTGGCCTAAGATCCGCTCACGTAATTGCTCGGCCAACTGATGCACATTCAGCTCAGTGGTATCGATATATAAATCGGCGCGGCTAGAGATAGGATCTAATAACTGTTGTTCACGTGAAATGGCTTCATCGAGCGACATCGCTTGATGGGATAGCGGATGCAAGCGACGCGTTTCGCTAAAGCGCTTAATTAGCGTGGTGTGATCCGCATCCAAATATAAAATCGTCAGTTCCAGCTTGCGCGGCAGATACGACAAAATGTCTGATAACTCATCGGGATCGCTCGGTAAGTTACGCACATCAATACTCACGGCAACGCGTTCATATTGGCCCATTACTGCAGTTGCCAGAGTCGGTAATAGATTAACCGGGAGATTGTCGACGCAGTAATAGCCGAGATCTTCCATGACTCTTAGAGCAACCGATTTGCCAGAGCCTGAGCGACCACTGACGACGAGTAGTTTCATGACTCACCTGTTTTTTGGCTATAGTCGAGTAGTAGCTGATACAGTTGTTCATCTGACTCGACATGGCGGATTTTTTTGGTTAAGTCTTTCTGACTCAACAATTTGGCAATACCGGATAACGTACTTAGGTGCGTTTGGCATTGCTCAGTGGGTATTAAGATAGCGCAAAAAATATCGACGGCTTGGTTATCTATCGCATCAAACGCGATAGGGTCTTTACTGACCACAAACACCAAAATCGGTTGAGTTACGCAGTCAAGTTTGCCGTGAGGAATGGCGATACCGCCACCGATGCCGGTTGAACCAAGTTTTTCACGGGTCATTAAGGCTTCAAGAATGGTGTATTCAGATAGTTCGGGAAGCTGCTGGTGAGCCAGTTCGGCGATATATTCGAGGATACGTTTTTTACTGTTAAATAGAACTGCACTTTTCGTGCAGTTCTCCGCTAACATTGCGTTTAAATTCATAATAATGTCTTAGTGTCGTGACAGTTTTTCTTTGTGTTTAATGACCTGCCGATCGAGTTTGTCTATTAACTGGTCAATCGCAGCATACATGTTTTCGTTCTCAGACACCGCAAACACTTCGCCACCGGTGAGATGGATTTTAGCTTCGGCAATCTGTTGTAATTTTTCCACGTTTAAGATGACATGTACATTATTAATGTTCTCGAAATGACGCTCTAGCTTAGCAAATTTATTCTCGACATAATCTTTTAAGGCTTCGGTAATTTCGACGTGACGGCCTGTTAAATTGATTTGCATAGACTCTTCCTTTTAGTTAAGACACTTACAGCAGGGTCTTTCGTTGATTTGACGGCGGAATAAACAACGATTCGCGGTATTTAGCGATAGTTCGCCTAGCCACGTTTATCCCTTGTTCTAACAAAATTTCCGCCATTTTACTGTCACTTAGCGGTTTTGCCGGATTTTCTGCCGCCACCAATTTTTTAATAAAAGCACGAATGGCAGTGGAAGAACATTCACCACCACTCTCTGTACTAACATGACTGGAGAAAAAGAACTTAAGTTCAAAAATTCCACGTGGTGTATGCATATATTTATGAGTGGTGACGCGTGAGATAGTCGACTCATGCATACCGACCATTTCTGCAACATCATTCAATACCATCGGTTTCATGGCTTCTTCACCATGCTCAAAAAAGGCTTGTTGTTGCTGCACAATGCAATTGGCTACTTTGAGTAAAGTATCGTTTCGGCTTTCTAAGCTCTTTAAAAACCATTTAGCTTCTTGCAAGTGCGAGCGAATAAATTGCGTATCAGCGGTATTTTTAGCGGTTTTGCTCATCGCCGCATATTGCTGATTGATCCGTATTTTGGGCATAGCGTCAGCGTTTAATTCGACTTGCCAACGACCTTTTACTTTTGTCACCGTGACATCAGGAATAACATATTGCTGCTCTTGTTTAATCACATCAGCACCGGGCCGAGGATTTAAACTGTGGATCAACTGCATGACTTCCTTTAACTCTTCTTCTTTGAGTTTAGTCACGCGCATCAAAGAACGAAAGTCTCTATTCGCTAAAAATTCGGTATAGTTGCTAATAATGAGTTTTGCATCATTTAAATAGGGGGTAGTTGGCTCAAACTGCCGTAACTGCACCAGTAAACACTCTTGCACCGAGCGCGCGCCAACCCCGACCGGATCAAATAATTGAATGCGTTTAATCACGGCTTCAACTTCGTCGGCCTCGACCTCGTTAGATTGCAGTGAGTCGAGTATCTCTTCGCAGCTGATACTTAAAAAACCATTGTCATCGATGGCTTCAATAATGATCTCAGCAATAGCCCGGTCGATTTCAGAAAAGGGCGTGAGTTGCATTTGCCAACGTAAATAATCTTGCAGGGTATCGCTGGTTTCACCCTGATACACCATATCGTCATCAGGCATGTTGCCACTGCTAACAGGGGCGGCACTGACTAAGTCATCCCAGTTATTATCTAGCGGTAAATCTTCTTGGATGTTTTGTTGATTCAGATCATCGCTGGTATCGCGATCGGCTGCGTCTTTTTGCTCTGAGTTTTTGTTGCGTGGATCGTCAAGGGTATCGCGATTGATATTGCCAAGACTGTGATCAACCTCATCTGGCTGACGTTCGAAATCATCATCGCCTTCGAGTAACGGGTTCGCGTCTAACGCTTCCTGTATTTCTTGCTGTAGCTCAATGGTGGACAACTGTAATAGGCGTATCGCCTGTTGCAGTTGTGGCGTCATGGTAAGCTGTTGTCCTAGGCGGAGTTGCAAAGAGGGCTTCATGTACCTGTAATTCTCTCCTGAATGCGCAGTTGCGTTCTATCTTCTTTACTATAGCCTGAATTGCTCACCTAGGTATACATCACGCACCTGCTGATTTGCTAGAACATCTTGCGGAGAACCGGCTGCAATCAGTTCGCCATGACTGACAATATAAGCGATTTCACAAACATCTAACGTTTCACGCACATTATGGTCAGTAATGAGAACACCAATGCCACGTTGGGCGAGGTGTTGAATGATTTTTTTGATATCAAGTACTGAAATCGGGTCAACGCCAGCGAACGGTTCGTCTAATAAAATAAAAGCGGGATCAGCGGCTAATGCTCGCGCGATCTCAACCCGACGACGCTCGCCACCAGATAACGCCATCCCTAAACTGTTGCGGATATGGCCGATATGAAATTCTTCTAATAAATCATCGGCAATTTCAGCGCGGCGTTGCGTGCTTAAATCTTTGCGGGTTTGCAAAATGGCCAATAAGTTTTCATGCACAGTCAATTTACGAAAAATCGAGCTTTCTTGCGGTAAATAACCAATGCCGGCGCGGGCACGTTGGTGGATCGGAGCAAAAGTAATATCTTGCTCGTTGAGGGTAATGGTGCCTTTATCCGAAGGAACTAAGCCAACAATCATGTAAAAGGTTGTTGTTTTACCTGCACCGTTAGGGCCCAATAAACCGACGATTTGCCCTGCATTGACTTCTAAGCTGACATCTTTCACTACCTGCCGGCTTTTATAGCTTTTGGCGAGGTGCGAGACCACTAACTTCATGGATTGTCCTTGTTTTCTGGGGTGAAAATCGTGGTAACGCGACGATTTTGCTCACCTTCAGCACTTAATTGTTGTAATTCAATGTTGTAACGGATCACGGCACCGCGTACTAAGCTACCGCTTTGCATCACTTCGGCATTACCCGATAACGTTAAAATTCGGCTAGCACGGTCAAATCGGATCTCATTCGCTTGAGCGGTTACAGGACGATCACCTTGCAGAGTTTGTGAATAGGTCGCCGGTGAGCCTGTTGTAATAAACACCTCTTTACCTTTACCAGCACTGGCGTCGACTTCAAGTTTGTCTGCTTTAATCAACATAGATCCCTGACGTACGACAACGTTATCGGCATAACTGGCAATGCTGTCAATTAATGAGGCTAAGGTTTTATCTGCATCGACCGAGATGGGCTGTTTATGATCCGGTTCGGCGGCCAAACTAACGGCAGAAAAAAAGGCCAAAACAATCATTAAGCTATTAATTTTCATTGAAATATACCGTCTCTAAATGCTTTTGCAATTGCATGGTTTCTTTTGTTAAATCGACATGCATACCTTGCCCTTTAATGAAAAAACCGGCGCCGGTGATCTGAACGATTTCATGCGTATGAATACTTTTTTCAGGCAACATCAGTTGTAATGAGGCCGTTTCAACGCGTTCTACTAAACCTAGGGTTTGTTTGTTTTGCAAAACCACTTGGTTTTCCAAAATAATCTTATCTTCAGGAAACCAGACACCTTGTAAGCTACTGATTTCCCAAGCAGGCTGATGTGCTTTATTAAACAGGGTATAGCGCGGTTGATCAAACTGCGTAAAGCCGAGCTGTTCAAAATGCTCTAATTTCAGCGCCTGCACGTGATCGGCAATATAGCCCTCATTGTCGTAGATGCGCAAGGTAACATTTTCAGCAATGTAATCCGGTTGAAATTCTCGATCCACTTGCAGATCCACTTGCTCAACGCTGGGATTCAACCACAGGTAGCCCGCGACTATCACGAGTGACATGACGATGAGCACAAAAAACTTTCTCATGAGCTGCTGCCATCAAATTGTAAAAATCGCTGTTGCGCAATCAGTAACAGATCGCATAATTCGCGCACTGCACCAAAGCCGCCAGGTAATGACGTGGCTAAATGGGCGCGCTTTTGCAAATAAGGATGTGCATCTTTTACCGCGACGGCTAAGCCACAATGTTGCATGACTTGCCAATCGGCCAAATCATCACCGATATAAGCGACTTGGCTGGCATCTAATTGCAGTTCAGCGAGCAGCGCTTGAAATGCAGCTGTTTTATTTTCTTGCCCTTGATAAATATAGGGCACAGTTAGCGATTTCATACGCTGCTCCACAATGGCCGATTGTCGCCCTGTTATCACGGCTACTTCTATGCCAGCTTGGCGCAGTGCTTTAATGCCATAGCCATCCCGGGTATGAAAGGCTTTTAGCTCTTCACCTTGATTACCTAAGTAAATGCGCCCATCCGAAAATACGCCATCGACATCACAGATAAGTAATTTAATATCAGCCGCGCGGCTGGCGTTAGTATCACTGATAGCTTGGTACAACTGGCGATATAAGTCCATGTTACATTACTCCTGCTCGCAGTAAGTCGTGCATATTCATGGCGCCGATTGGCTCGCGCTGCTCGTTAACAATGATCAGGCCATTAATTTTTCGTTGCTGCATAATATTTAACGCTTCGGCGGCGAGCATTTCTGCTTTAACCGTAATGCAATTGACCGTCATCACCTTGGCAATAGAGGTGCTGTGTATATCAATACGTTGATCAAGAATACGTCGTAAATCACCGTCTGTAAAAAGCCCAGCTAAGCGACCTTGTGCATCGACCACGGTGGTCATGCCGAGCCCTTTGCGTGAAATCTCTAATAAGGCATCTTTAATGCTGGCCTCTTGCGGTACGATAGGCACTAAATTCTCTTTATGCATTAAATCTTCTAAGCGCAACAATAACTTGCGACCAAGGCTGCCACCGGGATGCGATAACGCAAAATCATCGGCTGAAAAGCCTCTAATATCTAACACCGCGACAGCCAAGGCATCACCCATCGCCAGTGTCGCCGTGGTGCTGGCGGTGGGCGCTAGGCCAAGTGGGCAAGCTTCTTGAGGTACAGCTACACATAAATGAATATCGGCCAAGCACGCTAACGTAGAATCCGCTTTCCCGGTCATGGCGATCAGTGGAATACCCATGCGTTTGATAATTGGCACTATGGTCAGTAATTCTGCTGTTTCACCAGAATTGGAGATGGCGATAACGATATCGTCTTTTGACAACATGCCCAAATCACCATGGCTCGCTTCGCCTGGATGCACAAAAAAAGCCGGAGAGCCAGTAGAGGCGAGGGTTGCCGCTATTTTGTTGGCAATGTGGCCAGATTTACCAATACCGCTGACGATAACTTTACCTTTATTATCGAGTACCAGCTGACAAGCGCGCTCAAAATCATCATTAAGATATTGTTCGAGTTGTCGAACGGCTTCGGCTTCGATGCGTAATACCGCTAAAGCCTGTTCACGGAAAGTCTTTGTGGTCATAACCAAGTTTACGCCAAATGAGTAAATAACAAATATTGGTAGCCAATAAAGCCGCTTAAAAGCAAGCCACCTTCTAATCGATTGATACGTTGTTGCTTGCCGATACGTATTGACATTAATAACAGTGCAAAGGCCGCGGCGATCATTACGTAGCTATCCCGCGTACCGGCATTAATATCGAGTGTTGAAGGCCCAATCACTGCGCCTAAGCCTAACACGGCTAAAATGTTAAAAATGTTTGAGCCGATAATATTGCCCAGCGCCAGATCATCTTCGCCTTTTATTACGCCTATGACACTTGCGGCGAGTTCGGGCAAACTGGTGCCGATAGCAATAATTGTTAAGCCGATGATTAAATCACTCATTCCAGCATAACGGGCAATGGTGACTGCACCCTGAACCAATAACTGCGAGCTGGCTAATAACAACACTAAGCCGGCGATAACCCAAAACACCGCCTTTAGAGTAGAGGTTGGGGGTGGAATTTCTGATTCAATTTCGCTGATAAGCGGATCGGTTGGGCTGGCATGCTTACCCCAGTACACCAACAAACTGATAAAGCTGAAAAAAGCGATAAGCAAGATAATACCTTCAGCCCGCGTTAAGTTATGGTCTGATAAAAAATAATATCCAACAAAAGTGAAAAACAGCATTAACGGAAATTCGCGCTTCAAGGTTAATGAGGCAACCGTAATCGGTTTGAATAGGGCAATAACCCCAATGACCATTAAGATGTTTGTGATATTGGAACCTAAAGCGTTACCAACCGAGGTGTCGAGTCGTCCTTGTGCTGCGGCTGTTGCCGAGACCAACATTTCTGGCGCGGATGAACCCATTGCAACAATCGTTAATCCGATAATCATTGGCGAAACACCGCTATTGCGGGCAACAGATGATGCGCCGAATACGAAACGGTCAGCACTCCAAATCAGCAATACGAGTCCGACGATAACGAAGATAATGGCTAATAACAAAGGTGATATCATGGTGTCCGTTGTCTGCTTAACAGTTAAAAAGGGTATTTTCCCGTTTCTTGCTGCTAAATGCAAAAAAACCTCGGTAAAAACACCTACGCCAAGCATTATTCGAAAATACCTGCTGTTCGTTTCGAATTATTGCCACGACTTACTCTCTCATAGCGTTTACAATAAGCACACTTTGCCACTTTGCTCATATTGTAAACTGTTATGAATGTATATAACATGCGCGCCCTTAGCAAGATTGCCCGTTTAACGAGAGCTGACTGGTTGCAAAGAGAACTGGAGAAATAACGTTGTCTGATGTGTTGGTCGATATCCAAAACCTGAGCTTTTCACGCGGAGAACGAGTGATCTACCGCGATATGTCTATGCAGTTTGTCAGGGGAAAAGTTACCGCCATTATGGGGCCTAGCGGCATTGGTAAAACAACGCTGTTAAAACTCATTGGTGGTCAATTGATCCCAGACAGCGGCAATATTATGTTTGATGGCGTAAATATCCCTAAATTGTCACGTTCAGCTTTATATCAAGCCCGTAAAAAGATGAGCATGCTGTTTCAAAGCGGTGCCCTATTTACCGAACTATCGGTATTTGACAACGTGGCCTTTCCACTTCGTGAACACACCCGTTTATCCGAGTCGTTAATTCGATTAATTGTATTAATGAAGCTGGAGGCGGTAGGTTTACGCGGTGCACGTGATTTGATGCCAGCGGAATTATCCGGTGGTATGGCAAGACGTGCTGCATTAGCTCGGGCAATCGCTTTAGATCCTGAGTTAATCATGTACGATGAGCCTTTTGCTGGACAAGACCCTATTTCAATGGGTGTTATTGTGCGATTGATCCGCGAACTGAATAACGCCTTGGGTTTAACGTCTATCGTGGTGTCGCATGATGTAAAAGAAGTCATGAGTATCGCCGATTACGTTTATGTTGTGGCAGATAAAACCGTGATTGGCCAAGGTACGCCAGAGCAATTACGTGCCGATCCATCGCCATTAGTGCAGCAATTTTTAAATGGCGATGCAGACGGGGCAGTGCCCTTTCATTATAAAGCTGCAGCTTATGAAGATGAATTAATGGAGCTCGGCAAGTGATCGCAAATAGATTACAAAAAATAGGCCATCAAACGCTCAGTACCATCAGTGGTTTTGGTCGTGCAGGTATCATGTTATTTGGTGCCATAGTGGGTAAGCCCGATTTCCGTAAAGGCTTCCCGTTGTTTATCAAACAATTGTATGTCATTGGCGTGTTGTCGTTGATGATCATCCTCGTGTCCGGCTTGTTTATCGGCATGGTGCTGTCACTGCAAGGTTATAACGTTTTAGTAAAGTTTGGCGCAGAGGGTATGTTAGGCCCTTTAGTCTCGCTAAGTTTGCTGCGCGAGTTAGGCCCGGTGGTCACCGCGCTGTTATTTGCGGGTCGTGCCGGTAGCGCGCTTACCGCAGAAATTGGCTTAATGAAGGCGACTGAGCAATTATCCGGTATGGAAATGATGGCAGTTGATCCGCTGCGTCGTATTATCGCTCCACGCTTTTGGGCGGGGGTCGTTGCCATGCCATTACTGGCATTGCTATTTAATGCTGTGGGCATATTAGGTGGCCATTTGGTTGGTGTAGAATGGCTAGGTGTCGATGCAGGTAGCTATTGGTCTGCTATGCAAGCTAACGTTGACCTGTATCAGGATGTGCTAAATGGTGTAATAAAAAGTGCAGTGTTTGCACTCGTAGTGATCTGGATTGCATTACACAAAGGTTTTGATGCCATCCCGACCTCGGAAGGTATTAGCCGTGCCACCACTCAAACGGTAGTCACGGCATCATTGGCTGTTTTGGGCTTTGATTTTATATTAACTGCATTAATGTTTGGTGGATAAAAAATGACCACGCGTAAAATTGAAATTTTAGTTGGCGGCTTTATTGTTTTGGCTTGTGCGGCCTTTTTAATGTTGGCCTTAAAAGTAGCTGATACCGGTTTTGGTGGTGCTTCGCAAACTTACACCTTGTATGCCAAGTTTGACAATATTGGCGGTTTAAAAGTGCGTTCACCTATTAAGGTGGGTGGCGTGATTGTTGGCCGTGTTGGCTCAATTGAATTAGATCGCGTCAGTTACACGCCAGTGGTTAAGTTAGAAATTAACGCTGAGTACAGTAACTTTCCTGAAACGAGTTCAGTGGCGATTTTAACCTCAGGCTTATTAGGTGAACAATATGTTGGCTTGTTACCAGGGTTTGTCGATGACACCGTATTGATGTTAGGTAACGGTGATACCATTGAAGACACGCGTTCAGCTATCGTGCTCGAAGAGTTAATTGGGCAGTTTTTATTCAATCGGGGGAATTAATGAGAGCTTTATTGCAAAAGGTGAGTGTGTCTTTGCTATTAACTGCAGGTTTAGTATTACCTGTGCTAGCTACCGAAACTTATACCGATCCTTACAAAATGATCGAAGTGGTTGCAGACAAAACCTTTAATCGGGTGAAAACAGATCAGCCGATCATTAACCAAGATTTAGAACATTTGCGGGTGATAGTGCAAGAAGAATTATTACCTTATATTGATAGCCGTTATGCTGCGGCGATCGTCGTTGGCCGTACCGTTGATATTCGTAAAGACCCAAAAGCTTTTGATGATTTTGTGAAAGCCTTTGAACAATATATGATTGGTTCTTACGCGGGAGCTTTAACCTATTACAAAGAACAAAAAGTGATGATTGAGCCATCTAAAGTGATTGGTAATCAAAGTATTATCACTATTCGTACTCGGGTGATGGATCCAGGTAAGCCTGACATCGTTATTGATTTTAAATTACGCCGTCCACGCAATGCGGAAACATGGTTGGTGATCGATTTAATCGCCGAAGGTATTTCTTTACTCGATAGCAAACGCGCCGAATTAAATAACTTGATCAGACAGCAAGGTTTGGCCAGTGTGACTGAGTTGCTGAAAGAAAAATCTAAAGAGCCGGTTAAGTTAGCCAACGATGATAGTGCAAGCACTTCGGAGTAACAGGTGGCATTAGCAATCAGCCAAACCGATCAAACGCTGTTTTTTAGTGGCGAACTCGATCGCGATACGTTAATGATGCATTCACCCTTCACGTTGTTAAATAAGTTGCAGGGTGAGGTAATCTTTGATTTCTCGGCGTTAACCAATGTAGACTCGGCAGGGTTGGCTTGGCTGATCCAGCAGATTGCACGCGCCAAGACGTTGAAAATAAAAATTGAAATTATCAAGGTGCCGGCACAGCTACTTTCACTTGCTAAAGTAAGTGCGGTGACCGACATTTTGCCTATAACCAATTAAGGTGTAGTTATGGAAATTGCTCAGATAGAGCAACTGTTAAAAGAACATCTGCAACTAGCAGAAGTTTATGTTAAAACTGACGGCTCACATTACGCAGTCACTGCCGTAGGTGATTGTTTTGACGGCTTAAGCCGCGTTAAACAACAGCAGCTTGTCTACAGCCCGTTAATGGCAGCGATTGCTGATGGCAGTATGCATGCAGTAAGTATTAAGGCCTTTACGCCGCAGCAGTGGCGCAGAGAAAAACTTTTAAACCCTCCGCTCTGAGATCCACTATGCAACAGTTTTTAGTTACTGCCAACGGCCCACTACAAGGTGAAGTCGTGATATCGGGCGCAAAAAATGCCGCCCTGCCTATTCTGTTTGCAAGCTTATTAGCTGAGCAACCTACCACCATTCGCAATGTACCCAAACTCAAAGACATCGAAACGACATTTAAGCTGTTGCAGCTATTTGGCGCCAAGGTTGAGTGTGATGCGGATGTCGTAATTGTTGATGCCAGCCAAATTAGTAATCAATTTGCACCGTACGACTTGGTGAAAACCATGCGTGCCTCTATTTTAGCGCTGGGCCCTTTATTGGCTCGCTTTGGTCAAGCCGAGGTTTCTTTGCCCGGTGGCTGTGCTATCGGTGCTAGACCCGTCAATTTACATATCGACGGTTTGCGTAAAATGGGCGCAGAGATCACGGTTGAAAACGGCTATATCAAAGCGCAGGCTAAACGCTTAAAAGGCGCGCACTTAGTGATGGATATGGTCAGTGTGACAGGTACCGAGAACTTGATGATGGCGGCGACCTTAGCCGATGGTCGTACGGTCATTGAAAACGCGGCTCGTGAACCAGAGATTGTTGACTTAGCTAATTATCTCAATACCCTAGGTGCGAAAATTAGCGGTGCCGGTACAGACACTTTAGTGATTGACGGTATGCCTGCGTTACAGGGGGGAGAGCATCGTGTTCTGCCAGATCGTATTGAAACAGGCACCTTTTTAGTGGCAGCGGCGGTAACCGGTGGCGATATTACCTGTTTAAAAGCGGCACCAACTGATTTAGAAGTTGTGCTTGAGAAATTACGTGAAGCCGGTGCTGAAGTGACAACGGGTGCCGATTGGATCCGTTTAAACATGACCGGAAGAAAGTTAACGTCGGTAGATGTTAAAACGGTGCCTCACCCAGGCTTTCCAACAGATATGCAAGCCCAGTTTACGGTATTAAACGTGGTAGCTGAAGGTGTTGGTGTCGTCACTGAAACGATTTTCGAAAATCGCTTTATGCATGTACCTGAATTACAACGTATGGGCGCGAAAATCCGCTTAGAAGGAAATACAGCAGTTTGTCAGCACAGCCCATCGTTAACTGCAGCTCAGGTTATGGCTACCGACCTACGCGCTTCAGCAAGCTTAGTGATTGCGGGTTTAGTGGCTAAAGGCACCACAGTGGTGGATCGCATTTACCATATCGACCGTGGTTATGAGCAAATCGAACATAAACTACAAGGCTTAGGTGCGCACATTGAGCGAGTAAACGGTTAAGCGTTTGCTTGTAACTAAAAAAACCGCAGAAATGCGGTTTTTTTATTACTTAAAACTGATTAAATCAGCAGATGCATCTTATATGCGCATTTAGCGGCGCGGTTGTTCCCTAACGATGGTTGGGATCACCATACGCTCACCGTTACGGTCGATGGTGATTTGTAACTCGGTATCGGGGGGCGTTTCAGCGATAAAGTTTAACGCATGCCGCATATCTTGAAAGTGTTGTCCGGCAATTTCCAAAATAATGTCATTGGCTTGTAAGCCAGCCATTGCCGCAGGGCCATTACTGGTGACTTCACTTAAGCGCAAACCATACAGCGCTTGGCCAGATGAAAATAAAGGATCACCCGCAGCGTTGATTACAGCTTGACCGGCAACGCCCAAATAACTGCGTGTAACGCGACCATGTTTAATGAGCTTTTCCATAATAATACGGGCGAGTTGATAGGGCACGGCGAAGAAAATACCTTGGATATCCTGATTTTGTACTTGGAATGCGGCAGCATTAATGCCAACCAAGGTGCCATTACTGTTTACTAGTGCACCGCCCGAATTGCCTTTATTAATGGCGGCATCCATTCGCATAAAGTCAGGATAGCCTCGAGAGCTTAACCCATGGTTGCCATTAGCACTGATAATACCTTGCGTGATGGTTTGACCTAAATTAAGAGGGTTACCGATAGCTAATACCAGATCGCCAACTTGCGGTTCGATGTTAGGATCTTGCGGGATCACCGGTAAGTTGTCGGCTTGTACATAAAGCACGGCTAAATCAGACACTTCATCTTGACCGATTAACACGGCTTCTAGCCAGCGACCGTCTTGCAAAGCCACTTCAATGTGATCGGCACCATACACCACATGATAATTAGTCAGAATATAGCCTTGCGCCGACATAATGACACCTGAACCTAACTCTTGCCGTTCAATGGTGCGGGGTTGTAACGACCGGGGATCGACAATTCGACTGCGTGTGTAGACATTTACCACCGCTGGCGCAGCACGTCGTACCGCATGGTTATAAGAAACCGGCGCGGTATTTTGCTCGGCACGAGGTGCTTGCCATAAAGACAAGTCAACCCGAGCGATGTTGGGGAAAAACAAGATAAGAATAAAGGCGAGCGCTAAGCCGTATGCGCTACTTTTTAAAATAAATAACAAAAGGTTGCGCACAATGTCGCTTCTGCCTAAAGATGAATGCGTTTAGCATAGCATTTTTTTAGCACAGGCAGTAGCGTTCAGCTACCACCTGCCTAAATTAAGCGCTTAACGGATCAAGATATACAGTTGATCATTACCACGTTGGATATACAGCGCGGCAACGCCACCATCTCGTTTTTCTAATAACCGACGTAGCTCGGCAAGGTTGTTCACACGTTGACGGTTAACCCCAGTAATAATATCGCCTTGGCGTAAGCCAATTTGTGCCGCGGGTGATTCCGCTTCCACGCTACTGACTTCCACGCCTTTGTCAGCATTATTTAAGGTTGCACCTTGTAGCATAGGGTGCAATTGTGTCGCCGCAACCTGGCCACTGGTGGTCTCTTGCAGTACGACTTTAATGTCGCGTTCTTTACCGTCACGCAGTACGCCTAAAATGGCTTCACGGCCTGAACCCAGCGTGGCGACCTTGGCACGTAATTCATTGAAGCTGTGAATACGATTGCCGTTCATACTGACAATCACATCACCTGATTTCAAACCACTTTTCGCTGCGGCGCTGTCTGGCAGCACTTCGCCGACAAAGGCGCCGCGACTGACATTCAGATTTAATGCTTTGGTCAACTCAGAATTAACATCATTACCGCGAATACCTAAGCTACCACGGCGAATTTCACCAAATTCAACAATTTGCTCAACCAAGTTTTTCATCATATTGGCGGGGATAGCAAAGCCGATGCCGACATTACCGCCATTAGGCCCTAAAATAGCCGTGTTAATGCCGATCAGTTCGCCACGTAAGTTCACTAAAGCGCCGCCCGAGTTACCACTGTTAATAGCGGCATCAGTTTGGATAAAATCTTCAAAGCCTTCATTTAAGCCACTGCGGCTGAGTGAGCTAATAATGCCAGAGGTGACGGTTTGTTCTAAACCAAAGGGGTTACCAATGGCAATTGCATAATCACCCACCCGCAGTTTGTCAGAATCTGCTAGAGGTAACTCAACCAGGTTATCGGCTTCAATTTTCAATAAAGCGATGTCGCTTTCTGGATCGGAACCCAGTTTTTTTGCGGTAAAGGTACGGCCATCTTTTAAACGAATTTGAATTTCAGAAGCATCTTGCACAACATGGTTATTGGTGACGATATAGCCTTTTTTGGCATCAATAATGACACCTGAACCCAAACCACGGAAGGGTTGCTCACGGCGCATTTCACCTTGGCCGCGCTGGCCGAAAAAGTATTGAAAAGCTTCAGGCATACGCTGGCGTACTTCACGGCTACCTGCAACAGAAACATAGACGACAGCGGGTGTGGCTTGTTCAAGCATTGGCGCCAGCGAAGGCATTTGCTGCTCTTCTTTTCCGAAAAACGGTAAGCTGGCGTGTGCTGGGGATGCAGGAGCCAACAACATGGCTGCTAACACGGCAGCGCTAAGCAAAGAAAATTTCTGGTTCATCGCGTAATGTCTCCTTATATGACAGTGTCACTAAGAGCATCGCACCTCAAAAAAGTTCTGAGCAGTCGCGCACTAACGGTAAAAGTTTTCTATTCGCCTTTACTTGGCCGCTCTTTAATCAAGCCGCTGGCTTGACCAGAGTAATCACGCGGTTGCTCACCAATTTCTGAGTGTTCTCTGCGACGCTCATTCAGTTGATGTAACGATTGTTTAATATGTAATGTGGTATCCGCAGCAAAATAATTTACTTCATCGCTTGGGCTGGTCGGCTGCTCAACCAGTTGCATTTTCGATTGCTGCACATGACGCGCAATGCGTGAATAATTATCCTGCAGCTGGCTCATTAACTGATTGGTTGTCTCCAGATGTTCTGAGACATCTTTGCGATACTGCGTCAGTTGTTTGCGGCTTTCGTCTAATTCTTGTTGCAGCTTGTGTTGGCCAAATTGTTTCAGGCTAATGATCCGGCTAATGGCCGCACCAATTAATAAACCGACAACCAGCCCAATTAAAACTGATGTATAGTCCATGCTTACTCCTAACGATGAAATACTTTACTTAGTGTACCCTAACTTCTTATACAAGGTGGTAAGGCATGTTACTATTATGCCTCATATTTAAGGTTTCGTTTCGTTACTTTCAAGTTAAAGACCATGACGCCACTAGAAAAATATCAACAAGATCTGTTACGCCCTGATTTTCATCTTGATGCTGCTCAAGAAAATGCGGTTAAGCAACTACAGCGATTGTTTGATGATTTTATCAGTCGCCCGCCGGCAAAACAGAGTTTTTGGCAAAAATTGACCGGAAAAACGCAGAGCGATAGCCCTTTACTCGGTTTGTATTTCTGGGGAGGCGTGGGCCGCGGTAAGACCTATTTGGTCGATACGTTCTTTGAATGTTTACCGACACAACGCAAAATGCGTGTGCATTTCCACCGCTTTATGCACCGAGTGCATGATGAATTAAAGTCATTAAAAGGGGTGAGCGATCCGCTCGAAAAGGTTGCAGATCGTTTTAAAGCGGAAACCGATATTATTTGCTTTGATGAATTCTTTGTTTCGGACATTACCGATGCGATGATTCTAGGCACCTTAATGCAAGCCTTGTTTGCGCGCGGCATTACCTTAGTGGCCACGTCAAATATCGAGCCAGACGGTTTATATCGCAATGGTTTGCAGCGAGCACGCTTTTTACCTGCAATTGAACTTATCAAGCGCTACACCAAAATTGTCAATGTCGACAGTGGCATTGATTATCGCTTACGCACTTTAGAAATGGCCGAGATTTATCATTATCCGCTAGATGAGCAAGCAGACATTAATTTACAGCAGTATTTTCATGCGTTATCAGTTGAGCCTCGTCAGCAAGCAGTAAAAATTGAAGTCGCCAACCGCTTATTAACCACGCGGGCCGAAGCCGATGGTATCGTGTGGTTTAGCTTTAATGAGTTATGCGAAACGGCGCGCAGTCAATACGATTACATCGAGTTAAGCCGGTTGTATCATACGGTATTGTTGTCGGGTGTAACGGCGATGGGACAACAAAATGATGATGTCGCTCGGCGCTTTTTAGCATTGGTTGATGAGTTTTATGAGCGGCACGTAAAGCTGATTATCTCTGCGACAGTGCCGTTAGAACAGCTTTATCAGGGCGGTTTACTTAGCTTTGAATTTAAGCGCTGCTTAAGTCGTTTGCAGGAAATGCAGTCACACGATTATCTGGCCAGTGAGCATTTACCTTAAATGTGCTGAACCGTTAATTTTTTTGCAAATGAATGCTGATTTTTAAGATTGTTTAATATATAATCCGCGCCCGGCCGACGTTACAGCCTCATACTGCCGTTAGCCCGGCGGTTTTTGCATTCGAAGGGGTGCGATAACGACATTGCTGCATCAGCCCTGCACAGTGTCAGGTGTAACTTAAGTTATTTTTGGAATAGGTTTAGATGAAAACTTTTACTGCAAAACCAGAAAGCGTAACCCGCGACTGGTACGTTGTTGATGCAAACGGCAAAACTTTAGGTCGTATCGCAACTGAAATCGCATCGCGTTTACGTGGTAAGCATAAGCCAGAATATACGCCACACGTTGATACCGGTGATTACATCATCGTTGTTAATGCTGAGAAAGTCGTGGTAACTGGTAATAAAGCTAAGGCAAAAACATATTACTCGCACACAGGTTTCCCAGGTGGTATCAAGGAAATCAGTTTCGAGAAATTGATTGCTAAGAA
Source organism: Alishewanella sp. HL-SH05 (assembly GCF_052655985.1). The sequence continues at coordinate 810,555 of NZ_CP199753.1, forward strand.
ACCAGAAATGGTTTTGGAAACTGCTATCAAAGGCATGTTGCCAAAAGGCCCATTAGGTCGCGCTATGTTCCGTAAGTTAAAAGTTTACGCTGGCGCAGAGCATCAACATTCGGCTCAGCAACCGCAAATTTTAGATATTTAATCGGAGCATAACATGGCACAGAATCAATACTACGGAACTGGTCGTCGTAAAAGCTCAACGGCCCGCGTCTTCTTAAAAGCTGGTTCAGGTAACATCGTTATCAACCAGCGCGCTCTGACCGAGTACTTCGGCCGTGAAACTGCCTGTATGGTAGTTAAACAGCCGTTAGAACTGGTTGATATGGTCGAGAAATTCGACTTATACATCACTGTTAAAGGTGGTGGTATCAGCGGTCAAGCCGGTGCTATCCGTCACGGTATTACCCGTGCACTGATGGAGTTCGACGAGTCACTGCGTCCAGCACTGCGTAAAGCAGGCTTTGTAACGCGTGATGCTCGTAAAGTTGAACGTAAGAAGGTCGGTCTGCGTAAAGCACGTAAGCGTCCACAGTACTCAAAGCGTTAATTCGCTGGTATGTCGAAAAGCCCGGTTTTTACCGGGTTTTTTTTATGTCTGCAATCTTAGTTATTGGCAGCCAGACTGGCTAAGATTTAAACTAACGCGAAAAATAAAGTTAATTACCCCTGTTTTACTGCTTTTGCTGCACAACTGTATGCTAAGGATTACTGTTAAAGCATGACTAAGACTAAGATATTAGCCATTCAGTTCGCCTTAATCCTTGTGTAAAGCAAGGCTTTTCATTATGATCGAACATATTTTTGTACTTATAATAATTGCTGAATTTCAGCCGCTTAAATTTTAATCGTTTAAGTGTTTAATGTGGAGATGAGTGGATGAGCAATGCGCCTGTAGATCATGGTCGCCGCCGCTTCCTTACCATTGCGACCTCTGTAGTAGGGGGCGTCGGTGCCATAGGAGTTGCTGTGCCCTTTATTGCGTCCTGGAATCCGAGTGAGAGGGCGAAACAAGCTGGTGCTGCAGTAAGTGCAGACATTAGCAAACTCGAACCTGGTCAGCTGATTCGTGTTGAATGGCGTGGCAAACCTGTTTGGATCGTTAAACGTACCGAACAAATGTTAGCTCAGCTAGCTGAAACTGAAGACCGTTTACGCGATCCGGGTTCAGAGGTGGAACAACAACCTGCTTACGCTCAGAATCGTCATCGTTCAATCAAGCCTGAGATCCTTGTTGCTGTCGGTATTTGTACGCACTTAGGCTGTTCTCCTACCTACTTGCCAGATGACTTTGCCGCACAAACTGAAGGCATTCGCTCAGGTTTCTTCTGCCCATGTCATGGTTCTAAATTTGATATGGCCGGTCGTGTTTTCCAAGGCGTACCTGCACCCGCTAACTTGGTAATTCCTCCGTACATGTACGTTGACGACAACACCATATTAATTGGTGAAGACGAGGGGACTGTCTAATGTTTAAAAATATGATGAGCTGGATTGAATATCGCTTACCCTTTATGGATAAGATGAATTTGCACGTAGTGCAATATCCAGCGCCAAAGAATTTTAACTTCTGGTACTTTTTTGGTTCGCTTGCCATTTTAGTCCTGGTTAACCAGATCCTGACGGGTGTTTGGTTGACTATGAATTACGTTCCTTCTGCCGAAGGTGCCTTCGCCTCTGTTGAATACATCATGCGTGATGTGGAATACGGCTGGTTGTTACGTTATATGCACTCTACTGGCGCCTCAGCGTTCTTTGTGGTGGTTTATCTGCACATGCTTCGTGGCATGATGTACGGTTCTTATCAGAAGCCACGGGAATTACTGTGGATTTTCGGTATGCTGATTTTCTTAGTGCTGATGGCTGAAGCCTTCATGGGTTATATGCTGCCATGGGGTCAAATGTCATACTGGGGTGCGCAAGTTATTATCTCTATTTTCGGGGTTATCCCGTTTGTCGGTGATGATTTAACCTTGTGGATCCGTGGTGACTACGTTATCTCAGGTGCCACCTTAAACCGTTTCTTCGCCTTACATGTTATCGCCTTACCTTTAGTTTTAGTCATCTTAGTGTTTTTACACATCATGGCTTTACACGAAGTGGGTTCGAACAACCCAGATGGTATCGACATTAAACGCGACAACGATGGTAGCGTTGAGCAAACTGCAGCAGATAAGAAATTTACCTTCCACCAGTATTTCACTCGTGGTGGTAAGAAGATTATCGTTGATGCTATCCCGTTCCACCCATACTACACGGTAAAAGATTTAGTGGGCGTGGCCGGTTTCTTACTGATTTTTGCTTTTGTTATTTTCTTTGCGCCAGAAGGCGGTGGTTACTTCTTAGAGAAGCCAAATTTTGAAGTGGCCAACCCGATGAAGACACCTGACCATATTGCACCGGTTTGGTACTTCACACCGTTTTATGCCATTTTACGGGCTATTCCTGACCCATTGCTGGGGGCAGTAGCGATGTTTGCTGCGATTATCGCGTTAGCATTATTACCGTGGATTGACCGTGGCACCGTACGTTCAGTGCGTTACCGTTGTGAGTTACATCGCTGGAATCTAGTGGTGTTCTGTATCAGCTTTGTTGCTTTAGGTGTGTTGGGTGTATTACCCGCAACACCAACTTACACCTTATTTTCACAATTTTTCTCATTCACCTATTTTGCCTTCTTCGGCTTGCTGTGGTTATACAGTAAAAATGAGAAAACTAAGCCATTGCCAGTGAGGTTAACATAATGATGAGAACGTTACTTTCTGCGGTCGCCTTGTTAGCTTCATCGCTGGCAATCGCTGCCGGGCCAAGCATTCCGCTTGATAAAGCACCTGTTGATCTGCGTGATCAGGCTTCATTACAAAATGGCGCCAAGTTGTTCCAGAATTACTGCTTAGGCTGCCATCAAATGCAGTATCAGCGTTATTCTCGTACCTTTAAAGATTTAGGGATCCCTGAAGATTTAGGTATGGAACATTTAATGTTTACCGGTGAAAAGTTAGGTGATCATATTACCAACTCTATGCCGGCTGATTATGCGCAAACTTCTTTTGGTGTATTGCCACCTGACTTAACCAACGTGGCTCGAGTGCGTGGTGCTGATTGGGTTTACACTTATCTTCGTACTTTCTACGTTGATGAAAGCCGCCCATTTGGTGTGAATAACAAAGTATTCCCATTAGTGGGTATGCCTCATGTACTACAAGAGTTACAAGGTGTTCCTTACCGTGCTTATGAGACACGTTTAGTCGATGGTCAACCAACAGAAGTGTATGTGGGTATTCGTACTGATGGATCGGGTGAATTAAGTACCGAAGAATACGATCGTGCGGTAGGTGATTTAGTCAACTACTTGGTCTATTCTGGCGAACCTAGCAAGCTTGAATCACATGCCTTAGGCATTAAAGTTATGATATTCCTACTGATTTTCTTTGTTCTGGCGTATTTCCTGAAAAAAGAATATTGGAAAGATGTCGAATAATTTATCAGTTATACATTAAGCTGTACTCAGGGGCCTTAGTGCCCCTTTGCTGTTTCTAAATTAACCGGAGGAATACATGGCGATCATTGCCAATAAACGCCCTGTGATGACACTGTTTTCAGCAGTTGACGATATGTTCAGCCATCAGGTCCGTATCGTGCTAGCAGAAAAAGGAGTTACTGTTGATATCCTTCAGGTAACACCAGACAACGTGCCAGAAGACCTGTATGAAGTGAATCCATACGGTAGTCTGCCCACTTTATTAGATCGTGAACTTGCGCTTTATCAAGCTGACATCATTATGGAATACTTGGATGAGCGTTTTCCTCACCCGCCATTGATGCCTGTTTATCCGGTCGCTCGGGGTCAGGCTCGCCTGATGATGTATCGCATTAAAAATGATTGGTATAGCTTAGCTGACAAGGTATTAAACGATCACGAAGATGCCGCTATTGCCAGACAAGAACTTAAAGAAGGCTTATTGTCGATTGCGCCTTTATTTAGCGAAGCGCCGTTTTTCATGAGTGAAGAATTTGGTTTAGTCGATTGCTACATGGCGGCCTTATTATGGCGTTTACCTTTACTTGGTATTGAATTAAACGGCACAGGTAGTAAGCAATTAAAAACCTACATGACCCGTATATTTGAACGCGACGCTTTCCAAGCTTCATTAACTGAGGCAGAGCGTGAGATCCGCAAGGGACTTAAGCTGTAATGCAAAAAATGACACCAAATCGCCCTTATTTGTTACGGGCGTTTTACGACTGGATAATTGATAACAAATGCACACCTTATTTGGTGGTAGATGCCAACTATCCAGATGTGCGTGTGCCACAACAATTTGTGCAAAACGGTCAAATTGTCTTGAATGTACTGCCGTCAGCGGTGGGTAACTTGCAACTGGGTAATGACGTTGTCACCTTTAATGCACGCTTTGGTGGGCAACCTTTTGCTTTGTCGGTACCGGTAAAAGCGGTACTGGCGATTTATGCCCGTGAAAACGGTGCCGGTACGGTATTTACCTTAGAAGAAGACGATGAAGATGAGCAGGATTTCCTGCCAGAATCATTAGATGATGAACCTGCCCCAGAGCCACCAAAGCCTGGTCGGGGTAGCCATCTTAAAGTTATCAAGTAATAAGCGGTTACAGGGTATTTCAGGTGGCTAAACCACCTGAAATCGCCACTCACTTTTTCAGTGCTAGCTGCCAAAATGCAGCAATTAACGGCTCTAGCCGTCGCTTCTGCAGCATACAAACCCCTAAATCCAATGCTTTGTAAGCATAATTTGTTTCTAAAATTCTTACGCGATCCCGTACTGGGCTATGCTGAAATACGGGCTCAGGCACAATAGTAATACCACTACCTAGTGCCACCATCGATACCATCGCTTCATGTCCATCTACCTTGGCAATAATATTCGGGCTGATGCCTTTATCCAATAACCATTGGTTAAAACGACTGCGGGCAGGGCCATGTTCAGGCAAAATCATCGGCACACTGTTCCAAGCAATAGGTTGTTGATTAAGCAAATCATTGACTTTACAAGGGATCACTGGTGCAATTAAGTAAACAGGGATACTCGCAATACTTTGAAAAAATAAATTAGCAGGAAAGGACTCAGGATAAGCAGCTATTGCCACATCAGCTTCATCTGCACGGATCCGCTCTATGGCCGAGGCGGCATCGCCGGTGGTTAATTGGATTTCAGCTTTAGGGCATTGCAAGCGAAACTTATCGAGTAAAGTAGGCAGGTGACTGTAACTGGCTGTCACTGTACAAAAAATCCGGATAGTGCCGCTTAATTCTGCACTCGCCAGTTGCAAGTCTAGTTGTAATTGATGCCATTCATCCAACCACACGCGCACAAAACGTTGCACTCGCTCACCGGCAGCCGTTAAGTGAACTGAGCGTTTGTCTCGTTCAAATAAACAGGTATCAAGTTCATCCTCTAAACGTTGGATCACGCGAGTTAATGTTGAAGGGCTAACAAACATTTGCTCGCTGGTTTTAGCAAAGTTTAGGCTAGATGCTAAATGTAAAAAAAGCTGAGCACTGCGTAGGTCCATAACACCTCTATTGCAATTAATGAAATACAGAATTGAAAATATATCACTTCACGCAATATAAGTCTGTAGTTAGACTGTGTTCATTAAAGCAGTACAGGGCAATAAGGCCGCAGCATACTGCTACTGCTCAGCTTTGCTGAGACAGACTAAGAATTCCGAGAACATTATGAGTAACTACTTTAATACCTTAAATTTACGTCAGCAATTAAGTCAATTAGGCCGTTGTCGTTTTATGGACAAAGCCGAGTTTGCTAACGGATGCGCTTTAATTAAAGACTGGAACATTGTTATCGTAGGTTGCGGTGCGCAAGGCCTAAACCAAGGCTTAAACATGCGCGATTCTGGCTTAAACATTAGTTATGCTTTGCGTGCTGAAGCGATTGCTGAAAAGCGCGCCTCGTTTCAAAAAGCCAGCAGCAATGGCTTTAAAGTAGGCACTTATCAAGAATTAATTCCAGCAGCGGATTTAGTTTTAAACTTAACACCAGACAAGCAGCACAGCAGCGTGGTTGATGCGGTAATGCCACTGATGAAGCAAGGTGCAACCTTAGCTTATTCACATGGCTTTAATATTGTTGAAGAAGGTAAGCAAATTCGTCCGGATATCACTGTAGTGATGGTTGCGCCTAAGTGCCCTGGTACTGAAGTACGGGAAGAGTACAAACGTGGCTTTGGTGTACCTACTTTAATTGCCGTGCATCCAGAGAATGATCCAAAAGGCCAAGGTTTAGAAATTGCTAAGGCTTACGCTTCAGCTACCGGTGGAGATCGTGCTGGTGTGTTGGAATCGTCCTTCGTTGCGGAAGTTAAATCTGACTTAATGGGTGAACAAACCATCCTGTGCGGCATGTTACAAACAGGTGCCATCTTAGCGTTCGACAAGATGGTGGCAGATGGCATGGAAAGCGGCTACGCAGCAAAATTAATTCAATTTGGCTGGGAAACCATCACGGAAGCACTGAAACACGGCGGCATCACCAATATGATGGACCGTTTGAGCAATCCGGCGAAGTTAAAAGCCTTTGATTTAGCAGAAGAGTTAAAACTGACTTTACGGCCATTATTTGAAAAACATATGGACGATATCATCAGCGGTGAGTTTTCACGCACCATGATGGCCGATTGGCATAATGATGACAAAAACTTACTGACTTGGCGTGAACAAACCTTAGACAGCGGTTTTGAACAAGCACCCGTGTCGGATGAAAAAATCGCTGAACAAGAGTTTTTTGACCGCGGCATCTTACTGGTTGCCATGGTAAAAGCCGGCGTAGAATTGGCTTTCGAGACGATGGTTGATGCAGGAATTATCGCTGAATCGGCTTACTACGAGTCTTTACATGAGACGCCGCTGATCGCTAATACCATTGCGCGCAAGCGTTTATACGAAATGAACGTGGTCATTTCAGATACCGCTGAATATGGTAATTACTTGTTTGCGCACGCTGCTATTCCTCTGTTACGCGATAAAGTAAACGCCATGAGCAGTGAACTGATTGGTAAAGGTTTAAACAGCAGCCAAAATGGCGTTGATAACTTAAAACTTATCGCTGTAAATGAAGCCATTCGCCAACACCCGGTAGAAGTGGTTGGTAAGAAATTACGCGGTTATATGACGGCAATGAAACGAATTGTTGAGGCGAATTAATTCGTCTCCCTGAATGAAGTGGTTAGTGGTGATTAATTTGCAGCAGTGTTGCAGTTAATACCAGACCAATAATGATGTTATACGTGGACCTTGGTTGTTTTGCCCCGCTTGTCGGGGCTTTTTTTTGCCTGTTTGTCTTAAACTGAGTATGCTAAAACGCTAAGTACTGGAGAATAATCATGAAAACAATCGCATTGGTAGCACATGACGGTAAAAAAGCTGCATTACTCGAATGGATCGAAAAACATCAGTCTTTTTTTGCCGATAAACAACTTATTGCAACCGGTACCACCGGAAAGCTGATCAGTGAAAAGTTACAACAACCGGTACGATGTATGGCCAGTGGTCCGCTGGGTGGCGATCAACAAATCGGTGCTTTAATCGCGGAACAACACATTGATTGGCTGATATTTTTTTGGGATCCCTTGTCATCACAGCCACATGATCCTGATGTTAAAGCGTTAATTCGTTTAGCGGTAGTATGGAATATTCCGGTGGCTTGTAATGTCGCCACAGCGGATTTTATCGTACATTCAAGTCTTTACCAGCAAGATTATCAGCGTTCAGTGCCTGATTTTCAGCAGCACAATAATCGGCTGCAAAAGAGCTTGTTTCGGTAAGCGAGCAAACTCATTGGTGCATTCTTCGTTATAGCCCTGTTATGACAGGGCTATTTTATTGGGGCGCTTCAGCCTTGTAGTTAAGTGCTTTCGCGGTGAAATTAGCTTTAAACTAACACGCTCTTATTGCGAATTGTTATTATTTGTGTTTAGATGTGCGCCTTAGGATCATCATCTCGTGGAGCTGTAATGAAATTCAATTCTGTCACCCTGTTAGTTGCTGCCGGTCTTACTTCTTGTTTATTCCATACTGCTGCGGCCTATGCCGATGAAGTCAATGTGTACTCTGCGCGGCAAGAAGAACTGATCAAGCCTTTATTGGATACCTTTACCGTACAAACGGGTATTAAGGTTAATTTAATTACGGGTAATGCCGATGAATTGATTACGCGTATGCGTAGTGAAGGCCGCAATAGCCCAGCTGATTTACTTCTGACGACCGATGTCGGCCGTTTAACCCGAGCGAAAGAGCAGGGGGTATTGCAAGGTGTTACCTCAGACAAATTAGTGAGCGCTATTCCTAGCACATTACGTGATACTGCCGGTGTTTGGTATGGCTTAACCGTTCGAGCTCGGCCCATTATGTATGTTGAGGGGAAGGTAGATCCGGCACAATTATCGACTATGGAAGATCTCGCCGATCCGAAGTGGAAAGGTAAAATTTGCGTGCGTTCTTCAAATAACATCTATAACCAATCTCATGTTGCTTCTATTATTGCACATGATGGCGCTGCGGTAGCCGAGCAGTGGGCTAAAGGGTTAGTGGCCAATTTTGCACGTCCACCACAGGGTGGCGATCGTGATCAAATCAAAGCCGCAGCAGCGGGTGTATGTGATATCGCTTTAGCCAATACTTACTACTTAGCCGGTATGTTAACTGATCCCGCTGAACAAGCGGCGGCAGCAAAAATGCGTATTTTCTGGCCTAATCAGCAAGATAATGGCGTACATATTAATATTTCAGGCGCGGGTGTAGCCGCTTTTGCTCCTAATAAAGCGAATGCGCTGAAATTGCTAGAATATATGGTAGAGCCAGAAGCGCAGCACTGGTATGCTGACGTCAATAATGAATACCCTGTTCGTAGTGACGTTAACATCAGTAAAGTGCTTGAGCAATTTGGTCGCTTCAAAGCCGATGAGTTACCGTTAGAACAGTTAGGCGAGTTTAATGCCGAAGCGATCCGGGTGATGGACCGCGCTGGCTGGCGTTAAACTACCCGTCGTAGTAGGAGCCGTCATCGTTGTTCAGAATACCGCTGTTTAATCGTTGGCGCTGGGCAGTATTACTGCCCGCCTTGTTGTTGGCGCTGCCGGTAATGATGGTATTCGCCAGTTTATTCTCTTGGCAAACAGCGGTTTGGCAGCATTTGCGCCAAACCGTTCTGCCTGATTATGTTCTCAATTCGCTATTGTTAGCTGGCGGAACCGGTTTAGGTGCCTTAACGATTGGCACCGGCGCCGCATGGCTGATTAGCCAATATCAATTTATTGGCCGACGTTATCTCGACTGGTTATTGTTATTACCCTTAGCGGTTCCCGCTTATATCATTGCTTACACTTATACCGGCATGCTTGACTTTGCTGGCCCTGTGCAGCAGCAATTACGTCACACTTTCGATTGGTCTTACGGTGATTATTGGTTTCCTGAGATCCGCTCGTTGGGTGGGGCGGTATTGATGCTGTCATTAGTGTTATATCCTTATGTTTATATGTTGGCACGCAATGCTTTTTCTGAGCAGTCGGCGTCGTTATCTGAGGCGAGCCGCACCTTAGGTTTAACGCCGCGCCAGCATTTTTGGCAAGTCGCGTTACCTTTGGCGCGCCCGGCGATTTTAACCGGGATGGCATTAGCGATGATGGAAGCCTTTGCCGACTATGGCACCGTGCAATATTTTGGCGTACCTACCTTTACCACGGGGATTTTTCGAACCTGGTTTGGGATGGGTAATGCGTTAGCCGCCGCGCAACTCGCCGCGCTGTTAACCAGTTTTGTGCTGTTTTTATTGTTGTTAGAGAAATGGTCACGGCGCAAAGTGCGTTATTATCATCAAGGTCAAAAACACAGTGCTGCGGCATTACGCCAAGTGAGCTTTGCTCGGCAATGTTTATTTCTGATGTTGTGCATACTGCCGGTATTATTGGGTTTTCTGTTACCGGCATGGCAGTTAGCCAGTTGGGCGCTTGGCAATTGGCAGCGCACCTTGGATAGTGCTTTTTGGCAATTAGTTTGGAATAGTTTTTCTTTGGCCGCGGCGGCGGCTTTGTTGTCGGTACTGCTGGCGTTATTGTTTGCTTATGCACGACGTTTACGCGACGATCCTTTAGTGCGATTCCCGGTACAATTAGCCGCGCTGGGCTATGCGGTTCCTGGCACGGTCATTGCCATTGGCGTGATGATCCCCTTGGCATGGTTTGATCAACGGATCGATTTACTTGCCGAGCAATGGTTTGGTGTCCGCACCGGTTTACTGTTTTCCGGTACTATTTTTGCGCTGCTATTAGCTTACAGTGTGCGTTTTTTGGCAGTGTCATTACATGGTATTGAAGCCGGTTTAGCGCGAATAAAGCCTAATATGGATAATGCCGCGCGGTCTTTAGGTTTAGGGCCTTGGCAGGTGCTGCGGCGCGTGCATGTACCCTTGTTACGCAGTAGCGTGTTAACGGCGTTGTTGCTGGTGTTTGTTGATGTACTCAAAGAATTGCCCGCAACGCTGTTATTACGACCTTTTAATTTTAATACCTTAGCGGTGAGAGCACATGAATTAGCTTCTGATGAGCGCTTAGCCGAAGCGGCCTTACCAGCGTTGGCTATTGTATTGGTGGGGCTGTTACCTGTGATTATTTTAGCGCGTTCCACTGAGCAACGTATGCGAGGAAACAAATAATGTTGGCATTAGAGCAACTGGCTGTCGCTTATGGCCCTCATAAAGTGGTCAATGACATTTCATTGACTTTAGCCCAAGGCCAAATTGGCTGCTTAGTGGGCCCTTCTGGTTGTGGTAAAACTACTATTTTACGCGCAATTGCCGGTTTTGAAGCGCCGGCCTCGGGTGTGATCCGCTTGCAAGGTCAACAGGTGAGTAATAGCACAACTCAGTTGGCGCCTGAATTACGCAAAGTGGGCATGGTGTTTCAAGATTTTGCGTTATTTCCCCATTTAACTGTTGCCGATAACATTGCCTTTGGCTTAAAGGATTTTAATAAAGCGCAAAAAGCAGAGAAAGTCAGCCGTTTATTACAGCTAGTGGGTTTGCCCGATCTGGGCAAACGGTATATTCATCAATTATCCGGTGGTCAACAACAGCGGGTTGCATTGGCGCGAGCCCTTGCTCCTGAGCCCAAAGTGTTATTACTGGATGAGCCTTTCTCCAGTTTAGATACCGAGTTTCGCGAAGTGTTAGCGCGAGATATTCGGATCATTTTAAAGCAATTACATATCACGGCGGTATTAGTCACTCACGATCAGTTTGAAGCCTTTGCAATGGCAGATATGATTGGCGTGATGCAACAAGGCCAGTTACAACAGTGGTCTACCCCTTATGAGTTGTATCATCGACCGGTTAATCGGTTTGTGGCTGACTTTGTTGGGCGGGGCGTGATGTTGCCAGGCAAGATGTTAGATGCGCAACAAGTTGAAACCTGTTTAGGTGTTTTTCGGCAACGTTATTTAACGGATGTACAGACCGATGATTTAGTCGATGTCCTGATCCGGCCAGATGACATTGTGCATGATGATGACAGCCCAATCCAAGCTACTGTGTTGGAAAAAGCTTTTCGCGGTTCGCACATCCTGTATACCTTGGCGTTATCGGGCAACGAGCAAGTTTATTGTTTAGCGCTAAGTCATCATAATCATGCTATTGGCGAGCATATTGGCATTCGTCTTGATCTTGATCACTTGGTACTGTTTCCTCGGCTGACTTAAAAGCCGGGCTGAGTTACTTGCATGGCTCAGGTAAAAGCTGATGCAGTAATTCAGCAAACTCGCCACTGTCTTTTAATGCCTGTAAGCCCAGATCGAATTGCTGTTTTAAATATTCGCTATCAGGGTGATGTTTTGGAAAGGCGAGGTGCATGGGGTTGATTTCTAATGCTGGCTCCAGCCAATTTATGGCCGATTTTCTTAATTCAACAGGTAATCGCGAGATAAAATATAAGCCACTTTGTAAATCTGCGGGGACGAAGTCCACGCGTTGCATCGCCAGCATTTTAAACAGTTGATCTTCAGAAGCCACACTGACTTTACTCAAGCGACTTTGCTGCAGTAACGGCTGTTGCAGATAACCAGTAACGAACCCTAAGGTGCCATTGCCTGCTAGCAGGGTGTCAAGATTTTGTTTTACTCTGAAATCCGCTTTGCGTTTAAATAAAACAATGTGATTGGCATAGATCGGCTCGGAATACAGCCATTTTTCGGCACGCGCTTCGGTATACCAAATGGCAATCACTCCAGCATACAATCCCTGTTCGGTATCATGCATCGCGCGGGCAAAAGGCATGAATGCCACGTCAATATTGAGTTGTTGTTTGGCAAAGGCGCGCCGTACAATCTCAATAACCACACCTTGCTTGACAAGATCAGTACCATAATGTGGCGGATATTCGCTGCTAGCGAAGATTATCGGCCTATGAGTGACAGCGTTAGCAGAAAGACTTGAACAGAAAAGCAGGCTGTTCATTAAGAAAACGTAGTGTGAGATTTTGCCGAAAAAGTGACTCACAAGTAGGTTTATCCCTGTAAACACAATGTTATTTGAATTGAGTTTAGCAGAGCACGAGAAAAGAAAAAAGGCGCGCTTTACTAGCCGCACCTCCAGGGAAAAAGTTGGCTTAACGTAAAAATTCTGCGATCTTGTCAGCAACAGCGCTAATATTCAGCACGCCATCTAAATGACCAAATTCACCGGGAATTTCAGCATAAGTAGCATTGTCTTGATTCATTACCGCAACGCTTTGTTTCGACATCTCCGCTAGTAATAATTGATCACCCGTCGCCGGTAAAAACAGCGTTTTCGCCGTCACTTTGGCTAATGCCGCTTGCCAGTTATCGCCCATGCCGGCGCGAAATAACTGCGATGCTCGAATGAGGTAAAGAATATGATTGGCATCTTGCACACTGGCACGCGTGGCGGCTTGTTCCATCAACTGTTGCCAAGCTGAAAAAGGCGCCAAAATATCATTGTGCGGCGCGCGATCTGTAGCCGGAGCAGGAAAACGCGCATTAAAACTGCTTGGATAAAGCGCGTCTTGCGTAATATAAGCCACGGCAGTGGCTAAACCGGCACGGGGCTGACCTTGTTCATAATAATCACCCTTATTCCAAGCGGGATCGTGTTTAATAGGGTAAGCCCAGCGCTCTAAGCGCACCGCAGCCCAGGCATCAATGTATGCTGTGCCAATCACCGGTAATAAGCGTTCAACCCGCTCTGGGTAGCGCACCGCCCATTCAATCGCTTGAAAAGAGCCCATTGATGCACCAATCACCGCATGCAGTTTTTTAATACCGAGGCTATCTAATAAATGGCGCTGCACTTCGACAAAATCACCGACGGTGACAACGGGAAAACTTAATCCCCAGGGCTTGCCGGTGGCAGGGTTGATGGTTGCAGGCCCCGTGGTAATCACATTAGGATCATACACATTAGCATTGACGAGTGTGTCGACGCTTATTACATAAAACTTATTAGTATCAATGGCTTTTCCAGGGCCGATAATCGCATCCCAATAACCTGGTGCGGCGTCATCCGCATGATATTTACCGGCAGCATGCGACGTGCCAGAAAAAAAATGTGTAATAAGAATTACATTAGACTTATCAGCGTTAAGCTTGCCATAGGCTTCCCAACCTACTTTTACCGGATGAATAATTTGGCCATTGTCGGTTTTAAAGTTATCAATGCTAAACTCTTGTTTAGTAACGAGTAATGGCTCAGCTGAACTGCAGCTACTTAACAGTAATAAACTGGCTAGCAGCAAAGAATAAATAGAACGCATAACTGTTTTCCTCAAAACCATTGAAACAAGGTAATGGCTAATATCACACCGAGTACCGGCATCAATACGCTAACCACGGCGACCGGCCAGTAAGCATTTTGATGTGATTCGCCACAGATAGCACGGATAGTCGTAACGACATAGCCATTATGCGGCAGTGAGTCGAGTGCGCCGGATGAGATCGCCACAACACGGTGTAGCTGTTCGGCATCGACACCGCGATCTAAATAAGTCGGCGCAATTTCAGGTAACGCAATAACTTGACCGCCCGAGGCCGAGCCGGTTAATCCCGCAATGGCACTGACCGCGACCGCGGCACCAATTAACTCTGGGCCAGGTAAATGCGTCATATATTCAACCACTTGATTAAATGCGGGCGTTAGCTTAGCCACACCGCCAAAACCGACAACGGCAGCAGTATTACCGATAGCGAGTAACGCACCTAGCACGCCTTCATTGGTGGCCGCACCAGGGTTGTGAATAAAACGGAAGGTTAATAAATACAAACTGACGACACCACCGGTTAGGGCAATAATTAAGGCTGCTTGCTGTAAACTGTCGTGTAATAAAAACGAGGTCACTAACACCACTAATAAAGGAATTAACCCCGTTAGCCAATGCGGTAACGGTTTATCGGTAACCGTCGGATCGCTGGCGCGACTGACAAATTGCTCACCCTTTGCTTGTGCTTTTTTTATCATCCACATCAGCGCTAAATAGCCGCCAACCGCCATGAAAACCGCGACTATGATGCTGACTTGCCACCCAGCGTAAGGGGTGGTGCCAAGATATGGGATTGGGATCCAGTTCTGAATTTCTGGAGAGCCTGCTGACGTCATGGTAAAGGTCACAGAGCCCAAGGCTAGTGTGGCTGGAATAAAGCGCCGTGGTAAATTGGCCCCTTTAAACAAGCTCACCGCCATGGGGTAAGCAGAAAAAGCCACGACAAATAAACTGACACCACCATAGGTTAATACGGCACACGCTAACACAATGGCTAACACAGCGCGGGTATGGCCTAGTCGTTTGACAATCGCCAAGGCGACCGCATCGGCCGCACCACTGTGTTCCATCAACTTACCAAATAAGGAGCCGAGTAAAAACATCAGGAACCACGCGGCGACAAAACTTGAGAAACCTGCCATATAACCATGCACAAAATCGAGCTTATCGTTTAGCTGCCAAAAGGGGATACCGTTTGTTAACGCCACCAACAGCGCACAGAGTGGGGCGGTGATGAAGAGGTTGAAGCCGCGCATCGTTAACACGATGAGTAAACCCAAACCCAGTAATAATCCGAACAGACTTAACATGGAGTAATCCTTGTTTTTATTTTTTCTTAGTCTGATACAGTCTGCTCTGCCTCACCATAGTACTAAGGTACAGGTTAATATTTCTGCGATCAGGGCTACTCTATGGATAAGAACTTACAAATCTATAATTCCAAATAGACAGCAACATCTGCAATCAACAGGAGAGCCCCATGGCCAAGAATAATAAGATTGAGCAAGCTTCAACGATCTACCCGCGCTTCTTTCAACCCAGTCTCTTGGCATTAGCCGTAAGCAGCTGTTTAATGGCGCCTGCTTTCGCTCAAGAAAGCAACAGCAATGACGATGAAGTAAAATTAGAACGGATTGAAGTGACTGCTCGACGCACAGTAGAAAACTTACAAACGGTACCCGTGGCAGTAACGTCACTTGGTGAAGAAGAATTAGCCCAGCGTGGTATCGATAATATTACGTCGGTTCAGCAATACTCACCGAACACCACTTTGCAAGTATCACGCGGTACTAATAGCACTTTAACGGCTTATATTCGTGGTATTGGTCAGCAAGATCCGTTATGGGGTTTTGAGCCTGGCGTAGGTATTTATATTGATGACGTATATATGGCTCGCCCGCAAGGTGCAGCCTTAGATGTTTATGATGTAGAACGTATTGAAGTTCTGCGTGGTCCACAGGGTACCTTATATGGTCGTAATACCATTGGTGGTGCGGTTAAATATGTTACTAAAGAACTAACCGGCGATACGGCTTTTGCTGTGCGCGGTACCATCGGTACTGATAATCAGCAAGATTTTAAAGTATCGGGCCAGGTCGGTTTAACGGATAACTTATTTATCAGCGGCGCCATTGCCAGCTTTAACCGTGATGGTTTTGGTACTTATTTAAATACCGGTGCTGATAACTACGACAAAGATGTGCAATCTGGCCGTGTGAGTGTGCAGTGGAATGCCGCAGACAATTTTAGCGTGCGCTTCAGCGCCGATAAAACAGTCGATAAGTCGAATTCAAAAGGCGGCTTTCGTTTAACGCCAAGTTTATTGGTTCCTAATCAGCCATTAACTGACAGCGTGTACGACTCCTATACCAGTATGCCCGCTGACAACAAAGTGGATACGGAAGGTCAATCGTTAACCTTAACGTGGGATCTTAACGATAACTGGACGGTGAAATCGGTGACCGCCAGACGCAAAGGTGTTACCGATACCAATATTGATTTTGACTCTACGCCATTACAGTCTTTAGATGTACCGGCGTTTTACGAAGATGAGCAAACCTCTCAAGAGCTGCAGTTATTATTTAGTGGCGATAAGTTTAAAATGGCCTCGGGTTTATATTATTACACCGGTGAAGCCTGCGGTGCCTTCGGTACTGTTATTGTGGCTGGTGCAGGTGTGACTGTCGAAAATGGCGGTTGTGTAGACACCGACAGTATTGCCGCTTATGCTCAAGGTACTTACGAGTTAACTGACAAGCTATCGTTAACCGCGGGCGGTCGTTACACCAAAGATGACAAAGATGCGACCTTAGACCGCAGATTGTATTTGGGCTACAAAGGCCCACGTGATGCTGCTGCGCCAGGTACCTTATTACAAGTACAAACCGATTTTAGCGGTAGCGAAAGTTTTAGCCATTTCTCACCACGTGTAGGTGCAGAGTACCAGTACAGTAATGATTTAATGTATTACGTGAGCTACACCGATGGCTTTAAATCGGGTGGTTTTGATATGCGTGCGGTTGAAATTGTTAACCCTAACGCCACCGACCCATACCAAGAAGAAACCGTTGATACCTATGAGTTTGGTATAAAAAGTGAATGGTTAGATCAGCGTTTACGTATGAATGCGGCGGTCTTCCATTCTTCTTATGAAGATATGCAAGTTACCGTGCAACGTGCGGTAGGTAATAACGTTGCCTCGCAAGTATTAAACGCGGCCAGCGCCGATATTAACGGTGCAGAAGTGGAAGCCTTATTTGCAGCAACCCGTGATTTGGAAATCACCGCGATTGTCGGTTACATTGACGCGTCGTTTAACAAAGTAGAGTTCTTTGACCCAGTATCGCAAGCGGTGGTGGATGTCTCTAATGTTTGGGGATTTGCTAATACGCCAGAATTAACTGCAACTTTAGCGAGCCGTTACACCGTAGAAACCGATTTTGGTAGCTTAGTGTTTAATGCTAACTTAGCGTATCGCGGCGCGACGCAAATTTTTGAAGTACCTTCAGTACTTGATTACGGCGGCTATACCTTGATTAATGCCGGCGTAAACTGGTACTCAAATGATGGTTTCTGGGATGTGTCGCTACAGGGTAAAAACTTAGGTGATAAGCAAGCGCGTATTGCCGGTTACAACTTTGCGCTGTTGGCGGGTGAGCAGACGATTACCGGTTATTACATTGACCCACGGACAGTAAGTTTGACTGTTGGCTATCGTTTCTAATCTAGAAAAACCTTGCCGGGGCGAAAGCCCCGGTTCATTATGGGCAAAATTGTCCTGAAGTATTGTTATGATTGCTATTATTGCTGATGATCACCCCTTGTTCCGCGTTGCACTGTCGCAAGCTTGCGCGGCGATTTTAGGTAAAGATGCCTTGTTGTTGCAGGCACAAACCATGCAGCAAGTTTGGCCCTTACTCCGTCAACATCCTGATACTCACTTTATTTTTCTTGATTTAAAAATGCCAGGTTCCGACGGTTTCACGGGCCTTACCGCACTTCGTACAGAATATCCTGATGTGCCGGTGATCATGGTGTCTGCAGAAGAAGATCCAGTGATTATTAAGCAAGCACTGGCACTCGGTGCGGCTGCTTATATTCCTAAATCAGCACCGCTAGAATTATTGTCTGAAGCCATTAATGCCGTATCCAATGGCGATACCTGGTTACCCACCGAGTTAGCCGATGATGTGAAAAACGCCCGTGCTTTAATTGATCATGACTTTGCGCAGCGGCTAGAACAACTCACCCCACAGCAGTTTCGGGTGTTAAAAATGATTGCCGATGGTTTGTTAAATAAGCAAATTGCCTATGAAATGAATGTGCAAGAAACCACGATAAAGCAACATGTGTCAGCGATTTTGCGCAAACTTAATGTCAATAATCGTACCTTGGCCGGTATCTTATTTGAGAAGTTAAAACTACCTGAACAGTATGACTAATCAGTAGGTTTTTGTTAGGTAGGCTCAGTCGCAAGCTGAAACTGCGCTTTGTATTGCTGGGTAATCTCTAGTAACTGACCATCTTGTAATAAATAGATCTGTGCGGCATTCAATATGGTTTCTGGCCGGTGCGCGATAATAATACGCGTCATATTAAGTTGCTTAATAGCCTGATTAACATAGTGCTCTAATTGTACGTCTAAATGGCTGGTGGCCTCATCCATAAACAAAATCTTCGGTTTACGATACAGTGCTCTGGCCAGCAAAACGCGTTGTTTTTGGCCACCCGACAGGGAACTGCCCATATCCCCCACCAAACTGTTATACCCCATCGGCATCGCATTTATATCTTGATCGATACCCGCGAGTTTTGCCGCTTCAGATACCCTTGATAAATCACACTCTGCATCAAAGAAACTGATATTTTCTGCCAGCGTGCCAGACAGCAATTGGTCATCTTGCATGACCGCAGCGATTTGACTGCGGTAATGGCGCAAGCCTAGCTGTGTTATTTCAATGCCATCGATCAGAACTTTACCGCTCTCGGCCGTTAATAACCCCAGCATCAATTTCATTAACGTGGTTTTGCCCGTGCCAGAAGGGCCAATAATGGCAATATTATCGCCGGCTTTAACGGTTAAATTTAACTGATTAAATAACCAAGGCTCATTGCTGGCATAGCGGAACTGCAGATCGGTAAGCGTCAAATTGCCGCTGATGGTTCGGTAAGGGTTAGTCAGGCCCTCTTGTTCTTGCTCGGTTAAAGCAATATCAGCTAAGCGGTCGAGATGTAATCGCGTCATTTTTATTTCAATCAATTTATCAATTAGCGCTGCGGTGCGGTTGGTAAACTGACTTTTATACGCGATAAAAGCAAATAGCATCCCAACCGTCATGTCGCCGGTGATCACGGTTAATGCAGCTAAATACACTACTAAGACGTTTTCGATGCCAAATAATAATTGGTTAGTACTTTGCCAACCTAATTGCCACTTACCGAGACGATAATTTTGATTGATGGCATCAGCATAGCGGTTTTGCCAGACATTCAGCCGTTGCGATTGTTGACCAAACAATTTGATGCTTTGCATGCCGCGTACCGATTCCATAAAGTTGGTTTGTTCTTTAGCGCTGGCCATAATGCTGGTTTCAGTCAGTTGATGCAGTGGGCGATACAGTAAAAAACGGATAGCGGCATAAAGCATAACGGCAATCACCACGACTAACGCCAGTTTCGGGCTGTATAAATACATCATAATTAGTACAGCTAAGGCCATAATGCCGTCGATAACACTTTCTACTAAGCTGTTGGTAAATAACTCTCGCACCGCATGTAATGAACCAAAACGCGAAACCACATCGCCCATATGGCGTTTAGCAAAATAGCTCAGCGGTAAGTGAAGTAGATGTCGCATTAAATTGGTGGCCATTTGTACGCTTAATACCGAGCCTAAGTGCAGCACCACCCAGCCACGCAGTGTTTGCGTAACGACTTGAATTAACACTAACAAGCCAAAGCCGAGGGCGAGTACAATGAGCAATGGCTTATCATGGCTAATCAATACTTCATCTACCACGAGTTGGGTGTAGTAAGGAGAGGCCAGCAAGAACAGCTGTAACAATAATGACAAGATAAAAAGTTTAGATAATGAAGGCCATAAACCAGCAGCTTTTTGCCAAAAGGCGGTGAGTTTGAGTTTTACC
The DNA here is from genome assembly GCF_052655985.1 of Alishewanella sp. HL-SH05. Next base: position 830,512 of record NZ_CP199753.1, read on the forward strand.
CGTTCATCAACCTGGCTAAATTCTGAGGTGGGCGTAAGCTCCAGCGCAACACCGGTGAAGGCTTTATCTACCTCTTTTAACGACAATCGCCGTTCTCCCATGGCCGGATCGAGAATACTAATACCGTTTCGATGCACTTTACGCAGCACCACAAAGTGGTTCATTTCCCAATGCAAAATGCAGGGCGTTTTTAACTTAGCGAGATCTTCTAGTTCCAATTTAAGTGCGCGACCTGCCAGTCCCAACTGATTAGCCAACACCATCAGTTGCTGCAAATTCGCACCTTTAAATGACACGCTATAGCGATTGCGCAGCGTGGTGAGATCCAGCTGATGGCCATGGTGGTTAGCAATCATCGCCATACAGGCGAGCCCGCATTCAGCGGCTTCGGATTGGTAGATCATTGTTTAGGCTGTGATTTAGCGGGAAGGGACAGCTTTATGATAAGAAAAATCAAGCAACAGTAGACAATACCAATTGGCATGACCATGAGTATAGCGTAATCAATTCTTCTAATGCTCTCACCGGCTTGCAAGCGATCAAATATATTAAATATGCCGAATAAGAGGAAAAAAGCAACCAAAGCGATCATAGGTAAGAAAGGCTTCATATTTTTACTCCCGAACTTTAAACAGGGTTAAATTCAGCGTATAGCTATTTTAGCTAGCAGTAGTTGTTTGGTAAGTAAGTAATCTAAGTATTATGAATACTAGATCATGATTTTTAATAATTTTAACTATGATGGTTAGAATAAAATAAGTATTTTATTAAGGTTATTTATAAAAATCATCTTTTGCTTTTTGAATTATGTCATCGATAACACCAATTTTTTGGTCTTCATAAATCGTAATTACAACTAGTGTTATTATGAATGCAACCCCGCCAAAACCTAAAACTATTTTGTTATCTGCATCGATGATATTGTGAGCAAATAACATACAAACCACAGTCGTAACAACCAGCACTATCAACTTCAATGTTGAATATAAAAGAATATTAGGGGCAGACATATACTTCTTTAATTTTTTCAGCTTAAAGAAGTAAAAAACAATAATGCCAAAGAATATAATCAAATAATTTGGTTCATCCATATTTCACCTCAATAGGGCATCAGTGAAAAAAACATCGCTGATGCCCTAATTAATAATTAACTATGGTTCCTCTTCAGAAAGCTTATCTTTAACCCAACTCCAAGCTTTCTTAATACCTTTTCCTACTTCTCGACCAAATTGATAACCACCGTATGCTGTAACAGCAACAATTACAGCAGGATGGCCTCCAGAAACTGAAGTAAGTTCATTTTCATGAAGTTCTATCATTTTGGTTGAGGCACTACTCTTCGATAAATTATTCATAATCAATCGCTCATTAATTCAACAGCTACACCAATACCCACTGCGGTTGTAACATAATGCCGAGTTGCATAACTCACAGCTGCTTTACCAGCTATGTAGCTGCCCTTAGCAATCCAGTATAATGCGACAAAACCGCCACTCACTTCTTCAACTTGCTCAAATGTAAGTTCTTGCATAATATTTCTCCAGAGACGATTACAGTTAAGGTTAAAGACGCCCTTTCAGGCTGAAAATCGGCTCTAGCAACCAGCTTAATAAGCTGCGTTGCTCAAGCACGATATCTGCGCTTAGCAGCATGCCCGATTGCAGCGGGACGCTGCTGCCGTAAGCGCGGATCTCTTGCGAGTCCAGTGCTACCGCAACACGGTAGACGGGCTCTTGAATAGCAATTGGCATTTCCACTTCATTCGGTAATAAAATCGCCTCGCCGGTCGTTAACACTTCGCCTTCATATAAACCAAAGCGCTGATAAGGAAAGGCGTCAAAGCGTAAGCGAGTGCGTTGGCCTGGGCTAACAAATCCAAAAGCACGAGTGGGCACTAACAAGATGGCTTGTAGTTGCGCTTGCTCAGGTAAAATGGTTAATAAAGGTAAATGACTATGGGTATATTTGCCCAATTCAGCCACTAAATTAGTGACTCGGCCACTTACTGGCGCGGTGATCAGCAATTGATTACGCGCTTGTAGTTCTAATTGTTGTTGCTGCAGCCGCGAAAATTCTGCCTCGAGTAAAGCGAGTTGCTGCTGTTGCTCCGTAGGTAAACGCTGCAGCTGACCCTCAAGTTGTGACAGTGCGGCGAGCTGACTTTGCCGCGTTAATTGCTGTTCAGTGACTTGTTGTTTTAATAACAGCAGGTTTTCTTGTTGTACTTGCCAATCCAGCTCGCTAATGGCGCCTTTTGCTTGCAAGCTGCTCAGCTTATCTAAGCGTTGTTGTTGCAGTTGCAGCCGATTGGCAACTAGGGCGGTTTGCTGTTGTTGTTCAGCCAATAGTGCCTGCTGATAACCCATGCGGCTTTGCAATTCTTGTTGCTGCTGTTGATAGTGCAATACTAGCTGTTCGCGCCTAGCGCTCAATAATTGTTGCTGCTGTTGTAAGCTCCGGCTTAAGCTACCGACCAAACTACTGCCTTCGGCTAAATAGTCCGGTACATTAACTAACAACAGCGGTTGACCTTGGCTGACCATAGCGCCATCTGCAACATAAAGTTCACTGATCACCCCAGCACGTGCGGCATGCACCTTGGCGATACCCATATCTGGCTGCAAATAGCCATTGACGGTGGCTTTACGATTAAAGTCAGCCTGAGCTAAAAAAATGACAATACCGCAAACCAGCACTAATAAACTGACTGTCAGCACAGTGCTACTCAGCGGTTGGGCGATCACCACCTCTCCCTCTAAGCGCTGCGCTTGCTGTTTCAGTGCGGCTTGTCTAAATAAAGGCTGCTGGCTCATTTGTCATTTTATTGTTAATTAAAAGTGATTTTTAAGATAGTTTATGGCTTGAAAGTCGTAAAGCAAATCAACAGAATAATTTTTTATAAAAACATTATTGTTAATGCCGCGTAATTATAAAAAGGATGTTATTTAAGTTTTAAACGAAGAGGGCTGGCGCTATTTTAATAGACGCTGAAATAAACGTTTTAATGCGACGGGTTTCAGAGGTTTCAGCAAGAAATAGAAACCGCTACTTAGTGCTTGTTCACGGATTAATTGATCATGATCAGCAGAGTGAATGATCACTGGAACATTGAGGGCAAAGTGACTGGTTAATTGAATCGCAACGTCGATACCGGTAGCACCATTATCGAGGTGGTAGTCAAATAAACAGAGATCGGGTTGAAAGCCTTGTTGTAGTGCGGCTAGAACATCACCAGGCTGTTGTAAAGCGAGCACTTCACATTGCCAGCTTTGCAGTAACGCAGCGACGGCATGCAGCAGTTGTGGTTCGTTATCAAGTAGCAGTACTTTTTTCCCAGCAAAGCTGGCACTAATATCGCTAATTGTTGCAGTGCTCTCAAGCGGTGCCGGTACCAAGTGGGCGCGAGGTAATAACAAGCTAAAGCAACTGCCGCGGCCTTCCGCCGATTGCACCGTTAAGGTGTGATTTAAAATAGCGCTGATCCGGTGAGAAATCGCTAAGCCTAACCCTAAACCTTTTTGATCGGGTTGGCTACCTTGTTGAAACTCCTCAAAAATACGCTGCTGATCGGCCAGCGCAATACCAACACCGGTATCCAATACACAAATTTGTAGTTGCTCGCCGCGGCGTTTCACACCTAAAACAATTTTTCCTGCAGGGGTATAACGGATGGCATTCGCCAGTAAATTCTGTAGGACACGTTTTAACAGTTTGCGATCAGTATTCACTACTAGTTTTGTGCTATGCAGCTTAAATTTTAAGCCCTTTTTCTCGGCTAAAATGGTGGCATCACGGGCAATATCTTCTAACAATATTTGCACACTCACCGGTTGATGACGGGCTTTAATCACCCCTGAATCGAGTTTGGTTAAGTCGAGGATAGCCGTCAGTAATTCCTCGGCGGAATTGAGGGAGTGGCTCAAGTTTTCACTTAATTGTTTTAATTCGGGTTCCGTCACTTTTTGCCGTAACAAGCTAGCGAATAAAGCCGCAGCATTAAAAGGCTGCATTAAATCGTGCCCAGCGGCAGCAAAAAAACGGGTTTTGGCTTGGGTGCTTATTTCAAGCTGTTGCTGAGTGTGTTGTAGCTGGGCGTTTAACTGTTGTAAGGCGCTGGTGCGCTCGGCTACGCGTTGTTCAAGTAGCTGATTACTTTGCTCTAATTGTTGCTGCACGGCAATAAAAGAGCTGATGTCGGTATAGGTAGTAACAAAGCCGCCGCCGGGTAAGGGGTTACCTTGTATCTCTAACACGCGACCATCTTGTTGTTCGCGCTGCACCCGATATTGACTACCTTGGCGTAAAAAGCCAATGCGTTTAGCCACTTCGCTTTCAATATCGGCGCTATCAATTAAACCGCGTTGCATATTAAAACGGATTAACTCAGCAACTGGGCGACCTACTTCGACCATCGCCGGTGGGTAATCAAACATCTCGATATAGCGCTGATTCCAGGCAATAACGCGTTGATCGGCATCGACTACGGCGATACCTTGGCTGATGTTATCAATAGTGGAGAGCAATAAATTCTGATTAAAGCGAAAAACTTGGCTGGCTTCGTCGACAAAGCGTTCAACGGTTTCCATCGGCAAACGGCCATGTCGACCACTGGCATCCATAATTAAACGCATCGAAGCGCCGCCTAATACTGCTGCCAGGCTGCGCTCAGTGGCTTGAATTACATTAATCGGCGCTAAACGCTGCAATTCGCTTTGGTTGTCTTTGGTGTTGCGTTGTAACAGGCGCTGGGCTTCGCGTTCTCCTGCGAAACGTCGAACTAATAAGTAACACTCTTGAATGGTCAGTTGCTGTAATGGTCTGGCTGGGGCTTCACGGCTACTGCGCAAAAAGCGGCCGCTTTGTAGCCACTCACTAATACCGGTATTGGTTAATTGGCTCACCAGGAGGGTCATTAAACAGTTAACGCTTAAACTGAGTAATACCCCCAGGGTAATACTATCGCCTTGCCAGCCAAATAAATGTTGTGGGGCTAACCAACTTACGCCAAAAGGCCCGGTTAAAGGTATTTGACTGCTGATAATGCCGGCCCGCACGAGTTCAGGGAACAGCAACACATAAGCCCAAATTAAGGCGCCACTGCCCAAACCTGTTATGGCACCTCGCCGATTTATTTGACGTGAGAACAGCCCCATAATTAGCGAGGGTGCTAACTGTGCCACTAAAGCAAATGCCATTAAGCCGAGCTGCGCTAACCCCGTACCAGTGCCAATAAATCGGTAGTAAATAAAACCGAGCGTGAGTACCACGATCATGGCTAAACGTCGTACAGTCGCCACTTTAATCAGTTTTTGTTGATCATTAGCTAGGTTGTTTCGACGAAACAATAACGGCACGAGCAATTCGTTGGTGATCAAAATCCCCAGTACAACGGTGGCGATCACAACCATACTGGTGGCGGCCGAGAAACCGCCAATATATGCTAGCAAGGCAATATCGGTGCGATTAGCCGCGAGCGGCAGTTGTAGAATCACTAAGTCGAGATTGGCGTTTTCACCCAGTAACATAATACCGGCTAAACCTAAGGGCAGGCTAAAGGCGCCCATTAATAATAAGTACAGCGGAAAAACCCAGCGCGCGTTGCGCAAATGGCTCAACTTTTGGTTTTCGACAAAGCTGACATGGAATAACCAAGGCAAACAAAGGGTAGCCGCAAAACCCAGTAATACATGGATCCAATAGGTGTAAGTAGGCAAGCGCTGACGTTGAATTTGCTGTACAGCGTTACTGTCGGCGGCTAATTCAAAGATGTTACCTACGCCGTCAAAGATGCCCCATGCAACAAATATCGCAATGGCTAACAACGCAAACAGTTTAACTAGCGACTCAAAGGCAATGGCGGTCATTAAACCGGGGTTCGGCTGGTGGGCACGTGCGCTTTTACCGGCAAACAGCAGCGCAAACACTGCCATCCATAAACACACATAAAGCCCGGTATCGGTATACCAATGCTCTCCGGTTTCCACTTTCACTAAGGTGTTAATACTGGTCGCAACGGCGTGCAGTTGCAGCGTGATATAGGGGATCACCGTCATCAATAAAATTAACGTGATCATCACCGCTAACAGCCGCGAATGGCCAAAACGTGTGGCAATAAAGTCAGCAATAGAGGTGATGCGATAGCGTCGGCAGGCAACAGCGACGCGGGCGAGCAATTTAAAGCCAAACCAAAACAGGATAAAAGAGCCAATATAGGTAGGGGGCAGCCACCAGCCATTCACCACGGCTTGAGCCGTAACGCCATAAAAAGCCCAGGATGTGCAATATATGGATAAGGCTAAACTAAACACCCAGGGCGCAAGCGGATGCTGTGCGGTAATACGTCGGCCGAACAGGCCAACGCAATATAGCACCAACAAATACAGCAGTGATATGGCGGCAAGGGTGGCTAAACCGATACCGCTACCATTTTGAATCATTGCAGAGGCAGAGCTCGTCAATACATAATACTCTGATTGTGCCTGAGTTTTACGGGTTCAGCTAGCGTGCTGTCCAGCCACCATCCAATACTAGGGTTTGCGCCGTAATGTGTTTGGCGGCCGGTTGGCACAAAAATAAGGCGGTTTCAGCAATTTCACTGACATCAATAAAAGCCTTTTGTGGCATCGGCGCTAGCATAATTTGTTCAATGACCTGCTGCTCGGTTAAGTTATGCTCTTTAGCTTGGGCACTAATTTGTTTTTCTACCAATGGCGTTTTAACATAAGCTGGGCAAATGGTGTTGATGGTAAAGTTCTTATCTGCGTTTTCCAGTGCGATCACTTTACTAAAGCCCAGTAAACCATGCTTGGCTGCTACATAGGCCGATTTAAACGGCGATGCCACTAACGCATGGATAGAACCAATGTTGATCACCCGACCAAAGTTTTGTTGCTGCATATGCGGCAACATGGCCCGCGTTAACATGGCGGGGCCGGTTAGCATCACATCCAATAATAATGCCCATTTCTCTGGTGGAAAGTCTTCTAAGCGAGCAACATGCTGAATACCTGCATTATTAATTAAAATATCTGCTGGAAATTGTGCGGCACATGCGGCAATTTGCTCGGGATTGGTGACATCTAATACAAAGGCGTCGGCGATATATCCGGCAGCGGTGAGTTCTGCCGTTTTGCTCTTCAGTAATTCAGCATTTAAATCGGCCAACACTACAGCATGACCTGCTTTAGCAAAGGCTTCGGCAACGGCAAAACCAATGCCGCCGGTTGCTCCAGTAACGACTACACGCATAATAACTCTCCTATAAATAATACTTAACATGCTAAGAAAGCTGGCGTCTTACTTCAACGGTACTTTAGTGCTATGTGTGCCATGCGTGTGGCTAACCAATACAGTTTAGGGCATTAAAATGCTTTTTATTGGGCTTAACCAAAGCGACAATCTGCAGCGAAATAACCACAATAAAGGTTCGCCAGAGAGCGGCTTTTAACGATGAAAGTAAAGCGGTAAAAGGTTTGCAGCTTTGCGCTACTGATTTCCTGTGATAGATTTAGCGCTTTTACAATTCACCAGAACGGTACTTGAGCAGCCAGCAAGGCAAACCAACCTTGGCGCTTAATAAAATAAAAACCGTCTGGTTTGCAATAACGCTGTCTTATTGCGCCACCTTTGACCAAGAGGATCCGATTGATGACGAATTCCAGCAAAACGCCAAACGGCGTTGCGGAAAAACGTGGCTGGTTTACCCGATTTCTCGATACTGTAGAATTTTTAGGTAATCTGCTCCCACACCCTGTAACTTTATTCGCTTGTTTTGCTATTGCCGTGGTTTTTGGCAGTGGTATCGCCGCTTACTTTGATTTTAGTGCGATTGATCCAAGACCTGAGGGTACCTCTGGCCGCGCAGCCGACGGCACCATTCAGGTGGTAAGCCTGATGACGGTTGATGGCTTACAGCGGATTATTTCAAATTTAGTCACTAACTTTACCAGTTTCGCGCCTTTAGGCGTGGTGTTAGTGGCCTTGCTGGGTGTCAGTGTGGCGGAGCACTCCGGCTTAATTTCTGCGGCGATGCGTGGCTTAGTGATGAATGCATCAAAACGCATGGTCACGGTCACGGTTGTGTTTGCCGGTATCATTTCTAATACCGCCTCAGAGCTGGGTTATGTGGTGCTCATTCCGATGGCCGCCTTAATTTTTTACTCGTTAGGCCGTCATCCATTAGCCGGTTTAGCCGCCGCTTTTGCTGGTGTTTCAGGCGGTTACAGTGCCAACTTATTTATTGGTACGGTCGACCCCTTACTGGCAGGCTTTACCACTTCAGCGGCGAATTTAATTGATCCAAACTATGTCGTTGGCCCCGAAGCTAACTGGTACTTTATGATTGTCAGTACCTTTGTTATTGCTGCGCTCGGTGCTTTAGTTACAGAAAAAATCGTTGAGCCAAAACTGGGCAAATACAACCCGAATGAAGCCTCGGTTGATTTGGGTGAGCAAAAACTCGATGCACTGACGCCTCAAGAAAAACGCGGTTTAAAAGCGGCGGGTTTAACGTTTTTATTCTTAGGCATTTTGCTGGCGCTCAGTATCGTGCCAGAAAATGGTGTGTTACGGCATCCCGAAACCGGCTTGGTAGATAACTCCCCGTTTCTTAAAGGCATCGTTGTTTTTATCTTTATTACTTTTGGTATTCCGGGTTACGTTTATGGTCGCATTGTTGGCACCATGAAAAGCGATCGTGATGTGATTGATGCCATGGCTAAAAGCATGAGCTCGATGGGTCTTTATATTGTGCTGGTGTTTTTTGCGGCGCAGTTTGTCGCGTTTTTTGGCTGGTCAAATTTAGGGGCGATATTTGCGGTAAAAGGCGCCACCTTGTTACAAAATATTGGTTTAACCGGGCCAGAACTCTTCGTGTTTTTTATCGCGATGTGTGCTTTTGTCAATTTGTCTTTGGGCTCTGCCTCTGCACAGTGGGCGATTTTCGCACCCATTTTTGTGCCGATGCTGATGATTGTCGGTTACTCACCAGAGGTGATTCAGGCGGCTTACCGTATTGGTGATTCAGTCACTAACCTTATTACGCCAATGATGAGCTATTTTGGGCTTATTTTGGCGGTGGCCTCTCGTTATAAAAAGAACATGGGGATCGGTACGCTGATTGCCACCATGCTGCCTTACACCATGGTATTTTTTGTGGGTTGGGTCATTTTATTTTATACATGGGTGTTCTTATTAGGGATGCCCGTGGGGCCAAATGCCCCGACCTATTACGAATTCACACAGTAATTGGTGATCAGGCTTACCGCTGCTTGAAAGCTGTGATATAACATGGCTCAGGCAGCGAAGCAGCAGTCTGTATAACGTCTGGCTTGTTCCGCCTTACTGCGGGCCGACCGTTCCATAGCCAGGTTAATGAGTGAGATGCTGCAGCGAACCAACACAACATACTTAATTTAAAATTTAGAGAGCAGAGTAGTATATGGCAGAAAATAAAGTAGTGGCGTTACACAAAGAAGGTCACGCCAAAACCAAGATCAATACGCAAAATCTTTTTCAACACATTGCTAATGAGCATATGTTACCGGTTGTAGTACATGAGTTTGTGGTTGCGGGTGCTGAATTCCCTATCGTTTTTGTTAAAGATCAATCGGGTGAAAATTTCCAACCAGTGGTGTTATTAGGTTTATCAGCGCAGCAAAACCTGGTGATCAAAGATGGCAAGTGGGACGGTATGTATGTTCCTCGTGTTGCTCGTAATTACCCTCTAGTGCTAGTACAAGATCAGCCAGGTAGTGATCGTTTAATCGTGGCTATCGACGAATCGTCTGAGCGTGTGAACGACACTGAAGGTTTTGCCTTATTTAATGAAGACGGCACTGAAAGCGACTACTTAGTTGCACGTAAGCAGCAAATGGCTGACTTTGTTGATTTTAGCCAAATTACCCATAACTTTACGCTGAAAATGCAAGAGTTAGGCTTAATTAAAGAGCAAGTGCTAACAGTAACCATCAATGAAGAAAAGCGAAACATTAACGGCATCAATATGATTGATGATAAAGCGTTGAATGAATTAAGCGATGAAACCTTCCTTGAATTACGTAAGTTGGGTTACTTGACTGCCATTTATGCTCACTTGATGTCTTTACAGCATACGCAAAAGTTAGTGCAAAAATTAGCCGCACGTGATGCTGCCGCTGCTGCTAAAGCAGAGTAATTAAACATTTAGGCGGTTACTGTTGCAGTAACCGCCAACGAAATAAGAAAGGGTGACACCGGTATAACGGTGTCACCCTTTTTTTAAGCTGTTTTCGGGTTAATTAGCCGGCTGGTTGAGCTGCCGCGGCCACTTGCGCCAAACGTGCTTTTAGCGCAATTCTGACATGTTCGGGCACAAAGCTCGAAACATCACCGCCATGACGACAGACTTCTTTGACCAAGGTGGATGAGATAAAGGTATTTTTTTCAGAGGGTGTCATAAAGATGCTGTCTAATTCCGGGTTTAACGAACGATTCATACTGGCTAACTGAAACTCGTATTCAAAATCAGCGACCGCACGCACACCACGGATCAATACTTGCGCTTGTTGTTCTTGGCCAAACTTGGCGAGCAAGCCGGAAAAGCCAATGACACTGACATTAGAGCAATCTTTAAATGCCGCTCTAGCCAGTTCTACGCGCTCTTCTAAAGTGAATAACGGTTGTTTACTTGGGTTAGACGCCACTGCCACGACGACGCTATCAAAGAGGCGGGCAGCACGCAAAACCAAATCAGCATGGCCATTGGTCAGAGGGTCAAAAGTGCCAGGATAAATAGCGCGGATTTTCATCTATGGGTGGTCCTCGGCCAGCGTACGCAAAAGCGTGGCTGGTAATTACATTCAGTTTGGCGTTACTATAACAAAATAACTGCTGATTAACAGAAGCTCGCACGACGTAATGGAAAAGAAGTTAAGAACCAAAGACCGCATTTTACAGGCCAGTATTGCCTTATTTAACGAAGTAGGTGAACGTCAAGTTACCACTAACCATATCGCTGCACACTTGGGCATAAGCCCGGGTAATTTGTATTATCACTTCAGAAATAAAGAAGATATTGTGCGGCAGATCTTTCGCGAATATGCCAAATTACTCGATACACGGATCAAACCTCCTGCGCAGCCTGAACAGGCACTGGATTTACTGACCAACTATCTTGATGCGGTGTTTGAGTTAATGTGGCGTTTCCAGTTTTTTTATGCCAATTTGCCGGATATTTTGGCGCGCGATACTGCGTTACAGCAAGATTACTTGCACGTACAACAAAACGTGTTAGCACGGGTCATTGCGGTGATTAAGGGCTTAAATGACGCTAAGGTGATTGCTATCGAGCCCAATGATATCCGCGACGTAGCGCATAATATCAAGTTGCTGGTGAGTTTTTGGATCAGCTATTTAAAAACCCAAGCACCGTTAGCGGCAGTCAATAAGGCTAATTTATATCGCGGCGTACTAAAAGTTCTCTTGTTGTTTAAGCCTTATGCAACGGCAGAAGCATTACCCGATTTTCGGAAGTTACAGCAGCATTATACCGATTTAGCCGGTAGCGATGAATTTGCTGCCGATTTGTAGGCTTTTCTTTACAGCTTGGCGGTGCTGCCGTCGGGCTGCTTCACGTTGAACGCTGCAGTCACCGCACTAAATCTTTACAATAGCAAGTTCAACAGCTTAATTCCTGCCCAATATTGCCAGAGGAGGCTTTATGCGCAATAGCGCTTTTCTGCACCATCTAGAACAACAACTCGAAGAGGTGAAAGCAGAAGGTCTGTACAAAGCAGAACGTATCATCACATCACATCAGCAAGCCGATGTGACGGTTGGCTCACAACAGGTACTCAATTTCTGTGCGAATAACTATTTAGGGTTGGCCAATCATCCTGATCTGATTGCTGCCGCCGCGGCCGGTTTGCAAAGCCATGGTTTTGGTGTGGCATCGGTGCGCTTTATCTGTGGTACGCAAGATATTCATAAAACCTTGGAAGCCAAAGTGAGCGAGTTTCTCGGTACCGAAGATACTATTTTGTATTCTTCTTGCTTTGATGCCAACGGTGGCTTGTTTGAAACGATTTTAGGTGCTGAAGACGCGGTCATTTCTGATGCACTGAATCATGCTTCTATCATTGATGGCGTGAGGTTGTGTAAAGCGAAACGCTACCGTTATGCCAATAACAATATGGCCGAATTAGAAGCGCAATTAAAACAAGCCGACGCCGACGGTGCGCGTTTTAAGCTCATTGCCACTGATGGTGTCTTTTCGATGGATGGCGTTATTGCCGATCTGAAATCAGTGTGTGATCTGGCCGATAAATATAATGCCATGGTCATGGTAGATGACAGTCATGCGGTCGGTTTTGTCGGTAAAAACGGTCGCGGTACTCACGAATATTGTGAAGTAATGGATCGCGTTGACATTATTACCGGCACTTTAGGTAAAGCCTTAGGTGGCGCCTCAGGCGGCTATACCTCGGGTAAAAAAGCCATTATTGATTGGTTACGGCAACGTTCACGGCCTTATTTGTTCTCGAACTCTTTAGCGCCCTCTATTGTTACCGCGTCAATTAAAGTATTAGACATGCTGGCGCAAGGTGATGAATTACGTGCGCAGCTTTGGCAAAACGCTAATTATTTCCGTGAGCAAATGACGGCGGCAGGTTTTACGCTGGCCGGTAAAGATCATGCCATCATTCCGGTGATGTTAGGGGATGCCAAGGTCGCGGCCGAGATGGCAAAACGCATGTTGGCAGAGGGGATCTATGTGGTGGGTTTCTCCTTTCCCGTGGTGCCAAAAGGCCAAGCGCGGATCCGCACACAAATTTCAGCAGCACACACAAAAGCGCAATTAGATAAAGCCATTTCGGCCTTTATCCGAATTGGTAAAGACATGGGCGTGATCGCATAAGGCGGGGCGTAGTAATGAAAGCATTAGCAAAGTTAAAAGCAGAACCGGGTATTTGGCAAACAGAAGTTGAAAAACCAGAAGTGGGCCCGAACGATGTGTTAATTCGCATCAAGAAAACCGCTATTTGCGGCACCGATGTGCATATCTTCAAATGGGATGAGTGGGCGCAAAATACCATTCCGCATGGTATGGTCGTTGGTCATGAGTATGTGGGTGTGATTGAAGGCATGGGCTCAGAAGTTCGTGGCTTTAGCATAGGCGATCGCGTATCGGGCGAAGGCCATATCACCTGCGGTTATTGCCGTAACTGTCGTGCTGGTCGCGTTCATTTATGCCGAAATACCATAGGCGTGGGCGTTAACCGGACCGGCTCTTTTGCCGAGTATTTAGTGATCCCTGCTTATAACGCCTTTAAACTCGCCGACAATATTCCAGACAACATCGCGGCAATCTTCGATCCGTTCGGTAATGCGGTGCATACCGCATTGTCATTCGATTTAGTCGGTGAGGATGTGTTAATCACCGGTGCTGGCCCTATTGGTATTATGGCGGCTGCCGTAGCACGGCACGTCGGTGCGCGCCACGTGGTGGTGACCGATGTAAACCCTTATCGCTTAGAACTCGCTAAAAAAATGGGCGCAACCCGTGCCGTAGATGTCAGTAAAGAAAACTTGAAAGATGTGATGCGCGAACTGGGCATGACCGAAGGCTTTGACGTCGGTTTAGAAATGTCAGGTGTGCCATCTGCATTTAGCAGCATGCTTGATACCATGAACCACGGCGGTAAAATTGCCATGCTGGGTATTCCACCCAGCTCAATGGCGATTGACTGGAATAAGGTTATTTTTAAAGGTTTAGTGATTAAAGGCGTTTATGGCCGTGAGATGTTTGAGACCTGGTACAAAATGGCCAGCTTAATTCAATCAGGCTTAGATTTAAGCCCGATTATCACTCATGAAATGCCGATGGAAAACTACCAAGAAGGCTTTGAGATTATGTGCTCAGGCCAATCGGGCAAGGTGATCTTAAACTGGTCTTAAGGCTTTTGCTGTGTACTAACAGACACAGCCAACTGCATTACACAGAGCGAGCTTCGGCTCGCTCTGTTATTTCTCGCTGCTGTTGCAATAGCGCTAAAATATCGGCGCTTCGAGTTAGCACACGTAATTGCTGAAACAACTCACTGGCTTGTGGATACTGCAGTTTTAAATAGCTAAACCACTGTTTTACGCGGTTGGCGTAATACTTACCTTTCTCGCCCGACATCTCAAATTCCGAATAGCGCATTAATAGCGAGAGTACCTCAGGCCAGGGTAATGGTGGCTGTTTTAGTCGAATATGTTGAGCTAAATTCGGCATCGCTAAGGCACCACGGCCGAGCATAATATCTTGGCATTGGCTTTGCTCTTGGCATAACAAAGCCTGTTCGGCATTCCAGATCTCACCATTGGCGACTAATGGGATAGCGACCTGTTGTTTAATTTTCGCGATCCAAGGCCAATAAGCGGGTGGGCGATAGCCATCTGATTTAGTGCGAGCATGAATGGCTAAACTGCTAGCACCCGCCTCGGCGATGGCGCAGGCATTAGCAATGGCTAAGCGGGTATCTTCATAACCTAATCGAATTTTAGCTGTCACCGGAAATTCAGCCGGTACCGCAGTACGTACTGCTTTGACAATACGATACAGCTGCTTGGTATCACGCAACAGTACCGCACCGCCACGGCTTTTATTCACCGTTTTTGCAGGGCAACCAAAGTTTAAATCGACACCTGGCGAACCTAACTCGATGGCACGCACGGCGTTTTCGGCTAACCAGTCGGGTTCTTGGCCTAATAATTGTACGCGTACAGGTGTGCCGGCGAGGGTTTTACCGCCTTGTAATAACTCAGGGCAAAGCCGCGTAAAGACACGGGCAGGCAGTTTTTGATCGACGACACGGACAAACTCGGTAACGCATAAATCATAACCACCAATGGCCGTGAGCATCTCGCGCATCAAATGATCGACCACACCTTCCATCGGTGCCAAGATAATTCGCATATTAGGGGGATACTTTATCGTTGCTGCGTTGACGTCGGCAGCGCTCTGAGCAATAACGCACTTCGTCCCAGTGCTGTTGCCATTTTTTCCGCCAACTAAAACTGCGTTGGCAGACGGGGCAGATTTTTTCAGGTAAATGACATTTCTTGTGCGCCATATTAAACGCTATAAATGGTATGTAAATCTTGGCGATGCAGCAGTTCCGCCAGTTCAGGTAATTGCAGCGGCTCTAGATCCAATACATCGAGGATGGCGCTTTGCTGGCTTTGCCACTCAGGATCTTGATGAACAGAGAACAATTGTCGGCTTTCACCACTAAAATACTCTGCAATCTTTAACAGCGCAAAACGTTGCTGTTCGGCTGGGTTTTCAGTTGCTAGGATTAAAGGCGTGCTGTGGTGATAAGCAATCACATTGCACAACATGTCTGACAGCCCCCAAGATTCGGCAATCAAATAACCTAATACTTCATGGCTGGTGTGAAAACGTGGCTCTTCAATTTCACTATAGTGTTGTTGCTGTTGCAGGCCTTGCTGCATGATTGCGGCATAGTCATTGCGCTGTTGGCTAATTAAGGCCATGCCGGCATTGCGAAACAAACCCAGTGAATAGCAATCATCTTGGACGTGTTGGCTAAAATTTAATTGTTTGGCGAGTGTCATGGCAATATTGGCAGTGTGCAAGGCGTTATTCCAGAGCCTTTGATTAAAAGCATCTTGGCGCCCTTCTTCCAAAGTAAAGCGTAATAACACACTGCGTGCCAACATGATCACGCGGTTTAAGCCCAGGTAGCGGCAGGCTTGCTCTATCGAGGTGATTTTATTTTTCAGCCCAAAAAAGGCAGAGTTGACTACTTTTAAAGTAAAACCCGCAGTACCGATATCCAGTGCGATTAGAGCTGCAATACGATTCAGATCAGGATCCTGACTGCTGAGTTGTTTTTGAATATGCTGCAAAATTTGCGGCTGCGGTGGAATGGTGAAACCTTGTAAGGCTTGCTCAATTAAGCCCATATTGATTGCTTGTACCATGCCGCTACTCCGCGTGCTTGTTAAAACGGTTTAATGCCATTGTTATGAATCGAGGTAAGGGCGACCAAGCATCAATTGCTGTGCTAGTTGTTGTTCAGTTTGCTGCTCTGTGAGTTGCAAATCATTAAACTGCACATCAAATTGCAATAATTCGTCATCCGGTAAATTCACTGCAACCAGTTTATCGGGTACCTGACCGACCTGACGATAAGCATTAATCGCAACTTGAGCCGCTTGTTCCATTAATACTAAGAATTGACCTAACGGGTAGTCCTGAAAAATAGCGGCATCAACATGTGCCCAACCTAATAAATCGCCGCTGATACTGCCATCAGCATGATCCGTAAATAGCATAGACACTGCAGCACACTCGGGGTTTTCACCCGGTTGAAATTGTTCTACATCGTCGGCAGAAAATAATAAAACATAGCCAAATCCTGGGCAGCCTTCTGCATCCATTTCGTCGAACGAGGCATCGTACAACAAGAATAAGCGATTATCAGACATGGCACCTTCCAGACAATTCAACAAAGCGCACATTGTACCTTAGCCTGCGCTTGTGCTAAAGCCCTGTCTGAAAATCAACACCTAACTAAAATCTGCTGTTAAAGGGACGGGCATTTCTAAGAGCATTGCCAGTAAGTTAGTCATCGCTTGTTCTGCGTCACTGAAATGTTTATCGGCAGCGATAGTAACAAGCACGGCTTGCCACAGTTGTTGTTTAACTTTGGGAGCAGCGTCGATCAGCATAGGTAAGGCAGCCGTTAGTGCCTGGTAGTCGGTGACGGGTTTTGCCGGTACCTTGGGCAAAGCCAGTTGCTGCCAAGCGGCTTGCCACGCGGGTTCGGCTTGCTCAGGCCCAGCGCAGTCAGCTAATGCGCTGAATAAGAGTGTTAATTGGGGCTGTAACTGCGCCAAACTGTGCGAGTGCGCGCGATGATGGACGTCTTTAGCGCTGAACTGACTGGCGACAGTATGCTGAATAAAATTTAAACATAGCCAAGCTTGTAAGCTGGGGTTGTTGGCGGTTAATTGTTGCAACAGCGCTGAAAATTGTTGAAATTCGCTGGCGCTAAGTTGTTTCAGGGTGGGGATGGTCAGTTGCAGTAATTGCACCTGTTGCGCCAGTGGTAAACGGCTTACCTCATCGGCCAGTTGATCCACTTGTTGTAAAAGGGTCGGTGAGCCTTGGTTTTTAATCATAGCTAATTGTGTAGCAAATTGCTCTGGGGTCAGTAACATGGCACAGACAATGGCTTTAGCGGGTAATAGCTGATGGCTGCTTTTGCTTAATAGCAACGGCAGGGCAGCGAGCATGCTCTGACGCGCGGATAATGCCGGCGAGTCGCTCGTGGTTTGTTCTGCACTGGTTTTTTTGGGGCTCGTTGCTGCCGCGAAACGACCATTCCAAGTGGGATCTAAACGTTGGATACGTTTTGCTAAAGGCGGATGAGTGGCAAAGATACTGGTCCAGCGACTCAGTGCTTCGCCAAAAAAGAGATGGCTCATTTCATCCGCGTTCGGGTGGTTAATTTTTGAGCCTGCTTGATAGCCGCCAATCCGTTTCAAGGCGCCACTGATACCCAAAGGGTTCCGGCTAAATTGAACCGCAGAAGCATCCGCTAAATATTCGCGTTGTCTACTTACCGCAGCCTTAATTAAATTACCAAAAAATGAACCTAGATAGCCGATCACCACTAAACCAATGCCAAACAGTAATAAGCCACCAGCATTCTTATTGCGTGTGCGGCTACTCATCAGTGCGCTGCTACCGCGACCAGAGCGTAATAAATAATAGCCAATATGACCAATAAACAAGATGCCATTTAAAATGGCAATCAAGCGGATATTCATCCGCATATCACCATTTAAAATATGACTAAATTCATGCGCGATAACGCCTTGTAATTCGTCTCGGCTTAGTTGTTGCAAGCTACCTTGGGTAATACCAATCACCGCGTCAGACTGGCTGTAACCGGCGGCAAAGGCATTGATACCGCTTTCAGGTAGCAAATAAACGGGGGGAACAGGCAAATTAGCCGCCAGGGCCATTTCTTCTACCACATTCAGTAAACGGCGCTCTGCGCTATCTGCGGTATCAGGGGTGACCCGAACACCACCTAGCGCCTCGGCAATAGTGCGGCCACCTTGTTTTAGCCGCTGCCACTTAGCCATAATGGCTAAACCGACCACGGCAATGACCACTAAACTGATACTGCTGATCACTTCCCATGGCAGCATAAAGCTGCTTTGTACGTCTTGCACAAAACCCAGGCTAATCATCACCAGCAAGTTAGTTAGCACAATCAGCGACAACACCGCCATACCAAAGATCACCACCAACAAACGGGTATTGCGACGTGCTAAATCTTGCTGCTGAAAAAAGTTTGTCGCCATTATTTAAAAGCTAACTTTCGGTGCCGCTTGAATGGCTGCGCTATCAGCAAACTCTAATAACACCGCATCTTTGCTATGGCCAAAACTGGCTGCGAAAAACATCGGCGGAAAGCTTTGCTTGTAGCTGTTGTAGTCTGTTACCGCGTCATTAAACGCTTGTCTGGCAAAAGCGATACGATTTTCTGTGCTGGTCAGCTCTTCTGATAATTGCTGCATATTCTCGCTGGCTTTTAAGTCAGGGTAAGCTTCCATCACCATACTAAAGCGCGCCATTGAGCTTTGTAATGCCCCTTCAGCAACCGCCAGTTGGCCAATTGCTCCGGCATCGCCTGGATTATTGGCGGCCACTTTTAGCCCCGCTAACGCGGTATTTCTCGCTGCAATCACCGCTTCAAGCGTGTCGCGCTCATGTTTCATGTAGCCTTTCGCGGTTTCGACTAAATTCGGGATTAAATCGTAACGACGTTTCAGCTGCACTTCGATTTGTGCGAAGGCGTTTTGAAAACGATTTCTGAGTTTTACCAGCTGATTAAAGATGCTGATGATGTAAAACACCAGAGCCGCGATCAGCGCTAAAATGATAAGGGGTGCCATAGCCTACTCCAACAATATATTTGGTTTATTGTTAACGAAGGTTTAACTGATTGTCCAGCAGTTCTTCGGTTAATGCGTGTAAAGTTTGTTATCAAGGCTGCTATTCACAAAGCGCTGCGCTATGATAAGGCCTTTTCTGAATGAGGTGAAAATGAGCGATTTTAAACGTATCTCGGTGGCCGAAACTCAACAGCTGATCACGCAGCAAGCCATTATTGCGGATATCCGGGATGAAAACAGTTTTGCTGCCGGTCATATCGAAGGCGCTTATCACTTAACGAATGGCAGTATTGTGCAATTTATGCAGCAGTTTCCGTTTGAGCAGCCCGTGGTTGTGGTGTGTTATCACGGCAATTCTAGCCAAGGTGCCGCGCAATATTTAGCACAACAAGGCTATGAAGAGGTGTACAGCATGGACGGTGGCGTTGCAGCTTGGCGTGCCGAATATCCGGTTGTCACTGATGACAATGCATAAGTTTGTCGCGTTTGAGTCGGCTATTCCTGCGCGTTTATTTGCAGACTATTGCACCAGCAAAGGTTTGCAGGTAAAGCTGGCGCAGGAAGGGCAAACAACCACCTTAGCCGCACCGGCCGAGCAACTGAGCCAAATTGAGCCGTTATTAAAGCAGTTTTTGACTGAACCCGAGCACGCCCGTTATCAAGCCGCCGCTTGGCAGCAAAGCCGAACCATAGCAACAAGCGGTAAGCGGCCAAGTTTGCGTTGGTCACAGTTGCTGCAATCTCCAGTTACTTCACTCATCGTGCTGCTGGTATGCCTGATATATTTATGGCAACAACTCAGTTTTCAAGCGGCCAATAGTGCTCTGATGTTAACAGAGCCAGCGCAAATTTGGCGTTGGATAACACCAATACTGCTGCACTTTTCGCTAACGCACATCGTGTTTAATTTGTGCTGGTGGTTTTTGCTTGGACAAAAAATCGAACAGCGAGCGGGCAGTGCGTTGCTTATTCAATTAACTTTGAGCAGTGCATTATTATCAAATGGTTTGCAGTTGGCGTTAGTTGGCCCTGATTTTGGTGGCTTATCGGGCGTGGTGTATGCGCTGTTTGGCTATTGTTGGCTGAGTGATAAGTTGGCCGGAAAACACCACTACCCGGTGACCGATGGTTTAGCGGCGTTTATGCTGCTGTGGTTAGCGTTAGGATTTATGGACGTGCTTTGGGTTAATATGGCCAATTGGGCACATTTAGGTGGGTTGGCGTGTGGCCTAATTTGGGCTGTATTGCGTCATTCAAAACAGCCCGTGTAAAGCGGGCTTATTGGTAAAGATATTTTGTAAATAAAATATCTTGCACCATGGTTTGGCCGGTTTCCCGTTTCAATACCACTTTTAACTGTTCAAAAATCTCTAAACGGATTTCTTCACGACCGGTAATTGATTTGATTTTTTGTTCAGGCTGTTTACTTAAAATACCAATAATGGTGTCTAAGATCATCGGCTCGTGATACTCGATTACTGAAAGCATTTCTTTATTTGGCAGCATCAACTCAATGGAGACTCGCACATAGCCTAAACTGCGGCGATTTTCCGAGACAAAATTTGTCACGATATCCGGCTCAAAACCGTAATAA
This sequence comes from Alishewanella sp. HL-SH05, assembly GCF_052655985.1. The sequence goes on from NZ_CP199753.1 coordinate 851,066, forward strand.
ACCACTTCGGTAGTTGTTTGTTGCGCCGCTGCAGTACCAGACAGCAACAGGGCGAAGCATAGACTTTGCAGAATTGATTTCAAAGGCAGAAATTCCGTAACCGTAAAGAGATAACGTATTTTAATAATATCAGCAGATCCTGAAATCACCTAGTGCACGGGCAATTTGAGCTGAAAAAAATTTAAGCAGTTGCTATGATGCGGCAACTTTTTATAAGGGCTTGATAGCAGAAAACGATGAGTGTTGTTTTATCATTAGAAGAGGCTTGGCAGCATGCGGCCACGTCGCTTTTACCCACATCTTTAGCGCCTTGGCTGTTAGAGTCGGGTTCCTTAACCGCCAGATTAAAAGCGCATAGCACGTCTTTTCGCTTACAAGTTATTGCCGAGACTGCGGCTGTACTGCCGCATTTTCTACAGGCGAGTTTTCCAAAGCCAGTGCAGCAGTGTGTGTGCCGAGAAGTATTAATGTGGTGTAACGAACAACCTGTCGTTTATGCTCAAAGCTGGTTGCCAAAGCAAAGTATGCAGCACATCCAAGCCTTAGTTGCGCTAGGCGAACAGCCGCTAGGCGAGTTGCTATTTCAATTTGATGATGTCAGCAGAAGCGCTATTGAAGTCGCACAGTTAGCCTTAACTAAGGGCTTTGCTGGCGTGGCACCGGGGCATTTTTGGGCGCGACGCTCGGTGTTTTCAGTAGCAGAGCAACCGTTATTAGTTGCAGAAGTCTTTTTGCCCGGGGTACTAAATTTATGAGTTGGCAGTTACGTTGGCAGCAGCGGGCTTTTTATAGCCAGTTAATGCGACTAGATAAACCTATTGGTATTTATTTGCTGCTATGGCCAACATGGTGGGCGCTGTGGCTCGCCGCCGAAGGTATACCGTCTTTTGGCATGTGGCTGGTTTTTACACTGGGGGTGATTTTAATGCGCTCAGCCGGTTGTGTGATTAATGATTACGCTGATCGTAAAGTCGATGGTCAGGTAGAACGCACGAAAAACCGACCGCTTGCAACTGGCGCGGTCACCGCCCCCGAAGCGTTGCAATTGTTTGTCCTACTGCTGGTGCTGGCGGCTAGCTTATTGCTGTTTCTCAATAAGGCCACCCAGTTATTGGCATTAGTGGCCGTGCTGCTGGCCAGTTGTTACCCCTTTATGAAACGCTACACTCATTTACCGCAAGTGGTTTTAGGTGCGGCTTACAGTTGGGGTATTCCGATGGCATTTATGGCCTATCAGGGCGAGATCCCCGGTTATGCTTGGGCGTTGTATTTAGCCAATTTATGTTGGACAGTGGCTTATGATACCTACTATGCGCTGGTCGATCGGCCAGACGATTTACAGATTGGCGTAAAATCTACGGCGATTTTGTTTGGTGCCTTCGCGTTACCGATTATTGCCTTGCTGCAGCTGATCTTCTTAACCTTATTAAGCTGGATTGGCTGGCAGTTATTATTAGGTTGGCCGTATTATCTGGCAATTGTTGCTACGCTACCGGCTTTTGCTTACCAGCACTGGTTAGCGTATAACAGCAGGCAAGGTGCTTTTAAAGCCTTTTTACATAACCACTATGTGGGTTTAATTATTTTTATTGGGCTTTTTGTGAGCTTTGCTCAACAAAGCCAGGGGTGATGTGCATGAAAGCATGGTTACTGAGTTTCTGTTTGTTATTAACCAGTTGTGCCGCGATAACGCAGACGACGCTGCTGACTTTTCCCGCTGCGCGTTTGCAGTTAGACTCGGTAACAGTACCGGTGCAGTTGGCCAATACTCCTGCGTTGCGCGCCCAGGGTTTAATGTTTCAACAACAGGCCCAACCCGGTATGTTGCTGCTTTATACCGAACCACAAGCAATCAGTTTATGGATGCGCAACACCAGCATGCCGTTGGATGTTGCTTTTATTACCGCAGATTGGACCATCCACCATATTCGTCAGCTGCAGCCATTTGATGAAACGCCGGTACCCTCTGAGATTGCAATTATTGCGGCATTAGAAATGCCGCAAGGCTGGTTTGCTGCACAAAACCTAGGTAAAGGTAGTACCGTTCGTTTGCTGGCCGCAGAAGCACAACCTTAAACGTTAATTGGGCGGATCAATGTGTCCTTGCAGGCTATTATTGCGTCTAAACCAACCGGCAATACTGTATCGTTCGTCTACGGCCGGTAAGACTTGATGCGGGAAACGCTCGCTTTCGAACAAAATTAAACTGCCCGCCGTTGGCACAATACTACTGATAAGTTGATCCTCTTCGCTAAACAGTTGTAGCTCGCCACCTTGGCTTACCGTATTCAAATAGCTTACGGTGGTCAGCACCCGGTTAGAGCGGCCGCTGAATGCATCAAGGTGTTTGTGATAAAAGTCGCCTTGGCTATAACGCGCATAGTGACACTCAAAATCAAATAACCCTAAAAAAAATGCCCGATTAAACGCCTGTTGTAGGGCTTGCATTAATTGCAGGTAGTGTTGTTGCGCAGCACTTTGCCCATCAAACCACGCCGTTTTATCACGCCGAATGTCTGCATTGATGCTATGCGCTTGCTGTCGTCCTACGCCCGCCTGCTGCAACTGTTGTTGCTGCAAATCCGCTAATAGCGCCTGATTTAAAGCCGCAGGCACAAAGTGAGGGGCTAATACCCATCCCTGTTGGTTAAATTTGTCCAATAAGGGGGCAAATTGCGCAGGGTCAATGCTGAACATGAAGAGTCTTCTTGGCAAGAGTAACGGGGCGCTAGTTTGCCATAGTACTGAGCCAGACGGTAGTTATTGGCGTATGCTTAAGCAAGGTTTATCAGGAGATCCGATATGCGTATTTGTATCATGGCGGCCGCGTTATTGCTGGCCGGTTGTAGTCAGTCGGTGCAGCAGTATCAAGCCGAAACACCCAAACTTTCGTTAAAAGAATTTTTCTTAGGCAGTGGCAAGGCTTATGGGGTACTGCACGATTGGCGCGGTAAGCAAACATTACGCTTTACTGCAGACTTGTGCGGTGAGTGGCAGGGTGATAAAGGTGACTTATATGAAGTCTTTTATTTTAGCGATGGCCGAGTTGAGCAGCGGCATTGGCAGTTAACGCAATTTGCCGATGGTCGCATAACCGGTTCTGCAGGGGATGTAGTGGGTGCAGCAAATGGCCAGTTGGCCGGTAATAGCTTGTATTGGCAGTATGTATTGCGCATTCCCTATAACGGTGATGAATTAGATGTTACGGTGAAAGATTGGTTGTACTTGGTGGATCAACAAAACCTGATTAACCGCACAACAATGCATAAGTTTGGGATTAAGGTGGCGGAATTAACCTTGTCTATTCAACAGCTAAATCCGCAAGCCAGTTGCAGTAACCTTAAACAGCAGGTTGCTGAACTGGCCAGTAACAGCTAAAGCCGCTAGCGCGCCGCTTAGCGGCGCGGTTGTGGGAACTTGTCGAAAATGTTCGCAACAACCTGAGCCATTGCTTGGCGTGGCTCTTCTAAATCTTGTCTTTTTAACACGCCTTCAGCAACCCCTTCCCACACCAATTGCTTACGTGCCGCATCAACTACGTCGATATTGACGGTGCCAATTTTGTAACGAACGGTTTCTACTTCTTTTTGATAGTAAGGAAACGGGCTGTAAAAACCACGACGGTAGTGGTAATAGCTATAAGGCGCAAGCGCGGCAGAAGTGGTTGTGCGAATATCAGTGCGTTGCTCCACGTTCGAATTGAAATTGACTAATAACTGCGGGCTTTCTTCAGAAAAGCGATAACCTCGTGCGGTCATTTCAGCTGTGACCGCGGCTTTCAGATGTTGTGTCACCAGCGAAGTATAACCGCCTCGGTCAGTGGCTAACTCGGTCATAAAGCCGAAGGTTTGGTAATTAGCCAGGTTGGCATCGGGGGCTTGATCTGAGCGTACGGTAGGGCCAGTCGCGCAGGCACTAAGGAGCAGCAAACTGCCCGCTGTTACTAGAGTACGCCACATGGTTGAAAAAGATTGTCTGTTCATAAACACCTGCTTACCGTTACTGATACAAAGTATTTTACTGCAAAATGCCCAAGTGCGATCAGCACTTAGCATCGACTGGATCTGGCATTATCTGCACAGAGTATGACTGTTAAAAGTAGTTAAAGGTTCCTATTACAGCGAATTGCGCCATAATGCTAGGCCGTTGTTATCATACACTGCGCCGACCTTGGCGTAAGGCATGACACAAAAATATTTCGAGGCCAACATGCGGTCAGTGTAAATAGTCGAATTTTCTCGCCGATGCTTGCAACATCGATCGTTAACATTAGGCTATAATCGACAACTCACTTAACCACGCTGTCTTTGTCAGTACCCTTAGCAGGATCTTTATGAATCAAAAAGCGAATAACTTTCAATTAATGCGCGAATTATCGTTATATCAACAAGCCGCGATTGCCGCGACGTTAATGGAAAGAATGTTACCGAATTATCAGTTGTTCGCTGAAGTAAGCGAGTTTGGTGACAGCAAGTTGTTACGCAATATTTTAGATCTGTGCTGGGAATGGTTAACGGTAAAAAAAGTTAAAATTAACTTTGAGCGTTTAGCGGAAGAGCTAGAGTTGGTGACGCCAGAAGTGAATCATTTTGATATGTTCGGTGTTTATCCGGCGGTTGATTGCGCCACGGCGTTAGATATGATGCTAAATGGTATTTGTCAGCTAGATGCCGCAGAGTTTCTCAATGTCGCTAAAATTTCGCAAGCGACAGTGGCGCGTTTAATTGAATACAACACGGTTGATGAAGATATTACTACCGAAGCCGAGTTGAAGAAGATTGTGCGTGAAGATCCGCTAATGTGCTATGAAATGGAGTGTTTAGCTGAGCTTATCGCGTTAGTAACACCGATGACCGTGATAGGTCGTGAGCAAATGCAAAGCCTTAAAGCCTGGGTAAAAGAGCAGGGGCTGACCAACTTAGCAATGGAATTGCCCCAAAACCCGTCATCAGCCTCTTAACCATAAGCGATACGCTAACTGACCGGCGATATTCTCTTTTAATAAGCGCCAATTCGCCGGTATGCTTTCTAATGTCAGTTCCTTTTCTGTTTCCAGATAAATCAGCGCATTTTCAGCCAACCAACCTTGTTGTTCTAATGCTACACAGCATGGCTGCGCTAAATTCTGACGAAAGGGTGGGTCAATCAACACTAAATTATATTGGCGTAGCGCCGGGCGTTGTAACCACAATAAACAATCTTGATTTAACACCTCAGCGTTGCTGGCGTCGAGTTGGCGTAAATGCTGCTGTAATTGTTTAGCCAAGTTGGGCGCCTTTTCAACTAAGGTTACAAAGGCCGCATGCCGCGATAGGGCTTCTAAACCTAAACTGCCACTGCCGGCGAAACAATCTAGCACAGTGCTTTGTGCAGTATCGTGCATCAACCAATTAAATAGCGTTTCTTTTACTCGATCGGTGGTTGGGCGCAAACCCAGAGCATCGGCTACCGGCAGCTTTTTACCGCGCCATTTGCCACTGATAATTCTGACAAAGCCAGGTTGTGCTGCCTTAGCCGCATGCGTTTTCAGTTGTTTCATCTATTGCATTTTGCCTTGCTGATAAAGGTGTTAGTATAAAGCCAATTTTATCCTAGTTTTCCGACTCTGACACAAAAGCATATGACAAAACAAAATAAACTCTTCTCCTGGTTAGGTTTTGGTAAGAAAAATAACCCACCGGCCGATGCCCCTGCCGCTGATACCACCTTAAACGATGCAACGCCTGCGGCAGTTGAACCTGCTGCTGAGCCTTTGTTAACGCCCAACCAGCCTAACGCCGATAACGCACCAGAGACGGCTGCTGCAGAGCCTGCCGTAACGGATGCCACTCCAGCATCTGATGTGCAAATACTGTCAGAACCCACTGCTGTGACGGCGGCGTTAAAACCAGCAGAGAGCGTTGCAGAGCCAACGCCTGTCGACCCCGCTCCTGTAAAATCTGCCGAGGTTGAGCAAGCCGCCACGAAACCTCAAGCCGAGGTGGAGACTTCAAGCCAGCACGCTGCAGTTTCATCTGATGTTGCAGTCAGCGCTGAAAACAATGCAGAGCCCATCGCTGCCGCACAGCCACAGAAAAAACCGGGCTTTTTCACACGCTTAAAACAAGGCTTAGCAAAAACCAGCCAAAACCTCGGCGCCGGTTTAGCGGGTTTATTTGTCGGTAAGAAAATCGATGACGAGCTGTACGAAGAATTAGAAACGCAGCTATTGCTGGCTGATGTGGGCATGGACACGACACAAAAGCTGATTAAACAACTCACCACGCATGCCGATCGCAAAGCATTGAAAGATGCCGGTTTGTTATTTGATAAACTGCAACTGGATATGGCAACGTTATTACAAGATGTGGAACAGCCTTTAGTCCCAGAAAACAGCAGTGGCCCCTTTGTTATTTTAATGGTTGGTGTTAACGGTGTGGGTAAAACCACCACTATCGGTAAAATGGCACAGCAATTTAAACAGCAAGGTAAGAGCGTGATGTTAGCCGCTGGTGATACCTTTCGCGCCGCTGCGGTAGAGCAATTGCAAGTATGGGGAGAGCGTAACAAGATCCCCGTTATTGCACAGCATACCGGTGCCGACAGTGCCTCTGTTATTTTTGATGCTTATCAAGCGGCTAAAGCGCGTAAAGTGGATATCTTAATCGCTGATACTGCAGGGCGTTTACAAAACAAAGCGCACTTAATGGAAGAGTTGAAGAAAATCGTACGCGTGCTGCAAAAAATTGATGTGCAGGCACCACATGAAGTGATGCTTACGTTAGATGCTGGCACCGGCCAAAATGCGCTAAGCCAAGCCAAGTTATTTAATGAGGCTGTGCCGCTAACGGGCATTAGTTTAACTAAGCTAGATGGCACAGCCAAAGGCGGGGTGATTTTCGCAATTGCGGATCAGTTTAAAGTGCCGATCCGTTTTATCGGTGTAGGCGAAGCCATTGACGACTTGCGGCAGTTTGCAGCTAAAGATTTTATCCGGGCGTTATTTAATAAGGACTAAACCGCATGTTGCAGTTTGATCATGTCAGCAAAAGTTATCCCGGCGGTTTTGTGGCGCTTGAGCGTATCAATTTCCGCATCGCCAAAGGCGAAATGGTGTTTTTAACCGGCCATTCTGGTGCGGGTAAAAGTACCATTTTAAAGCTGATTAGCATGATCGAGCGCCCTAGCACCGGGCGGGTGATGATCAATAATATTGATTTAAGCCGTTTAAAGCGCAGCCAAGTTCCTTATGTTCGCCGTGATGTAGGTATTATTTTCCAGAACCACCGCTTATTAATGAATCATACCGTTTTTGATAATGTCGCCTTACCCTTAGTTATCGAAGGCTTTACGGGCAAAGAGATGGTTAAACGTGTGCATGCCGCTCTCGATAAAGTAGGGCTGTTAGATAAGCAACGTTGTTTGCCTGAAACCTTATCAGGCGGTGAGCAACAACGTGTCGGCATTGCTCGGGCGGTAGTAAATAAGCCGCCGCTGTTACTCGCAGACGAGCCTACCGGTAACCTTGATCCCGAATTATCACGCGATATTATGCAAGTCTTTGAAGCTTTTAATCAGGTTGGTGTGTCTGTACTGGTAGCAACCCACGATTTGGGGCTGATTGCGCGAATGCGTTATCGTACTTTGACCTTAAAGCAAGGGCGCATGATCAACGATGATCTGAACCCAACGAGGATTCAAGTATGAGTATTTTGTTCAGTGGCCGCGCTACGGGAGCGAAGGCTAACCGTATTAGCTTGGTGCGCCGTTTTCTGATGTTTTTTGTGCATCATATCCGCCAAGCTTTAAGTAGCTTAGGTGAGTTATGGCGTACGCCTGCGGCCTCGTTTTTAACCATTATTGTGCTGGGGCTCAGTTTAACCTTACCGGTTACGTTGCACTTATTGGTCAAGAACGCCCAGCAAATCAGTAATAGCTTTGCTAAAGCTGCTGAAATTAATTTATTTATTCGGGAGGACGCATCGGCGGCGCAAATTCAAAGCCTTCAAACTATTTTAAAAGCCGATCCACAGATCACCGCGGTTAGGCATATCAATAAAGCCGATGCGATGGCTGAATTTCAAGCCGCCTCTAGCTTTGGTGAAGCCCTGAATTACCTGACAGAAAATCCGTTGCCAGATGTGTTAGTGGTTATGCCCGCGAACACTGAGCCTGGGGCAGCGCGGGCCTTAATGCAACAATTAGCGGCTGAGCGCATCGTTGAGTTCGCTAAACTGGATTTGGAGTGGCTAACCCGTTTAGAAGCGGTGGTGCGCTTGATGCAGCAAGCCGTGATTGCCATCGCATTATTATTACTCAGCGCCGTATTATTTATTGTGAGTAATACTATTCGTTTATCGATTATCAGCAAACAAGCTGAAATTGAAGTGATGAAATTGGTCGGCGCCACTGATAGTTTTATTCAGCGCCCCTTTTTATACACGGGTTTATGGTTTGGCGTGCTAGGCGGATTATTAGCGTTTTTGGTGTCTGAAACCTTGCTTTGGGGTTTACGGGGAGCCATCAGTGATATCACCAGTCTTTATCAGAGCGACTTTCAATTACAGGCGATGAATCTATACGAATTTTTCGGTGTTATTTTACTGGCGGTATCCTTAGGTGTTGGCGGTTCTTACCTTTCGGTACGCCGACATATTCGGGCGATTGAGCCATCTGGCCCATAGTACTAAAAGTGCTTAAAAAGTTATTAGTTATAAAAAGCAGATCTTAAAAAAGCTGATCTAGGATTAGCACTCTCTCGTAAAGAGTGCTAATATCTTCCCATAGTTTGTTTTAAGGATGCGCAAAACCATGACACAATCAGCTTATATGCCACTTTCTGTAGCTGCCAGCGGTAGTCTGGAAGCCTACACTCATTCTGTTAGTTCAATTCCAATGCTAACGGCTGAGCAAGAGCGCCATCTGGCAGAGCGTCTTCATGAAGACGGCGATTTAGAAGCTGCCCGTCAACTTATTATGTCTCACCTACGCTTTGTAGTGCACATTGCGCGTAGCTATTCAGGATATGGCTTACCGGTAAGTGATTTAATTCAAGAAGGCAATATTGGCCTGATGAAAGCCGTTAAGCGTTTTGATCCAGCAGTAGGCGTACGCTTAGTGTCTTTTGCTGTGCACTGGATTAAAGCCGAAATTCATGAATATGTGCTGAAAAACTGGCGCATTGTGAAAATTGCCACTACTAAAGCCCAGCGTAAATTATTCTTTAACCTGCGCAAATCGAAAAAGCATCTGGGTTGGTTTAACCAAGACGAAGTAAAAAACGTTGCTGAGTCGCTAGGGGTAGCCGAGCACGAAGTGCGTGAAATGGAATCTCGTATGAGTAACTACGATATGCCGTTTGATGCCCCTGATGAAGATGATGATAGTAGCTACACGGCACCAGTGTATTATCTGCAAGACAAAAGTTCTGATCTGGCCGAGCAAGTAGCCGATGAACAGTGGGATACTGCCGCAGTGGATCGTTTACAAGCAGCTATGCGCACTCTTGATGATCGCAGCCAAGATATCGTGCGCGCACGTTGGTTAGACAATCAAAAACTCACTCTGCAAGAGTTAGCTGAGCGTTATCAAGTGTCTGCTGAGCGAGTTCGCCAGCTAGAGAAAAACGCCATGAAAAAGCTGCATCAAGCTTTAGTTAGTTAAGTTTTTTGTGCTGTAAAGCAGCACTAAAAAGATAAACCCGCGATAATCACTGAGTGATGCGCGGGTTTTTTATTAATTAATTATCTGGTTCATTATTAAGCCATTTCGCTGTTGGCGAGTAACTTTCTTTTGTTTCGCCAAAAGAAAGTTACCAAAGATATTACAGGCCCACGTTGCGGCAAAGCACGTTAAATTTTGCCCACCCAAGGCGACGAGGTAACTCGCTAGGCGCTACCGCTTCTCACTCAAACACCCCTCGTCTTAAAACCTTGGACGTGCAAACTTGCTCGGCTTGCAACGTAATGGGATTAACAACACAGACACTTCGGATTGATGCGGGGCGAGTTAACAGCGAAGTAAACTTTGGCTGGAGACGTCTTTTTCAGGGATGAAAAAGAGGAGCGTACAAGGATGTATTTAAAGCGTGCTCCAGCCTAAGCTTTACGCAGCGTTTAACGTTTTCGCCGTTGGCGAGTAACTTGCTTTTGTTTCGCCAAAAGAAAGTCACCAAAGATATTACAGGCCCACGTTGCGGCGAAAGCCCGTTAGATTTTGCCCACCCAAGGCGACGAGGTAACTCGCTCGGCGCTACCTCGCCTCGTTCAAACACCTCTCGTCTTAACACCTTGGGCGCGCAAACTTGCTCGGCTTACAACGTTATGGGCGAATAATTAAAGGGTGTTTTCAAAGACCCTATCGTTAAAAGTGGTGTTAACAGCAAAATATGATGAGTGGATTTAATGACCAATTTAAAAACGTTTTTCAGTATTTTTAGATCATTCACATGGCTTTTTTAGTTCGGTTTCTAACCATGCCAGCAGCATTTTGCCATCTTTATCAATTCGAATGGGCATGGTTAACTCTTTAGGGTGATATCGGATCCCTGCATTCACAAAAATACTGTTTTCAACAATTGCCACTGCTTTACAGCCTGCATTTTGCAGTTTGACGTAACTGGACATCATTTCTACGATAGCATTATGGACAATACCTGCAGACTCATCAGGGTTTTGGAAAAGTCCCCACTCATCCATGCTCGATGCCAATACCAGAATATCATGGGTAAGTTTTCTCACCCCTTCGATGTTAAACCCTTGTGAGTAATCACAGAAAATAATCTGTCCATTGACCGACAGTGAATAATTACCATGCGCGGTGTCCATAAAAGTTACCCTACTGACGTTACGAAAAGGTTTACACAGCAATCGATTAATACATCATACAAGGTGCATAAAATTATCCATGTCAAATATAGCGCAGTTTGCTTGTAGAGTTAAACAAAGCTCATCGATAAGGCGTTTGTCATAGTACTTATCAGCAAAATTAGGTTTGGCTAGAGCATATCGGAGCGGCCCCGATAGCACCATGCTAGATATGACACTCGTAGCCCTCGGTAGAAACTTTTTTAACATTACCTTGGCCGCAAGCTGCTATTGCCATTTTCGCATGTTTTTTCACTAATTCTGTTGAGGTGAACGAGGCCTTATTAAGGTAAGCGACGCAACCGTTAATGAAAACAAAGGTAGCCAAAACTATGCCTATTTTTAAAATATTATCTATTTTTTTCAAATCACTTTTCCTTGTAAAAACATAGCCCTGCAACTTGTTACTAGCCAAGCAACCGTAGGTCATTTTGTTTAAGGCGCTTGTTGTCAGCATCACCTGACAACCTTTTTGGGTTCCTCTAAAAACCACATAATAAATGTACATTTTTTACAAATAAGCATTGAAGCGCTTCTATTAGCCCAATCTAAATTTATAAATGTTAAGCCCGCAGTATTCAATTGTGCTTCTGCAGTCTCAAAATGCGGATGCCCGCAATGGCTGCACTTTGCGTTGACACCATTGACAGTATATTGATCAACACTTAAAGCTGCCGCTGCTCCCTTTAAACCTTTGCTTAAAGTCTTAAAAAATGACATGGGTACTCCTCTAGCTTATAACGTTAAACATGCCAACGAAACGAACGCAGCGACTTGAGATCGGAATGATTGGCTTGTTAGTTACGTGGCTGTTCATATTTTAAATTCATTATTTTTGTACAAGCTGTATTTACGCGAGTTGTGACTTGAGCTACAAAAATATCAATATAACAGTCAGAAGCAGCCTTAAGTTACCCACCATATATGCATAAACTGCAAGCAGCTGTGCACCGAGTGTTACATACACCTGACTGAGGCTTTGCATTTTAAACCACCTAATGTTTTGTGTTTGGTCCTAAATGACGATTCATCATGATTGCCTTATCTCAAGCTCAATCTTGCTAAGTTAAAGAAGACCCCATACCCACCCTCAGCGTGTAAACGTCAATGTTTTTGGGAGTAACAGTAATGAGTACTCTGTTCTAATGTACACAATACAGGGGATAACAATAACTGAAGGAGTCGAACCTTCGAGGCATGCCCCTACACCTCACCGTATTACAACTTAACCCAGTTGACGGGAAACATTCGCCCGAATACAAACCTACCGTACTTCTTTACTCAATCAAATCTTCAGTCCAGTTTAATGCTTGTATCCTTACGTCAAGCTCACGGAACTGCTTAGCAAAGTCGTCAGCCTGTTTCTGAATACTCTTGACGTCTACAGCAGGCATAAACTTGATCTCTAGCTTTTTATAACGATCTTGAGAAACGGTAGCCTGTTTGGCTAACTCTCTATAGAGATCTCGCAAAGAAGCCAGCTGCTCTCGCTCGGCTAGGATGTCAGCCATTGTATTATTTTGCTCAAACTTCAAAACATTGTTTGTTTTATTTATTTTTTTTACCAATATAACTAGCTCTTTCGAAGCCTGATCTAACTCTAAAAGTAGCTCATTTGGATCTTCAGCAGGTTTTTCATCAACTTGGATTTTTGCATTCCTCAAGATCCGTTCTTTTAATTGGTTTACCTTTCTTTGTAAGTCGGCTCTGATACTTAATGCTTCTGCGAGTTTCAAATTTATCTCCTTAAAAGCCTAACGCTTTGCTATTTTGCTGCTGCAGCGAAGGCTGTCTAGTGAAAGCCACGCTTTTTTGGCCGAAACGAATTTATATGGATGCACCAAAAGATACAGACTCTGCTTACATCCTAGCGTAATTGTCAAAGTCAGCTCCTTTGAACCACCTAACACAAGCGATGTATGCGCAAAAGCCTACTGTTATTCGTCCTGATTTAACAGCCTGTTAGGTTATGTTTATATTTTTGATAATTAGATTAACTACCGCAACTAGTGAGATTAACACTGTGATAGCCCAAATAAAGAAGACTAAACCATAAATTGATGTATCGCCGTGTATTCCTTGAATATTTGTAGCAGATAAAAGCACACCAACGATACTAACAGGGAGGATTATGAGACCAGCGATAGCATTGTAATATGCTACCTTTTCAAAATACGATTTATACTTTCTGTAACAAATGAGGCAACCAATATTGGCGCAAACAATAATAAACAAAATCAATTTAAGCATTAAACAAGTCCATTTAAATAATCAAAAATATAATTTTCATTAACCTATCAGGTCTTATGTTGTTCTCTGAGTTGTATCTGCAAGGCCAAATAAGTTTATACTTATAAGTTTACTTAAAGTAAACAACTTGAATGGCATGCTAAGTATTTAATTCACTTAAAATTCACCATAATGCTGCTGACTCACCAGCGGCACACAAGCCAATAATCGTTTTTAATACAAATTATCTTCCCTGAATAACCTTAATTCAGGCCATAACTTCATCGCTGTTGTCTTGTGATAGCGTTGTTTGGATTAAGTCGTCGCAGTAGCGACGAAAATCAGCGTAATACTGGCATTGTGCTTGAACATTCCATAGAACACGTTGGCGTTATGCGATATATTCAAGCAGCAAAAAATAAATACAGATAAAAACAGTTTTATTGCAGGGTGTGGCAACTTAACACCCGGTTGGCGCAAAGCGCGACCCACCACAACTCAAGTTCAGGTTAATTACATAATTATAAAAAAGGTTGTTTTATGGCTATACGCGGAGAGTTCTCATCGAGGATCGGCTTTGTGCTGGCAGCGTCAGGTTCAGCTGTTGGTTTGGGAAATATTTGGGGCTTCCCATCGCAGGTAGCCAGTAATGGCGGCGCCGCATTCGTTTTAATGTACCTACTATTAGCGTTTTTATTGGCATACCCAGTATTGATGGCAGAGTTATTAATTGGCCGTGCCACCAAGTCGAATGTGGTCGATGCCTTAGGTCAGGTGTCGCGGGGTATTTCTGGCCGAGCAGTCGGGGTGATGGGTCTGATCACGGTATCACTGATTTTGGCGTTTTATGGCATTGTTGGTGGCTGGATGATTTCCTATGCGCTGGAAGCCGTCGCTAATATTGCTGGTTTAACTGACTTGGCTAACTGGCTGGTCACCTTTTCGTTAGAGCGCAACCTGCTATTTTGTGCGTTCTTTATGTTGCTAACCGTGGGTATTGTCAGCGGCGGCGTGGTAGATGGTATCGAACGTTGGTCAGTTCGCTTAATGCCAACCTTGTTCGTCATTATGTTGTTGTTGTTTGCTTATGTTATGACGCAAGACGGCGCAATGGATGGTTTAAAAGTGTATCTGTTGCCTGACTTTGCCGAAGTGCTTAATCCTAACTTGCTGATCAGCGCGATGGGCCAAGCCTTTTTCTCCATGTCGTTAGGGGTGGGTACTATGCTGATTTATGGCTCTTACGTGAGCCATAGTGAAAACTTACCGCGCTTAGGGGCGGCGGTATCTTTAATTGATATCGGTGTTGCGGTACTGGCAGGCTTAGTGATTATTCCTGCTATGTATGTAGCACTTAATAACGGAGTCGAAATTTTCAATGAAAGTGGCCAGTTGCTTGCTGAAGATACCTTAATTTTTACCGTGTTACCGTCACTGTTTAACACGATGGGCTTGGTCGGGTTGTTCGTTGGCCTAACGTTCTTCTTATTGATGTCGATTGCGGCCCTTACGTCGTCTATTTCAATGTTAGAAGTACCGGTATCTTACGTGGTTGAACACCAAAAAGTGGCTCGTAAGAAAGCCGTATGGTTAGTCGCAGCGATTATTTTTATTGCTAGCGCGACTATTTTGCTGAATTTTGACAGTTTGTTTGGCTTCGTGATTACCCTAACTACGCGTTACAGCCAGCCACTGCTCGGTTTAATGCTGTGCATTTTTGCTGGCTGGATCTGGCATCGTAATGACATTTTACAAGACTTAAAAACCGCTGATGCGAATGCGGAATACAGTTGGTTCTGGCGCATTTGGCCCTGGTATGTGAAATTTGTTTGTCCGCTGGTGATCGCTGTGATGTTTTACCGGTCGTTATAATGGCGATCTGCTAAGCTTATTTAACCAAGCCTAAGCCATTGCTTAGGCTTTTTTTAATGGAGCTTTTTTATGAATGTCGGCTGTTTTTCAATCAGTTTAGCGGTAAAAGATTTAGCGGTATCACAAGCATTTTATGAAAAGCTAGGTTTTACGGTGTATGCCGGTGAGCTGGCGCACCGTTTTCTTATTATGAAAAATGGCGACACCAATATTGGGCTGTTTCAAGGTATGTTTGAACACAACATCATGACCTTTAATCCGGGATGGGATCAACATGCGCAAGCGTTGCCTAGTTTTACGGATGTGCGTCAAATTGCTGAGCAATTAACGGCGCAAGGCATCGAGCTTAGTCAACAGCAGTTGAAAAATGAACGTGGCCCAGGCAGTTTTGCAGTGACCGATCCTGATGGTAATACTATCTTGTTTGATCAACACGTTTAAACCGCAACAGACCATTCTGGCTGCACGTAGGCGTTAAGTGAGTAAACGGCGTTACTGCAGCGCATTGACGCCTTTAGGCTTGATAGCAGAGCGCATGAAATGCGCTTTAGTTTATTCTTCAGGACTATAACTGGCTGGCTCGGTAAAACCGGCAGCGATCACTTGATGACTTTCAGGCAACAGTGCGGAGATCCCAACTAATTCGATACCTTCTGCTTGTAGCTGCGGTAAGCGTTGTTGTAAAAAACGATAAGTCTCAGGGTAGGGGTGGCCGATAGCAATAGCGGTTTCATGGCGCCGGGCAATTTGCAGCAATTGCTTAAATTGCTTTTCTAGCGCTTGTTGGTTTTGTTCGTTATCCAAAAAGACATGCCGCGATAAAATGGTCACGTTGTATTGTTTCGCATAACGGCGTGCGGTGCTCTGCGGTGTGGTAAGGCTATCAATAAAAAATAGCTGACGTTGTTGCAAATATTCCATGGTCCACGCCATGGGTTGCTCTAAGGCAGTAAACAGGCTACCCATATGGTTATTAATACCAATCGCATAAGGAATATCAGCCAGCGCTTGTTGCAGCGTCAATTGCACTTGCTGTTTCGACATTTCTTGCGTTAAGGCACCGGGGCCTAAACTGTTACGATGAGTGGCTTCCATCGGCATATGCAGCATCACGTCTTTTTGTAACATAAAGGCTTGTTCGGCCGCTTGTTTGCCATAAGGGGTATGCGGTAATACGGCGTAAGTTAGCTGATAGGGTAATTCGACCATTTTCAGATCGTTACGTTGATAGCCAATATCATCGATGATAATGGCAATGCGGGGTGCTGCTGCGGTAACCGAGCTCACACAAAGTAAAACAGCAGACAGCAACAAACTCAAACGCACGACAACACTTTCCTTTTTAATGCCGGGACTCCGACAGCTTTAACACTTTATAGATTATGGCGAATAGTAAGCGTTAAAGATGATTTTAAACAGTTATTTATTGACGAGAAAGCCAGCTTAAGGGATTAACCGCTTCCCCTTTTTCGCGGATCTCGAAATATAACCCCGCGTCGGCTTGTCCACCACTGGCGCCGACCAATGCAATCGCTTCACCACTCGTTACCTGTGCTCCTGGTTGTTTTAACAGATTTTGATTATGGCCGTATAACGACATAAATCCTGCACCATGATCTAATACGATAACCCAGCCATAGCCTTTTAACCAATCAGCATAAATCACACGGCCATCGGCGATAGCTTGCACGTTACTGCCATTTATGCCGCGGATCAGGATGCCACGAGAGGGCATACCACCTTGCCGATTTTGCCCAAAACGTTGCAACAACTGACCTTTTAAGGGCCATGGAAAACGACCTTTACCACTGCTGAGGCCGCTCATATCTTTGTTCAGATCAGCAAGGCGGCGTAATTCGTTGATCGTATTTTGCAGGCTGCTTTCATTTTGGCGTAGGTAGCTAAGCTGATTGCCTTGTTGTTTCAGTAAGGTTTGTAATTGTTGAACTGAATCTTGTTGGCTGCTACGTGCACTTTGTAATTGTTGCTGCTGCTTTTCTAAGGCGCTTAATTCGCGGGCTAATAATTGCTGCTGCTCATCGAGTTTGGCCATAATATGGGCCAAATCTTGCGCCGTTTGATTGATCTTGGCTAATTGCCGAATGCGCGCTTGGTTAAAGTACTGATAGTAAGTCAGTACGCGCTCTAATTTGCCGGTATCTTGTTGATTCAACAGCAAACGAGAATAATCATGCTGCCCCATACTGTAAGCACTTTTTAATTGGGCGGCCAGTAGCGTTTGTTGTTCATTTAATTGTTGCTGCAATTTAGCTTGTTGTTTTTCTAGCTTAGCGCTTTCTTGTTCAAGCTGTTGTTTACGTTGGCTGGTTTGCCGAACTTTGCCTGAAGCCTCCGCCAGGGCTCTGTCTGCTTGTTGCAGTTTTTGCTCCGCTTGTTGCAATTGGCGTTGCTGCTGTTTTACTTGCTGTTCAGTACGCTTAATTTGATTTTGCAGTTGCTGTAATTCACGCTCGGCTTGCGGTTTTTGTTGCGCCTGCGCCGTGCTGAAAAACACACAGCAAAACACCAGCAGCCCAAGCTGCCAAATAATAAAGGGTGTCTTGCTGTGCGATGGTGGCATTTAGTTAACTTGCATCAACACTTTGCCGGTCATCTCATCTGGTTTTGGCATACCCATCAGATGCAGCATGGTCGGTGCAATATCACTGAGTACACCGCCTTCGATAACTTTAGCCTGACGCCCTACATAAATTAACGGCACTGGACCGCTGGTATGGGCGGTATGAGCTTGACCAGATTGCGGATCTTGCATCATTTCAGCGTTACCATGATCTGCGGTAATTAAGCATTCGCCACCAACTTCTTGCAAGGCGGCTACCACTCTGCCAATACAGCTATCAACGGCTTCAACGGCTTTAATTGCGGCACTCATAATACCGGTATGGCCAACCATATCGCCATTCGGATAATTACAAATGATCGCATCAAACTTACCGCTGTGAATGGCCGCGACCAGTTTGTCGGTTAATTCGGTTGAGTTCATTTCTGGCTGCAGATCGTAAGTCGCGACCTGCGGCGATGGAATTAAAATCCGCTCTTCGCCGTCAAACAGGTCTTCACGTCCTCCGCTAAAGAAGAAGGTAACGTGCGCATATTTTTCCGTTTCAGAAATACGCAACTGCGTTTTTTGATGCTTGGCTAACCATTCGCCTAACACATTATTAAGGCTTTCTGGTGGATAAGCGACCGGCGCGGGAATATCGGCAGCATATTCGGTCAGCATGACAAAGCTGCTGAGTTTAGGCTGATGCTGGCGCACAAAACCATCGAAGTTGGCATCCACAAAGGCGTGGCTAAATTGTCTGGCCCGATCGGCACGGAAATTCATAAAAATGAGGGCATCGCCGTCTTGCATACTGATGGTTTGTTGATCGCCGGTGCGGATGGCAGAGGCTTTAACAAATTCATCGTTCTCATCGCGCTGATAAGCGGCGGCAAGTGCTGCAGAGGCACTATCATATTGATAAATACCTTTGCCTTGGGTTAGTAGGTCATAGGCTTGTTGCACACGGTCCCAGCGCTTGTCGCGGTCCATGGCATAGTAACGACCAATAATTGAAGCAATTTGTCCTTTACCCGAAGTGGCAAAGTGTTCTTCAAACACTTTGATTGAAGCCTCAGCACTGCGAGGAGGGGTATCACGTCCATCTAAAAACGCATGCACATAGATGCGGCTGGCGCCTTGCTGCTCTGCCAACTTTACCATGGCCAGTAGGTGTTCTTCGTGGCTGTGCACACCACCGGGTGATAGCAGCCCCATAATATGCACCGCTTTCTCTGCGGCCACGGCTTTTTGCACCGCTGTTACTAAAGTTGGGTTTTCAAAGAAATCACCATCGGCAATGGCTTTGGTAATGCGAGTAAAGTCTTGATAAACAATACGGCCTGAGCCTAAGTTAACGTGGCCCACTTCAGAGTTGCCCATTTGCCCATCTGGCAAACCAACATCTAAACCCGAACCCGAAATTAAACTGTGAGGGTAGTCTTGCCATAGTTTGTCCATCACCGGGGTATTAGCCTGAGCAATGGCGTTGTTGTCGGTTTGTTCGCGATAACCCCAACCGTCGAGAATTAATAAGACTAAAGGTTTTTTAGCTGGGTGCATACAAACTCCATGAACAAAATAGCAGGTAATGAGGATGAGACATTATCTTACCGATTTTTTGTTAATTCTCCAGTGATCATTCGTTTTCTAACGCTTGCTGAGTGCTTTTAAACCGATTTTTAGCTGTGGATTTTATGTAAAATCGGTATACTCAACGCTGTTTTGTTTTCAACGAGAAGAATATTGACGTTATGGATCAAGTTATCGAATTTATCAGCAATCATCCGCTGCTGAGCGGCGTTTGGGCATTATTGGTGGTGTTAATTGTGGGCAGCTGGATCAGTTCGTTGCTTTCTGCCATTAAGCCGGTGTCGCCAACCCAACTGACTTTAGCGGTAAACCGTGAAAATGCCGTAGTAGTCGATATCCGCACAGAAGCTGAATTTGCTAAAGGGCATATTACCGATGCCAAGCACCTAACGCAGGCACAAATTGATAAGCAACAGCTGGCAGGCCTTGAAAAGCAAAAAGATGCGCCCATTATTGTAGTATGTCAAACCGGCATGACCGCAAATCGAGCGGCATCAGCTCTGGCTAAGCAAGGCTTTACCAAAGTCTCTACGCTACAAGGTGGTATGAGTGCTTGGACAGGTGCTAGCTTACCCGTAGTGAAATCGAAGAGGTAATAATGGCAGAAGTGACTATTTACACTAAGGCGTATTGTCCTTATTGTGTTCGGGCTATCATGTTATTACGCGAGAAGAAAGTTGCGTATCAAGAAGTCAGAATTGATGTTGAAACCGAGCGTCGAGCTGAAATGATCGAACGCGCCGGTGGACGCAGTACCGTACCACAAATTTTTATTGCCAATCAGCATATTGGCGGTTGCGACGATATGTTTGCGCTGGAATCAGCTGGCAAACTCGACTCATTACTACAAGCATAACATTAACATAGGATTTATCATGGCCGAACAACAAGCAAACGGCGTTGCAGCAGATCAAACTGCACAGGGTCTACAATTTGCCATTCAGCGTATTTTTGTTAAGGATGTTTCATTTGAAGCACCAAACGCACCTGCTATTTTCCGTAAAGAATGGAAACCAGAAGTTAAGTTAGATCTGGATACCCGCAGCGACAAAATTGAAGATAACGTCTATCAAGTTATTTTATCTTTAACAGTAACCACCACTGTCGGTGATGAAACAGCTTTCTTATGCGAAGTGCAACAGGCGGGTATCTTCTCTATTGGTGAAATGGAAGAAGCGCAAATGGCTCACATGTTAGCGTCATTCTGCCCGAACATTTTGTTCCCTTATGCCCGTGAAGCTGTTTCAAACTTAGTTAACCGTGGTACTTTCCCACAGTTAAACTTAGCGCCAGTGAATTTTGATGCCTTATTTGCGCAATATTTGCAGCAACGTCAGGCTGAATCACCACAACTGAACGCGTAATGTTGCAGCCTTCTGCTATTACCGTTATTGGCGCGGGGTCTTATGGCACCGCGCTTGCTATTTGTTTGGCGCGTAACGGCAACCCTATTACCTTGTGGGGTCGTAACGCCGCCGAAATGGCTTTAATGCAGCAACAAGGTGAAAACCAAAAATATCTGCCTGGCATTGCCTTACCGAAAACTTTGCAAGTGACCGCGGATTTAACGGCTGCCGTGCAAACGAGCAATGATATTTTGATGGTAGTACCTAGTCATGCTTTCGCCGCTACGCTTCAGCAAATTAAGCCATTACTCACTGCAAAATCCCGAGTGGCTTGGGCTACAAAAGGCTTAGAGCCTGATACTGGGCGTTTATTACAAGATGTCGCCCGCGATATCTTGGGTGAGCAAATTGCCTTAGCGGTGTTATCCGGCCCTACCTTTGCAAAAGAGATGGCCGCAGGTTTACCTACCGCTATTTCATTATCTTCCAGCGATGCTGTTTTTATTCAAGAATTATCTGATTTATTGCACTGCGCGAAAACGTTTCGCGTTTATACCAACCCCGACTTTATTGGTGTGCAGTTGGGCGGTGCGGTAAAAAATGTTATTGCCATTGGCGCAGGTATGGCCGATGGCATTGGCTTTGGTGCCAATGCGCGAACTGCACTGATCACCCGTGGTTTAGCCGAGATGTGTCGTTTAGGCTGTGCTATGGGGGCGCAAAAAGATACCTTTATGGGTATGGCCGGGTTAGGCGATTTAGTCTTAACCTGCACCGACAATCAATCGCGTAATCGGCGTTTCGGCTTATTGTTAGGCGAGGGTAAGTCTGTCGCTGAAGCCATTGAGAGCATTGGCCAAGTGGTTGAAGGTTACCGCAATACCAAAGAGGTGTTTAACTTAGCTGCACGTATGGGCGTGGAAATGCCCATAACAGAGCAAGTGTACAAGGTGTTGTATGAAGGTAAGGATGCGCGCTTAGCAGCCCAACACTTGTTAGGCCGCGAGCGCAAAGACGAAACTAGCCACTAGCCAGGCTCGTGTTGTTCAGCAGGTTATTTTCTTTTAGTAATAATTGACCAATTTCATCAGCGGGCACGGCTTTACTAAAGCGGTGACCTTGCTGATTATCACAGCCCATCACATGCAGCAAATATGCCTGCATCTCTGTTTCGATATTCGTCGCGGTAACATCCAGAGTCAGGTAATTGGCTAAGCGGATTAACGTTGCGCAGATATTACGTTGCTGTTCTTGCTGTTCAATATACTTGGTTAGCGTGGGCGATAATTTCACACCATGCAACGGATGTTGCCGTAACTGGGTTAGAGAGGACACCCCTTCACCAAAGTTATCTAAAATTAAACGAAAGCCCATCTTATCCAAGCTATGCATCCGTTCACGTAACCACACCGTGGGTTGAGTAAAAATCGTCTCGGGTAATTCTAATTCAAATAAACTGGCGCTAACCTCGGCATCTTGCAAGGTGTTTTGCATAAAGCGCAAGAAGTCAGCTTGCTCGAATTGTTGGTTAGAAATGTTCAGTGCTAAACGGCCACGCATTAACCCGGTTTGTTGCCAGTATTTCACTTGCTGACAGGCTTTACGGAACACCAGGCGATCCAAACTAATAATGAGGCCGGTTTCTTCTACTAAGGGCATAAAGGTTGGTGGCGGTAACATGCCGCGACGTGGGCTAGGCCAGCGTAGCAGGGCTTCGTAACCGATAATCCGATTGCTGCTAATGCTGAACTTAGGTTGGTAATACAACTCGAATTCGCCTTGGGCAGCACTGCGATATAATTCGGTTTCCATGGCTAAATAATCTGGGGCTTGTTCTTGGCTGCCGCTATCGGCAAAGCACAGATTGTTTTGGCCTTGTTGTGAAGCTTTATATGCCGCTTTTTCAGCACTGTTCAAGAGGCTTTCGGCATCGATACCGTCGTTAGGGCTGATACTGATGCCTAGGTGGGCAAAGACCTCAATAGCCTTGCTGTCATCGCTGCCGGGCTGATTAATGCCGGCTAAAATTTTGTGTGCTAGCTGGTTTAAATAAATGCTGCTGTTGTGGTTACACAGATGGGGCGGTACTAATACCACAAAGCCATCGGTTTTATAGCGAGCTAACAGCAGTTTACGTGGCAGCACCTGTTGTAGCTTGGCCGCAATTTCGGGGAGTTGTTGCTGTAATTTGGCTTCGTTGTGCTCGCTGCCATAGCTGGGTGTTAAATGAATAAAAATGACCGCGGCTGAAGGATAATGAGCATCACAGCTTTGTAATACCATTTTCAGTAATTCATCAAACACTTTGTTATTGGGCAATAAGGTCAAACTATCACGGGTTTGTTGCTGCAACTGTAACTGATTTTCTTTGCGCAGTTCGCTGATGTTTTGGCCATACATAAGGTAAGTTGTATTACGCACGTTATCTGGCTGCACACTGTGAATACTTAGCTCAAAGGCTTCGCGTTGCCGCTCATTTAATAGCCAAGCTTCGCCTTGCCACTTTCCATTTGTGCGTAAAGCCAGTTTAATGTCGTTGTCTAATAATGTTTTGCCATCAGGATCGGCATATAAATTAAGCGGAGCAGAAATAGTTGCGCTGTCATCGGCTTTTAATAAACGCTTTAGCGTGCCGCTACCATTGCGCAGCACCAGGTTTTTATCCAATACAGCAATAACGCCTGAAGTTTCACTGAGCAGATCACTAAAACTGGTGCGAAATTGCTTGAGCTTATGACTTTTTATCGCCAAGCTGCGCATGGTTAAGATCAAGGCCACTACCAGTAGACAGATTGTCAAGGTAGAGAGCAAAAAGGCGCCTTCCATAAAAGGCTGGTTTGCCGCTGTAGCAGGCAAACTGATACTAAATAACGCTACGCAAAACGTGCTTTTAAGGTGGGTCATTGCGAAACTTTCCTAGGTTAATTTCTGACCAACTTTAACTATAGAGCTTTTTGCTCAGCGGGTACAGTGTGTAAACTAGAAATAACAGTTGGATTTCTAGCAGTACGCATTGCGTGGTCAACTCCAGATAGTACCTTTGTACTACAAAGACAACAAGGATTAATTAGTAATGTTTCATGTGGCATTGTTTGAACCGCGGATAGCACCGAATACGGGCAATATCATTCGTTTAGTGGCGAATAATGGCTGTCAATTGCATATCATTGAACCAATGGGCTTTGATTTTGAAGAGAAGAAATTACGCCGCGCAGGTTTAGATTATCACGATTTAACGCGTCTCACGCGCTATGCCAATTATCAGCAATTTGCCGAGGCAATGCAGGGGCGGCGCATTTATGCAGTCACCACTAAAGGCACGCGCTTTTACCATCAAGTGCAATATCAGCCAGATGATGTGTTGTTATTTGGCTCTGAGACCAGCGGGTTACCTGATGCAGTACGCGATCAATTACCCAGCGAGCAGAAAATTCGCATTCCCATGCAGGCGGGGGCGCGCAGCTTAAATTTGGCCAATAGTGTCGCTATTGTTAGCTACGAAGCGTGGCGACAGCATGATTTTTTGGCGGGGGTTTAAGCCTTATTTCAGCGCGTTGTTAGCGTGAGTAGGCAGCTGTTGTAAAAACTGATTGAT
This sequence comes from Alishewanella sp. HL-SH05, assembly GCF_052655985.1. Next base: position 875,108 of record NZ_CP199753.1, read on the forward strand.
GTGAGCCAAGGCTTGTTGGCGTAAGTTGTCTTGCTCCATCAAAAGCTCGTGCTTGGCACCTTCAATTACTTTAAAGCTATGTGGTAGCGCTGTAGGTAATTGCTTAAACCAAACCTGTTGCGCACGGTTAGCCACCACTTGATCGGCGCCGGCTTGTAACAACAAGACTGGTGTTTGGCAGTGTTGCGCGCTGCGGCGTAAACGTTTCATCGCCAAAATAGCTTGATGTAACCAAGTGCATGTTACGCCACCCAGTTGCAGTTGTGGCTCGGTTTGATAACAATGACGTAAAGCTTGATAGCGTGCTTGGCTTTGAGTTAATTCATTATGGGCAAAGGCTTTATCTTTGTAAGCTAACTGCATCGGGAAATAACGCGGGGCATTAGGCTGCCACCAGCGCCGTAACTGGCAATAAAGCATGGCGAGCGGTTCAGCTACGTTAGAAGGTACCATGCCAGTATAAATGCCGAACATCGGCGAGCAAAGGATCGCTGCGCAGAAAAACGACTGCCATTCCTGCCAAGGTGGCTGAGTAATTAAGCCTGCGGCAATAGCTGCGCCCATTGAATGGGCCAGTAATACATGTTTTTGATGTGCCGCCGGTTTGACCACTTGCCGTAAAAAACTCTCTAAATCATGCTGATAATCAGCAAAATCTGCAACATAGCCCAGTTGTGAGTCGGGTAACATGCGACCGGAACGCCCCTGTCCACGATGATCTAAAATAAACACGCTATAACCGGCAGTGGTTAATTCGAGCATTAATTCGCTGTACTTAATTGCCGTTTCAATGCGGCCACTACTGATCACCCACGCCGTGTGCGCTCCGGGGGTTAAATGATAACTGTAATGTATCGGCACACCGGCCACTCCAGCAAACTGGCCGTGTTGCATTTGTCTCCAAAATGGCAACAAGGTGTCTGGCCAGTGTTTGGTTAACTGCTGTTCAGTGGCAAGCGGCTGGATTGGGTTAAAAGTAACGTCTGCCATTAGGTGGTTTCGTGTTCGTCCGTATTCGTTGTGGGCGGTTGTTGCGTAAGCGGCAGTGTAACACTGACTTGCAAGCCCGCACCAGAGGGCAGGCTAGCCACAACCTTACCTTGATGCTGGCGAATAATTTGTGCCACGATGGCTAAACCTAAACCCGTACCGCCGGTGGTGCTGGTGCGGCTATCACTGATCCGATAAAACGGTAAAAAGATTTTGTCGAGCTGTTCTGCCGGGATCCCCGAACCATGATCGCGAATATTTAAGGTTACGCTGCTAGCCTGCGCACTTATGCTGCATTCAATAGTGCTTTGCTCGGGGCTATATTTAAGCGCATTCCGTAAAATATTTTCAATGGCACGGCCTAAAAGGCGGCTATCAGCTTGCAGCCACAGTTGCTCTGGGCCAACATAGCGTAATTGTTGCTGTTTAGCATCGGCATCGACTTGATTTAAATGCAGCACATCTTCGGTTAACGCGACCAAATCACAGGCATGGATATCCAGTTGGTATTGCCCTGCGTCTAAACGACTGTAGGTTAATAATTCATCAAGCATCACATCGAGCCGCTCTAATTCATTTTTTAAACGCGGTAATTGTTGCAGATCTTGTTGGCGTTCGGTTAAACCCAACACCAACTGCGCGCGCGCTAAGGGTGAGCGTAATTCATGTGAAATATCCCGCATCAAGCGTTGCTGATTATGCAATAAGGCGCTGATCCGCTCGGCCATGGTATTAAAACTGCGGCCAAGTTGGCCTAGTTCATCTTTACGTTTTGCTAAACGTGGTACTCGGCTATCCAACTTACCCGAAGCGAACAACAGGTTTTGTTGCACCAGTTCACGTAATGGCTTAGAAATGGAAATAGCTAAAATAAAGCTGGCTGCCGCCGAAGTTAAGAGCAGTAGCAGCACCAGAATGGGTTCGGATAAACCGCGCAGGCTCCACCAAGGTTGACTTGGCATGTTACGCTGTTGGTAAAGCGCTAGGGTTTGTTCGCCGATTTCTAGCATAAAAGGCCCCGCCAGATGCATATTATTATGCCGCAACAGCCGTGGCCGATTTAGCTGGTTTAATTCAAATAACCAGTTTTGATCAAAGTTACGAGGTAAGGCATCGGGTGTTAATACCTGATTTTGCGCTAAATCAACGACGACCCAGCGTAGATTTTGTTGCCGCTTTAAGTAACGGAGCAGCTTGTCGACCGACTCGGCGCGTTGAAATTGTTTTATCTGCTGCTGTAATTGCGTGACAATATTATTGGGTAAGCGATGAATTTTGGTATCTTCAAGCAATTGTCTACTTAAAAATAAGGTGCTTGATACTGTCAGGATCAGCACTAACCAAAACCAGATAAAGATGCGACCGGCTAGCGAGTTAACCGGGTTAAGCCAGTGAAATTTCATCAGTGTCCATCACTTAAAAATAAATAACCACTGCCCCGCAGGGTTTGAATTTTTTCGTTTGGGCTAAATTGCGCCAGTTTTTTGCGAATATTACTAATGTGCATATCTAAACTGCGATCATACATTTGTAATCGGCGACCGAGCACCACTTTGCTCAATTCTTCTTTAGAAATCACTTCGCCTGCTTTGCGCATCAGCATTTCCAGTAACTGAAACTCGGTGGCAGTGAGGCTTACCGGATGTTCTGCGCACAATACTTGGTGATTTTGTGTGTTTAAACTCAAATCATTAATATGTATAAGGCTTACTGCATGGCTCGGCTCTTGTTGCAGTAATTCAACCCGGCGTAAGATGGCCTTAATGCGGGCGACCAATTCTCTTGGATTGAACGGTTTGGCCAAATAATCATCAGCACCGAGTTCTAAACCCAGAATCCGGTCGATGTCATCTCCACGGGCGGTTAGCATTAACACGGGGCAATAAGGGCCGGCCCGCAATGCTTTTAATACCGATAAGCCATCTAAAGTGGGTAGCATAACATCTAATAAAATCAGATCGGCTGCAGCAGTTTGAATACGTTCAAGCCCAGCTTGGCCATCGTGTACTGCTTCGAAACTTAACCCATCTAGTGCGAGATATTCCGCCACTAGCTGACACAATTCAGTGTCGTCATCAATCATCAAGATCTTTGGCATGCTACTACTCCTGTTGCTTTAGGTCAGTTTACGTGGTCACTTTCAGACTGTCAGGCTCTTTACAGAATCTTTACCTGTCCTTTGCGTTGCTTTGCATTGGCTGAGTTAAGCTGTAACAGTCAACTAAGCGGAGAGCAAATGATGAAAGCGAAAACCTTATTACTTACCCTGGGCACCCTCGTCGCCTTTTCTTCTGCAAGCATGGCTGCAGCACCAGACTCAGCAGAAAAAGCACCGCATCAACATAAACAGCAACAACAAAAGCGCCAACAAATGGCACCAGGTGCGATGCTAAAGCGCCAGTTAGCCAGCTTAGATTTGTCTGCTGAACAAAAGCAAGCCGTTGCGGCTGTCTTAGCCGAACATCGGGCTAATCAGGGCGATGCAGAAGAGCGAGCGGCCGACAAGCAAGCTTGGCAAGCACTGATGGATGCGCCACAGTTTGATGAAACAACGGCAAAATTATTACTAGAAAAGCGTCGTGCTAAGCAAGAAGAGCGACAGTTGCATTTGCTGCAATTACGTCATCAAATCAATCAGATCTTAACCGTTGCGCAACGTGAGCAATTGAAAAACCAACGTGAAGAACGCCGCAGTAAAGGCGAGGGCCGTGATGGTGAAGGTAAACCTGAGGGCCGTCGTACTAAAGCAGAGCGCTCAGCTTAAGGCACGTTCTGCTTAAATAAGCAGCTGGGCGTCTATTCGACGCCCAGCTCTTTTAATTTGCGCGTTAGCGTATTTCGGCCCCAGCCTAATTTGCGCGCGGCTTCTTGTTTATGACCATGCGTATGATGCAGCGCCTGCTGTAACACAATCTTCTCAAAAGCGGGGCCCGCTTCGGCCAAAATATTCTCTTCACCTGCGGCTAAGCGTTCCGTCACCCATTGCGCGAGCAAGCTTTGCCAATCACCATGAACTGCGTCGGTAACCGAGTTATAACTGTTTTTACCGCTTTGTGTTAATTCTGGCGGCATATCGGCCACCACAATATGTTTGCCACTGGCCATCACGGTGAGCCAACGACAGGTGTTTTCTAATTGCCGCACGTTACCTGGCCAATCTAAATCGGTCAGAAATAATTCTGCTTCTTTGCTCAGCGTTTTCGCTTCAACATTAAGCTCCGTTGCGGCTTGCTGTAAGAAGTGGCGTGCCAGCTTAGCAATATCCTGGCGGCGCTCTTTTAGAGTAGGTAAATGCACGCGGATCACGTTTAAACGATGAAATAAATCCTCACGAAACTTCCCTTCTTGGGCCAGCAATTCTAAATTTTGGTGGGTGGCCGCAATAATACGAACATCTACCCCGACAGCCTGATGACCGCCGACCCGGTAAAATTGGCCATCGGCTAATACCCGTAACAGACGTGTTTGCACATCAAGCGGCATATCGCCAATTTCATCCAGAAATAAGGTGCCGCTATCGGCTTGTTCAAAACGTCCTTTACGTTGCGTATTGGCCCCGGTAAACGCACCTTTTTCATGACCAAATAGCTCAGATTCAATCAGATCTTTTGGGATCGCAGCCATATTCAAGGCAATAAAGGGTTTTTCTGAGCGAGGGCTGTGTTTATGTAAGGCGCGCGCGACCAACTCTTTACCAGTACCTGATTGCCCATTAATCAGTACACTGATACTGGAACGGGCTAAGCGACCAATAGCACGAAACACTTCCTGCATGGCCGGCGCTTCACCAATAATCTCTGGGTTGAGTGCCGGTGGCAGCGGTTGCTGTTTGGCTAATTGGTTTTTGCTGTGCTCTAAAGCGCGACTGATCAGGGCGACAGCATCGTTAACATCAAAGGGCTTAGGCAAGTATTCAAAAGCACCTCGTTTAAAGGCGTTGACGGCGCTGTCTAGGTCAGAATGCGCCGTCATTATGATTACGGGTAAATCAGGGCTAAGTTCTTGCAACTTGCTAAGTAACGCCATGCCATCTGTACCGGGCATCCGAATATCCGATACAACAACCGCCGGTTGTTCATACTCTAAGCGTTGCAGCATTAAATCGGCTGAGGCAAAGCTTTCACATTGGATATCGGTACGTGCTAAGGCTTTTTCTAAGACCCAACGAATGGAATTATCGTCATCAATTATCCAGACAAATTGATTCATACATCATCCTCACAGTCTGAAATAGGTAAATAAATCATAAAACCGGTATGTCCCGGCCAGCTTTCACAGTCTATCCAACCGCGTTGTTGATGGATCAGCGTTTGCGCAATGGATAAGCCTAAGCCTGTGCCACCCGCTTTGCCGCTGACCATTGGATAAAACAATGTGTCACGAATGGCCACGGGTATACCCGGACCGTTATCGATGACTTTAATGCAGGCAACCAGCTTATAGCGCTTACCGTGCAAGGTGTGCTGATGCAAGATACGGCTTTGTAGCGTGATTTGACCGCCATCGACGAGTGCTTGTTGTGCATTTCGTACGATATTTAATAAGGCTTGTTCTAACAATTCGGGATCGAACATAAAATCAGGAATACTGGGATCATAATCCCGTTGAAAATAAATTTGTTGAGGATTATCCATGTTCGCCAGTTTAAGAACTTGCTCTGCAACCTGGTGCAAATTACTTTGTTGTAAACTTGGGGGCCGATAAGGGCCGAGCAAACGGTCGACTAAATTACGAAGACGATCCGCTTGGGCAATAATCAGTTGGGTGTATTCTTTTTGTTCATCATCCAGTGACTCTTCTAGCAGCTGCGCAGCACCCCTTAAACCGCCTAAGGGGTTTTTAATTTCATGGGCTAAACCACGGATCAATTCACGGGCGGCTAGATGCTGATGTTGTTGCAGGCTTTCCATACTGATCTTGCGTTGATGATCAACTTGGCGCAGCTCCAGCAGCAAATAAATCGGCTGTTGCTCAATAATAGTGACTGAGATATCTAACAATAAATGACGACCATCAATTAATACTGCTTGCACGTCACTGACGCTAAAAGCTTGTTTGCTTTGCATCGCGTTATACAAATGATTGGCTTTTAAATCGATGTGTTGAAATAAACCGGGAAAGAACTGTTGCTTAAGCTTTTTTTCGCCTAGGCCTAAAACGGCACAACTGGCGGTATTAAAATAACACACGCTGAGCGTTTCATCTAACACCATTACCGCGGTAGTGAGCTGATCAACCAGTGAGATCGCAAACGAGTCCTGAGTCATAAACTTACCTATTGCACCAATTTGGTGCTATGGAAGTGAAGCTTAACTCAGAACAACCTGAATTTCACTGACAATGCACTAATTTGGTTAATTTATACGAGTTCTATGCATATAGAAGATGGTAAGAGGACTTGTTGCAATTAGCTTGCCGTTTTGGTCTAGAAGTTCGATTTGTACGTTGTGTTCTCCACGATAAACATCACGCAACACAAACACCGCACTGTTCTGTGGCTCGCCATGCGGTTTACCATCGAATAATAGCCTGACGCGAAAGCCACGCTGAAAACGGGGACTGATACGGCCGGAGATATAAACTGAACCGGTGTTGTCGCGAACGGTGGCTTCATTTTCAGGTTGGGTAATTGAGACAGTATAAGGCTCAGGGGCTGGTGGCTTTTTTTCAGGTAAGCGTGTGTCTGTTGCTTCCATGATATTAGGTCGGCTTTGCAAACTGACTTCTTCTGAGCCGGGTAACGGGCTATCTGAAAAAACCAAAACACCATTGGCATCACGACCGACAAATATCTTCTTTTCTTGCGCCAAAGTTGAGTTGGCAACGAGTAATAATGTCAGTGACAGCCAAAGTAATTTCATTAATGTTGTATTCCTGAGTTCCGTCTTCCTGACGCTTCTTTTAACTTTAGCTGGAAATACTTAAATATTCTACAAAAAAAAGCTCACCGAAGTGAGCTTTTAATGCACAGAAAAAACTTAATTAACTGATATTACACGCTGTAATACAATTCAAATTCAAGCGGGTGCACAGCCATTGCAACTTTGCGGGCTTCCGCGCGCTTGATACCAATATAAGCATCAATCATTTCGTCAGACATAACGCCGCCTTTAGTGAAGATCGCGCGGTTTTTGTCTAATTCGTTTAACGCTTCATCTAAAGAGGTAGCCACTTGTGGAATGTTGGCTGCTTCTTCAGCAGGTAAGTCATACAAATCTTTGTCCATGGCATCGCCAGGATGGATCTTGTTTTGAATGCCGTCTAAACCCGCCATCAATTGTGCAGTGAAGGCTAAATATGGGTTAGCTGCTGGATCCGGGAAGCGACACTCGATACGACGTGCTTTTGCACTAGGCACCAGAGGGATACGGATTGACGCAGAACGGTTACGCGCTGAGTACGCTAACATCACAGGCGCTTCGAAATGTGGCACTAAACGCTTGTAAGAGTTAGTAGATGGGTTAGTGAAAGCATTGATGGCTTTAGCGTGCTTAATGATACCGCCGATGTAGTAAAGTGCGATTTCAGACAAGCCAGCGTATTTGTCACCTGCGAACAGGTTAACGCCATCTTTCGCTAAAGACTGGTGGCAGTGCATACCAGAACCGTTATCGCCGACTAATGGCTTAGGCATAAAGGTAACTGTTTTGCCGTACATATGTGCTACGTTGTGAATTACATACTTAAGCTGTTGAACTTCATCTGCTTTTTTAGTTAATGTATTGAAACGCGTTGCGATTTCGTTTTGACCCGCAGTGGCCACTTCGTGGTGATGCGCTTCAACCACTTGGCCCATCTCTTCAAGCACCATACACATGGCACTACGAATATCATGGCCTGAATCTACTGGTGGTAACGGGAAATAACCGCCTTTAACACCCGGACGGTGGCCTTTGTTACCTTCTTCATAACTCGTGCCTGAGTTCCACGCGGCTTCAGTAGAGTTCAGTTTGAAGAATGAACCTGACATGTCCGTGTGGAAACGCACGTCGTCAAACATAAAGAATTCTGGTTCAGGGCCAAACAACACGGTATCCGCGATACCAGTAGATTTTAAATACTCTTCAGCGCGCTGAGCGATTGAACGTGGGTCACGATCGTAACCTTGCATGGTGCTTGGTTCGATAACATCACAAGTGATGTTTAACGTGGTTTCTTCAAAGAAGGGATCTAATACAGCGCTAGAAGCGTCTGGCATTAAAATCATGTCTGAATCGTTGATGCCTTTCCAACCGGTAATAGAAGAGCCGTCAAACATTTTACCGTCTTCAAATGTCTCTTCAGAAATTTGGCTAACCGGTACACTGACGTGTTGCTCTTTACCTTTGGTATCGGTAAAGCGCAGATCGATAAACTTTACATCGTTTTCTTTGATAAGTTTCAGAACGTTTTCTACAGACATGCAGTCCTCCAAGTGAACCAATTTGAGCAGTTGTATTGTATGTTGCCCTGTTAAATGCCAGATATATGCCAACATACTAAGTTTATGTATCTATTAGTTATTTAAAAAAATCAGCACGGCCAGTTGATAGCTTTGCACTAAAATGGTGCTTCACTGCATCAAGTTGGTGCTTCGCGGGCTCGCTCTCAGTGTAGCGGAAAATTAACCGCCTGAAAAAAAATCAGTAAAAGCACGCATGGAATTTTTCTTTCAGACAAATAAAGAGTAGAATATGCGCCCTTAAGTTTAAAATGCGTTTGCCTGGTGGTCATTATGGTCATCTAGTGCCACAGAGGATACATATTCATGAGCGTTACCGCTTCATATTTAGATAAATTACGTAACATCGCTATTATTGCCCACGTCGACCACGGTAAAACAACCATGGTTGACAAGCTGTTGCAACAATCCGGAACCTTCGATGCCCGTGCTAAGTTACAAGAACGGATGATGGATTCAAATGCACAGGAGTCAGAGCGGGGTATTACTATCCTGGCTAAGAACACTTCTGTACGTTGGAACGGTTACCATATCAATATTCTGGATACACCAGGACACGCTGATTTCGGTGGTGAAGTAGAACGTGTTTTATCAATGGCTGACTCGGTATTGTTGTTAGTTGATGCGGTTGAAGGCCCTATGCCACAGACGCGTTTCGTAACACAAAAAGCCTTCGCTCATGGTTTAAAGCCTATCGTTGTTATTAATAAAGTTGATAAGCCAGGTGCTCGTGTAGATTGGGTTATCGACCAAGTTTTCGATTTATTCGATAACTTAGGCGCTTCTGATGACCAATTAGACTTCCCGATTGTGTATGCGTCAGGTCTGAATGGCTGGGCTTCATTAGAAGCCGACGTGAAAAAAGACGACATCACAGATTTATTTGAAGCTATCGTCAAGTATGTTGCCCCTCCAGCTGTTGAATTAAATGGCGAAACCCAATTACAGGTTTCTCAGTTAGATTACTCTAGCTACTTAGGCATTATCGGTATCGGCCGCATCAAGCGTGGTTCATTAAAACCGAACCAGCAAGTAACGATCGTGAGTGCTGATGGTACTAAGCGTAACGGTAAAGTAGGCCAAGTATTCGGTTACTTAGGCTTAGAGCGTATCGAAACACAAGAAGCGCAAGCGGGTGATATTGTTGCCTTTACCGGCTTAGGCGAATTAAAAATTTCTGACACCATCTGTAGCACCACTAAGGTTGAACCTTTACCGGCATTACAAGTTGATGAGCCCACCGTTACCATGACTTTCCAAGTCAACACTTCACCTTTCGCGGGTAAAGAAGGTAAGTTTGTTACTTCACGTCAGATTTTAGAGCGTTTACAAAACGAACTGAAACACAACGTAGCTTTACGCGTTGAAGAAACCGAAGACGGTGACAAATTCAAAGTGTCAGGCCGTGGTGAATTACACTTAGGTGTATTAATTGAAAACATGCGTCGTGAAGGTTTTGAGTTAGCGGTTTCTCGGCCAGAAGTGATTATGAAAACCATAGACGGCGTGAAAATGGAACCTATGGAAAACGTGACCATTGACTGTGAAGAACAGCATCAAGGTACCATCATGGAAAAGATGGGCGAACGTAAAGCCGAAATGACCAACATGCAACCAGATGGTAAAGGTCGTAACCGTATGGACTTCCTGATGCCAAGCCGCGGTTTAATCGGTTTCCGTACGGAATTTATGACGATTACTTCTGGTACCGGTTTGATGTACCACAGCTTTGACCATTATGGCCCGCATAAAGGCGGTTCTATCGGTCAACGTATGAACGGCGTGATGATCTCCAATGCGATGGGTAAAGCCGCTGGTTATGCGATTTTCTCTTTGCAAGAGCGCGGCCGTATGTTTATCGGTCATGCTGAAGAAGTGTATGAAGGTCAGGTTATTGGTATTCATAGTCGTAGCAACGATCTGACGGTTAACTGTTTAAAAGGCAAGCAGTTAACTAACGTACGTGCTTCAGGTACTGACGAAGCGATCAACTTAGTCCCACCTATTCGTTATGCTTTAGAGCAAGCGTTAGAGTTTATTGACGACGATGAATTAGTTGAAGTGACGCCAAAGTCAATCCGGATCCGTAAGCGTCATTTAACGGAAAACGACCGTAAGCGTGCAAATCGTAAAGCCGATTAATCGGTAGAGCCGTAATAAAAAAAGCCAGCGAAAGCTGGCTTTTTTTATGTGTAGAAAGCAACCTTAAGGCGCAGCAAACTGCAGCATAAGCCCACACAGATAAGCACCATAAGTGCCGACACCATAACCGAGTACCGCTAATAATACCCCGACCGGCGCGAGTGACGGGTGAAAGGCCGCTGCGACAATGGGAGCCGAGGCCGCACCCCCGACATTCGCTTGGCTGCCCACAGCCAGATAAAACAATGGCGCTTTAATCCACTTTGCCACAATGACCAGTAAACCGGCATGAATGGCCATCCACACTACGCCAACCACAAACATAATGGGGTAATCTAAAATCGCGCGGATATCCATTTGCATACCAATACTGGCCACCAAAATATATAAAAACACTGACGCCATTTTAGATGCGCCTACGGCTTCCAGTTTTCTGAGTTTGGTGTTCGATAATAATAACCCCAGCGTCGTGGCTACCACCACCAACCAGAAAAAGGTACTGGTCAGGCTGTACCTGGCTAATTGTGGCGCTTCTTTGGCTATCCAAGGCGCAATACCATCGGCAGCAAAATGCGCTATGGCTGTGGCACCAAAACCTACCGCAATAATCAACATCAAATCATGCAGTTGCGGTATCCGTGCATGCTGCGCTTGATAGTGTTCGATACGTTGTTTTAACTCACGAATGGCGCTGGTGTCCGCTCCGGTTTTCTTATCAAAACTCTCAGCGCGACTGGCCCAAATTAATAATACCGCCATCCAAATATTCGCCATGATCACGTCAACGGTGAGCATCACCGAAAAAATCGTGTTATCCACTTTAAATACTTCTCTCATCGCGGTTTGATTGGCGCCACCACCAATCCAGCTACCGGCAATGGTGGTCATGCCACGCCAAATATCGCCACCCAGAGCATCAGGCGCAAGGCTACCAACAATTAATAACGCGATGGGCCCACCGATCATAATGCCCAAGGTACCCGTAAAAAACATAATTAAGGCCTTAGGCCCCAACCCTAAAATGGCTTTAAAGTCGACGCTTATTGTAAACAGCACCAAGCTAGCGGGAAGTAAGTAACGTGAAGCGACATGATAAATCGACGAGCCTTCTGCATCGATTAACCCAAAAGTATTTAACAGTGACGGTAAAAAATAGCAAAGTAACAAGGCGGGAACAAAACGATAAAACGCTTGGCAATAACGGTGACTGCTTTGGCTGGTATAAAATACCACCCCCAGAATGACCGTAATGACGCCAAATAACACAGCATCATTGTTAAACAGAACAGCAGAGTTTTGCATGGTGTGGTTTTCCTGAAGTCTTTTGCTTCCTGTTACAGCTTACAACAACAATAACGCAGACAGGGTGGGGCTGGCTAGCATGCGTTTTTAATCGCTATTGAAAAAGCGACCAAAGCGGTAAAAACGAGGTTTGATGGCGGTGAGGGCTGCAAAGCAAAAATTTATGCGCTAATAAATACGAAATCATCTACACTGAATTTTGCATGGCAATAGTTAAACTAAAGATGGCGTGGCATAACTCAGTGGAAACTTGATGCTTATCAAATCCACAACGCGTATTCATCAGTATTATAATAAGCAACAATGCAGGAGAAACAACATGAATAATATTAATCGTCGCAATTTTTTCAAGATCTCTGCCGGTGCAGTGATTGGTATGACCGTGGGTGGCGTTAGCTTAAGAGCTTTTGCTGCCGAGCCGGTAAAGTTAGATGATCCATTAGCGGCCGCCATGAAATACACGCACAAGTCTGAGAAAGCCGATCAGAAATGTGCAAATTGTAGCTTAGCGCAAGGCGCCGATGGTGATGAATGGCGCCCATGTGCTATTTTCCCAGGTAAATTAGTGGCCTCTGAAGGCTGGTGCTCTGCTTGGGTTAAAAAAGCTTAACGATGCCTCCACCTCAACCTGAGTTTAAACCAGAGTGTTTGAACTCAGGTTATTTTGCGGCTGGTTGAGCCGCAATTATAGTCATTCTCTTGAGTTATTCATTCACTTCGTTTGCTGCCTTATCCCTTTATTGTCCTGTCATAAAACAGCCATATCGGCTTGTTAATGTATCTCTTTTAGGATGAAGACAGGTGTGTCATGCGACTTAAACTTACCATTGCTAAACGTGTTGTGCTACTTGGGCTGATCCCCTGCATATTATTAGTGGTGGTGTTATTAGCCAGCTTTTGGGCAGCTACGGTCAAAGACCGCTTATTTCATCAATTATATGCCCAGCACTTGGTGATTTTAACGCATGTGATGACACCGCAAAAACTTTTGCAACAACAAGGTTTAAGCTTGTTACAACAGTATCGAACTGGCTGGATTAGCGCTGAGCAGGCTCAGCAGCAGGTTGAACAATTACTGCTACAGGCAGAACAGCATTGGCAGCAGTTTATCGATCAACGTATAGCCAAAACGGCAGAGGATGCGGTGTTACTTGAACAATTAGACACTGCTTTTGCAAAGGCGATCCAGCATTATCAGCAATGGATAGAGTTTGCTGGTTCAGATGCCTTGTTAGTTAAAATTCTTAATGAATCGACTATTACTTACGAAGTGTCACAGCACATTGCGCCGTTTACGGTGCAAGCAGAGCAGTTTGTGGAACAGCAAATTGCCACCGCTGCCGAAGTACGCGATCAGGCTGAGCAATTAACCTTAGCCATGCTACAGGGTTATTTATATGGCGGTGCAGCTTTATTGCTATTGGTGTTAGCGTTAATTTGGCGCACCCGTGTTGCGGTTAGTCAACCGCTGCAACGGTTGCGTGACATGTTATTGCAATTATCACAGCAGGCTGATCTCACCTTAAGAGCTGATGAGGCAGGTCATGATGAAATTGCAGAGGCGGCCAAAGCGTTAAATCAAATGCTTGGTCGTTTTGCGGTTCTACTACAGCAATTGGGAGCGAGTTCTTCGGCGCTCAGTCAACAAGCCGGCCAAGTACAAACCATTAGTGAGCAAGTCAATACGGGGGCAGGGCAGCAGGCGCATCAAGCCGATCAGCTGGCCTTGGCGGTGTCAGAGATGAGTGCCTCACTAAACCAAGTGGTCAGTCAAACCGCAGCGGCAACCGACAGTGCGACCCGAGCACAACAACTTTGCCAACAAGGCAGTGCTGATGCGTTACTCAGTATGCAAAGCTCAGAGCTTCTTGAGAAAACCATGTTGCGATCGCGCGATTTGATGCGAAGTTTACAAGGCGATGCAGGAAAAATTTCCAGTGTATTGGAAGTGATTGGAAGTATTTCAGAGCAAACAAATTTACTAGCGTTAAATGCAGCGATTGAAGCTGCACGTGCCGGTGAAGCAGGGCGTGGGTTTTCGGTGGTGGCTGATGAAGTGCGAACGTTGTCAGGAAATACTAAGGCGGCGACTGAATCAATCCGCGAGATGATTAATACTTTGCAACAACAAGCTGATCATGCGGTTGCCGCCATTGATCAAGCCTCAGAGCAGGCCGAGAGTAGTGTTTTGCAGACGCGTAACACTGAAGCTGTGTTTCGGGATATTGCGGCAGAAGTCAGCAGGCTAGCCCAATTTAACCAACAAATTGCTTTATCGAGTTTGGGTCAACAGGCGGTGACTTCGCGCTTTGTCAGCGGAATTAGTTTGCTTCATGCGGCAAGTCAGCAACTGCATGATGGTGCCGCACAATCAGCTGAGGCGAGTGAACAACTTTCGGCCGTTGCGGAGCAACTGAGTGCCGGTTGGCGGCAATTTCGAATTCAATAATCTTTACGCAGGTGCAATGACCACCAAGTAAAATAAACAAATTCTTGTTTGTCACATTAATGCAATATTACGCAGGCAGACTACTGGGGTTGAGATAAACTTCTGCAAACTAGGAATGAATTTATGCAAATCAAAAAATTTTCTAAGCTGGCTTTAATCACTGCTTTAAGTATCAGTTTTGCGGCAACTGCGCAAAGTGCCCGTGACACCATTCAAATTGCTGGCTCGTCTACCGTGCTGCCATTCTCATCTATTGCGGCAGAAGAATTTGGCAATAACTTTGCTCAGTTCAAGACGCCTGTTGTGGGCTCAGGCGGTTCTTCAGGTGGTTTGCGTCAGTTTTGCCAAGGCGTTGGTACCAATACTATTGATGTAGCAAACTCATCGCGGAAAATTCGCCCTGCGGAAGTAGAGGCGTGTAACGCCAATGGTGTTAAAAATATTATTGAAGTAAAAATAGGCTATGACGGTATTGTATTTGCCTCACGAGTAGATGCTGGAACCTTTGCTTTAAAACCTGAACATGTTTTTCTAGCGCAAGCAGCGCAAGTGCCACAAAACGGTAAAATGGTTGCGAACCCTTACTCGCGTTGGTCGCAAATTGATAAATCATTACCTGATCAAAGTATCTTGTTAGCCATCCCAGGTTCTAACCATGGTACGCGCGAAGTGTACGAAGAAAAAGTGGTTTTAGAAGGGTGTAAGTCTTTGCCTGAAATCAAAACCATGTCAAAGGATCAGCAGGGTGAATTTTGTTTAGCCATGCGTACTGACGGTGCCGTAGTTGAAATTGCAGGTGATTACACTGAAACCTTAGCGCGTTTACAAGCACAAAAAGACGCGGTGGGCGTATTTGGTTTAAGTTTCTATGAATCGAATCGTGACCGCATTAAAGTGGCCACTGTTGATGGTGTTGTTCCTACCGTTGAGAACATTATTTCAGGCGCCTATCCAGTGTCACGGCCATTGTTTTTCTATGTGAAGGGCGAGCATATTGGCGTGATCCCTGGTTTACAGCAATTTGCTGAATACTTTGTATCGGATGCGGCATCGGGTGAAGCTAGTCCGCTAGAATTTGCCGGTCTGATCCCATTGGCGGACGACGAGCGTGCTGAAATCTTAGCGGCCATTCGTAGTAAAAAGTCACTGTAATTTCAGTATTCTAAAAAAACCACCTGCAAGGTTAATGCAGGTCAGTTAAGCCTCACCGCTAACTGATCAGCATACTTGTAAAGGTGGTTTTTTTTAGTTTGTGCTAAACAATAGGGTTGTTTGCTGTGACTGTCATAAAACTGCAACTTTAGCGCGTTATCCTGCCCCACACTTAATTGTCCTCTGTGCGAAAGCGGAGCTTTGATGAATAATCTGTCTTTAATTTTTGTACTGCTGATCTTCATGGCGATGGCCTATCAATTTGGCATGACTCGTAGCCGGCGCATGGCGGGCGGTCAGAACAGTGCCAGTATGCATTCTCGGCCACATCATTACGGCATGATGGTCGGCTTATGGGCGGTATTACCGCCATTTCTGTTGTTATTATTGTGGAATTGGCTGGCGCCCGGTGTGCTGCAAACGCTGACGTTAGCGACGGTGCCAGCAGAACTGTTAACCGATAGCGAACAAGCTGCGGTAATAATGCGTCGTATTAGTAATTTAGCCAGTAATTTTGGGGTGGTTGCCGAAGCCGCTGATTGGGAAGTGGCTGCAGCAAGTTATTTGTCTGCATTGCAGCAGAAAAGCGCCTTAATGTTAACCGCGTTAATGTTTATCTTGGCA
The DNA here is from genome assembly GCF_052655985.1 of Alishewanella sp. HL-SH05. Next base: position 891,208 of record NZ_CP199753.1, read on the forward strand.
TCGCTAGGCTTATTGCTCAGCTTTAAAAAGATCCAACCGTCACTCCGTGCGCGTCATCAAGTTGAAAAAGCCTTGATGGCAGTGTTATTGCTTTGCTCAACCGTCGCCATTTTAACCACGGTTGGCATTGTGTTATCGATGGTGGGCGAAACCTTAAAATTCTTTTCATTTATCAGCCCGGCAGACTTTTTCTTTGGCACTACCTGGAATCCGCGTTTTTCTACCGTAGGTTTAGCCGAAGGGTCGTTAACCGGAAGCCAAGGCAGCTTTGGTTTACTCCCTTTGTTATCGGGCACCTTATTGGTGGCTTTGATTGCCATGTTAGTGGCCATTCCACTAGGTTTGATGGTGGCAATATATCTAGCCGAATACGCCCCACAGCGGGTACGTAATACCGTTAAACCGATTATCGAAGTGTTGGCCGGTATTCCTACGATTGTCTATGGCTTTTTTGCTCTGGTGACCGTTGGGCCTTTTTTTGCTGAGTTCGGGCAAAGCATCGGTATGACGATTCGTGCGACCTCAGCACTGACGGCCGGGGTGGTAATGGGCATTATGATTATCCCGTTTATTTCATCGTTATCCGACGACATTTTAACTCAGGTACCAAAATCCTTGCGTGATGGTTCTTTAGGCTTGGGTGCAACAAAGTCTGAAACCATTCGGCAAGTCGTGTTACCGGCGGCGCTACCCGGCATTGTAGGGGCCGTGTTACTGGCAGTGAGCCGGGCGATTGGCGAAACGATGATTGTGGTGCTTGCCGCAGGTAACAGCCCAAGCTTAACCGCTAACCCGTTTGAAGCCGTCTCGACCGTTACCGTAACCATTGTTAATCAATTAACGGGTGATAACGACTTTGCTAGCCCGCAATCTTTGGTGGCTTTCGCATTAGGTTTAACCCTGTTTGCCATTACCTTGCTGCTGAATATCGTGGCATTGGTGATTGTGCGTAAATACCGTGAACAATACGAGTGATCCCAAATGACGACTGAACTTAACACCGTAACCAACGCGAACAAGGCTTACAGCAAAGTACAGCAACAAGTGGTGCGCTCGTTAAAAAAACGCCATCGCCAAGAAAAGCTATTTAGAACCGCAGGTTTATTGGCGGTATCGGCCAGTATCTTATTAGTGATATTACTGTTTGTGAATATTTTTGCCAAAGGGCTACCGGCGTTTTGGCAGCACAGTATTACCTTGGATATTTACTTTGATCCTGCCATAGTCAAGATCAGCGAAAAGCCGCAACCGCAAGCAGGAGAAACAGAGAACGAGTTTCGGCAGCGTGATTTGGCGTGGCGTTCAGAAGTGGGTTTAGTCAACTTTAATCGGCTTATTTTCCCGGCATTACAGCAAGTGATCCCTGATGCTCAGCAACATCGGCGTGAATTACAACGAATCGTGACCTCCGGTGAGCGGTTCGCGTTGCGTGATTTAGTGATTGCTGACCCTTCGATTATCGGTCAAACCAAAACCTTACACTTGCTCACAGATGCTAATATTGATGTTTGGTTAAAAGGGAATATTGATCGCAGTTTACCCGACGATCAACAGCAGCTCAGTGCCAAAGTTCGCGAATGGGTTGATGCTTTAAAACAGCAAGGCGTCATCAGCAATCGCTTTAGTTTTGCCTTGTTTATGAACCCCGATTCGCGCAGTTCACTGGCCTCGGCGGGGTTAGCTGGTGCTTTTATGGGGTCACTTTATATGATGCTCGTCGTCATTGTGCTCGCCATCCCCATGGGCGTTGCCGCAGCGATTTACTTAGAAGAATTTGCGCCGAAAAATCGCCTGACCGATTTGGTCGAAGTGAACATTAACAATTTGGCCGCGGTGCCCTCTATTGTGTTTGGTTTATTAGGGGCCTCTATTTTTATCGGTTGGTTTAATTTGCCGATGTCAGCGCCGGTTGTGGGGGGGTTAGTGTTGACACTGATGACACTGCCTACTGTTATTATTGCCACGCGTTCGACCTTAAAAGCGATACCACCGTCGATCCGCCAAGCGGCCTTAGGCTTAGGCGCGTCTAAAACGCAGGCGGTGTTTCATCATGTGTTACCGCTAGCCATTCCAGGTATTTTAACCGGTTCGATTATTGGTGTGGCACAAGCCTTAGGCGAAACCGCTCCTTTGCTGCTGATTGGTATGAAATCTTTTGTTGCTTCGGTGCCAGGTAGTGCCATGGATCAAGCAACGGCCTTACCGGTACAAATTTACCTATGGCAAGGCAACGAATTACGGAATTTCTTTGAGGCCCGAACATCGGCCGCTATCATCGTGTTATTGGTGATGATGTTATCTCTGAACAGTTTGGCGATTTGGTTACGCAAACGCTACGAAGTGCGTTGGTAATAAGTAGCAAACAGCCTAAGAATTGAACGAACAGGATTAAACTATGAGTGAAGTAACCATGTTGAACAACGCCGAAAAAATCAAAATGACCGCGCGAGATGTCAAAGTGTTTTATGGCGACAATCAGGCAATCCATGGCATTGATATGGATATCGTTGAAAACGAAGTGATTGCTTTTATCGGCCCGTCAGGTTGCGGTAAATCAACGTTTTTACGTTGTTTAAATCGGATGAACGATACCATCGACATTTGTAAAGTAACCGGCAACATCGCGTTAGATGGCTACAACATTTATGATCCGGCCTTAGACGTGGTGCAGCTTCGCGCCCAGGTTGGTATGGTGTTTCAAAAACCGAACCCTTTCCCAAAGTCGATTTATGAAAATATTGCTTATGGCCCTAAGTTGCATGGCTTAGCCAGTAAAAAATCTGATTTGGATGACATTGTTGAATCCAGCTTGCGCCGTGCTGGTTTATGGGAAGAAGTAAAAGATCGCTTGCATCAACCAGGTACCGGTTTATCGGGTGGTCAGCAACAGCGTTTGTGTATTGCGCGTACCATCGCGGTTAGTCCAGAAGTGATTTTGATGGATGAGCCCTGTTCAGCACTCGATCCAATAGCCACATCGATTATTGAAGAGTTAATCGATGAATTAAAGCAAAACTTTACCATTGTGATTGTAACGCACAATATGCAGCAAGCTGCCCGGGTGTCTGACCGTACGGCATTTTTCCATTTAGGTAATTTGATAGAAATTGGTGGCACTAATGATGTGTTTACCAACCCGAAACAGAAAAAGACCGAAGATTATATCACGGGTCGTTACGGCTAAGCGTCATATTGACATCCAAAACAATAAAGGCGCGAAAGCGCCTTTATTGTTTGTATACAGGGCAATTTATTGTTTTTGTTGATGATCTCTTCAGTTCTTTTGCTATAAAAACAAATAACAAGCTCTAGAGACGATAAAAGTAATAAACTAGAATTGAATGCTATACTGTCATTTATTTGTCATAAAAAAGACTTATTATGCACCACGTCATCAATACTATGGTTGTGAGCATTAGCTACAATAAACCTAATTAACTCGGGTAAACAACATGAAAAAATCATCAATTGCAGTTGCATTAGTTATAGGTTCAGCTGTGAGTACCGTTACTTACGCTGATCCCCTTACCGTATATGGTCAACTGAATGTTTCAGCACAGTCAAGTGATGAAGGGGAAGGGCGTTTCTCTGAACTGAAAAGCAATAGTTCACGATTTGGTTTGAAAGGTGATTTTGCACTAGACGGTGGTATGACGTTGGTTTACCAAGTGGAATGGGCAGTTGATTTGGCGGATGTTAGCGGAGGCGAGAACATTACGTCTCGAAATCAATATGTCGGTTTAAAAGGAAATTTTGGTGAAGTGCGTTTAGGGCGTCATGATACAGCACTAAAAGATGCGCAAGGTAAAATTGACTTATTCAGTGATTATGAAGCTGACGTAAAAGCGTTGTGGCGTGGTGAAGTACGAGCCAGCAATTCAGTGACTTATTACACCCCTAAATTTAATGGTTTCGGCATGCATTTAACTTATGTCATGGAAGATGCAGCAGATGCTGAAGATGCTTACTCTGCATCAGTTTATTACGGTGACGAAAACCTGAAAGACAGCGATTATTATGCTGCTGTATCAATGGATTCTGAGGTAGCGGGTTATGATACTCTGCGTTTACAAACCCAATTTAAAGCCGCTGATTTTAAACTTGGCGCGATGCTTCATTCACAAGAGAATATTACCACGGGTGTAGAGCAAGATGGCTGGTTAGTTAGCGCAGCTTATCCAGTGGGTAAAACAGAACTTAAAGCACAGTATCAAACCTTAGAAGATGATGATGCAGTCAGCGTGGGTGCAGATTACAAAGCAGGTAAAAACACCACTTTATATGCTTGGTACAGCAGCTTTAACTTTGATATGACAAACCCTGATCGTGATTACATCGCGGTGGGAATTAAGCATAAGTTTTAATTTTAATGCCTTCTTAGCCGGTCACTGGCCGGCTTATTTTTTAACTTCCCTCTTTTTTTAAATCAAATTCTCATATCAAAACAACTTTTAATAGCTCACAGCTCTTAAATTGTCTTATTTTTGTCATGCATGTAATAACTATTTTTAAATATTTAATTTTTTCAATGGTTTATATTTAGCAAGATTCATCAAATTGTCATAATGCTGTGTTAGACAGCGGCGGCTTCTGTGTTTATAGTAATTTCAGGTTAACAACAGAGGTCTAACCAATGAAAAAATATCTTCCTGTAGTAATGGTCATTTCTACCCTAGCGCTATTATCCGGGTGTTCAACTATCGGCACTGCTGATTATGCCTATGAAACAGACGAACAACGGCTGCAAGAGGCAACCGCGTTAACGCGCACTAGCCCACATGTTGGCCATGTTGTTTGGTTAAATCCGCCACAAAAACGAGTAAAAGTAACAGATACCGCTAAGCAGCAGTAAAAAAGTAAGTTGAAGCTAGAGGCTAATTCAAAGGTATCGGTATAAGTGTTAGTAAAAATAAAGCCCGCAGTAAACAACCGTAAAACAGGGAAAAGTTAAGGTTGTGCCAACTGCAGGCTGAGTTTTTTGCTTAATATTTGTAGGAAAAGCTCAACGAGTAACTTTGGCCTTCTGTACGCTTTTGTAAGATCTCGCCTTGCTGTAAGATTTCGACATCTTCATCTAGCAGATTTTTCAGGCCTAATTTAACGCTGATATTGCTATTCGGTGCATAGCTGTATGTCACATCTAACGAATTAAACGGCTGTTCGAAAGCATCGTCTTTACCATTGACCCCAGCAAAAGCAATACGCTTGCCAAACACATTATAGGTTAGGGTTGCATTGTGCTTATCGTTATCCGAATCAAAGCCAAGCTGCAAATTGGCGACATACTTAGAATGACCACTTAAACCCCGCTCTAAATTGGTTAAATTTGCCCCAGGGAAGCGCTGAATGGTAATTTCTGACTCACTCAACGTTAAGTTGCCTGCTAGGAAAAAGTTATCGGCAATCTGACCGATTGAGCCGTTAAACATATCAAGCTGCTGTAAAAACTCGGCTTCGACGCCATATAATTTGCCGCTTTCGGCATTTCGAAATGACATCAGTAAGTTACCGTCAGAACCGGATAGTTCAATTGCTTCAATCGGGTTATCCAAGTCTTTATAGAACAAACCTACACTGTAGTTACTGTTATCGTAATACCACTCTAAACGCACATCGGCACTGTTTATGTCGGTACTGGTTAAACCGCTAAAGCCCGTCACTTTAAAGTCGGTTAGCGGGTCGACATACAATACTGGTGTAACTTCACGTAGATCGGGCCGTACAACCGTTTTGCTGTAACCAAAGCGCGCTTGTAAATCGTCATTCACAAACCAAGTTAGTGATAGCGCGGGATAAAACCCATCTTCTACTAACACCGAATCGGTGACATTACCGCTAATCTGCCCATCAGCTGTTAAGGGTAGCGACACTTGTTTAAAGTCTTCGTAGCGTACGCCTAGATTCAACCGGAACAGATAGTCGTAATTTATCTCTAGTGCGGCATAACCCGCATCGATCATTTGGGCGGCTAAGTAATCATCAGCTTGAGTAGTGACGTTTGATATCTTAAAGCGATTGCTCGAATCTAAGATATTGTTATCAGTAAAAATATCGGAAAAGCTGCCAGATAACTGTTGAAGGCTAAAACCAACGGTATCAAAATTAAAGCGGTCGGTTTGGGCATCACGATTGCGTTCAAAATAATTGTAACCTGTCGAGAAAGTGATTTCTGCTTTTCCCAGCGTCATGGGTAAGTGTGCATTCCAGCTTAAGTTTTCAGTATTATCTTGCATATCACCAAAGCTGTAGGTGACGGCATTTTGATTGCGTCGTAAAAACGAAAATACTGAGCCGTCGGCTTGCGTTTCATTTAAGTAACGGTATTCAACTTGACCTGGGGCATAACGCCGTGCCTTGGCATCGGTATATTGCCAGTCAATTGCCAGGTCCCACAGTGACGGTAAATTATGTCGGCCACGTAACTGATTGCTCAGCATGGTGCGCTCTTCATAAGTTAGGCTGGTGTCGGTATTAAAACGGTTGGTTTCGTTGATGGTTTCGATACTGTCACCGTTTTTGATCTTAATTTCATCTTTAGTATCGCGCAGATAAATCGTTGAGGTTTCTAAACGATGATCGACGCCGAGTTCTAAACCAAAATTAAGCATGCCTGACATTTTGATCTGATGCTCTGTGCCGCGGATGTCGTCGTAGCGATTTAGCGGTGTTAGCGACTCACCTGAAATGGAGTAATAACGCTCTTGTTCTTCAATATTTTGGGTGGCACGATCGTAGCTAAAGCCCGACATTACGCCAAATACGACATTTTTTGCCAGATCAAACCGACTACCAAAAGAGACACTGCCATCAAAGTCGGGTTTAACTGAGGTGCGGTGAATATCGATATCACGATTAAATGCAGTACCCAGTTCACGCACGATGGTTTCGGCTTGGGCAAGATTGCTGGCGTTGATGCCACCTAGCGCTTCAGCAATGTTTATTGGGGTTAATATCCCAAATTGACGTTGTGCTGTGGCGAGGTCGGCAGAAATAGCGCGAGTGCCATCATCTTTACCATGCCAATCATCGCCGCCACCAGCATAGCTGAAGCCATCAGCACTATTTAAGCTGTTATAGCCTGTGCCTACCGCAACGTTAAAGGTGGTTTGCAGGGGTATTGCTGCGGTGCGAATATTGACATTACCGCCACCAAAGGCAGCAGGAAGTTCAGGAGAATAGGCTTTTTGTACCACTAAACTTTCGATAATGCCTGCCGGAAACATATCTAGCGGGATCACGTTACGGGTTGGATCTGGGCTGGGTACCAAGGCACCGTTTAACAGCGTGCTAGAGTAACGTTCGCCTAAACCGCGAACATAAATAAACTTGTCTTTAACCAGTGTTAAACCGGTTACACGACTCAGTGCGGTGGCGGCATTGCTATCACCTGCGCGCGAAATTTGCTCCATACCCAGTAATTCTGCGACATAGGGTTGTTCTCTACGCTCTGCCGCGGCGGCTGCAGCGGAGCTCATCAAGCGGCCTGATACGGAGATCCGTTCAAGTTCCTCAGTTTCAGTTTGAGGTGCAGGAGCACTATCTTGCGCCTTGGCATGTATGGGTAATAAGGTTGTCGTGGTGCTCAGGGCCAGCATGACACTCAGGCCTACACGACTTAAACTTAATTTTTGTTTGCTGCTCATCTGAACATTGTCCTATCAGCTTTTAAACGTTACTGGCGATGGCCTTGAGATGGCCTAAAAAGAGCAGCACAACCGCGTCATTTGGGTTGTGCTGCAAGGGAGTTAGTCGTCTAAGCCAACTGACCAACCTGCGGTCCAATCGTTACCGGGCTTAACAGCACCAATAAAGTCAACGGCTTCAAAGAAGCTGCTAACGGCTGTCATATCTTTAGGTGTGGTAGTGTCGATAGTGAAAATACCGTCCAACACCGCCGCTTGATTAGACGCGAAGCTGTTGCCTGCTTGATTTAAAAACCATTGCTCTGTCGTGGTGTTGCTATCGACAGTGCCTTTGGTCGCTTCAGTGGGGCAAGCAATAACGCTGTTGGTAAGAGTGAGTGAACCGGCAGCCGCTAACGCGCGCGACTCATTTGATTCAATTTCTAAACATTCACCCATGCCCATTGGGCCAGTAATCACAAAGTTTGCTAACTGTGCATTAGTGCCAGCGCGAAGCAATACGCCTTCAGAATCATCATCACCGTCAAAGGTATTGCCGATAATGGTCATATTGGCAATAACTGGGTTAGAAATCGGTAAGGCGCCGAAATTACCTGATTGGTTATCCGCTTCGATACCGCGGTTCGCTTTAGCGCCATCTGCAGCATGCTTAACAATGACAAACTGCATGTTGCCACGCCAGCCGTCAGCCCAATCTACTGAGTCATCTCCGTTCGCGGTTAACACCACATTCTTACAGCTAACCGCGCCACCGAAGAACTCGACACCGTCATCGACGTTCTGGTGCACTTGGATATTGCTACATTGGGTAGCTGAACCCACGCCGGCGAAAGTAATACCGTTTAATTCATTATCAGGAATAACTTCAAAACCGGCGTGTTTTACCACCACATAATTCAATACGCCGCTGTTATCTTCCCAGTTAGCGCCGCCGTAGTTGCCCGCATCGCCTTCTGCAGCAACTTGGCAATTAGTCAGGTTAGTTTGATCACATTTGTTGCTAGGCGCATTACCTAGTAAGACTAAGCCACCCCATTGGCCTGCGGCTGTGGGTGAGCCAATCACATCTTGCACTGACGTCATAACGATAGGGTTTGCCGCGGTGCCATTGGCATTAATTTTTGAACCACGACTGACCACTAAGAAGTCAGCACCAGACTTACCGTATAAGGTGACACCCGGTTGAATGGTTAACGTGGCGTTGTTTTGATTATCTTGTCCAACACGCACTCGGCCGTTTAATACATAATCTGCACCGGCTGCAAGCGTAACATTCGCTGTAATATCGCCAGACAACTGGCAATTTAAACGACCCGTTAAGCTGTTGACAGCAGTGGTCCCTGCTGGGCAGGCTGCTAAGTCGTCATCGGGGTGTAAGCCAATTGTCCAACCAGTTGTCCAATCATTCATGCCATCAAAAGCACCAATGTAATTTACAGTATCAAACCAAGGGTCAACGTTATTCGCCACGTTGTAGCCATTACCTAGGGCAGGTGAGTTAGGTGCAGGAATATAGCCGCCTAACAATGCGTCTGTAACCATATTGCCAGGCTGAGCGCGAAACCAGGTTTCAGCGTTTAATGTAATGTTGCCGCTAGCATCAACTGAGTTTTTAAATGGCTCGGCACAATCAAGAATAGAATTACGGAAGACGATTTCGCCATTACCCGCGTTAGTGATGGTTTCGTCGGAGTTGATTTCAAAACATTCGCCCATACCAGTTGGGCCAGTAACAATGACATTGTATAACTCACCGGCAGTGCCAGCGCGCAGTAAGATACCTTCAGAATCATCTTCACCATCAAAGTTGTTGCCGATGATGGTCAGGTTAGCAATTTGCGGTTTAGACACCGGTGTGGCGGTGAAGTTACCAGATTGATTATCCGCTTCGATGCCCCGGTTGGCCTTGGTATCATTTGGGTTATGGCGGATCAATACATGCTGCATACGACCTTGCCAGCCATCAGCCCAGTCTAAAGAGTCATCGCGGTTACCGGTTAACACCACATATTTAGCATCGACAGTACCGCCAAAAAACTCCACGCCATCATCTAAGTTGTTATGAACTTGAATGTATTCGACGGTGGTGCCACGCCCCACACCCGCAAAGGTAATACCATTAAGCTCGTTATCCGGGATCACTTCAAAACCAGCATAACGTACTTGCACATAGCGCAGTGCACCGCTGTTATCCTCTGGGTCGTTACCGCCATAGGGGCCGGCTTCGCCTTCTGCTTCAACCTGACAGCTGGCCAAGTTGGCTTGATCACATTTATTCGTTGGGGCTTTACCGAGTATGACTAAACCACCCCATTCAGCAGCTGATTCTTCATCAGACAGTCCTAACATATCGTTTACCGATGTCATAATGATGGGGGCTGCAGCTGTACCGATGGCTTGAATTTTTGAACCCCGAGCGACCACTAAATAATCGGCGCCGCTTTTACCAAATACATAAGTGCCCGGTTCAATAGTCAGGGTAGCACTATTGCTATTGTCATTACCCACGGTCACTTTGCCACTGAGTGACCAAGCAATATCGGCGGTTAAGCGCACATCACTGGTAATAGCACCACTGATTTCGCAAACAGTTTTGGTTACACCGGCCAAGCTACTAGCTTGTGTCGCAAACGTTGGGCAATTACTGATTGCCGGAGGAGGGGTATTGCCACCGCCATCTGTTGCATTGTCTGTTGCGCCGGTATTAACAACTAAATCACCACCACACCCTGCGAGAATGAGTGCGGATGTGATTGCGCTCAGTTTTAATAATTTGCGTAAAGCCATGAAGATTTCTCCGTATCTATTTTGATTAGTGAGCAATAAGAATGAATGTGCGGCTAACTTAGCTTGCGGCTATGACGCTTTTATTACAGATGAGCGAGAGGGGGGGGGATGAAATTGGAACATGCAGATATATCAAGGCTTTCAGCCCTGCTTGCCATAAATAATTCATGTAACTGTCATAAATTTCTACGCATTTTTGGTAAAACCCTTGAGGTGTTTGTTAGCGTCATCAAGCAAGTGGGTGAGCAAAAACAGAAAGGATGCTATATTTCATAAAAATGTCATATTTTGATTGGATACTGGCACTTATAGGTAAATAACCATTACACAGGTGAATAAATGTCGTCGCGTAAAATTCTCGTTGTAGAAGATGAAGCTCCAATCCGAGATATGTTGTGTTTTGTACTAGAGCAAAATGGTTACCAAGCCGCTACTGCCGTTGATTTCAACAGTGCGGTAGAGATGTTGGTTGAACCTTATCCTGATCTCGTTTTACTCGATTGGATGTTACCAGGTGGCAGTGGCATTCAGTTTGCCAAGAAAATGAAGCAGCATGAGATCACCCGTACTATCCCGATCATTATGTTAACGGCACGCGGTGAAGAAGAAGATAAAATTCGAGGTTTAGAAGTGGGTGCTGATGACTATGTTACTAAACCATTTTCACCCAAAGAGTTGATGGCACGCATTAAAGCGGTGATCCGTCGGGTTGCACCCACCAGTTTAGATGATGTGATTGAAGTGCAGGGATTGAAGCTCGATCCAGTATCGCACCGTGTCACCTCAGCCGAGCAGCCTTTAGACATGGGGCCAACTGAGTTTCGTTTATTGCATTTCTTTATGACGCATCAAGAGCGAGTCTATAGCCGCGAGCAATTACTTGATCACGTTTGGGGCACCAATGTTTATGTTGAGGATCGCACCGTGGATGTACACATACGACGCTTGCGTAAAGCGATTGCCTTTAACGGTCATGACAGGTTAGTGCAAACAGTGCGCGGATCTGGCTACCGCTTTTCGGCTAAGTAAGCGCCCATGCGTTTATTGCTGTCTAAAAAGACACTGCTAAGCAAAGCCTTGCTGCAGTATGGTTTGGCAGCTTTTGTCGGTTGGATCTTTGGTGAAATATTACTGGCTTTGCTGGTTGTCAGTGTATTTCAGCTAGCCTGGCAGTATAAACATATCTTTTTACTTGATAAATGGTTATGGCGTGATCGAAAGCTAACACCGCCAGCAGGTGATGGTAGCTGGCAACAAATCTTCGACGGTATTTATTTTCAGCAACGGCGCGAGCGGCGTAAACGCAAAGAATTACGAACCTTAGTCCGGCGTTTTCGAGATGGCGCTGAAGCCCTGCCTGAGGCAGTGGTGGTGCTTAGTGAAGACTGGAGTATCATTTGGTGTAACAAACTGGCGCAAATACTGATGGGCTTACGCTGGCCAAGCGATGAAGGGCAGCGTATTGATAATTTAATTCGCTCGCCTGAGTTTCATCAATACCTTAAAGAACAACGTTTTCAACAGCCGTTAGAAGTCTTGTCGCCTACCTCATCCAATCTGGTGCTTGAATGTAAAATGATGCCTTACGGTAAGGCGCAATTTCTGCTGATCGTCCGCGATATCAGCCAATTAAAGCAGTTAGAGCAAATTCGCAAAGACTTTGTCGCCAATGTATCGCATGAGTTACGTACGCCATTGACCGTGCTGCAAGGCTACTTAGAAATGATGGATGCCGATTGCCAACCGCCACCGGCGATCTGGCCTAAAGCCCATACTGTTATGCTAGAACAAACGCGGCGCATGGACAGTTTAGTGCAGCAGTTATTAACCTTATCGCGGATTGAGGCGGCGGCAAGAGTGCAGTTTGAATTAGAGGTTGATGTACCCGCCATGCTGCATTTAATTGAACACGAAGCCGAAACTTTGAACCGAGAAAAACAGCATCAATTACACTTTAATATTGATGACAGCTTAAAAGTGACGGGGGTATCGGAAGAATTACGCAGTGCGTTCTCGAATCTAGTGACCAATGCGATTAAATACACACCGGCTAACGGCATTATTCATATTAGTTGGCAGCGTGAGCATCAAAAAGCACTTTTTACTGTAACCGATAATGGTGAAGGTATTGCCGCCAATCATGTGAAACGACTGACCGAACGCTTTTACCGCGTAGATCAGGCGCGTGCTCGTCATACCGGGGGCACCGGTTTAGGTTTAGCCATCGTTAAACATGTGCTGTCACGTCATAATAGCCAGCTAATGATTTTTTCAGAGCCGGGTGAAGGCAGTACTTTTTCTTTTGCACTGCCGCCAGAGTTAGTGCTGAATATGCAAAGTACGAAAAGACTCTCTAAGCCAAATTAACACTTTTCATTGAGGCTTAAGCTGATGGGTTGGTCAGAAAGGTCTTCGGTAGCTTTCAATAATTTGCTGGCGCCGAAAACAGGTCGCACTATGGTCATTGACCATGCCACAGGCTTGCATATGCGCATAGATGATAGTCGAACCAATAAACTTAAAGCCGCGGCGTTTTAAATCAGCACTAAAGGCGTCTGATTCGGGGCTACGCGCTGCATAGTCAGTTAATTGCCGTGGTTCATTAACGATGGGTTGATGGCCAACAAAGGCCCACTGGTAAGCACTAAAGCTGCCAAACTCGCGTTGCACTTCTAAAAAACGAGCGGCATTGTTAATGGTGGCGCGAATTTTTAATTGGTTGCGAATAATACCGGCATTTTGTAGCAAGGCTTGAACCTGTGTCTCATCAAACGCCGCCACCTTAACTGCATCAAAATCAGCAAAGGCTTGGCGATAATTATCACGTTTTTTAAGTATGGTGTACCAACTCAAACCCGCTTGCGCTGCTTCTAGCGTTAAAAATTCAAACAGTTTTGTATCATCAAATAGCGGCACGCCCCATTCACTATCATGATAGGCCACATAATCAGGCTTACTCATATCTAACCATGGGCAACGACACATTAACTGGCTGACTCAATTAACAATTGACTGGATAATTCTTGCAGGCTGGGGATATCAAATTTAAAGGCGATTTTCTTTAAGTTTTTTTGTTCTTGAAGTAAGTCAGCGGCTAACACGTTTTGCGTTTGCAACCAGCTTAGCGGTAAATCTAATTTTAAGGTTTGTGCACCAGCCTCGGCGAGTAGGTCGGGAAGAAAATCGTCACGGCGCTTTTGATTTAGCAGTACAGCTAAACGCAGGATAATTAACAAGTTAATCACCTTGGATAATTCAAATAAACTAAAGTAGGGCAGTTCATCGGCGCGAATTTTTCGGCGATGAAAGCGCACTAAACAGGCTAATAAGTTTTGCTGCTCTTGGTTAAAGCCAGGCAAGTTGGCGTTTTGCAAAATGTAGGCAGAGTGTTTTTGCACACCAGATGAGTTGATATGTAGCCCTATTTCCGCCACGGTGGCCGCGAAACTTAACAGCAGCGCATCTTCCTCATTTAGTTGCCAGCTGTCTTTTACTTGTGTAACCAAGGCTAAAGCGGTGCTACGAACCCGCTGTGCTTGCGCTTGATCGATGTCGTAGCGCTGCACCAGGCTTTGCATGGTTTGTTCACGTATATCCAAATGCTGCATCCGATCGCTCATTTCATAGAGCACCCCTTCGCGTAGGGCTGCGTCAACGTAAACCAGTTGTTCTATGTGTAACATCTGAAACGCCGCAATCAAAATACTCAACGCAGAGCAAAGCAGCAGTTTGCGATCATCGGTTAAACCGGGTAAATCTAAGTCTTGGCAGTTTTCAAACTTTAACAAGTAATTACGCAGTTGCAGTAAGTGCGCTAACTCTAGCGCGTTAGTACTCCAGCCAAAGCCAACCACGATATCGCGAATGGTTTTGACGGAACCCGAAGTACCCACCGCTTGTTGCCAACCCACGGTGCGAAAACTGTTAACGATAGGTTCGAGTTCTTGCTCGGCTTGCACAATGGCGCGATTAAAACGACGGCTGCTAATTTTACCTTGCGGGAATAAACTTTTACCGTAACTGACGCAGCCCATATTGCGGCTACTTAAACGCAACGGTTGCTCGGCCTCACCCAAGGCGAACTCGGTGCTGCCACCACCAATATCAATCACTAAACGACGGCCACTAAAGTGTTCAAAGTGCGCGACGCCCTGATAAATAAAGCGGGCTTCTTCTTGCCCTGAGATCACTTCAATCGGGAACGGGAACAAGGTTTTGGCACGACGTAAAAACGTGGCAGAGTTTTTCGCGCGGCGTAGTGTGTAAGTTGCAATCACGCGCACCGATTGCGGGGCAAAGGGTTGCAGCGTATCCGCAAATTGGCGCAGCACATTTAAGCCGCGCTCTATCGCATCTTCACTTAGCACCAAATCATCACTTAAGCCTTCAGCCAATTGCACCTTTTGTTTTTCGCGATGCAGTAATTGGATGTCACCTTTTACAATTCGGGCAATCACCATATGAAAACTGTTAGAGCCTAAATCGACGGCGGCTATATAGGGCGCTTGGCCTTGTTCTTGTTCAGTTGTTGTTGTCAATGCTCGGAATCAACCTGTTTAATTAGCTGTTGGGCCTGTGCCGCAAAGATGTCATAGATATTCTGTTGCGAACGAATATTACGCTTGTTGCCGCGTTTAACATAGGTGTTGGTTTGTTTTGCGTCAATATTGCGGGCTTTAACGTTATCACGCCATTGCATATCTAAAGTGGCGATCACTGTTTGTTTAATCTTAGCATCAAACAGCGGCACGCCCACCTCAACGCGTTGATCGATATTGCGAGTCATCCAGTCGGCTGAGGAAATATAGACATCAGTATCCCCGCCATTATGAAACACATACACCCGAGCATGCTCTAAAAACCGATCTAAAATACTGATGATCTTGATATTTTGGCTCATACCAGGTATGCCTGGGACTAATGAACACATACCCCGAATAATCATGCGAATTTTCACACCGGCTTGGCTGGCGCGATACAGTAATTGCACAATTTCTTCATCGACCAAGTTATTGGCTTTAAGAAAGATCTCGGATTTGCGACCACTGATGGCGAAATCAATCTCGCGTTGAATTAGCAACATCAACTTGGGGCGACTCCACGTGGGTGACACAATAAGATGTTTAAATTGGAACGGGCGATACGAATATTGAATAAACTCGAAGACCTGTTCAATTTCCGCTGTAATTTCCGGATGACAGGTAAATAAGCTCATATCGGTATAGATTCGGGCCGTTTTCTCATTAAAATTACCGGTACCGATATGACCATAGCGCACCGCTTTGCCTTTTTCTTGGCGGGTAATTAAACAGATCTTGGAGTGGATCTTCAGCGTGGTTTGCCCAAAAATCACTTCAATACCCGATTCGGTCATGCGCCGCGCCCAGTTGATATTATTTTCTTCATCAAAGCGGGCTTTTAATTCCACCACCACTGTGACTTTTTTACCGTTTCGCACCGCATCTAACAACGAGTGGATCACTCGAGAATGCTTGGCTACTCGGTACATAGTGATTTTAATATGGCTTACCTTCGGGTCGAACGAGGCCTGTCGTACCCACTCGGTAAAATAACCAAAGCTATGGTAGGGGTAGTACAGCAAAATATCGCTATTTTTGATGGCATCAAAGGTGGTGGGATGCTGCTCAAATTCGACGCTGGGTAGCGGCGGTAGCGGCGGGAACTCCATGCTTTGATGGCCTAAATTGGGAAAACCAATAAAATCTTTAAAATTGCGATAACGGCTACCGGCAATCAACGCATCCGCGGAGCTTGTGCCTAATTGTTTGGTCAGCACTTTAAGCATTTGCTCTGGCATGGCGGCGTCATACACCAAACGTGTGGGCTCAGACTTTAAGCGTTGCCGGATCCCCTTGGACATTTTATCAATCAGGCTTTGATCAAGAGTGTCACTGATATTGTATTCGGCATCGCGGGTCAGTTTCAGTGAAAAAGCGCAGATGTGCTCAAACTCAAAAAAGCCTTGAAATAAATCAGCAATACAATGATTGATAATATCGTCTAATAACAAAATTTGCCGGCGATAATGGCCGTTCTTTTTCCGAGTATTGAGATGTAAGGGTAATTCAATAAAGCGTGATACTTCAGCGGTAGGCACTTGCACGATGGCGTATTCAGGCTTGCTCTGACCGGTCATTTCAACCAATAAATAGGTGGTGTTATCTTCTAAAATCTTACTTAAAGAGGCATCAGCGCTGGAGAGAATAATCGGTGAAATGTGTTTTTTCACTTCGCTATTAAAATAGCTACGCACCCAGCCAGACTGTAATTCGGTGAGTTTGCTATCATCGATTAACTCGATATTGTGTTTGCGCAGTTCTAGCTGAATATCTAAGTAGATTTTGTTGAATTGTTTACCCAGTTCTAACACGCGATTTTGAATTTCGCCTAGCAATTGCTCTGCGTCTTCGTGCTCCCACGTTTGGTATTTTTTCAAGAGGATGCGCCGTTTCACATCGGCCACACGCACCCGAAAAAATTCATCGAGGTTATTAGAGTAAATACCTAAAAAGCGTAAACGCTCAATCGGTGGGTTTCGGGTGTCGGCGGCTTCTTGCAACACCCGGCCGTTAAATGCCAGCCAGCTTAACTCTCGTGCATAAAGCGGATAATCTTCCGTTTTCGCTGGTAGGATGGTTTGTTCCATTAAATTTTGCTCCTGCTTACTTCCTGCAAAGCACACTATGTCAGTTTAATGACAACACGATGACATCCGCACGGCATCGTGAAAATAACGGATTACTCCAAATCAACGACGATATCGGTCGCTATCCCTTCGAGTGCTTCGATAACATCATCCCGATGCAAGCCAGCAGGCAGTTGCACGGTCGCTTCAGCATGAAATAGCGGTACGCCCCAATTCGGTGCGCTTTGTTTATTGCTTTCAAAGGCAATAATATTAGCGCCTTTATGGCTTAAAATAGCCGATAATTCCCGCACAATGCCAGGTCTGTCGTTACCGGTAATCACAAAACGAATTTGCTGATTTTTATCGAGTTCAATGTGTTCGCCGTGCTGTACACGAATATCCAGATCCGTCAGTTGCTGCAAACTTGCGGTTAATTGCGCGAGATCTGGCTCTGCCACTTCAATTTGCACTATACCGGCAAAGTAACCGGCCAAATGGCTTAGGTTACTGGCCATCCAGTTACCTTGATTATCGTTGATGACTTTTGCGAGTTGCTCAACTAAACCGGCTTTATCTTTACCGATCACGGTAAGTACTAACTGCTTCATTCTGTTATTCCTCATTAGGTCCGGTTTGGGTAAGTATTTATAGCCGCTGCTTAACGCCCGATTAATGCTGTAATATGTATTTAAGCAGCGCAGTAAACAAGATTTGCCACGGTAAGGTCAACACCCCCATGGTAAAATCTGTCGAATACTTGTTATAGAGTGTAGCTGCAAGCAGATGGTTTTAAAGTAAATACTAAATTTTTATTTGGGGTTGCTGCTTAGGCACGTTAAGATTGCAACTCATCTGGACTAGGTTCGATAGCAATGGATACCCTGCGCATGCGCTTAAGCCACCTCTGTAGTGTGCTGTTATTAGTGATTACACCCTTGGTGTGTAGCACTGAAACTCGACCGAATAGTGTTAGCCAAACCGCAAGCTTAACTGGCACCTTATCCAGCACCGGTTCTGACACCTTGCATAATATGATGATGGTTTGGCGGCGTGAATTCGTGCTGAAACATCCGCAATTAAATATTCAAATTCAAAGTAGTGGTTCGGCTACCGCCCCTGTCGCTTTGGTTGAAGGCACCGCCAATCTTGGGCCGATGAGCCGCGTCATGTTAACGGCTGAACAAGATCGTTTTCGCCGTCGTTTTGGCTATGAAGCCTATGCTGTGCCTGTTGCACTGGATATGCTGGCAATTTATGTGCATCAAGATAACCCGTTACAACAAATCAGTATGGCGCAGCTTGAAGCAATTTTTTCGCAAAATCGGCGTTGTGCGCTTCATTCTGCGATCACGCGTTGGGGCGATTTGGGTTTAGCGGGGCGATGGCAGCAACGATCTATTGCCGCCTATGGTCGTAATCCAGCGTCAGGGACTTATGCTTTTTTTCGGCAAAAGGCGCTTTGTAACGACGATTTTCAGCAAAAAGTCGCGCAGCTAGCGGGCGCTGCTGCTGTAGTTAGGTCGGTAAGTTTAAGTGAGAACGGCCTAGGTTACTCTGGGGTGGGGCAGCAGATTGCTGGGGTAAAAATGTTGGCGATCAGTCAAGGCCCAGAAGAAGCGGCCATTATGCCTAGTCCGGATAATGCCTTATCTGGGGCTTACCCGTTGGCTCGGTTACTCTATATTTATGTTAATAAAGCCCCTAATCAGCCGTTAGCTGCAGCCGAGCGCGAATTTTTCCGCTTTATTTTATCCGCAGCGGGGCAGCAGCTGTTAGAAAGTGATGGCTTAGTGCCAATCCCTTTACCCTTGAGACAGCAAGTGTTTGAGGATTTAGGCTTATGACGCCTAACTCAGAAAAGCCTACAGGCAGTCATTTACCGAATGCGCAGCAACGTCAGCAACGTAGTCGCCATCGGCGTTGGTTAGACCGTGGCTGGCATGCGTTAATCACCTTGGCTGGGGTCAGTGTGATCGCCACGTTATTGGCCATTTTTGTTTATTTGTTGCTAGAAGTGCTGCCATTGTTTAAACCGGTATCGGCTCAGTTACAGCCGCATGTTGCTAGCACGCCCCCACCGGCATTAATGCTACCCGGTATAGCCGATGACGATTTTGCTATGGCTGCTGCAAAAGCGGGTTTTGCCGCTGACTTTCAGTTAATTGATGGGTTAAAGCGCGTCATTATACTCGCTAAACGCGATGGCGAAGCCTGTGTGTTGCTGCGTGCGGCATTGTCACAAGGCTGTCAGCAGCGTTTATCTCTTACTGATCGCACGGTGCAGTTAACCGCCGCCACTTGGTTAGCAGGCCAACAAAGCTTAATTACCGGCGATAGCAGTGGCCAATTAAAACAATGGTATTTGATTGCTGATGCGGCGGGGCAACTTCGCTTGAGTTGGGTTAAACCATTTAGCCAGCAAGCTGCGGCTATTGTCGCTATTGCTGCCGAACGAGGCCGTCGTGGCTTTGCAGTATTAGATGCTAACGGTGGCCTCAGTGTGTTTTATAGTGCGTTAAGTTCAGCTATTTGGCAGGCACAGTATGCAACTTTCTCCTTGGCGCAGAAAGGCGTGACCGAATTACGTTTTACCCCTAATAATGACGGTTTGTGGCTGCTCAGCGCGCAGCAGGCCGATGGCTTTTTAGCCATTAATAATCGACATCCCGAAATTTCATGGCGTACGCTGTGGCAAAAAGTCTGGTACGAAAGTTGGCAACAACCCGAATATGTTTGGCAAAGCGGTGGGGGTTATGAGCTTTATCAAGGTAAATACTCTTTGGTACCCTTAACCATCGGTACCCTAAAAGCGGCTTTTTATGCGTTATTGGTGGCGGTACCCTTAGCTGTCTTGGCCGCCATTTTTAGTGTGTGCTTTTTGCAAGAGCCGGTTCGCAGCCGCTTAAGTAGCATGATTGAACTGATGGCGTTATTTCCTACCGTCATTATTGGCTTTTTAGCGGCTATTTGGCTGGCCCCAGCCTTAGAGCAACATTTGCTCTCTTTATTACTGTATTTACTGTTAGTGCCGGCGGCTGTTTGGGCATTGGCCTATTATTGGCATTATTTACCCCGCCGTTGGCAGCATTTAAATAGCAGTGGTGCCACGTTAATACTGATGAGTGCGATATTGCTGATTGGTGCCTGGGTGGCGTTGGGTTTAGGCTCTTGGTTTGAAAGCTTACTGTTTGAAGACAGCTTACGTTTTTGGTTAGATCAACAAGGCGTAGATTATCAGCAGCGTAATGCTTTAGTGATTGGTCTGGCGATGGGTTTTGCCGTGCTACCGGTCATTTATACAGTAAGCTACGATGCTTTAGCACAAATTCCGCAACAACTGACGGCCGGTGCCTATGCGCTGGGGGCCAATCAATGGCAAATTGTACGGCGAATTATGTTACCGGTGGCGATGCCCGGGTTTCTAGCGGCCGTGATGTTGGGGTTAAGTCGTGCCATTGGTGAAACGATGATTATTTTGATGGCGACCGGCAATAACCCCATCACCAATTTTAATCTGTTCGAAGGGCTGCGCAGTTTAACGGCCACGCTGACCATCGAACTCCCCGAAGCTGCGGTCGACAGCAGCCATTATCGCGTGTTGTTTTTAGTGGCTATTTTGTTGTTTGTTTTCACCTTTGCTGCAAATACCTTAGCTGACTTAGTGCGCCAACGTTTACGCCGTAATTTACAGAGGTTGGAATAATGAGCACGAATCGGCAGCCCGGGCGGCGACTCTATTTCTTTTCGGCATTAGCCACCGCTTTAACGCTACTCACGTTTTTTTTATTGTGTTTGTTAATTTTAAGCCGTGGTTTACGGTTATTTTGGCCAGCCGAAGTCGTGCAGTTTCAATACCCCATCTCAGGCCAAATGCAGCAAGTGTTTGGTGAGGTGGTGTCTCGCCAGCAAGTTAATGCTGAGCAACTTGCTGCTGCGGGCCTACCGAGCCACAGCCAGGCACAGCGTGTGTTAATCAAACAAGGCCAGATGGCAGGGCAAACGGCGTTTCGTTGGTATTGGCAGCATTTGAGCCACGATTGGCAAACGCCGGCGCAGCTAAGTTTGCTGCGGCATTTTAGCCAAGGCGAGTTTTATGGTGTCGTGACGCAAGAGAATGCGACTGAACTGCAATTACGCTTAAGCGATAACAGCAGCAGAACCTTTCAGCGTCGCGATATTGAACGGGTGATTTCACCCAATCAGTTGTCGTTATGGGGTAAGTTGCAACTGTTTGCGGCGCAGTGGTGGCAGTTTTTGAGTACTGAACCTCGGCAAGCAAATAGCGCGGGCGGGATCTTACCGGCCATTATGGGTACGGTATTATCGGTATTATTAATGGCTTTGTTAGTTGCGCCGATTGGTATTATGGCGGGTATTTATTTACATGAATATGCCAAAGATGGCCGCTTAGTGCGTTTGGTGCGACTCAGTGTACACAACCTTGCTGGGGTGCCCTCTGTGGTATTTGGCGTGTTTGCGTTAGGTTTTTTTGTTTATGTGTTAGGTGGCAGTATTGATCAGTTGTTTTACGCGGAACAACTCCCTCAAGCGACTTTTGGCACCCCCGGCTTGCTATGGGTATCCCTGACCCTAGCATTATTAACCTTACCCGTGGTGATTGTCGCCACAGAAGAGGGGCTGGCACGCATACCCCAAAGTTTGCGCTTAGGTGGTTATGCCTTAGGTGCGACCAAAGCGGAAGTATTACGTAAGCTTATTTTACCGGTTGCTATTCCTGCCATGATCACGGGTGTGGTGCTGGCGATGTCACGTGCCGCCGGCGAGGTTGCTCCGTTAATTTTTGTTGGGGTGGTGAAATACGCACCGGTATTACCACTGCGGAGCGAATGGCCGTTTGTGCAGCTTGATCAGCAAATTATGAGCTTGGGTTTGCAAATTTATGATGTTGGCTTGCAAAGCTCGAATGCCGACGCAGCTGAGCCTCGGGTGTACGCTATTACTCTGGTGTTGCTGTTATTAATTGGTAGCCTGAATTTATTAGCGATGCGCTTACGCCGTTACTATCGGGCAAAGACACGCAGTCAGGGTGCTTAAAAATACGTCTTAGTTTCATAAAAGTGTCATAAATGAGGAATACAATGGCCGCATTAACGGATGTCAGTACGAAAATGTCAGCACAAAACTTGTCGGTCAGTTTGGCCGGTAAAACAGTGCTGGATCAAATCAGTTTAGACATTCCGGCTAATCGTGTCACGGCGCTGATTGGGCCATCCGGTTGTGGCAAATCAACGTTATTGCGAAGCTTCAATCGCATGAATGAACTGCTTGATGATGCCAGCACCGAAGGGCAGGTGTTGCTAGATGAATTGAATATTTATCAAGCGGGTGTCGATTTAGCCGAGTTACGTCGACGGGTTGGCATTGTGTTTCAAAAACCCAATCCGTTTCCATTGTCGGTGTATGAAAATGTCGCTTTTGGCTTGCGTTTGCAGGGGATTAACAGTGCTAGGCAGTTAGACGAGTTAATCGCCGCGGCCTTACAAAAAGCCGCACTTTGGCATGAAGTGAAAGATCGTTTATATGACAATGCGTTGACCTTATCGGGTGGTCAACAGCAGCGGCTAGTGATTGCCCGTGCTATTGCCATTGAGCCCGAGGTGTTGTTATTGGATGAACCGGCTTCAGCGTTGGATCCGATTTCAACCCTAAAAATTGAAGAATTGCTGTATGAGTTAAAGCAGCAATACACCATCGTTATAGTGACACACAATATGCAGCAGGCGGCGCGGGTATCGGATTTTACTGCGTTTATGAATTTAGGGCAGTTGGTTGAGTTTGATGCCACCAACAAGATCTTTACCGATCCACGCCAGCCGCAAACAGAAGATTATATTACTGGGCGGTTCGGTTAACTGAATTGCTTTGGCTAAGCCAGAATAGGACCACGGAGACTAACAGGATGGATAAATTAAATTTATCGAAGCATATTTCCAGCCAGTTCAACGAAGAATTGGAGCAAATTAGAAATCATGTGATGTCGATGGGCGGCCTAATTGAGCGGCAACTTTATGATGCCTTAGCCGCCATTGCCAATAGCGATAGTGAATTGGCACAGCAGGTTATTGCCAATGATCTGAAGGTCAATGACTGGGAATTACAGATAGATAAAGAATGTACCCGAGTGATTGCCAAGCGTCAGCCTGCTGCTAGCGATCTGCGCTTAATAATGGCGATATTAAAAAGCATTAACGATTTAGAGCGGATCGGTGATGAAACACGGCGTATTGCCAAAGTGGCGCTGGAGTCTTTTAACAGTGATCAACAAGACTTGCTGGTAAACTTAGACAATCTGGGGCGGCATGTCGCGCAAATGTTGCACGATGTGTTAGATGCTTTTGCTCGAATGGACGTTGAAGCAGCCTTAACCGTGCATAAAGAAGATAAAAAAGTGGATCGTGAATACGAAGCGATTACGCGGCAATTAATGACCTACATGATTGAAGATCCGCGCTCTATTCCTAAAGTGATGAACGTGTTGTGGTCGGCTCGCTCGTTAGAACGCATTGGCGATCGCTGTAAGAACTTGTCGGAATACATTATTTTCTTTGTTAAAGGTAAGGTTGTTAGACATGCCAGCCACGAAAAACTCGAGCAGGAAGTTCGTGGCGACTAACTCTTAGTCAAATGTTATGCCGTGCCTCTGCTGGTATTCTAGCAGGGGCATTTTTTTTGAAACGACATTTCATTTTTATTACTTTGGCATTGCGGTTACAATGTTCGCCGACTACAGTCACTTAACATCAATGAGGCCCTCTATGCCCGCTAATACTTTTTTGTCCGTATTTGCCAAATCGCCAATAAAGCCGATTGAAGAGCATATTCGCAAAGTACACCAAGCCAGTGAGCAATTACTGCCATTCTTTGCGGCGGTTTATCAAAAAGATTGGACCCAGGCAGCGGAAGTGCGTAAGAGCATCGTTGCATTTGAAAAAGATGCTGATCGCTTAAAACGTGAAATTCGGATTAACTTACCGCGAGGTTTGTTTTTACCCGTTGACCGCACCGATATTTTAGAATTGGTATCGCAACAAGATAAAATTGCTAATAAAGCAAAAGATATTTCTGGCCGCGTGTTGGGGCGTGAATTAGAAATTCCTGAAACAATCCAAACTGAATTTACTGCTTATGTGCAGCGTTGTATTGATGCCACTGAGATGGCTTCTCAGGTAATTAATGAACTAGATGAATTGCTGGAAACGGGCTTTCGTGGCCGTGAAGTTAATCTAGTGATTAAGATGGTCGAGCAATTGGATGCTATCGAGCACGATACCGATGAAATGCAAATTAAATTACGTAAGAAGTTGCGGCTAGCCGAGAAGGATCTTAACCCAGTCGATGTGATGTTTTTATATCGCACACTGGAATGGTTGGGCGATTTAGCAGATGTCGCCTTACGTGTTGGTTCCCGTCTTGAAATTATGCTAGCCCGCTAACCTTATAGGTAATTTTTTATGGCAATTTTAGAATCTTACGGCCTGATCCTGATTATTTTGGCTGCAGTATTTGGCTTTTTTATGGCTTACGGTGTCGGTGCCAATGACGTGGCAAATGCCATGGGTACCTCTGTTGGCTCTAAAGCCCTCACGATTAAACAAGCTATCTTGATTGCAGCGATATTTGAATTCGCTGGCGCCTACTTAGCAGGCGGTTCTGTTACCTCAACGATCCGCTCGGGTATTATTGATGCCGGTTACTTTGCCGATACACCTGAATTTATGGTGTTTGGTATGATCGCTGCTTTATTAGCTGCCGGTACCTGGTTGCTAGCGGCGTCTTACTTTGGTTGGCCAGTCTCCACCACCCACTCGATTATCGGTGCTATTATCGGTTTTGCTTTAGTTGCTGCTGGCACTGAAGCCGTGCAATGGAATAAAGTCAGTGGCATCGTTGGTAGCTGGGTAGTGACACCCATGTTGGCGGGGGTCTTGGCTTATTTAATCTTTATGAGTGCGCAACGCTTAATTTTTGATACCGATAATCCTTTAGAAAACGCCAAGCGTTATGTACCTTTCTATATGTTTTTCGCCGGTTTAATGATGACCTTGGTTACCGTGCAAAAAGGCTTAAAGCATGTTGGTTTAGATATTTCTACCGCCAATGGTATTTATATTTCGATTGCCGTCGGTGTGGTTGTAGCGGTTATTGGTAAGATCGCCATTTCGCGTATTCAAATTGACCCTGAAGCCGACAAAGAGATGCACTACAACAACGTAGAGCGTATTTTCGGTATTTTAATGATTACCACCGCATGTTGTATGGCCTTTGCACACGGCTCGAACGATGTGGCGAATGCTATCGGCCCAGTGGCAGCGGTAGTCAGTGTGGTGACCTCTGGCGGTGAAATTGCGGCTAAAGCAACGTTAGCCGTGTGGGTGTTGCCTTTAGGTGCCATCGGTATCGTTATTGGTTTAGCGACTTTAGGTGCTCGGGTTATTAAAACAATTGGTACAGCGATTACGCATTTAACACCCAGCCGTGGTTTTGCGGCAGAGCTGTCTGCTGCTTCTACCGTGGTTATTGCTTCGGGTGCGGGTTTACCTATCTCTACCACGCAAACCTTAGTAGGTGCTGTACTCGGCGTGGGTTTAGCACGGGGTATTGCGGCCTTAAACCTGGGGGTAGTGCGTAATATCTTTATTTCTTGGGTTATTACCTTACCGGTCGGCGCAGGTTTGGCCATCGTGTTCTTCTACATCTTAAAAGCGATTTTCAGTTAAACTTTTGTGTTAGCTGCGACAGCAGGGCTGTCGCAGCTAACATAGCCAGTCTTGTCTGCCTGCACCTTATATTTCTTTCATCATGCCACTGATGCTAATTGCTTAAATCGATTAAAAAAGGTAAGTTTTAGCAATTCGATTGTAGCGAAAGGTTAAGCATGAAACGTCTGCCCAGTATTAAACAATTACAGTATTTACTCGCCTTGCATGAGCATCAGCATTTTGGCCGTGCTGCCGATGCTTGCTATGTTGGGCAATCGACACTCAGCGCGGCCATTGCCAGTTTAGAGGAGACCATGGAAACGCAATTATTAGAGCGTGACCATAAAACTTTTATTTTCACCGCCCTAGGTGAAGATGTTGTTAGGCTGGCACGTCATATTATTGAGCAATGCGAAGAGCTAACCGATTTTGCTAAATCTCAGGGTAAACCGATGACCGGGCCTTTTCGGTTGGGTTGTATCCCGACTATTGCGCCCTTTGTGCTGGGTGAAGTCATGACACTGTGCCGTGAGCGTTTTCCCGAGTTGCAGCTATTATTGCGTGAAGACACTTCAGATAACTCGTTGCATGCGTTAAGTGAAGGCCGCCTAGATATGGTGTTGCTGGCGCTACCCTATGAAACGGGCGTATTGCACACGGAAGTACTGCAACAAGACGCGTTTAATCTAGTGCTGCATAAGGATTGGCAAGATCGCGGTTTTAATCAAGATATTAACCAATGGCCGGATGAGAGTATCTTCTTGTTAGAGCGCGAGCATTGTTTAACGGGTCATGCGGTAAAAGCCTGTGAATTAGAAGACAGCCGTAAGGTGAATCCTTTTTTCGCTACCAGCTTACATACCCTTACGCAAATGGTGAATAACAAACTGGGGGTGACCTTTATGCCGCAGATGGCGATTAATAGTGGTGTTTTAGAGGGCACCGAGTTAATCAGTCAGCCGGCTTCTGCAGGGCAGGCATATCGGGATATCGGCGTTGCGTGGCGTCCAACGTCAAGTAAAGCGCGTAGTTATCAGCAAATGGCCGCGTTAATCGGTGAAGTGCTGGTAAAAAAGTGTCGAGCAAGGGCTTGTTGACGTTTGCTGTTTAGATTTTGTTCGTTTGGCGGTGTTTTGATCGCGAAACGAGGAGTGCAGTTTAGTTATTCTAAATAAACGACGAGAGAAGCTACCGCGTCCTGCTCTCGCCCCTGACCTACATCCATGTAGGCCACAAAGAACAAAGCATCGCCAGACGAACCCTTCGGGCAGCGTGTGGCTGGCATTTCTACTGCGTTATACGAAATATATCCTATATTTCGCCTTTGGCCAGCAGAGGTGTTCCCGTTTGTTCCAGACAAACGGGTCGCTTGTTTATGTAGAATAACTACACGGCACAAGCTCTGCCTTGTATAAATACCAGCCACTCAGCTGCAAAAACAACCATCAAATGTCAACAAGCCCTGGATAAATTTGCTAACATAGCGCCGCCGGATTTGGCCGGTAAAGCCAAGGACAACGCTATGTTAGTGAAAGATTTTAGTTTTGAGTTACCTGAACATCTAATTGCCAGTCAACCACAGGCTGAGCGCTCAGCCAGTCGTTTACTGGCCATGCAGCGCCAAACGGGTGAACTGCACCATCATATCTTCAAAGAACTGCTTGATTTGCTTAACCCTGGGGATTTGTTAGTGTTTAACAACACACGCGTGATCCCCGCCCGTTTGTTTGGTCAAAAAGCCTCAGGCGGCCAGGTTGAAGTGTTGGTCGAACGTGTCTTGGACCAACAGCGTTTTTTAGCGCATATTCGTGCCAGTAAAGCGCCAAAACCCGGCACAGAATTATTGTTAGAAAATTCCGCTAAAGTGCTGATGCGTCAACGGCACGATACCTTATTTGAATTAGAGTTACTGGGTGATGAGCCGGTATTTGCCATGCTAGACAGGCTAGGACATATGCCGTTACCCCCTTACATTGCGCGCCCTGATACCGAAGAAGATAAAGCCCGTTATCAAACGGTGTATAACAAAAAACCCGGTGCCGTGGCTGCACCTACAGCAGGTTTACACTTTGACCAGCCCTTGTTAGATCAATTAGCGGCCAAAGGCGTGCAATTTGCTTTTGTGACTTTGCATGTTGGCGCCGGTACTTTTCAGCCGGTACGCGTTGATTCGGTGCTAGAGCATAAAATGCATGCTGAATATATTGAAGTGGAGCAAGAGGTGGTGGATGCCGTTGCAGCATGTAAAGCGCGCGGCAATCGGGTAGTAGCCGTCGGTACTACCTCAGTGCGTTCGCTTGAATCCGCTGCGGCACAGCATGGCGGTCAGCTGCAACCTTACAGTGGCGATACCCAAATTTTTATTTACCCGGGTTATCGCTTTCAAGTCATTGATGCACTAATCACCAACTTTCATTTACCCGAATCGACACTGATTATGCTGGTGTCCGCCTTTAGTAGCCAACAACATGTATTACAGGCTTATAAAACGGCTATTGCAGAGCAATATCGCTTTTATTCCTATGGCGACGCGATGTTTATTAGTTAAGCCGCTGGCTGAATACTGCTATAATGGCCGCCGATTGCGCGCGGCCATATTGCGGCAAAACGCTAATAATGACGAGCCGGACTGTTTTTCCGGCCAGAAGAGGTAAATTTTGAAATTTGAATTACTTGCTACTGACGGTAAAGCCCGTCGTGGCCAACTTATTTTTGATCGTGGTGTGGTGGATACCCCTGCCTTTATGCCCGTGGGGACTTACGGCACGGTAAAAGGCATGACACCAGAAGAGTTAGATGCCACCGGTGCGCAAATTTGCTTAGGTAACACCTTTCACTTAATGCTGCGTCCGGGCACTGACATTATTAAGTTACACGGTGACCTGCATGATTTTATGCATTGGCATAAACCCATCTTAACTGACTCAGGCGGTTTTCAGGTATTTAGCCTTGGCGAACTGCGCAAAATCACCGAAGAAGGCGTTAAGTTCCGCTCGCCGCTAAATGGCGAACGCATCATGTTAACGCCAGAACGCTCAATGGAAGTGCAGCGCGATCTGGGTTCAGATATTGTGATGATCTTTGATGAATGTACGCCATATCCGGCTACCGAGCCACAAGCTCGTAAGTCCATGGAATTATCGCTGCGCTGGGCGAAACGTTCAAAAGATGCGCATGGCGATAACCCGTCAGCGTTGTTTGGTATTATCCAAGGTGGCATGTATCCGCATTTGCGAGACATTTCATTAGCCGGTTTAGAAGAGATTGGTTTTGACGGCTATGCCATCGGCGGTTTATCGGTAGGTGAACCCAAAGCCGATATGATTAATATTCTGAACCACACCACTGATAAAATGCCAGCGAACAAACCGCGTTATTTAATGGGCGTAGGCAAACCAGAAGACTTAGTTGAAGCGGTACGCCGTGGCGTGGATATGTTTGATTGCGTCATGCCGACACGCAATGCGCGTAATGGTCATTTGTTTGTTAGTGATGGCGTGATTAAAATCCGCAACGCCAAGCATAAAACCGATACCGCGCCGTTAGACAAAGACTGTGATTGTTACACGTGTAAAAATTATTCTCGGGCCTATTTACATCATTTAGATCGTTGCAACGAGATTTTAGGCGCGCGTTTAAACACCATTCATAACCTGCATCATTATCAGAAGCTGATGCAGGGATTGCGCGCAGCTATTGCCGCTGGTAACTTGTCAGCCTTTGTAGCAGAATTTTACGCAAAAAGAAGTATGCCAGTACCATCGCTGGACGCAGAATTAACAGAATAACTGATTTTAACATTAAGGGGACAACCATGAGTTTATTCATTAACCAAGCCTATGCCGATACCGCTGCCGCACCACAAGGTGGTGGTTGGGATTTAATTATTATGTTGTTGGCGTTTGGTTTGATTTTTTACTTTTTAATCTACCGCCCACAAGCCAAGCGTGTAAAAGAACATCGCAACCTGATGTCGGCTTTAGGTAAAGGTGATGAAGTGCTGACGCAAGGCGGTATTGTCGGTCGCATTACTAAAATTGCGGAAGATAAAGACTTTGTCGTTGTGGCATTAAATGACAGTACTGAAGTCACAGTACAAAAATCCGCTATCAGTGCGGTATTACCTAAGGGTACTTTAAAGTCGTTATAAGCGGCACTGCTAACGAAAGGATGTATTCGTGTTAAACCAAAATCCGCTCTGGCGGTACCTGGTCGTTATCGGGGTACTGCTACTGGCATTAGTTTACGCAATGCCAAATTTATACCCGGAAGATCCGGCGCTGAATATTAATGCAACCCGTGGGGGCGTGGTGTTAGAAAGCACTCGCCAACAGTTAGAGCAAAGCTTTATCAGTGAAGGTGTTACGCCAAAATCGGTAACACTGGAAAATGGTCAGGTGTTAGCGCGCTTTCAATCTGCTGAAGATCAGCTGCGAGCGCGGCAAATTGCCATTAATTTATTGGGTACTGTTAACTATGTTACGGCATTAAACTTAGTGCCCACCACCCCCGGTTGGCTGGCTGGCATTGGTGCAACACCAATGAAGTTAGGCTTAGATTTACGTGGTGGTGTGCATTTTTTAATGGCCGTAGACATGAAAGCGGCCATTGATAAAAACATCAATGACATGGTGGGTGCGTTTCGTGCCGACTTACGTGAAGCTAAAGTGCGCTACCGTTCAGTTTCTGCAGATGTTGAACGCGGCATGGTGCAACTGCAATTGCGCTCAGCGGAAGATGTGCAAGCGGCTCGCTCGGCCTTAGGCAAACTGGACCGTGAGTTAGTGTTTACTGACGGCCCTGCTGAATTTAGCCTACAAGTGACCTTAAGCGAAATCCGTCTGCGCGAAATTCGTGAATACGCACTTGAGCAGAACATCACCATTATCCGTAATCGGGTGAATGAAATTGGGGTAGCTGAGCCGCTGGTACAGCGTCAAGGCGCTGATCGTATTATAGTGCAATTACCTGGCGTACAAGATCCGGCGCAAGCTAAAGAGATTTTGGGCGCAACGGCAACACTCGAGTTTCGTTTAGTCGACGAGCAAGGTGACTTAGGTGCGGCCTTGAATGGTCGTTTACCACCCGGTTCAGGTTTGTATTATGACCGCAGTGGCCAACCTTTCTTACTGGAAAACCGCGTGATGCTGACCGGTGAGCACATCACCAATGCCAGCTCAAGTTACGATGAAATGGGCCAGCCACAGGTTAACATTTCTCTGGATGCACAAGGCGGTAATTTACTTTCAACCTCGACCCGTGATTCGATTGGTCGACGTATGGCTACCGTGTTTATTGAATACAAGCCCGGTGAGCAATTACAAGCTGATGGCACGCCTGTGTTGATTAAGCAGGAAGAAGTGATCAATGCCGCGACCATTCAAGCGCGCTTGGGTCGCAGTTTCCGCATTACCGGTATTGGTAACCCTGCTGAAGCACAAAATCTCGCCTTGTTACTGCGTGCCGGTGCACTGATTGCACCTACGCAAATCATCGAAGAACGCACCATAGGGCCAAGCCTCGGTCAGGAAAATATCGATTTAGGTATGACGGCCATTATGTGGGGTATGGTGGTGGTCTTAATCTTTATGGTGATTTACTACCGTGTGTTCGGTTTAATTGCTAACTTGGCGTTGGTCGCTAACCTGGTGTTAATTATTGGCTTTATGTCGATGATCCCCGGTGCCACCCTAACTTTACCGGGTATGGCGGGTATTGTGTTAACTGTCGGTATGGCCGTTGATGCTAACGTACTGATATTTGAACGGATCCGTGAAGAAATTGCCGAAGGCCGCTCGATTCAACAAGCGATCCATCAAGGCTATGACCGTGCTTTTGCGACAATCGCTGACTCGAATATCACCACATTATTAGTGGCCCTGATCCTGTTTGGAATTGGTACTGGTCCAGTGAAAGGCTTCGCCATCACTTTAGCTATCGGTATTTTAACCTCGATCTTTACTTCAGTAGTGGGTACCCGCTTGCTGGTTAATTCAATCTGGGGCGGCCGTCGCGTACAGTCGTTACCGATGTAAGGAGCTTGGTGTGAGAATATTTAGTTTTAACGAACCTCTCAATTTCATGCGCTTTAAGATGCCAGCGCTGATGCTGTCTATCGTGTTACTGCTAAGCTCGTTTGGCTTGTTGTTCACAAAAGGCATCAATTGGGGGCTGGATTTTACCGGCGGTACGGTTATCGAAGTGGGTTACACCCAAAACGCTGATCTGACCCAAGTGCGTGCCATTTTAGCCGAACGCGGTTATGCCGATGCGGTAGTGCAATATTTTGGCTCAAGCCAAGACGTTGCGATACGTATTGCACCAAGAGAAGGGGTAGAGCAAAGCCGGATCTCGAATGAGATTATGGCGGCGTTATCCGAAACCTCTGCTACGCCGATTGAAATGCGTCGTATTGAATTTGTTGGCCCTTCGGTGGGTGACGAATTAAAAGAGCAGGGTGGCTTAGCCATGCTGACGGCGTTAATTGGTATCTTGTTGTACGTGGGGATGCGCTTTGAGTGGCGCTTGTCATTAGGCGCCGTATTAGCGTTGGGACACGATGTCATTATTACCTTGGGTCTTTTCTCCTTGTTACAACTTGAGTTTGACCTGACGGTACTGGCGGCGATTCTAGCGCTGATTGGTTACTCAATTAACGATACTATCGTGGTGTTTGACCGGATCCGGGAAAGTTTCCGCAAATTACGTGATAGCACGCCGGAAGAAACCGTCAATGACGCAGTAACCTCAACATTAAACCGTACGGTTGTTACGTCGTTAACCACGATTATTGTATTGATTGTGTTGTTTTACATGGGTGGCGCCTTGATCCATAACTTTGCCACTGCACTGTTATTTGGTATCGCCATTGGTACTTACTCTTCTATCTTTGTGGCCAGTGGTATTGCGGTACAACTGGGCTTAAACCGCGATGATATGTTACCACCACCACCACCTGAGAAAGAAGGTGAAGGTACCGAACCGTTAATGTAATTTCGCGAAATCTGTGTTAAAAATGCCAGTCAATGACTGGCATTTTTTATGGGTAAAATATGAGTAAGCAACATGCTGCAGGCTTTATCGCACTGGTTGAAGCCGCCAAACAACAGATCAAAGAAATCAGTATCGATGAGCTTTTAGCTCATGAACAGCCATATGTATTGTTAGATATTCGAGAAGATCACGAATGGCAACAGGGGCACTTTCCTGAAGCGATGCATCTGGGCAAAGGGATTATTGAGCGTGATATTGAGCAAACTGTTGCCGATAAAAAACAAAAAATTGTACTGTATTGTGGTGGCGGTTACCGCTCTGCTTTAGCGGCGTTAACCCTGCAGCAGATGGGCTATCAACAGGTGTTCAGCTTGGCGGGTGGGTTTCGTGAATGGCAAGAGCGTCAGTTACCGCTGATTAAGCCTTTATGATTAAGCCTTGAATGCATGCCATGGCGCAGCATACACTGTCGCCATAGCCTGTGTTTTAGCGTTACTCGGCAATTTGCTGTGATGCTGGCGAGGGGGCTTGGCCTGATGACAGACGTAACATTTGTAAGTCTTTGCCACTAGGGTGCTGGTAAACACGTAATCCAAACTCGGGCAAGATCGCGAACAGATGATCGAAAATATCCGCTTGGATCCCTTCATAGGCAACCCAAGCAATGGTATTGGTAAAACAATAGATCTCCAGTGGCAAGCCTTCTGGGGTGGGCGCTAATTGGCGCGTCATCATGGTCATGTCTTGATGCACATGCGGATGACTTTTTAGATACTGCGTAACATAAGCGCGGAAAGTGCCCAAATTGGTAATACGCCGAGTATTCACCGGCTCGCGACCTTGCTCTTTGAGTTCAGCATTCCACGCCGCAATATCAGCCTGCTTATCGCTAATATATTGAGTTAATAACCGAAAACGACAGAGCTTTTTGATTTGCTCTTCTGATAAAAAATGCACGCTTTGTTGATCGAGCATTAAGCTACGTTTAATGCGTCGGCCGCCAGAGTCTTGCATGCCACGCCAGTTTTTAAACGGATCGGTCATAAAGCGGCGTGTGGGGATAGTCGTGATGGTTTTATCCCAGTTTTGTATTTTTACCGTATGTAGGGCGATATCAATAACATTACCATCGGCATGCAGTTGTGGCATTTCAACCCAGTCACCCACGCGGATCACGTCGTTAGAAGAGATTTGCACACTGGCCACTAACGATAAGATGGTGTCTTGGAAAATCAGCATCAGTACTGCGGCCATCGCACCCAGGCCAGACAGTAAAATCAAAGGTGAGCGGTCGAACAACGAGGCAATCATCAAAATCACCGCGACCGCGTAAATCACAATTTTCAGCAGTTGGATATAGCCTTTAATCGGCTTACTGCGTGCATCTTCGCGTCGGGCGTATAAAGAGTTAATCAGCGTTAACAGATTACTCAGCGCAATAGCGATAGTCAGCACAATAAAGGCGTTAGTCACGTTAATGGTAACCTGCACCAGCAGTTCGGGTAAAAGCGGTACACGATTGACTAAGGTCGATATAACCAGCGCAGGAACCACATTGGAAAGCCGATTAACAAAACGAAAATCTAAGCCGCGTTGTTCACACTGACTTTTCTTTAAACCTAATAAACTGAAGACGCTGCGTAGCAGAATATGCTTAACCAAAAAATTGGCTAGCCAAGAAAGTGATAATAGAATCGCGATGCCTAACCACATGGCAAGGTGAGGATTGGCCTCTGACCAGGATTTTATCGAGGCGACAGTACTAATGATTTCTTGCATGCTAAACCTTTTACTGGCTGAGAGAAGGAGGCTGAAGCGTCCAGCTTAGTCAGGCTGTGAGCAGGCCTGTGAGCAGTGCAACCATCAGCGGATAGATGACCCGCTATACCAGCGCTGTGGCGATGGCCGCACAGCGCTGGCCGTGTAACTTATTTTGCTAACGTTTCTGACAGGTGTGGCCGCATGCCTTTCACCATAGCTTGCAATACTTTTGGGCTGGCTGCAACAATGTTGCCGCTTTTCATGTGGTTATTGCCACCAGCAAAATCACAGACCATACCACCGGCTTCGCGGATGATTAGTTCACCTGCGGCAATATCCCAAGGCTTTAAGCCAATTTCCCAGAAACCGTCAAAACGACCGGCAGCGACATAAGCTAAATCTAAGGCGGCAGAACCGGTACGACGCATGTCGGCGCAGTCGGCAAAAAACGCGTTGAAGATTTTGCTGTAGCTGTCTAAATGGTGTTTGGCTTTAAACGGAAAACCGGTGGCTAAAATACTGCCTTGCATATCTGGCAGGTTATTTACCCGAATACGCGTACCGTTTAATTGTGCACCACGACCGCGAGACGCCGTGAACAATTCGCCACGTAGCGGATCGAAAATAACGGCTTGGTCTAGTTTACCTTGATGTTTTAAGGCAATAGAAACGGCAAAGTGTGGAATGCCTTTGATGAAGTTGGTTGTGCCATCCAACGGATCAATAATCCACTGGAATTCACTGTCATTGTTACCGTAATCGCCATGTTCTTCACCGACAATACCATGGGTTGGAAAAGATTTTTTTAACACCGCAACAATAGCTTGTTCAGCTTCGCGGTCAACGTTGGTAACAAAGTCGTTGCTGCCTTTCTGCAGTTTTTCAACCATGTCGAGCTGGCCACAAGCTCGTGCAATAATATTACCCGCGGTACGGGCAGCACGAATGGCGATGTTTAACATCGGATGCATAGCGATTACCTTATTTTAAAAAGAGCTGTATAAAGAACAATCAAAAGAGCGGCGCATATTGTAGCGGCTGCTTGAAAAAAGTAAAGCATTTGCCTCGGTGTTTCTTAATTTGTCTGTTGCAGTAAAAGGTTAAAAACGTGATAAATTGCTGGGGTTGTTCAGATAATATTCAGCCAGTAACCGCAGAATAAGCTTATGCTTGTTTAAAACCTTTGGGATATCTTGATGAACCTACTGACTCGATTGCTTGCTGTAGCGGCTTTGCTAAGTTTAACTGCCTGTGGCGCACTGCATACCAGTGTGGCTAAACGCCAGTTAGATGTGCAAACTAAAATGAGCTCAAGTATTTTTCTTGAGCCAGTCGATCCTGAATTACGCACGGTTTATGTTGATATTCGTAATACCTCTGACAAGCCTGAGTTTAATGTGCGGGAAGAGGTGATCTTGACGCTGCGCAGTCGCGGCTATCAAGTCATTGATAGCCCCTCAAAAGCCCACTACTGGTTACAGGCAAATGTGTTACAAGTTGGTCGTAGCAATGCTCGGGATAGTCAAGGTGCGCTTGCTGCTGGCCCAGGTGCGGTTGGTGGCGCAGTAACAGGTGCGGTGATCCATCGTTCAACAGGGGGGTCTGTTGGCGGTACGGCAGGTGCAGCGGTGGCGGGGGCCGTGGTCGGTACGGTAGTGGATGCCATGGTACAAGATGTTTATTACAGCGTGATCACCGATATCCAAATTATGGAGAGATTTGCTGGCCAAGTACAAGAGCGTTCTGAACATACGTTGTTGCAAGGTGATAGTGGCAGTACTCGGTCTAGTTATTCTCAGCAAACCAATATGCGTAAATATCAAACACGCATTGTCAGTTCAGCTAATCAAGCAAACCTAAAATGGGAAACCGCGGCACAGCCGTTAACCGATGGCGTCGCGCGTGCTTTAGCTGGGCTATTCTAAATGTCGTTGCTTTACAAAGGCGCGATCTTAAGCGGTTTACTGCTGTTATCCGGCTGCGGCGCGCTGCATACCTCCGTGAGTAAGGGCAAGCTTGATGTGCAAATGCGCATGAGCGAAACCATTTATTTGGATCCGGTTGAAGCCGAATTACGCACGGTATTTTTAGATATCCGCCAAACGGCGGCGGAGTATCAACGGCCACTCATGCGCGATGTGGCGTCGTTGTTGACCGCCCGCGGTTATCAGTTAGTCAATGCCCCCAGTGCTGCGCAGTATTGGTTGCAGGTCAATATTCGTACCGTATTAAACCAACCACCGCAGCAAGTGCTTCGTGAACAATACGGCATGAGTGAGCAACAAATTGCCGAGTTTATGCGCCCGGGTAGCAGTGTTGTTGCCAATAACACGCCGGCAACGCGCCGTCGCGCGTCTGGCCCTGGTGTAGTTTATGCCGATGCCGGCTTTTCTACTGATATTGATACCAAAGATGTGGTGCGTGCTTTAGCCGTGGTTGCGGTGATTGTAGGCGCAGAATATGTTGGTAATCAGTTGGTGAAAGATAAATACTTTACCTTGTTAGCCGATATTCAAATTGCCGAGCGAATTGCCCCAGACAGCGATGAGCTTGTGCTGGACCAGAGCGAACAGCGCTTATGGCAAGGGGATAGTGGCCAGTTAGAATTGCTCTGGGAGCAACATACCGATCGGCGTAAGTATCAGGTGAAGTTGCTAGGCTTTGCCAATAAAGCCAATTTAACGTGGGAAGAAGCCGAACCCTCTTTGCATAACGGTATATTACGATCTTTGGCCGGCATTTTTTAACGGCGTTACGCTCAAAACGTTATCAAAGCCAAGGCAACATTATTTCCAATACTGCTCAACTGTAATATTGCCGGGGTTACGCCGCAGGTTTTTGGTTAAACCCATGCCTTCCAATAAGGCTTTAGTGTCGGTAATCATTTGTGGGTTACCACAAAGCATTACCTGTGATTTTGGGTTTAGCAACTGACCGCACTGTTGTTGTAACTGCTGGCTGTTTATTAATTTGGGTATCCTATCTTGCAGGGCACCAGGGTAGGTTTCGCGGGTAACGATCGGCTGATAGTGTAACTGCTCGGGATTCTTTGCCACAAAGCTGGCTATCAGGTCTTTATAGGTTAAATCGGCTGCGTTGCTGACACTGTGTACTAGAATAATATGGGCGAAGCGCTGATAAGGTTCAGCGGTGGCTAGCATCGATAAATAGGGGCCTATGCCGGTGCCAGTGGCAATCAGCCACAAGTTGTCGCCGTCAGGTACTTCATCCAGAATAAAAAAACCAGTAGCCGGCTGACTAATTCCCAGCGTATCGCCAGGCGTTAATTGCTGTAATAATGGCGATAACAAGCCATCGGCAACGGTGCTGACTAAAAACTCCTGATATTCGCTGTCAGGTGGGTTAACCAGTGAATAAGCGCGCTGAATCCTTCCTTCAGGGCCATCAATGGCCAGTCTGACAAACTGACCGGCAATAAAAGGGAGTGGCCCGGTCTTGGCTTTTAAGCTGAATAAATTTCCGGTCCAGTGAATTGTTTCCGCTATCGTCGCATTTAACCATTGCGCCATGGCGTTCTCCGGTTTACTTTAATTTGATTAGCATAGCAGCTTAACGCAGAGGGTGTAATGGAAACCATCAGCTGGCAAGACTTTGCCAAAGTAGAACTTCGGGTAGGCACCATTATCGCTGTAGACGATTTTCCTGAGGCCCGAAAACCCGCCTATAAACTGCAATTAGATTTTGGCAGCGACATTGGTATCAAAAAATCCAGTGCCCAGATCACTAGCTTATATAGTAAAGCGCAATTATTGGGTAAGCAGGTCATGGCAGTGGTAAATTTTCCAGCTAAGCAAATCGGCCCTATGCAGTCAGAGTGTCTGGTTACCGGTTTTGCCAGAGAAGATGGTGCTATCGTGCTGGTATCAGTAGACAGCCCGGTGCCCAATGGGGCTAAGTTGGGATAACGCCACTGCTTAACTACAGAAGCATAGTCACCAATCAGCGCTTGTTGTTGTGGCGTCAGGCAGATATCGGCTTTTATCAGCCAATGGCTTAGCGGATTTGCCACACAACAGCGGTAAGCTGGCTTGTTTGCGGCGCAATGAGAAATAGCTTTGCGCTGGAAGGGGCAGTTCAGGCTAAATTTATGTAAAAATAGCAGGCTACTGTTAATCTGGGCTTTGTTCATGTCAGAATATTTATTTGTCTATGGCACGCTTCGCCAACATGCCCCGCGCCGGGCAGCTGGCAATCGTTGCTATCAGTTACTGCAGCAATATGCCAGCCTCGTCGGGCTGGGTGGTTTGCAGGCTAAGCTGTATTTGGTCGATTATTACCCCGGTGCCGTGCCAAGTAACGACCCCGCTTGGCAGGTTGTTGGTGAAGTTTATCAGCTAGCGAAAGCTGCAAATTTACTCACAGAGCTGGATGCCTATGAAGAGTGCGGCCCTGGTTTTGCTAGCCCCACTGAATATCTGCGACTTAAACAACCCGTCACCCTGCAAAATGGTGCAGCGGTTACTGCTTGGGTCTATGTTTACAACCGCGCGACGGATGATTTAAAGCCCATTTTATCAGGTGATTTTACGCTGGCTGGAAACTGATCGTGACTTTGGAATAGAAAAGGCCGCTATGCGGCCTTTTTACAGTTAAAGCAGATGTTTAGTGACGGAAATGGCGAACGCCGGTAAACACCATAGCCATACCGTGCTCATCTGCGGCGGCAATGACCTCGGCATCGCGCATTGAACCACCTGGCTGGATCACCGCAGTAATACCAGCAGCAGCGGCAGCATCAATACCGTCGCGGAACGGGAAGAAGGCATCAGAGGCCATGACAGAGCCTTTGACTTCTAAGTTTTCGTCCGCGGCTTTGATGCCTGCGATTTTTGCGCTGTAAACGCGGCTCATTTGGCCGGCGCCGACGCCAATGGTCATGCTGTCTTTCACATAAACAATGGCATTCGATTTCACAAACTTGGCGACTTTCCAGCAGAACAATAAATCTTTTAACTCTTGTTCGGTGGGTTGGCGCTGACTCACTACCTTTAAATCAGCCGCTGTTACAGTAGCTTGATCGCGGTCTTGCAATAAGATGCCACCGTTGACTTGCTTGATATCCACGGCAGCACTGGCGGCAGCAAATTCGCCACAGACTAATAAGCGTACATTCGGCTTAGTGGCAACAACCGCGACCGCAGCAGCGGTGGCGCTAGGGGCAATAATCACTTCGACAAATTGACGACTAACGATTTCTTTCGCCGTGGTGTCATCTAACTCGCGGTTAAAGGCGATAATGCCGCCAAACGCTGAGGTAGGATCGGTTGCATAAGCGCGGTTATAAGCCGCCAGAATGTTTTCACCAATAGCCACACCACAAGGGTTGGCGTGCTTAACGATCACACAGGCCGGTTCGGCAAATTCTTTTACACACTCTAAAGCGGCATCGGTGTCGGCAATATTGTTGTAAGACAGGGCCTTACCTTGCAATTGTGTGGCGCTGGCAACCGATGCTTCATTGGCGCCGGCTTGTACATAAAACGCCGCCGTTTGATGGCTGTTTTCGCCGTAACGTAAATCTTGTTTTTTCACGAATTGGCTATTAAAGGTGCGAGGGAACTTGCTCGCCGGCGCGGTGGGCGTGTCATATGCCGGTAACATGGCTCCGAAGTAATTGGCGATCATGCCATCATATTGTGCGGTATGTTCAAAGGCGCTAATAGCTAAACTAAAGCGCGTAGCATGAGTGGTGGCACCGTCATGTGCTTGCATTTCAGCCAATACCATCGCGTAATCGTCAGCATTGACAATAATTGTCACGTCTTGATGGTTTTTAGCGGCAGCACGCACCATGGTTGGGCCACCGATATCGATATTCTCAATAGCATCAGCTAATGAACAATCCGCTTTGGCTACGGTGTTAGCGAATGGGTAAAGGTTCACGACAACTAAATCGATCGGGCCGATGTTATTTGCCGTCATCACAGCTTCATCGATGCCACGGCGCGCTAAAATACCACCATGAATTTTCGGGTGTAGCGTTTTAACACGACCATCCATAATTTCAGGGTGGCCGGTGTAATCAGAAACTTCAATTACGGCAATACCTTGCTCGGCTAATAATTTAGCTGTGCCACCGGTAGATAAAATCTCTACTTGCATGGCGCTGAGTGCCTTGGCGAATTCAACAATACCGGTTTTATCAGATACGCTCAAAAGGGCGCGGCGGACAGGACGAAGTGTGCTCATCAGGATTATCTCGTTGTAGCTAAAAGAAAGAGTGACATGGCGTAAGCCGGGCTGGAACAGAGCTTAGCAGCGAAGTTTTACCCTGATCCAGCTAATAAAAAAGCACCCGAAGGTGCTTGGTAGCAGGGCCGAACCCTGCGGGGCATTACGACATGCCGTATTGTTTAAGTTTCTTACGCAGCGTACCGCGGTTGATACCCATTAAGTTAGCGGCGCGTGTTTGATTGCCGCGGGTATATTTCATCACTTCTTCCAGTAGCGGGCGTTCTAATTCAGATAAAACCAGCTCGTACAGGTCGTTAACATCTTGGCCGTTTAACTGTTGCAGATAGTTAGCAACGGCTTTTTGCGCGGCGTTAGATAAAGCCTGTGGCTTTTCCTGAGTTTGTACGTGGGCGTTAGTAATAAATGGCGAAGTAACGTTCGAATTAAACATTGCTTTTTCTCTTTTACGTTAGGTGGCTGCTAGTTTATGAAAATAGTCATTTAATGCATCAAGCTGCGTTAATGCCAGCTCAATGCCATTGAATTCACTGCGAAAAACTCCTTGTGGATCATGTTCTGCCAAGTACCATCCGACATGTTTGCGGGCGATACGAGCACCGGCGTGTTCACCATACAATTGGTGTAAGCCTTGCACATGCTCCAACAGGATTTGCTGCACTTCTGAAACTGAAGGTGCGGCTAATTTCTGTCCTGTTGCCAAATAATGTACTACTTCCCGAAAAATCCATGGTCGACCTTGAGCTGCACGGCCAATCATCACGGCGTCAGCTCCGGTGTAGTCCAGCACAAAACGTGCTTTTTCCGGGGTGGTAATATCACCATTCGCCATTACTGGTATCGATACTTGCTGCTTAATTGCGGCAATGGTGTCGTACTCAGCTTCTCCTTTATACATACAAGCTTTGGTACGACCATGTACCGCGAGTGCCTGTATGCCATTATCTTCAGCAATACGCGCAATTTGCACGCCATTGCGATTATCCGGATCCCAACCTGTACGGATCTTTAACGTTACAGGAACGTCAACGGCATTAACCACCGCTTGGATAATCTGTTCAACCAACTCGGGGTACTGCAATAAAGCAGACCCAGCCAGTTTTTTATTTACCTTCTTGGCAGGGCATCCCATATTAATGTCGATAATATGTGCGCCAATCTCGACATTATAACGGGCTGCTGCCGCCATTTGTTCAGGATCACTGCCGGCAATTTGCACCGAACGGATCCCAGACTCCTGACGATGGCCCATGCGATTCTGTGATTTTTCACTCTGCCAGACCAGCGGATTGCTCGACAGCATTTCTGACACAGCTAAAGCTGCACCGAAGCGCCGACAAAGCTCACGAAAAGTGTGATCGGTTACTCCTGCCATCGGAGCACAAACTACCTTATTCGCTAACTGATATGGACCTATGCGCACCACTGAATCCAAGGCTCTACCTCCAAGGGGCGCTAAGTTTACGGATTTTTGTCACTAAAGCAAAGGTTATTATTTAAACAAAACCTGCTTTTTTTTGACCTTTCAGGGATTGACATTCCCTAAAAGGCTGAAAAGCCGTGTTTTCTCAAGCTTATGTTAGCGCCAGTGCTGATGTCGCTAAAAAGATAATTGAGTTGTTGTTGTTTTTATCACCAACCCAAAAGTCAAAAGCCTGACTGAATAGACGCTGAATTAAACGTTTCTTCTGGCGCTTAAACGTACCCATTCTTCCTGTTCGGCAATGGGATCAAAAGTAAACTCAGCGGCATAGGCATCGATCACACTTTGCGCTTGGCTTTGCAAGATGCCCGAGAGCGCCAATAAGCCCCCCGGTTTTACATAGGCACTAATAATACTAGAGAGTTCAGCCAAAGGACCGGCTAAAATGTTGGCTACCACCACATCGGCTTGAAGTTGTGGCTGATCTTTAGGTAAGTACAATTCTATTTGATTCAGCACATCGTTACGTTCCGCGTTGGCGCGTGAAGCCATAATGGCTTGTGGGTCGATATCCACGCCAATAACACGGCTGGCACCCAGTTTTAACGCGGCAATACCTAAAATACCCGAGCCGCAACCAAAGTCGACCACGGTTTGACCATGGCTTATGTGTGCGTCAAGCCATTGCATGCACAGTGCGGTCGTTGGGTGAGTGCCGGTACCAAACGCTAAGCCAGGGTCTAGCATCACATTCACCGCAGTAGGATCAGGGATAGGGCGCCAGCTAGGACATACCCATAGCCGCTCGCCAAATTTGATCGGATGAAAGTTATCCATCCATTCGCGTTCCCAGTCTTTATCTTCTAACTGTTCTAGCTTGTAGCTGACGCCTTCCTTAAATAATGCAGTACTTTCAAGCTGCGCAATCACTTTTTGCATCGGGTGT
This sequence comes from Alishewanella sp. HL-SH05, assembly GCF_052655985.1. Next base: position 934,343 of record NZ_CP199753.1, read on the forward strand.
TCGGCATCGAATAGCCCCATCACCACGGTATTGGCCCAATAAATCACTTCACCTGGCATCGGCTCGTAGATCGGCGTGTCTTGCGCATCCAGAAAGGTGACCGCCTGCGCGCCCCAGCTCATTAGCATGTCGCTGACCTGTTCGGCTTTCTTTTCAGTGGTCGTGACGCGTAATTGGATCCAAGGCATAGCGGTTCTCTACAAGCGAAAAAAGGCGCTTATTATAGCGCCAGCAACCAGCAGAGATCCAATGAATGCCAAAAGAAAAAGGGCCGGCAGGCCCTTTTCAGTTTCACGTGAGTAAAACGCTGTTATTTAATACCCAATTTCTTTTCCAGATAATGGATATTGGTACCGCCTTTACAGAAACCGGCATCGCGCATAATGTCTTTATGCAATGGAATGTTAGTTTTGATACCTTCCACTAATAACTCGTCTAAGGCATTGCGCATCCGCGCCAGAGCGATATCACGGGTCTCACCGTAGGTGATTAACTTACCGACCATCGAATCATAGTTTGGTGGTACCGTGTAATCAGCATAGATGTGCGAGTCCCAGCGAATACCATTACCACCCGGTGGATGGAAACGCGTGATCTTACCCGGTGATGGGATAAAGCTCACTGGATCTTCAGCATTGATCCGACACTCAATGGCATGGCCACGGATAACGATGTCTTCTTGCTTGATGGTCAACGGCATACCCGAGGCAACACGCAGTTGCTCTTTAATTAAGTCGACACCGCTAATCATTTCGGTAACCGGGTGCTCTACTTGAATACGGGTGTTCATCTCGATAAAGAAGAATTCACCATTTTCAAATAAGAACTCAAAAGTACCGGCGCCACGGTAATTCATCACTTTACAGGCATCGACACATCGGCCACCGATAAAGGCACGCAGTTCAGGGGTAATACCCGGCGCTGGCGCTTCTTCTACCACTTTTTGGTGGCGACGCTGCATTGAACAGTCACGCTCACCTAAGTGGATGGCGTTACCTTGGCCATCAGCTAAAACTTGAATTTCGATATGACGTGGATTTTCCAGGAATTTCTCCATATACACCATGTCATTACCAAATGCGGCTTTCGCTTCGGCTTTCGTCATCTCGATAGAGCTGACTAATTCTTCTTCAGTACGCACCACTCGCATACCACGACCACCGCCGCCGCCAGCCGCTTTAACGATAATCGGATACCCGATGCGCTTCGCAATCTTCATGTTAACAGCAGCGTCATCGCCTACCGCACCATCAGAGCCTGGCACGCATGGCACGCCGGCTTTTTTCATCGCTTCAATGGCTGACACTTTGTCACCCATTAGGCGGATAGAATCCGGATGTGGACCGATAAACACTAAGCCGCTTTCTTCAACTTGTTGCGCAAAATCAGCGCGTTCAGCCAAGAAACCATAGCCTGGGTGGATCGCTTGCGCATTAGTCACTTCAGCAGCCGCAATTAATGCGGGTATATTTAAGTAGCTTTGCGGTGAAGGTGCTGGGCCAATACAAATGGTTTCGTCAGCTAACAACACGTGTTTTAAATTACGGTCAACAGTAGAGTGTACTGCTACCGTTTTGATACCGAGTTCTTTGCACGCACGCAAAATGCGTAGGGCAATTTCGCCTCGGTTGGCTATCAGGACTTTTTCTAACATTAGTCAGCCTTAATGTTATTCGATAATAAAAATTGGCTGGTCAAATTCAACCGGCTCGCCGTTTTCAACCAAGATTTCTTTTACCACACCCGCTTTATCTGCTTGGATTTGGTTCATCATCTTCATGGCTTCAACAATACATAAGGTGTCACCCACTTTTACGGCTTGACCCACTTCCACGAAATTTTTCGACGTTGGCGATGCAGCACGATAGAAAGAACCCACCATCGGTGATTTCATAACATGACCCGTGACTACTGGTTTTGCTTCCACTGCGGCAGCCGTGGGTGCCGCAGGTGCTGGAGCAGGCGCCTGCATTGGCGCTGGCGCATAATGCATAGGTTGTGGCGCATAATGTTGTGCGGGGCCATGGCGACTGATGCGTACCGATTCTTCGCCTTCAGTAATTTCTAATTCAGAAATGCCAGACTCTTCCAGCAATTCAATTAATTTTTTAATTTTTCTAATATCCATGTCTTTCGCCTGATTGAGTTAGGTTTGATTATGTGAATGTAAATAAGATACTGCCGCGTCTAAAGCATAGTGATAGCCTTTAGCGCCGAGGCCGCAGATCACGCCTCGGGCAATATCGGATAAATAAGAGTGATGCCGAAAGCTTTCCCGCGCATGTACATTAGATAAGTGTACTTCGATAAAAGGGATCGCAACCGCTAACAACGCATCGCGCAGTGCAATGCTGGTATGGGTATAAGCACCAGGGTTAATAATGATAAAATCTTGCTGTTGATAGCTTTGCTGGATGGCGTTGATTAATTCATGCTCAGCATTAGATTGCAGGGCTTGTAATTGCACATCTAAAGAAGCGGCTTGTTGCTGCAGTGCGCTAACAATATCCGCTAAGCTGGCAGCACCATAGGTGGCCGGCTCACGTACGCCCAACATATTTAAATTTGGGCCATTTAACAGTAATATGCGCAAAGTTGCTGCCATCTTTCCCTATCCACTTATAAAATGCTGCTACCACCAACAAACGCCTTGTTTGCTGAAGTTAATGCAGCACTTTAGGGCGAAACCGGTCTGGTTGTCGAGAGCCAACTGGCAGTTACCTGCCTTATTATAGTGAAATCGCAGCAAATGGCAGCAAAATACTGGTCTTATCAGCCAGTGGCTGTCTGGATGTCTGTTGCGAGCGATGCCCGCAACGTCAGTTTTGCAAGTTGCGGCGAACGCTATCGTTCGCCGACAGACATTAATTGATGATGCTATTTAAATGCGCGGCAAAAGGCGCTGCAGCTTGAAAGCCCGTAACACGGCTTTGGGTTAGTTCCGTGCCATCAGGAGCAAAGAACAACAAGGTGGGTAAACCGAGTACTTGGTAGCTATCCAATAATGCTGCGTCGGCACGTGACATCGTGGTGACATCAATTTTAATCAAGCGCATTTGTGACGTTAACGCCGTCACTTCAGGTTTGGTGAAGGTCAGTTGCTCAAACTCTTTACAGGCGACACACCATTCCGCATAGAGATCAACCATGGTGTATTGCCCCGCAGCTGCCGCCAACCGTAATTGTTCAGCCAGCTGTTCAGCGGTGTTGATTTCGATAAAACCCAAGGCATTAACTTTAAATTCGCCTTGCTGGCTGCTTTGCTGGCTAGGCGCTGGCAGTGTTGTTGCTGGGCGCCAGTGGTTTAAATTAAGCCAAAAAGCACCGAGTAACAGCATTTGTGCTATTACAGCTAAAATCGCTTTGCCACTCGGGTTTTGCAACGTAAATAACAGCCGATATAAATACACCACCAATACTAGCGTTAAGCCAGTGCCCAGTAACAAGATAGTGCTGTAAGGTAAAAATCGTTCTAACAAAATGAGCGGCACCGCCAGTAACAAGAAACCGAAGATGTTTTTTACAGCATTCATCCAATTGCCCGCTTTAGGCAGTAAACGGCCACCGGATGTACCCAGCAGCAATAGAGGCAGCCCCATTCCTAAGCTCAAGACATACAGGGTTAAGGCCCCGATAACTAAGTCGCCACTTTGTGCCACATACAAGAGCGCGGCTGAAAGGGGTGCTGTGGTGCAAGGCGAAGCGATTAAACCCGATAACGCCCCCATGACAAAAGCGCCTTTTAACGAGCCGCCCTGTTGTTTATTGCTAAGCCCTGATATTTTCGCCTGCCAACTGGATGGTAATTGAAAATTAAATACACCAAACATTGCTAGGGCTAAAACGACAAAGATGACGGAGGCAACAATAAGAACACTGGGGTGTTGCAGCCAAGCTTGAAACTTTACACCCAGGCTGGCGACCACCAACCCAAGAGCAGAGTATGTCAGTGCCATGCCTTGCACATAAGACATGGATAAACCAAATGCACGACGAGTCGAAAGTTGTTTCCCTTGGCCGACGATAATACCGCTTAAAATGGGGTACATCGGAAACACACAAGGTGTGAAAGATAAGCCTAAACCTAATAGAAAAAATACGCCTAGGCTTGCCAATAAGGTTCCCTGATTAAGTTTATCAATAAGTCCATACTGGCTCGATATTGCGTTAGTGGCAGTGCTAGCCTCGACATCCGCTGTACTGGATATTGCCGTGCCGTCAGTTCCTTGCTGGAGTGGAATTTCAACACTTTTCGGCGGGTAACAAAAACCGGCTTCAGCGCAGCCCATATACTGAACACGAAAAATAGCGTCTTCATCAATATCGCTTAACGGGATCTTTAATTGCAATTGATGGTAATACACCTCGGTTTTGCCAAAGAACTCGTCTTCAATGGTCATGCTAGCAGGGTAGGTCGGGTGTGAAAAACTGACGGCTACGCCGCCGAGTTTAAATTTATCGCGATACATATAGTAGCCATCAGCGATAGTCCAATTCAGTAATAAAGCGCCATCTTGTTGCCGGTAATCCAACACAAAGGCTTGTTCAACTGGCAGAAATTGCGGCTGCGCTTGCAGTAGGCTATTTAATACCGAATTTTTGTTCGCTAGTGCATTACTTTGTTGTGCTTGGGCAAAACCCGTTAAGGTTAGGGTAAGAACCAAGCTTAAAAGCAGCAAATAAAAACGTTTAATGATCACCTAGGGTTACCTCATTTATCCATTGACCGTAGGGTGCATGCAGCCGAGTCAGCGGTAAAGCAATAATTTCTGGCACAGTGTACGGGTGAATGGCCAAGATGGCTTGTTCTATTGCGGTAAAGTTAACGGCTGGTGCTTTTAACTGCAATTGTATTTCCACACTGTGCTCAATTTGGCCTTGCCAGCGGTAACTGGAACGAATATCCGGCAATCGATTGATACAAGCGACTAACTGCTGGGACAGTAAGCTTTCGGTGATGCGCTGTGCGCTGCTGTCATCAGGGCAATTACAGAGAATCAATAAATAGGGCGTCATCGTCGGTTCCCAATCTGAAGCACAATGAAAAGTGATTATAAGCGAAAGCGACCTTAAAAAAATGCAGGTTTTTTTACAACAGCCCTTGGAATTTTTTCGTCAGCGCCCCATATAGCGAACACACAATTTAACACCCTTGTTAAACATAAAACTCGCTTTAGGAGATAGAGCATGAATATTCGTCCATTACATGATCGTGTCATCATCAAACGTACCGAAGCTGAAAGCAAATCAGCTGGCGGCATCGTGCTGACCGGGGCTTCTGCCGAAAAATCTACCCGTGGTGAAGTCGTTGCAGTTGGCAATGGTCGTATCTTAGATAACGGTAACGTTAAGCCACTAGAAGTAAAAGTTGGCGACAAAGTATTGTTCGGTGCTTATGTAGAGCGCACAGAAAAAATTGATGGTCAGGAATATGTTATCACCAAAGAAGACAACATCTTAGGTGTGATTCTGGATTAATTTTCACACTTCTCTGATCAATTATTAATCGTATTTGAGGATATATAACATGGCTGCAAAAGACGTACGTTTTGGCGACGAAGCTCGCAATAAAATGCTGAAAGGCGTAAATATTCTGGCTAACGCGGTACGCGTTACCTTAGGCCCAAAAGGCCGTAATGTTATTTTAGATAAGTCATTCGGTTCACCTGTTATCACTAAAGACGGTGTTTCTGTTGCCAAAGAAATCGAGTTAGAAGACAAATTCGAGAATATGGGCGCACAGATGGTGAAAGAAGTCGCATCTAAAGCCAATGACGAAGCCGGTGACGGTACCACTACCGCAACGGTATTAGCGCAAAACATCATCAACGAAGGTGTTAAAGCTGTTGCTGCTGGCATGAATCCAATGGATTTAAAGCGCGGTATCGACAAAGCAGTAATTGCTGCCGTTGAAGAGCTGAAAAAACTTTCTCAGCCTTGTGCCGATAGCAAAGCGATTGCGCAAGTAGGTACTATTTCTGCTAACTCTGACGAAGAAATCGGTAACATTATTGCCGAAGCTATGGACAAAGTAGGCAAAGAAGGCGTGATCACTGTTGAAGAAGGTCAAGGCCTGAACAACGAGTTAGACGTGGTTGAAGGTATGCAATTCGACCGTGGTTACCTGTCTCCTTACTTCATCAACAACCAAGAAGCCGGTCAGGTTGAACTAGATAATCCATACATCTTAGCCGTTGATAAGAAAATCTCGAATATCCGTGAATTATTACCGGTATTAGAAGGTGTGGCGAAATCAGGCAAGCCATTGTTAATTATTGCAGAAGACGTTGAAGGCGAAGCCTTGGCGACTTTAGTAGTGAATAACATGCGCGGCATCGTGAAAATCTCTGCGGTTAAAGCCCCAGGTTTCGGCGATCGTCGTAAAGCCATGTTACAAGACATTGCTACACTGACTGGCGGTACTGTGATTTCTGAAGAAATCGGTATGGAGCTAGAAAAAGCCACGCTGGAAGATTTAGGTACTGCTAAGCGCGTGGTTATCACGAAAGATAACACAACTATTATTGATGGTGCCGGTGATCAGGCGGCTATCGATGGTCGTGTGAAGCAAATTCGTCAGCAAATCGAAGAAGCCACTTCTGACTACGATAAAGAGAAACTGCAAGAGCGTCTGGCGAAACTAGCTGGCGGTGTAGCGGTAATCAAAGTCGGTGCGGCGACTGAAATAGAAATGAAAGAGAAGAAGCACCGTGTTGAAGATGCGCTGCATGCAACTCGCGCAGCAGTAGAAGAAGGCGTAGTGCCTGGCGGTGGTGTAGCTTTAGTGCGCGTAGCTGCTTCTTTAGTGGGCATGACTGGCGCAAACGAAGATCAAACGCACGGTATCAAAATTGCGCTACGCGCAATGGAAGCACCACTGCGTCAAATCGTTTCTAACGCCGGTGAAGAGCCGTCAGTGGTTGTAAACAAAGTGAAAGAAGGTACAGGTAACTACGGTTACAATGCCGCGACTGATGTTTACGGCGACATGTTAGAAATGGGTATCCTTGACCCAACTAAAGTAACGCGTTCTGCATTGCAGTTTGCTGCTTCTGTTGGTTCACTGATGATCACCACCGAAGCTATGGTAACTGAATTACCAAAAGATGATGCGCCTGCAATGCCTGATATGGGCGGCATGGGTGGCATGGGCGGCATGATGTAATCTGCCCAAGCATCTTTTTTCGATGTGTTAAAAACCCGTAAAGCGCTGCTTTACGGGTTTTTTTATCGGTAAATTCACTGCTTTAAGTCGCATTTTAATGATTTAAATTTACATCACGCTTGATATGGTTTTCTATTTAGTCGCTAATTATCCGTATGAAAACCATTGTATTGCCCTAAATAGGTTTTGTTTTCTTGTGTTTTTAGCCCATTTAGCCTGTCCATTTAGTCCTAAATGCAGGTGTTTTAAGCTGAGGTTTTGCTTAAAACATCACGGTTATTGGCTCTTTTTACACCACACTCAAAATGCTGAACGGTATTATATTTATGCTGTTTTTCGCCGTAATTTTGTACGGCTTCTGTTATAATAAACGCCTTGTGGCGCAGTAGAAAAAAGTCGAGCTAAAACTCTAACTTATTGATGTTTAAATTGAATTGTAACGAAGCATCCAGTAAATAACCTAATAAAAGGAAGCGAAATGAAAGTTGTGTGCATCGGCGAAATGTTAATTGACTTTGTTTGTACAGATACGAACGCAGGCTTAGTTAACGGCGTAAATTACGTGAAAAAATCAGGTGGTGCGCCGGCGAATGTGGCGGCCTGTATTGGTAAATTAGGTGCGGATGTTTCGTTGGTAGCGGCCGTGGGTAACGATCCTTATGGTCAGTATTTAACTGAAGAAATTAAAGCTTATCATGTGAACACGGATTTTGTGTCGACATTACCGATGTCGACCACTTTTGCTTTTGTGTCATTAGCGGATAACGGTGAGCGTGAATTTGCGTTTAACCGCGGTGCCGATGAGCAACTGTGTCTGAGCGATGCAGCAATTGAGCAATTAACCGATGATGCCATTGTACATTTAGGTTCAGCCACGGCTTTACTGGGTGGCGAACTTAGCGCCAGTTATTTACGTTTGGCCACTGCCGCTAAACGTAAGGGTAATATCATTTGTTTTGATCCCAATTTTAGAATTGGCCTTTGGCAAAACCGTGAAGAAGAATTCAAAGCTAAGTGCGAGCACTATTTTGCGCTGGCCGATATCGTTAAAGTAAGCGATGACGAATTAGTATTGTTAAGTAATGAAACCGATATGCAAAAAGGCTGTCAGTACTTTCATGATTTAGGCGTGAAGATTGTACTGGTTACTTTGGGCCCTAAAGGCTGTTTAATTTCACATCTGGGGCAGCAGACTTTAGTGCCAGCTTATGAAATAACCGCCATCGACACCACAGGGGCGGGTGACTCTTTTATTGGTGCTGTATTGTTTAAGATGTCGCAAACGGCCCCTGGCGACCATTTTTATCGTGAGCAAATTGCCGATTTCGTGGCTTTTGCCGGTAAAGTGAGTGGTTTGGTCTGTGCCACTATTGGTGCAATGGCTGCATTACCCACCTTGGCTGAAGTAGAAGCCGGTACTTTTATTGTTAAAAAGTAAGTAGGCGTAACCTCGCAAGCCTGCATCAGGCAGTGCTTGCTGGGTAATTAACATCAGCGCGGGGAACACGGTTAAATGCGGTTACATTTCTAAAGCGGTAAGTCGCTACTTAGCAAAGGCTCCGCAGTATACTCGTTGGTGTTCAACCCGTTGATCATGTTCGAACGCAAAGCACCTAACAGTGACAACACTTTATATTCACTCGCAGCAATAGCGTACTGGCCACATCGCGCTGTGAATACAGTTGTTCTTTTTCTTGCTTGCTGGTAGATATTACAGGTATTGGCATCGGATAGAGTTTTGCATGGATATGCTCGGCCATCCTTATCACTTGATCATCCGATGATGAATTATTTAGTGCTTAGCAGCGCTGTGGCATAGTAATTAAGTAAAGTCAGGTGTTGGCAGCCACCTTTGAAAGAGGCTGTAACCATGTCAAAGTGTGGCCTAATTACAGAGCGATACGGCTTGCTCGGATGACGAGAAGCGCTTTCATTTAGGCGGAGTGTCAGTTTGTATGGCCATTTTATGCGGTTAAGCAACAGCATACCGTTTGTCAGTTGCCGTGTTCAGCTTGCATAAAGCTAACTTAGCCTATACCTTTAAATGTTGTAATAACTCATCAGTTATTCGAGGAGGTTAAAATGCGTAACAGTATATTAGCAATGACGCTGCTAGCGTGGTCAGGGCTTAGTGTCGCAGCAGCCGAGCTAACACTAAACTTTGATGATCCCAAAGGTTTTACTGATGTAAGGCCGACTAATGATACCCGTAGTCGCTATTCTGAAAGAGTGGTCGCGGCATTTACTGACTCCTTTAACGAGTTGGCCGCAGAAATGCCAGCCGGATATAAATGGCAAGTCACGGTAACCGATATTGATTTAGCGGGTGATGTTGACTATTTTGCTGGGCCAGCCGGTCAAGCTTTACGCATTGTTAAAGATATTCATTCGCCTGCTATTCGCTTTACACACCAATTACTCGATGCCAGTGGTCAGACGGTGTTAAGTGGCGAGGTAAAGGAGCGTGATATGGGCTTTTTGCAGCGCCTAGGCCGAGCCAATTCGCGTAAAGAATTTGAATTTGAGCATAAAATGCTGGAAGACTGGTTTAAGAAAACGGTAAAGCCTGCTTTGAATGACTAGTACCGGTATCGGTAGTCAATCACAAACCATGTGTGAAAGGGGTAACGGCTAAGCGGTTACCCCTTTTTTGTTATTTGGTGATGTGTCGAAACTCAGCCAAGGTTTTGTGTAACAGTTTGAGTTGTCGAACCACACGCTCTAAAGTTGCGGTATTGAATTGCTGGCTTTGCCGCATCGCCGCGATGTGTTCTGCAGTTTCAGCTAAGTAAGGCATAAAACGATTACTTTGCGCACTAAATCCGGCTTCTTTAGCAAATACCGCCTGATGATTAGCCTTACCTTCTTGTTGCAATTGCTCTAGCAGTGCATCGGCATCGAGGGCTTTACGATAAAGCTCTTTTAGATTGTCATCCAGTTGTTCCAGTAGAGTATCCATAACGCATCTTTTCAAATCATTAAAATTAGCGAGCTATTATGCCATAAAGGCTGTGGTAGCAGAGTCCAAAACAGAGATAATTTGTGTCGAGCCATTCCATTCTAAAATGTTTTGTTATACTATATCTTTTCTTTGATTTCGTGTTTTAAGGATATCGCAGTGATTGCCAAAGCGAGAGTGTTGTTTGATAAGGTAGGAATAATGGTCACATCGTTATGTGCCATTCATTGCATTATGCTACCTGTCATTCTGCCTATCTTACCTTTGTTAGGTTTAACTGCCGGCCACAACCATGCGTTTGAAGGCATAGTGTTACTGCTGACCATGGCCTTAGGTTTCTTTACTTTATTTGTGGGTTTTCATCGTTATCATCGTAAACTTTACCCATTTTATGCGTTGTTTTTAGGTGGTTTTATTTATTGGCAACGTGGTGCTTGGGGTAGCGAATACGAACACCTTATTTTGATTGTCGGTGCCACCTTAGTGGTGTCAGCGCATGTTATGAATATGCGCTTATGTAACAGTTGCAATAGCTGCGAAGACGAACATCAACCGTCTTAATTCTGCAAACGCATCTTTAAAATCCCGCTACGGCGGGATTTTTGTTTCTGACGATTTACTGCTTTTTGCGCCGTTTAGTTTGACGCTGAAAGGCGCTGTCGGCTGCGCGCCGGATAATTGCTAAAGATCCCATCTACGCCATAGTGCTGCAGCCGCGCAATATCATCGGCTTGATCCACGGTATACACATAGACTTTTAAACCACGGGTTTTGGCGTCATCGACAAACGCTTGGTTAATAAAGCTAACATCACAATGTACCGAGTAAGCTCCCAGTTGTTCTGCAAAAGCTGCATAATCAAGCGGTAAGCTGGCCGTTAACGCCCCCAGTTTTAAACTAGGCTGCGCGCGTTTAATGGTATGCAATAAATGGTGATTAAACGATGAAATCAGCAAGCGTTGGCTATCGAAAGCTAATTCTTGCTCGGCTCGTTGCAGTAATTTAAGCAAGGGCTCGGCGGTATCCGCGCCTTTTAATTCAATATTTAACCACGCCTTGGTTACCTGCACATATTGCAACACTTGCCACAGTGTCGGTACGCGCTCACCGCGCCCGGCATCAAGCTGCTGTAATTGGGCTAAAGAAAACTGATATAAGCTGCCTTGCCCATTCGTGGTGCGTGCCACATGATGATCATGGATAACGACCAACTCACCTTGCAGTGCAAACACATCTATCTCAATAGCATCTGCGCCTTGAGCTATCGCTTGCTCAATCGCCAATAGTGTATTTTCTGGATACTCACCACTGGCACCACGATGCGCGATGATTTGCATACTCATTCCTTAAAAACTCTTTTTACTTAGTTTACTGCAGATAAAGGGCCGGTTGCGGATTTTTTTCATCAGCTTGACGGGGCAACTGAAAGTAAATAGCCAAGATTAGAGAGGTTTAGCTGAGGAGGCAGTGAAAAAGGGCGTTGTGACGAGAAAGAAGAGAAGAGCAGGACATCCGTATATCCTGCTCAGGTATTACTGTTTAGGTTATGTTAGCAAATGGCGTACCCATGCGAGTGACGGTGCCGGGTTGCTGATCGGCTAAAAATGCAACTTTGCCAGCAGGGAAAGCTAAGATAACCGTTGAGCCGAGTTTAAAGCGGCCCATTTCGGCGCCTTTTTCTAAACGAACACTGTTTAAACCGCTCGCCGGATAATTCCAACGGAAAATACTGCTGCCCGCTGGTGGCGTGACGGTACCGGCCCAGACGGTTTCAATGCTAGCAACGATCGTAGCACCGACTAATACCAAGGCCATTGGGCCAAACTCGGTATCAAAAATCGTTACCACGCGTTCGTTACGGGCAAATAAATCAGGCACGTTTTCAGCCGTTAATGGATTAACCGAAAACAACTCGCCGGGCACATAGATCATTTCACGTAATACGCCAGTTACCGGCATATGAATACGGTGATAGTCTTTCGGTGCTAAGTAAATGGTTGCAAATTCACCACCTAAGAAAGGCGCGGCGGTTTGTTCTTTACCCCCTAATAAGCTTTGTAAGCTGTAGTTATGGTTTTTAGCTTGCACCAGTTGGCCTGAGACAATTTCACCCAGCTGGCTAATAGCGCCGTCCACTGGATGGGTGATAATCGCCGGATCGCTGTCCAGCGGGCGAATACCGTCTTTTAACGGCCGAGTAAAAAACTCATTAAAACTGGCATAGTCACTGGCGCGTTCAAATTTAGCTTCCTGCATGTTGATGTTATAGGCTTTGATGAACAGTTTAATCAGCGCATGGCTGATAAAGCCTAAACGGGCAGCGGCCAATTTACCCACTAAGCGGGAAATTAAATGCTTTGGTAGCATATATTGCAGGGTGATTTTTAGTTTATCCATAGCGGGTCGATACTCTTAAAATTAAAAATGATTCGGTTTATCCTGCGTCATGCTGGTCAGGATTTTTAAATAACTGTCGTAACGTTCTTGGCTGATCGCGTTTTCAGCTACGGCATGTTGAATGGCGCAGCCGGGGTCTGTGATATGTTTACAGTCGCGGAATTTACAGCGCCCCAGCCAAGGTCGAAATTCAATAAAACCTTGCGTTACTTCTTCAGGTGATAAGTGCCATAAAGCAAATTCGCGGATCCCTGGCGAGTCGATCAGTTCACCACCTTCTGGCAAATGATATAACCGCGATACGGTTGTGGTGTGCTGTCCCAGCCCTGAAAGCGTTGACACTTCACGCGTTACTGCCGCCAAACCTGGCATCAATGCATTCATCAACGACGACTTACCCACACCAGATTGACCAACAAAAATACTGGTACCACTGTGAATATACTCTTGCAGTGTACTCATACCCTGGCCGCTGTTGGCGCTTAATAGCAAACAGGTGTAATTGAGTTGGCGATACAGTGCAAGTTGCTGTTCTAATTCTGCTTGCGCGGTCTCATCGAGTAAATCGGCTTTATTAATGACGAGCAAGGGTTTAATGCCGGTCATCTCTGCCGCGACTAAATAGCGGTCAATAATATTAAAAGACAATGCCGGAAGAATGGCAGAGACAATAATCATCAGGTCAATATTGGCTGCCACAGGTTTTAGGCCGTCATAGAAATCAGGACGTAACAAAACCGAACGGCGTTCTTCGACTGCTTCAATCACGCCATCAATACTGCCAGTAGCCTGGGTGCTGCGCCGCCATATTACGGTGTCGCCCGTAACCACCGAACTGATGGTGCGCCGCATACTGCAACGGATCACCTTACCTTGGGCATCTTCAACGTCGGCATGCTGACCAAAGCGACTGAGTACCAAACCTGGCTCAGGCGCTAATAAGAGTTGTTCATCCCAGTCGACGGCACCTTTTTTAGCATTACGTTGTAAACGTCGCTGCTCATTTTTGGCAATTCGATCGTGCTGGCGCTGTGTTAGATGTTTTTTCTTGGTCACTGGTTACCGTTTTTCTGTAAAGGATGCTATTACTGTTAAGCTTAGGACGTGTATCATACCTGCAATCTGGGTTGTAACAAAGCAGCAAACGTTTCAGCCCACTCACTTCAGAAAGGTACTGAATAATTATGACAGTGAATGATAGCAACTTGGTTTGGCTTGATTTAGAAATGACGGGGCTGGAACCAAAAACCGATGTTATTTTAGAGATGGCCACTATTGTGACGGACAGCGAGTTAAATATCTTAGCCGAAGGTCCGGTCTTTGCCATTAAAACCGCGGATGATGTGTTGGCGAATATGAACCCTTGGTGTGTTGAGCAACACGGTAAGAGTGGCTTAACGGCTCGTTGTCGTGCCAGTGACGTTACGCTAGCCGACGCGGTTGAGCAAACACTGGCCTTTTTAAGTCGCTATGTTAGCCCGGGTAAATCGCCGATGTGTGGCAATAGTATAGGGCAAGACCGGCGTTTTTTGGCAGAATATGCGCCTGAGTTTGAAAGCTTCTTTCATTATCGAAATGTCGATGTCAGCACGATAAAAGAGTTAGCGAAACGCTGGGCGCCTGAAGTGATTAAACACGTACAAAAAACCAACAGCCACTTGGCGATGGACGACATTCGTGAGTCAATTGCTGAATTAGTGACCTATCGCACACATTTTTTTCGAATTCCTTAAAAAAATGCTTGCATCGATTGGCCAGTTTTGTAAAATGCGCGCCATCAGTAAGCAACTTCGGTTGCAAGCATGATGCGAGTTTAGCTCAGTTGGTAGAGCGCTACCTTGCCAAGGTCGAGGTCACGAGTTCGAATCTCGTAACTCGCTCCAAATTAGAAAAGCAGCCCTAGTGGCTGCTTTTCGCTTTTCTGAATCTGCGATATTGCCAAATATCTTTTTTTAGACAACAATTTCTAGCAAAATGTTATGTTGAGACACACTGCTAAGGATTTGCAATGGCGCTCTCCCCATGTGTTAGAAACTGCTGTCTAGACCAACACGACTGCTGTTTGGGATGTGGCCGTTTATTGGCTGAAATTACCGAATGGCATCAGGCTAATGAGCAACGAAAAACGGAAATTGTCGAGCAGGCGGCAGCACGACGAGCAGAGCGGCCTGTTAATCAGTTTAACTATCTCGCGGCAGACCCTTCTGAATAATCCGTACTAAACGTTCGGTACTTCTTGGTAATAAATTAGCTTGTTGCCAGCTTTTTTGTTTTTGCTGTGCTAGCGCCCAGCGAATATGCTCTTTTACTAACTCACTGGCGTCAGCCAACCGTTGCTGTAATATCTCACTAATAGCAGGGTCATAAGGCGCATTGCCCAGCGCAACGGCAATGTTTCGTTGCCAGCGTTCAAAGCCAATCCGCCTAATGGCGCTGCCTTCGGTTAACTGCAAAAAGGTCGCCTCATCCCATTGAAAAAGTGCCAGCAGTGACTGATCTTGCCAGTGTGGACGACGTTGAAAATCGCTTTCCTGACTCAATGGCGCGGCTCGATTTATCGGGCAGACTAATTGGCAATCATCACAGCCATAAATACGATTGCCGATTTGCGCTCGAAACTGTTCAGGGATCGCATCGGCTAATTCAATAGTGAGATACGAGATACAGCGGCGGGCATCAACAACATAAGGCGCCACTATGGCACCTGTTGGGCAACTGGTTATGCAAGCCACGCAGCTACCGCAATCGCCGTTGTGTGGCGTGTCGATGGGCAAATCGAGATTCACCAGTAATTCGCCAAGGAAAAACCACGAACCAGCTTGCTCGGCTAACACCAAGCTATGCTTGCCAACCCAGCCTATACCGGCTTTTTGTGCTAAAGGCCGTTCTAAAATGGGCGCCGAGTCGACAAAAGGGCGGCCGGCTAATTCAGCACTGAGTGTGGCAATCTTCTGGCCCAGTTGCTTTAAACGTTGGCGCATTAATTTATGATAATCTCGCCCCAGCGCATAACGGCTGATATAGGCCAACTTAGGATCGGCTAAGTTAGTGGCAAAACCTGCTTGCTGTGGTAAATAATCTAGGCGAACGCTAATGACACTGAGCGTACCGGGTTGTAATTCAGTGGGTCTGGCACGCAACATGCCGTGTTGCGCCATATAATGCATTTCACCATGGAAGCCAGCGTCTAACCACTGCTGTAAGTGCGCTTCATGCTCAGCTAAGTCAGGTTTAGTAATACCACAGGCCTGAAAACCTAATTCAGCGGCCCATTGTTTAATTTGATCTGCTAGCTGCTGTTTTTCCATACTGAACTCTGTATTCGTCATATCGCGCTTTTCTAGGCGCTACTTTAACATAAATTGTCAGTGGTCTTTTGGCATTTAGACTTCACCTCGATGGCTATAAGTGGCTAACTAGCGGGAACTTGAAACAATTTACTCAGTCTGACCACACGCTTGAGCGGTTTTTCTTCCTGCATGCCCTACAAGTTTGTTAACATAGCCAACGGCAATTAAAGATGGGTGTTGAGTTATTACTGTGGTAGAACTTAAGGTACAAATTGATAGCGAAGCGCAAACGGCAGCGTTCGCGGCAAAACTGGCGGCGCAATTGCACGGTGGTTTAGTTCTGTTTCTGCAAGGGCCTTTAGGCGCGGGCAAAACCACTTTTTCTCGAGGTTTAATTCAAAGCTTAGGCCACTCAGGTAAAGTAAAAAGCCCAACTTATACCTTAGTTGAACCCTATGATTTGGCAGGCCTACAAGTTTATCATTTTGATTTGTATCGGTTACATGATGCAGAAGAACTGGAATTTATGGGGATCAGAGATTATTTTAATGCTGATAGCCTATGTTTAATTGAATGGCCTGAACGTGGTTTTGGCTGTTTGCCTGAACCTGATTTAACGCTGGCTTTTTCGCTGGATGCCACTTCGCGTCATTTGGTTATCACGGCGCATAACGCACATGTTCAAACTTTATTGACAGCATTGACGGATAATGAAAAAAACTAACGCGCTGCTTGCTCATCTCATCTTGTATTGTCTGTTACTGCAAAGTGCGGTGGCGTTTGCCAGTAATCAGGTGCAGAATATTCGTATTTGGCCCTCGCCAGACAATACCCGCGTGGTATTTGATTTGGCTGCTGCCCCAGAATATAAATATTTCACCTTAGAAAACCCAGAACGCTTAGTTATTGACTTAAGTCGCGTCACGGGCGCGACCACACTGCCAGCGATTAGCGGTGAAGCCCCGCTGATCCGAGATATTCGCAGCAGTGGCACTAAAAACACCATGCGCATTGTGCTCGATTTAAGCAGCGCAGTTAAACCAACAATTTTTGCACTGACCCCGACACCGCCTTATGGCCATCGTTTGGTGGTGGATTTACCCGATAGTAAAGCCAGTAGCAGCAGTGCCAGTAGCGCGCCGGTTGAGACTCGCCCTGTGACGAACAGCAGCGCAAACACCGCCAGCAGTCGCCAGGCAATTCCTGCGACGGTGCGTGCCGCTCGCGATATCATCATTGCTATCGATGCCGGACACGGTGGTGAAGACCCCGGTTCCATTGGCCCCAGCGGCATTTATGAAAAAAACTTAACCCTGCCTATTGCCAAGCAATTACTGGAAACCATTAACCGTGAGCCCGGTATGAAAGCCACCATGGTGCGTACCGGTGATTACTATGTGCATGTGAATAGCCGCACTGATATTGCGCGGCGTATGCAAGCAGATTTGTTAGTATCCATTCACGCGGACGCCTTTACTTCACCTCAGCCTAAAGGGGCTTCAGTATGGGTGTTATCGTTACGTCGAGCGACCTCAGAGGTCGGTCGTATGCTAGAGCAAACGGAGCGACACGGTGAGTTGTTAGGCGGTGTTGCGGAAGTGATTAAAGACTCGGCCAATGAGCGCTATTTAGCACAAACGGTACTCGATTTATCAATGAATCATTCGATGGTAACGGCACATCAAGTGGCAAACCAGGTTTTGTCTGAATTGGGCAAAGTGACGACTCTCCACAAAAAAGAGCCGCAAGCTGCTAGCTTAGGCGTGTTGCGCGCGCCAGATATTCCGTCCATTTTAGTTGAAGTCGGTTTTATTTCTAACCCGCAAGAAGAGCGTTTATTGCGCAGTAGTTCGCATCAGCAAAAATTAGTGCAGTCATTATTTAATGGTTTGCGCCGTCACTTTGAGTTGTCGCCTCCAGCCGATTCGTTATTTGCGCAGCGTCGTTCGAAAGAGCACCGCGTGCAAGCAGGGGAGTCTTTATCGTTATTAGCACAGCGTTATAATGTGTCACTAGACGAGTTACGCCGCCATAACGAACTGCGTAACGACAGTATTCGCATTGGTCAGGTGTTGCGGATCCCCTAATATGCCCATTCAATTATTACCCGCGCAATTAGCTAACCAAATTGCGGCTGGTGAGGTGGTGGAGCGCCCCGCCTCCGTCGTAAAAGAATTGGTTGAAAACAGTTTGGATGCGCAAGCTACTCAAATTGATATTGAATTAGAAAAGGGTGGCAGCAAGCTGATCCGGATCCGCGATAATGGTGTGGGCATCGCTGAAGGGGAATTAGTGTTGGCGCTAAGTCGGCATGCCACCAGTAAAATTAGCAGCTTAGCGGATCTGGAACAGATTGAGAGTTTAGGCTTTCGCGGTGAAGCGCTAGCCAGTATCAGTTCAGTGGCGCGTTTAACCCTCACATCAAAACCGGCGCAGCAAGCCGCTGCTTGGCAAGCCAGTGCTGAAGGCCGCGATATGGCAGTAGAATTGCGACCTGCCGCCCATCCCGATGGTACGAGCATCGACGTGGTTGATTTATTTTTTAACACCCCAGCTCGTCGGCGTTTTTTAAGAAGCGATAAAACCGAATTTACGCATATTGATGAGTTAATCAAACGCTTAGCCTTAAGTCGTTTTGATGTGGCATGGCAACTGAGCCATAACGGCCAAGTGGTGCGTCGTTTACCGGTTGCTGATACGGCTGCGGCCAAGCAAAAACGCTTAGCGCTGATCTGTGGTCGTAACTTTGCTGAGCAAGCACTGTGGATTGAAAATCAATATGGTGAGATCAAACTCAGTGGTTGGATTTTACCGGCGATGGCCTGCCAAGCGGTCAGTAGCGGCCAATACAGTTATGTGAATGGTCGTATGATGCGCGATAAATTGTTAAATCATGCGATCCGACAAGCCTACGGTGACTGGTTAGCCGCTGAACTACAACCGGCTTTTGTACTTTATCTAGAGCTGCCGGCTAACGACGTGGATGTCAATGTGCACCCCGCTAAACACGAAGTCCGTTTTCATCAAGCACGTTTGGTGCATGATTTTGTGGTGAGTGCTTTAGCCGATGCCTTAACGCAAGGGCAAGACAGCGAGCCTAAATCTGCTTTAGCGGCTGAATCACCTAGCATGACTACTTCGCAAACGCAGGTCGCATCGCCGCAGCCAAACTCAGCAGCGGCACAAGCAGCTTATGCCACGCGACATGCTGCGACGGGATATACGAAAGCGCCGTTATATCAGCCGCAACAAGGCCGTGTTACGGCGCGTGCTGTTCACGACAGCGTAGCTGCTAAACCTGCTGTGGCTTCAGTGCAAGCGCAAATCAATTATCAGGCAGCAACGTTGCAAGCCGCGACTGAGCAAGTTGCCAGCCCTACACCGCATTACTTTTTGTTAGAGAATCGGTTTGCACTTTGTCAGGAGGCTGAGCAATTATTTATGGTTGATTTGCCCGCCAGTATTGCTATTCAGTGGCAGTTAAAGGTACAAAGTGCCCCATTATTATTACCGGTGCGCTTAACCGTGGCGTCGGCTGAATTTGAACCCTTGCTCGCGGCGGCTGACAACTTGTCGGCTTTAGGTTTCGATTTACTGTTAAAAGATCGCACGGTGATTATTCGCGCAGTGCCCATTTGGCTAAGACACACGGCAATAGGCCAATGGTTCGGTGAGTTTTTGTCTACACTAATTACTGTGCAAACTGACGGCTTAGCCGAAGGATTACTCGATGTGTTGTTGCGCCAAGGCTTTTTACAAGCCGATTTATTGTTAGGTGTGTATCCTGCAGCACTGAGCAAAGCGCAACGCCGGGCGCTGGCGCTCAGTTTTGATGCGGCAACGCTGCAAATACGGAAGGCTAACGATGCCCACTGATTTACCGGTGATTTGTTTAATGGGCCCCACAGCGTCGGGCAAAACCGCTTTAGCTATCGCTTTAAAGCAACAGCTGGTTAACGCAGAGCTGATTAGCGTAGACAGCGCTTTAGTCTATCGCGGCATGGATATTGGCACGGCTAAGCCCACCGCTGCAGAGTTGGCGCAAGCCCCACATTTTTTGTTAGATATTCGCGATCCGGCAGAAAGTTATTCTGCAGCCGATTTTCGTGCTGATGCGTTACAGTTGATTGCGCAGATCCAGCAGCGTGGCAATGTGCCGATTTTAGTCGGCGGTACAATGTTGTATTTTAAAGCCTTACTCCAAGGGATTTCCGAGCTACCCGCTGCGGACAAGGCCATTCGTGCTAAACTGGAAGCCGAAGCGGCCGAGCATGGCTGGGCTTATTTGCATCAACAGCTCGCAGCCGTGGATCCTGAAGCCGCACAACGGATCCATCCGAATGATCCACAGCGGATTAATCGTGCTTTAGAAGTTTATCGCTTAACCGGGCGCAGCTTAACGGAATTAACTGCAGAAAAACCTGAACCTTTTCCGTATAAAGTGCACCAATTTGCCATTGCGCCAACCGATCGTGCGTTATTACATCAACGTATAGCATTACGCTTCGAGCAAATGTTAGCGCAAGGTTTTGAGCAAGAAGTGCGTGCGTTAACACAGCGCAAAGATTTACACGCTGATTTACCATCAATAAGATGTGTTGGTTATCGGCAAATGTGGGATTATATCGCTGGAAAGCTTACTTATCAGGAGATGGAAGCTCAAGGCATTGCTGCAACGCGGCAATTAGCGAAGCGCCAATTAACTTGGCTGCGCAGTTGGCCTGAATTACATTGGTTAAAAAGTGAAGTGAAACTTGAGGAAAACTTGCAAGCTGTCATTTCTTCGCTAAGCTAACAGAGGCAGCAAATATTTCAGGTTTAACAACTTGAAATAAAAATAATAATACCAATATAAAGCCTAATTAATAAAAAAGGAAAGCGCGACATGGCAAAGGGGCAATCTTTACAAGACCCATTTTTGAACACCTTAAGACGGGAACGTATTCCTGTATCAATTTATTTGGTGAATGGGATTAAATTACAGGGTCAGGTTGAATCATTTGACCAATTCGTCATTTTGCTGAAAAACACGGTAAGTCAGATGGTGTATAAACACGCTATTTCTACCGTTGTACCTGCTCGTGCGGTTAACACTATGGTTGCTCACGGTAGCCAAGGTGATGACGACGAGGAAACGGAATAATTAGCGGAGTAGCAGCGCTTGTTTGAACTCTCTGAGCTTGCAGAACAAGCCGTATTAGTGCACGTTAATTTTCCGCAGGAAGCGTCAACCGAAGATTTGCAAGAATTGCAGATGTTGGTGTCGTCTGCGGGCGTTGCCACCTTGCAAATCCTCTCAAGCAATCGGCCTGCGCCAGATGCAAAGTTTTTTATTGGCACCGGCAAAGCAGATGAATTGGCTGCGCTGGTAGAAGAACTCGCGGCCACTGTGGTGATTTTTAATCACGAGCTGTCGCCTGGCCAAACTCGCAACCTAGAAAGACATTGTCAGGTTCGGGTAATTGATCGCACCAGCTTGATCCTCGATATTTTTGCGCAGCGGGCTCGCACTTACGAAGGTAAGCTGCAAGTCGAACTGGCCCAGTTACAGCATCTTGCCTCGCGTCTGATCCGTGGTTTTGACAACGAACGGCAAAAGGGGGGTATTGGTTTACGCGGGCCGGGTGAAACGCAGCTTGAAAGCGATCGACGCTTATTGCGTGAGCGGGTTAAAGCGTTAAAACAGCGTTTGCAAAAAATGTCTCGGCAGCGGGAGCAAGGGCGGCGTGCTAGACAACGTTCTGAACAACCTGTGCTGTCGATTGTAGGTTACACCAATGCCGGTAAGTCGACGCTGTTTAATCGGCTAACCAGTGCCAGTGTGTATGCTGCTGATCAACTTTTTGCGACACTGGATCCTACCTTACGTAAAATTAACTTGCCGAATTTTGGTGAAGCGATTCTGGCTGACACAGTAGGATTTATCCGCCATTTACCGCATGATCTGGTAGCTGCGTTTAAATCAACCTTACAAGAAACACGGGATGCCGATATTCAATTGCACGTGATTGATGCGGCAGACGCTCGGCGCGACGAAAATATGCGTCAGGTTCAATTGGTGTTGCAAGAAATTGACGCAGCAGATGTGCCACAGTTATTGGTTTTCAACAAAATTGACCAATTAGGCCAGCAGCCCCGTATAGAATACAACGATGACGGTTTACCGGTTGCCGTTTATCTATCGGCATTAGCCGGCGTGGGGCTCGACTTACTTGAGCAAGCTTTAGCGATGTTATTGTCGCAACAACATTTGCAATTAACCTTATTATTACCGCCAGAGGCGGGTAATTGGCGAGCACGGCTTTATCAACTGCAAGCTGTGTTAGAGGAAACCTTTTTGAGTGATGGCCGTTGCCAGTTAAAAATTCAGCTGTCGGCAGCACAGTGGGCTCGTTTGTTAAAACAAAGTGAGCAGCAACTCGAAAACTATATCGTCAGCTAGACACTTTTTTGATACATTAACCCTTAATGACAACTTACGGTAATGGAGTTAAGCATGGCTTGGAACGAGCCGGGCAATAACGGCAAGAATAACGACCCTTGGAAGCAAGGTGGTCGTGATCAAGGCCCGCCCGATTTAGATGAAGTATTCCGCAATTTAGGTAAAAAACTAGGCGGAGTTTTTGGTGGTAAAGGCGGTGGCTCTGGCAACGCAGGTAGCGGTGGCAGCTCTATCTTGATGATAGTGGTGTTAATTGTTGCGATTGCGGTTTGGGCTTTAAGTGGTTTTTACACCATTAAAGATGCAGAACGTGGTGTGATTTTACGCTTCGGCCAATATCATGAAGAAGTGGGTGCGGGTATTCACTGGAAACCTACTTTTATTGATACTGTAACACCAGTGAACACTCAAGAAGTACGTTCATTACGTGCAGATGGCTTTATGTTAACGCAAGACCAAAATTTGGTTCGAGTGACCTTTGAAGTGCAATATCGTATCTTCAATGCTCGCCAATACTTGTTTTCTGTGGTTGATGCCGACAGTAGTTTGCGCGAGGCCACCGATGCGGCGCTACGTTTTGTTATCGGTCATTCTATTA
Organism: Alishewanella sp. HL-SH05; assembly: GCF_052655985.1. The sequence goes on from NZ_CP199753.1 coordinate 957,194, forward strand.
TGGATGATGTGTTAACACGTGGTCGTGAAGTAGTTCGACAAGATACGCGGATCGAGTTAGAAAGCATCATCAACCCTTACAACATGGGTTTGACCTTAGTAGATGTTAACTTCCGCGATGCAAGACCGCCAGAAGAAGTGCGTGACGCCTTCGATGACGCAATTAAAGCGCAAGAAGATCAAGAACGTTTTGTGCAAGAAGCAACCGCTTATGCTCGTGAGATTGAACCGCGTGCTCGTGGTCAGGTCAATCGGGTGATGCAAGAAGCTGAAGCATACAAGCAACAAATCGTGTTACGGGCTCAAGGTGAAGTGTCACGCTTTGAACAATTACTGCCTCAGTATCTCGCTGCACCTAAGGTTACACGTGATCGGATGTATTTAGAGACCATGGAATACGTGTACTCGAATACCTCTAAAATTTTGGTTGATGTTAAAAACAGCAACAACCTGATGTATCTGCCGCTAGATAAGTTGATAAATCAAGGTGCAGCTGCAACGCAAGGTAAAGCCGTGACGCCATTACCTGCGCGCAATAGCCAAGATGTGTCGACCGCGCCAGTGTTCCCTGAAACCAGTCGCGCTAGTTCGCCTCGAACCGGAAGTGGGAGATAAGCGCCAATGAAGAATTTTATTATTGCTATTGCCGTCGTGCTTGGTATCGTTGCCACTTCAGCGCTGTTTGTCGTGCCTGAAGGTGAGCGTGCGATCGTGATTCAATTCGGTAAGATCCAACGTGATGCTGAAAACCAGGTGCGCGTTTATGAACCGGGTTTACAGTTCAAAATTCCTTTTATTCAAGTGGTGCGGTTGTTAGATTCGCGTATCCAAACCTTGGATGATCAGGCTGACCGTTTTGTTACCGCAGAGAAAAAAGACTTATTAGTTGATAGCTATGTGAAATGGCGTATCAAAGATTTTGGTGCTTATTTCTTATCTACGGGTGGCATAAAGTCTCAAGCTGAAGTGTTGTTAAAACAGTACATCAATAACGGCTTACGTACTGAGTTCGGTGCCAGAACGATCCAAGAGATCGTTTCAGGTGAACGTACCCAGTTAATGCAAAGTGCACTATCACAAGCCGCGCAAGCAGCAAATGAATTAGGCATTGAAGTCATCGATGTGCGAGTTAAGCAAATTAACTTACCCACTGAAATCAGCGATTCGATCTTTGCGCGAATGCGCGCTGAGCGTAAAGCGGTAGCCGATGAGCACCGTGCTCGTGGTCGTGAGCAAGCTGAAATCATTCGTGCTGATGTCGATGCGCGTGTCACGGTTATGATCGCGGATGCAGAACGTAATTCTCGTTCAGTGCGAGGTGAAGGCGATGCAGTCGCAGCGAAGGTCTATGCAGATATGTACAACAAGAATGCCGAGTTCTATTCTTTTGTACGTAGTTTAGAGGCTTATCGGAATAGCTTTAATTCGAAGAGCGATATCCTGGTTGTGCAACCAGATAACGAGTTCTTCAAATACATGCGTACTGAAGAGCCGCAAAACTAATGGCTTTGCTACTTTAGCCACACATATTGCGTAACATTTAAAGGCCCGAAAGGGCCTTTTGTTCAACTAAAGCGGCAGCGCGTTTAAACACGTTAGGGGTCAATTATGTATCAACAGTTTTTTTCGCGTTTTTTACAAGCGAACCAAGGTACTCAACATTTTGCCTGTCATTCACATCATTACTGGCCTGATGTGACCCGCGCTGCAACCCTCGCTTATTGGGATGACAGTGCCCGCTTAGTTGACCAAAAATGGCATTACATTTTTGGTACCAAGATCCCGCATACCCAGCAATTAATTGCCGATGTACTGAATTTACCCTTGCCCGAACAACTAGTGTTTGCACCTAACACCCATGAATTAGTGATGCGTTTACTCAGTTGTTTCGATTGGCAAAAACCCTTAAAAATTCTGACTACTGACAGCGAGTTTTATAGCTTTCAACGGCAAGTTAAACGTTTAGCCGAGTGGGAGAGTGTTGAAGTCGAGGTGATTGCCACTGAACCTTTTGCCAGCTTTGAGCAGCGCTTTATTGAGGCGGCCGCAAAAGGTGGCCACGATATGGTGTTTTGCAGTCAGGTCTTCTTTAATTCAGGTTATGCGATTGCTGATTTGAGCCACTTTGTAAAGCAATTGGCTGCCGTTACTGAGGCGATGATTGCAATTGATGGTTATCACGGCTTTATGGCTTTGCCGACAGACTTATCTACGATTGCTGAGCGGATTTTTTATATTTCAGGCAGTTATAAATATGCGCAAGGTGGTGAGGGGTGCTGTTTTATGGCAGTGCCTGCGGGCAGTGAACAACGACCGCTTTATACCGGTTGGTTTGCCGAGTTTGGCACCTTAGCCGCCGCCAAATCGGCGTTGGTGTTATACAGTGAAGATGGTTATCGCTTTGCCGGTGCCACGATGGACTTTACGGCCTTGTACCGATTAGAAGCGGCGCTACTGCTTTATAAGCAGCAAGGTATTACGGTAGGACGCATGCATCGTTATGTGCAGCAATTACAGCAGGGCTTCTTACAGTTGCTAGATCAGTTACAGCATCCGCTATTAAACCGTGAGCACTTGCTTATGCACAATCAGGCGCATCATGGCCACTTTTTTACATTTCGATTAGGCAGCAGTAGTCAGGTAGCAGAGCTGGCAGGTTTGCTAAAACAGCACAAAATTGAAACAGATTTTCGTGGGGATCGGCTACGTTTTGGTTTTGCCTTGTATCAAAATCTCGAGCAGTTTGATTTGTCATGCCTTAAAGCACTGTAAATAAACAAGTTATTTAGGCCAAATAAAAATTTGGCCTTTTTTCGTCTGGACGGCTGAAACTTGTCAGTCAATTTGCTAAAATCCACGCCTAATTTTTTGTGTGATGTGGGAACCATGGCCAAAAACGTCGTTGTGCTCGGCACTCAATGGGGTGACGAAGGTAAAGGTAAGATTGTTGATTTATTAACCGATAAAGCCAGTTATGTGGTGCGTTATCAGGGCGGCCACAATGCCGGTCATACCTTGGTGATAGACGGTGAAAAAACTGTATTACATCTTATCCCGTCAGGTATTTTACGTAGTAACGTAAAATGTGTCATTGGTAATGGTGTGGTGTTATCGCCAGAAGCCTTTTTAAAAGAGATGACCATGCTAGAGCAGCGTGGTGTTCCGGTTAAAGAGCGCTTGTTAATCAGTGAAGCTTGTCCTCTTATTCTGCCATTTCATGTTGCCTTAGATGTGGCGCGCGAAGTTGCGCGTGGCGATAAACCTATCGGTACTACAGGTCGCGGTATTGGCCCAGCTTACGAAGATAAAGTTGCCCGTCGCGGTTTACGAGTCGGTGACTTGTTCAATCCTACTTTGTTTGCTGAAAAGCTGAAAACAGTGATGGATCTGCATAACTTTACGCTGACCGAATATTACAAAGTTGATGCGGTTGATTATCAAACCACCTTAGATAACGCCTTAGCCATGGCTGATTTATTAAAATCGCTGGTTGTTGATGTGACTGAGTTATTAGATCAAGCGCGCAAAAATGGTGATGAGATCATGTTTGAAGGTGCTCAAGGCACTTTATTAGATATTGATCACGGTACTTATCCCTATGTCACTTCCTCTAATACTACGGCGGGCGGTGTTGCTACGGGTTGTGGTTTTGGCCCACGTTACTTAGATTATGTTCTGGGTATTGTGAAAGCTTACACGACACGTGTGGGTTCAGGTCCGTTCCCAACCGAGTTAGATTGTGCCATCGGCGAACACCTTGGTGTTAAAGGCCACGAGTTTGGTGCGACTACAGGTCGTAAACGTCGTTGTGGTTGGTTTGATGCCGTTGCTGTGCGCCGTGCAGTTCAGTTAAACAGTATTTCAGGTTTCTGTTTAACCAAGCTGGATGTGATGGATGGCCTTGAAACCGTGAAAATCTGTGTCGGCTATCGCCAACCCGATGGTTCAGTGTTACAAACACCTCCTTATGCTGCTGAAGGTTATGAGCAGGTAACGCCGGTATTAGAAGAAATGCCTGGCTGGTCAGAAAGCACCTTTGGTGTACAGCAGTTATCGGCATTACCGCAAGCTGCCCGTAACTACATTGCGCGCTTAGAAGAGTTGACCGGTGTGCCAATTGATATTATTTCAACGGGTCCGGATCGCGTGCAAACTATCGTACTGAAGCATCCCTTCAATTAAACCTTGGTTTTGCATTGAAGAACGCTACCTTAGAGTAGCGTTTTTTTTGCTCGCCGCTCAGCCCCTGTCGCTTTGACATGGCATTTTTTGCGATGTACTAGGCTGCATAGGGTGGTGATTTTATGAGCTGGTCTAATTTTTGCTTAATAATTAGCATTTAGGCATTTTTGCCGCCTCTATTACGGTTAATTGACACTATGCATAAGTTATTGATTGGAACACTGTTGGTGGGCTTATTACTGAGCACCACGGCTCAAGCACAAGAGTTGCAAGCAGTCGAATTGTATTCACAAGATGAGTTATTAACGCTGATAAAGCGTAATGCGCATTTACAACGGGTGAAAGCCGATGATTGCCAGCTCGTGCGCGATATTGAAGCCCGCGCCGATATTATGAAATTGCCATCTTACCAGTTTTTATTTGGTGACATGTTAGCCTACGGCGTTTGTGTGCCGCGCGATGTAGAGCGGGGCTGGGATTTTATGTTACAAGCTGCGGCACAAGGCTTACCAGAAGGTTTAGAGCAAATTGGCCGTTATTATCATATTGGCCGCTTTGTGCAAAAAGACCTAAACAAAGCGATTATTTATTTGCGCGAAGCCGCTGCGGTGGGCAATCTTAATGCCAAGATCCGTTTAGCTGAAATCTTGGTCGCAGGGCAGGGTAGCCCTACCGATTTTGAGCAGAGTTATCGCTGGTTACATCATGCTATTACCGCAGATCCTGCGGTTCATGCTAAACTAACTAAGTTAAAGCAACGTCTGGCAGAAAAAATGCCTGCCAGAGTGGTTGCGAATGCCGAACGGCCTGTCAAATGAAATTCATCCTATTTTCTTGCCAAGCTGTTACACTGAATAGTATTAAAAGGAAAACTAAGTTTAATTAATGACGGTAAATGATCCGCATCTTGCGCGTGAGCAAGAAAAATACGAGAACCCTATCCCCAGCCGTGAATTTATTCTCGAGCATATTGAGAAACGGCAACAACCTGCCTACTTTGAAGAACTCGTCTCTGAATTAGCCTTAACGGATGATGATGCCATTTTTGCCCTGAAAAAGCGTTTACGGGCGATGGAGCGTGATGGTCAATTGTTGTTCACTAAGAGCAAGCGTTATGGCTTGGTTGAACACATGGATTTGGTCAAAGGCACGGTGATTGGTCACCGTGACGGTTTTGGTTTTATCAAATTAGAACAAGGCGGCCCTGATTGGTATCTGCCTTTTCATGAAATGCAGCGGGTGATCCCCGGTGACTTGGTGTTGGCGACGGCCACCACCATCAAAAGCAAAGATAAAGTGGAAGCGCGCGTGGTACGTGTGCTTGAGCCCCGCAGCGAGCCCATTGTTGGCCGCTATTACAAAGATTCTGCCATCTGTGTGGTGGTACCCGATGATGCAAGGATCTGTCAGGATATCATTATTCCTGATGGCCAGCAGGGCGCGGCACGACATGGCCAAGTTGTCTTGGTTGAAATTAGCCAGCGGCCCTCGAAACGGGTTAGTGCAACGGGTCGCGTAATTGAAGTACTGGGCGAGCATATGGCGCCGGGTATGGAAATCGAAGTCGCTATTCGTAATCATCAAATTCCGCATGTTTTCTCTGACGCAGTATTAGCCCAAGTGGCGGAATATGGCGAAGAAGTGCCTGCTGCCGCTAAGCAAGGGCGTGTTGATTTAACGGCACTGCCTTTGGTGACGATTGATGGTGAAGATGCTCGTGATTTTGATGACGCGGTTTATGCCAAAGCCAAAGATAATGGCGGCTGGACGCTTTGGGTTGCCATTGCCGATGTCAGTGCCTATGTGAAATTTGGTACCGCACTTGATCACAGTGCCTTAGAGCGTGGTAACTCGGTGTATTTCCCTGACCATGTGGTGCCGATGTTACCAGAAGCACTTTCAAATGGTTTGTGTTCACTGAACCCGCATACTGATCGACTGTGCTTAGTCTGTGAAATGCAAATTAGCAGTCAAGGTAAATTGGAAAGCTACCAATTTTATGAAGCGGTCATGCATTCAGCGGCGCGGTTTACTTATAACAAAGTACACGCCATTTTACAGGGCGATGCCAAGTTAAGGCAGGAATATGCTGAGCAACTGACCAATTTAGAAACGCTGTACAGCTTGTATAAAAAGCTTGCTAAAGTTCGTGCACAGCGAGGTGCTATTGAATTCGAAACGGTTGAAACGCGCTTTATCTTTAATAGCCATCGCAAGATTGAACAGATTGTGCCGGTGCATCGTAACGAAGCGCACAAGATTATTGAAGAATGTATGATCATGGCGAACGTGGCGTCTGCCCGCTTTATTGAAAAGCATGAAGCGCATGCGTTATTCCGCGTACATGAACGCCCCGATAGTGATCGTTTTGCTAATTTCCGGCGCTTTTTAGCCGAATTGGGTATCGAAGCCAATTTATCAGCTGAACCCACGCCATTAGAGTTAACCACCACCTTAGCCGCGTTAGCTGATCGTCCCGATCGCGAGTTGATCGAAATGACGATGCTGCGTTCGATGAAGCAAGCTGTTTATCAAGGGGATAACCAAGGTCACTTTGGGTTAGCGCTGGAAGCGTATGCGCACTTCACTTCACCGATACGCCGTTACCCGGATCTGGTATTGCATCGCGCCATTAAGGCGTTATTAGCGAAACAGCAACAACCTGTGACGGGGCCAAAAGCCTACACTGAGAAAGAAATTGCGCCCTTAGGTGAGCAATGCTCGATGACAGAACGCCGTGCGGATGATGCAACGCGTGAAGTCGCCGATTGGCTTAAGTGTGAATACATGCAAGATCACTTAGGCAGTGAGTTTGCCGGTGTGGTATCAACGGTCACTAACTTTGGTTTATTTGTGCGCTTAAGCGATTTGTATATCGAAGGTTTGGTGCATGTTACGTCGTTAAACAACGATTACTATCGGTTTGATGCAGAGCGCCAAGTCTTAACCGGTGAACACTCTGGTGTCAGTTATCGTATGGGCGATCTGGTGCAAGTGAAAGTGGTTGCCGTTAACCTTGAAGCGCGAAAAATTGATTTAGCCATGGTGGGCGTTGAGCATACGAAGGTGTCAGGTCGTAAAGTGAAAGCCAGCCGTAATGCTGCCTTTGAAGCGAAAATGCAAAACACCGGTAGCAAAGCGAAAAAGCCTAAAGCGGCGGCCGCGAAAAAAACCGTAAAAGCCAAAGCCACGGCGGCGAAAAAGCCACGGCGTGCCAAAAAGAAATAAAGGCCGTAAGGCTAGATGAGTGACGATAAACATGAGTAATGATGTTGTATTTGGTTTTCACGCGGTTAGCGCGATATTAGAACGTTCGCCAGCCGATGTATTAGAAATTTTCGCGTTAAAAGATCGCGAAGACAAAAGAATGCAACCGTTGTTGCAACAAGCGCGGCAAGCAGGCATTTCTATCCAGTTCTGCAATCGCCGCACTTTAGATGATATGACGGGTGGTCAGCATCAAGGTATTGTGGCTAAAGCGCGTTTAAGCAGTGGTGGCAATGAAGCTGATCTGGCCGCCTTGTTAGAGAGCCAAACTAAACCGTTTTTATTAGTGTTAGACGGTGTCACCGATCCACACAATTTAGGCGCTATTTTGCGCAGTGCTGATGCCGCAGGTGTGCATGCGGTGATTGCGCCTAAAGATCGCTCTGTTAAGCTCACCTCAGTGGTGCGAAAAGTGGCCTGCGGCGCCGCTGAAAGCGTGCCTTTTATTACTGTGACTAACTTAGCGCGTACCTTACGTCAACTGCAAGAAGCTGGGGTATGGGTGGTGGGTACGGCTGGCGAAACAGAAACCTTAGTCTATCAAGCTGATTTGCAAGGGCCATTAGCCTTAGTTTTAGGCGCTGAGGGTGAGGGACTGCGCCGTTTAACGCGGGAAACCTGTGATGTATTGGTAAAAATTCCGATGTTTGGCAGTGTTTCTAGCTTAAATGTTTCGGTTGCGACGGGTATTTGTTTATTTGAAGCGGTACGTCAACGTGCTCAATAACCGGGCTTAGCCGATCCTAGCGCCCTCACTTAGCGTAAACACACTTGATAACGCTAAATAGCCATGTTAAGTTTTGGTAAATTTATCTTTGCCGGTTTTATGGTGCTAAATCGAGGGTTCGTTTATGGATCGCAAAATTATTGCAACAGCTATACTGATGTCTTGCGCTGCTTTAAGTTTAACGGCTTGTGGCGGCGGAGGCGGTGGTAGTTCAACTCCTACCAGCGGTGGCGGTTCTGGCTCAGGCGGCGGCAGCGGTGTTACCCCACCCACGTGGATCGCGGGTCAATATCCTGCTGAAAGCACCTTAAAAAACTATTGCCAGACACCTCGAAGCGGTATTGATCCGTTCAGTAACGAAGCCTATCCCGATCGCGCGGGTAGCAGCATGCATGAAAAAATGTGGCTGCGTTCTTGGACCAATAACAGTTATTTATGGTATCGAGAAGTCGCGGATCGTGATCCTGCGCCTTTTTCGGTCGCTAACTATTTCGACTTGCTCAGAACCGAGCAATTGACCGATTCGGGATCCCCTAAAGACAATTTTCATTTCACCGAAGTCACCGCTGAATATCAACAACAAACCCAAGCGGGCGTGACCGCAGGTTACGGTATTAAATGGTCTTTTGGCCGAAATAGCCCACCTCGCTCTATCACCATTGCTTATACCGAGCCCAATTCTCCGGCGCGAAACGCCGGCTTAGCGCGCGGTGATCAATTGGTCAGTATCAATGGTGTTGACTTTGTGAATGATAATTCTGAAGCCGGGGTCGATTTACTCAACCGCGCGCTTTTTCCATCAGAAACGGGTTTAACCTTTAACTTTGTGTTTACTGCGGTCGATGGCACTCGTAAAACGGTCAGCATGAGCTCGGCGAATGTCAGTACTTCGGCGGTACAAAATGTGGCGGTACTAGACACACCAACCGGTAAAGTGGGTTATATGCAGTTTAATACGCATATCGCACCTGCTCAGTCGCAGTTGATCAGTGCGGTACAGCAATTTGCTAGTGCTAACGTCAAAGATTTGGTCATTGACCTACGCTACAACGGCGGTGGTTTGTTAGCTTTAGCTTCACAGCTTGGCTATATGGTCACGGGGCCTGCGATTATTCAAAACCAGTTTTTTGAACGAACTATCTTTAATGATAAGTATCCCAATACGAATCCGATCACGGGGGCGAGCTTAGCGCCAATCCCGTTTTATTCTAAAGTAATCGATTACGAAGGTAATCGACTGACTAACACCGACTTGCCTTCTTTAAATTTAAGCCGGGTATTTATTTTAAGTACCGGTAACACTTGCTCTGCTAGTGAAGCGCTGATCAACGGTTTGCGGGGCATTAATGTTGAGGTGATCTTGGTCGGTAATAAGACCTGTGGTAAGCCTTACGGTTTTTATCCAACAGATAACTGCGGTACAACCTACTTTACTATTCAGTTTACCGGCGTCAATGCGCAAGGCTTTGGCGAATATGCGGATGGATTCATTCCTAAAAATAACCCAGTGTTTGCGGCCGACGTGAAAGGCTGTGCTTTGAATGATGATTTCAGTAAACCGCTGGGCGATCCCAGTGAACGCTTATTTTCTGCGGCGTTATATTATGCTCAAAATAACAGTTGTCCACCGTTGGCCGTAGGCCAAGCCAGTGCGACAAGCAACGTACAATCGGCTACTGGCGAAGCCTCTTTGAGCGGTGGTATGCCGCTGTTAGATCCTCGCTATCGTGATGTTATCTTGCACAACAAAGTGATTACTGAGCTGGCACCTGCGGAGCAACAACCGTGAAACTCCGGCTGTTAACCGGTACATCTTTAGCGCTAATGTTAAGTGGTTGCCAGTTAAGTCAAGCGGGTGAGCCAGCGGTACTAGAGGCTGTTGATGCTGCTTTGAAACAACAGCTGTCAGCCTTTATTACCGGCATCGTGGGGGGGCACTCAGTGATACTGGCCGATGATGTCTTTATGCAGCAAGCTGAGCTGTATATTAGCCAGCGGATGCCCTTAGATGCCAAGGGTAACCCTTTAGATGGCCGGCATGCACTGCCGGCTTATCGGTTTGTTTTACTGAAGTCAGCACGAGGCTGCCTGATCCAACATCCCGCTTCGGGTAACAGCGCTTTGCTCACTGCGGCACGTTGTAAAGTGCTACCCGTACACACGCTTTAATCGGTTTTGACCTTTGAAATAACCCCGAGCGGCGACTGCGAACGGGGTTTTTCTGAAGTATTTTGGTCATGCTCATATCAGTGCTTGTTATTTATGCGCTAACTCCGTAAAATACGCGACCTTCGGCCATTCAACCCACGTTCCTTGCCTTTATGAGAACCCGGCCGAGTTCCCCCGAGGCTTACTAACCGTAAGGAGCTACAATGCGTCATTACGAAATCGTTTTTATGGTTCACCCTGATCAGAGTGAACAAGTGCCTGGTATGATTGAACGTTACACTGGTTCGATCAAAGAAGCTGGCGGTACTATCCACCGTCTTGAAGATTGGGGCCGTCGTCAACTGGCTTACCCAATCCAAAAGTTACATAAAGCACACTATGTGTTAATGAACGTGGAAGCACCACAGACTGTGATCGATGAGCTGGAAACTAACTTCCGCTACAACGACGCTGTTTTACGTAACCTGGTTATGCGCACTAATGGTGCAGTAATCGAGCCATCACCAATGGCAAAGGTACGTGATGAGCGCCGTGATCGTGCTCCTCGTGAATCTGAAGAGCAAGTAGCAAACGACGAGTAAGTTGTTAATGGACAATTACTTTGTGCTTAGTGGCGCCATATGTCGGCACCCTGAACGCAGTGAGAGTCCGGCGGGTATTCCGCACACTGTATTAACCTTAGAACACCGCAGTATGCAACAAGAGTCGGGGTTAAACCGGCAAGCTTATGTGCGAATGCAGGTTGTTCTTAGCGGTACCGTGTTACAGCAACAAGCTCAGCATTTGACGTTGGGCAATCAGGTTCGGGTGGCAGGTTTTTTAAACCGACATCAGAATCGCAGTGGTCAGGCTAAACTGGTCCTGCATGCGCAACAGATTGAACAATTAAGTTAGGAGACAGACAAATGTCACGTTTTTTCCGTCGCCGTAAATTCTGCCGTTTTTCTGCAGAAGGCACTGTAGAGATTGATTACAAAGATACCGCCGTTCTGAAGAACTACGTTACTGAAAGCGGCAAGATCGTACCTAGCCGTATTACTGGCACTAGCGCTAAATATCAGCGTCAGTTAGCTCGCGCTATCAAGCGTGCGCGTTACCTGGCCCTGTTACCATACAGCGACTCACACAGCTAATACAGAGGGGTATAGACAATGCAAATTATTTTGTTAGACAAAGTCTCGAACCTTGGTGGTTTAGGTGACAATGTAACTGTTAAGTCTGGTTATGCTCGCAACTTCTTATTCCCACAGGGTAAAGCAGTGCCAGCAACTCAGGCTAACATTGAGAAATTTGAAGCACGTCGTGCTGAATTAGAAGCTAAGTTAGCTACTGATTTAGCTGCGGCAACTGAGCGTGCAGCAAAAATCACTGAGCTGGCAGAAGTGACTATCGCTTCTAAAGCGGGTGACGAAGGCAAGCTGTTCGGTTCTATTGGTACTCGTGATATCGCTGATGCGATCACTGAAGCCGGTGTTGCTGTTTCTAAAGCTGAAGTTAAATTACCAAACGGTACTTTACGTGAAACTGGCGAGTTCGAAATCGATCTGCAGTTACACGCTGAAGTTATCGCAACAATCAAAGTTGTTGTGATCGCTGAAGCCTAAGGCATTAAGCACACTGCCCTGCGGCGGTGTGCTTTCCTCTACTCCACGTTCCTGCTTACTATTTTACTCTGCATCACACCTCGCATTACCCTAAGATTTTTTCAGACTTTACTTTGACTTCTGCGCGCTGCAGGTTAGCATGACAGACAGTATTCCGTTATTTCCCCTCGGCAGTTTGAACACCCTATGAGTAACGTAAAAGATAAGCAAGTCGCCGCCATTAAGATGCCGCCGCATTCTATTGAAGCTGAACAGTCTGTGCTTGGTGGCATGATGTTAGACAATGAAGCCTGGGATCGCGTCTCAGAAAAAGTGGTGGAGCAAGACTTCTATTTACGCTCGCACCGTTTTATTTTCAGTGCGATGTCACGCTTAGCTGAAGCTAATCAGCCGATAGACTTAATTACTGTTTCAGAAGCCTTAGAAGCCAATCAACAATTAGATGATATTGGTGGTTTTGCCTACTTGGGCGAAATAGCTAAAAACACGCCCAGTGCCGCCAACATTATGGCCTATGCGGAGATCGTCCGTGAGCGTGCTGTGGTGCGCGACATGATCTCAGTAGCGCATGATATTGCCGATGCCGGCTATGATACGCAAGGGCGTACCAGTGCCGAATTGCTCGACTTTGCCGAAACCAAAGTGTTTAAAATTGCCGAGCAACGCGCCAACGCTAATGAAGGTCCAGAGCCAATTAATAATATTTTGGCGAAGACCATTGATAAAATCGATGCTTTATACCGTAGCCCGCAAACGGGTGTGACGGGGCTTTCTTCGGGTTACACCGATTTAGATAAAATGACCAATGGTTTGCAGCCTTCCGATTTAATTATCGTGGCGGCACGTCCATCGATGGGTAAAACCACCTTTGCGATGAACCTGTGTGAACATGCTGCGATTACCAGTGATAAGCCAGTCTTAATTTTCAGCTTAGAGATGCCCGCCGACCAAATCATGATGCGGATGTTGGCCTCGTTGGGCCGGATCAATCAAACTAAGGTACGCACCGGCCAATTAGAAGATGAAGATTGGGCACGCTTATCATCCGCCATTGAGTTACTCAACAGCAAAGGCAAAATGTATATTGATGATGCATCAGGTTTAACCCCAACAGAAGTGCGTTCGCGGGCACGACGCATTGCCCGAGAGCACGGTGGCCTGAGTATGATCATGGTCGACTATCTGCAGTTAATGACGGTGCCAGGTATGTCAGAAAACCGCACCTTAGAAATTGCTGAAATCTCTCGTTCATTAAAAGCGCTGGCCAAAGAATTAAAAGTGCCGGTGGTGGCCTTGTCGCAGTTGAACCGCTCGTTAGAGCAGCGGGCAGATAAAAGACCGGTAAACTCAGACCTACGTGAATCGGGCTCTATTGAGCAAGATGCCGACTTGATTATGTTTATTTACCGAGATGAAGTGTACAACGATGAAAGCCAAGATAAAGGTTTGGCGGAAATCATCATCGGTAAACAGCGGAATGGCCCCATCGGCAAAGTACGCTTAACCTTTCATGGCCATTACTCGCGCTTTGATAATTATGCCGGCAGTGCTCGTTTTGAGGACGAGTATTAATGAGTCGGCGTCCTGTTGCGCAGATCGATCTGCTGGCGTTACAACAGAATTTACAGCGAGTGAAGCAATTAGCGCCAGACAGTCAGGTGCTCGCAGTATTAAAAGCCAATGCCTATGGTCATGGTTTAGTGAAGGTGGCACAAAAACTGACTGCCGCTGATGCTTTTGCCGTAGCGCGCATTGATGAGGCACTCGCTTTGCGAACCGCGGGTATTGTTAAACCCATAGTGTTGTTAGAAGGGTTTTACGAGGCGGCAGAGTTACCCTTATTATTAGCCAATAACCTGCAAACCATTGTTCATAACGAGCTGCAACTGCAAGCCTTAGAGCAGACCCCGTTAGAAGGCCAATTAAAGGTTTGGCTGAAAATTGATACGGGTATGCACCGTTTGGGCATTGACCCAGCTGAAGTTGATAATGTGTATCGGCGATTGTGGCAATGCTCTAACGTGTTGCCCGGCATTCGTTTGATGAGTCATTTTAGTTGCGCTGATGAACTTGATTCAGCAACCACTTCGAAGCAGCTCGCATTATTTCAACAGCTGTGTGCCGATAAAGCCGAGCAACACAGTTTAGCCAATTCTGCGGCAATTTTAGCCTGGCCTGCCACGCATGGCCAATGGGTTAGACCCGGCTTAATGCTGCATGGTATTTCACCTTTTGTTGGTAAACAGGGGGCGGATCATCAATTGCAGCCTGTGATGCGTTTAAGTAGCCGTTTAATTGCTATCCGTAAGGTTAAGGCAGGTGACACTGTCGGTTATGCTGGGCTTTGGCGAGCAAAAACAGATACTTTTATCGGCGTGATCGCGGTGGGTTATGGTGATGGTTATCCCCGGCATGCGGCCAATGGCACGCCGGTGTGGCTAAATGGCCGTGAAGTGCCTTTAGCAGGTAGGGTATCGATGGATATGATTACCGTTGATTTAGGTCATTTCTGCAAAGATAAGATTGGTGATGAAGCAGTGTTGTGGGGGCCCGAACTAGCGATAGAACGAGTGGCTGCTCAGGCAGAGACTATCGCTTATGAATTGCTGTGTAATATTACGCCACGCGTGCAGTATCAGTATTTAGGTGATAACGGCTGATAGAGCCCAGCCGTTTTAGCGTTCGAGCTATTTATCAAAGGTCACTTCAATATGTACTTTGCCAAAGTCTGAAGTGAACGGCATTAAGATCGTTGGGCCATCGCAGCGATGAGTAATAGTGTGGCTTTTGCCAGAAACAACAATCGGTGTTGCCATGGTAAATTCGTAGCCTTTTTCACCTAACATTCGCTTAGCGCCGCCGGTAACCATGTTCGTGATCTCACCGACCATATCAGTAACATCGGCATCTATTTTTGTTGGCCGCTCGCCTAGCATCCGAAACATAATTTCAATGGCTAACGACTCATCAAAGCTAACCGAAAAAGACCCCTTCATGGTGGGGCCAACCATGCCAATTAAACCAGAGACATCGCCATTTGCAATTTCATTCTTTTTAATGCGAGGCTGTCCAGGCACAATTTTGGTATTGGCCATTGTCGATAACACATTGACCAAAGAGGACAAAAATGGGTTTACGTATTCAACATTCATGTAAATGCCTTTGGGGTTTATACAAGCGTTCGCCTAACACGCAATACTAAGCCTAGAAGTTTTTTTAGTGTAATACAAGCATGATTGCTCGCAAGATACTTAATTTTCACGGCAATTCCGACACTTACCTCTTGCTTCAATGGTTTGATGGTGAATATCAAATCCTTGCAAGGCCGCTTGACGGCTAAATTCGGTTTGCAAAGCGCTAGAATGCAATTCGGTAACATTGCCACACACTTCGCAAATCAGTAACTGTGCAGGGTGGTGTTTTTCAAAATGATGACACAACATGAAGGCGTTGCTAGATTCAATTTTGTGGATAAAACCTTGTTCTGTCAGAAACTCTAAAGCGCGATAGATAGTTGCCGGTTTCGCGGCGGGTTCACTTTGTTTTAACTGCTCTAATAAATCATAAGCACCTTGGCCACCTTGGTTTTCGGCCATTAAACGAAAGACCTTTTCCCGGATCGCGGTAAAGCGCGCGCCATTTTGCACACAGATGGCTTTGGCTCGTGACACTAAACTCTCAGTTGACATACTTAGTCTCCACTCCATTTCTGTTGGCAGTGTACCATATTGCTTGCACACTGCCAGCTTGCGCATGTTGTTAGCTAATGTCATAAGCTTGCTGACAACAACTGCTTTCTGCTTAGGTTTTTGGTATCATTACCGGCAGTTTTATTGGTGAGTCACTCACTCTTTTGTAGAGATAAATAAAAATCTTATGCCTCGATTACCCGCGAAAACGGCAGGGCTGGTTATGCCCTTGTTATTATCTATTATGATGACCTGTATTGTGTCCTTGGTGAGTACGCTAAGTACTCTGGGATGGTCTGCATTTACCTTTACAGGTTGGTTATCCGCTTGGGGTTTGTCTTGGGTAATTGCTTTTCCTACCTTGTTATTGGTAATGCCTATGGTGAAAAAACTCACTAGCTATTTGGTACATGCCTAATTGCGCTGTTAAGAGGACTTCCTGCTTTGACGCTAAAACTGTTACCGCAACGACTCTCTGTTGCCCCCATGCTCGATTGGACCGATCAGCATTGTCGTTATTTTCATCGTTTAATGAGCCAGCATGCAGTGCTGTACACCGAAATGGTCACTACCGGTGCCATTATTCACGGTAAAGGCGATTACCTTGGCTATAACGAACAAGAACATCCGTTGGTATTGCAATTAGGCGGCTCTGTTCCAAAAGATATGGCCACTTGCGCTAAACTGGCGGAACAGCGTGGTTATGATGCAATCAATATTAATGTTGGTTGCCCATCAGATCGCGTGCAAAACGGTATGTTTGGCGCCTGTCTTATGGCACAGCCACAACTAGTAGCTGATTGTGTGAAAGCCATGCAAGATCAGGTTGCGATTCCTATTACAGTAAAAACACGTATTGGTATTGATGATTCAGATGAATATCAATTTTTACAAGATTTTGTGCAAATTGTGGCGGATGCGGGGTGTCAGCAGTTTGTTATCCATGCGCGTAAAGCGTGGTTAAAGGGCTTAAGCCCAAAAGAGAATCGTGAAGTTCCACCGCTTAATTATGGTCGAGTTTATCAGTTAAAACAGGATTTCCCGGCTTTAGATATCAGTATTAACGGCGGTATTAAAACTTTAGCTGAAGCCGCGACACATTTAAAACAACTTGATGGTGTGATGATTGGGCGAGAAGCCTACACTAACCCTTACATGTTGAGCGAAGTGGATGCGCAGCTATATGGCGATGCGCATCCAGTACTTTCACAGCATCAACTCGTGCGGCAGATGTTACCTTATATAGAGCAGCAAATGCAGCAAGGTGCGCGGTTTTGGCATATCGCTAGGCATATGCTCGGGCTATTTCAGGGCTTACCGGGAGCACGTCAGTGGCGACGTTTACTCAGTGAGCAAGGCCATCTCAGCAGCGCGACTCCAACCTTACTTGAAGCGGCTTTGGCCAAAGTACCTGAGTAAGCTAAATCTTAAAAAAGTGGTGATTTTCGCCACTTTTTTTATTTTCAGCTATCGAGTAATCACCTTAGTATTTCGCTGACTTTATTTTTTTATATATAATTCATAGTCTTATGTTTTTTTCTGTTTACTGGCATGGCACTTGAAACAACTTAGGCATGTTCCTGATTCTAGGATGATGCTTAAGCAAGGAGCCGTCTATGCCATTCTTAAATCCGTTAAACCGCCTGTTTAATCATAAGGCAGGTGGCAAATGATGTTATTTCAACATGATACTCTGCTGTTGATTTACCTTATGCCGTTACTTGGCTTTATTTTAGGCATGTTACCGGCTTTAGTGGTGTGGCGCTTTAGCAAGCCTCGTCGCAAAAAAACGCCAACGATTGAGCAAGCTGCACGGATCAAAACCGGATTTACACTGTCGCTATAGTGGTTTTGGTGTAAGATAAAGGCAGGTCAAACCAGCAAGGATCAGTAAGATGCGATATTTTTTCTTTATGTGTTGCAGTGCTTTGTGTTTAGCCAGTGCGGCATTAAGTGCAGCTGAACTGCAGTTAACCCAAGCAGAAGTGCGTGCGCCCTTGCCCGGTCGCACGGTAACGGCAGGTTACTTTCAATTGCAAAATGACTCAACAAAATCCATTGAGTTAGTCTCTGCCAGTAGTCCCGCTTTTGAGGTAATTGAACTACACCAACATATCGAACAAGATGGCATGATGCGCATGGTTGAAGTAGCTAGCATTGAAGTCGATGCCGGTGCGCGCTTGATTTTTGCCCCAGGCGGTTTGCATATGATGATGTTTACGCCAACGCAACCGCTGGTGATTGGTGAAACGGTACCGGTCACTCTTCAATTTAAAGACGGTAGTCAGTTACAGTTTGCATTCCCGTTAGTGGCCATGCCACGCCGATAGGAGAAACCATGAATAAATCTATGATTGGCAGTTGGTCTGCCATTATCTTGTTATTGTTGTTTTGGATGCTCAGTTGGTGGGTCAGTCGAGAGCCTGCCATGGTGTTACCCGCTACTGCAACAAACAGCATGAGTACTGAGCAGCAGCGTGTTGCTGGCTACAGTACCACTACCGCTTTAATTCAAGTGAGTGAAACGCTGTTAAACAAGCCGGGCGGTTATATGGCAAATGATGTCTTACCGCCTTTTAGCTTGCTAGACAATATGCCAGCATGGGAATTTGGTGTACTAGAAATGTCACGTGATCTAGCGCTAGCGTTGCGGAAAGATTTCAGCCGTTCGCAATCCCAATCGGCCGAAAATGCATTTCTTAAAGTGGCGCAGCCTCAATTAAATATTGATCATCAAAGCTGGATGTTACCCAGCGCCGAATCAGAATACCGTAAAGCAATTGAACAGTTTTATATGTATCGGCAAGCTTTAATGGATCCAAAACAGAACGATAGCCAGTTTTATGCTCGCGCGGATAATTTACGCGACTGGCTAAAAAACGTTGAAAAGCGCTTGGGCAGTTATTCGCAACGCTTAAGCGCAAGTGTAGGGCAAGAGCGTTTAAATACGGATTTAGCGGGTGATGCTGCCGCACGTCAATCTACAACGACCCCCGAAAAACAGTGGTTAAAAACCAGTTGGTGGAAATTGGATGATGAATTTTACGAAGCCCGTGGTGCGACCTGGGCGTTATTACAATACCTGCGGGCGATTGAGGTTGATTTTGCTGATGTATTAGAACGTCGTAATGCCATGGTCAGTTTGCAGCAAATTATTCGCGAACTGGAAGCGACACAGCAACCGATTTGGAGCCCTATGGTGTTAAACGGGAGTGGTTTTGGGGTGCTGGCCAATCATAGTTTAGTGATGGCTAATTATATTTCACGCGCTAATGCGGCATTAATTGATTTATCAGAGTTGTTAATACAAGGATAGTAAAATGAAAAAGTGTATGGGTGTATTAGGTTCTTTGTTGTTGCTCAGCACGACAGTGCAAGCAGATACCGTATTAGGTCTCTATGCCGGTGCCGATTACTGGCAAACTCAAGTGAATGGTGGTTTCGCTAATTCTGAGCAAACACAGGCCTTTAACTTTGAAGATGCATCTCAGCAATCTTTTTACTTGGCGTTAGAGCACCCGTTGCCGCTACTGCCTAATTTGCGTATTCAATATCAAACCTTAGAAACACAAGGTAATACACTGCTCAATAGCACTTTTACTTTTGGTGGCGTCAATTACATTCAAGGTACTAACCTAGCCACTGAGCTGGATCTCAGCAGTACGGATTATGTCTTTTACTATGAAGTGTTAGATAATGGCTTAATCACCCTAGATTTAGGTGTCACTGCGAAACATTTAAAAGGCTATGCCGTAGCCCGTTCAGCTTCCGTTGGAACGATCCAAGATATTAACCAAGTTGTGCCGATGCTGTATGTCGATACGCGTATTGGCATCCTCGGTACGGGGTTAGATGTATTTGCAACGGCGAATGCTACGCGCTGGCAAGACAGTCATTTATATGATGCTCAAGCGGGAATTGGCTACCAGCTGGTTGACAATCTGCTGATAGATCTGCGCTTGAAAGTGGGTTATCGCACAGTCGATTTACGCTTGGATGATATCGATGATTTGTACGCCGATTTACAATTTAAAGGCGCTTTTGCCGGCGTAGAATTGCACTTTTAGTTAAAAAAGCCTAAGTATTCTGGTTTGACTTGTTACTATTAGCCTTAAGCCATATAGTAAACGTCTTTATTATGCTTAAAGAGCACGATGTTGACGCAGCTTTTCCGAAATCTTACGCTTATCTATGTCGCCGCCTGCCTTATGTTGGCGGCCGTCTTATTTAGCTGGCAAGTCCGTGTTGCTGATCAACAGGCGCAGCGCCAGCTGCAGCAATATGCCGATCTGTTAAAAATCAGTTTAAGACCCTTGTTATTACAAACGTCGGCTGAGCAACTTAGTTCCCATCTTAATGAATTACAGTTCAGCGCCTTACTACCGATTGCCGCACTCGGCGTCTATCAATCTGATGGCATACAATTAGCCAGCACCGGCGCTTTGACCGCATTACCGTCTAAAATTGAAACGCAAAGTCGGCAATATCAGTTGTTACAAACTGAGCAAGGTCGTGTGGCTTTACAACCGTTGATGATTTGGTCTGCCTCGTCAGGCCAATTTGATCATTTTAAAACGCCCGATGCTTTTCTATTAATCCTACCTGAAACCGCCGAAATTTGGCCGTCAGTGCTGTTACCTCTGAGTATTAGTGGTTTAATTTTTACTGTATTTTTTATGCTAACGTTATGGCTGGTCTATCTTTGGCAACAACAACGTAACCTATGGCTAGATCGCCTGACTGCCGCTGATACCGAAACCCGTGGGCTGTCGAATGTGCCGTCTGACGTACAGGCGTTATTTGACTGGCGTGTGCAGGCAGAGCAACAGCAATCGAGTTTGCAACAGCAGTTAGAGAATGCGGTGCAACAGCAGCAATTATTGCAACAGCAATATACGGCGCAACAACAGCAAAGCAGCGCCTTGACCAAGCAGGCTGACATACTGCGCCAACAAATGTCAGCTTGGTTACAGCACTGTAAATTACTGTGGCAGCGACAAGAGCAATTATCAGTGGCAGTGTTTCAAACGTTATTGCGGTTGCATTTTTTGTATGGTCTCTTTCAGTTTAATCCGCGTAGTTTAAAAAAGGATCCGTTATCGCTGGTGCATTGGTTACCGCAACAGTTCGGCGCTTTGCATAAGATCCTGGCACAAGGAACCAGTATTGATTGGGTAGAAGGCCCAGATAATATAAATTTTGATGTATTGTTAGACGAGGAAGTGCTACAAGCCAGTTTACAAGCGATGTTGTTGTTGGCGGTACGCTCTGAGAATACTCAGCGTATTTTGTGCCGAGTGACCTTAGAAGCCACAGCGCAGCCTCATCTGCTGCTGCATCTGAGCTGTGATGGCAATGGTTTACCTGCGCATATTATCGAGCATATCAGCCAGGCCAAATCGTCAAACTGGCAGTGGCGCGATGTGGATGTAGCCCTATTACAATTGATGGCTAAGTTGTTACAGGCTGAGTTACAGGTACAATCATTAGAAGAGCTCGGCTCAAGTATTCGTTTGCGTTTTCCGGTTGCGCTTCAAGGGGTGACCTATAGTAGTCCTGTGGATCGCTTACTGGTGTTTGATCAAGATAGCGACAGGCTACAGGGTCGTTTAGCAGGCTTAGCTAGCCAAGCGGTGCAGGTAAGTGCTTGCAGTCATTTTTCCGAGTTAAAACGCAAATTAGAGCAGACAGCGCCACAGCGGTTATTAATGTTTTTGCCGGCAGAACAACCCAATGAAGCGTGGCAGCAATTAATTTCCTCTTATCAAGCCAGTATTAACATACAAGCTTTTGCTCCAGAGTTAACGTTATCGCATTGGCAAGCACTATTGCCTTGCATAGCGAGTGCAGAATTTAGTTTGATGATGCTACAGCAACACGCTGTCGAGGTGTTAAAAAGCCAGCGGCATAAAAGTTTATTAGTGGTCGACGACAATGAAACGAACCAAGCTTTTATTAATATCCTGCTGCAAAACAAGCCGGTGCAGCTCGCTTCAGCTTTAACCGGTAAGCAGGTGTTACAGCTGTGCTTGCATCAGCAATTTGATATGATTTTATTAGATATTCGTTTGCCTGATATGTCGGGTATCGAAGTAGCGAAACAGTTGCGAGCTTTACCCGGATATCAACATACACCCATATTAGCGTTTACCGCGCATGCGTTGCCGGCAGAAATTGCCGAATTTAAAAAAGCGGGTATGGATGATATCTTGTTAAAGCCGTTAGAACCGAGTAAATTTGCAGCACTGTTAGCGCATTATCAGCTACATTAAAAATCTAAGCTATGCGCATACCTATTAGGGGATTAGCAGCACGCCCTTTGCAGTTAGGAAGCGGTTAAATTAGCAGGACGTTAATATAAAGGTTGGCCGATGATACAAAATAACGCAGATGAAGGATTTCTGTTTTTAGCAGACGATGAGCATGCGCCGACTACACCGTTGCATGAACTTGATGTTTGGCATCTGTTGATCGTCGATGACGATGAAGAAATCCACACCGTAACCAAACTGGCGCTGAATGATTTGATCGTGCTAGGTAAGCGTTTGCAATTTCATCATGCCTTCTCCGGGCAGCAAGCCATCGATTTTTTACTGAAACAGCCTGATACAGCGTTGGTTTTACTCGATGTGGTGATGGAGACCGATGACGCCGGTTTACAGGTCGTGCGGCGTATTCGAGACGAATTGCGTATGGATGAGTTACGTATTGTCTTGCGCACCGGTCAGCCAGGTTATGCGCCTGAAGAAAGTGTTATCAAAGAATACGATATCAACGACTACAAAACGAAAACAGAACTGACCCGCAGCAAACTGGTTACCTCGATTATTTCTTCCATTCGTTCCTATCAGCAAATTAAAACCATTAATCAAAATCGCCTTGGTTTACAAAAAATCATCAGTGCCGGTGCCAATTTGCTGGAACAGCATTCATTACATGAATTCTCTGAAGGCGTGGTCACGCAAATTTCTTCGTTAATTGGCTTGCACGCTGAAGGTGTTTTGTGTGCGCAGATTGAAGATGACGGCTCGGCAAGTGATCGTATTTATGTATTGGGTGCGGCCGGGCATTACGCGCCTTACATTAAATGCCAATTAGAACGCTTAGAGAATAAACGGATTGTTGAGCAAATTAATCTGTGTCTATTGAGTAAACGGCATATCTTCACGGAACGTGACACCGTTTTATATTTAGGCAACGAGAAACACAATGCCGCCGTTTATATTGAAACCAATCGACCTATTGATACCGCGGATCAGCAACTTATCGAAGTATTTTTAACCAATATCTCGATTGGTTATGAGAATGTCGCTTTATTCCAACAATTAAGACATGCGGCCTACATTGACCCGTTAACCAAAACGCCGAATCGTAATGAGTTTATTCAAATCTTGCAGGATACGCGACGGTTTGAACCCGACAATATGGTTGCCGTACTGGTGGATATTGATCATTTCTCAGATGTGAATGATGGCCTGGGTCAAGAGGTGGGTAATGAACTGTTGGTTGCTGTTACGCTGCGCTTGATCGAATATTTTGGCATTAGCTGTCAGTTAGGCCGGGTGGGGGCGGATGTCTTCGCCTTAGTGGGCCCAGAAGACCAGTTAACCCCCACGCGGTTAAAAGCGGTATTCAGTTCGCCATTTCAAGCGTTTGAGCATAGCCTGCAAGTTAATGCTACCTTTGGTATTTGCCGTTTACGCGACTCGGGTGAGCAGGGCATGGTCATTATGAAGCATGTTTATATTGCGCTGAATAAAGCTAAAAAGACTTTGGGAGTGCACCATCAATATTACGAGCCTTCGATGGAGGATGAAGTTAGTAATCGCTTAAACATGTTGCGTAAGCTCAGAGCCGACTTTGCTCTAGATAAATTGGAGTTATGGTATCAGCCGCAACTGTGTATCAAAACGCAAAAAGTAGTTGGAATGGAAGCCTTATTACGTTGGCCTCATCAGCCGAATCAATATATTTCACCGGCCGTGTTTATTCCATTGGCGGAGTATTCAGGGTTGATTGTAGATATTGGTTTATGGGTGCTAGAACAGGCTTGTCAGCAATTAAAGCGCTTAGCTGAGGTCGATTATACTAATCTGCGAATTGCCGTAAATGTGTCGATGCCACAATTTCGTTCAGCACAGTTTGTGCCTTCGGTTATCGAAACCATTCAGCGTTATCAGGTTGCGCCACATCTGTTAGAACTGGAAATCACCGAATCGGTGGTGATGGACGAACCGAATAGGGTGATCAGTGCATTACAAAAGCTGAAAAGCTTTGGTATTAAGGTCGCGATAGATGATTTTGGTATCGGCTTTTCGTCGTTAAGTTATTTACAACAATTACCGCTGGATCGCATTAAAGTAGACAGGGCTTTCATTAATGCAATTGATCAGCAAGATGGTGGCTTAATTGCTGAAACCATTATCAATTTAGGTAAGCGTATTGGCTTACAAACCATTGCTGAAGGCGTAGAAACGGCAGAGCAGTTGGCGGTGATTACTCAAATGCAGTGTGATGAAGTTCAAGGTTATTTCTTCGCTAAACCATTACCACATGCTGAATTAATGGCTTACTTAGCAGAAAATTAATGCAGTTAAACGCCATAAGCCAATGATGCCGGCTTATGGCGTAATGAGGTTACTTGCTCGCGCGTTCAAATGAGGTCATGATCTCGGCTTTGGCGGCAGCAACATCACCCCAACCTGTTACTTTTACCCACTTACCGCTTTCCAGTTCTTTGTAACGTTCAAAGAAGTGCTGAATTTGTTTTTTCAGCAGTTCAGGCACGTCATTCACATCATGGATATGATCATACAGCTTCGTCAGTTTACTGACTGGAACCGCTAATACTTTGGCATCTTGGCCTGCTTCATCTTCCATATGCAGAACGGCAACCGGACGACACTTGATTACCGCACCTGGTACTAATGGATAAGGTGTTGGCACTAAAACGTCAACTGGGTCCCCATCTAACGATAAGGTTTGGTTAACGAAACCATAGTTACAAGGGTAGAACATCGGGGTCGACATAAAGCGGTCAACCCATACCGTGCCAGTATCTTTATCGACTTCGTATTTAATCGGGTCAGCATTAGCTGGAATTTCAATAATTACGTTAATTTCGTCTGGCAGGTTTTTACCTGCAGCTACATCGCTTAAGCTCATCGCTTGGTCCTCTGGTTAATGGCTGGGCGACATTATAATGACACCCGTAAAATTCGCTATAAGTTATTGGTCTTAGTTGGGCTGCTTAGCATGATAGCTAACACAGGTCTCGACCTCATGTTTTGAGCCTAAAATGACGGCCACACGCTGGTGAATATCGGTGGGCACGATATCCATAATACGTTCATAGCCGGTTGAACTTGCCCCACCGGCTTGCTCTACTAAAAAGCTCATCGGGTTAGCTTCGTACATTAAACGCAGTTTATCGGGCTTGCTCGGGTCTTTGTTATCGCGTGGATACATAAAGATGCCGCCACGGCACAATACGCGATGTACATCACCGACCATCGCGGCGATCCAGCGCATATTAAAGTTTTTACCACGAGGCCCTTCCTTGCCTTTTAGTAAATCGGCCATATATTCCTGCATAGCAGGCTGCCAAAAACGTTGGTTTGACATATTAATTGCAAATTCGGCGGTGTATTTAGGAATAGTCGCCGTGTCTTCGGTTAATAAGAAGCCGCCATAGGTTTTATCTAAGGTGTACAGACGCGTGCCTTTACCGGTCGTTAGCGCTAACATGGTCGACGGACCGTAGAGCACATAACCTGCGGCAACTTGTGCGGTACCGGGTTGTAAAAATTGACTGGCATCATCAGCCTCTTTTGCTGCATCAGCGGGAAGAATTGAGAAAATAGTGCCGAGTAGGCTGTTAATATCGGTGTTAGATGAGCCGTCGAGCGGATCAAACGTGACTAAGTAACGCCCATTAGGGTTACCCGGTACTATGGTGTCTTCTTCTTCAGAGCTAATCGCTTTGACAACACCGGTTTCTAAGATAATTTCTTTGAGTAATTCGTTGGCGATAATATCGAGTTTTTTTTGTGTTTCGCCTTGGACATTTTCGGCCAGGGTTGATCCTAAAACACCGGCTAGTTCACCTTGACTTACCCGAAAGGCAATTTCACGACAGGCAGCGAGAATAGTCTTTAAAAGCGAGATCAGGTCTGGATCCACGCCATCTTGTTGCAGTACGGGGGAGATGCGACGCATTATAGTAGGTCCTTTTCTTATCGAGTCAGAGGTTTGCTGTTTACAGCAAAAGTTATTTTAAAGAAGTTTTCCTTAAATTGCAGTTTTCATCGCAGCTTTATCTGCATTTGTTACAATAGCCGGCGATTGTTAAGAGAAAAGATATATGCATATTCATATTTTAGGTATTTGTGGCACCTTTATGGGTGGCATCGCCGCATTAGCGAAAGCCTTGGGACATCACGTCACCGGCTCCGATCTCAATGTTTACCCGCCAATGAGCACGCAACTGCAACAACTTGGCATCAGTTTAACGCAAGGTTACGATCCTGCCCAGTTGGAACCTGCACCTGACTTGGTGATTATTGGTAATGCGCTGTCTCGGGGCAACCCTGCGGTGGAGTATGTATTAGAACACGGCTTAGCTTATAGCTCAGGGCCGCAATGGTTATCCGAGCAACTCTTGCAGCAGCGTTGGGTGATTGCCGTCGCCGGCACGCATGGTAAAACCACCACCGCAAGTATGTTAGCTTGGATCCTCGAGTATGCCGGTTTAAAACCGGGCTTCTTAATTGGTGGTGTGCCACAAAACTTCGATTGCTCTGCCCGTTTAGGCGATGCGCCGTTTTTTGTAATTGAAGCCGACGAATATGACACGGCGTTTTTTGATAAACGCTCGAAGTTTGTGCATTACCGGCCACGCACCTTAGTGATTAACAACCTTGAATATGATCATGCGGATATTTTCCCAGATTTGGCCGCCATTCAACGGCAATTTCATCATCTGTTGCGCACGGTACCGGCTTCAGGTTTAGTGGTGTCGCCGGAAGGTGTACCGGCTGTAGCGCAAACACTCGCCTTAGGTTGCTGGAGTCAACGCGAAGCTTATGGTACCGATTGGCGAGTCGCGTTAACGGAAGCGGATGGTTCGGCATTTCAGGTGTTTTGGCAACAACAGTTGCAAGGTAGCGTCACTTGGCAGCTAACCGGCCAGCATAATGTCGATAACGGTATGATGGCCATTGCCGCGGCTCGCCATGCGGGCGTGCCGGTTGCCGTCAGTATTGAAGCTTTAGCCCGTTTTATTGCGCCGAAGCGCCGTATGGAATTAAAAGGGACACCGGGTAATATTGCTATCTATGATGATTTTGCACATCACCCCACGGCGATTGAAACGACCTTAAAAGGTTTACGTGCCAAAGTGGGCCAGCAACGTATCATAGCCGTACTTGAACCACGCTCGAACACCATGCGACTGGGCGTACATCAAGCCGCGTTACCGCAAGCGTTACTCAGTGCCGATGAAGTGTTACTGTTTGAACCACGCAATGCCGGCTGGTCGATGAGTGAATTGGTTGCGCGGCTTCATGGCCCGGCCAGTGTGAGTTACGATATTGATGAATTATTGACGCGTTTAGTGGCAACCGCTCAACCCGGTGACAGCATTGTCATTATGAGTAATGGCGGCTTCGGCGGGATTCATCAGAAATTACTGACTGCCCTCACAGATAAATGGAACACTTAATGAATCAATCCACAACAGAAATCACCTTAGCCTTTACCGGTGCATCAGGTGCGCCTTATGGCTGGCGCTTATTAGAATTGTTGTTAAAGCAACAGGTCAAAGTGCACTTGCTGATTTCTAGTGCGGCGCGAGTGGTCTTTGCTACCGAACATGATATTAAGTTACCCGCCGCCGCTGAGCGCTGTGCTGCGCAATTACAGCAACATTTTCAATGTGACGCTGAACTACTCAAGGTGTATGGCAAAGATGACTGGTTTTCACCAGTCGCGTCCGGCTCGGCCGCACCGCGGCAGATGGTGGTGTGTCCCTGCTCAACCGGGAGTCTGTCAGCGATTGCTCAAGGTGCCAGTGATAACTTGATAGAGCGCGCCGCCGATGTCGTTATTAAAGAGGGCGGTAAGTTAATTTTAGTGGTGCGAGAAAGCCCACTCAGTGCCATCCATTTAGAAAACATGTTAAAGCTGAGTCGGCTAGGGGTTTGTATTATGCCTGCCGCACCAGGCTTTTATCATCAACCACAGCAGATCAGCGATTTAGTGGATTTTATGGTGGCACGTATTCTCGACCAGCTGGGTTTGTCGCAGCAATTAGTCGCGCGTTGGGGCTACGGTGGTAACTAAGTATTCAAAGAGGAGTTAACATTGGAAATTGCACTGGATATTTCAGATCTGCATAAAATTTATGGCAGCGGCACGGTGGCATTGTCAGGCATTGATTTGCAAGTTAAGCAGGGTGATTTCTTTGCCTTACTTGGCCCGAATGGCGCAGGTAAAAGCACCACTATTGGTGTGATCAGTTCGTTGGTGAATAAAACGCAAGGTAAGGTGCGGGTGTTTGGCTTCGATATCGATACACAGTTAGAAGCAGCGAAAAGTTGCTTAGGGTTGGTACCGCAAGAATTTAACTTTAACCAGTTTGAAACGGTGTTACAGATTGTGATCAATCAAGCGGGTTATTATGGCGTACCGAAAACGGTGGCGTTAAAACGCGCCGAAAAGTACCTCGGGCAGCTTGGTTTGTGGGAAAAACGGTCGGCGCCGGCTCGTGAGTTATCCGGTGGTATGAAGCGGCGTTTGATGATAGCGCGGGCGCTAATGCATGAGCCTAAACTATTGATATTAGATGAACCTACCGCTGGCGTGGATATCGAATTACGCCGCTCGATGTGGGAGTTCTTAAAAACCATTAATCAGCAAGGTGTCACCATTATTCTGACCACGCATTATTTAGAAGAAGCCGAAATGCTCTGTCGCAATATTGCCATTATTGATAAAGGCAATATTGTTGAAAACACCACCATGAAGGCATTGCTGGCCAAGCTGGGCAAAGAAACCTTTATATTCGATGTGGCACAGTTGCCTGCAAATTTACAATTAACCGACTTTGTTTGGCGACAGTTGGATGAACAAAGTATTGAAGTGGATGTAGAAAAATCGCAAGGCTTAAACCCTATCTTTAGCCAACTCAGTGCGCAAGACGTCAAAGTGCTATCGATGCGCAATAAAGCGAATCGTTTAGAAGAGTTGTTTGTTACTTTAGTAGAGCATGGTCGGGAGGTGGCAGTATGAGAAGCCAGTACTTGATTGCATTACAAAGTATTTTAAATAAAGAAATTACCCGCTTTATGCGGATCTGGGTGCAAACCTTGGTGCCACCCGCCATTACCATGAGTTTGTATTTTGTTATTTTTGGTAGCTTGATTGGCTCACGTATTGGTCAGATGAATGGCTTTAGCTATATGGAGTTTATTGTACCTGGCCTAATTATGATGTCGGTGATCACCAATTCTTACACTAATGTTGCCTCATCGTTTTTTAGTGCGAAGTTTCAACGTAATGTCGAAGAGTTATTAGTTGCGCCAGTGCCAAATTTTATCATCGTGCTGGGTTATATTGGCGGTGGTATGGCGCGTGGCATGTTGGTCGGTTTAATCGTAACCATCTTGTCGTTGTTTTTTGTGACGATCCAAATTCATAATTTGGCGATCATTATTGTTACGGTGATTTTAACGTCTATGCTGTTTGCTTTAGGTGGCTTAATCAACGCGGTGTATGCGAAAACCTTTGATGATATTAGTATCATCCCCACCTTTGTCTTAACGCCATTAACCTATTTGGGAGGGGTGTTTTACTCGTTGTCGTTATTGCCTGGTTTTTGGCAAAAAGTTGCTGCTTTAAATCCAATAGTGTATATGGTTAACGCCTTTCGCTATGGTTTCTTAGGGTATTCAGACGTCAGTCTGTGGTTAGCGCTAGCAGTAGTTTTAGGATTTATTATCGTTTTATTCAGTTATGCCATGTATCTTATTAACAAAGGTATAGGTTTGCGTAGCTAAATACTAAATCCCGGATACAGGGATATGATTTTTGCAGACATTTAATGGTTGCAACCATAACACTCCAGGTTGGTGTATAAACCAACCTAGGGTTAATCGAATGCAGCAAGGTACTGAAAGGCATGAATGACCAAACAAAACGACAAGCAACCGCTTCGGAAGAAGCGTTGTGGCGGATCTTTACTGTACCGGAAGCACCGGACTCGACACTGAGTATTATTGAGCAGAATTTGTCGCAGAATTTGGCTGGTTTTTTAAACGAGAGCATTGTTGCTGTCGAAAAACCGCTATGGCAAATCGAGCGGGATTTTCAGGCATACCAGATCCCAGAACAACCCAGTTTTGTCTCTGACTATACCGAAAGCATTATGCAAAAGCTGGTTGCACACTCTGTGCATACGGCAGCGCCCAGCTTTATTGGCCATATGACGTCAGCCTTACCCTATTTTGTGTTGCCGCTGTCGAAAATGATGGTAGGGCTTAATCAAAACTTGGTGAAGATTGAAACCTCGAAAGCCTTTACGCCATTAGAGCGGCAAGTACTCGGCATGATGCACCATTTAGTGTACGGCGAGCGCGAAGGGTTCTATAAAAAATGGATGCACAGTGCCAATCACTCGCTCGGCGCGTTTTGTTCTGGCGGCACCATTGCCAACATTACCGCATTATGGATTGCGCGTAACAAACTACTGAAAGCTGAGGGTGATTTTAAAGGTATTGCAAAAGAGGGCTTATTCCGCGCGATGCAGCATTACGGTTATCAAGGGTTAGCCATTGTCGTGTCTGAGCGGGGGCATTACTCGTTAGGTAAAGCGGCTGATGTGCTTGGCATTGGCCGTGATTCGGTTATTTCGATAAAAACTGACGCGAATAACAAAGCCGATATTACCGAGATGCGCCGGGTGTTGAACGAGCTACAGCAAAAGCAGATTAAAGTGTTAGCGATTGTCGGAGTGGCCGGTGCAACAGAAACCGGTAACGTGGATCCGTTAGATAAATTGGCCGATCTGGCCGCAGAATATCAGTGTCATTTCCATGTTGATGCGGCCTGGGGCGGTGCGACGTTATTTTCGGCTAAGCACCGAACCCTGCTTGCGGGCATAGAGCGCGCCGACTCGGTGACCATTGATGCGCATAAACAAATGTATGTGCCAATGGGCGCGGGCATGGTGGTGTTTAAGCATCCGTCTGCGGCGAATGCGATTGAGCATCATGCTGAATATATATTGCGTAAGGGCTCGAAAGATCTCGGCAGCCAAACCTTAGAAGGTTCTAGGCCGGGCATGGCAATGCTGGTGCACGCGTGTTTGCAAGTGATTGGCTATAAAGGCTATCAGATCTTAATTGAACGCAGTATCGAAAAAGCCAAGTACTTTGCCACGCTGATTAGCCATAATATTGATTTTGAGCTGATCACTGAGCCTGAACTGTGCATTTTGACCTATCGCTATGTTCCCGCGCAGGTGCAAAAAGCGCTGGCGCATGGCTCGCCTGAGCAACGCCGCCGTATCAACGAGCTGTTAAATGGTTTAACGCAGTTTATTCAAAAACGGCAGCGGGAAGAGGGGAAATCTTTTGTCTCTCGTACCCGGTTAACTCCTGTGCGCTATGATCGACAAGAAACAATCGTCTTTCGCGTGGTACTGGCGAACCCCCTTACCACAGAAGAGATTCTGCGTGAGGTCTTAGTGGAACAAGATCAGTTGGCGCAATTAGACAAAGACTTCTATCCCAGATTACGCCAATTTGCTGCTGATATCTTAGCTTAATCCTGACTCTGACGCTGCGGCGTCGGGGGTTTAGCTTGCACTTAGGCCTAAATACCAAAAATACAGCGCCATTGCACTTAACAAGCTGGCGCTACCATAGCAGAGCACTTTACCCCAGCCGCCCGCTCTGAGCATTAAGTCATGCATACCATGATGCACGCGGTGCATGGCATGAAACAGCGGCATACACAGCCCTGCGGCCACCAGCACTAAACCTGCTAATCCCCAATAATCGCTAAAGAGCCACTGGCGTATTTTTGCATAATCTAAAGCGTTTTCCGGTAATAATCCCAAAGGATAGGCAATCGCGAGGGTAAGAATTAACCCTGGGATCAGCACGGCAAAACACACACCGCCGGCACTAAATAAAGCCCACCAAATCGGTTCATCAGAACGGGCCGGTTGCGTCATAGCACACCCCCTAATAACAATGCGAGTAATAACGTCACGCTGAGTGTGCCAAGCCATTGCCCTGCAATCATTAACGGCGCTGGCAGAATGGGTAACACCCGAGGAAACAATTCAAAAAAGGTTTTGGCATGAAACAAACTAGCAAAAAAGGTCAAAAGGTTTAGGCCAATCACCCAAGGAGTGGCCATAAAGGCAAGCCAATTCAACCAGCTTTGTTCGCTATGTTGCAAACTATACAGGCCGGTTAGCAGGCAACCACAAAAAAACAATAAGGGTAAAACGGTCGCTTCACGCAGCATATAACGTTGATAGTAGCCATGCTTTAACCACCAATTGCGCCGCAGTTGACTCTGATAAGCTTGGTTAACCTGACGGGGTTCTGACATGATGCGCTCCTAAGGTTTAAAGATACCAATCACAAAGTCCGCAGCAGACGCTACTTTACCCTGATTGACGGCCGCAGCCGGATCGAGTTGTTTTGGGCAGACATCCGAGCAAAAGCCGACAAAGGTACATCCCCAGACGCCATTTTTACCGTTAAGCTGCGGCATGCGCTGTGCTTTTCCCTGATCGCGACTATCGAGATTATAACGCTGCGCTAAAGTCAGCGCGGCGGGGCCTAAAAACGCTGGGTTTAAACCAAATTGCGGACAAGCGGAATAACATAAACCACAATTAATACAGTTGGAAAACTGAGCATACTTCGCCAGCTGTTTTGGTGTTTGCTGATGCGGCTGTAAGCGGGTGTCGTGGTTAATGAGGTAAGGTTTGACTGCCTGCAAATGGGTTAAAAACACTGACATATCAGAAATCAGATCTTTTTCGGTGGCAAAGTGTGCTAAGGCTTCCAGCGTGATGTCATCTTTATAATCACGCAGAAACGTTTTACAGCCAAGCTTCGGTATGCCATTGACCATCACACCACAGGAGCCACAAATAGCCATGCGGCAAGACCATCGAAAAGCCAGCGTTGGATCCAGTTGCTGCTGAATATACAACAATGCATCGAGCACCGAAGTACTGTCATCGCAGGGTACAGTGAAATGCTGCGGATGCGGTTTGTGATCTTGCTCTGGGTTGTAGCGTTGAATCACCAGTGTTTTCTGCATTAACGCTGCTCCTGTTGGCTAGGCTCTGCACCATAACGTCTGACCGCCGGTTTGCTCTGAGTGATACGTACGGGCTGATAATGAATACTGGCGGAACCTTGCTCGGTTAACTGGGCTAGGCTATGTTGTAGGAAGCGCTCATCATCACGCTGTTGCATACCGTCATCGAGGCGCTGATGAGCGCCTCGAGACTCTTGCCGTGCCAATGCACTGCTGACCATAGCATTGGCCACATCTAAGCCGAAGCCTAGCTCATAATGTTGAATTAACTCAGTATTAAAGACCTTACTGTGGTCGCTGACGAACACCTGTTGATAACGTTGCTGCAAGTGCGTCAGAGTAGCTAAACATTGTTGCATACCCGCAGTATCACGATAGATGCCACAACCTTGTTCCATTGCCAGTGTCATCTCATGGCGAATTGCGGCGACACTGTCGGCGTTTTTTACACCGAGTTTGGCTTGCAACTGTTGCTGTTGCTGCTGGCAGTACTGAACCACTTCAGTGCGAGTAGCGGCCTTAGCCGTTTTAGCAAAGCTGACCGCTTGCTTACCGGCAACATGACCAAACACCAGTAATTCGCTTAAAGAGTTAGATCCCAAGCGGTTGGCCCCGTGCAGCCCCACAGAGGCACATTCGCCGACGGCAAATAAACCGGCGATACTGGTTTGGCATTGGGCATCAGTTAAAATACCCCCCATGGTGTAGTGCACGGCCGGTCTGATCGGTATTAAGGCTTTTGCGGGATCGACATTGACATAAGCCTTAGCTAATTCACAAATAAAGGGCAGTCGTTGTTGCAGATGGCGTTCGCCTAAATGGCGCAAATCTAAATAGACAACCGCATGCCCCTGACAATCACCCGTTCGGCCCTGCTGCTGTTCATGCCAAAAGGCTTGCGATAATTTATCGCGCGGGCCCAGCTCCATACATTTATTTTCCGGCTTACCCAGCGGAGTTTGAGGGCCTAGGCCATAATCTTGCAAGTAACGGTAGCCGTCACGATTGAGTAAAATGCCACCTTCACCACGGCATGCCTCGGTAATTAAGATGCCAGAGCCGGGCAAACCGGTTGGATGGTATTGCACAAACTCCATATCGCGCAGCGCGACACCATGCCGATAGGCCAGTGCCATGCCATCACCCGTAACAATGCCACCATTGGTGTTGTGGTGAAATACTCGGCCAGCGCCCCCTGTTGCCAGAATGACGCTTTTGGCATGGATCTGATACAGTTCGCCCGTGTTGAGTTGTATGGCAAGTACACCAACTATCTGTTGCTCATGTACTAATAAATCTAAAACAAAAAACTCATCTAAACGCTGAATATTCGGGTATTTAAAAGATGTTTGAAACAACGTATGTAAAATATGAAAACCGGTTTTATCTGCGGCGAACCAAGTTCGCTCGGTTTTCATGCCGCCAAAGCGTCTGACTTGAATACTGCCATTCTCGCGTCGGCTCCAAGGGCACCCCCAATGTTCTAAATTAACTAATTCTTCATAGGCATGTTGCACAAAATACTCAACCACATCTTGGTCTGCTAACCAATCGCCACCCGTAACAGTGTCCTCAAAGTGACCTTGCATACTGTCTTGCGCCAAGGTTACTGCGGCGGCACCTCCTTCGGCAGCAACGGTATGTGATCGCATGGGATACACTTTAGATAACAGGGTGATTCGACAAGCCGGGTCGGCTTCTGCTGCAGCGATCGCCGCTCTTAACCCCGCGCCACCCCCACCTATGATGGCGATATCGGTTTCTAGTAGCTGCATCTAAAATCCTTAAAAGTGTGCGAGTGTTTAAACTGCCGCCCAAGCGAGGCCGGCACAAAG
Organism: Alishewanella sp. HL-SH05; assembly: GCF_052655985.1. The sequence continues at coordinate 992,012 of NZ_CP199753.1, forward strand.
TAACAAGGGATACACATGGCAAAGTATGACGTTTATCCCAAGATAGGGGCTAAGTTCGGTCGGTTGGTCGGCATACTTAAAAATGCCCGGCAGTAACTTCAGCAATAAGGGTAAACTGAGTAAGCCTAGCAAGGTTTGCCAGGGTAGTAATTGCATAACAACGGCTATGATCAATAGGCTATAACTGGCAAAAATGAAGCCAGTAAACACCATGGCGCTGCGTCGACGACCAATAACAATGGGCAGATGATTGCGGCCGACTTGACGATCCGCTTCAACATCAGGAAATTGATTTAGCAGCAGTAAATTACTGACTAACAAACTGATAATCATCGCCAGTACCCAAGCACCTGCGGTTAAGCCCCCAGAAAACACCCAAAAGGCGCCCAGTGTCATCAGTAAGCCGAAGCCAAAACCGGGTGCTAATAAGCAGGCTAATGCGTTTTTATTCAAATACTGAGTATAGGCATAAATAATCAGCACACCGGGGATACCAATCAACAGTAATTGCCAGTTTTGCTGAAAGCTCAGATAAAGACCGGCAAAAATGACCACACATAACGAAATAATCGCCAGTTTCAGCGCAATACTACTGGCTTCAGGGTGGTTTACTAAGGTACCACTGCCACCACTAAATGGCGTTCGCTGGGTTAAAAAATCGAGCCCCGATTTAAAATCAAAGTATTCATTAAAGGCATTGACGCTGATATGAGCACTGAGCGCAATTAAGGTCACCAGTAGGTAGTTTTGCCATGTTGACATGGCCACCATTTGCCAGCCAGCCGTAGCCGCCAATAACACACATACTAGCGTTAAAGTAAGAAAGTTTGAGCGACTGACGCCGAAAAGTACTGCAAACAAGATCACATCCTTATGTTGTTTAATAAATACGATACGCTAAGGCTATGCTTACTGAGTAACGCGGCAGGTTGCTGTAATGGCTTTTGCCCGCTATAGCCGACATAACACTCATCCAGCTCAGCAGCATCGAGTAAAGCTTGTCAGCCGTTAGCTGCGGCATAATGCTTAACATCAACTCTGTTATAGTACGAGTATTGCGTTAACAGCGGTTTGATCTACATTATGCTTGCGTTGTTTAGTGGCAAAACCAGTGCAAGCCAGAGAGCGAGCTTATTTAAAGGTTAGGAAGAGTTATCAGGAAAAGCAAATAGCGCTACCATAAGGCTAATTGATCGCGCTGCTCGCCTGGCCAGGGGGCAAGTACTGCGTGTTGTAGCTCAGGCAGTTGATGTTGTAAATCACGGGTAAATTGCCGTGCTAACGCAGGTGCCCCCTGATTGTCAGGGGTATGGAAATAGCAATAGGGTGTTTTACCTGCACGCAGCCAGCTGGCAATTTTAGTTAGCCAAGGTTGGTAATAATGCTGGTTAATGCTGGCGTCAGCACAACCAATAAAGCGCATCACAGGCGTTTCAGTTAAACAAATGGCATGTACCGGTAAGCGAGGTTTTTTTTGCTGCGCATCCAGCAGTGCAGGGCTATTGGCGGGTACCGAAAATAGCGCTCGGCTATCTAGCACTACGCGTTCGGTTTGATAGTGGCTCAGCAGGCGGTTTAGCTGCACCTCAGCATCGCCTTTGTCAAAAAAAGCGGGATGGCGAACCTCAACACAGATGGGGGTTAACGGCCTTAAGATATCCAGTTGTTGCGTCAGCCAGTCGAGATTAGCTGGGCCTGTGCTGGCAGGCAGTTGTAAATGGATCATACCCAATAACGGATGTAGCGGGCTGAGCAATTGCCACCAAGCTTGCAGTTCAGCGGTATTATCACTGTGTAACTGATGTGACAGCCGCGAGGGTACTTTTAATTGTAAGCGAAAGTCTGCAGGTAACAGCGAGGCCCAGCGTGCTATTGTTTTGGCATCTGGATCGGCATAAAAACTGGTATTGCCTTCCACCGTGTTAAACACGGCGGCATATTGGGCTAAAAAAGCGTGTTGGGGCGTGTCATCAGGGTACAGGCTGCCTTTCCACTGCGGATTGGCCCACATGGGGCAGCCCAAATACAACTGCACTGCTTAAACTTCCAGATTATCAATCAATCGGGTCGTGCCAAGCGCTGCAGCCGCTAAGATCACTTTCGGCTCGGTGGCGTGCTCTGCCAGTGCCAAGGTGTGTTGATGGCTAATATCAAAATAATCAGGACGAAAACCCGCTTCAGTTAAGTCGGCTTTGGCTTGGCGCTCAAGTGCCCGATAATCATGCTGGCCGGCCAAGATGGCCGCTTTTACTTGCTGTAAAATCTGATATAGCGCCGGCGCTTGCTGGCGCTGACTTGTGCTTAAATAGCCGTTTCGCGAACTTAAGGCTAAGCCATCGGCAGCGCGCTCAGTAGGCACACCAATGATCCGAATAGGAAAAGACAAGTCGGTGACCATTTGCCGGATAATCGCCAGTTGTTGATAGTCTTTTTGACCAAAACAAGCGACATCGGGTTGCACTAAATTAAATAGCTTACTGACGACGGTACTGACACCGCGAAAATGCCCGGCACGGCTGGCGCCACAATGCAGATCGCCGAGTAAAGGCACTTCAACATAACTTTGTACGTCTAAACCGCGTGGGTACATGATCTCAGGAGTGGGGGTAAACAAAGCGGCGGCGCCGTGCTGTGTTAAACCAGCAATATCATCCTCTAAAGTGCGAGGATAGCTGGCCAAATCTTCGTTTTTACCAAACTGCATGGGATTAACAAAGATGCTGCAAATCACTTGATCGGCTTGTTGCTTCGCAACATCAACTAATTTTAGATGGCCAGCATGCAGATTACCCATCGTCGGCACAAAAGCGATGCTTTGTCCCGCTTGTCGCCAGCGCAGAATTTGGCTGCGTAGCTCATTAACAGATTGCAGAATATTCATTTAATTAAAACTGTGCTCTTGGCTTGGAAAAACGCCGGATTTGACTTCACTGACATAGCTGGCAATGGCGCTGCGGATCTCGCCCGTTTGGGCTAAATAATTTTTAGAAAATTTCGGGATGTAACCACTGCTAATACCTAAGAGATCATGCATCACCAGCACTTGGCCATCGGTAACATTACCGGCTCCAATGCCAATTACCGGGATAGTCAGCGCTGCGGTGATCCGCTGTGCCAGTGGTGTTGGAATGCACTCCAGTACTAATAACTGTGCCCCTGCAGCTTCTAAGGCTAAAGCTTGACGCAGCATGGCATCGGCTTTCTCTGCCGTTTTACCCTGTACTTTATACCCTCCTAAAATATGTACAGATTGCGGTGTTAGGCCTAAGTGACCACACACCGGTACTCCGCGTTCAGTTAAGGCGGTAATGGTGGGTAATAAAAAGTCACCGCCCTCTAGCTTGACCATATTCGCGCCTGCTTGCATCAAGGGTACGACGCTTTGCAACGCTTGCTCGGTACTGCCGTAACTCATAAAAGGCATATCAGCGATAACGAAAGCTTCTGGTGCGCCTGCACGCACAGCGCGAGTATGGTAAGCGATATCTTGGACAGTCACAGGCAGGGTATCGCTATGGCCTTGTAAAACCATACCGAGAGAATCACCTATCAGCAGAACATCAACGCCTTGCTCAGCAAACAGTTTAGCAAAGCTAGCATCGTAAGCGGTCAACATGCTGATTTTATCGGCTTGTTGTTTCATTTTTTGTAAGACTGCGGTGGTTATCTTCGCCATATCATCGTATCCGACTAATTGTCTGAGGGTGCACCTTCGCACAAAGTACCTTGAGCGGCAAGTTGCAGCGGTTGCAAGCCATTTAACGGCACGGCGCTAAGCCATTGCGACAGGGCAGTGCCGTCGGGTAATACTAAGTTCGGCGCAATCTCTGCTAATGGGTACAGCACAAATTCGCGTTTCTTCATACCGTAATGCGGCACGGTTAGGTTGGGGGTATCAATCTGCTGTTGCCCAAATAATAATATATCCAGATCGAGAGTGCGCGGCCCCCAGCGTTCGGCTTTACGCTGCCGTCCTTGTTCCAGCTCAATCTGTTGCAAAGCCTGCAGTAATTGCTGTGCACTAAGTTCGGTATTTAAGGCCGCCACCGCATTGACATAGTCAGGCTGGTCTTGCGGCCCCATCGGCTTAGAACTGTAAAAACGCGATACGTGCAACAGTCGGCAAGCAGGCAGTTGCGCTAATGCTGCAACCGCTCGCTGTAACTGGGCGACGGGCTCTGTGAGATTCGCTCCCAAGCCGATATAGCATAATTCTGTCTGCTTAATCATGGCTCGGTTTACGTTTGTAATTACGCCGACGCTTCGGTCTTTCTTGTCCTGCGCGGCCCAACTGCTGAATTAACTCTAATCGATTCGCTTCGTCGGTAAACTGAAATTGTTCCCACCACTGTGCTAATTCCGGCAAATCGCCGCCTTCGGCCGCTGCTCGCAGCACCAGAAAATCATAGGCACCGCGAAACTTGGTTTGCTCCATAAGCTTATAAGCCCGCCGACCCGCGCGCTTAGTCAGGCGACCTTGTAACATCCAGATGTCACGCATGGCTAGGCTAAAGCGTTTAGGAATGGCAATATTGCGCTGCACATCATCCAATATTTCGGTCATGGCGATACTAAAAGCGTCGTTCTCGTTTAAACCGCTTTCAATCAGTAAAGTTTGAGCGCGTACTTCAACCGGGTACCAGAGTAATGCTGCAAAAATAAAGGCGGGAGTCACCGGTTTATCTTGCGCTACACGTTGATCCGTATCTTGTAACGCCCGGGTGATCAGCTGAAAGGCTTTGCCTTCAGGCTCTTGTTTCAGCAGTTTTTCTAACTGTGGCAACAATTGCTTCAGCACTTTTAATTCACGCATCAGCATGAAGTTATCGAAACCTTTTCCGGCTAACCACATTTTTACCAGTTCATCAAACAAGCGTGGTGCCGGAATGTTTTTCAGCAATACCGCTAATTGCGGGATCGGTGCAGCCGTCTTCGGCGCCAATTGCATATTCAGTTTGGTGGCAAAACGAATGGCGCGTAAAATCCGCACCGGATCTTCACGATAACGAACGTCAGGATCGCCAATTAATTCAATATTGCGATTGGCGATGCTTTGCATGCCCTCGGCAAAATCGTAAATGGTAAAATCTTTGATCGAGTAATACAGCGCGTTAACAGTGAAGTCACGACGTTCAGCATCTTCTTCAATGGTGCCATAGACATTATCCCGCAGGATCTGCCCATGATCGCTTAAGCTAGCGATTTTGTTAACATTTTCATCGTCTTCGGCACCGCTATGGTGGCCACGAAACGTTGCTACTTCGATGACTTCACGGCCAAAAACCACATGCGCTAAGCGAAAGCGGCGGCCAATTAAGCGGCAGTTACGAAAGACCTGTTTAATTTCTTCTGGGCGAGCATTGGTCACCACATCAAAATCTTTTGGTTTTAAACCAATCAGTAAATCGCGGATACACCCGCCAACCAAATATGCCTCAAAGCCAGCGTCTTTCAAACGATAAAGCACCTTCAGCGCATTTGGGCTGATGTCTTTGCGAGAAATCGAGTGTTGATCACGGCCAATAACCCGCATTGGCGATAAGCTAGACACGGCAGTTTTTGCAACGGCAGCCACTGGCTCGGTCGTTACGGTTTCGGTATTTTTTGCGCCAAGGGTACGACGGCAAAAGTCAATCACGCGCGAAATAATGGTGTTTCTCCTCAATGGAAACGAACGGGCTGTTTTGAGCCGAAAAAACCGGCGTATCATACCTGAATCTGCAGAAAATGAGAATGCAAGGCGACACTCTCTGTATTTTAATTACGCTGAGTAAATGTCGCGCAAATTACGCAAAATCTGCACAGCGAATTTCGAGTTGTTTTGGTACTTTCGTCAGCTGCCAGTGCTGGGTAGCCCAAGCAAGTATTTCCGTTACTGGCGCTTGCCGCAGTTCATCAGGCGGGGCATGGCCTAGCAAACGTAATGCCGCCGTTAAACTGTGATGATTTGGCCAATGAGCGAGGGCGCTTGCATGGTTTTGTTTACTCAGTTTTTGCCCCGGCGCGGTAACGGCTAAGGGTAAATGGCCGTACAGTGGCGCGGTTTGCCCCAGCAATTGAAACAAATGTTGTTGCCTGGGAGTCATACTGAGTAAATCGGCCCCTCGGATCACTTCGCTGATCTGTTGATCCTGATCATCAATCACCACCACTAGTTGATAACTAAATAACCCATCACGGCGCTTAACGATATAATCTTCTGCAGCTAAGGCGGCATCGATACGCTGGTTACCAAACACCTGATCATGGAAATGACAATGCACATCTGCCGCACGCAGACGCCAGGCTAAAGGCGGTGTCGTCAATTGTTTAGCGGCACAGCGCCCGTTATAGAGGCCGCCGGCGGCTTGGATTGCTTTGCGTGAACATTGGCAACCGTACAACAAGCCTTGTTGCTGCAGTTGATTAAATACGTCTTGATAGCGATCCAACCGTTGGCTTTGATAAATAACCGGGCCATCCCAGCATAAACCAAAGCTTTCTAGGGTGTGCATAATGTCGCTATCGGCATTGGCTTGCATGCGAGGCGTATCAATATCTTCGATACGTAACAGCCATTGGCCTTGCTGACTTTTTGCTTGAAGATAACTACCAACAGCCGCCACAAGTGAGCCAAAATGTAATGGCCCCGAGGGGGAGGGAGCAAAACGGCCGCGATAACCGGCCGTTTGCGTTGCAAAATGCTCTGACACTGAGTTTGCCGCAGCGTTAACCGCCGAGTTGCTTCTCTTTGATTTCAGCCAGCGTCTTACAATCAATACATTGATCAGCAGTAGGACGTGCTTCTAATCGTTTTATACCGATTTCGATTCCGCAGGTATCACAAAAACCAAAGTCGTCATTTTCGATCTTTTGTAATGTTTTTTCAATTTTCTTCAGTAACTTACGTTCACGATCCCGTGCGCGTAATTCTAAACTGAATTCTTCTTCTTGAGCTGCACGATCCACTGGATCAGGAAAATTGGCTGCTTCATCAGCCATATGTGTTTTAGTGCGATCCACTTCTTCACGAAGTTGTTGGCGCCATGCATCCAGAATTTTCCGGAAATGCTCCAACTGCTTCGGGTTCATGTACTCTTCCCCGACCGCTGCTTCATAGGGAACTACGCCCGCTAGCGCTAATAGCCCAAGGGATTTATTGTTATTGCCTACTGGCATGATTCTCTCCTGTACAATCCCACCAAGCCAAAAAGCTGGCGGCTATAGATAGCAGAATATCACCGCTACCGCAATCACTAATAAAAAACCGCGGAAGTATACAGACAGACCGCCTTGCCGTCACTTATTTTCGATAAGTCTGCATTGACTTTCGCTCAAGTGAGTAATAATAAACACTTATTTTGCGTTATTTGTTAAGCGCACTGCCGTTAGCAAAGTACTGCAGTGTGCTACAATACGCCATCAGCCAGCAGATGGCTTACTTTGCCCTTTTATTTTCGGAGCTAAGAATGAATTCAAACAGTTCAGTACTTCACATCAGTTTGCAACAGCAACCCGCCGCGGCCCAGTTTGGCGCTAATGCGTTAATTAGCCCCAGTGAGCAAGGTTATCAAATTCATCTTAGCGCAGGTCAAGAGCGCCGTAACGTGCAAAAAGCCGCTCGGATGCTTGATGGCTTAGGCGTAACGTCGTTGCAATTAAGCGGTGAGTGGCCGCTGGAATTACAGTGGACATTTTATCAAGGTTTTGTGAATGCCAAGCGCCAAGGTGGCGTGCACTTTACCGGTGATAGCGCCACAGTCAAACTATTAGAGCAACAAGCGCGTTGTTTCCAGTTTGCTAAAGCGTTAATTAATCAAACCCCTGAGCAATTATCACCAGAGAAGTTAGCCGCACAAGCCGCTGCCTTTATTGAAGAAGTGGCTGGCACTGCTAAAGTGAGCTATCGCGTGATCAGTGGTGAGCAATTAGTCAGCGAAGGCTGGCATGGTATTTATCAAGTAGGTCGCGGTAGCGTGCGAGCGCCCGCAATGTTAGAACTGGATTTTAACCCCAGCGGTAAAGCGGATACTCCGGTGGCGGCTGCCTTGGTCGGTAAAGGTATTACCTTTGACAGTGGTGGTTATTCGATCAAAGCGACCGAAGGCATGTTGCACATGAAATGTGATATGGGCGGTGCCGCTACGGTGACCGCGGCGTTAGCCTTGGCTATTTTGCAGGGCTTAACCCAGCGGGTTAAACTGATTTTGTGCTGTGCTGAAAACTTGATCAGTGGTCATGCTTACAAATTGGGCGATATTATTACTTATAAAAATGGCACCACAGTCGAAATTGTTAATACCGATGCTGAAGGGCGTTTAGTGTTGGCCGATGGCTTACAAATGGCAGCGGAAAGTGGTGCGCCGTTAATTATTGATGCGGCAACGTTAACCGGTGCAGCCGTAACGGCGGTTGGCTCAGAATACAATGCCCTGTTTGCATTAGATAAACCCTTAGCACAACGCGCGCTAAGTTATGCCGAGCAGCAACAAGAGTTACTGTGGCAACTGCCTTTAGAGCCTTGGCATCAGCAACAGTGTCCGTCGGCCTTTGCCGATACCGCTAACAGCCGGCCAGTAAAAGGCGGTGGCGCCGGTGGTGCCAGTAATGCAGCCGGTTTCTTAAGTCGCTTTGTGCCAAATAATGGCCAAGGTTGGTTGCACTTTGATTTAGCGGCAGCCTATCGTGATAGCGCTAATGGCTTTTTAGCCGTGGGCGCAACGGGTCAAGGGATCCGCACAATCGCGGCTATGTTGTTACATGAATTATCGGCGTAATTTAACTTGTCACCCTGGCCGCATTTCTGCGACCCGTGCTGAGTAGCGGTTGGTGTTACCTGTAAACGAGATTATGCCAAGGCTCTGTCAGCTACTGCAGCATGAGCCTAAGGTTATTCTGTCGGCGCCACCGGGTGCCGGCAAATCGACTTTTTTACCGTTGTATTTGCTCAAGCACCCCGCTTTTGCAGGTAAGCGGCTGCTATTGCTTGAGCCACGGCGCTTAGCCGCGCGTACCATCGCCAGTTATCTCGCCGCCCAACTGAATGAGCCCGTTGGACAGACGGTGGGGTATCAAATTCGCCAAGACAGCCAATATTGCGCTGAAACTCGGCTGCTTATTGTCACCGAAGGTATTTTAACGCGGAAAATTCAGCAAGACCCTGAGCTGAGTAGTGTCGATATCCTGATTTTTGATGAGTTTCACGAACGCTCTTTGCATGCTGACTTTGGGTTAGCGCTGGCGCTTGAAGTACAACAACTGAACGAGCAGCTGCGTATCTTAGTGATGTCGGCGACCTTGGACACCAGTATGCTGGCCCGCTATTTACAGGCACCAGTATTGCAAAGCGAAGGGCGCAGTTATCCGGTAAATATCGTTTATCAACCGTTGAATAAAGAGCCCATCGCGCAGCAAAGTGCCCGCTTAGCTCTGCAGGGCTTTTGGCGTCATCAAAGTAGTGTTTTGGTCTTTTTACCCGGCCAAGCAGAAATTAATCAGGCTGCGCAGTGGTTAGCTCAGCAAGACTTAGCGGCAAATCTGCGCGTATTGCCACTGTTGGGCAGTATGAGTTTGGCGGCACAACAAGCCGCAATAGCCGCTCCGGCGACAGGGCATTATAAAATAGTATTGGCTACGAATTTAGCGGAAACCAGTTTAACCATTGAAGGCATTCATGTGGTGGTCGACAGTGGTGTCGCAAGACGTGCCAGTTATCATGCCCGCAGTGGCCTGACGCGCTTAGATACGGTTGCCATTAGCCAAGCAGCGGCAATACAACGAGCCGGTCGAGCTGGACGACTTGGCGAAGGTTGGTGTTATCGCTTAGACAGTGCTGAACAATGGCAGCGGCGAACGGCTTTTGAACCTGCAGAAATTGAGATCAGCGAGTTAACCAGCTTACGCTTAGAGATTGCCGTTTGGGGTTGCCAACCGGCAGACCTAAACTGGTTAACCTCGCCACAATCAGCAAACTTAGCGGCCGCAACAGCCCTGTTACAACAACTTGAAGTGCTAGATCAACGTGGGCAAATCACGGCCTATGGTCAAACACTTTATCAATTTGGCACCGATATACGCTTAGCCAGTATGTTACAGCACGCCAAAACGTTAGAGACCACTCAACCCGGTGCGCTGTGGCTAGCCGCTTTGCTGGCCGCCTTGCTAGAAGATAGCCGCGATTTGCAAGAGGATCTTTACCGCCAAGTGCAGCGCTTAGCAGAACGTCCTGCGCAAGAGCAGCGGCGTTATCAACAAGCCGAAGTATTTGCTAAGCGATTGGCCGCTAAAAAATATACCAGCTTGCCGCTTGGTTTGTTACCCGTTTTATTGTTACGAGCATTTCCAGATCGGTTAGCACAGCGCCGTGGCCAGGGTTATTTGTTAGCCAATGGCGTGGGCGCCAGTTTTCCCGCCAACCATCCGTTACAGCAGCAAGATTTAGTGGTGGCCGTGAGTATTACACAAACAGCGCAAAGCAACCGGATGCAACAAGCGGTAGCCATTGCGCTGCCTGATATTCTGGAGGATTGGCCCGCGCTAGCATGGCAGCCTCATACCGGCTGGGATGAAAAGCAAGCGGGCTTTTATAGTGAGTCGCAACGTCTGTTTGGTGAAATTGTGCTGCAGCGGCGGCCGCAACCCTTGCAGCTTACTGCCGCTGAAAAGCAACAAGCTTGGTTAGCTTACTTAGCGAAAAAAGGCATAGCGATATTACCCTTTAATGCGCGCTGTCAGCAGTTACAACAGCGTGTCGCCTTGTTAACGCAACACCAGTATGCTGGCTTGCCTGATCTCAGTCTGTCAGGGCTGACCACGAATATGACGAGCTGGTTAGGGCCTTATTTAGCGAATATCAATAAAGTTAATCAGCTAGCGCAATTACCCCTGTATGATCTTCTCTGGCAGCAACTTAGTTATAGCCAGCAGCAACAACTGAATCAATGCTTACCCGAGTTTTTTACCACGCCGGCACACAGCCGGGTGGCGATTGATTATTGCTTACCTGGCGGGCCGGGTTTTTCAGTAAGGGTTCAGGAAATGTATGGTCAACTAACCACGCCGCAAGTGCTCGATGGTAAATTGGCGTTAAGTGTGACCTTGCTATCGCCTGGCCGACAACCACTACAAATTACCCGTGACTTGGCCAGTTTTTGGCAGCAAGGCTGGCATGAAGTAAAAAAAGAAATGAAAGGCCGATATCCGAAACATTTTTGGCCGGACGATCCTGCGAAAGCCTTACCGACGACTAAAACCAAAAAAGCGATGCGCTATGACTCGAACTCGTAAAAAAGTGCCCACCTCCGCTCGGCCAGCTCGCTGGTGGCGATTGATTTGGATAACCTCTTTAAAGCTCGCTTTGGCAGGATTTCTAGGGCTGTTTTTGTATTTTATCTATCTCGATAGTAAGATCACCAGCACCTTTTCAGGGCAAAAATGGCAAGTGCCAGCACAAATTTATGGCCGCAGCTTAGAGCTGTTTCCTGGCAAATACCTGACACAGAAACAGTTGGTGCAAGAGCTGGAGCAGCTGCAATACCAACGCGTAAATGCAGTGTCTGGGCCAGGACAATTTCGCACCAGTGGCAACACCGTAGAGATTTTTCGCCGTAGTTTTACCTTTGTCGATGGCACTCAAGCCGCTTCACGTTTTAGTGTCGAGTTTAATCGCAGTGGCATCAGTGCATTGCTGCAACAAAAGTCATCATTAAGCATGGCACGCCTTGAGCCGCAATTAATCGAGCATTTGGTGTCACCCCACCAAGAAGATCGTGAATTAGTGCGCTTAGAGTGGGTGCCAAGCTTGCTGAAAGAAACGCTATTGCTGGTAGAAGATCGCGATTTTTATCAACATCGTGGCGTATCGCCGTTATCGGTATTACGTGCCTTGTGGGTCAATATTACGGCGGGGCGCACCGTGCAGGGCGGCTCGACGCTGACCCAGCAGTTAGCCAAGAATATGTATTTAACGCAGGATCGCACGCTGCTGCGCAAGGTTAACGAAGCGATGATTGCCTTGGTGCTCGATTATCGTTTTAGTAAGGATCAGATCCTTGAGGCTTACCTGAATGAGATTTACCTTGGGCAAAATCATGCCACGGCGGTGCACGGTTTTGGTTTAGGCAGCCGTTTTTATTTTGGTAAACCGCTCACTGAACTGAATGCCGATCAGTACGCCTTGTTAATCGGCATTGTTAAAGGCCCAGGTTACTACGATCCACGCCGGTTTCCAGAGCGTGCCAAGCAGCGGCGAGACTTAGTGCTGCGGCTGATGTTTGAGCAACATTTATTAGATCAACGTGCTTACGAGCAGGCGTTAACTCGGTCGGTAGAAGTGGTGGCAAGAGGGCAATACTTAAATGCCAACTTCCCGGCTTATATGGATGCCGTGAAACGTGAATTACGGCAATTAGCGCTGGACAGCAATCTGATGCACAGTGGCATTAAAGTGTTTACTTATTTGGATCCGATGGCGCAAACCCAAGCCGAGCGCACGGTGACTCAGCTGGTGCCGGCTATGGATAAAGAGCTAGAGGCGGCGATGCTGGTGGTGGATTATCAACGGGGCGCTGTTCAAGCCTTGGTAGGCGGTAAAACTGCGGGGTATGCGGGTTTTAACCGTGCACTGGAAGCACGGCGGCCTATTGGCAGTTTAATTAAACCGGCCATTTATTTAGAAGCGTTGGCACAACGGGGTCGCTACACCCTAGGTAGCATGCTCGACGACAGCCCGCTGAGCTTACGCAGTAATAATCAAGATTGGCAACCGCTGAACTTTGATAAGACATTTCGCGGTAATGTCTCTCTCATGCGCGCTTTGGCTGATTCATTAAATGTGCCAACGGTGCGGCTGGGCTTACAACTGGGTATGCCTAAATTGCAAGAAGCCCTGCGCCGTTTGGGCTTAGAGCGTAATATTACCTTGTACCCATCAGCGTTGTTAGGCTCGTTAGAACTTTCACCTTATGAAGTCAGTCAGCTTTATCAAACCATCGCCAATAATGGTGTACATCAAAGCTTGGCCACGGTACAGGCGGTCACCGATCAAAATGGTGCGGTAGTGTATCAACGTAATTTGACCCCGAGCGTGCGTTATCCTGCCGCAGATGTTTATTTATTGCATTATGCGATGATCGAATCAACCTTAACGGGCACCGCGCAATCTTTAGCGCGCACCTGGCCACAACCTACGTTTGCGGGTAAAACCGGCACCTCGAGTGATTATCGGGACAGTTGGTTTAGCGGTTTTGATCAAGATCGATTGGTGACCGTTTGGTTGGGGCGAGATGATAACAAATCGACCAATTTAACCGGGGGTAGCGGCGCTTTACGGGTGTTTACCGATTATTTTAAACAACAAGGCACCCATAATTTAATTCGGTATATGCCCGAACAAGTAGAATGGCAACGTTTTTCGACGCAAAGCGGTTTACCCGTCCCTGAGTATTGCCCGAATAGTTGGTTATTGCCGGCCCATCAAGACAGCGTATTAGCATTAAATCAGTGTGATTAACCGATAAAAAAAGGGTGCACCAGCCAGGCGCGCCCTTATTGGCGTTACCGCTTAATTACAGTGCGGCAAACGTTTTAGCCGCTGCGCTAATGGTTTCGGCTAAATCATCATCAGTATGTGCTAATGATAAAAAACCGGCTTCATAAGCCGAAGGCGCTAAGTAAATGCCTTGTTCTAACATGCCATGGAAAAACTGTTTAAACGCAGCAATATCACAACGAGTTGCTTGCTGATAATTACTGACGCGGCCTTCGTTGGTAAAAAACATACCAAACATGCCACCCACTTGGTTAAAGCTCATTGGCACGCCATGTTGCGCCGCCGCTTGAGCTAACCCGGTAATTAAACGGCTGGTTTTCTCGGTCAATTCTTCGTATACGCCAGGCTTGCTGATTTCTTGCATGGCGGCTAAGCCTGCCGCCATAGCAATCGGATTGCCTGATAAGGTACCCGCTTGATAAACGGGACCCAGTGGCGCGATGTGCTGCATAATGGCTTTCTTACCACCAAAAGCGCCAACCGGCATGCCACCACCAATGATTTTACCCAAGGTAGTCAGATCTGGCTTAACGCCATAATAGGCTTGAGCGCCGCCTAAGGCGACCCGAAAGCCGGTCATCACTTCATCAAAAATCAAGACGCTGCCGTAGTCATCACAAAGCTGCCGTAAGCCTTCTAAAAATCCTGGCTCTGGCGGAATACAGTTCATATTGCCGGCAACCGGTTCGACGATGATACAAGCAATTTCGCTACCTTGTGCTGCGAATAACTGTTGGATCTGCGCCAAATTGTTAAATTCACAGGTCAGAGTATATTTGGCAAAATCGGCTGGCACGCCAGGGGAGTTGGGAACACCTAAAGTCAGCGCCCCTGAACCTGCTTTAACCAGCAGCGAGTCTGCATGGCCATGGTAACAGCCTTCAAACTTTACAATGGTATCACGGCCCGTGTAGCCCCTAGCTAAACGGATCGCGCTCATGGTGGCTTCGGTGCCAGAGCTGACCATCCGCAGCATTTCCATGCTTGGGACCAGTTTTGCGACGGTTTCTGCCATGGTGACTTCGGCTGGGCAAGGAGCACCAAAACTTAAACCATGTGCCGCAGCATCAATGACCGCTTGGCGGATCACCGGGTTGTTGTGGCCTAATAGCATCGGGCCCCAAGAGCCGATGTAATCGATGTAGCGTTTGCCATCGACATCAAATAAATAGGCGCCATCAGCACGAGCAACGAAAAAAGGTTCGCCACCGACACTTTTAAAGGCACGTACCGGTGAGTTTACACCACCGGGGATCGTGTGTTGTGCGCGGCTGAAGAGTTCTGAAGAGATGGACATTATCGGATTCCTGTCAGTTATTTGTTGCTATACCAAGGCACAGCGCATTCATAATCTTGGATCACGTTTTCGACCCCCAGGGTTAACGCAAACAGCGCCATCCGGACTAAGATGCCATTATCGGCCTGGCGAAAAATAGCCAAGTTAGGATTGAGGTTAAGATCATTATCTAACTCATTGGCTTCTTGTCGTGAATCTCGGGGTAAAGGATGCATAATCACGGTGTTCGATTTACAGTGCCGCGTATAGATTTCTTGGTTTAAGCGAAACTTACCACGGTATAAATTGGCTTCGGCTTTCGACGGAAAACGTTCCTCTTGGATCCGTGTTTGATAGACGATATCGGCGTTCAAATTGCCTTCGAGTTTGTCGCTGATAGTCAAACGATGGCCGGCGTTCTCTAAGCTGCTCACCACCTCATCAGGCATGGCTAATTCTTGTGGCGAAATCAGGGTAATTTGTAAGTTTTTGTACAAACTAAGTAGTTTCGACAACGAGTGCACGGTACGGCCAAACTTTAAATCACCCACCATGGCAATATGCATACCGTCAATACTCTGGCCAGAGGCGGTTAGTTCACGTTCAATGGTAAACAGATCTAATAAGGCCTGAGTAGGGTGTTCGTTGGCGCCGTCGCCACCGTTTAATACCGGCACACGGCTACCTTCAGCAAACTCTGCCACAGAGCCGGCTTGCGGATGGCGCATCGCAATAACATCACTGTAACTGCTGATCACTCGTGCGGTATCGTATAACGACTCACCTTTAGACAAAGCTGACGATTCCATGCCCGTGGTTTCGCGTACTTCACCGCCTAGCAGGTTAAAAGCACAACCAAAGCTTACCCGAGTACGGGTGCTCGGTTCAAAAAACAAGTTACCCAAAATAGCGCCATCGAGTACCTTAGTCCGTTTTTTTCTGCTGGCGTAAGGGGACATCTTGCGGGCAATATCAAACACATATTGAATACTGTCGCGGTCAAACTGTTTAACCGACAGAATATGCTGACCTTTAAAGCTCATAGTGTGTGCTCACTTATTTCGGATAGCGAATGGAAGAGACCCAGAGGCCAAACTGGGATTATTATACGGAAAAGTTAGCGCTATTTATATCGGCTTTAATACCGCCAGCAGAATTATTACCAACAGGATCAGCACCGGTGCCTCATTAAAAATCCGATAAAAACGTGAGCTGCGTTTATTGCGGTTATGTTTAAAATCGGCCAATAGCTTAAAACAATAGCCGTGATAGAGGTACAGCAGGATAACTAACAGCAATTTATAATGTAGCCAGCGACTCGCGGCAAACCATGCGCTGCCATAGCTGCCAATTAATAACAGGCCGAAAACCAAGGTAAGTAAGGCAAAGGGAGTAACGAAAAACAGTAACCGCCGCTCCATCACTTTAAAAGTCTTATCGCAATCGGTGCTTTGCGTTTCAGCGTGATAAACAAATAAGCGCGGCAAATAGAAAATACCGGCAAACCAGGCGACCATAAAAAACAGGTGTAAAGCTTTGTAAACAAGGATCAGGGTCATAGTAAGTTATTCTGTTTAGTTAAAAGTGCCCGCAGTTGGTCCCAGCGGATAATACCGATCGGATGAGCTGGGTCGTCTTGATAAATGTAAACCAGCCCTTCGCGTTCGTCTTCTAAAATAGCAAATACCTCTGCCATGGTACTTTGATGCGATAAACCTTGAATAGGCGTGTATTGCACGGCACTTTCACCAGTGAGCGTTAGACTGATGTCGTATTGTGCAGTAAAAAATTGCAGGCTATCGCTGGTTTGGCGTTTAATGATTAATTGTGTGGGCGGTTGAAGCGTGTCGAGACTGGCTAAAACCGTCTGTTCATCGGGATTATCTAACACTTGATATTCTTGGCTGATGACGGCTAATACCCCCACTTTTTGCAGCACATCATCTGCGGGCGATAATTTATACGGCAACTGCATAAAGTCGAGTTGCATCAAGAAAATCGATTTATTATTAAAAAATTGCACCGTCGTGACATAGGCGGTAACGATAACCAACATGGCCGGCAAGATAATATGTTGGTTCGCGGCTAACTCTAACACGGCCACCAAGGCGGCTAAGGGGGCATGCAGCGTCGCCGCCATCATTCCCGCCATACCTAAAACCGCATAAGTACCGGCATTACTGCTGTTATCAACAATCAGCGCCGGTACGATGGCTAAAATGGTACCTAATACAACGCCGATACCAAAAACCGGGCCAATAATGCCACCAGGCACACCTAAGCCAATGGCAAAAAACGTTAATATCATTTTGCCGGCTAAAATCAATAACAGGAGATGGATGGCAGTAGGGCTATTAATAGCGAATTGGATAGCGCCCGTTTCTGCGCCCATGGCCTCAGGGATCAGATAACCCACTAACGCCGTAACCATGCCGGCCAAAGCAAGGCGCGATAATAAGGGCCATTTTTTAAATACCGATAATAAGCGCATCATGTTGCTATTAAAAAACCAAGCAACCGCACCAAAGATAACGCCACAAAGAATTAAATATGGAAAATGCCAAACACTAAGACTAATAATATCTAATGCCGCGAGTTCACGGTCGGTGCCAAAAACCAGTTGGGTGGCCATAGCACCCACCACCGAAGCCAGCATAATAGGGATAAACACATGGATGCGATATTCACGCAGTACCACTTCCATCACAAAAATCATCGCCGCCAATGGCGTATTAAACGAGGCTGAAATCCCGGCGGCAATGCCACACCCTGCCAAAATACGCACGCTGTTATAGGGTAGTTTTAAATAACGGCCAACGGTGCTCGCACCATAGGCGCCAAGATGCACTGATGGGCCTTCCCGACCCACCGAAAAGCCACTGGCGAGCGCGACCACCCCACCAAAGAACTGACTAAGCGTATTGCGAAAGGGCATAACCCCGTAAGCGGTTTTGATGCGGTGGATCACAAATGGGATGCCAAGGCGATAGTGTTTATAACCGGTAAACAGGGCGATTAAGCCAATACAAGCCGCTCCACCTAAGGGTAATAACCAGCGTATTTCAGCATCGATACTGGCAAAGTCATCAGTATGCTCTAGAAAAAAACCTTGAATACCGATAATAGCTAAACGAAAGCAGATAATTAATAACGCAGCAATTAACCCGCCGAGCATGCCGAGTAAGCACAACTGAAGCGAGGTTTGGGGGAGAGCCAGTCGCCGTTGTAAGGCGGGGAGGTGATCTTGCCAGCGCCGCATAGGATAATTCATGCTAAGTGGATTAAATTAAACGAAGTTTAACATAGTTGCGGCAAAAATGAGTACTGGCGTGCTGAGTAGCGCGGCGTGCTGTTGGTCAGCGCGTGTCGGTCGCGGCATTCGCACGTACTGAACTATTATCGCTCACTTGCGCCTAATACTTGAATAAATTAGTCAGGTATTAGATAATTGCCGCCGTTGTTATGCTGGTTGGAGCCACCATGTCTGAATTACAGATCCCTATAGAGTTTACCGATGCGGCTGCGCGTAAAGTCGCTACCCTAGTCAGTGAAGAAGAAAATCCGGACTTAAAGCTGCGGGTTTATATCACCGGCGGTGGTTGCTCAGGTTTTCAATATGGCTTTACCTTCGATGAAAAAGTGAATGAAGGCGACTTGTTAATTGAAAAGCAAGGCGTGGCCATGGTTGTTGACCCGATGAGTTTACAGTACTTGATGGGTGGGGTGGTTGACTACACCGAAGGCTTACAAGGCAGCCGTTTTATTGTGCAAAATCCGAACGCAACGACAACCTGTGGTTGTGGTTCTTCTTTTTCGGTATAACCCGCTCATACTTTACGCTGCTCTGGCGTAAGCTTCTCACTCTGAACAATGTAACGGTATCTGTTTTAACACAGATACCGTGTTTTAGGGTGCTTAACGATTGGTGATGAGAATTAACGCCCACAACACTAATGCGATAATAGCGTTAAATGCCCCGATATAGATAAAGCCCCGCAGGCCTTGTTTTAAGGGAATGCCGTAGTTGCGTAAGAACAAATACCAACCTAAACTCATTAATAATGGTAACAAGAAGACTAATCTAACCATTGTTTCCTCATGGCGCTTTGCGCTGCCGATATTCAAAAAGATACTCATTTACGCTCATATTTTTAAAACGTATTAATCTTGTTAACCGCCTGATTTTTTAACCTGAAAATCTGTACGCTTATCGCAACCTATGATATTAGTTACTAGTCACATCCGTGTCAGTCAAGCAAGACCACAACAACCCAATATTGCAAGGAGCGCATAAACTATAATAAATAAAAGCGTAACACGCTCGGAGAATAAAAAAAATGAAAGGTACGAAAAGTGTCATTTCTGATGAAAATAAACGGCTTTGTGTTTGGTTAAAACGACAACGACAAGAGAAAGGTCACACTATGCGCAGTTTGTCTGAGTTATTAGGCACACCGCATTCCTTTATTGGTAAGGTTGAAAATCAAGAACGTAGATTGGATGTCGTCGAGTTTGTGCGTTATTGCCAAGCGCTTGAGGTTGATCCTGCCGAAGGTTTACTGCAGTTAACTAACGGCTAGCCAGTACAATAACTTCAAAAGCCGCTCTTCGTGTTATGTTTGTGGGATAAACATGGCGTGATAAGCGGCTTTTTTAATGCTTTATTGTTGCGTTTGTTCACGTTGCTGTAGTCGTTTACCTACCCACAATAACAGCAATAAACCGGGGATCACCATTAACGAGGTGAAAACAAAAAACAACGCCCAATTCCCCCCCAGTAAATCTACCATTTCACCACTAAAAGAAGCTAAGGTGGTACGACCCAGATTACCCAAAGAGGCGAGCAGTGCGTATTGGGTAGCAGTAAAAGCGCGGCCGGTTAGCCAGGTTAAGAAAGATACAAAGGCGACGGTGGAAAAAGCAGCGGTAAAGTTATCGACTAAAATAGCGGCAATAAATAACTCGGGTTTTGGCCCGACTAAGGCGATCCAAGCAAACATCAAATTACTGGCAGCCATGGCGATGCCACCAATAAATAAGCCGCGCACAATACCAAAACGAATATTGATGGCACTACCGAGTAGGGTAAAGACAATGGTGGCAAACCAACCAACCAATTTAGAGTATTCGGCAATTTGCTCATTTGAAAAACCAATTTCTTTATAAAATGGCACTGACATGCGGCCTAAGAACGCTTCACCTACTTTAAATAAAAACACAAAACTGAGGATGGCCAACGATAACTGCCAACCGTTGCGGCGAAAGAAGTCCAAAAAGGGCTCTAGCACGGTTACGGTTAACCAAATCAGATAAGGGCGGGCAACTTGCTTGCCGACTGCCGCGCTATGACGAGCGGCCGCTTGCTGCTGCAATAGATCACGTTGATTCAGGGGTTCTTTACTGATTAAGGTAAAGAACATTAATAGCACTATTACTAAC
The DNA here is from genome assembly GCF_052655985.1 of Alishewanella sp. HL-SH05. The sequence continues at coordinate 1,012,255 of NZ_CP199753.1, forward strand.
GCCATACCCAAATACACGGCAGGCCAACCATATTGATCGGCATTGGCAAAAGCCAAGTAGCCGGGTAAGGAATAACCGGTCCACCAACCAATTACTCCCATGGCCGCGGCTGGTGCGACTCGCACTTTATCATCACCGATCATTTCAATTCGATAGGCATCAATGGCCACATCCTGAGTGGCTGATGACAGCGCAATGGCCATTGCAAGCAGCGAAGTCAGCAACAGACTTTGGCTCGGTTCGGTAAAAGCAATGGCGATAGTGGCGCATAACATAATGCTTTGCATTAGTAGGATCCAACTACGGCGCATACCAAGCCAAGAATAAAGCAGGGGTAGTTTGACGCGGTCAAGTAAAGGCGCCCATAAAAAATTTAAGGCATAGACAATAAACACTGAGCCAAAATAACCAATGGCCGTGCGAGACAGGCCCGCATCACTTAGCCATCCACTCATATTTGAGCCAATTAATACCCAAGGAAAACCAGAGGCACAACCCATAAAAAAGATGAAAAGCAGGCGGATATCTTGATAGCTTTGCAGCGTTTGCCGCCAGCTTTGCGCTGCGCCTTGTTGTTTACCGAGTGTCATCTGGCCCATCCTGAATTATCTGAAGGCAAACCTTAACAGACACGCAGCTCACAGCAAAGAGCATGAATTTGAAAAGTAACGGTTTTTAATGCAGATTTTCGGTTTAGGGCCTTAAGCCCACACAATTGAGCGGTCTTTGAGCTTTACCGACGATAAAGCCTAGGCAAAGTTGTAAGTTGCGCTTCAATCTTTTGTTATGCAATAGCTGCTGTTCAGGCCAAAATTCCAGCTGATGCAGCAAATACCAAAATACACGTTCTTGCGGGTGAGGGGGGTAGTAGGGCGCTGTTGCAAAGCCGCCCATTCTTCTAAGGTATCCCAGATAAACAAATGTAATTCATGATGTGGCAATTGGCCGCGCAAAAAACGCGAGGCATAAAACACCAATTGCCGAGATTTTTCATCAGTAAAATGAGTGGCCATACTTCAGTTCCGCCAAAAAGCCTTTACCGAAGTATAGTCAAAATTACTCTTGTGGGAGCAGAATGACCATTTTTAGTATCACCGGCTCTACCGGAACATCGCTCCAGCCGGTTTGCTGATTGATTTCAGTCTCAACATTTTGGATTTTCTCGAGTACTTCCATACCGGAAACCACTTGCCCAAATACGGCATAGCCCCAACGACTGCCCGGATCTAAACTGCTGTTATCTTCCAGATTGAAATAGAATTGACTAACCGCACTATGCGGATCGTTTAAGCGTGCCATCGCGATGGAGCCGAGTTGATTTTTTAGGCCATTGCCTGACTCGTTAAAGACCGGCTTTAGCGTGTCAATCTCTTTGTAATCGGGGGTATAGCCCCCCCTTGCAATACAAAACCCGGCACAAGCCGATGGAATATCGTATTGTTGTAAGCGTTTTTTTTAACATAGCTTAAAAAATTATTGACGCTCAGTGGCGCGCGGCTGCGATCTAATTCCACCACGATATCGCCATGTGAGGTCATAAATTTTACTTTAGGAAACAAGTTATCAGGTTGCATAAATTGCCCCGCGTGCGCCGAAACGCCGCACAGCAGTAATATGATAAACATAAGTTGTTTCATAAATGCTCCTTTAGTTCAGCTCAGATTTCCAGGTAGGATCTTGCAGTAATTGGTTTAACACTTGCTCAGTTAGAATACGTAGTTCACGTTCTACCGCAGCTAAATCGACTTTAAAAGGAGCGGTATAGCTGCTATCACCGGCATAGGATTTAGTAAAGCTACCATCATCACGTTGGATAAAGATGGTTAGCGCAACTTGATTGGTCACTAGGTGATCAAGCGGCCGTTGTTGAACGTTCGCTTGTAATTGGTTAATTTGAATTTTTAATTGCGTGCTTTGCTGGCCAAGTAAGTTTGCGCCTTGCTCGGTTAAGGCAGCCGCCACGGTTTTTTCTAACTGAAAACGAACATCATTGGAGGTTCGATAGTTATTTTCATTCCCCCCTGCTGAATGGTTAAACTGTGCGTTCTTGGACGCAAATCGACCACTGCAAAACTAAATTGACGCCCGCTGAGTTCAGTTGTTTGTGGCCAAAAAATTTGTGGTGCCACGATAAACGACGGTACCTTGGTGGCACAACCGGCAACGAGTAGCAGCAATACCAGCGATAAATAACGCATAATTAACTCCTTTTGATGGACTCTAAAATAACAAATTTTGGGTTAGCCGCTAATTGCTGGCAATGTCCAAATAACTTTTCTAACTGCAGCTTATAAGGCAAGTGGCGATTGGCAACAATACGCAGTCGTCCGCCGGTTTTTAAGACACGTTTCGCATCACGAAACATTTGGCTTGCCACATGGGTCGTGACGGCATTTTGCTGATGAAAAGGCGGATTACAAATAATCCAGTCTGCACTGTGCTCTGCTTGTTGCGTTAGGCAGTCATCGGCAACAAATTGACAATCGCCAAGTCGTTCAGGCAGGTTTTCGCTAATGGTGGCTTGTGCCGAGGCGATCGCCAAATAGGATTCATCGGTTAAAATCAGTTTGCAATCCGGTTGTTGCGCTAACAACTGTAAACTCAATACGCCATTGCCACAGCCCAAATCAATGACACGACTGCCAGGTGCCACTTTGGGTAAATGCGCTAAAAACAAACGGGCGCCAATATCGAGTTTTTCTCGCGCGAACACATTGGCATAGTTAACCATGGTAAAGTGGCTATTATCAAGTGGCCAACGCATGGCGGCAGGGGCGTCGCGCTGAGTGGCATCCGCCTGCCATTGGCTTTGAATATACCGACATTTTTTTTCAGTCAGTGACGCCTGGGTGGGCCCAATATAATGGCTAAAAAGTGCCAGTACTTGCTTGGTAATATCTTTTGCTTTGGCCGCCACCACCAGTTGCGTTTCTTGGGTCATCACTTGGCTTAGTGCGGTGAGGATATGGGCTAAATAACTGTGGTTTTGTGGCACTTTTAATAGCACCAGATCAGGGGCGTATGGTAAGGCATCAAGGCTGGATAATTCTGTGATGTTCGTATTATCCAAGTGATTTTGGGTACGGTTATAACGACACGCCAGCTGTGCAAGCACAGAATCTTGCATTAATACCTGCGAACCGGCACCCAGCCCACAGGATAAAGCACCAAAGGCATCATTAATGATCAACACTTTAGGCGGCTTGGCTAAACGCTGCGTTAAATCAGAAAGTAAAGGTAGAGCTTGAGTGAGAATCAGTTCGTCTGCGGCATCCCAGGCTTGGAGACTATGATTCGGCTGCGCTAAAGGCCAACGATGTAAGGTAAGACTGATAGAACCAAGCGTAAACTGCGTATTCATAACCACTTCATCTCAATAGTAAGGCTGGCATTTTGACACGCCCAGCAGGTAGCGACAACAGCAATCCCTCTGGCGTAGCTCGAATTATCGCTAGTGCAGTATTACGTTAGCATAAAAAAATTTATTTTAGCTTTATGCTTATTGGTTTAGCGATGATTTAACGCTTCGCACTTACCTTGAGCAGGACAAACGTCACGGCCTTAGCTAAAATGCATTAAAGGACACCCAAAGGAGCAGAACGGCAATGCTAATACATACTGCAATAGAGCAAAAATTATTGGATGCTTTTAATCCCGTATTTCTTGATGTGGTTAACGAAAGTGCCAATCATAATGTGCCCGCAGGTTCAGAGTCTCATTTTAAAGTTGTCATCGTCACGCCTGCTTTTAACGGCATGCGCCTGTTACAGCGGCATCGTGCGGTTAATGCCATCGTCGCGGAAGAGCTGGCAGAGAAAATTCACGCTTTAGCGTTACATACTTATACCCCTTCAGAATGGTATGAATACTACGCAGAAAAACCTCCAGCTTCGCCTAAATGTTTCGGTGGTAGCAAAGCAGATAAAGCCTCGTCATGATCAATATTAGCTGATCCGACCTGTTTTTTGCGTTAAAGTTTTACACTAGCGCTACTTTACTCAAGACAACAGCAGGACTCTTTATGGTTATTCAACCTAAAATTCGTGGTTTTATCTGTACTAATGCACACCCAGTTGGCTGTGCAGAACATGTAAATGAACAAATTGCTTATGTAAAAGCGCAAGGGGCCGTGACAAATGGCCCGAAAAACGTGCTAGTGATTGGTGCTTCAACGGGCTATGGTTTAGCCTCAAGAATTACCGCCGCTTTCGGTTCGGGTGCCAATACCCTGGGTATCTTTTTCGAAAAAGCCCCGAGTGACAATAAAACCGGTTCTGCGGGTTGGTATAATACCGCCGCTTTTGAAGCTGCAGCGAATGCCGCGGGTGTTTGGAACAAACATTTAAACGGTGATGCTTTTACCGATGAATTAAAAGCGCAAGCAATTGAAACCATTCGTAGTGAAATGGGCAAAATTGATCTGGTTGTCTACAGTTTAGCAGCCCCTCGGCGTAAAGATCCTGTTACGGGTGAAGTGTTTAGCTCGGTATTAAAACCGATTGGCCAATCTTACACCGCAAAAAACCTCAATACCTCTAAACGAGAGATTGAAGAGGTGTCAGTAGAGCCAGCAAACGATGAAGAGATCTTTAACACCGTTAAAGTGATGGGTGGCGAAGATTGGGAACGTTGGTTAAGCCAATTAGATGCGGCCGGTGTGTTAGCCGATAATTGTCAGACCGTGGCTTATACCTATATTGGTAAAGAATTAACGTGGCCTATCTACGGCAAGGCGACTATTGGTAAAGCCAAAGAAGATCTTGACCGGGCCGCTGCGGCCATTACGGCGAGCTTAGCCAGCAAAAAAGGCAAAGCCTATGTGGCGTCGTTAAAAGCTTTAGTCACGCAAGCCAGCTCCGCCATTCCGATCATGCCGTTGTATATTTCCTTGCTGTACCGCGTGATGAAAGAAGAAGGCACCCATGAAGGTTGTATTGAGCAAATTAATGGCTTGTTCCGTCAGGGTTTATATAGCGCTACACCGACACTTGATGAAGCCGGTCGTTTACGCATGGATGGAAAAGAATTAAGCGATCATGTACAGCAAACCGTAAAAGACTTATGGCAACAAGTGACCACCGAAAACATTGATACCCTGACTGACTATGTGGGGTACCACAATGAATTTTTACGGCTGTTTGGTTTCGGTTACCAGCACGTTGATTATACCGCTGATGTTGAAGCCTTAGTGCTGTTAAAAAATCTTATCAATTAGTCGTATTGACTCAGCTGAATAAACCGTCGCAAGGCGGTTTTTATACGTTTGATACAGCAACTTTGCTGTACAATACAACATGGATAATTTTTGGTATTACCATGGATACAAGCTGGTATTAATGCTAGAATCCGTCACTTTAATACGTGTATCTGGTTAAGTTTTGCGCAGTTGTAATTTGCTAAATTGTTCAACCAGGTGTGCTGCCGCTCAGCAGCTGAAAAACTAGGCCCTGTTTCTTCCCAAAATAGTAGTGCAAGTACGTATGATAAAACTCAAAAAAGGCTTGGACATTCCCCTTGCAGGCAGTCCTAAACAAGAGATCAGTGCGGGCAATGCCATCACAACTGTCGCCGTTTTAGGTGAAGAGTATGTTGGTATGCGTCCGACCATGGCGGTCGAAGTGGGCGATACAGTAAAAAAAGGTCAGGTGCTTTTCGAAGACAAGAAAAACCCTGGCGTTAAGTTTACTGCCCCAATCGCGGGTACGGTTAAAGAAATCAATCGTGGCGCTAAACGAGTTTTGCAATCTGTTGTGATTGCAGCTAGCGGCGATGCGGCTGAACAATTTACCTCTTACTCTGTCGAGCAATTGGCCAGTTTGTCAGTAGAGCAGGTTAAACAAAACTTGATCGACTCAGGATTGTGGGTAGCGCTGCGTACGCGGCCGTTTTCCCGTTCTCCTGCCATTGATAGCACGCCACGTGCCATCTTTGTTAATGCGATGGATACCAATCCATTAGCAGCTGATCCTGCTGTGGTCATTAATGCTGATGCCGACGCGTTTACTCATGGTTTAACGGTGGTTTCACGTTTAACTGAAGGTAAAACCTACCTGAGTAAAAAAGCCGGTGTGGCTATTCCTAGCGTCTCTCAGGTCACTGTAGCCGAATTTGATGGTCCACACCCTGCTGGGTTAGTGGGCACGCATATTCATTTACTCGATGCAGCCAGTGCGAAAAAAGTCGTTTGGCACCTTGGGTATCAAGACGTTATTGCCATTGGTAAATTATTCACAACGGGGCAATTACACAGTGAGCGGGTGATTTCATTGGCCGGTCCTGTAGTGAAAAATCCACGTTTGGTGAAAACCTTGTTGGGCGCTTCAACCGCTGAACTGACTGCCGGTGAACTTAACGAAGGTCAAAACCGTATCATTTCAGGCTCAGTACTGGCAGGTACTACCGCACAAGGCGTTCATGGTTATATTGGTCGCTTCCACAATCAGGTTTCGGTATTAGCCGAAGGCTTTGAAAAGTTATTGTTTGGCTGGATTGTACCTGGCGCTGAAAAACACTCAGTTACCCGTGCTTACCTTGGCCACCTTAACCCTAAAAAATTGTTCAATCTGACCACAACCACGAATGGCTCATCACGTGCCATGGTACCTATTGGTAACTACGAGCGGGTAATGCCGTTAGATATCCTGCCAACATTATTGTTGCGCGATTTGGTTTCTGGCGACACTGACGGGGCACAAACATTAGGTTGTTTAGAATTAGACGAAGAAGATTTAGCTTTGTGTACTTACGTATGCCCAGGTAAATATGACTACGGCACTATTCTACGCAATTGCTTGACTACCATCCAGAAGGAAGGCTAATCATGAGCTTAAAGCATTTTTTAGAGCGCATTGAACCGCAATTTGAAAAAGGCGGAAAACACGAAAAGTGGTACGCACTGTATGAAGCAGTGGCGACCGTACTTTATACGCCAGGTTTAGTGACTAAAAACGGTACTCATGTCCGTGACAGTATTGACCTGAAGCGTATTATGATTTTCGTTTGGCTGGCATTATTTCCAGCGTTATTCTTCGGTATGTACAACATTGGCCATCAGGCCAGTTTGGCATTAGCACAAGGCTTTAGTACACCTGACACTTGGCAGGTTGCCATTTACTCTGCCTTAGGCGGAGAGTTAACGGCCACCTCAGGCTGGGGCGCTAAGATGTTCTATGGCGCTGTCTGGTTCTTACCTATTTATGCTGTTACCTTCGTGGTTGGTGGTTTTTGGGAAGTCTTATTCGCCTCAGTGCGTAAACATGAAGTCAACGAAGGTTTCTTTGTTAGCTCAATCCTGTTTGCTTTAATCCTGCCTGCAACCATTCCTTTATGGCAAGTGGCGCTTGGTATTACCTTCGGTATCGTAGTGGCAAAAGAAGTGTTTGGTGGTACTGGCCGTAACTTCTTAAACCCTGCTTTAGCCGGTCGTGCGTTCTTGTTCTTCGCTTACCCAGCGCAAATCTCTGGTGATGCGGTATGGACTGTAGCCGACGGATACTCAGGTGCGACTTGGTTAAGCAAAGCGTCTTCTGGTGAACTAGATTACGCGGCAAATACCCAGCTGTGGTGGGATGCGTTCTTGGGTTTTATCCCTGGTTCAGTCGGTGAAACCTCAGTACTGGCGTTATTAGTTGGTGGTTTAGCGTTAATTTACTTCCGTATTGCTTCTTGGCGTATCGTGCTGGGTGTCATGGTCGGTATGGTATTAACCAGCTATTTGTTTAATGCTATTGGTTCAAACAGCAACCCGCTATTTGCGATGCCATGGCATTGGCATTTAGTGTTAGGTGGTTTTGCCATCGGTATGTTCTTCATGGCCACAGACCCAGTATCTGCCTCGTTTACTAACCAAGGTAAATGGGCTTACGGTATTTTGATTGGGTTTATGGTGGTGATGATCCGAGTGGTTAACCCGGCTTATCCAGAAGGGATGATGTTGGCAATCTTGTTTGCTAACTTGTTTGCACCTTTATTCGATTTCTTCGTGGCTCAGAGCAACATCAAGCGGAGGCTGGCACGTAATGTCTAGTAATAATGACAGCATCAGCAAGACGCTGATTGTAGTAGTTTCTTTATGTTTAGTTTGTGCCATCGTGGTGGCAACTGCCGCTGTGCAGTTGCGTCCAACGCAGCAAGCCAACAAAAAGTTAGACTCGCAAATTAACATCCTGCGCAGTGTAGGTTTAATCGAAGGTTCAGCACCTGCAGCTAAGGTTGCCGAGCTGTTTAGCAAGCACGTTGAAACGCGTCTGGTTAATTTAAAGACCGGTGAGATTGACGCAAGTTGCGATACCGCTTGTGCTGAGGCTTATGACTACCGTAAAAACCTTAAGGAAGGTGAAGCACTGGCGCAAAGCGAAGATGTGGCTTCTATCCGTCGTATTTCAGAGCAAGCACCTATTTGGTTAACTTACGATGACAATCGTAATTTAAAAGCCGTGGTGTTACCGGTGCATGGTTATGGCTTATGGTCAACGATGCATGCTTTCTTAGCAGTCGAAACCGATGGCAATACGATTATCGGCTTAAACTACTATGAACAAGGTGAAACCCCCGGTTTAGGTGGCGAAATAGAAAACCCACGTTGGAAAGCACAGTTCACGGGTAAGAAATTAACCAACGATGCTGGCCAGCTGGCGTTAACTATTTTGAAACCAGGTAATGCCGACCCTCAGTCTGATTATCAGGTTGATGGTTTGTCAGGTGCCACGCTGACGGCAAATGGTGTGCAAAATACCTTCACTTTCTGGATTGGTGAGAACGGCTTCGGTCCATTCTTAACTAAAGTGCGTCAAGGAGCCTTAACCAATGGCTAATGCTAAAGAAATTAAAACCGTCCTGTTTGGTCCGGTTTTTGCCAATAACCCTATCGCTTTACAAGTACTCGGTATTTGTTCTGCGCTAGCGGTAACAACTCAGATGACCACCGCATTAGTAATGTGTTTGGCATTGACCTTTGTAACGGCCTTTTCGAATTTCTTTATTTCGAGTATCCGTAACCACATTCCATCAAGCGTACGTATCATCGTGCAGATGACCATTATCGCTTCATTGGTAATCGTTGTTGACCAGTTCTTGAAAGCTTATGCTTATGATTTATCTAAGCAACTTTCAGTATTCGTTGGTTTGATTATCACTAACTGTATCGTTATGGGCCGCGCTGAAGCCTATGCCATGAAAAGTACTCCAGGCATGAGTTTCTTAGATGGTATTGGTAACGGCTTAGGTTATAGCGTGGTGTTATTAGTTGTCGCCTTTATCCGTGAGTTAGGCGGTTCAGGTTCAGTATTTGGCGTACAAATCATGCCTCTGATCAGTGAAGGTGGTTGGTATCAGCCAATGGGTATCCTACTGATGCCACCAAGCGCCTTCATCATTATTGCAGCCTTTATCTGGGTATTACGTGCGTACCGCCCAGAGCAAATTGAGAAGAAGGTTTAAGGAGCGATTGATGGAACATTACATTAGCTTGTTCGTACGTGCCGTATTTATTGAAAACCTGGCATTAGCATTCTTCTTAGGGATGTGTACCTTTCTTGCTGTATCACAAAAAATCAAAACTGCTTTTGGTTTAGGTGTTGCGGTTATCGTTGTACTGGGTATTTCGGTACCTGTGAACAACTTGGTTTTCCACCTTTTATTAGCGCCAGGTGCGTTAGCATGGGCGGGATTTCCGGATGCCGATCTGAGTTTCTTAGGGTTCTTAACCTACATCGGCGTTATCGCTGCCCTGGTGCAAATTCTAGAAATGATCTTAGACAAGTATTTCCCTGCGTTATACAACGCATTAGGTATTTTCTTACCTTTAATTACCGTTAACTGCGCTATTTTTGGTGCGGTAGCCTTTATGGTTGAACGTGATTATACCTTCGGTGAGAGCGTCGTGTTCGGTTTAGGAAGTGGTGTAGGTTGGGCTTTAGCGATAACGGTATTAGCCGCAGTTCGTGAGAAGCTGAAATACGCTGATATCCCAGACGGTTTACGCGGTTTAGGTTCTACCTTCTTGGTAGTAGGTTTAATGGGATTAGGCTTTATGTCTTTCTCTGGCGTTCAACTATAAGCAGTAGAGGAATAACACCATGCAAGAGATTTATCTTGGCGTTGGCATGTTCACTGTCGTGGTACTGGCGCTAGTATTTATTATTCTAGCGGCCAAATCAAAACTGGTTGCCAGTGGCGATATCACGATCAGTGTTAACGGTGATCCGAGCAAAGCAATTAAAACAAAAGCAGGCGGTAAGTTATTAAGCGTTTTAGCTGATAACGGTATCTTCTTGTCATCAGCCTGTGGTGGCGGTGGTTCTTGTGGTCAGTGTCGTGTCCATGTACACGAGGGCGGTGGTGAGATTTTACCTACCGAGCTGGGTCACATCACTAAAGGTCAGGCCCGTGAAGGCTGTCGTTTGTCTTGTCAGGTTAATGTTAAAACTGACATGGACATCGAAGTAGAAGCAGAAATCTTCGGTATTAAAAAATGGGATTGCTCGGTTATTTCTAACGATAACAAAGCCACTTTCATTAAAGAACTGAAACTGCAGATCCCTGATGGCGAATCAGTACCTTTCCGTGCGGGTGGTTATATCCAAATTGAAGCGCCTGCGCATCACGTTAAATATGCAGATTTTGATGTTCCTGCACAATTCCGTGGTGATTGGGAACGTTTCAAATTCTTCACACTGGAGTCAAAAGTGGATGAGCCGACTATTCGTGCTTATTCAATGGCTAACTACCCAGAAGAAGAAGGCATTATCATGCTGAACGTGCGTATTGCTACGCCGCCACCCAATAACCTAACGCTGCCTTGCGGTAAAATGTCATCGTTTATTTGGTCTTTGAAAGAAGGCGACAAAGTAACGATTTCAGGGCCTTTTGGTGAGTTCTATGCCAAAGACACTGAAGCTGAAATGGTCTTCATCGGCGGTGGTGCAGGTATGGCGCCAATGCGTTCACACATCTTTGACCAATTACGCCGCTTAAAAACCAAGCGTAAGATCAGTTTCTGGTACGGTGCGCGTTCGAAGCGCGAAATGTTCTATGTTGAAGATTTCGATATGCTAGCGGCTGAGAACGACAATTTCGAATGGCATGTGGCGTTATCTGATCCACAACCAGAAGATAACTGGACTGGCTATACGGGTTTTATCCATAACGTAATTTATGAAAACTACCTGAAGAACCACAAAGCACCAGAAGACTGTGAATTCTACATGTGTGGTCCACCAATGATGAACAAAGCGGTTATCAATATGCTGAAAGACTTAGGCGTAGAAGATGACAACATTCTATTAGATGACTTTGGTGGTTAATCTAAGCGTGAAGCGGTAAAATAGTAGGGGTGACTTTTAGTCGCCCCTTATTTTTATCAGGAGCAGAACATGCGATTTATTCGCCCCTTGCTAATATTAGTGTTCGTTATATTGGTTGCGGCTTGCCAACCGCAGCAGACCTTTCCAGAATACAAAGTGGAAGGTAAAACGATGGGCACTTATTATGTCGTGAAATTTTACAGTGACAAAGAGCCGGATCTGACCGCGCTGCAAGCCACCTTTGATAGCGAGTTAGAGATATTAAACGATCTGATGTCGACCTATCGACCAGAATCTGAATTAATGCGCTTTAATCGCCAACAGAGCAGTGAGCCCTTTACCTTATCACCCCGTACGCAACTGGTTATAGCCGAAGCCATTCGTGTCGGACACGAAACGCAAGGTGTGCTTGATGTTACCGTGGCGCCATTAGTCGAATTATGGGGCTTTGGTGCGCAAGGTCGCATTGAACATGCGCCTGACGAGCAAGCGTTAATAGCCATACGCCAACATGTTGGTATTGATAAAATCAGTTTAAATGGCACTGAGTTACAAAAGAGCGATCCGCGGGTGAGTGTTGATTTGTCGACGATAGCTAAGGGCTATGGTGTCGATCAATTAGCAGAAATCTTATTGGCGCAAGGCATTACCCGCTTTTTGGTGGATATTGGTGGCGAAATGCGTGTAGGTGCAGCAAAACCTAATGGTGACTGGCGAGTGGCCATTGAAAAACCGATCGACCATGAACGTGCGGTACAACGCATTATGGCGGTAAACCAAATCGCGGTAGCCACCTCAGGTGATTATCGTAATTACTTTGAGGAAGACGGTATTCGTTACTCGCATTTAATTGATCCGCGCACGGGTAAACCGATCCAGCATAAAACAGTATCTAGCACTGTGCTGCATGCTTCCGCTATGACGGCAGATGCCTATGCCACAGCGTTAAATGTGATGTCGGCAAGTGAGGCACTGGCGTTTGCTAATCAGCAGCAGCTTGCTGCATTAATTATTGAAAAAACGGATGCCGGTTTTGTGGAACATATATCAGATGCTTTTAAACCTTATTTAACTCAACCTTGAGGTGAACAATGACCATTTTTTTAATGACCTTTGGGTTATTTTTAGTTGTAGTTGTAGCAATGGCCAGCGGTTATTTATTACAGCGTAAGTCACTTGCCGGAAGTTGTGGTGGTTTAGGTGAATTGAACATCGATAAAGCTTGTGACTGCGATAAACCTTGTGAGAAAAGACAAAAACGTTTAGAAAAAGAAAAGTTTTGGCAAGATAATAAAATTATTTAAAGTACAGGGCTAGGTCGCTATGCGATCTAGCCCAATCAAGGCTATGCCATGTTCATGACTAGCATATCTTGCGTTAACCGAGCTAAATCTGCTTTTTGTCGTCAAAACTGCCTGATCCCTTGTCGCTGACTGCAATGCTGAGTATGCTGTAAGTCCATTGTTATTAACAATTATAATAGGCGTAAGCCAGCATGAGGCTTCGGGAAACACTGTTAATCTATATGTTGCCGCTATTGATTTTACCTTTAGCGCTGCTAGGCTATTTGGCATATCACTACAGTAACACCGTCAAACAGCAACAATTGTTTCAGCAGGTTTCACAGCATTTAAACGACCAACAACAATACCTCAATGACTATTTAAGAGTTAATCAGACTAAGCTGTCGTTACTCACCATCTCAAAACGCCTTAATCAGTATTTACAGACGGGCTCCGCCGAAGATAAACAGGCCGTTGATAACTTGTTTCAAGAAGTCGCTGCGCAAGATGAAACGCTACGATCCATCAAGTTGTTGCGGCTAAATGGCGATGAGGATGTGATATACCCACTTCAACAGGTGGTTTCGACGGTACCTAGCCGTTTTAGGAATGAATATTTTTCTTTAGTGCAAGCAATGATCGAAGATCAAACGGTATTTCTCGCGCCACATGGCGCAGATCGTCAATTACAGGTCTTTATTGTGAAAAAGCTTTACCTTGCGGATAGTCGCGCGAATCGGCAAGTGTGGGGTTATATTTTGATGGTACTCGATGCCGAGCCCTTTGCCCAAGTCGCGAATAACCCTGTTTCAGCCAATAGTGTCACTTTATTGGTTAATCGTGCCGCCACCATTGCGTATGCCGCTAATCAATCTTTAATTGGGAGTGCCTTCCCACCCAGTCAATATCGGATCATTCAGCAGAGTATTGACCATACTAACTTTATTGATAGTTTATTGCTGGGCCAACCGAAACTTTTACTCGGTAAAAACTTAGCGGGCTCGTATCAGCTGATCTACGGCGTGGATGCAGACGAGATGTATAGCCAGTTTTCAAAATGGCCATTGCATATATTGTTGTTCGCGTTATTTTGTATCTTCGCAGTGCCTATCCTAATACATCAAATACTGATTTATCAGGTGTTTAACCCGGTAAAACAACTGACGGCAGCCAAAACGGCGGTTGGCCGGGGGAATTTTGCTACATTCCTTGAAATACGTAAGCAAGATGAACTCGGTGATATGTTCGCGGCTTTTAATGTGATGGTGCGCCAGTTACGCGTGTACCGTGAACGCGAAACGATCTATAAACAGCAACTCGAAGATAAGGTATTGCGTCGTACTCAAGATCTCGCCCGGGCCAATAGCGATTTAGCATCAGCTAACCAAGAATTAATTTTAGCGCGTGAAGTGGCCGAGCAAGCCAACCGTTTAAAAAGTGTTTTTTTAGCTAACATGAGCCATGAGATCCGCACACCACTGACCGCGATTATTGGTTTTAGTGAGCAAGCCTTAAATGAAACAGAACAAGCAACCCGTTCGGATTATTTACGGCGCGTGTTGCGCAGTAGCGAACATTTGCTTGGCTTAATCAACGATATTTTGGATTTATCAAAAATTGAAGCTGACAAATTAGAGCTGCAATTAAGCCAGGTCGATTACTTGGCGATGCTTAATGAAATTTATCAGCAGACCAAGGAGCAAGCCCGCCAAAAGAGGCTAGAATGTCAATTACACATTCAGTTTCCGTTACCGCAAACTCTTTATGTGGACAGCTTGCGTCTTCGACAGGTGTTATTAAATCTCACCAGTAACGCCGTGAAATTTACCCGTAAAGGTAAGATCTTGTTGGCGGTCAGTTATGATGCAGCACATTCGCGGCTGTCGATTAAAATAAAAGACACTGGCATTGGCATGAATAACGAAGAGCAACAGCGTTTATTCCAGCCGTTTATGCAAGCCGATGCCACCGTTACTCGCGATTTTGGTGGAACGGGTTTAGGCTTGTGTATCTCGAAAAAGCTGATTGAGCAAATGTCGGGTGATATTTTGGTCGAGAGTGTCAAGGGCATTGGCAGTAGCTTTGAATTACTGTTGCCTGTTGCCGACAAAGTGAACCTGATTGAGCAATATGAGGCTGTTGAACCCCTTGTTGAGCCGCTAACCGAGCGTGAAACGCAGTGGCAGCTTAATGCGCTGGTGGCGGAAGATAACCCGGATAACCAACTGCTGCTAGCGTTAATGCTAGATAAAGTGGGAGTGCATCATGAATTGGTCAGTAATGGCCATCAAGCGGTAGAGCGCGCTTTAGCCGGCCGTTTTGATGTGATCTTTATGGATATGCAAATGCCTGTGATGGGTGGAGAAGAAGCCACTCAATTGATCCGACTGGCCGGCGTGAACACCCCCATTATTGCAGTGACGGCTAATGTGATGGCTGAGGATGCCGAGCGTTATCGTCTAGCGGGGTGTCAGGAATTACTTGGCAAGCCTATTGTGCAAAAAGAATTTTTGTCCTTGTTGCGTCGTTATGCTAAAACAACGTCAAGCAAATTACAGGAGTTGGAACAGCATTTAGCCCAAGATCCCGCAATGCAAGCGCTAAAAGCGCGTTTTAAAGCGCAGTTGCCGGCGTTATTACAGCAATTTGAGCTAGCTTTGCAGCAGCAGGCTTGGTCTAGCTTAGAGTTTGATGCCCATAGCTTAAAAGGCAGTGCGGGCAGTATGGGGTACCCACAGCTCACCCAACTTGCCGACGCATTAGAAAAAATAGCAAAACAGCAAGATGTGGCTGCGGTGCAAGCTATGTTGCAACAGATGCAGCAGATAATCGAGCAAGCTTAATGTAGTCGCATCGGCTTAAACCGAGGGTGCTCACTATTAAGCCCTATAACGAGTTTTCATTGATTAACCGAGAGACTGCGCAGTATGAGTGCACAACAAGCATTACTGACTATTTTAGATGACAAGATCCGTAATGACCGCTTGGTCTTACCGACCTTGCCAGAAATTGCGTTACGAGTGCGGCAACGAGCCGATGACGCCAGCGTAAGCCTCGCGCAAATGGCAGAAGTTATTTCACAGGATCCCTCTTTGGCAGCCCGGCTGATGAAAGTCGCTAACAGCGCCTTTATGGGGCGTTCAATTAAGGTGAGCACCTTAAACCAAGCAGTTACTCGAATTGGTTTAAGCCAAATTAAAAATATTGCCACCGCGATGGCGGTAGAGCAGTTATTCATATCGCAATATAAACAAGTACAGCAGCATTTAGATAAATTATGGCAAGACAATGTGCAGGTCGCGGCAATCGCGGTGGCTTGCTTAAAAGCCTATCAAACGGTGAATAAGCAATGTACGTTAAGTGCAGATGTGATGACGTTATGTGCGTTAGTGCATAATATTGGGGCACTTGCCGTGATCACCGAAGCCGAACGGCATCCAGAAGTATTTGGGCATCCGATTTTTTTAACCAGTGTGATCGACAAGGCCGCGCCTTATATAAGTGTCAAAGTGTTAAAGGCCTGGGGTTTCGATGACGAGTTGCAGCGCGCAGCCAAAACATGGCGTGTCTGCAAGGCCAGCCCAGAATTAGATTATACTGATTTTATTCGTTTAGCGGCCGTAGCTCGCGGTTTTTACAAATCAACGGAAGAACAACACCAATTGCTAACGCATTATGTTACGCAGCAAGTGGTGTCGGTACCGGAGTTTATGCAACAACCGCAAATTGCCAACCTTTATCAAGACATTCGGCAACTGTTTCAATAAATCTTAACTTTCCGGATGGCTATTCACCTGCTCGCTGATGGCGAGCAGGGCATTGTTGACACTGTCCGCCATCAATAACAAATCAGCATCTAATCGCGCTGGTAAATCATCCCAGCCCAGTTCATCGTTGTGATCAATAACGCTATCTGGGTATTTGACTTGTTTGATACTGCCATCATCTGTGATGGTTAATGAGACACCTTCGGTTTGTTGCAAGCTAATGCGCGTAACCAGTTTATCTTGTAAATGAGTTTGCACTTCATCGGCGCTGAGTAAATGATTACTAAAGCGCACCTTGGCGCCTTCTTCATCGGGCGCTTTTAACTCGACTTCCGCCCCTGGCATAAAGCCCTTGGGTAAATCTTCATGCTTTAACCATTGTTGCAACTGACTATTCAGTTTATGACTGTCTAACCAAGGTAAAGCCGGTAAAGAACCGATCGCTTTGCGCAGTAAAGCCAAGATATCTTCTGCTTTACTCGCACTGCTGCTATTAATTACCAACCAGTTTTGTTGCGCATCATAATAACCTTGAGTCAGCTGAGAGCGACTGAAAGCACGCGGCAGTAAAGTATGGATAAGCTCTTCTTTTAAAGCCTGTTTTTCTTTGCGACTTAACGCGCGGCCTTGTTCTTGCTCGGCAGCATCAATTTTGGGTTGTAATTCTTCATTGATCACGGCAGCAGGCAGGATCTTTTCTTGGCGCTTAATCGCAAAAAACCAGCGGTGCTGCTGTTGATGGCAATATTGTTTAATACTGTTATGCAGAGGATAGCTAAACCCACTTTTCACTGCTTCTTGACCGGTACAAGGGCTGAACTTAAATTCAGCGAAGGCTTGCTCAAGGCTGGCCAAATCTGTTGTCAGCGGAGCGCTGAGTTTGTAAACCCGAATATTTTTAAACCACATAAAAACCTTACTTCATTTTACAACAAAGACCGGCAGTATAACCTGCTTCAAGCGGCGCTATCTATTTAGTTTTTTAGGAAAACAAATATGATAATGCAAGCCTTCGCCCAGTTGGCTGCTGACCTCAATGCTGCCACCTAGCGTTTGGCGTACTAAGTTGTAGATGATATGTGTACCTAAGCCGCTGCCACCCTGATTGCGCTTGGTGGTGAAGAACGGATGAAATAATTGCGCTAACTGATCGGCCGCGAGCCCTTTACCATCGTCAGCATAATGGATGTCAATATTGTGTTCGTTGTCTAGCACGGTAATGCGGATCAGCCCATGCTCTCGGTCTTCAAAGCCATGGATCAATGAGTTCATCAACAGGTTGGTAATAATTTGTGAAATGGCACCGGCAGGGCAATCTAGGATAATGTTCTCTTCACAGTTCACCTCAATTTGGTACTGGGTTTTCTTAAAATGCGGCTGTAATGAACGAATAATTTCATTGAGATAGTGGCAAAGATTGATGGTGCGTGTGGCTTCACTGGCTTGATCCACGGCGATTTGTTTAAAGCTAGCAATCAGATCGGATGCTCGCGATAAATTTGATTGTAATAAGGCAGTACTTTGTTGTGCTTCTTGTAAGAATTCTTCGAGCATTTTGGGCGTAAGCTGTTTTTGTTGATAAGCGCTGCTCAGTTTGCTGACACGCTCATCTAAAAAGCTGGTGGCCGTAACACAGATCCCGACGGGGGTATTCACTTCATGAGTAATGCCAGCGACTAAACCGCCGAGTGCCGCCATTTTTTCAGATTGCACTAACCGGTCTTGCGCTAAGTTTAAGTTATCAATGGTTTCCTGCAACTCACGTTGTTTTTGCAGTAAGTTACTTTCTGTTTGCACGCGCTGTTCGATCTCTTCACGTAGAGCTTGTTTCTTATGCAATAATTCTTGTTTTTGTTGTTGCAAATCCATCATCGCTTGACTTAACCCCGAGGTTTTCCGCGCGACTTCTTGTTCTAATAAGAGGTTTTGTTGATCTAATTTATTATGTGATACCAGCAATTGTTGCTGTGTTTGTTTTAATTGGCCTTGATTGTCGCTTAACCGAGCCAGCAGCCGGTTAAACGCATTCGCCATAAAGGATAGTTCAGCGCCTTGGTCTTCTGCGACAATGACTTTGCTGCCATCTAACTGGTCGAGCTCTAAATCTTCAATTTGTTGGCTTAAATCAGCCAAAGGTTCAATCAGATAACGGCGAAACGCCAGTAGAAATAAGATGATTAAAAAAGTGGTTTTTAGCATTGCGTTGGCAATCAGGAAATATAAACCCACTTTGATACGTTCGATAACAATATCGCGGCTGGAAAATAGCGTGACATCGCCCACTTGGCTCGTTCTGCCAGAAAACTCAAAGATTAACGGAAAGGTAAATCCAAAAATACCCGAGCCTTGTTCACTTAAACTGACTTCTTCACTCACCAATTGGTTGCTAAAGCGTTGTTGAATATCAATATAACGGCCAGATTGAGTAATAATGGCGCCGTTATCGTCCCGCACAATAATCCCTTCAATCGTTGGGATGGCTAACAAGCCGTCGGCAATATTCAAGGTTTGTGGGGTGTTGAGCTCCCAAATCGCCCTCGTCAAACTGCCAGCGAAGGTGTTTTGTAAGGTGGTTAGCTCGTTATTAATATAATTTTTGGCGTTGTAATATTCAGCAACGATCTGGCCAACGGTCACCACAAGCGTCAAAATAAAATAGACTGATAAGACTTTTGTCAGCAGCTTTTTTGACAAGCTGGGTTGCTGCATGGTATCACCCTAAGATTGATCATCGTTTTATTGTTATGTATTACTGTTACCATAACGAATAAGCGTAAGATTTAAAATAGTTATAGCAAAATAGTCAGCAATCGGCAGTAAAAAGAGGAATCTGTGTGATCTCGTCGATATTAGTGTCCATGGTACAACATTTACCTGGTGGCGTTCTGTTACTGAATTCGCATTGCCAAATCAGTTACGCCAACAGCTTTATTTACCGATATAGCGAATTGACAGAGCGAGAGCTGGTAGGCAAATCGTTTTTTTCTTTGTTTCCCGAAGTGCCTAAAGCGTGGTTCAATCGGAAAATGCAGAGCGTGTTGACCAGCCAACAAACCGAACAGATTAGCTGGCAACAGCGCTTGTATTTACTCAAGTTTCCTCGCCAACAACACCTGGACCAAACACAAGTGTATATGGCGCAAAATTGCACGCTTATTGCCTTACGTCACCCTCAAACTCACGAACAATTTCTGTGCTTGTGGATCCAAGATGCCAGCGAGCAAGCGCGTTATCACGCTAAATTATTAATGACGCAGCAGCAATTAAAAATTCATGATCGCCAAGATAGTCTTACCGGCTTGATGAATCGGCAATTTTGGCAGCAACAATTACTGTTAGAAATCGCACGAGCCGAGCGATATGAGCGGCCTTTATCGCTAATGATGTTTGATATTGATCAGTTTAAACACCTTAATGATCAATATGGCCACAAAGCAGCAGATATCTTGTTACAGTCGCTGGCGCGTCATTGTGCAGGGTTATTGCGTGATAATGATCTCTTAGCACGCTTCGGTGGCGCCTCTTTTGCGGTCGTGCTGCCAGATACCACCTTAAATGGGGCAATAGAAGTGGCTAACCGGGTCCGTTTGCAATTATCAGAACAGGCTTTTATCGAGCATGAACCCAAAGTGCGGGTGACAATTAGTGCGGGCGTGAGTTTGCATCAAATGTCGAACAGTGCAGATGAACTGATCTTGCAAGCCGATCAAGCGCTGTATCAAGCCAAACGAGCAGGCCGAAATCAGGTCAGTATTTGGAATACCGCAGCGATAGCCAGTTAAATCAGAAAAAGGATTGACAGACGTCTATAAGTCCGTGCATAGTGTGTTCATGAAAATAAAAATGACAGCACTCACCATGATTATTATCACCACCAACCCTGCGGGGTAGGAGGTCGGCGGTGTGTTGTCTGTAAAAAGGCCCGTGACCTCAAAAGGTTTCGGGTTTTTTTTTGGCCGATAATGGCGATGGGTCTGCGATAGCAAAACAACGAAAGACGACAATGCGCGAGGAGAGAGAGATGAGGGTGCTAAAATTTGGTGGGTCATCGTTGGCGTCAGTTGCCCGCTTCAGTGAAGTGGCAACGATCGTGATGCAACAAGCTACGACGGAACAAGTGTGTTTAGTCTTATCGGCCCCACAAGGGGTGACCAATACGCTGGTAGAATTAACGGATCTGGCTTATTTGGGTGCCGATTTTCAAGCGCTACTGCAACAGTTACAGCAACGTTATCAGCAACTATTGCAAGATGTGGTGGGTATCAGTGCCGCACAGCAACAGGTTGTGCAACAGTTAATTACCCAGCAAATTGAACAATTAAGTTTGCGATTACAGGGTATGAGCCTATTACGCTTCTGTCCCGATCATATCAAGGCGCAAATTCTGGGCTTGGGTGAACAATTTAGCGTGGCGCTGATGACAGCGTTGTTGCAAGCGCGTGGTGCAGATGCCGCATCACTTGACTCCGTAAAATTAGTGAAAAGCCATGGTGATTTCTTAAATGCCACCGCGGATGTGGAAGCGACGGCACAACAATTTCAACAAGCCCTTGCCGGTTTGCCCGCCAGTATCTATGTGTTAGCGGGTTTTGTTTCAAGCAACGCTCAAGGCGAAACGGCTTTATTGGGGCGAAACGGTTCAGATTACTCTGCTGCAGTCGTCGCTGCGGCGATCCGAGCCAGTGCCTGTGAAATCTGGACTGACGTTGATGGTGTTTACAGTGCCGATCCCCGGCAAGTAAAACAGACGCGCTTAATTGATCGTTTGTCGTATGATGAAGCGATGGAGCTATCGTACTTTGGTGCTAAAGTACTGCATCCGAAAACCATCGGCCCCTTAGCGCGAGTGCAAATACCGTGTTATATCAAAAATACGTTGAACCCAAGTGCACCCGGTACCTGTATCGATAACGACGGTGATGGGGAAGCCTTAGTGAAAGGGATCTCAAGCCTAGAGCATTTAGCGTTAATTACTGTTTCCGGCCCTGGCTTGAAAGGTGTCGTGGGCATGGCGAGCCGGGTTTTTGCTTCTATGGCACGCTCTCAAATCTCGGTCAGTTTGATCACACAATCTTCGTCTGAATTCAGTATCAGTTTTTGTGTGCCTCAATTACATTTGCAGGCCGCAAAACGCGCCTTAGAGCAAGAATTTGAACTCGAATTACAAACCAAATTATTACGGCCGTTAATCATTCAATCTGATATGGCTATTGTCAGCTTGGTGGGGGATGGTATGCGTCAACATAAAGGTGTTGCCGCGAAGTTCTTTGCTTCTTTAGCGCAAGCCCGAGTAAATGTTGTGGCGATAGCGCAAGACAGCAGTGAGCGTTCAATCTCGGCGGTGGTAGAGCAACGTAGTTGTCAAAGTGCGGTAAAAGTGTGTCATGAAAACTTCTTTAGCCACATCCCGAGTATTGATGTGTTTTTGGTGGGGTGTGGTGTGGTTGGTAGTGAGTTATTGGCTCAGATCCATCGTCAACAAGCGTTTTTGCAACAACGACAAGTGCGCTTAACGGTGTACGGCATTGCCAACAGTAAGCAGCTTTTATTAGCCGGCGATGGCATTGCGTTAGAGTCATGGCAGCAACAATTGCCGGCTGCCAAGCAAACCTTCTCTTTGGCTGAGTTAAATCGTTTTGTGCAAGAACAGCATTTGATTAACCCGGTATTGGTGGATTGCACCAGTTCACAGCAAATTGCCGATCAGTATGCTGATTTTCTGGCGGCAGGTTTTCATGTCGTGACACCCAACAAAAAAGCCAACACAGCCAGTTTAGACTATTATCACAAGCTACGGACCGTTGCCCAGCAACAGCGTCGTCGCTTCTTATATGAAACCACTGTAGGCGCTGGCTTACCGGTCATTGATACTCTGCAAGGTTTAATTAACGCGGGTGATGAACTGTTAGCCTTTGAAGGCATTTTATCCGGTTCACTCTCTTATATTTTTGGTGAGTTAGAAGCGGGTGTTGCTTTATCAACCGTGACGGCCAAAGCCAAGGCGCTGGGCTTTACTGAGCCGGATCCACGTGATGATTTATCGGGTATGGATGTCGCACGTAAGCTGTTAATTATGGCGCGGGAATCGGGTTTACAGCTGGATTTAAGTGATGTCGAGGTGGAGTCTGTATTACCTGCCGACTTTGATGCCAGTGGCAGTATCGATGACTTTATGGCGCGTTTACCCAGCCTTGACGAGCATTTTGCAAAGCGCTTAGCCGAAGCCAAAGCAGCAGGGCAGGTGCTACGTTACATTGGTGAAATTCGTGATGGTAAATGTAAGGTGGCCATTAAAGCGTTAGCGGTTGATCATCCCTTAGCAAAAGTGAAAGACGGTGAGAACGCCTTATCGATGTTAAGTCGTTATTACCAACCTATCCCGTTTGTGCTGCGGGGCTATGGTGCCGGAGCCGCAGTGACGTCGGCAGGGGTGTTTAGCGATATCATGCGCACGCTAAGTTGGCAGCAGCAGGTATAAATAATGCAAAAAAACAGTATTAAACGGTATTACGCTCCGGCATCGACCGGTAATTTGTCGGTCGGCTTCGATTTGCTTGGCGCAGCCTTTGCGCCAGTAGATGGCAGTTTGCTGGGCGATGTATTAGATATCTTAGGCGAGGCGGAGTCTTTATCGCTGACCATCAGTGGCCGTTATGTGCATCAATTACCTGCAGGTACCACGGATAATTTAGTAAGCCAAGCCTTTTATGCTTTTGAGGAAGCGTTAGGTAAAACGCTACCTCGCTTGCAATTACACTTACATAAGAATCTACCCGTTGGTAGCGGTTTAGGTTCTAGTGCTTGCTCAATTGTTGTTGCTTTTTATGCATTTAACGATTATTTCGGTCAGCCCTTTAGTCAAACTGAACTGCTACAACTGATGGCCACTGCTGAAGGGGGCGTCAGTGGTAGTGTGCATTATGACAATGTCGCGCCTTCTTATTTTGGTGGCTTGCAATTAATGCTACCGGATAGCCCGGCAATTTGTCGCAGTTTGCCTTGGTTTGCAGACTGGCAAGTGGTGTTATGCTACCCCGGTACCGTGTTATCCACCAAAGCGGCGCGTGAAGTGTTACCAAAACAACTCTCGTTAGCACATAGCATTAAATTTGCAGGTGCCTTAAGTCGCTTTGTTAGCGCCTTATACAGTAGCGACGACGTTGATGCGGCGGCCGCTTTACAAGATCTGGTGGCTGAACCGGCACGTTTGCCGCTATTACCTGAATTAACGGCATTGCGAGCAGCGCTCACTGACGCAGGGGTGTTGCATTTAGGTATTTCTGGCGCAGGGCCAACGTTATTTGCCGTATGTAATAGTAGCGCTGTAGCTGATTTCACGGCTCAATATCTGCAAACCCATTATGCAAAAAATCAAGATGCGCTCACCGTAGTGTGTCGTCTGGCGAATACAGGCGCGCGGGCGCTGGAGGAACAAGCATGCAATTACATAATTTAAAAGTACCTGCAGAGCAGGTCAGTTTTTTACAAGCTGTACGCCAGGGGCTAGGGCAGCAACAAGGGCTGTTTTTCCCGAGCAGTTGGCCCAAATTGGATATTGAGCATTTACTAAGTTTGCCCTTAGTGCAGCGCAGTGCGGAGATTTTATCTACGCTGATTGGTGATGAACTCAGCCCTCAGCAAGTACACCAGATGGTTGCACAGGCTTTTACCTTTCCGGCACCGCTGGTTGCAGTAAACGAGCAAGTGCATTGCTTAGAGTTATTTCATGGCCCAACGCTAGCTTTTAAAGATTTCGGTGGGCGCTTTATGGCGCAAGCGTTGGCGCAAGCGCAGCAGCAACAACATACTACGATTGTGACTGCCACTTCGGGTGATACTGGGGCTGCCGTGGCGCATGCCTTTTTTAAACAACCGGGTGTGCAGGTGGTGATTTTGTATCCGAAGGGTAAAATCAGCATGCTGCAAGAAAAACTGTTTACTACGTTGGGTGAAAATATTACCACCGTAGCGGTGGAAGGCGATTTTGATCAATGTCAAGCGTTAGTTAAACAAGTGTTCGATCATAAAGCACTGGTTGCTGAATTTAATATCAACTCGGCTAACTCGATTAATATCAGCCGCTTGTTTGCACAAATTTGTTATTACTTTGAAGCTATGGCACAAGTACCGGTAGATAAACGCTCAGAAGTGGTTATCGCGGTGCCGAGTGGTAACTTTGGTAACCTAACGGCGGGTTTAATTGCCAAAGCTTTGGGGTTACCGATCAAGCGCTTAGTGGCTGCAACCAATCTTAATGATACGGTGCCTCGTTATTGGTTAAATGGCGAATGGCAGCCAAAAGATACCCGTGCAACCTTGTCTAATGCTATGGATGTCAGCGCCCCCAACAATTGGCCGCGGGTTGAAGCATTGCTAGCGCAAGGTGTGATAAGCCGCAGTGATATTGAAGCGACCATGGTTGATGAAGACGATACGCAAGTCGGTATGCGTTTATTGGCGCAAGAAGGTTATTTAAGCGAGCCGCATGCGGCCGTGGCTTATAAAGCGTTAAAGCGTAGTTTACAACCGGGTGAGTTTGGGATCTTCTTAGGTACGGCGCATCCGGCCAAGTTTAAAGAGCAGGTCGAGAATATTCTTGGCAATCCAATCGCGTTACCGGCAATTTTAGCTAAATGTGCCGCTGAGCCGGGCTTAAATTTAGAGATCCCTGCTGACTTTAGTGCCTTAGAGCACGTGATTCGGCAAAAGGCTGCTCAATAATGCTGTGGGCCGATGTGTTGGCTGCTGAAAAACAGCAGCCTTATTTTTTAGACTTACTGGCTCAGGTTGAACAGGCGCGAGCCAGTGGTAAGGTGATTTATCCACCGAGTAATGAGGTGTTTAATGCGTTTAAATTAACGCCATTAGCACAGCTAAAAGTGGTTATTTTAGGCCAGGATCCCTATCACGGGCCAAATCAAGCACATGGCTTGGCTTTTTCAGTTAGAGCTGGGGTAAAAGTGCCGCCGTCGCTACGTAACATCTACAAAGAGCTGGCGCTGGAATATGCTGATTTTTCCGCCACGGATCAAGGCTGTTTACAGCGCTGGGCTGAGCAAGGGGTATTGTTACTGAACACGGTGCTGACTGTGGAAGCGAATAGCCCGAATTCACATCAGAAACTTGGGTGGGAGCTGTTTACCGATTTTGTTATCCAACAAATTTCCGCTCACTCTGAACAGGTGGTGTTTTTATTGTGGGGCAGTCATGCGCAAAAGAAAGCCCGGCTGATTGATGCTCAGCGGCATCATATTTTAACAGCGCCGCATCCTTCGCCTTTATCAGCGCACCGAGGATTTTTCGGATGTGGTCACTTTTTACAGACCAATAGCCTATTAAAAGCGGCGGGTAAGACGCCGATTAATTGGCATGCGATCCTAGCACAGTGATGAAAACAATAGGCCCGCTATAGAGTAGCGGGCCTATTGTTTATAATTCAATGGTATCTAGTTCAGGTTCGATGGTCCAATCTATGTCACAGAGTTCCTTTTTGAGACGTTGACGCTCTTTCAGCTCTTCAATTTCACGCCATTTGCGTTTGACCACACGTGTCTTCGCAGCAGGTCGTTCCAACATATTCAGTAAGTCTTCGAAGCTTTCCATATTACGGCCTCATCTGATGTTGATTTTGTTGTTATTTTCAACAAAGGTTCTACCATATTTTGTTTAAAAATAAAACTAAAAAGTGACAACAAGATGACAAGCTAAAAAAAGGCTGCGAAAGCAGCCTTTTTACGTTAATCAAATAATAATAAGCTTGGTAAACTTAGTGGTATGCCTAAGGTTTTTGCAAAAAGCGTTTTATTAAGCTGGCGGTTGAGCAATCAAATTGTCCGTCAGCTTGACCACTGATCGCCTGATAAATGGGGCCTGAGAGTTGTTTACCTAACTCGACGCCCCATTGATCAAAGCTGTTCAGCTCCCAAATAGCCCCCTGACAAAACACCTTATGCTCATACATGGCGATTAACGCGCCGAGGTGATAAGGCGATAAAGCATCGAGTAGTAGGGTGTTGCTGGGCTTATTACCCGGCGATACTTTATGTGGCGCCAGCTCTGCCGCGGCCTGTTGTGTCATGCCTGCAGCTAAGCATTCGGCAAGGGCTTCCTCTTCCGTTTTACCCTGCATCAACGCTTGTGTTTGCGCAAAACAATGCGCCGCTAAGCGTTGATGTTGATCCGCTAAGCTGTGGCTTACCTGTAAGGGCAGAATAAAATCAGCCGGTACTTTTAATTGGCTTTGATGTAACAATTGATGATACGCATGTTGACCATTAGTGCCTGCATCGCCCCAGATCACCGGTGCCGTGGCGTCTTGTAGTGGTTGGCCGCGACGGTCAACCGACTTACCATTACTCTCCATATCCAGTTGTTGCACATAAGAGGGCAATAAACGTAAATAATGACTGTAAGGCAATAAGGCTTGAGCTTGGCAACCAAAACCATTGATGTACCAAATGCCTAGCAATGCCAAAATAACCGGCAAGTTTTCACTAAAGGGGGCATTAAAAAAGTGCTCATCCATGGCGGCAGCACCGGCTAGCAATTCTTTAAAAGCGCTATTGCCGATCATTAACGCAATAGGTAAACCAATGGCAGACCATAATGAATAACGACCACCAACCCAATCCCACATGGGTAAAATATGTTTCTCAATAATGCCAAACTCGGCAGCCGCTTTAACATTAGACGAGGTCGCCCAAAAGTGATGAGCAATGGCGTTACTGTCGGCACCGGCGTCGTTAAACCACTGCCGTAATGCCAAGGCATTTTGTTTGGTTTCTTCGGTGCCAAAAGACTTAGACGCCACCACGACGAGGGTGGTGGCAGGATCGAGTTTTTTGGTAATATCGCTCACCACCGCACCGTCGATATTACCTGCGAAGTGCAAGTTCACCGGGCTGCAATGATAGGGAGTCAGTGCTTCTACGGCCATCTGTGGGCCTAATAATGAGCCACCAATGCCAACCCAGACTAAATCAGTAATCGGTTTACCTTGATAGCCGATATAACGTTGTGCGTGTAAATCATCAATTAATTGTGCCATTTGCTGCTGACAAGCCGTAATGGCTGCACCAATATCTTCGCCGGCTAGCTGTAAATTGCTCAGATCTTGTTGGCGTAATCGCGTATGCCACACGGTGCGCTGTTCAGTATTATTAATGGCCGCACCGGCTTGCATTTGTTTACTAAGCTGACGAATTTTGCTTTGTGTGGCTAATTGCTGCAAGGCTTGCCAACTTTGCTCGTCTAATAAGTTCTTTGAATAATCTAAATAGATACCACAAGCGCTGGTGCTAAAGCGTTTAGCACGGCCCGGTTCTGCTGCAAATAATTGCCGCAGGGGTTGCTGCTTCGCTGCTAGAGGGCTTAATAAAGCCGAAAGGGTTACCGACATCGCGTCATCTCCTACAAATCAGAGGTTAAAGTTGGGCAGCGAGTAATGCTTCGAGTTTGCGTTGATCCACAGCAAATTTGCGGATCCCTTCAGCCAATTTTTCCGTCGCCATGGCGTCTTCGTTGAGTGCCCAGCGAAAGGCTTCTTCGGTTAATGCTGCCGGTTTCGTCGCTGTGGCGCCGTCATCTTTCAAATGTACGGTTAATTCGCCTTGCTGCTGTTGCAGCTCTTCTAACAAACCTGGGCTGATGGTTAAACGGTCACAGCCGGCAAGCGCCAATACTTCACCAATATTGCGGAAGCTGGCACCCATCACTACTGTGTTGTAACCATGGGTTTTGAAGAAGCGGTAGATCTCGCGTACCGACAAGACACCGGGATCGGTTTCGGCAGTGTAGTCTTGTTTGGTATTGGCTTTGTACCAGTCTAGTATACGCCCAACAAAGGGAGAAATCAGGAACACACCGGCTTCGGCACAAGCGCGTGCCTGCGCCATGTGGAATAACAGGGTTAAATTACACTGAACGCCTTCTTGCTCAAGCACTTTGGCCGCTTGGATCCCTTCCCAAGTTGAGGCAATTTTAATTAAGATGCGTTCACGACTGACACCGTTTTGCTGGTATAAGGCCACTAATTGCCGTGCCTTGGTTAAGGTTGCATCACGATCAAAGGACAATCTGGCATCGACTTCGGTAGACACGCGACCAGGGACTAACTTACTAATAGCCGTGCCAATATCTACCGCAAATTTATCACTGGCTAAGCTTAACTGCGAGTCTTTGTCACTGGTTTGTGTTTTAGCATAGGCAATAGCTGCCGCTAAGATGGGCTTGGCAAAGTCGAGTTGACTGGCATTTAATAATAACGATGGATTGGTGGTGGCATCTACCGGACGAAACTGTTCAATAGCACCTAGATCACCGCTATCAACGACCACGGTGGTGACGGCTTTTAATTGGCTTAGAAGATCATTCATGTTGTTCACTTACCACTTATTAGTTGGAATTAGCTTAAGTATACGTCTAAATGGCTATTCTTGTAATAAAATAACAACAAAATAGCCGTTTGTCTAAAAACAGGGTTAATGTGGGATCTGCCCTTAACGAGGCGGCTCTGCCGTTAGTTGCAGTTTAACGAACGTAAGATGGCAGTCAGCAAAAACCAGATACAGCGGGCGACAGAGTGGTAACGCTGATGCAGATTCCTTTTGCAATCGAGTTAGTAAACAGCATAATGGGCTATATCGTTGTCTGCAAGGTCTGAAACAGCGGCTGTGCAGTATAAACGCTCATTTTGTCAAAATAGGAGCCGTCTTTATGTTGATGGTGGTATCGCCAGCCAAAGATTTAGATTTAACCCCCGTCTCGCGTGAGTTGAGTTTTAGCCAACCTGCTTTATTACAGGATGCCAAAGCATTAGCCACGGTTTGTAAGCAGTTAACCCCAGCTGATTTGTCATCGTTAATGCATATTAGTGATAAGTTGGCCGGTTTAAATGCGGCACGCTTCGCGCAGTGGCAACCTCCGTTTAATACCGACAATGCGAAAGCTGCGTTATTTATGTTCAATGGTGATGTGTATCAGGGCTTAGCGGCAGATAGTCTGTCGGATGACGAGCTACGCTATGCGCAAAACCATTTGCGTATTCTCAGCGGTTTATATGGTGTATTAAGACCCTTGGATTTGATGCAAGCTTATCGGCTTGAGATGGGCACAAAACTGTCGAATCCGCGCGGTAAAGATTTGTATGCCTTTTGGCAGGCCGAAGTGACCAAGGCTTTACAGCAACAGCTGGCGGCTTTAGGCAGTGATGTATTACTCAATTTAGCCTCACAAGAGTATTTTAAAGCGGTTGATAAAAAACACTTATCAGCACGTATTATTACGCCTGAGTTTCGGGACTATAAAAATGGCCAATACAAAATCATCAGTTTTTATGCCAAAAAAGCGCGTGGCCTGATGGCGCGTTATGTGATCCAGCACGCATTACAGGAACCCGCACAATTACAACAATTCGACCTTGATGGTTATTATTTCAGCGATACGTTATCCAGCTTGGATAAACCGGTGTTTTTGCGTGATGCCAGCTGACATTACTTTACTTTTTTGCCGGTATTTTTGTTAACATATCGGCTTGTTTTCAGTTGAGCTTACGCTATGAAATTTCCTGGTCTGCGCAAAATAAAGCATTACTTCCCAGTATCCCAACCTAAACCACAACTGCCCAGTTTTGAAGTGCGGCCGGAGTTGGACACGTATATCGTAGGGCTTGATCAAACTATCGTTGATGTAGTGGCCAGTGTCAGTGATGAGTTTCTCGCGAAACATAATATTCCCAAAGGGTTATCCAATTTAGTCGCACATGAAAAAGCCAACGAGATTTACCATGAGTTGGTGGTGGAGCAAGCGATTTCGGATCATTTTGCCGGTGGCACTATTGGTAATACCATTCATAATTACTCCGTATTAGCCGATGATAAATCGGTGTTGCTCGGCGTGATGTCAGCCAATATCGCGCTGGGTTCGCCAGCCTATCATTATGTGTGTCATACCAGCTCAAAAGTGGATATGAACCGCCTGCAAGGTGTTGCCGGTGATATTGGCCGTGGTATCACGATGATTACGCCCGATGGTGAACGTACTTTTGTTATCGATCCCAGTGATATGGATCAGTTGGCACCGGAGTATATCCCAACTGACATTATTGCAGGTGCGGCAGCGTTTGTGGTGAGTGCTTACCCCTTGCGCGCCACTGATCAGCCCATTCAACAAGCTATGCTTAAAGCGTTGTCTGATGCCAGTGAGAAGCAAGTACCGGTTGTGATGAGCTTAGGGACACGGCATTTGGTGGAAGAAAACCGCGAGCAAATCATTGAAACCGTTAGCAAATATGTCAATGTTCTGGCGATGAATGAATTAGAGGCCGAAGCGTTAACCGGCTTTGCTGATCCGCTACGCGCAGCGCAAGCCGCTTTAGAGATCACCGATATGGTGTTGATCACCGCGGGTGCTGAGGGGCTATACTTGTGCGGTTATACTGATGAAAGTATGAAACGTGAAAGTTCTAACCCGATCAAATCGGCCAGCTTAGCAGATTTTAATCGCTTTGAGTTTAGTCGGCCGATGCTGCGGCAAAATTGCCAAGCCCCCTTGAAGGTGTATTCGCACATTGATCCGTATTTAGGCGGTCCAGAGCGCATTAAAAATACCAATGGCGCCGGTGATGGGGCCTTGGCGGCCATATTACACGATATGGCGGCGAATCATTATCATAAACAAGTGCAGCCGTTATCGAGCAAGCACGAAGAGTCATACTTGGCTTATTCATCGTTTGCACAATTATGTAAATACGCCAATCGGGTCAGCTATGAGATTTTAGTACAGAATGCTCCTCGTTTGTCTAAAGGCCTACCTGAGCGCGAAGATAGCTTAGAAGAGGCTTACTGGGAGCGTTAAGGAGCAGCGGTGATCAGGATTAATGCAAATGTTCATGTAGCAGATGATGAGTTGAGTTGGCAATTTGTGCGCTCATCTGGCCCTGGTGGCCAGCATGTAAACAAAGTATCAACGGCAGTGTTGCTGCAGTTTGATATTGCCCACTCCAGCTTACCTGAGATCTACAAAAGCCGTTTGCTGCAATTGTCTGATCACCGTATTACACCCAGCGGCAAAATTTTGATTAAATGTCAACAAAGCCGCAGCCAAGAGCAAAACCGCGAGCTGGCATTATTGCAATTTGTGGAGCTGGTGCACAGTGTCAGTAAAACCCCGAAGAAGCGTTTTGCCACCAAACCGACTTATGGTAGCCAGCAAAAACGCTTACAGCAGAAGAAGCAGCAAGGCCAAACTAAGGCCTTGCGCCGTGATAAAGGTTTTGAGTAGGGCTAGTTAATCGTTACCTAAACGGTAAGCCCGAAAACTGCGGCCCTTGATGCGGCTGTTGTTTAATTGCTGCAAAGCGGCTTTTAAAGCGCTGCGTTTTACCGCCACATAAGCCCGAAAATCCTGCAATTGAATTTTACCAATATCGGCAAAAGCAATCTGATCATCACGGGTGAGCGCGCCCACAATATCGGCCGGGCGTAATTTTTGTTTTTTACCGCCGTCAATTTCAATGGTTGCCATTAACGGTAATAGCGGCTTGCTATTGCGGGTTTCAGGTAAGGGCTCAGGATTAATCTCTTGGCCCAGCGCCTCTTCAAGTTGGCTAATTTTATTACCGTCTTGCGTGGTATACAGCGTGCAGGCGACCCCTTGCTCGCCGGCACGGCCGGTGCGGCCAATTCTATGGATATGCGTATCGGTATCATGCGCCAGCTCAAAGTTGATCACCAGATCGAGCTTTTCGATATCTAAACCGCGTGCCGCCACATCGGTGGCCACCAACAATTGTAAGCTGCCATTGGCAAATTGCAGCAGTTGTTGTTCGCGTTCGCGCTGCTCTAAATCACCGTGTAAGGCAGCCACACTAAAACCGGCATATTTTAATTGCTCGGCTAAGCTTTGCACTTCTTTACGGGTATTGGCAAAAATAACGCAGCTTTGCGGCGCTTTAGCCAAAATTAAACGTACCGTGGCTTGGCTGCGTTCTTGGTTATGGCTTAGCAAAAAGAATTGCTGATTAATGTTGGCTTTGGTAGCAGGGCTATCAATAATCACTTCTTGGGGTGAGTGTAACAGCTCGTTTGCTAGTTTCTTTACGGCAGGCGCAAAGGTGGCACTAAACAGCAGTTGTTGGCGCTGTGCTGGCATAGCATCGATGATCTGTTGTAAGTCTTCGGCAAAACCCATCTCGAGCATCCGATCGGCTTCATCGAGCACTAACATCGTCAGTTCTTCTAGGTTCAAACGATCATGTTGTAAATGATCTAACACTCGACCCGGTGTGCCCACAATGATGTGCGCACCGTGTTCTAAAGACAAAATTTGTCCTTTGGCCGGAATACCACCACATAAGGTTAATACTTTGATGTTATGGATGCCGCGCGCCAAAGTTCGAATTTCGGTGGCGACTTGTTCAGCCAATTCACGTGTGGGGCATAACACTAAACTTTGTACCCGAAAACGCTTAACGTCTAAATTGCTGAGTAAGCCTAGTGCAAAGGCGGCTGTTTTACCCGAGCCCGTCGCGGCCTGAGCCAGCACATCTTTACCCGCTAAAATTGCAGGTAGGCTTTGTGCCTGCACAGGCGTAGGCTGATGATAATTCAAGCTGGTTAAGGTATCGAGTAAGGCGGGTGAAAGCGCAAAAGCGCTGAAACTAAGTTGAACACTCAAGGGAACTATCCTGCACTAGGCGCAGACCCATTGTCTGCACGTAAAGGGCATAGTGTAGCATAAACAGGCGTTATTTCGCTTGGCTAAGTTCAGCAACGTTGTTGGGTTGCAATTCGTCGGTTAACAGCAGATTTTGTTGGCCAGGTTTAGAGGCATGCGTTTCGCCGAAAAAACTGCCACCCCGTTCGATACACAAATTATCGCTGAACACCACGCCATGTGCTTTGCCTTGAGGCAGTATTTCAACTATGTTAGCGGTGATTTGACCATCGAAATAGCCATTTATCATCACTTTGTCAGCGGTGATTTCGCCAACAACTTTACCACTACAGCTGATGATGACAGTACTTTTGCATTCGACGTTACCTTCAAGTTCGCCGTCGATTTGCATATCACTGTTTACTCGGCAGTTGCCGTTAAGGACGCATCCCTCAGCGATGACAGTTGTAATTGTGTGCTTGCCTTGGTTTGCAACATGGTTACCAAAGAATCCCATTTAATACTCCTCTCTTTTTCGAACAACAGGTCGAAATTACCGGAATCCCATTCCATAAAGTGTTGTGGATTAAGCGACCGGTCAAGAAAATGAATTTCATAGTGTAAATGCGGTGCGGTTGAACTGCCGGTATTGCCTGCTTTCGCGATTAATTGGCCTTTGTGGACAAAGGTGCCACTTGCCACATTAAAGTCTGATAAATGAGCGTAAAGCGTGGCAAAACCAAAAGCATGACGTATTTTTAATAAGTTGCCATAACCGCTATTGCTGCGACGCACTAATTCCACTACGCCGTCAGCAGGGGCATAAATTTCGGTACCTTTCGGTGCTGTGAGATCGATACCATTATGATGCTTGCGCTTGCCTAAAATAGGGTGGGTACGAACGCCATAGCGAGAAGAACGTTTATCGAAATCAAGTGGTGAGCCATTGGGTACCAGCTGCAACATGGCCATCCTTGCACTGGCATTTACGGTGGCGATATCCAGTCGAGCTTCTAAATTTTGGTCGATACCTTGCTCTAAACCTAAATTCTGTTCAATTTCACCCAAACGCTGGCTGACTTGCAGCATCTGATCTTGTTTAAGGGTTAATTCGTGTTCTAGGGTTTCGCGAGCGGCATTTAACTGAGCCAGTTGTTGCTGTAAAGCATTCGTTTGTGAGGTCAGTAGCTGTTGCTCGGTTTTGGTTTGTTCAACCGTATGCAGCAAATAG
The DNA here is from genome assembly GCF_052655985.1 of Alishewanella sp. HL-SH05. The sequence goes on from NZ_CP199753.1 coordinate 1,046,492, forward strand.
TTAATCACCGCCGCGGTGATCAGTACTGAAAACAGCACAAGCCATAAGCCAATAACAGCGTTGCGCTTAAATATCTTACCGATACTAAAGTGCTTGGTGCCGTTGATGCTAGAGATAGAAATACTAATACGATCTTTCATCAGCTGGATAATGTGCTCAGTGGCTGAAAAATAACAATGGCTAAAAATATGTGGCTTTGGGGTGGCTGTCAAGCAGTTCATGCGGCGGGTTGCACTACTTCAGAGCAATGATTTTTCAGTTGGCATGTTTGCTTAGGGTCAATAAAAAAACCGCAGCGGTCACTGCGGTTTTTTTTATCAATGAAATCAATAGGCCTTAGTGTGAAGCATGTCCATCTAAACCATGCACATGGCCGTGCGCCAGTTCTTCCTCTGTCGCATCACGAACTAACACAACTTCAACATCAAAACTGAGTTCAATGCCGGCGAGTGGGTGATTACCATCAACGACGACTTCTTCATCTGTGACGTCGACAATAATGACTGGCTGTTCACGTCCATCCGGGCCGGATGCGCGAAAACGCATGCCTACTTCTACATCCATACCTTCAAACATGTTTTTCGGTACGGATTGCACTAGTTGATCATGACGCTCGCCGTAAGCATCTGCAGCAGCAATGCTGCTCGTAAATTTATCGCCACTGTTTTTGCCAATCAGTGCTTGTTCCAGACCTGGGATCAATGCACCATGGCCAAACAGGAAGACTAGAGGTTCGCCGCCAGCAGAAGAGTCAAGCTGGTTACCTGCAGTATCTGTTACTGTGTAATGGATGGCGACGACTTTGTCTTGAGAAATGGTCATGCAAACCTCTTAATTTAATGAATAAGGTAGCGGTAACTGTTGCAGCAAAACGGGCTGCTCAGCACTTAACCGCAAGGTGTCTGCCGGTGTTATATCATTCGGGAGCAGTGCTAACAACCAAAGTTGGTCATTGATATTCACCGCATTAATGACTTGGCCAATCCGGCGCCAGTTCTGTTCCAGTTGCAGTTCTATTGCTGTACCTGCGACCGGAAGTTCGTTGGTGTTTGCGTGTAAAATGTAACTGGCTCTTTTATTGCCACCGCGGTATTTCAAGCGGGCTACCGTTTCTTGTCCGATATAGCAGCCTTTGGTAAAGCTGATGGCATCAATCGCTTGTAAGTTAAGCATCTGTGGCACAGCTTCGCCAATTAGTGGTTGTTCTAAATAAGCTAACCCTTGCAAAATATGGGCTTTGAGCCAAACCGTTGGGGCAGCCAGTGGCCAATCTGCCGTCATAAGTTGCTGCGCCTGCGTTTGCGGTAGCACCAACATAAAATGCGCCGCAGCTAAGCGTAATAAGCTGCCGTGTTGTCCGTGGCTAACCTGACCGTCTGCCGCGGGCAGACTAAAGCCTAACTGTGTCACAAGTTGCTCTGCTTGCGAACCGCCTAAACCAAACACGGCATAAGGTTCGGTGGTTTGGTCAAAACTTACTTTGGAAAACACGCCAAATTTTTTCAGTTGGGCGGCAGAGGCTTGCAGTTCGTCACGAAAAGCGACCATCAGTAGCGCATCGTCTTTGGCAAACAACTGAAATATCGCCCACATTTTACCTTTAGCATCACAATGTGCGCCGCGTAAAAAAGTGTCCGCCGTTAAGGTTTCAATATCACAGGTCGTTTGCCCTTGTAGATATTTACGGTTATCAGGCCCACTAATAGCCAATACCTGAAAAGCAGGTAAAGGAGCAAGATAAGCATCATGAACCTGAGTAGATAATTGTGCGTATTGTTCTGCAGTTAGCCAAGATGTATGCATAGCGAGCGTTCATTTAAACGTGAATAGTAAATAGATTGGGGCAAGACACAAAAGCTCAACCCCTGATCGCAATATTTGTTAAGATACTGCCAATGTCGCAGAATAATGAGGAGTCTACATGACCGCTTTAATGAGTAAACCAAAACTGCGCTGGGCGTGTCGTCGCGGTATGTTGGAGTTAGATATTTTATTAGCCCCCTTCGTCGACGAAGGGTACGATGCATTAAACGACCAGCAAAAAGCCGATTTTGAACGGCTCTTAGCCTGTGATGATCCGGATTTATTCGCTTGGTTCATGGGGCATCAGCACTCAAAAGATGCCTCTATTCAAGCCATGGTTGAGTTAATCGTCAATCGTGTCCGGGTCTAGCTTTTATCTGAGAACCTCGCGTTACCGACGCATTGCGCTACTGGCCATCAGTTTGCTCGGTGGCGCTATCGTCCTCACTTTACCGCTGCAAGGGATCTGGTATTTACCCGCTGCCTTGCTGCTACTAGCGTTTTTTTATCTGATGTTGCAATACTGGGCTGCACCCGGTGTTAGCGGTATTTTACATATTGAGCAAGATGGCGCTTTGCATTGGCAACAAAGCGCTTTACCCGCTGGGCAATTAGCCGCAAATTGTCTGCTCAACCCTTGGTTTGTGCAATTGTTTTGGTATGACGAAATGGGCCAGCAGCAGCGCTGTTATCTGTTTGCCGACCAATTGTCTGCCAGTGATTATCGAGCACTGGCAAGACGGGTACAATTGCAACGCTGGCGCAGCGTTGCTGACGAGGCGCTTTAACGCAGCGGTTGTAAAATACTCGGTTTACTATCACTTAGCATATTTGGGTAATCCAAATTGTAATGTAAACCCCGGCTTTCTTTACGCTGCATGGCACAGCGAATAATAAGCTCGGCCACTTGCACTAAATTACGTAATTCCAATAAATTATTGCTGATACGAAAATGGCTGTAATAATCGTGGATTTCTTGTTTGAGTAACTCTACGCGATGCAGTGCTCGTTCAAGTCGCTTATCGGTGCGCACAATACCCACATAATCCCACATAAATAACCTCAACTCGTGCCAGTTATGCGTTATCACTACTTCTTCATCCGAATTACTCACTCGACTATCGTCCCAAGCAGGCAACGTTAGGGTAGCTTGAGATTGGGGCAATTGCGTTAAAATATGTCGAGCGGCGGCTTGGGCAAAAACAATACATTCTAATAACGAATTAGACGCCATTCTGTTTGCGCCGTGTAAACCGGTATAGGCCACTTCGCCAATGGCGTATAAATTTTGCAAGTCTGTTTGGCCATGCAAATTGGTCATTACGCCGCCGCAGGTATAGTGCGCAGCAGGGACGACCGGAATGGCCTCTTTGGTAATATCAATACCCACACTGAGGCATTTAGCGTAAATAGTGGGGAAGTGTTCAATAATAAAGTCTTTGTCTTGATGACTAATATCTAAAAACACGGAGTTAGCGCCAAGGCGTTTCATTTCAAAATCGATCGCACGAGCCACAATATCTCGCGGTGCTAACTCTGCACGCTCATCAAAATCAGGCATAAACCGGCTGCCATCGGGGCGCTTTAAATAGGCTCCTTCGCCGCGCATGGCCTCGGTAATTAAAAAATTCGGTGCTGCAGGGTGGTACAAACTGGTTGGGTGAAATTGATTAAATTCCATATTGGCCACCCGACAACCCGCACGCCAAGCCATCGCAATGCCATCGCCACTGGCCACATCAGGATTGCTGGTATACAGATACACTTTACTGGCGCCGCCGGTAGCTAGTGCCACCGCTTTAGCTTGAATGGTCTCAACGCGAGCCAAAAGGTTGTTCCAAACATAAGCACCATAACAACGTGCCGGATCAAGACCGAGTTTTTTGCCGGTAAGCAAATCAATGGCGTTGTAGTTTTCTAACAAACGAATATTTGGGTGGCGTTTAACTTGATCAACCAGCGTGATTTGTACGGCTTTACCGGTGGCGTCGGCTGCATGCAAGATGCGGCGATGACTGTGGCCACCTTCCCGAGTGAGATGGTATTTCATGCTGCCATCAGTATCTTGATACTGATCAAAGGGGACGCCTTGGGCGATTAACCACTCCATCGCTTGCTTAGCGTGTTCTGCGGTAAATTTTACCGCTTCTTCTTCGCACAAACCGGCACCAGCAATCAGGGTGTCATTCACATGCGACGCGATGGTGTCATTTTCGTCAAACACCGCGGCGATCCCGCCCTGCGCGTACAGTGTTGAGCCTTCGCGTAAAGCCCCTTTACTTAAAACAATAACGCTGGCGTGATCCGCCAATTGCAGCGCTAGCGACAAACCCGCCGCGCCACTACCAATAATTAATACGTCACAAAGATATTCATTGGGTTGTGTCATAGGATACACTTAACTCAGTTAGTGGCTTTGGTAAAACAGACTAAAATAACAGGCTGCGGTATAATTTGTTGCGCTATGTTCAGGTTATTCTAGCGTTTTTATAAAAATAAGCAGAACTATTTATTCAGCCTGCAGTCATAGTTAGTACGCTTGACTGGCGCCATTCGTTTACAACACCTAAATAAGTATTACAGGGGTAGGCTCAAGAATGAGCGAGCAAGAATTAGATTGGCAAATTGTCCAGCGTGTACAACAAGGCGATAAAGCCGCTTTTAATCTGCTGGTAAAAAAATATCAGCATAGGATCGCGAACTTAATCTCACGTTATGTCTCTAACCATGGTGACGTAGCTGATGTCGCTCAAGAAGCCTTTATTAAAGCTTATCGAGCTATCCCCGGTTTTCGTGGTGAGAGTGCGTTTTATACTTGGTTGTATCGAATAGCAGTGAATAGTGCCAAAAATTATCTGGTATCAAACAATCGTAAGCCACCGGCTAGCGATGTTGATGCCGAGGATGCAGAATACTACGAAGGCAGTGATGCGCTAAAAGAACAAGATTCTCCGGAACATTTATTATTGTCCGAAGAAATTCGCCAAGTGGTGTTTGGTACCATAGAAAAATTACCCGATGAGTTACGTACGGCAATTACGCTACGTGAATTAGAAGGGTTAAGTTACGAAGAGATTGCCGAAGTTATGGAGTGTCCGATAGGTACAGTACGTAGTCGTATTTTCCGGGCGCGCGAAGCCATAGACGCTCAGTTAAAACCCTTAGTGGGTAATACCTAAGCCGATATAGACTATTTGACAGGAAACTTTATGTTGTCAGAAAAGCAAGAATGGCTGTCACAAGCCGCCGATAATCACGCGTTAACTGCCGAGCAACTGTCAGAATTGTTACAGCAGCCTGATTTGCAGGAAACCGTGCAGCGCTATCAGTTGGCTGGTGCCGTGCTTCGAAACGAAGCCGAAAGTGTGTTACCACTGGATTTTGCCGATAACTTGGCCAGTATGTTGGAACAAGAGCCAACTTACCAATTGCAAAACAGCAGCAGTTTATTACAGAAAATGAAAAACGGTTTACGGCAGGCGGCGAATGCCGAATGGTTTAAACCGGCAGCACATGGTGCTATTGCCGCCAGTGTCGCTTTAGTCGCGGTATTTGGTGTGCAGCAATATCAGCAACCGCTCGAACAGCAACTGAGTGCGCCAACGCCTCTGTTACAAACTCGCCCCGTTGCCGGTTTTGCCACGCCAGTGAGTTTAAGTCAAACGTCTGTTGAAAATCGTTTTGAAGCGCAAGAGCAGCAAGCGATGTTAGAGCAACAGCAACGTCTGCAAGCGTTATTACAGGCACACCGTCAGCAAATTCGAGTTTCTGAAACGCAAACGAACAAAACTTCAACACAGGAAAAACGCGAGCAATAATGATGAAATGGCTGTTTGGCATCTGTAGTATGGTCGTGCTGTGTTGTAGTCAGCCGGCAAGTGCCGAAGAAACGGGTTGGGCTTTATTTGATAAAGTGCAGCAGAGTGTTAAACAGCACAATTTTGACGTTTCTTATGTCGTGCTGAAAGGCGGCCAAGCCGAGACCTATCGTTGGTTGCATGGCCGTTCGGGTGATAAAGAAATTGAACATCTGATCCCAATGTACGCCGATGGGGTCGATATCGTTAGACGCAGCGACAAAGTGTATTATTTACTCAGCGAGCGTCCTTCTCTCGTGACCCAAAGCAGCAGTATTAAAGAACTGCCGCCATTATTATTTCAAAGCCCCGAAAAGATTCGCAGCCTATACGATGCGGTCGCTGGCAGCAGTTCGCTGATGGACGGTCGCAGTGCCCAGCTATTAAGGCTATCTGCTATTGATGATAATCGGCATCATTATTGGCTGTGGGTAGATGTGCAAACCGGCTTTCCGCTGCGCATTGATACCTTGTCTGAACAACATCCCAATAACAAAAACCGTGCTTTAGAGATTTGGCAGGTCACGCATTTACGCATCACTCCTGAACTTCCCGATACCTTAGCGCAATTGCTGGAAATTGAGTTGCCTGCGCTGACACCGCCCGTGGTGGCCAAACCGGCTTCGCAACCGCACCAACTTAGCTGGTTACCGAAGGGTTTTAGCATTAGCGACGATCCATTGTTAGTGCCTCAGTTACAACCTGATGTTCTCAGTTACTGGTTATTGTCAGATGGCTTACATCAAGTGTCGGTTTTTGTGCAGAATAGCCACCAGTTACCCACTCAAGCTTACCGTGATGGCGCCACCACCATTTATGTACAAGCCGATGCTAAACAGGATGTGACCGTGATTGGACCAATCAGCATTGAAACGGCCAAGCGTTTAGCCGCTGCGGTGCGCTAATGATGAGCCAGCTGCCCCATGGTTGAAGAAATTGCCACCGTATTAGCCATTGAATCCGATGGGGTCTGGCTAAACACCACACCGGCTGGGACCTGTCATAGCTGTCATGTCAGTACTGATTGCGGTACTGGCATCGTAGCGCAAACCTTTACACCTCGCCAAAATCGCTTTTTTGTCAAAACTCCGTTACAGCTGTTACCCGGTGAACAAGTGACGATTGGTGTTGCCGAGCAAGGCTTAGTGTTAGCGGCCTTGGCCGTCTATTTATTACCCTTAGTGTTGATGTTAGTGGTGGTGGTGACCATGCAAAGCCTATGGCAACCGGCCGAGGGCTGGTTGATGTTGGGCGCACTGTTCGGCGGTGCCAGCGGCTTTGCTTTAGCTCGGCGTTATAATCAGTCTTTGCAAAGCCAGCAAGAGCAAGTGATCATCTTAAGCGTACTGCCCAGTATAAAGCTAAACCCTGCAGCGACTGACGCTTAACAACCATAGCAAGCTGCTGCGGGATAGAGTACAATTCGCGCTAATTTTATTAATAACCTGTATGGTTAGCCTTAAGCTATTGGTCATTTACTGACAGCGACGGCGGCCATACGCTTAGTTTCTTGCGGATACCATGCCTAAACTTGAACATATCAGAAATTTCTCAGTTATTGCCCACATTGACCACGGAAAATCTACCTTATCCGATCGCCTGATCCAATATTGTGGCGGTTTAAGTGATCGTGAAATGCAGCAACAAGTGCTGGATTCCATGGATCTGGAGCGTGAACGTGGTATCACCATCAAAGCACAGAGTGTGACGCTGTATTATCCTGCAGATGATGGCAATACATACCAGCTAAACTTTATCGATACGCCAGGCCACGTAGACTTTACTTATGAAGTGAGCCGTTCGTTAGCTGCCTGTGAAGGCGCCTTATTGGTAGTGGATGCCGGACAAGGGGTAGAGGCACAAACCGTTGCCAACTGCTATACCGCCTTGGACATGAATTTAGAAGTTATCCCGGTACTAAATAAAATCGACTTACCACAGGCAGAGCCGGAGCGGGTAGCTGAAGAAATTGAAGATATTATTGGTATTGAAGCCCTCGGTGCGGTGCAGTGTTCGGCCAAAACCGGTTTGGGTATCAAGGATGTGTTAGAAACCATCGTTAAAAAAATTCCTTGCCCAGAAGGTGAGCCGGATGCCCCGACGCAAGCATTAATTATCGATTCTTGGTTTGACGCCTACCAAGGTGTTGTCTCCTTAGTTCGGGTAAAACACGGCAGTATCAAAACCAAAGACAAAATCAAAGTGATGTCGAGTGGTCAAATCTTTGAAGTAGACAAAGTCGGGGTGTTCAGCCCGAAAGCCACCAATACCGGCGAATTGAAAACCGGTGAAGTAGGCTTTGTGATTGCCGGTATTAAAGAAATTAAGGGCGCCCCAGTGGGTGATACCTTAACCTTGGCAAAAAACAGCGCTGAAAAAGCCTTACCGGGTTTTAAACGGATTAAACCGCAGGTGTATGCGGGTGTTTTCCCGGTGTCCAGCGATGATTATGAAGACTTCCGTGATGCGCTGGCTAAGTTAAGCTTAAATGACTCGTCATTATTTTATGAACCAGAAAACTCAGGCGCTCTAGGCTTTGGCTTTCGGATCGGTTTCCTGGGTATGTTGCACATGGAAATCATTCAAGAGCGGTTGGAGCGGGAATACGATCTGGATCTGATTACAACAGCACCAACGGTAGTGTATGAAGTGGTAACCAAAAATGGCGAGACCATTTTAGTGGATAACCCCAGCGATTTACCTGCGGTAAATGATATTGATGAGATCCGTGAGCCTATCGTTGAAGCGCATATCTTGGTGCCGCAAGAGTATTTAGGTAACGTTATTACCCTTTGTATCGAAAAGCGCGGTACGCAAATTAATATGAGCTACCATGGTCGACAAGTCGCCGTGGTTTACGAACTGCCGATGGCCGAAGTGGTGATGGATTTCTTCGACCGCTTAAAATCGACCAGTCGCGGTTATGCGTCATTGGATTACAGTTTCAAACGTTTCCAAACCTCGAATATGCAGCGGGTTGATATCCTGATTAACGGCGAGCGGGTAGATGCGCTGGCCATCATCAGTCATATCGATTTTGCACAAGGCCGAGGCCGGCAGTTAGCGGAAAAGCTAAAAGAGCTGATCCCACGGCAGATGTTCGATATTGCCATTCAAGCAGCTATTGGTAACCATGTTATTGCTCGTACTACGGTAAAACAATTACGCAAAAACGTATTAGCGAAATGTTATGGTGGCGATATTAGCCGGAAGAAAAAGCTGTTACAAAAGCAAAAAGACGGTAAAAAACGGATGAAACAAGTGGGTAATGTGGAAGTGCCACAAGAAGCCTTCTTGGCCATTTTAAAAGTGGGTAAATAAACCCCGATCGCATGATTAAGGAAGCTTAATGGCTGGTTATTTTGCAATATTTTTGGTGTTATTGACGTTAGCATGTACCGTTACTTGGTTATTAGAGCGGTTTTTACTCGCGCCGAAGCGGCAGCAAAAATTAGCTTTTGCCAATGCCCAATCGAAGTCGGTATTGCCAGAACAGGTTCAGCAAGACTTTTTAAAACAACCGGCCATTGTTGAAACCGCTATTTCAATTTTACCGGTGGTTGCGGGCATCACCTTGTTACGCTCGTTTTTATACGAGCCGTTTCAAATTCCGTCAGGATCGATGATGCCGACCTTATTGGTCGGTGATTTTATTTTGGTAGAAAAGTTTTCTTATGATGTGAAAGATCCGGTTTGGCGCAAAACCTTATGGTCAAACAATCAGCCTGAACGTGGAGATGTTGCGGTATTTAAATATCCGCCTAATCCACGTTTAGACTATATCAAGCGGGTTGTGGGTTTGCCTGGCGATCGCATTGTGTATAAGCAAAAGCAATTGTATATCCAACGCGCTTGTAGCGAAGGTCAAACCAGCGGCTGCGGCAATTTAGAAATGATCCCTTTAACCTTTCAAGCCGAAGCCGAGTTCTTTATGGGGCCGTTACCACAACGCCGATATGAAGAAACGCTGGGGCAGGTAACGCACAATATTTTGCAAACCCCGATGCTGCCAGACAATCTACAAGATTTCTATCGTCAGCCAGGTACGGGTATTGATGAGTTTGTTGTACCTGCAGGCCACTATTTTGTACTAGGTGATAATCGCGACAACAGTGTTGATAGTCGGTTTTGGGGCTTTGTGCCTGCCGATAACATGGTTGGTAAAGCGGTATTTGTCTGGATGAGTTTTGAATTTAGCGAAGACCCGAATAGCTGGTTACCGCGTTGGGTTCCGGTTGGTGTACGTTTTGCACGACTAGGACCGATCCATTAAGAGTGTTTTATGCATAAACCGTTAGCACCGCTGATGCGCAAATTAAGTTATGAGTTTCAGCAACCCGCCTTATTGGAGCAGGCGCTGACCCACCGCAGTTGTAAAGGACAACATAACGAGCGGTTAGAATTTCTAGGTGATGCCTTACTGGGTCTGGTCATTGCGGAAGCGTTATTTGAGCGTTTTCCAGAGACCCGCGAAGGCGATTTAACACGCATGCGCTCGGCGCTGGTAAAAGGGGTCACCTTAGCCTCTATTGCCCAAGAATTAGGCTTATCTGAGTTTTTACGTTTAGGGCCAGGTGAGTTAAAAAGTGGTGGTTTTCGTCGAGAATCGATTTTAGCGGATGCGCTAGAAGCGATTATTGGGGCAATTTATTTAGATAGCGGTATGGCAGCGTGTAAAGCGCAAATCATGTTGTGGTTTGCACAGCGTTTACAAGAGATTACCCCAGGCCAGCAAAAAGACTCGAAAACCCTGCTGCAAGAATATTTACAAGGGTTACGTAAACCCTTGCCTACCTACGATGTGATTGCCACCGTGGGTGAGGCTCATCAGCAAACTTTCACTGTGCGTTGCACCGTGCCAGGCATGCCCCCGATTAATGCGACCGGTTCATCTCGGCGCAAAGCTGAGCAGGATGCGGCTCAGTTGGCTTTGGAACAAATTAAACATGACAGATAAGCAACAGCCCGACGCAGCAACGACTTTTGCCGGTTTGGTGGCCATAGTTGGGCGGCCGAATGTCGGTAAATCGACCCTGTTAAATAAATTAGTGGGTCAGAAAGTCAGTATTACCTCAAAAAAGCCACAAACAACACGTCATCGTATTGTCGGTATTGATACTCAAGAGCAGTATCAAACCGTCTATGTCGATACCCCAGGCCTGCATATTGAAGAAAAACGCGCGATTAACCGCCTGATGAACAAAGCGGCTTCGTCATCAATTCAAGACGTAGAGTGTGTGATTTTTGTGGTTGAAGGCACGCGTTGGCACGATGACGATCAAATGGTGCTGAACAAACTGATCGCGGCCAATAAACCGGTAGTGTTAGTAGTGAATAAAGTCGATTTGTATAAAGACAAATCAGATTTATTACCGCATCTACAGTGGTTGGGTAGCCAGTTATCGTTTTTAGACGTGGTACCGTTATCTGCTGAAACCGGCGATAATGTTGAAGCTCTTCGTAAAGTGATACAACGCCAGTTGCCGCCTTGCGAATTCTTTTTCCCAGAAGATTATATTACCGATCGCTCGCAGCGTTTTATGGCAGCAGAAATCGTCCGTGAAAAACTGATGCGCTTTCTCGGTGATGAATTACCTTATGCCGTTACGGTGGAGATCGAGCGCTTTAAATGGGAAGAAAAACACTTTCATATTGCAGCGTTAGTACTGGTTGAGCGCGAAAGTCAGAAGCGAATGGTCATTGGTAACAAAGGCGAGCGGATCAAGCAAATTGCCACCGAAGCCCGGCTAGATATGGCGGACATGTTGGATGCGCCGGTGTTTTTGCAAGTCTGGGTTAAAGTGAAATCGGGTTGGGCAGATGATGAGCGAGCGCTGCGCAGCTTAGGTTACGGCGAAGATTAAGCTCGCCAATGGACGCTAAGCTCTGGCCTGCCTATATTTTGCATAGCCGTCCCTTTCAGGAAGATAAACTTTTATTGTCACTGTTGTTACCTGAGCAAGGGCGCATTAGCGCTGTTGCGCGGCGACGCAGTGGCAAACAGCATCGCGCACTCCAACCTTTTCAGTTGTTCTCGGTCAGTTTAACCGGTCGCAGTGACTTAAAAACGGTAAAACAGCTCGAAGAGAGCAGTGCCGCCAGCCAATTAAGCGGTAAGGTGCTGTTCAGTGGTCTGTATCTCAATGAATTGATATGTCGTATATGGCCTGCTGATCAGCCATCAGATAACTTATTTGCTTTATATCAACAGGCATTAGCCGCGCTAGTGCAGGTACAACAACAAGCAACGGGTTTAGAAAGTGCGTTGCGCCAATTTGAATTGGCCTTATTAGACGAATTAGGCGTATTACCTGACTGGTCATCTGACTGCTATGATCGACCTTTGCAAGCCGATCATCATTATAGTTACGTGCCAGAGCAAGGCTTGGTGCCCGTGCAGCAAGGCTGGCCTGGTGCTATGTTGCTAGCGCTGGCCGCAGAGCAATGGCATGTTGTTGGGCTATTACCTGTGGCTAAGCAACTGACTCGACAATTACTGGCCCCGTTACTGGGCAATAAACCTTTAGCCAGCAGGGCATTATTTACTTCGTCCGATAAGGCGTAACCCAAAGAGTGGAGAGAAAAATGACGGCAATTTATTTGGGTGTCAATATTGATCACGTGGCAACAGTGCGTAATGCACGTGGCACTTATTATCCCGAGCCAGTGCACGCGGCAATGATGGCTGAGCAAGCCGGTGCGGATGGCATTACCGTGCATTTGCGCGAAGACCGCCGCCATATTATTGATCGCGATGTGTTTATTTTACGCGAGACCATCGCAACACGGCTCAATTTTGAAATGGCACTGACCGATGAAATGCTGGGCATTGCGGCTAAACTGAAACCGCATTTTTGCTGTTTAGTCCCAGAAAAGCGTGAAGAATTGACCACCGAAGGCGGTTTAGAAGTTGCCGGTAAATTAAGCCAAATGCGTGATGCTGTGGCGCAACTTGCCGCAGATAATATTTTGGTGTCACTGTTTATTGATGCCGATAAGAAACAAATTGCTGCCGCAGCCGAAGTCGGCGCACCCTTTATCGAGATCCACACGGGTAAGTATGCCGAAGCCAAGCATCCCGCGGAGCAGTTAGCCGAACTAAAGCGTATTCAAGAGGCTGCAACCTATGCGGCTTCATTGGGGTTAACGGTCAATGCGGGCCATGGTTTGCATTATCATAACGTACAGCCTATTGCGGCTATCCCTGAAATGTACGAGCTTAATATTGGTCATGCCATTATTGCCCGCGCCATTTTTAGCGGTTTAGGCCCAGCAGTAAGCGAAATGAAACGGCTGATGGTGGAGGCACGTCGTTAATGGCGATCCGCGGCCTAGGTACTGATATTGTGGCGATAGAACGCATTGCCCGAAGTTTGCAGCAGACCCCTCGATTAGTGCTGCGGGTGTTAACCCCGTTTGAGCAAGAGCAATATCAAAATCATCGGCAACCCGAGCGTTACTTTGCAAAACGTTTTGCCGCGAAAGAAGCCGCGGCAAAAGCCTTGGGTACCGGTATTGGTCGTGGCATTTCATTTCAACATTTTGAGATCCGTAATGATGTCTGGGGCAAGCCTGAGTTAACCTTAACCGAGCAAGCCGCTGTGTTAGCTGCCGAGAAGGGCGTTACCGCAGTTTGGCTCAGTATTAGTGATGAGCAGGCTTATGCTTGTGCCACGGTCATTTTAGAATCTTAAGCTCAGGGCTCTGGCATCGACGGATCGATGCCATAGAGCAGTTGGATAACATCGTCTAACTCAGATAATTCCGGCTCTAATAGCTTGATATTGGCGCCGCGTTTTAATTGTGTTTCAAGCGCTTCCAGTAGATTTTTTAACCTGGGTACACCGGTATAACAACATCCACCATGCAGTTTGTGTAAGGCATGCAGCAGCATTTGTTGGTCATTGTCTCTAATCGCTTGGTTAATTTGTTTTTCAGACTGCGGTAAGCTTTTTAACAACATCAGCAGCATCTCTTGCGCTAATTCCGGTTTACCTGCCGCCCGTTGTAACGCCATGGGCCAATCGATTAAAGGCACCACTTGTAAGGCTTGTTGCTGGGTATCATGATGTTTTTGCAGCTGACAATACTCTTGCAAGGTAAACAACAGCATTTTGTCATCTAACGGTTTGGTTAAAAATTCATTAAAGCCGGCATTGATTAAGCGTGTACGCTCGCCATCCATCGCATGTGCGGTCACAGCAATAATCGGTGTACGCTCATTTAACGAGCTTTGTCGAATGCGTTGACACGCCGTGATGCCATCCATCACCGGCATATTAATGTCCATAAAGATAATATCGTAGGCATGCTGCGTCGATTTCTGCCACGCGGCGGCACCATCACGAGCCGAATCCAGAACATGCACATGCTCACGTAAAAGCGTATTAATCAGTTTTAGGTTGGCTTCGTTATCGTCGACCGTTAACACTTTTAAGCCTGGCGATAGCATCTCTTCACTTTGGCCATTGGCTTGAGCAATGTCGGTATAGGGCTGAGCTAAGGTTAAAGCTAATTTGCGCATATGAGCCGGCTTGGGTAAACAAGCGCTGGCGCCTGAGCTGAGCAATACCTCACGCAAGTTGGGTGATAAGGTATTCACCAACAAATAGACATGCTGACAGTGTGCTTTAATGCGCTGCACCAGCGTAATAATTTCATTAACTTGATTAATCGCAACGGCACGGCCTAATAAACCGATATCATAAGCCTTAGTCTTACTGAGCGCTTGTTGCAGTTGCGCTTTGGTGGCGCAGGCCGTAACCACCATTCCCCAGCTGCTCAACAGTTGTAAGGTGGCCTCGCGTGAATATTGCTGTGGTTCAAAATACAAAACGGTTTTTTCAGCCAGCAACTCTAGTGGTAACGCTTCGGCAACCGACAATTGATGGCGTTGGCACTTAATGGTAAACCAAAAAGTTGACCCCTCGGCTAACTTGCTTTCAAAGCCAATAGTACCTTGCATGGCTAGCACTAACCGTTTCGAGATAAGCAAGCCTAAGCCAGAGCCGGTTTGTTGGTCGCTTTGCTCAAGGGGTGTGACGCCATCAAATAAATGACGTTTTTTATCTTCACTGATGCCACGACCGGTATCTTTAACCGAAATTTGTAGCTGAATTTGTTCATCATTCAAACTGGTGGCTTTAACTCGAATGATGATACTGCCATGCTCAGTAAATTTAATGGCATTACCGGCAATATTCATCAATACCTGAGTTAATCGGGCCGGATCGGCTACCACGGCATCAGGGCAATCTGGCTCGACCAATAACACCAACTCTAATTGCTTATCAAAGGCGTTGCTGACTAATAATTCGATGGTATCGTTTAGCACGTCGCGCAGTGAAAACGGTTCAGGATTAATCGACATTCGGCCTTCTTCTAACCGCGAAAAATCCAAAACATCATTGACCAAATTCAATAAGCTATTCGCTGACTTCTGGATAGTTTGTAGATAGTCACTTTGATGGTGAGTAAGCGGAGTTTTTAATAATTGCCGGGTAAAGCCAATGACGGCGTTTAACGGGGTGCGTAATTCATGGCTCATTTTGGCTAAAAAATCAGACTTTTGTCGGTTGTCTTCTAGCGCTTTGCGTTTCGCAAAATCCAACTGGATGTTTTGGATCTCCAGTTGCTCCATGCTCAGTCGTAAATCGCTAGTTACTTGTTCGATATTTTGCTGCATTTCTTGCTCTAGCCGAGACAGGTGTTCGGCTAATTTCAATAAGCCTTGTTGAAAATTATCAAACTCTCTAACACCTAACAAATAAGGCCGCAGTCGATATTGTCCATCCATCAATTGCTGCATTTGCCGTTTCAGGCGTTGCAGTTCAGGTTGCAGTTTTTGAATTAAAAATAGGGTTAAACCCAGTGCGAGCAGCAAGACTAAAGCAATTAAAGCGCCGCTTTGCAGCACCCCTAATTGTTGCTGTAATAAAATATGTTGTTGGTCAAACTGTAATAGCAAATAGCCAGGGTCTTCTGCCAGTAAATTGTTATCGCGCAATAATGGCTGATAGACAATTAATTGTGGTTGGGACGAATAAAAGCGGATTTGCGAAGGCTTAGTGGCTTGTTGATGCACCGCATGAGTAGATAAATCTTGTTGGCTATTGCTGGTGAGTAATAAACGGCCCTCAGCATCAAATAACGAAATACTGGTAATCAAGGGGGCATTTAAACGATGAGCATGTTCCAGCAAAGGCAGAACGGTTTTTAGTGGCTGTTGTTGTAACAGGGGTTGGCTGCTAATTGCCAACATCAGGGCGACATTGGCAGCACGCTCATGCAAGTGTAATTCACTGGCCTGTTGTTGCCGGTGGTTAAAATAGCTAGCCAGCAGTATACCCACCAGCAAGCTGGGTAGCACACTACAAAGAATTAACCAAAAACGTAGACCAATTTTTTTCATCAGGGCACGGCACTTGTTACAATTAAGCTCAGCCATGTCATAATGACACATGATCCTTTAAATGCCTATAAGACCTGCATCGAATGGTAACGCTCTATAAACCGAAACAAAAATCGCAACACCTTGGCCAGCAAGTAAAATTGCAAGTGGAATCGACCGATTATGAAGTCAATGGTATTGGTCGTTGGCAACAGAAGATTGCTTTTGTCAGCGGTGCTTTAGCAGGCGAACAGGTGCTTGCTAAAGTGACTGAAGATAAAACGCATTTTATTAAAGCGCGCGTTGAGCGGGTACTTAAAGCCAGCCCATTGCGAGTGACGCCTTTTTGCCCGCATTATCAGTTATGTGGTGGCTGTCAATTGCAGCATGTGGCCAGTGCCGAGCAAGCACAATTAAAACAACAAGGTGTAGATGAATTAATCCGTCATCAAACCGGTTTAGGCGAGTTGCCATGGCAGCCATTGTTAACGGGGCCCGATCAAGGTTATCGGCGTAAAGCGCGAATTGGTGTCTGGTTTGATCGTAAACGCAAGCAGCTAACGGTTGGCTTTCGAGAAAGTGCCAGCAAAACCCTCACGCCCATTAATACCTGTGCTGTACTGCAGCCGCAGTTACAGCCTATTTTTGCAGTATTACAACAGGTTGTACCACAATTATCAGAGCCGAGTGCGATCACGCATGTTGAAGTGATTGCCGCTGAGCAGCAAGTGTTTTTAATTGTGAGGCACACAAAGCCATTGACCACCGCTGAGCAACAATTATTTGTTACGGCGTGGCCTGAAGCGGTTTGGCTGGGTGAAGCCGAAGCAGGGCAGTTAACAAACTGGCAGCCTAATGCGCCGAGTCCGCGTTATCGGTTAAGCGAGCAAGGTTTAGAGTTGGCCTTTGCCGCAACTGATTTTATTCAAGTCAATCCGCAATTAAATCAGCAAATGGTGTCATTAGCGCTACAATGGTTGCAGCCGCATGCTGAGGATAATATTCTTGATTTGTATGCAGGTATGGGCAATTTTAGTTTAGCCTTGGCGCAGCGCGCTAAATTGGTGCATGGTGTTGAAGGGCTTGCCACTATGGTGCAGCAAGCCACGGCGAATGCCCAACTTAATGGCATTACGAACGCCCAGTTTTGGCAAGCCGATTTGCATCTAGCTTGGGGTAAAACGGACTGGAATAACCCGATTTACCAGAAGATCGTGCTTGATCCTGCCCGAGCCGGCGCCGAAGGCGCGATGCCACAACTGGTTAAGCTAAAACCGGCACAGATATTGTACATATCGTGCAATGCCGCGACCTTTGCGCGCGATGCAAAAGTGTTGTTACAGTCGGGTTATCAGTTGCAAAAGATTGCTGGCATCGATATGTTTCCCCACACGAGTCATCTGGAATTGATGGCGTTGTTCAGTCGTTAGCCAATCTGGCTGACTTTCGTGACGTGCAATAAGCTGGAACGACTTATTTTAATGAGGACAAAACATGGTTAGGGTGCGCCAGTCACACAGCAGTGGCTACCATGGTGGTGAGACAGTCGAATGGCTGTGCTCACTGGGGCTGTCTGAAAAAAGGATTGGTGCATTATTAGAATGCGCAGCCTGGCTAAAACAGCAACAACTAGACGACGATGTGCTAGAGGTGCGAACCGGCTGGGAAATGGTAGAGATTTTGGCTGATCTTAAAATGGATCAGGACTCACTGCTTGCCTCCTTGTTATTTCCTGCTTTTGAGGCGGGCCTGCTGGAATTGGCGCAGATTGAAGCCAATTTTTCTGCTTCGGTGGCCTTGCTGCTGTCTGCGGTGCAACAAATGGAAGCGATCCGCACTATCCCAACCAGCGTTAAGCAAGGTGCGGATGGCCAACAAGCGGATAACTTACGGCGCATGTTGCTAGCCATGGTAGAAGATGTGCGCGCGGTGGTGATTAAATTAGCGGCACAAATTTGCTATCTGCGTGATGTGAAAGATGCCGATGAAGAAACGCGCGTTCTCGCGGCGAAAGAAACCAATGCTATTTTTGCGCCCTTAGCCAACCGTTTAGGTATTGGCCAATTAAAATGGGAACTTGAAGATCTGGCGTTTCGCTATTTGCATCCAACCACATATAAACAGGTGGCCAGTTTACTGGAAGAGCGACGCTTAGATCGCGAACAATATATGCAAGATTTTGTAGCTGCGGTTCGGCAAAAAATGCTCGATGCGCAAGTGCAAGCCGAAGTTTACGGGCGGCCGAAACACATTTTTAGCATTTGGAAGAAAATGCAGAAAAAGCAGCTGTCTTTCGAACAGTTGTATGACATCAGAGCGGTTCGGATTGTGACCGAACGTGTGCAAGATTGTTATGCGTCTTTGGGGTTAGTGCATACCAATTGGCGACATTTACCCAAAGAGTTCGACGATTACATCGCCACGCCAAAACAAAATGGTTATCAATCCATTCATACCGTGGTGCTAGGCCCACAAGGGCGGCCGATCGAGATCCAAATCCGTACGCGACAAATGCATGAAGATGCCGAGTTGGGTGTTGCAGCGCATTGGCGTTACAAAGAGGGCGGCGCGGCCAGCAAAACCGTGGCGAACGATGAAAAAATTAGCTGGTTACGTAAGTTATTGCAATGGCAAGAAGATTTAGCCGATGGCACCGACTTGGCTGAAGAGTTGCGTACTCAGGTTATTGAAGATCGCGTTTATGTCTTTACGCCCAAAGGCGATATTGTTGATTTACCGATGGGCTCGACACCGTTAGATTTTGCTTACTATGTACATTCTAATGTTGGACATCGTTGTATCGGCGCGAAAATCTCTGGGCGCATCGTGCCTTTTACCTACCAATTAAAAACCGGTGATCAGGTCGAAATTCTTACGGGGCGTGAGCCCAACCCCAGCCGAGATTGGCTAAATCCTAATTTAGGCTATTTAAAATCAAGCCGGGCACGCTCTAAGGTGCAATATTGGTTCCGCTTACAAGATCGTGATAAGAATTTGTCAGCCGGTCGTGAGTTACTCGATGCTGAATTGAATCGGTTAAACCTGCTGATTGAAGCACCAACCAAGGTGTTGCAACGCTTTAATGTCAATAGCATGGACGAGCTATTAGTCGGCATTGGCGGTGGTGAAATCAAAGTGACACAAGTAGTCCACTTTATTCAAAGCCAAAGCCCAAATCATGAATTACCCGAGATTGATCCGCGTTTAAAAACCAAACCGCTACCCACTAATAAAGTGAAAAGTGATGTGGTGGTGCAAGGTGTGGGTAATTTGCTAACACATATGGCGGGCTGTTGTCAGCCGTTACCAGGCGATGCCATTATTGGCTATATCACGCAAGGTCGTGGTATTGCGATTCACCGTGATGATTGCGATCAGTTCAAAACCTTATTGGATTCACATCCAGAGCGGGTGGTCGATGCCACTTGGGGTGACAAGTATGCCTCTGGTTACGAAGTCGATATTCGGATTGTGGCCAATGATCGTAATGGCTTGTTACGCGATATCACCAGTATCTTGGCCAATGAAAAAGCCAACGTGACCAGTATGAGCAGTAGTTCGGATATTAAAGCGCAAACCGCGGTGATTAATATGACGATGGAACTGTACAACTTGGACTCGTTAAATAAACTGCTGAGTAAAATTAGCCAAATAGACGATGTGATTGAAGCAAAACGCTTTCATCATTAAGCCGTTAAGTATAAGAAGAGTTAGCCGTGTCTGAACCCATTTCACGCTTGTTAAGCATCATGTCCGCATTACGCGATCCTGTTAGCGGTTGTCCGTGGGATCTGAAGCAAAGCTACGCCAGCATTGTGCCCTACACTTTAGAAGAGGCCTATGAAGTGGCTGATGCTATCGCGCGTGATAGCTTTGATGAGCTGAAAGATGAATTAGGCGATTTGCTGTTTCAAGTGGTGTTTTATGCCCAGTTAGCTAAAGAAGAAGGTCGCTTTCAGTTTGAAGATTGTGTCACGGCCATTTGCGATAAATTAGAGCGTCGCCATCCGCATGTGTTTGGTAATCTCAGTGCAGAAGATGCCGACACCGTGCTAAAAAATTGGGAAGCCCTGAAAAGCACGGAGCGTAAAGAGAGCGGGCAACACAGTGTGCTGGATAATATTCCGCAAGCGATGCCAGCATTAAGCCGTGCTTATAAGCTGCAAAAACGCTGTGCTAATGTCGGTTTTGATTGGCCGGATGTTAGCGGTTGCTGGAATAAAGTCAAAGAAGAGATTTTAGAAGTTGAACAAACCGCCCCGGGCAGTGCCGAGCTAGCAGAAGAACTCGGCGACTTAATGTTTGCGCTGGTGAATGTGGTGCGTAAGCATAAACTGGATCCTGAGGCGGTTTTACGTGCGGCGAACAGTAAGTTTGAAAAGCGCTTTCGCGCGGTCGAACTAACGCTTGCCGAGCAAGGCCGCAGCACTGAACAGGCCTCTTTGGACGAAATGGAACAGATTTGGCAGCAGGTAAAGCGCCAACCGTCATAATGGCGGCCCAGTGGCATGCACAGGGCGGTAATGACCGCCCTTAACTACCGGCTTGAAGTAAAGGGTTATGCAGATTGCTTGTTGCATTGCAACTTGCTGGTCTTACCTGTTTTACGTTGTGCAATTATTTAACGACTAACACAGCTTTAGATTGAGCCGCTGTTCGGCCTTTGCTATACTTTCCTCCCGTCCTGATACCAAACATTTTAAGCCCTTGTTTTAACAGCAACCGATAGTTTTATCGGTGCTAAATGCTTTTTTTGTTTGGCGAAATCTTCTATTACTGCGTTTCTGGGGTCTTATGGCGACACGATATATTTTTGTGACGGGTGGGGTTGTCTCATCTCTAGGTAAAGGCATTGCTGCGGCATCGCTGGCGGCAATTCTGGAAGCGCGTGGTTTAAATGTCACTCTGCTGAAATTGGATCCTTACATCAACGTCGATCCTGGCACGATGAGCCCGATCCAACATGGTGAAGTTTTCGTTACCGAAGACGGTGCGGAAACGGATCTGGATTTGGGGCACTACGAGCGCTTTATTCGCACTAAAATGACGAAGTTAAATAACTTTACGCAAGGCCGCATCTACGCTGACGTATTGCGCCGTGAGCGTCGTGGTGACTATTTAGGTGCCACCATTCAAGTTATCCCGCATATCACTAACGAAATTAAAAACCGCGTGGTTGCCGGTGCCGATGGCTATGATATTGCCATTGTCGAAATTGGCGGTACGGTCGGTGATATTGAATCGCTACCTTTCTTAGAAGCTATTCGTCAGCTGGGTACCGAAGTGGGTCGTGAGCGCACTTTGTTTATGCATTTAACCTTGGTGCCTTACTTAGGCACGGCTGGCGAGATCAAAACCAAGCCAACTCAACACTCGGTAAAAGAGCTGCGTTCTATCGGTATTCAACCTGATATTCTGGTTTGCCGTTCCGATCGGGCGATCCCGAATAACGAACGGGCTAAAATAGCGCTGTTTACTAATGTTGAAGAAAAAGCAGTTATTTCGCTAAAAGACGTCTCAAGCATTTATCAAATTCCGGCTTTGTTGAAATCACAAGGCTTGGACGATTTAGTCTGTCGCCGTTTCCATATCGATGCACCTGAAGCCGATTTAGCGGAATGGGAACAGGTGTTATACCAAGAGTCGAACCCGACGGGCGAGATCACCATTGGTATGGTTGGTAAGTATGTGGAGTTACCCGATGCGTATAAATCGGTGAATGAAGCTTTGGGTCATGCCGGTTTAAAAAATCGCGTTACCGTTAATATTAAATACATCGACTCGCAAGATATTAAGAGCAAAGGCCCTGCAATATTAAGCGGTTTAGACGGTATCTTAGTACCGGGTGGCTTTGGTGAGCGCGGTGTTGAAGGTAAAATTTTAGCGGCGCAATTTGCTCGCGAAAACAAAGTACCTTATTTGGGCATTTGTTTAGGTATGCAAGTTGCTTTAATTGAATATGCGCGTAACGTGGCGGGTATGCCAGAAGCTCACTCTACTGAATTTAATAAAGAAACAACGTATCCGGTGGTCGGTTTGATCACCGAATGGCGCGATGCAGATGGCTCAATTGAAGTGCGTACTAACGACTCTGACCTGGGCGGCACCATGCGCTTGGGTAGCCAAAACTGTAATTTGGTTGCCGATACCAAAGCCTTTAGTATTTATGGTCAAGCGGTGATACAAGAACGTCATCGCCACCGTTATGAAGTGAATAACAATTTAAGACCAAAATTAGAAGCTGCCGGCTTGGTGATTTCTGGTTTATCAGCTGATAATCAGCTGGTTGAGATGATTGAAATACCCGATCATCCTTGGTTTGTGGCTGGACAGTTCCATCCGGAGTTTAATTCGACGCCGCGCGATGGCCATCCATTGTTCCAAAGCTTTGTTGCCGCTGCGCATAAGTTCCAAAAACAGCAGCGCGTATAACTTTAGCAAGCCGTGTTGGATAACACGGCTTTTTTGTCTTTATCAAGGGGATCTTAAATTATGTCAGAAATTGCAAAAATTATTGCTCGCGAAATCGTAGACTCACGTGGTAACCCGACAGTCGAAGCGGATGTGTATTTGACCAGTGGTGTAATGGGGCGCGGTTGTGCACCCTCAGGCGCCTCAACCGGTTCACGCGAAGCCTTAGAGTTACGTGATGGTGATAAAAGCCGTTATTTGGGCAAGGGCGTATTAAAAGCGGTTGCCAATATTGATGGCCCGATCCAAGCAGCGTTAGTCGGCAAAAATGCTTACCAACAAGCTGACATCGATCAGATCATGATCGATTTAGACGGTACTGAAACCAAATCAAAATTAGGCGCAAACGCCATTTTAGCGGTATCACTGGCCGTAGCGCGTGCTGCCGCTGCCGATAAAAAGATCCCATTATATCAACACATTGCTGATTTAAATGGCACTTCGGGTGTTTACAGCATGCCAGTACCGATGATGAATATCATCAACGGTGGCGAGCATGCTGACAATAACGTTGATATTCAAGAATTTATGGTGCAGCCTGTCGGCGCTAAAACCTTTGCTGAAGCATTACGCATGGGCGCTGAGATTTTCCATAGCTTGAAAAAAGAACTGCAAAAACGCGGTTTAAACACTGCAGTGGGTGATGAAGGCGGTTTTGCACCTGATTTGAAATCT
Source organism: Alishewanella sp. HL-SH05 (assembly GCF_052655985.1). The sequence goes on from NZ_CP199753.1 coordinate 1,069,688, forward strand.
AACGAAGAAGCTTTATCGGTTATCGTTGAAGCGGTAAAAGCTGCCGGCTACGAAATGGATAAAGACATTACGTTAGCCTTAGATTGTGCGGCCTCTGAATTTTATAAAAACGGTCAGTACGTGTTAAGCGGCGAGAACAAAAGCTTTGATTCCTATGGTTTCAACGATTACTTAGCCGGTTTATCACAGCGTTATCCGATCGTTTCTATTGAAGATGGTTTAGACGAAAGTGATTGGGATGGCTGGAAAGATTTAACCAACAAAATTGGCACTAAAGTGCAATTAGTTGGTGACGATCTGTTTGTCACCAATACCAAGATCCTGACACGCGGTATTGAGCAGGGCATCGGTAACTCAATTTTGATTAAGTTTAATCAAATTGGCTCGTTAACCGAAACCTTAGCCGCTATCAAAATGGCTAAAGACGCGGGCTTTACTGCAGTTATTTCACACCGTAGCGGCGAAACCGAAGATGCCTTTATTGCGGATTTAGCGGTGGGTACCGCAGCCGGTCAAATTAAGACCGGTTCACTGTGTCGTTCAGATCGCGTTGCGAAGTACAATCAATTACTGCGGATCGAACAAGAGTTAGGCAGCAAGGCCCCCTACAAAGGCCGTAGCGAAATCAAAGGCCAGTAATTTAGGCTTTGTTTCCCGGTAGCCGCCAGGCTACCGGTATAACGGCTCGCGGCATGCACCCTGCTGTGGCAGAGCACCATCTTTATTGTGCTTAACGCATAACATATGATGAAGATCAAAGCTGCTGCAGCTTTATTGAAATTTTCCCGCCGAAACGCAATGGCTGCGTTATAGTCAATATATCTAACAACTTTTTAGGTTTGCTATGAAAAGACATGCTTTGATTCAGATATGTTGTGCAGTATTAGGTGCCGGTTTCATCAGCATCACCTCAGCGCAAAATAAACCAAGTCCAACATTAAGTGAGATTGATTTATCACAAGTGCAAATTAATGGCATACAGCTTGATATGAGTAAAGCCACGGTAGAACGATTGTTAAAACATCAATTTAGTCACAGCGATGAGAGCAGTGAGAGCAGTGATACCAGTATAGCGGCATTTAAATGTGTGAAAACACAGTGTCAGGCACAGCGTAATGGGGCAGACGGTGAAACCTTGTTAAATGTGTATTTTAATCGGCAACAACAAGCGTACTGGATTGTATTACAAACCCAAGCTCAGCTGGCTGAAACACCACCGCAGTGTTTAGTGGTGGCCGCAGAGCAGCTTGATGCCTTAAGGCAAAAATATCATCCTGAAGATGTGAAACATTTTTATGGCCCGAATGCCGTCACTTTACGCTTAAATAAACAAGGTCATCCTGATCCGGCAGAAAATAGCTTTTATGGTTACCGCGTGCAGATAAAATGTGAGCCGTTTGCTCGCGGTATAGCAAGTAGTGAATACGAGCTCCGCGATAAAGCCATTGAGTTACGCTAAGATAACCACTGGCGAGTTAATCTGTCGTTCCGCTAGTTAGCGAGAGACAATCTGCTGCAAGTGTTGTTCTAAAAATAACGCATGCACTTTGTAGTACTGCGCCTTGGTGAGGCTACCGTAAGCAAAATGCGCGGCTAATTCGCCCTGCCAATTAATAAATTCCTGTAATTCAAACATTAACTCATGTAGTGCCACATCATTAGGAACGTCTACTGCCAGTGGTGGTGCGCCAGGAATCGGCTGCTCCTGCGCCGCTGGCATACTGCCTATTGCGGCATAAAAATTTAGCGCTAATTTACCCACGATATTTTTTTGTAATACCGAGTGATGCTGTGGATAACCCACAATAGAGTAACGTAGGTTTTGCGCACAATGTTGAAAAATCTGACTCACATTCCAGTTCCCCATACTACGGAGTCGATCCGGTTGCATTGCGCGTAAACGTTGTTGCAGATCGGTCAGAGGGTAATGCCGTAAAGTCGCAACAAATTTGCTGCCCAGCACGACAACCAAGGGGGTAAAAGCGGCGGTGCGTAAAAATTGACGACGATTCATCGGACCTATTCTATGGCTAACGGTGGTGTGACTGGCGCTTAAACTACCGTTTTTCGGCGCGAGCGTCCAGTCTGCAGCGATAGCCTGGCGGATAAGCGCTTTGCTGCGAAGGTTTTTTCTTACAGAGCGATTTTTCTGCTTAACAGATGCATTTAGGCTTTTACAATAATCAGGCTATTGGCTAACATCGCTACATGACGATGATGCACGAAAATCAACCACATTTTTGGCAAGCAACTGCAGCCAATCAAACTTATACTGAGCTGTGTAATGCTTTGTATGAGCGTGAGCTATTTCGTTTGGCGGCCACCCCCAGCTCAGAATTAGCACAGTTGCCAAAACGCATCGCCAGTTTACCTTTTTATATTCGACGTGCTGCGAGCAGTATTTTGCAATATCCTGCTAATTTGGCGCTCGATAGTCAAAATGCCTCTTGGTATGGCAAACAATTTAAACGCTGTCCGGCCAGTAAACAGGCGGCGGATCCGATCCTAGCTTTTTACAGCAAAGCAGCGAAACCGGGTCTGATTGTGCCGCTTTACTGCGAAGATAAAACCCTTGAACATATCGTGTTAGACAGTGTTGATGAAGTGGATGTAACAGAGCAGCGTTTGCATTGTAATCAGTATGGTTGGTTTTCGTTTAGTGGTATGCCCTTAGCCGAGGACAACAGTAAGTTGTTTTTACTTAAACCAGACAAGAACATTATGACCGCCGCTTGTTGTGGCCATCAGTGGTTAAACTTACAAAAAAAAGAACCGCGTTTACTCACTTTGCGTGAACTTTTATTGGCTAGCCGCCTAAATTGGCGTAATTTCGCTCGACCACATTTGGGGCAAAGCAGCTGATATAAAGCTTTGCAGTAGCTATTTAACGCTTCATAATAAGCTCAAACAGAAATAACGGTTTAGTTATGCGCATATTAATCGTGCTGTTGCTCATCGTGTTAGCGGCCTTACAACACCGGCTTTGGTTTGGTCAGCTCAGTGTGACAGATTACCTGCGTCAGCAGGAAGAAATAGCCACTCAACAAGCGAGTAATCAGGAGTTGATTAAGCGTAATCGTATGTTGTTGGCGGATGTTGATGATTTACGCCAGGGATTGGAAGCGATAGAAGAGCGAGCTCGCAACGAGCTTGGTCTGATTGCTGAAGATGAAGTTTTTTTTCGGATAGTACCGCGGACACCGTAATGTCATTAAAATCTTTTCCGGCGATTGCCGCCGTGATCCCCGCCGCTGGGGTTGGCCAGCGTATGCAAGCCGATAAACCCAAGCAATACTTGCGCTTACACGGCAAAACTATTTTAGAGCACAGTGTTAAACCGGTGTTAGCCATTAGCGCGGTGCAGCAGTTATATTTAGCGCTAAGCCCAAACGATCCCTATTTTGCCGCAACCGGCTTAACCGCTGAAAATATTGTGCGGGTTGATGGTGGTGCAGAGCGGGTGCACTCGGTATTAAATGCGCTGTTAGCGATAGACGCTGAAAAAATGCCTTGGGTACTTGTGCATGATGCTGCGCGACCTTTAGTGCGCCGCCAAGATATCGAGTTACTGATCCAGCGCTGCCTTGAGGTAGGGCATGGTGGTATTTTAGCAACGCCAGTCCGTGATACCATGAAACGTGGCCAAAACTTAATTAATGCTACGGTAGAGCGCGAGCATTTATGGCATGCGCTTACACCACAGTTTTTTCCTACGGCCTTACTCAGAGCGAATATCCAAGCTGCGTTAGCGGCCAAAGTGGTCGTCACAGATGAAGCCTCGGCTATGGAATGGGCGAATGAGCCGGTTCTGTTAGTGGAAGGACACAGTGATAATCTTAAAATTACGCGGCCGGCCGATCTGCAGCTGGCAGCGTTTTATTTGGAGCAAAATCAATAATGACAATGCGTATTGGTCATGGTTTCGATGTACATGCCTTTGGTGGCGAGGGGCCAGTGACGCTGGGCGGTATCAAAATTCCTTATCGTCAAGGGCTCGTTGCGCACTCCGATGGTGATGTGGTGCTACATGCGTTGGCCGATGCCTTATTAGGTGCGTTAGCGCTGGGAGATATTGGCAAGCACTTTCCTGACACTGACGCGGCTTACGCCGGCATTGATAGCCGGATCTTATTACGTAGCGTGTTCAGTGAAGTGCAGCAGCGCGGCTATCAGATTGGTAATGTGGATATTACTATTATGGCGCAAGCACCAAAGATGGCACCGCACATTGCCGATATGTGTGCCTGTATTGCCACCGATCTACAGTGTCAGCCTGATCAAGTTAATGTTAAAGCGACCACCACCGAGCAACTGGGTTTTGTCGGACGTAAAGAAGGTATCGCGGTTGCCGCCGTGGTGTTATTAACCTCATGCTGAACACTGAAACCGCTTTAAGCCATCCGTCTTTTCCTGCGCAAGCTGAGTTAGCTTATTTGCACGGTCAACCGCATATTCGCGCCGCTATTCGAGCAACAGCTGCTGATTTTTTAGTGGTGGAAGAACTTAATTTTACGCCGAGCGGTGCCGGTGAACATATTCTGCTGCAAATTGAGAAAACCGGGCAAAATACCCAGTTTATTGCCCGCGAGCTGGCGCGTTTAACCGGTTTACGCGTGCGCGATATTAGCTATGCGGGTTTAAAAGATCGGCATGCGGTCACGCAGCAATGGTTTTGCTTTAAATGGCCCATCAAGCAAGAGCTGGACTGGCAAACCTGGCAAATTGAAGGCGCTGACATCTTACAGATGGTACGGCATTACCGTAAATTGCGCCTAGGTGCTTTAAAGCGCAATCATTTTACTTTACGCTTAACACAAGTATCTGATGTACCGGCGCTAATGGCCAAGTTACCTTTACTCGAAGCCGGGGTACCTAATTATTATGGTGAGCAACGTTTTGGTCTGGCTGGCGGGAATTTACACCTCGCTGAGCGTTTGTTTCAGGGCGAAAGTATCGTAGATCGGCAATTACGGGGTTTAGCACTATCGGCAAGCCGCTCTTTTTTGTTTAATCAGGTTCTGTCAGCGCGCATCCAAAAAGGTCATTTTCAGCAATTAATGGCTGGGGATGTGGTGCAGCTAAACGGTTCTGGCTCGATATTTCCGGTTAATGAACCCGACTCGGTGTTGCAACAGCGGCTCGACAGCGCCGATATTCATCTCACCGCACCTTTATGTGGTGAGGGTAAGGCGTTAGTCAGTGCAGACGCCGCTTTATTTGAACAGCAGGTTCTTGTCCCTTGGCAGCACTGGGTTAGCGGTTTAGAGCTACTGCGGGTGCAAGTTGGCCGACGGGCGATGCGCGTGATCCCCGAGTCGGTCAGCGCTGCAGTCGAAGCTGATACGGTGACCTTGCAGTTTGCTTTACCGGCAGGGTGTTTTGCGACGAGTGTCCTGCGAGAGTTAGTGTCTTATCGTGACATTGCCCGCGATCTTGTACAAATGGAGTGTTAAATGCGCATTTTACTGAGTAACGATGACGGGGTGCATGCCCGTGGTATTCAAGTATTACAGCAAGCATTATTACAAATTGCTGAAGTCACTACCGTAGGACCCGATCGTAACTGCAGTGGTGCCAGTAATTCGTTGACCTTACTTAATCCGCTGCGCACACAAGCCTTAGACAACGGCTTTATTGCGGTCAATGGCACCCCGACCGATTGTGTTCATTTAGCCATTAGCCAATTATTAGATTTCACACCCGATTTAGTGGTCGCCGGCATCAATCATGGGGCAAACCTCGGGGATGACGTGTTGTATTCTGGCACCGTAGCCGCCGCGACAGAGGGCCGACACCTTGGCTTACCGGCTATCGCCGTGTCGCTTGCTGGGCGTGAAGAACAGCATTTTGCTACGGCGGCGCATGTGACCGTTGAAGTGATACGTAAATTACAATCACATCCGTTACCTGCTGATCAAATTTTGAATATCAATGTGCCGGCCATTCCATTACACGAACTAAAAGGTATTCAGGTGACGCGGCTTGGCCGTCGGCATAAAGCCGAAACCATGAGTAGCTCAACCGATCCTTGGGGTCGAAAAATTTATTGGTACGGCTCTTTAGGGCCAGAATTAGACGCTGGTGAAGGCACGGATTTTCATGCCATTGCAAATGGTTATGCTTCAGTCACACCATTACATGTTGATATGTCTGCCTATAAAAGTATGGAAACCTTGGCACATTGGTTAGAGGGGATCCCATTGTAATTATGGCAGTCGTTACCTTACGTAGTGCGCAGATGTTAGCGCAAAAACTTCAAGCTGATGGCATCACTGATGCCCGTGTACTGAGCGCTATCGCGCAAACACCGCGCCATCTCTTTGTTGAACCAGTGCTAGCACACAAAGCTTATGAGAATACGGCCTTGCCGATTGGCTTGGGGCAAACCATTTCGCAACCTTATATTGTGGCACGTATGACCGAGCTGTTGCTGCATGGCGGCAGTTGCGGCAAAGTACTCGAAATTGGTACGGGCTCGGGTTATCAAACTGCTATTTTGGCTCGGTTATTCAGTCATGTTTGCAGTGTCGAGCGTATTAAATCGTTACAGTTTCAAGCGAAGCGCCGTTTACAAGCGCAAGATTTACACAATGTGTCGATGAAGCACGGTGATGGCTGGTTAGGCTGGCCGACGAAAGGGCCCTTTGATAGCATTATTGTAACCGCTGCGCCGGTGGATGTGCCGCAAGCCTTGTTAGAGCAATTAACCGATGGCGGGCGTTTGGTGATCCCCGTGGGTGCGGAACAACAAGTGTTACGTGTTTATCAGCGAAACGGCGAACAGTGGCAAAAACAAGATATTGAAACCGTAAGGTTTGTTCCCTTAGTGCCAGGCGATCTGGCGTAACCAGCACAACGTGCAAACAGGAAGTATATGAAGTATCTGCAATGGCTGATCAAAGGTCTCGCTATGGGGGCGGCGGATGTAGTGCCGGGCGTTTCGGGCGGCACACTCGCGTTTATTTTGGGTATTTATGAACGTTTATTAGGCGCAATTAGCGCGATAAATTTACAGGCGTTTCAGTTGTTACTTAAAGGACGATTTCAGCAATTGTGGCGGCATATCGATGGCACTTTTGTGTTGTGTTTGTTTGCCGGGATTTTCCTTAGTATTTTTTCCCTCGCCTCGCTGATCAGTTGGTTGTTAGAGCATCGGCCAGTACCCTTGTGGGCCTTTTTTAATGGCTTAATCTTAACGGCGTTACCATTTTTGTTACGCTCAGTTAAGTGGTCACTTAGTCGTGCTTTGCTAGCGTTATTAGGTATTGTACTAGCGGTCTTTGTCGGGATGCTCTCGCCAGTTGATCTACAACCTTCAAGTTGGATGTTTTTTGTCGCCGGTGCCGTGGCGATCTGTGCCATGATTTTACCCGGCATTTCTGGTAGCTTCATTCTGTTAATTTCGGGCATGTATGCCCCCGTGATATTAGCCATTCGTGAGTTACATTTTTCGGTGCTGGCGTTGTTTGCTAGTGGTTGCGTTCTGGGCTTATTGAGTTTTTCGCATGTGTTAAAGTGGTTATTGCAGCGCTACCATGATGCCACTCTGGCGTTGTTAACGGGCGTTGTCGTTGGCGCCATGTATCGGCTTTGGCCTTGGCAAGCGGGTGAGTTTATGTATTCACCAAGCCGGTATGCGATAGCGTTTGGTCAAAATGATTTGCTATTGGCATTGCTATGTTTTACCAGTGCAGTGTTCGTGATGCTGGCGCTACTGAATCTTGAAAAGTGGTTGGGCGCTGAATCTGAGCGGCCCGCAACGGACGATGCTGTAGTAGGCCAGAGCAAGGAGTAAGCTATTATTGTCAGGTCTTGCGCAGTTAGCACACTATCTCTGCCCGAAACCCTGAACGGTTTTGGCTGGATAGCTATTGCTGCAGTCCTGTTGTTAACAGGTTGCGCCGGTTCGTCGACTCCGGCGCCAGTCACCACGCTGGAAATTCGTAAACAGCAACATCAATTACGCCAACAACAGACCTTAAGTGGCCGCAGTTACCAAGTACAACGTGGTGACACCTTATATTCTATTGCTTTTCGGGCAGGACAAGATTTTCGCACTGTCGCTGCACGCAATAATATCAAAGCGCCTTACACCATTTATCCGGGGCAGATTATTCAACTGCAAGCGGGTACCGCCGCCAAAATTAAAGGTTCAGTCACGCCTACCACGAGCAAAAGCTCTACCGTAAAATCGGTTGCAGCTAGCTCGCAAAAGGGGTATGTTCAAGAGAGGTCACCTGTCAATATTACTCAATCTGCAAGTACTGCAGTTGGGCGAGTAAGCTGGCAATGGCCTGTAAAAGGTCCCATTTTGGCGCGTTTTTCAACCGCTGAGCAGGGCAATAAAGGGGTAGATATTGGTGGTAGTGCGGGCAGTCGTATCAATGCCGCTGCTGATGGTCAGGTTGTGTATGCCGGTAATGCGCTACGAGGCTATGGCAACTTAATTATCATCAAGCACAACGATGATTACCTCAGTGCTTATGCCCACAATAAACGGCTTTTGGTTAAGGAACGGCAAGACGTTAAAGCGGGGCAACAAATAGCCGAAATGGGTGATACCGATGCGATAGATACACGGTTACACTTTGAAATTAGATTTCGTGGCCAATCGGTTGACCCGTTAAGGTATTTGCCGAGATAACCGTGAAAACTAATAATAAAAATAATAATAATTAATCCTTTGCATGGAAGCATTGCGCACCTATGGTGTGTCATTAAGTGTGGGGTAAGTGGATATGACAAGTAAAGATCACAAAATAACTGATGCGAAAGATGACGAACTAATTGATGAAAATGTCCTAGCTGAAGATGAAGATATTGAAGCGGAGTTACAGGAGTTATCGCAAGACGAAGGCACTCTAGACGAAATTTTCGTCAGGGATGACAGTCAAAAGTCCATGGATGCTACACAGATTTATTTGGGCGAAATTGGTTTTTCACCATTGTTATCCGCAGAAGAAGAAGTGTATTTTTCCCGTCTATCGCTAAAAGGTGATCAAGCCGCCCGCAAACGCATGATCGAAAGTAACTTACGTTTAGTGGTAAAAATAGCCCGTCGTTATATTAATCGTGGTTTAGCCCTACTAGATTTGATTGAAGAAGGCAATTTAGGCCTGATCCGAGCCGTAGAGAAGTTTGATCCTGAACGGGGTTTTCGCTTTTCAACTTATGCGACCTGGTGGATCCGTCAAACCATCGAACGTGCCATTATGAATCAAACGCGCACGATCCGTTTACCTATTCATGTGGTGAAAGAGCTTAATATTTATTTACGTGCGGCGCGTGAGTTATCACAAAGACTAGACCATGAACCAACCGCAGAAGAAATTGCTGCCTCATTAGATAAGCCAGTTGAAGATGTCCGTAAAATGCTAAAGCTGAATGAAAAAATCACTTCAGTTGATGTACCAGTGGCTGGCGCTTCAGAAAAACAACTGCTTGATGTTATTGCTGATGAAAAAGAATTAGGCCCCGAGCTAGAATTGCAAGATCAAGACATCAAACAACATCTGGTGATTTGGCTGGAAGAGCTAAACCCAAAACAACGTGAAGTATTAGCACGACGCTTTGGTTTGCTGGGATATGAACCTTCTACGCTGGAAGATGTAGGGCGTGAAATTGGTTTAACGCGGGAACGCGTGCGGCAAATTCAGGTTGAAGCTTTACGTCGGTTGCGTGAAATTGTAACGCATCAGGGTTTAAATATCGAAACACTGTTTCAAGAATAAAGGCGATAACAGCTGCGCTTAGTCCTTCACTAAGCGCTGTCTTGAAGTGACTTGTGGCTGATTATTTATAACTAACTAGCTAACTAGCTAACTAGCTAACTAGCTAACTTGCTTTGTGCATTACAGTTTTAACCAATTCAACACGATTTAACCGCGAGTTGTTATCTGTTGTCTTAGGTGCTGATGAAGCGCTGTCCTATTTTTTGTACTAACACCGTGATTAAACCGGCTATCAATCCCCAAAAAGCCGCAGCAATATCAAAAAAACTAATGCCTGACGCCGTTACCAGTAAGGTGATCACGGCCGCTTCGCGATAGTCAGGGTCGGCGGTGGTGGTTTGTAAATTACTGGCAATAGTGCTTATCAAGGCTAAACCGGCTAAGGCGGCAATCATGGTTTGCGGAAATGCGGCAAATAGCGCCACTACGGTTGCGCCGGCTAAACCGGCAATGAAATAAGACACACCGGCGGCAATACCGGCAATGTAGCGTTTATTGGTATCAGGGTGTGCTTCTGTACCGGTGCAAATCGCAGCCGTAATGGCGGCGAGATTAATCGAAAACGCGCCCCAAGGTGCCAGTAATAAGGTACTGAGTGAGGTACTAACAATGATTGGCGACACCGGTGTTTGGTAACCGCTGGCGCGGATCACCGCCACACCGGGGATGTTCTGGGAGGCCATGGTTACCAATAATAACGGTAAGCCTACACCCAGCATGGCACTGAGAGAGAACTCAGGGCTCACCCAAACAGGGCGAGTGATGCTAAGCTCTAAGTGCGATAAATCTAATTGCCCACCGGCGATGACCGTAACCAAGCCGCTTACTAATACCAGCAAAATGGCATACCGAGGCACAGTCGCTTTGGCAATCACATAGCTGAGACACATAATGGCGACCAGCAGCATTTCACTTTGCATGGATTGAAAGATCGCAAAACCAAATTGCAGTAAGATCCCCGCCAACATCGCGCTGGCTAAAGAGGGTGGGATCAGCCGTGTCAGGCGTTCAAACATGCCACTTAAGCCAATGATTAAACCCAGTGCCGCAGTGAAAATAAACACCCCGGTTGCTTCGGCAATGCTCAGTCCTTGCAGGCTGCCCGCTAATAAAGCGGCGCCAGGTGTTGACCATGCGGTAATAATCGGCGCTTTATAGTACCAAGATAGGCCAATACAGGTGGCCGCCATGCCGATACCTAAGGCTAACAACCACGAGGCAATGATCTCGCTACTGGCACCGGCCGCAGCGGCGGCTTGAAACACGATGGCAACTGAGCTGGCAAAACCGACTAATACCGCAACAAAGCCCGCAACAATAGCAGACACACTCACGTCTTTTAATAGCATCTTGATCCCTTAAGCGTGTTAGGCGTCCAATTGTTTTTTAAATTGATAGAGTAAATCTAGCGCCTGACGGGCGCTCAGTTCATCGGGGTCGATCTGTCTTAATTGCGCCAGTAACGGGTGCTCTGCTTCTAACAACGGTAATTGTGCTTCGCTGCCCGTCGACTGCTTTGCGGCGACACTGGGTTGCAGTTCCAGTTGGTGCAGTTTTTGTTTCGCTTGTTGGATCACGGCCTTGGGTACACCGGCAAGTTGTGCCACTTGCAAACCAAAACTCTTACTGGCGGCACCGTCCTGCACATTATGCATAAACACAATATGCTCACCATGCTCTACTGCATCTAAATGGACATTCGCAACGGCGGGTAGCTGTTCGGCTAGATCGGTTAATTCAAAGTAATGGGTGGCAAATAACGTTAAGGCTTTAATATTTTTCGCTAAGTAATCGGCACAAGCCCACGCTAAACTTAAGCCATCATAGGTGCTGGTGCCTCGGCCAATTTCATCCATCAGCACTAAGCTTTGAGCGGTAGCATGATGTAAAATGGTTGCCGTTTCGGTCATCTCAACCATAAAGGTCGAACGCCCCGAAGCCAGATCATCAGACGCGCCAATTCGGGTAAAAATCCGATCGATGGGGCCGATGACCGCCGAGGCAGCAGGCACAAAACTGCCTATAGCGGCCATCAGCGTAATGAGTGCGGTTTGTCGCATGTAGGTTGATTTACCGCCCATATTGGGGCCGGTAATCATTAACATGCGCCGCTCTGCGTTTAAGCGCAGAGGGTTTGCAATAAAGGGCTCACTTAATACGTGTTCGACCACCGGATGTCGCGCTTGCTGCAAGTGAATGCCGATGTCTGTATTCAACTCTGGCCGACAATATTGATGCAGTACCGCGCATTCTGCCAAACTGGCTAATACATCGAGCTCGGCCAAGGCGTCAGCGAGGTGTTGTAATTGGGCTAAATAGGGGCTTAGCAGCACAAAGAGTTGTTCGTACAGCTGTTTTTCCAGCGCTAACGCTTTGCTTTGACTACCCAGTACCTTGTCTTCATGGGCTTTTAGCTCTGGAATAATATAACGCTCATTATTTTTTAGCGTTTGGCGACGAATATAATCAGCCGGCACTTTGTTATCAGCACTGCGACCTGTTTCAATATAAAAGCCGTGCACTCGGTTGTAACCCACTTTCAGCGAGCTAATACCGGTGCGTTCCCGTTCGCGCTGTTCTAATTGGCTTAAATAATCTGTAGCGCCTTCAGCTAAGGCTCGCCATTCATCTAAGGCGGCATCGTAGCCATCGGCAATGACACCGCCATCGCGGATCAGCACCGGGGGCGTTTCAACAATGGCTCGTTGCAGTAACTCAAGCAATTCTGGTAGCGGCGCACTGGCCTGTGCATGGCGCTGCAGTAGATCGCTGTGGGCGAGCGTTAATTGCTGCTGCAAGTTAGGCAAGGCCGTTAACGCTTGGCGCAAACGGGCAAAATCGCGTGGTCTGGCGCTTTTTAAAGCCAAGCGAGCAATCACCCGCTCTATGTCACCGATATGTTTTAACTGCGGTTGCAGGCTTTCGTAATCGTCGGTTAACTCGGCAACCGCCGCTAGCCGTAAATTGATTTTCTGTTGATCGCGCAGCGGGGCGTGGATCCAGCGTTTTAATAAACGCGAGCCCATTGGCGTTTGGCAATGATCCAGCACACTGGCCAGGGTATTGTCGGTTTGCCCAGAGAGCGTTTGGGTGAGTTCTAAATTTCGCCGAGTGGCGGCATCAAGCACAATATAATCTTCTGCCCGCTCTAACGCGATACTGCGGATATGTGGCAGTTGCGCCCGTTGGGTATCATTAACATATTGTATTAAACAGCCTGCGGCCATCAACGCCACTGGGGCGTCTTCTACGCCAAAGCTGCGTAAATCGCGAGTACCAAATTGTTGGCATAAAGCCCGTTTGGAAGTTGCCAAATCAAATTCCCAAATCGGCCGCCGCCGAGCGCCTTTGCGTTCAATTAATTGCGGCTGGTTAAAGTCTTCCGGATAAAGCAACTCGGCGGGGTTTAAGCGTTGCAATAACGCGGCGAGATCATCAAGGTTATCCACTTGATTTAATAAAAAACGGCCGCTGCTTAAATCCAGCTGTGCTAAACCAAAATGTTGTCGGCTGTGACTAATGGCACACAATAAATTGTCGTGTTGCGCATTGAGTAAAGCTTCGTCAGTAACGGTGCCGGGGGTGACAATGCGTACCACTTTACGATCGACCGGCCCTTTGCTGGTGGCGGGATCGCCAACTTGCTCACAAATTGCCACCGACTCACCTAGCTGAACTAAGCGCGCTAAATAGCCTTCTACGGCGTGATAGGGTACACCGGCCATAGGGATTGGCTCACCGGCGCTTTGGCCTCTTTTGGTCAGCGAGATATCCAATAAGGTTGAGGCCTTTTTCGCATCATCAAAAAATAGCTCGTAGAAGTCACCCATCCGATAAAACAATAAAATGCTAGGGTGCTGACTTTTCAACGCCAGATATTGTTGCATCATCGGCGTATGAGCGCTTAAGGCTTGCTCCGGTTTCTGGTCTGACGGCATAATGGTGTTATTGAGTCCCGTTGGATTATATATGACAGAGGCATCAGTAAGTTTTGACCTTGCCAGTGAGTTAGGTCAGCTATTATTGCGGAAAAACTACAGTATCACCACTGCAGAATCGTGTACAGGTGGCGGAGTTGCTTATTGGCTAACCGCTGTCGCCGGAAGTTCAGCTTATGTTGATCGTAGTTTTGTCACTTACAGTAATAAAGCTAAGCAGCAATTGTTAGCGGTACGCAGTGCCACCTTGCTACAATATGGCGCAGTGAGTGTTGAAACCGTAGCTGAAATGGCCAGCGGTGCTGCCAAAGCTGCTGGCGCTGAATTGGCGATTGCCATTTCAGGTATTGCGGGGCCGGGGGGGGCTCGGCCTGCAAGCCGGTTGGATTAGTGTGTTTTGGATTTTATTTACAAGGCACGATAACCACTCAACAGCATGTTTTTAAAGGCGATCGGCAGCAGGTTCGTCAGCAAGCCATTGAACATGCCTTACGGCAAAGCATCTTGTTGTTGACAGCTAGTTGAAACTCTACTACTGTATGCTCATACAGTGTTTACTAACTGACCGATTTTACCGGAGTAAGAGATGGACGATAACAAACAAAAAGCCCTGAGTGCCGCATTAACTCAAATTGAACGCCAGTTTGGTAAAGGTTCTATTATGCGCCTAGGTGACAGTACCGCTCTGGATATTGCGGCAGTATCAACAGGCTCTTTAGGCCTAGATATTGCCCTTGGCATTGGCGGTTTACCTTATGGCCGTATTGTTGAGATCTACGGTCCTGAATCGTCAGGTAAAACGACGTTAACCTTACAAGTTATTGCTGAAGCACAAAAAGACGGCAAAACCTGTGCCTTTATCGATGCCGAGCATGCTTTAGATCCGATTTACGCTAAAAAGCTGGGTGTTGATGTCGATAAATTATTAGTATCGCAACCTGACACCGGTGAACAAGCACTAGAAATTTGTGACATGTTGGTGCGCTCGGCTGCGGTTGACGTTGTTATTGTCGACTCGGTAGCCGCCTTAACGCCAAAAGCTGAAATTGAAGGCGACATGGGTGATAGCCACATGGGTTTACAAGCCCGTTTAATGTCACAAGCCTTACGTAAATTAACCGGTAATATTAAACGTTCAAATACCCTATGTATCTTCATTAACCAAATTCGTATGAAGATTGGTGTGATGTTCGGTAACCCAGAAACCACCACCGGTGGTAATGCTTTAAAATTCTACGCGTCAGTGCGTTTGGATATTCGCCGTATTGGTTCAGTAAAAGACGGTGATGAAATTACTGGTAACGAAACCCGCGTTAAAGTGGTGAAAAACAAAGTTGCGCCGCCGTTTAAACAAGCTGAATTTATTATTCAATATGGTGCGGGTATTAACAAACTAGGCGAGCTTATTGATTTAGGGGTGCAGCAAAACCTCGTCGATAAAGCCGGTGCTTGGTATGCTTATCAAGGTAACAAAATTGGCCAAGGTAAGGCCAATGCCATGAAATACTTGCAAGAAAACAAAGCCATTGCGGATGAAATCGAGAAAATTCTGCGCGAGCGCTTGTTGTTAAAGCCTGGCGAAAAAGTGATTGATGAATCAATACCTGCTGATTTCGAAGCAGACCTATAATACTTTATAGTTAGAAAAAACCAGCAGTGATGCTGGTTTTTTTGTTTTTATGCGCAGTTAAATTGCCGCCAAGGGGCAAAAGACGGGTTTGCTTAAGCGCACTAAACTATTGAGCTAACGCAGGATGTTGCAATCACGACCAAAACCGCTTTTTCTACTATCGGGAATAATACCTAAGCCCGCCGTTTGGCGTTGAAATTAGTTATTGCTCTGTTAACGGGCCAAGGCTACTCTAATAACGTTATTTTGGTTCAGTTTTTTTGCAATACATTAGAGTCATCGCAGTTGGTGGCGGGTAATAACAATAATGACTAAACACACCCTTTTGCTGCTTCTGAGTATTTTCGGCTTAATCAGCTGCAAGGCCGATATTAGCGTGCAAGACGAGCCAGCCGATCCGGTAGTGCAAGAATTCCCCCTCATTTTTGTGCAACGCGCGTTATTTGACGACGCGGGCAATCCTTACCAAACCGATTTGACTGCGCCAGAGCAATTTAGCCCTGGTGCACAGCTGATATTAAAACAAAATGCTTTTGCGCAGTCGGCAGAGCAAGCGATATTAGCTCAGTATTTCCCTGATGACGGCTATGACGTTAAAGATCTGCTGGTATCGCCTGACGGCAATAGCCTGTTGTTTGCATTACGACCGCCGGCCTTACCAAATGTGCCCGAGGAGTTACAACCCACTTGGAGTCTGTGGCGTTACAGCCTGACTGATCAGAGTGCAGCACCAATCATCAGTAATTCCCTTATTGCGGAGCAAGGACACGATATCAATCCTGCACTGTTAGCCGATGGTCGCATCGTCTTTAGCTCTACCCGTCAGCAAAAAGCCCGGCAAATTTTATTAGATGAATTTAAACCCCAGTACAGTGCTTTACATGAAGATCTGCAGGGGCCCGCGTTTAATCTGCATGTGATGAATGCCGACGGCAGCGAAATAACCCAAATTAGTTTTAACTTAAGTCACGATTTGTATCCATTGGTGCAAGCCGATGGGCATATTCTTTACAGTCGCTGGGATAATCAAAGCGACCGTAATATGTTTAATTGGTATCAAATGCGCCCTGATGGCTCCAGTAATCAGCTATTGTATGGTTGGCATTCGCATCGCAGCGGGCCGAATGACACAGTGGTGGAATTTGCCAAACCCTTGTTACTGGCCGATGGTGAGATCGCAACCTTATTAAAAAACCGCCAACAAACGCACTTAAATACCTTACCCGTGCAAATAGCCTTAACACTGGCCAGCGATAACACGCAGCCGTTATATCAACAACAGTTAAACTTACCGGCACAGACCGCCTTGCTACCTTGGCCTTTTGATAATAGCTTACGCGCTGAGCCTGCCGGTTTAGTGCAAAATGTCTTTGCGTTACAAGATGGCTCATCGCGTTATCTGCTCAGTTGGTCACCTTGTCGGGTCAGAGTGAATGAGCAAATCGTGCCTTGTGCGCAGGTTGATGATGCTAGTGCTTACCCCGCGGCTGATCCTTTATTTGGATTATGGTTATTCGATTTAGCGAAGCAAACCCAAGTGCCGGTGAAATTAGGGTCGGAGCAGCAGTTGCTCTCTGAAGCGGTGGTGATGCAGCAGTATCCGCGGCCCGCATTTTTAGCCAGTAACCCAGACGCGGATCTTACTCTGATAGAGCGTGGCGAAGCGATTTTAGATATTCGTAGTGTTTATGATATTGGTGGGGAAGCGGTGTTGCCTATTAGCCAATTATCGGATCCAATGCAAACCAGTGCCGCACAACGCCCCATCCGTTATGTCAGCTTGATACGTGGTGTACCCATTCCACCAGAAGAGGTGCGAGAAGTGCCTAATTTTGCTTATGGGGTAAACCGCAGGCAGTTGATGCGTGAATTGGTCGGTATCACACCGGTTCAACCTGATGGTTCGGTACGAGTAAAAGTACCAGCCAATGTGCCGTTAGCGCTTAGCTTACTGAATGCTGAAGGGCAGGTCGTCTCTGCGCAACATCAGCAATGGATCACCTTAGCGCCGGGCGAGACACTCCGTTGTAATGGTTGCCATAGTGCGACCAATACTCGGCCACACGGGCGTTTAACAGGCGAATGGCCGACGATTAATCCGGGGCCAGAAAATGCCAGTAGCGCTTTTAACAATGCCAATCCGCAATTACCGCCGAATGCCGGTGAGACCATGGCACAAACCCTGGCACGTTTGCTAGGCGAGCCTACGTTAAGTGCCGGCTTAGCCTATACTGATCTATGGACCGATCCCGCGCGCCGTCAGCCGGATCCGCCAGAGCAAAATCACTTTAGTGAGCTCGCCACTACCTTACCGGTAGGCTTAGATTGCTTTGAACGCTGGCAAGCGGCCTGTCGTTTGCGCATTGATTATCCCACACACATACAACCCCTGTGGCAACGTGACCGTAGCCAATTTGACCCTGTAAGTAACGAACTGCTGCAAGACAACAGCTGTGTTAGCTGTCATAGCCGTAGCGATGCCGCAGGCAATGCTAGGTTGCCTGCGGCGCAGTTAGAGCTAACGGCTCAAGCCTCGGACATTCAAGCGGCTCATTTAACCAGTTACCGAGAGTTGCTGAGTAATGATAACGAGCAAGAATTGCTGGGTGGGGTGCTCGTTGACCGTTTAGTGCAAGCGGTCGATGGCAACGGTAATTTAGTATTTTTACGAGATGCCAATGGCGAGTTGATTTTGGATGAAAATGAGCAACCGATCCCGGTCATGATCACGGTCAATGTCCCGCCCTTATTGCGGGCAGGAAATGCCCTGGGCAGTAGCCGTTTCTTCCAAACCTTTGCCCCAGGCGGGCGTCATCAGGGGTATTTGTCGCCAGTCGAATTAAGATTGATTAGCCAGTGGCTCGATATGGGCGCGCAATATTACAATTCCCCTTTTGCAGTGGAGCTACCCTAGATGCGCTTTTTAACGCTCATGGGTTGTGGGCTATTTTGTAGCCTCCTGCTCGCTTTATTACCGTTGCAGGCGCAGCAAGTGGTGGTGCAACAAGATTTTGTTGAGCTACATACCGGCCCTGGTAGAGGGTATCCGATAGTGCAGGTGGTGTTAAAAGGTGACGCGCTAACATTACTTAAGCAGCGCGGGGGCTGGATCCGCGTGCAATATCGGCAACAAACATTATGGCTAGCCAGTGCCGCTCTAGCGCACCTGTATTTGCCCGAGGGCGAGCAAAGTTTGGCCAGTCTATGGCAAGTTGATCAGCCGCCGAGTGCATGGCAGTTAGGACTGGCTGCAGGTGATTTTGCCGGTACCAGTTACTACCAACTCAGTGCCAGTTATGACTTCTCCGATGTGATTTTTATTGAACTTAGTGCTGGGCAGGGCAGTGGTCAACAGGCCAGCAGTCAACAGTTTTTAGTGCAATTGGGCGTTAGCCCTTGGCCGCACTGGCGTTGGTCGCCCTATTTTGCTTTAGGTGGTGGTGTGTTGTTAACTCAACCACGAACTATCTTGGTACAAACGCCTGAGCGTAATAGCCCCATGGCCAATATGGAATTAGGGCTTGATTATGCGCTAACCCGTCGTTTACAAGCCAATTTACGTTATCGGCGTGGCTTAATTAGCACCGAACGTGATATTAACGAAGAGACAAATACATGGTTAATCGGATTAAAGCTGGCCTTTTAGTCAGCAGTTTATTGTGGCTAAGTCCATTCGTTTGCGCGCAGCAAGCAAATAGCAGCACGGCACGGATTGAGCCTGAAATTGAGCAATCGCAGGTGACGCCCGCTAAGCTAGATAGCGAGAATGTTGTGCTAGCGCTGCGCGGGGGTGTTATCGCCATCGAAGACTTTGGCAGTAGCGGTTTGGTGGCGCTGCAACTGGGTTACCATATCAATGAAGATTTTTATGTTAATGCTGAGTTTGCTCAAGCCAAAGCAGGGTTAACGTCTTACGAGCGCTTAAGTGGCGCTGCGGCGCCCTTATTAACTGACAGCGAACGCGAGTGGCGTTATTACGGTGCTGAGCTCGGTTACGTGGTGCTGCCAGGCCAAGTTTTTTTAGGTCGGAACTGGGCCTTTAATACGGGTTGGTCAATTTTTGCGGGTGGCGGTAATGTTGATTTCGCGGGCGACAAAGTTTTTGCAGTAAAGCTGGGGAGTCAGTTTCGTCTCTACATGACCGATTGGCTGGCACTGGATTTACAGGTAGCCGACTATGTGTTTGAAACCACGATCTTAGCCGAGAGCAAAACCACCCATAACTTACAGTTAGGCCTGGGGCTTGCGCTGTATTTTTAATATAAGGAAAGACTATGCGCACACTGTTATTAAGCCTGTTGTTAACTGTGCTGTCATACTGCGCTGTTAGCGCAAAGGTGCATGCAACCGATTCGGCACAAGCACCTGATTTTACGCTTAAGTCGTTAACGGGGGTGAATCTACGTTTAGCTGAACAACGCGGCGAGATTATTGTGTTAAATTTTTGGGCCAGCTGGTGTAGCCCGTGCCTACAAGAAATGCCCGCATTAGATCAGCTTGCCAACAAGTATCGGCCTTTGGGGGTGCAAGTGTGGGGCGTGAATGTTGAAGCGGATAGCCGTGCGGCACAAAAATATTTAAGTAAAACTCAAGTACAGTTTCCCATCTTGTTTGATACCGAGAATAGCGTATCAGAGCGTTATCAAGTACAAGCGATGCCCACTACGGTGATCATCAATCAACATGGCGATGTGTTTAGTGTGCATCGTGGTTATAAACCGGGCTATGAGCAAAAATATGAAAACGATATTAAAACCTTATTGCGCAACTAAACTGTTGCTCGTTGCTGTGGCGTTAGCGGGTATGGTGGGCTGTGCCAGTGTTGAGCCATGGGTTAAACCCTATGAGCGCGCTGAATTAGCCGACCCGATTATGGCTTTTAGTCGTCATCCTATTGCCTTGCAGCACAGTGTGCATGTGCGTGACTCACGTGAAGCCGCCAAAGGTGCCGATGGCAGTGGTGGAGGCGGCTGTGGCTGTAATTAAGGCTACGCTATGCGGTTTGTTATTGTTGCTAAGCACCGCTGGCTTCGGTGCTGTATTGCCTGATAACCGCGTTGATTTGATGCAGCATAGTTACCAAGGCGGCGGTGTCTCCATTGATGGTCCGGCATTGATGTTACGAACCAAAATTGGTACCCAGGTGTCGGTATCGGGTTTTTATTATGTCGATACTGTGTCAGGAGCCTCGATAGATGTGGTGGCCACGGCCTCAGCTTACAGCGAGACACGCATTGAGAGTCGAGTAGGGATGGATTACCTAACCGGCAACAGTATTTTATCGATAAATTACGCACAAAGTGACGAGAATGATTACAACGCCAAATCACTGTCTTTTGGCGTGTCGCACGATACTTTTGGCGGTATGACAACCCTGAGTTTAAATGCCGGCATTGGCAACGATGACATTGGTCGCAATGGCGATGCAAGCTTCAGTGAGCAGTTACGCCGCTACAGTTATAGCTTGGGGATCACCCAAGTACTCAGTAAACGCTGGATCAGTGCCTTAAACGTTGACGTTGATATGGAGCAAGGCTTTTTAAATAATCCCTATCGCAGTGTGCGTTTTCGCGATCCCTTGGCTGAACTTGGCTATGGTTATCAATTTGAAGTGTATCCCGACACGCGCAATAGTTTTGCCGTGGGTTTAGTCAATAAATTTTACTTACCGTATCGCGCAGCCGTGACCTTTTCACTGCGTCATTACAACGACAGCTGGGATATTACAGGTTTTGATGCGGAATTAGAGTACGTGCACCCACTTGGAGAGCGTTGGGTGTTAGATAGCCATATTCGCTGGTATCAGCAAGGCGAAGCCTCGTTTTATGCGGATTTATTTGAGTTTGCTAATCAGCAAAACTTTATGGCGCGAGACAAAGAGCTCAGTGATTTTAATAATCTCAGCCTTGGATTGGGCGCCAGCTATCGCTTTGCTAGTTGGGCTTGGTGGCCGGCGGCTAAACCCGAATTAAATATCGAGTGGGATTATATCCGCTTTAATTACAATAACTTTCGAAATGTTACGCTAATCGATACTGCCGTCGGTGCTGAGCCGTTGTATCAATTAAGCGCCAATGTTTATCGGGTGTTTTTCAGTGTCTATTTTTAACGAGGGTGTTTTATGAGCTTGCACCGACCGCGCTTTTTCCTGTTTGCCAGCCTATTGCTAAGCCTGTTGGTTGCCATGCCTTTGCTGGCGCAAGAGTCTGCAGAGCAACAGCTTGAGCAATTAAAACAACAAGCTATTGCTTTGAATCGCGAATTGTTCATTTTGGAAGAAGAATTATTGTTTCCGGCACAAACGCAATTGGCGGTATTTTTGTCGGTGGATGCGGGGCAGTTTTTTCAGCTAGACAGTGTCCAGCTTAAACTCAACGATGAGTCGGTTACGGCGTATCTGTATACCGAAAAAGAAATCGCCGGGTTATTGCGCGGCGCCATTCAGCCATTATTTAAAGGCAATATTCGCGCCGGTGAACATACTTTAACTGCGGTGTTTGTGGGTAAAGGCCCTGATAAGCGTGATTATCGCCGAGCCATCAGCCACACCTTTACTAAGGCAGATGATGCGGTGCTACTTGAGCTGAAAATTAGCGATAGTTCGGCGAATTACCAACCTGCTTTTAGTGTTGAAGCATGGTCTGGCAATTGAATTATCGCCTGTTCAGCTGCTGCAGTGTTTTATTAACGCTGCTGCTAAGCGCACCGAGTTCACAGGCTACCGAGTCCTTACTGCTAACAGAAAAGCAGTATCGGTTGGCGGCGTGGCATTTTTATCGCGACGATGATTATCAAGCGCTGTTGCATTTAAGTTTGGCGCCCGAGCCTGCGGCTAAAGCACGTTTGTTGCAAGCCGGCTTATTTTTGCAATTAGACATGCCTGCGGCCACTGCCGCATTATTAGAGCAACTGCTAGCCGAGCAAACGGTCAGTGAGGCTTTACCTCAAGAGTTACGCAACGTGGCGTTGTTGCAATTTAGCCAATATCAATTTGAGCAACAGCAACCGGAGCAGGCGCGCTTTTACTTTGCCAAGCTTACTGCACCGCTGTTGCAGTTAACCGGGCAAGCGACTTTATTGCGGCAGATGTTAACTTGGCCCAATATAGCCCCCTTTGATGACAAGGTGTTTCAGCAATTGGCGGGTCAAGCTGAATTACCTTATGTGGTCATTAACCATATCTTGGCGCTGCGCCAACAGCAAAAAAGCGCACAGGCATTACAATTGTTAGCGCGGTTAAATACCGCGTTATCTAAGCCAACCACCATGAGTTTTTGGCAGCAACTCTTTCGCGAGCCAAGCACCGCCATGGGCAGTGATGATAGGGTCGAACGCGATGCCTTGGCCGATTACTTATTGCTGCTAAAAGCCGGTTTGTTAGTGGATGAAAAACGCTGGGCCGAAGCGCAACAAGTGCTGCGCGGCTTTGCCAGCAATAGCGTGCTCACCTTACCCGCTATGACGCTATACCGTGATGTGCTGATCGAAAACCGACAGATCCCGGTGTTATTAGCGGTATTGCAGCAATTAATTACGCGTTACCCTTTGGCACCAGCGAGTTGGCTGGCGGCGCATCAAATCGGTATGCAACTGGAACTCACCTTTGAGCAGCAACAGGCGCTAGCGGCTTACCGCTGGGCTGAGCAATATTATCAACGCCAATTAACGGCTAATGCCGGTTATCGGGTGCCTGTTACTGCGGAGCAATTGGCTAATCCAGATACGTTAACGCCGTGGCAGTTTTATCAATTACGCCAACAGTCCGCGTTATATCAATTAAACCGACAATTAGACGCCGTGGCGCAGTTGCAGCAACAGCAGCAGCAACGGTTAGCGCGTTTAGCACATTTAACTGACGTGGTGCAAAGCAAGCTGGAACAGCAACAGCAACTACTGACTCAAGCTTTGCCCCGTTTAACGGCTAAACAGCAAGGCTTGCAGGCACAAAGCGCTGCCTTAGCCGAGACGATACGCCAAGCACAAAACGAGCCTATGGCGCAATTATTGTGGCTTAACGATGCTGAGCAGGCTTTTAGCCAACAGCAACACATGCTCACTCGGGCCAGCAGCCGGCTTCAGCAGTTAGCGGCAGATGGGCGCGACATGACCGCAGAAAATGCCCGATTACAGCGGCTTAAAGGCTTATTAACCTGGCACTATCAACAAAATAGTGCCGAGCGCAGTTATCAGTTAGCGCAGTTGCAGCAACAGCTAGCCGCTGAGTTACAGCAGATTGATAGCGGTATCCAGCGCTTAACCGCGTTAGAGGGTAAAACCACACGGCTATTGGCGCAGCAGCAACAATTAACCCAAAGCATGGCTAATGAGCAAGGTTTTAGCGTGTTGCTGGCAGAACAACAACAACAATTATTGAGGTCCTTGAATCAGGCGTTACAACAACAACGTTTAGCAGAGCGCGAGCAGCTGATGGCCTTACAACGACTGAACACCCAAGCCATTGCGCGCTTAATGGAGCAAGTGTTGCTGAGCACCGAGGAGGCCAACTGATGCGTCACCCAATGCCATGGTTGCTACTGTCTGTACTCGCCACGACACTCTTAACAGCCTGCAGCACGCCAACTGAAAAAGTGGTGCGTCGGCCCACGCTGGGTGAGTTTATGCCTTATACCCCACTCAGTACTGAGCCACCCGAAACGGTTAATGCCGATAAATTACAACAGGTTTATCAATCGTTATTAGCCCTCGCACCGGCGGCCGATGTAAGGCAAAAAGTGTTGTATCGACTGTCACAACTGAATACCCAACAATTAGAGCGGGTGGCTTTGCCGCCTGCGGCTGAGCAACAGGCTTTAGCCAGTTTAATTGCGCAATACCAACAGCTTTTACAAGCATATCCGGATGATCTGAATAACGAACTGATCCGCTATCAGCTCGCTCGGGCTTTGGATTTAAGTGGCGACAATGCGGCGGCACAGCAACAAATGCAACGCTTATTACAGCAGTTCCCGCGTAGCGAATTTGCTGCCGAGTTATGGTTTCGAATAGGTGATATTGATTACAGTCAGGCTAACTATAGCGCCGCCTTAAAAGCCTTTAACCAGGTATTGGGATTCGCTAAAACGGAATTAAAGCTGCATGCGTTGTATATGCGTGGCTGGAGCCATTTTCAGTTGCAGCAGTATGCGCAAGCGGATGAAGCTTTCTTGCTGGCGCTGGATATGACTGTGCAGCCAAACAGCTTGGATGAACAACAAAGTCTGCAGCAAGAGTTACAACGCATTTTAAGTATTTCGCTGAGTTATCAAGAGCAGGCGAGCAGTTTATTAGCCTTGTTGCAGCGTACGCCATTTCAAGATAAAGCGGCTGAACGTCGGCCCTTGGCGTTTCAGGCGCAGTTATTTCAGGGCTTGGCCGACTTTTTATTTGAAAAAGATCTGCAGCAAGCGGCGCTTGACAGCTATCGGCAATTTATTACTTATCAGCCGTTCGCATTAGAAGCAGCACAGATGCAATTGAAGATTGTGCAATACCATTTAGCACAGGCCGATGCTGCGGCTGCCGAGCAGGCACAGTTGAGCTTTGTCAGTTTATTTGGCCCCGCCAGTGCCTTTTGGCAAAAAGCGCTACCTCGTGAGCAAGCAGACTTAGCGCCCATCTTGGCGCAATACCTCGATTATTTTGCCCGGCAACGTTATCAGTTAGCCCAGCAAGCCGCAGTGCCCGAGCAAGCGAGTTTATTTGCAGAAGCGGTGCCGTTTTGGCAGCAATTGCTAGTAATACAGCCGTTTGTTGCGGCTGAACAAGTCGATGACAGTTTATTGTGGCCCGATGATGTGCGCTATTTATTGGCCGAATCGTTAGCGGCAAGCGGTCAGCCTAAACCTGCGCTCGCACTCTATCAGCAGCTGGGGTACGGCGTGGTTGATTTGAACGCACGCAATGTCAGTGCCGAGCAGGCGGCATACCGCGCTTTATTACTGAGTGAGCGCATTTATACCACGGCCAAGATGAATAACAGTGAGGATTTATCCGAGCTGTCGGCTGCTTGGTGGCATGAGCAAAACCAATTTGTCCGTTGGCACAGCCGGCATCCTGCGGCACAGCAAATTGCCTTAAACCAACTGACCGATCAGTATCAGCGTAAAGCCTTTGCTGAAGTCGCCAGTTTCGCCCGTCGCGTAACAGAATGGCCCCATCCAGAGTTAAGCCAGCCAGCTTTAGTAAATGAAGCGCGTTTTATTGTCAGTCAAACGCTATTAGCGCAAGACGACTTTGCCGCAGCAGAGCAAAACATTGAACCGTTGCTGGCGTTGTATCAAAACGATGCTAGCGAGTTAGGTCGCAGCCGTACGCAGTTATTAACGGCGCAGCGCGCCTCAGCGATTTATCAGCAAGCACAGCTAGGCTATTTATCGGTTGGCGCACAGTTAGCCCATTTGCAACGCTTATTAGCTTTACCCACTTCGGAATATCATCAAAGCGCGGCTTATCAGCAAATCAGTTTGCAGCTAGAGCAACAAGCTTGGGCTGAGGCGATTGAGTTAATGCTCGCTTATCAGCAGCAGTATCCGAACAGTAGCGAGCAAACGGCGATTAGCTTGGCATTGTTAAATAGCTATGAGCAGTTACAAGATTGGCAGCAAGCGGCCGATTTACTCAGTGAACAAATTGAACGCTTGGCTGAGGGATCTGAACAACAACGTATATTGGCTAAAGCCGCCGATTATTATTTACGCGCGGGCAACCGCGATGCCGCGCGGTCAGCTTATCGCAATTATGCCAATCGCTATCCTGAGCCGCATTTAGCTGCGCAAGAAGCGCGGGCGGTGTTAGTGCAATTGTATCAAGCGGATAATGATCTGACTCGGCGTAATTTTTGGTATCAGCAACTCGTCAGTGCCGAGCAGCAACAAGCTCAGGGCACTGAGCGCAGTCGTTATTTGGCCGCCGATGCAGCATTACAGCTAGGGTTATATCACAGCCGGTTGTTTGAAGCCGTGCTGCTGCAACAACCGCTGCGCGATAACTTACGCAAAAAACAAGCTCACATGACCACGGCCATTGAGCAGCTGCAAACGAGCATGGGCTGGCAAGTCGCCGACTTTTACAGCCAAGCACAATATCAGGTGGCCAGTTTGTATCAACAGATGGCCGGTGCCTTGTTAACGTCGCAGCGACCCAAGGGGCTAGATGCGCTAGCACTAGAGCAATATGATTTATTGCTAGAAGAGCAAGCCTATCCGTTTGAAGAGTTGGCGATTGAAATTCACCAGCAAAATGCCGCCTTGGTGACGCAGCCACTTTATGATCAGTGGGTTGCCGCCAGTTTTGCTAAGTTAGCCGAATTATCGCCGGCGCGTTATCGCAAACCTGAAGTGTACTTGGAGCTGGCCGATGACGCTTATTAAACACCACAGTAGCAACATCCTAACCGCACAAAGCCTCGCTCAGCCTTGGCGAGCGCTGCGCCGTGTTAGTGCTGCGCTTGGCATGTTGTTATTGCTCAGCCATTGCGCTGCAATTTCAACATTACTGCCGGTGACCGAGCCCAGTGTTAGCGCCCCCTCAGTGGAACAAGCTGAACCCAATGCTGTGGAACACACCGCCACGGCAACTGCGGTAACTAGCCCCACGGTTTGGCCAGCGTTGAGTGCCGATTTAGCCGAGGGCTATCAGCAAGCAAAAACACTCATGCGTCAACAAGATTACGCTGGCGCAAGTCAATTATTGCAGCCACTGGCTGAAGCCGTCCCCGCTGCTGCAGGGATCCGTTACAACTTGGCGCTGTGCTATTGGCAATTAGCACAGATTGAAGCCGCACGCTTACAGCTTACCCAGCTGCTTGAGCTGCGGCCAGATTATGTGGCAGCCAGCAATTTACTTGGCGTGATAGCGCGCCAGGCGGGGCATTTTCGACAAGCCGAGCGGCATTGGTTGGCGGCGTTAAACCAGCAGGCCGATTATGCCGATGCGCATAAAAACTTGGGGTTTTTGTATGAGCTGTATTTACAGCAACCCGAGCAGGCTCGTTATCACTACACGCAATATCAGCAACTTACCGGCGATCCGCTGGCTGAAGCTTGGCTGAGTTTGCTGCCACAACAGGAGTAACGCATGAAGAATTATCTCATGTCCGCCACCTATCTAAGTGTATTGCTGCTGTCGAGTGCGACACTGGCGCAGCAACAAAACCGCGCTTTGCCAGAGCCTAACCCCTCGGCTGCTGCAACCAACAAAGCGGCAGCGAGCGTACGGGTTGATGTCAGCACCACTATCAGTGGTAACCAAGAGCAACCGCGCACCTTGTATGTCTTGCCATGGCAAGACAGTATTGCCCAAATTCGTATTCCGGCGCCGGGGCTTGATGTGCCACCGGCACCCATACAGCCGCTGGATCGCCAGCAATTTCTGCGTTTTATTGAGGCTCAGTCGCTACAACAGCAACCAGCCAATACCGTATCTACTAAAAATAATTAAGAGGGTTACAGCATGGATTTCGTTAACAGCATAGTGCGGTTTTTGCAGGAAGGCGGCTATTTTATTTACCCTATTGCCTTTATTTTGATTTTAGGTATAGCCATTACGATTGAGCGTTGGTGGTTTTTACGCGGCGTATATGCCAATAACCAAAAAGCTTATCGCCAGTTACAACCGGCCATTGCCGCGGCCGATACCCAAGCGATCTTAACACAAGCGGAATCGAGCCAAACCGCCATAGGTTTAATGCTCGCTAGCGGTGTCAATCGGTTATCGTCATCACATCGGCGTGAAGATATGGAGTACGCCATGGAAGAAGTGGTACTGGAATACAGCCTGCGTTTGCAAAAACGCACACCGTTTTTAGCCACCTTAGCCAATGTCGCCACCTTACTCGGTTTACTCGGTACCATTGTAGGTTTAATCGCTGCCTTTTCGGCGGTAGCAAATGCCGATCCTTCTGAAAAAGCCAGCTTATTGTCATCCAGTATTTCGGTGGCGATGAACACCACCGCTTTTGGTTTGATGACCGCGATCCCGTTGGTCTTTGTGCATGCATTATTACAAAGTAAAACGGCCAGCATTGTCGACACCATGGAGATGGCCGGCATCAAATTGATGAACAGTATCGGACAACGTTTTACGGGTGGCCGGGATGATCAGAAAGCATAAAATTAAGCAAAACGACGCTGAGCTCGACATCACCTCTTTTATGAATCTGATGATTGTGTTGGTGCCGGTGTTGTTGCTGAGCTTAGTGTTTACCCAGATCCGTGTGTTGAACATTCAACTGCCGCCCCAAGTTGAGCAGTTAATACAGCAAGAACGAGAGGATCCGCAATTGCTGGAATTGGAACTGCGAAGCGATCGGCTGCGCTTAAATTATCCGGCCGGTCAGTTACTGCGAGAATTTAGCCACACGCCAGACGCAGAACCTGACTTCGCGGCGCTCTCCGCATTTTTACAAGATCTGAAACTGACTTGGCAGCAGCAACAAATCGACAAGCGTGATATCCGTTTACTGGCATCAGAAGACTTAGATTACCAAACGCTAGTCAGTGCCATGGATACAGTGCGCTCGTTTAAAACCGTAGTTGCTGCCTCGGTGGTTGATGCGGAGTTGTTTCCGGTTATTTCCTTGGGGCAGTTGCCCGCTGGCGCCAGCGAGGTCACAGAATGAAGCAATCATTTCGTGCAAAACGCATGCTCAAGCAACACAAACGACTGGCGCAAAGCTCAAAATTAAACCTGGTGGCGTTGATGGATATTTTTACCATCTTGGTGTTTTTCTTGATGGTGAATCAGTCGGATGTGGTGGTATTACCCAGTAATAAAGACATGAGTTTGCCGCAATCGGTGTCAGAACAGTTACCGCGTGAGCAGGTGTTGCTCACTGTGACGGCAAATGGCGTGTTAATTCAAGGCAAAGCTATCTGGCGCGGTGATTGGCAACAAGCGCCTGTATTATGGCAAGAGGAATTAAGCGAGGCGGTGCAGCAAGAGCTGAATTATTTAGCCGGTCGTACCGCTGCGCTCACAGAAGAGCAGCAAGCACTGGGGCGACCGCTAACCATTTTAGCTGATGCCAGCACCCCCTATGCCGTGCTACGGCGTTTAATGGCAATGTGTGCCGGCACTGAGTATCGCGATATTTCATTAGCCGTAGAGCAACACAGTAAGGTGTTGGAGGCAACGCCATGAGCACACTGACTTGGCAACAGCACGCGAGCTGGCAAGATGAAGATACCGTTTTTACTCGGGTGGTGATTGCCGGCTTGGTGCTGTTGCTGGTGTTGTCTATTGCCATACCGCTGTATCAAGTGCCTGAGCGCAGTCGCACGCAGTTAGAACAGTTACCGCCACAGTTAGCACGAGTGGTGCTGGAGCAGCGGGAAATTATCCCCCCTGAGCCGATTGTACTGCCTGAGCCCGAGCCGCTTCCCGAGCCCGAACCTGAGCCAATAGTCAAGCCTGAAGCGAAAGTCGTTGAAGCCAGCCCGGTTACGCAAGAGCAAGCCCGCGCTACCGCACAGCAAGCGGGGTTATTAGCCATGCAAGATGAGTTAGCGGCCTTAAGGCAAACCTTTACGGTTAACCGCCAAGCACCGCAATTACAACGCGAGGGACAGCAAAGTGCTGCTGTAACTGAGCCCGATACCATCGCCAACCCCGTGTTAGCGAAGACAGCGGCGAAAGCGGCTGTTGCAGTGAGCTCGGATATTGCGCGTGCTGAGTTAGCGCAAGCCGAAAATGTACGTGTAACTGATGCCGAGCTACGTGGTTTAGCCAGCTCAGCGCCCGCATCAAGCACCACCAGTCGTAGTGCAGGTAATGCGGATGCAGCGGCGCAGGGTGGGCGTAGCGAAGCCAGTATTCGCCAAATACTAGAAGCCAATAAAAGTAGCTTATACACCTTGTACAACCGTGCGTTACGCGCCAACCCCTTGTTAAAAGGCAAGGTGGTGTTTGAGCTGATTATCAACCCCGATGGCAGTTTGGCGCAGGTGTCGATTATCGAAAGTGAATTAAATGACGAGCGATTGGAGCGGCAGTTACAACTGCGCTTGCAAGCGGTGAATTTTGGCGCAGCGGATGTGGCGCCGACCCGTTCGCAGTGGACTATCGCATTTTTACCCGGTTAAGCGGGCAGGAGATAACTATGCAAAGCTATACTAAGCGGCTTTTACTCGGCTTATTGTTAGCGCTGTTCTGCAGTTCTACCGCCTCGGCTGGTGCTTTAGAGCAAGCCAAACGCTTACATGATCGCTTAGCTGGCGTGCCAGCTGATGCGGCAACCTTGCAGCAAATGACCACGTTGCTGGAGCAGGGTAACGCCCAGGCTGCAGCGAATGTGGCAATGCAGCATCCAGACTTTTATCGCACCACACTAAAGTTGTTTGCCTCGCCGGCCACCAACCGTGATTTGGATATTTTTGAACCGCTGAATGATTACAGTGCCACTATTATTGGTTTGGTGCGTGATAACGTTGATTTTCGGCAGATTTTGCAAACCGACGTGCTGTATGTGGCCGCGGACAGCTTAGGCTTACCGCCTTACGCCGCCAATAACAATGCGCATTACGCTGCGTTAGATCAGCAAGGGGTCGATTTACAACAGTATCTGGAACCGCGCTCGCAAAGCAGTTTGCTGAGCATTCCCGCAGAGGCCAGTGCCGGTGTGATGACCAGTCGCGCTGGCGCAAAAGCGTTTTTCTATTTAGGGACCAATCGTGCCATGCTGCGTTTTACGTTAATGAGCCAGCTGTGCACCGATTTAGAGCCATTGAAAGATGGCAGTACGCCTACCGATCGGATCCGCCAAGATGTTAGCCGCAGCCCCGGTGGCGATAGCCGAATTTTTCATAATCGCTGTGTTGCTTGCCATGCCGGGATGGATCCGCTGGCGCAAGCTTTTGCTTATTACGATTATCAATTTACCGATGAAACGGGGGAAAATGGCCGTTTGTTTTATCAGCCTGCAGGCAGCAGTCATGATCAAACCGGTAGTCGCGTGCAGCCGAAATACCATATTAACTCGGGGAATTTCCCGCTGGGTTACAAAACCGAAGATGATTTTTGGCAAAACTATTGGCGGGAAGGACGCAATCAAGCACTGGGTTGGGATAACAGCTTACCGGGTGAAGGTTATGGCGCGAAAAGCTTAGGCCAAGAATTAGCCAATTCGGTGGCGTTTGCGCAGTGTCAGGTGAAAAAAGTGTTCGAAACCACCTGTTTGCGGCCACCAGAAAGCCTGGCCGATGTCAGCTTGATCCAACAAACCCGCGACCGGTTTAGTCAAAGCGGTTATAACTTAAAGCAGGTGTTCGCCGACACCGCCACCTATTGTATGGGGGAGTGAACATGCGAATTTTCTTGCTAGTACTAGCCAGTATGCTGTTGCTCGGTTGTGGTGGCGCAGAAGTTGAGCAAAATCCACCGCCAGCGTTACCAAATAACACCAACAACTATAACGGCCCTGCACCTCAAACTACCGATATTCAGCAGTTTAAACTCAATTTGTGGGATAACTTGGTGGCAGACAACCGCTGTGGCAGTTGCCATCAACCGGGTAATACCGCACCCTTTTTTGTGCGCCGTGATGATATTAACCTGGCTTACACTGCCGCCTTACCCTTGGTTAATTTAGCCGATCCGGCGCAATCCTTGCTGGTGCAAAAAGTTGCGGGTGGCCATAATTGCTGGCTAAGCAGTAATACTGCCTGTGCTGACACCATTACGCAGTGGTTACGCAACTGGGGCAATACCAGCGGAGCGGAGCAAGTTGCGGTTCGATTAGTTGCCCCGGTGATCCGAGATGCCGGTGCCAGTAAAGCCTTGCCCGAGAGCCCGGGCTTATTTGCCGCCGAAGTTTATCCTTTGGTGCGGCAGTATTGTGTCAATTGCCACGCGCTTTCTGCGACGGTAGCGCAAGCGCCTTTTTTTGCTGCCAATGATCTCAGTGCGGCTTATCAGGCAAGTCGTAGTTTAATTAATTTAGATCGGCCCGCATTATCCCGCCTAGTGGCCAGGCTAGGAGGAGAGTTTCATAACTGCTGGTCCGATTGTGCGAATGATGCGGCGCAAATGCTAGCTGCCATTACCAAAATTTCCGAAGCTGTACCCTTAACGGAACTGGATCCTACCTTAGTGCCCTCTAAAGCCTTGCGACTTGAAGATGGCGTTGTAGCTTCTAGCGGTGGGCGTTATGAAAGTGACCAAATTGCGTTTTATCAATTTAAAGAGGGGCAAGGTAGCCAAGCCTTTGATACTTCTGGCGTTGAGCCTGCGGCCAATTTAACCTTACAGGGCGATTTTAACTGGTTAACTGGCTGGGGCTTGCAAATTAACAGTGGTCGGGCGCAAGCCAGTACCCAGAGCAGTGCCAAATTGGCGCGGTTGATTGGCGCAACCGGAGAGCTCAGTATTGAAGCCTGGCTGATCCCCGCCAACGTGGTGCAAGCAGGGCCTGCGGCCATAGTTAGTTATGCCGGCAGTGCCATTAGCCGAAACCTGACCTTAGGGCAAACCCAATACAACTATGATTTTTTACTACGCAGCAATGCAAGCAATTTTGCTGGGCAGCCGGCACTGAGCACCGCCGATGCCGATGAGTTGCTGCAAGCCAGTTTGCAACATGTGGTGCTCACGCAAGATCCGGTTAACGGCCAGCGTATTTATGTTAATGGCCAAGACAGTGGTGTGCGGCGCGAAGCGGCGAGTATCAGTAACTGGGATGACAGTTTTGCCTTAATGCTGGGCAGCGAGGCGGATGGCAGTCGGCAGTGGCAGGGCAGTGTGCGGTTACTGGCCATTCATAACCGTGCGCTTAGTGCAGCACAAATCACTCAAAACTTCAGTATTGGCGTTGGCCAGAAGTTCTATTTGCCGTTTGCCATAGGCCACTTAATTGATTTGCCGCAAAGCTACATCGTGTTTGAGGTGGCGCAGTTTGATAATTACTCTTACCTGTTTAGTCAGCCTTATCTGATTAATTTAGACGGTGCCGCTTTACCTGCCGATGTAACGATCAGCGGCATGGCGTTAGCGATTAACGGTAAAGAGAGCAGTGGTGGTCAAGCGTGGATCAAGCAACGCTTTAACGTGCCGACAGGTACGGTGTTGACCGAGCCTCACACCTTATCGGCCTTAGGCACGATTATTGCGGCTGAGTCGGGCGCGAATAGCGATGAGTTTTTCTTATCGTTCGCCGAGATTGGCGCCTTTAGCAATGTACGCAGCAAGGCAAGCTTTCCGCAACAAGACGTCAGTATGGCAAGTTCCAGTAGCAGCGATATTGGCATCCGGCCGTTTGCGGCAATCCATGCCAGCATGAGTCAGCTTACCGGGGTGTCACAAGCGAACCCTGCGGTAGCCAATACCTATCAAACCATAGCGCGGCAGTTACCGGCAACGCCGAATATCGAAACCTTTATTTCAGCGCAGCAAATGGCTATTACTCAGTTAGGGATCGCTTACTGTAATGCGGCAATCAGTAATTCGACGTTGCGCAGTGCGTGGTTTCCGGCCATTGATTTTAATGCCAGTCCTGCTGAAGCGTTGAGCCCCGCAAATCGGGATAGCTTGATTGAGCCGCTACTGCAGCGTTTTATGCCTTTGCAAGCGGCCACAGATATCGCTAACAGCGATGCGCGAGTAGAGCTAAATAACCTAGTTGACAGGTTAAGCCAATGTCATGGCAGTTGTGATAGCCAGCGCACTCAAACCATTGCTAAAGCCGCCTGCACTGCGGTGCTGGCGAGCGCACAAATGCTCGTGTATTAAGGAGCTCTTGATGAAATCGAAAAAAGCCTTACACCCGGATGCGCCGCTGTTACATGCCTGTCATAGCAAGCCCGTCACCCGGCGCGACTTTATTGCCTGCGGCATGAGTATTGGCGCCGGTATTTTAACCACGGGCTCGGTATTTAGCTTATTTGCCAATCCCACTAAAGCTTACGCCAGTTTGTCGCCTGATCTGGAAATGTTGAAAAACCAATGCGGTATCAACGTCGAAGGTGCAGGGAAGATCCCCTTTATTTGTTTTGATCTGGCCGGTGGCGCCAACATCGCAGGCTCTAATATTTTGGTCGGGGGCGCGGGGGGCAGTTAGATTTTCTGTCAACCCAAGGCTATAGCAAATTAGGTTTGCCCGCCGATATGGTGCCCAGCGCAGTGAATGCCGCCAATCCGGCCGGTGGTTTTGTCAATACGCAGTTGGGCTTAGCTTTTCATAGTGATTCACAATTGTTAGCCGGCATATTAGAGCGAACCACCATGGCTACGCAAGCCATGACCAATGGCGCGGTGATCCCCTCTCGCTCAGAAAATGATACGGGTAATAACCCCCATAATCCGATGTATGCTATTGCCAAAGCCGGTGCTAACGGCTCGCTGATGCCTTTGATTGGCTCGCGTAATTCGGATTCTGGCGCTAACTCGATGGCACCCGCTGAGTTTTATAATCCAGAGTGGCGGCCAACCAAGATTGACAGACCTAGTGATGTTACCGGTTTAGTCGATGTTGGCGACTTGTTTGGCCTGCTTGATCAAAACGATGCCGTTGCCGTTATGGAATCGATCCAGCGTTTAAGTGATAACAAATTAGCGCGGGTGAACTCGGCGGTAAGTCGGGATCAGGTCATTAAAGAGTTGGTGCGTTGTGGTTATGTGAAAAGCGCTGATTTGGCCGACCGTTTCGGTAATCCTGCGACCCTGGATCCCGCAGCCGATCCAGATATTGTGGGTAATAGCGGTATTTTTACCAGCGCTGAATTTAACGGCGATGCCGAATTTCGTAAAACCGCGTCGGTGATGAAGCTGGTGGTCAATGGTTTTGCTGGAGCTGGCACCGTAACCATTGGTGGCTATGATTATCACACCGGCGAGCGGGGTACTGGCGAGCTACGTGATTTGCGCGCAGGCCGCTGTATTGGCGCTTGTTTAGAATATGCCGCCAGACGTAATCAGCCTTTAATGATTTATCTGTATTCTGATGGTTCGGTGGCTAGTAATGGCCGTATTGATGACAGCGTAAATGGCCGTGGCAAAGGCGAGTGGACCGGTGATAACTCATCAACCGCCGCCTCAGCTATGCTGGTGTATAACCCGAATGGTCGCCCCAGTTTATTGGGGGGCACGGCGCTCGAGCAAGCGCGTCATCAGCAAATTGGTTTTATGCGCCCTGATGCGTCGGTTGAAACGGGCTCATCGATGGCGGCCAATAATGTCAATTTATTAGT
This sequence comes from Alishewanella sp. HL-SH05, assembly GCF_052655985.1. Next base: position 1,105,164 of record NZ_CP199753.1, read on the forward strand.
GCAAACGGTGATGCTCAATTATTTAGCCTTGCATGGTGAGCAAGGGCGACTCAGTGAGGTCGCGCCTTTCCATGGTTTAGGTAATGCCGCCAGCCAAGATCGCTTAACGGCGTTTGCGCCTATCGTTTAATGGCGCAGAGCAATTGATATAGCACGTTGCGCTGGCGCTGGGGTGGGTTGTTTAACCTTAGGGGCTAGCGCGCTAAACCCGATGAAAAATACAATTGATGCTCACTGCTGATAAAAATGGCTTCATAGTCTGCCTGTTGCTCAATCAGTGCCATACCTCGTTCAAGCCCTAGCACAAATAAGGTAGTCGACAGTGCATCGGTGCGTGTGGTGTCGGGGCCTAACACGGTTACACTCATTAAACCCGAAGGGCTTGTACCGCTTTTCGGATCTAAAATATGATGATAACGCACGCCATCTTCGATAAAGAACCGCTCATAATCCCCTGAGGTGCTAATGGCGCTATTAATAAGCGGTAATTGCGCCACGATATCGTCAGATTTACGTGGGTGTTTAATGGCGACTAACCAAGGACGACCGCGTTTATCACCCAATAAGCGCGTGTCACCGCCGGCGGTAACTAATGCATGTTGAATGCCCGCTTGCGCCAGTAACGCAATAGACCTTTCCACCGCATAGCCTTTGGCGATACCGCCTAAATCTATTTTGACACCGGCTTTAGCAAAGCGTACTTGGTTATTGGCCAGCAGCTGAATATGCTGGTAATTAATTAAACTGCGCTGCGCGGCTAAATCCTCGATACTGGGTTTGACATGCTGGCGATAATCATAGCTAAACCCGACCGAAGCAAAGCTAATGTCAAAGGCCCCGGCGCTTAATTCGGCGAGCTGTTCGGCTTGCTGTAACAACTGGTAAAACTCTTCACTGATGGTGACCGCTTGCTGGCTAGCATCGCGGTTAAGTAAGCTCAGCTCACTGCTTTCAAGGTAGGGGCTCATCAGTTGATTAATGCGTTCAAATTCGTTTTGCACGGCACTGATCAGCAAGGGGCCTTGGCTGTTATCGTCAGTCCAAAACTCGACATAGGCTTGCGTGCCCATGGTTTGAAACGGCTGGCGCTGCCACTCTGCTTCGGCAAACGTTGGCCATAGCCCGCTAAGAAGCCAAAGATAAAACAAAGCGCGGAGGTGAGTAGGTATAACGCGCATGGCGAGGATCCCATTATTCGCTATTGAATAGAGGGTACATTGTTGCAGAGCACAGGCGTGGACTCAATGTTTGTTGTTCAACAGTGCGAGAATAGTGACGGGGCTGCAATCAACAGTGGTCTGATTGTAAAGCAACACCTTAGATTACCGCATATTTCGTTTTAAATAGATCTTGGGTTGTCATGTCGGTATGTCACAACTTTAAAAAACATTTTCGCCAAGGCCGAAAACGTTTAGCGCTGCATAAAGCTTTGGCTGGAGCACGCTGTAAATACCTCCCTGTACGCTCCTCTTTTTCATCCCTGAAAAACACGTCTCCAGCCAAAGTTTACTTCGCTGTTAACTTGCCAAGCTTCAATCCGATCCTTGACGGTCAGAAACTAAACATTAAAAACCGTCATCGTCAGCAAGCTGTTCAGTCAAGCGAATACCGCTAAGAATATTAACTCCCCCTTTGAAGCGAGCCGACTGATCATCGTTGGCCAAGGTTTTAAGAAAACGGGTGTTTGAGTGCGGCGACGGTAGCGCCGCGCGAGTTACGTTTTCGCCTTGGACAACGCATGAGCAGCCGGGCTTTCGAGCGGAAGTGGGGTCGCATTTTCTTTGGGTACTTTCTTTTGGCGACGCAAAAGAAAGTATCTCGCCAAGGGCGAAAACGTTAAACGCTGCCTAAAGCTTCAGCTGGAGCTGGAGGATGCACAAAAATGGTATCGAATTTTCTTGGAGTAATTTTTTAACGATGCAAAAGAAATTATCTCTCCACAAGGTGACAGCTTGATTAGAGGGTCATACGGCCAATGCCGAAATAGACTAATAACCCAACCGCAGCACGCACAGCAAAGAATTGCCGCATATTTAGCCATCTAAACGTATAGAAGTTGACATTGAGCTGCTTTTTCAGCACAGTAAGCCATTAATCTGTGAGCGGAGTAGCTTATGCCAGTAAAAGTCATTGATCAGTTGCCAGCGGTAGAGGCTTTATCAGCAGAAAACGTCTTTGTGATGACAGAAAGCCGCGCTGCTTCGCAGGACATTCGGCCATTACGGATCGCCATCCTGAATTTGATGCCGAATAAAATCGTTACCGAAATCCAATTATTGCGTTTATTGGCCAATAGCCCGCTACAATTAGATATCGAGTTATTGCGCATTGATGATCATGTTAGTAAGCATACCTCAGAAAGCCATCTCAATTGTTTTTATCGTTATTTCTCTGATGTGCAAGATCAAAACTACGATGGTTTAATTATTACCGGGGCGCCTTTAGGCCTTGTTAACTATGAAGATGTTACCTATTGGCAGCAGTTTGGCGAGATTTTACGTTGGGCCGATACCCATGTGACCTCCACCTTATTTTTGTGTTGGGCAGCGCATGCGGCCTTGTATCATTATTATGGCTTACAACGTGAGATCCGCGGTGAGAAGTTATCAGGGGTGTATTGGCAAGACGTGAAGCAGCCTTTAAGCCCCTTAGTGCGTGGCTTTGACGATCAATTTTTAGTGCCGCATTCACGTTATGCGCAAGTGCCAATCCAAAAATATCAGCAGCATGCCGACTTACATATTTTGGCTGAAGCCGATGCCACAGGGGCTTACTTGCTACAGAACAGTCGGGGTAACCGGATCTTTGTTACTGGCCATCCAGAATATGATCTTACTACCCTCGATGAAGAGTATAAACGCGACCTAGCTGCGGGCATTAGTGCCTTGTTACCCGAAAACTACTATCGTAATAACGACCCGTTACAAGGGCCGCAGAAGCTATGGCAGGCGCATGCCTTTTTATTATTCAGTAACTGGTTAAACTACTATGTTTACCAAGCCACGCCTTTTGATATTAACCAAATTGGGCAGAACAGTTAAATGAATCGAAGCAAATTGACACCCGCTGCCCTACGAGCGCAGCTACAGCAACGCATTTTTATTCTGGATGGCGCCATGGGCACCATGATCCAGCAGCAAACGTTGGATGAAGCCGGTTATCGCGGCAGCGAGTTTGCCGATTGGCCATCGGATTTAAAAGGCAATAATGACTTACTCGTGCTAACACAGCCGGCGTTAATTGCCGATATTCATCGTCAGTATTTGCAAGCAGGCGCCGACATTATAGAAACCAATACCTTTAATGCGACGACGATTGCCATGGCCGATTATCACATGTCGCACTTAGCCGCGCGGATTAATCGCGAAGCAGCAGCCTTAGCACGCCAAGTGTGTGACGAGTTTTTAGCAACCGAACCGCATAAACCCCGTTATGTCGCTGGTGTGTTAGGGCCCACTAACCGTACAGCATCTATTTCACCTGATGTGAACGATCCCGGCTATCGTAACGTTAGCTTTGATGAGTTAGTCACCGCCTATATGGAAGCCACGCTGGCATTAGTTGACGGTGGGGCGGATATCATTATGCTGGAAACGATTTTTGATACGTTAAATGCTAAGGCCGCAGCTTTTGCCGTATTACAGGTGTTCGACGAGCTTGGTTATAGTTTACCAGTGATGATCTCGGGCACTATTACCGACGCTTCTGGTCGCACCTTGTCAGGGCAAACTACAGAAGCGTTTTATCATTCGTTAGCCCACGTTGAACCCGTAAGCTTTGGTTTGAACTGTGCCTTAGGCCCAGATTTATTGCGGCCCTATGTCGAAACCCTGTCTGGTATTTCCTCGGCTTTTGTCTCGGTACACCCGAATGCCGGTTTACCCAATGAATTTGGCGAATATGATTTAGGCGCAACCGAGATGGCGGCAGAAATTGCCGATTGGGCGCAGCAAGGTTTTTTAAATATTGTTGGCGGTTGCTGTGGCACTACGCCTGAACATATTGCTGCTATCAGCCAAGCAGTGCAGGGTATGCCAGCCCGTCAACCTAAAACACCCGACCATAGTTTTCATTTGGCCGGGTTAGAAGCTTTTTCGGTGGAGTGGTAATGCGACAGCAAGCACGATTTATCAATATTGGCGAGCGCACCAACGTAACCGGTTCGGCACGCTTTAAAAAACTGATTTTAAAAGGCGATTACGAAGCCGCGCTCGATGTGGCACGGCAGCAAGTTGAAAATGGCGCGCAAATTATCGATATCAATATGGACGAGGCGATGCTCGATAGCAAAGCCGCCATGGTGCGTTATTTAACCTTGCTCGCGTCTGAACCTGATATTTCTCGGGTGCCGATCATGGTTGACTCGTCGAAATGGGAAGTGATCGAAGCGGCCTTAAAGTGCATTCAAGGCAAAGCCGTGGTTAACTCTATTTCATTAAAAGAAGGTGAACAGCCGTTCTTAAAGCAAGCACGCTTATTGCGACGTTACGGTGCGGCCGTGGTAGTGATGGCGTTTGATGAAAAAGGCCAAGCGGATACGCAGCAGCGCAAAGTTGAAATTTGCCAACGGGCTTATAACATTTTGACCGAGCAGGTTGGCTTCCCACCCGAAGACATTATTTTTGACCCGAATATTTTTGCGGTCGCCACCGGTATTGAAGAGCACAATAATTACGCGGTCGACTTTATTGAAGCCACGCGTGAAATTAAACGGTTATGCCCTTACGCCAAAATCTCTGGTGGTGTGTCGAATGTGTCGTTCTCGTTTCGTGGCAATGACGCCGTGCGCGAAGCCATTCACTCGGTATTTTTATACCATGCGGTTGCCGCAGGTATGGATATGGGTATCGTCAATGCGGGTCAGTTAACCGTTTACGATGATATTCCGCTACTGCTGCGCGAACGGGTAGAAGATGTCATTTTAAATCGGCGTGATGATGCGACTGAGCGCTTATTGGATGTGGCGGCCCAGTTTAAAGGCGATGGCAGTGTGGCTGAAAAAGTCGATGATGCTTGGCGCAGTTTGCCAGTAGGTAAACGCTTAGAACACGCGTTAGTTAAAGGCATTACCGATTTTATTGAATTAGATACTGAAGAAGCACGGCAACAAGCAGAAAAGCCCTTACACGTGATTGAAGGGCCGTTAATGGACGGCATGAACGTGGTGGGTGACTTGTTCGGTGAAGGTAAGATGTTTTTACCTCAAGTGGTTAAATCGGCGCGGGTGATGAAAAAAGCCGTGGCCTACTTGCAGCCTTATATTGAACAAGACAAAGCGGGTGGCCAAGCGCAAGGTAAAATCTTGTTAGCCACGGTAAAAGGCGATGTGCACGACATTGGCAAAAACATTGTGGGCGTGGTGCTGCAATGTAATAACTTTGAAGTGATTGATTTAGGCGTGATGGTCTCGTGCGCAGAGATTTTACGGGTTGCCAAAGAACGTAATGTCGATGTGATTGGTTTGTCGGGCCTGATCACCCCCTCGCTTGATGAAATGGTGTATGTGGCTAAAGAAATGACGCGCTTAGGTTTTACTATTCCGTTATTAATTGGTGGCGCTACTACCTCTAAAGCGCATACCGCAGTGAAAATTGCACCGCATTATCAGCATGGCGTGGTGTATGTACCGAATGCTTCTCGTAGCGTATCGGTGGTGCAATCGTTAATCAGTGCAGACGCCAAACCGCCTTATTTAGCGCGTGTAACCGAAGAATATCGTATCGCGGTGGAGCAACATCTGCGTAGTCGCCCAGGCGAGAAAATGCTCAGTTTAAGCGCGGCACGCGAGAATAAGTTTAAACTTGATTTAGCCAAGGTGGCGCCAGCACCGGTGCAGCCCGGTGTGCATTATTGGCAAGATGTCGATTTACAACAATTACGCGACTATATTGATTGGACACCGTTTTTTCTTACGTGGCAATTATCGGGCAAGTTTCCGGCAATTTTAAATCACCCCGAAGTGGGCTTAGAAGCACGAAAAGTGTATCAAGACGCCAATGCCTTGATGGATAAGATGATCCAGCAAAAACGCATTGCTGGCAAAGCCGCCTTTGGTTTTTTTCCGGCTAATAGTGACGGTGACGACATTATTATTTATACCGACGACAGTCGGCAAACTGAGCGCTGCCGTTTACACGGTTTGCGACAGCAATTAGCCCTGCGTAATAATGCGCCAAACTGCTGTTTAAGTGACTTTATTGCCCCCGTCGGCTCTGGTATTGCCGATTATGTTGGCGCTTTTGCGGTTACCTCAGGTTTTGGTGCAGATGAGTTTGCTGCTGAATTTGTCAAAGTGCATGACGATTATAACAGCATCATGGCCAAAGCCTTGGCCGATCGACTGGCAGAAGCCTTAGCCGAGTTTTTACATATGCAGGTACGCCGCCAGTATTGGGGCTATGCCGCCGATGAAACTTTGGATAATGAACAGTTAATTCGTGAATTATATCAAGGGATCCGACCCGCACCAGGTTATCCGGCCTGCCCAGAGCACACCGAAAAAGGCACGCTGTTTCAGTTGCTGGATGTGGAAGCGCAAATTGGCATGAAATTAACGGAAAGCTATGCCATGTGGCCGGGTGCCGCAGTCAGTGGTTGGTACTTTGCGCATCCGGATAGTAAATATTTTGCGGTGAGTAAAATTGATGCCGAACAGGTAGCGGATTATGCGCAGCGCAAAGACTGGGACCTTGCAACGGCAGAAATGTGGTTAGGCCCGAATATCCGTTAAACTTTAAGTTAATCTGGCAAGTAAAGCTGAAGTTTTTCCGGTATTCAGTCTCTTAATTAATCGGCTTTTGCAGTATCATACTTCCGCTACACCAGTGTTGGTGTAGCGGTGTTGTTTTGGAGAGCCTGTGGAAAAGCCGTTTCAAATAAAGTTAATTATCCGCAGAGTCAGCGCAGCTGCCTCGATAGCGTGGTTAAAAAACGCCTGGGGCATTTTTAAGCAATATCCCATCGTTTTTGTGCAGATGATTTTACTGACCCTCGCGTTAAGCGTATTGGCAAGTTTGCACGAGATCACCCTAATTATTGCGGTGTTAGCCAGCCCCTTTATTACGGCCGGTTTTTACCGTGCGGTATTAGGTGTGCAGCAACAACAAAAAATCAGTATCGACTGGTTATTCCAACCGTTTAAAGAACCCGCCACTCGGCGCATTTTATTAGTGATTGCCGCGCTTAACTTTTTAATTTCTATTCCGTTAGCGCAATTTCGTGTTGATGTATTTGCCACCATGCAATTAGCACAAGAATCCCCTGATGTGGCTGCAGGCTATAGCTGGTCTTTACTCTTGTTATTAATTGCCACCCTGATCACCGCTATGCTGTTTGCTTATGCCGTGGCGATTGCTTATTTTTTAAAAGAACAGCGCATTTTTACCATATTGCAAGCCAGTTTTATCGCTTGCTGGCGTAACATTCCGGCCCTAGTAAGTTTTGGTTTATTAAGTTTGCTACTGATTATCTTAACAGTTCCGACCTTTTTCCTGGGCTTAATCGTGGTGATGCCGGTGTTACATATTGCGTTTTTCTTGTCATTTAATGAGCTGTTTGCGCTGCAAGTTAAATCACAACAAGATGGCGTATTAGAAGTGTGACGGCAGATAGACAGCGGGAATTACGCCAAGCCGCACTAAATTATTTAAGTCGGCGAGATTACAGTCGGGCTGCGCTTTCTGTTAAATTACAGCAAAAGGGCGCCACAGCCGAAGAATTAGCGGTAGTGCTCGAGTGGTGCAGTAGTGAAAACTACCTGAATGAAGATCGTTTTTTATTAATGATATTGCGTAACCGCTGCCGCCAAGGCTATGGTTACCGCTATATTTTGCAAGAGTGTCGTCAACACAAATTGACCGAGCAGCAACTCGCTACGGCGATTGCCGCAGAAGAAATAGACTGGTGGGATCTCGCCCGCCAAGCCTATCAAAAGAAATTTGGTGAAAAAGCCATTGTTGATTACAAAGACAAAGCAAAACGTATGGCTTTTTTGCAGCGTCGCGGCTTTAGTAGCGAGCAAATCCGGGCGGTCTTTGACCAGAATGAATAACCGAACAACTGAACAGGATTTTTCATGAGTATGACATCTGCCGCAGTACGGCAAGCCTTTTTAGATTTCTTCGCCAGCAAAGGCCACAGCATTGTGTCGAGTAGTTCCTTGATCCCAGGTAACGATGCCACCTTGTTATTTACCAATGCGGGTATGGTTCAGTTTAAAGATGTGTTCTTAGGCCAAGACCAACGTAACTACACGCGCGCAGTTTCGTCTCAGCGCTGTGTCAGGGCGGGGGGTAAGCACAACGATTTAGAAAACGTCGGTTATACCGCACGTCATCATACCTTTTTTGAAATGCTCGGTAATTTCAGTTTTGGTGATTACTTTAAGCAAGACGCCATTCGTTATGCTTGGGAGTTTTTAACCGAAGTGGTGCAACTGCCGAAGAGCAAATTATTAGTCACCATTTATGCTACCGATGATGAAGCCTATGATCTGTGGCTTAACGATATTGGTGTGCCAGCTGAACGGATTATCCGCATTGGTGATAACAAAGGCGCGCCATACGCTTCAGATAACTTCTGGGCAATGGGTGATACTGGCCCATGCGGTCCTTGTACTGAAATTTTCTACGATCACGGCGAAGATATTTGGGGTGGCCCACCAGGCTCACCAGAAGAAGATGGCGATCGTTTTATTGAAATTTGGAATATCGTTTTTATGCAGTTTAACCGCTTAGCCAGCGGTGAAATGCAGCCACTGCCAAAACCCAGTGTGGACACCGGTATGGGCTTAGAACGTATCTCCGCTATTTTGCAACACGTTCACAGCAACTATGAAACGGATACCTTTGTCTCGTTAATTAACGCGGCTGCAGCGGTTACTGGCGCGAGCGATTTATCGGATAAGTCGTTGCGGGTGATTGCCGACCACATTCGTAGTTGTGCTTTCTTAATTATTGATGGCGTGATGCCATCGAACGAAGGCCGCGGTTATGTGCTACGCCGGATTATTCGTCGTGCGGTGCGCCATGGTAATAAATTAGGTGCGAAAGGTGCGTTTTTCTATAAATTAGTGGCCGCATTAGCGGCGCAGATGGGTGAAGCCTACCCCGAGTTGCTAACAAAACAAGCCATCATCGAAAAAGCGTTACGCTTGGAAGAAGAGCAGTTTGGTAAAACCCTAGAGCGTGGTTTACAGATCCTAGACGACGAATTGGCGGCGTTATCTAGCAGCGAAATTCCCGGTTCGCTGGTGTTTAAGTTATATGATACCTATGGTTTCCCTGTCGATTTAACCAACGATGTAGCACGTGAGCGTAACTTAACGATTGACCAAGCGGGCTTCGATAGCGCGATGGCCGAGCAACGTAAACGTGCACAGCAAGCCAGCAACTTCGGTGTGGATTACAATCAACAAGTGAGCTCCAACCAACAGACTGAATTTACCGGTTATACCGCAGAAGCGGGCAATGCACTTGTCGTTGAAATACTAAAAGATGGCCAAAGCGTATCGCAATTAGCCGCAGGTGATAGCGGTTTAGTGATTTTAGATAGCAGCCCTTTTTATGCGGAGTCGGGCGGCCAAGTGGGTGATACCGGTACGTTAAATAACAGTACAGGTGTACTTTTTTCGGTACAAGATACCGTTAAAATCGGTAAGGCCTTTGCCCACCAAGGTAAAGCCGAGCAGGCGCTGCAAGTGGGTATGCGTTTAGATGCCAAGATTGATGCCGCGCGGCGCGATGCGATCCGCAAAAATCACTCAGCAACGCACTTATTACATGCCGCGTTACGTCAAGTGCTCGGTGAGCATGTCACGCAAAAAGGCTCTTTAGTGGGGCCAGAGCGCTTACGCTTTGACTTCTCACACTTTGAAGGGGTGAAAGCCGCCGAGTTGCAGCAGATTGAACAGCTGGTTAATCAGCAGATCCAATTAAACTTAGCCTTGCAAACGCGCATTATGTCGATTGATGATGCGAAAACCGCCGGCGCTATGGCGTTATTCGGTGAAAAGTATGATGAAGAAGTCCGTGTGTTAAGCATGGGTGATTTTTCTATCGAACTTTGTGGTGGTACCCATGTCAACAGAACGGGTGATATTGGTGTTTTCAAAATTGTCAGTGAAGGCGGTATTGCTTCGGGAGTTCGACGTATTGAAGCGGTTTGCGCCGCAGCGGCTATTAGCTACATTCAGCAATTAGAAGCGCAAGCACAGCAAGCGGCGGCTTTATTAAAAGGTGATACTTTTAGTTTAACCGAGCGGGTGCAGCAAAGCTTAGACCGCGCTAAGTCGCTTGAGAAAGAAATTGAGCAGTTAAAGGGTAAACTGGCCAGTTATGCTGGCGCATCGTTAACCGATAACGTGCAGCAATTAAACGGTGTACAAGTACTTATTCAACAATTACCTGATACAGATGGCAAAGCGTTGCGTACTTTGTTAGACGAATTAAAAAATAAACTCGGCTCGACCGTGATTTTATTAGCAAGTTCGCAAGAGGGTAAAGTGAGTTTAATTGCTGGGGTCAGTGCGGATTTAACCGCCAAAGTGCATGCTGGGCAGTTAGTCGCATGGGCTGCTAACCAATTAGGTGGCAAAGGGGGTGGCCGGCCAGATATGGCACAAGCGGGCGCAACTGACGTTGAAAACTTACCAAAAGTTTTAGAATTAGCTTTTTCGTATATAAAAGAGCGGCTTTAATGCCGCTTAGCGATAATGAAGCTGATTGAAGCGTTTTAAAAGGAACAATGCTGGGTTATCATACCGGCAAATTAAGCAGTAATAACAAATACTGCCATAGACAGGCAAAGGAGCAAAAGAATGCTAATACTGACACGTCGTGTAGGTGAGACCCTAATGATCGGTGATGAAGTTACTGTAACTGTATTAGGCGTTAAAGGTAATCAAGTACGAATTGGTGTTAATGCACCAAAAGACATTTCTGTACACCGTGAAGAAATTTATATGCGCATTCAAGCTGAAAAAGACACCAACGGTGGCAATTTTAGCGAGACTGAGTAATTGTTCAAAACACCCTAAACGAGAGCCGGTTATTTACTCTATCTTGTAAGATGACTTAAATAACCAGCAAATTGTTTAAAAGGTCGGCAAACACACTGATCTGCTCTAAAAATTGTTTGACATATTTTCCTGAGACATTAATATACACGCCGCAACACAGAGTGGAGAAATGGCCGAGTGGCTGAAGGCGCACCCCTGCTAAGGGTGTATAGGGGAAACTCTATCGAGGGTTCGAATCCCTCTTTCTCCGCCATTTTTAAGATGGACGCATAGCTCAGCTGGATAGAGTACTCGGCTACGAACCGAGCGGTCGGAGGTTCGAATCCTCCTGCGTCCACCATCTTAAATTGGGCAGTACCTTACACAGTACTTTAATCATTGTGTAGACAACTTGCTTGACCCTGGACGCATAGCTCAGCTGGATAGAGTACTCGGCTACGAACCGAGCGGTCGGAGGTTCGAATCCTCCTGCGTCCACCATATACGAAGAACCCGCTACGGCTAACGCCTTAGCGGGTTTTTTCATTTTGACGTGATGCAAACTGACGCAGGTGGGTGAGAAGCTCCGTTAGGTTCGACCAACTTATCGGGAATAAGTTGGCGCGCACTTTAGTGCGACCCGCAGGGCAGGCGGCAGGATAGCCGCCTGTTATCCTCCTGCGTCCACCCTATACAAAGCAACCCGCTTAAGTTAACGCTTGAGCGAGTTTTTCATTTGAGGCCTATATTGTTATTTAGTTAAACGTTTTCGCCGTTGGCGAGATACTTTCTTTTGCGTCGCCAAAAGAAAGTATCCAAAGAAAATGCGACCCCACTTCCGCTCGAAAGCCCAACTGCTCATGCGCTGTCCAAGGCGAAAACGTAACTCGCGCTATGCTTCGTCGCCGCACTCAAACACCCGTTTTCTTAAAACCTTGGCCAACGATGATCAGTCGGCTCGCTCTAAGGGGGATAAGATCTAGAGTGGTGTTTGCTTACTGAAAAGCAGATTGTGTCAAAGCGGTCTTTTTAAAGGCATATTACTAAATATTATTTACTGAAATTACAGAAAGGCCATATTGAGAGAGCATCGTGCTCGATAGGCGGATTTTTCAGCATCTATCACTAATAATAAAACTTCTGTACCCATAACTCGTTGTGAACAGGTCAAAACCGATGTAATGTTATAAACATGAAATTTACAATTGCGGAAAAGTCCGTGTTTAAATACGGAATTTTCCGTCGAATAAGCTGTTATGTGTAGGCGATATGATAAGCACTGAATTCAGAATGATTTTGCTATTTGTTTTAATAATTATCAGTGGAATTCTGGATTATTTGATACGTAAAGAATGGCACATTTTCTTTCCGCTATTGAAAAAGCATGACTCACAATTCGTAAGTCAATATGATCATTTGGGACCATCGATCTTTGAAAGGGCGGCTTTGATTTTTCAATTGTCATTTTGTGGATTAAGTTTTCAGGGTGCTGGTACGGCCTTAATGAGTAGCGTTGATAAAATTCGTAACTTGAATAGACTGCGTTGGTTTACACTTTGTCTTTTTGTTGTGTTTGGTTTTATCTACACATAACAAGCAAATATTATCGCCAGCAGACAGCGCTGGCTGCGACGTCAACCCGCTGCGCGGCTTTCCGCGCTAAATTTGGGCGTTAACCCATCAAAGAGGTCGAGCTTGGATATTCAAATCAGCAACGAAGGCACTGATGACGCAGTGCCAATACATGAAGTTACTGCGAAGGCATTCTTAAATGCTCCCCATGCAGATCACACAGAGCAGTTCATTGTTGACGCTCTGCGCCGTCATGGGGCGTTAACGATCTCTCAGATTGCAAAAGTAGGCGGAGAGATTATTGGTCATGTTGCAATTTCGCCCGTCATTTTATCAAGCGGTGAAACCGGCTGGTTTGGGCTTGGGCCAATATCTGTTCTTCCCGAGTATCAGAGGCGCGGTGTTGGCTCTCAACTAATGAAAAGCTCTTTAGCTGCTCTGGAGGCAATTGGTGCTGCTGGCTGTGTATTGCTTGGTGACCCTGATTATTATGGGCGTTTCGGATTCAAAGCTGTAGATGGTTTGGTTTATCCCGGCGTGCCTGCTGAGTATTTTCAGGCGTTTTCGTTTTCCGGCGAGTTCCCACAAGGGGAAGTTTCTTACCACGAGGCATTTTCTGCCCAGGGTTAACAAGGCCAAGCACAGCGACAGCTTATTCGTTGCGGCTTCGCCTTCACTACAAAGCTGCGCGTGCTGGCGGCGTTAGCATTACAGGAGAATTACCAAACATGAAGTTATCGATTATATTTTTAGCTACTTTGCTGTCATTTAATTCTTTAGCTGCAGATTATCAAACCGAGATTGATGATTTTTTCAAGTTGTATCAATCTGGGAAAGTAGATGAAGCTGTTGATTCCATTTATCGAACAAATAAATACGTATCATCAATTCCAGATCAAATTAAAAATGTTAAAACGCAATTAAATGCGCTTGAAGGGCTTATTGGAGAAATTAACCGTATAGGTAAAATTGACACTTACGCAGTTGGTGAGAATTTTGTGCATGTTACTTATCTAGCCACTTACGATAGGCAACCCGTTCGTTATGAGTTTCAATTTTTTAAAGTAAAAAGCGGTTGGAGAATATACTCATTTTCATTTGATGATGGCTTAACCGAAGAAATAGCAACCGAAGCAAGAAAGGCCGCTTTGTCCTCTCAAAAGTAATGCTAACAAGCGCCTTAAACATCGCGGCCTGTGGCCGCTGGACTCGCAACAAGTTGCTCGCCATTTAGGCGTGCGTTAAATTCAAAGTGGTCTTGAGAAAGATTTTAATGTTCAAATTAATTAAAGGATTAAATTTATGATGGGTGGGATAAGTATTTGGCATTTGTTACTCATAATGGTTTTGCCATTGATTCATGTAATTCTCTCAAGCCGTTCACACGGTGGTGCAAAGTTTGGTTGGTCTTTAGCAGTCGTATTTTTTCCGATACTTGGGTATATCATTTACTTGATAGTTACTCAGCCTGCAAAGAAAGTGCTGTAGAGCTAATTGAATTTAACAAGGCCAGTCAGCAACGCTTCCTTTGGTCGCTGGACCTCAAACCCGCTGTGCGGTTTTTCGGCCGCTGCTGGCTGCGTTATGTACCTTAGCTAGTTTGGAGTCGTATATTGAAGCGTGTGATTAAAATTTTACTTGTGATATTACTATGCTTTACATCTATTTTTGCTGTTTCATTTTATGTCCAGCAATCTAATAGGGATTGTTTAAATATCCCTGAGTCTGAAGCCGTTGATATGATCAACAGAGTTTTCATCGCGAAACAACACCAAGCTTCAAGCGATGGTTTTATGTTTGAACATAAATTGGTAAACCTACGATATTCCCATGAATTATCTCGTGAAATAGATAGTGACAGTAGTTTGGGTTTCATTGAGTTGCAATACAATAATGAAGCTAACAAAAAAGCTCTAGTTGCAGTTATTTATAGCAACTGTGAATTACAGTGGATTAATGGCACATAACAAGTGCCTCAATTCGCTCACAAGCTCGGACAATTAATAATGGGCTATTGTCGCTGCGCTCAATATTTTAGCCGATTAGTAATTGCCGCTTAGGCAGGTGTTAAAAGCCAATAGGGGTAAGATGAAACTTTTCGATTTTCTGGCTCTGATGAGTGAAGAGAAATATCCAATTCGCATAGAATATCGCGAACATATGGGATGCATTGATGTTGAGGTGGACGCTTTTTCAGAGCGTTGGGTTGTGTCTTTTGACGAAGGTGGGTTCGTAGACTTTTTGGTCTACAGAGATATTGACGCACCAGACAATGAGAATGTGAAGTTGTTGAGTTCGCTTATTAATCGTCCACAACAATCTTGGTTGGATGCAGCTGAAGACCTTGAGATACTGTTTATATCACCATACATATTTATCGGCTCTGATGGTCAAGAATATCAAATTACGGGCTTATTGCCTCAGTTTGGTGGACCTAACGGTACCCTCATTACATCTCGCAAGGACTCTGAAGAAGCTTGTTTTGAAACCTCTAAGCTTAAAGGTTTTCAAGGAACGGGGCTCAATCCAAGTTACTATGATAAATATGACCGTGAGCACGTCATTGAAACATTACAAGATTGGGGGTGGAATTCAAAAGAGCCAAAACCCACATGGTACAGTGTCTAAGTTTATAAAAAATTGCTTAATTTTTGTTCCAGCAACAAAAAGCGTGGCCTGGTCCTCAAACGCTGCGCGGGTTTCGGCTTGTGCTACGTGCGTTAAAACTTTAAATGGTTAAGTTTATGCACCCACACCAATCAGAAAAGCTAAAGGCTTTGGTTAAAAAAGGTAAATGGTTTTACGTTTTAAAACACGGTGTGCTTGGCTGGGGAGTGCCAACAGCCATTCTCTGGTCAGCGATCATGCATTTTATAGACAGCATACCTTTTAACGAAAGTATATTTCTCGCTCTTGTGTTGTTTCCAATTGGTGGGTTATTTTGGGGATTGTTCATGTGGTTTTTTATAAAGCGTGAATTCAGTAAGTTGCAACAAGATTAGTTATAACAAGCAAGCTTTATGGCTAGCTGCGACGTTAAACTGCGTCTAAGTTTTCTGCGCTGAGTTTGACGCTAAGGGAGTACAGAGTGGAATCGATAACACACCCAACCGCTATAGCATTAATTTACTCTCTAGGAATGCTGGTTATCGGTAGTGCTATACAGTGGACGTTTTTAATCAAGTTGAAAAAGCACCATCCTGAACAATGGCAGCATGCTGGTACCCCGACCATTATGAGCAACGGTGATCTTGTAAAAGCTTGGCCAACCACTAAGTATTTAAAACAGAAACTATATAAAGAATCCAATTCAAGCTCCGGTATTAAATTTTGTGACCTTTATCGCTCACCGATGATATATGGATACTTTTTAACGGCTATTTCAGTCCCTTTGTTTTTTGCAAGTATATTGCTATTTGGCTGGCCTCCGGCTTGGTCGTAGGGTGTTTCTAACTCGCGGTCTAAAGTGCGCAAATTTACGTTGGCTTGGTTTCGCGCCGCTGCAATTTAGCCAACATGTTTTTGCTAATTAAGGCGTTAGGCTCACTTGGATGCATAGTGAATATTGAATTTTTTATTTTTTTGTTACCTTTCGTAATTTTTAGTCCTGACGTTTTCACTCAGGAGAAAATTTCTGAAAAGCCTGAATGCCAAGCATTCTTCGATAAGCATCAATCAACCGGTACTATTCTTATCGTTGACGGTCGTGGTTCAACCGAAAAAGTCAGTGTTTATGATAGCGCACGAGCGAATCAGCGCTACTCACCCGCATCCACCAACAAAATCCCTCATACCCTTTTTGCGTTAGATGCCGGAATAGTTAAGGACGCATTTCAGGTGTTTCCGTGGGATGGCGTTAAAAGAGAGTAGGAACCTCATAATCAGGATCAGAATTTGCGTTATGCTATGCGGTATTGTGCACTTTGGGCGTATGAGCGTTTTGCGAAGGCGCTAGGTGAGAAAAATGCAAAGCGCTATTTACCGCCTAATCAGTGAATGCAGCCACCCAAAACGGCGGCTGATTTAAGCGTTATAATGTATTGCATCATTTGCGTAATAAGGAATAGAAATGAACGGACCGGCAAAAAACGGCGCTTTAATATATTCTAATAATATTCATTCGCTTGCTAAATTTTATACTGAGTTGTTTTCGATGAACGTGACGCGGGAAACGTCAGAGCTCGTTAGTCTGGTTAAAGATGGCTTTAATATCGTTATCCATGTTCCACTAACTACAATGCCTACACCAGATTTCAATTCAATTAAGCTGTTTATGGCAGTCGATGATCTCAATGCCGCTAAATTGAAAGCCGAGCAGCTAGGCGGTCAGTCATTTGCAGGTGTATGGTCTAATCCAATATTTAAGGTATGTAACATAGCAGACTCAGATGGTAATCATATTCAAATACGTGAGTTCAGCTGATAACAATACGCATCACTTGCTGCCACTGGCTGTCGAACACCAACCCGCAGCGCGTTAATTTTGGGCGTGAGGCGCTACAAAAAATTCTCTGAGGAACGATAAAAATGGCTGAACTTAAGACAAAGGCAACTCACGCCAGTGTTGCAGACTACATATCCACACGTGCTAACGACAGCCAAAAGACAGATTGTGAAACCCTAATGGCGATGTTTAAGAAAATTACAGGGCAGCCACCGAAGATGTGGGGCCCGAGCATCGTCGGCTATGGCTCATACAAGTACAAATACGAGAGTGGCAGAACGGGAGAAATGTGTTTAACCGGCTTCGCTATCAGAGGACGAGAACTTGTTGTCTATTTAAGCTGCGAAGATACAATCCATGCCTCGCTGCTCTGTAAGCTTGGCCAGCACCGTATGACCAAATCCTGTTTATACTTCAAGCGCCTTTCCGATCTAGATACAACTGTACTGGAGCAGCTAGTTATCAACTCCATCGAGAAGATAAATGCTCGGTATAACGAAAATAACGACAGTTAACCCATTACTCAAGCTAAACGGCAACGGTGAAAACGAAGGATTTTGGTATATGACCTGAAGTTTGAAGCTTGCAAGACGTTAAACGCTGCGTAAAGCTTCGGCTGGAGCACGCAGTAAATACCTCCCTGTACGCTCCTCTTTTTCATCCCTGAAAAAGACGTCTCCAGCCAAAGTTGACTTCGCTGTCAACTTGTTCAACCTGATTTGCCACTACAGCAAAAATGATGCTGATAATCTCACTGTTGCAATTGGTACCAACTGCTCAACTAAGGGAATACGGCTTAGAATATGAGCTCCCCTTAGAGCGAGCCGACTGATCATCGTTGGCCAAGGTTTTAAGAAAACGGGTGTTTGAGTGCGGCGACGGTAGCGCCGCGCGAGTTACGTTGTAAGCGTAGCAGCAACCACACCTTGCGGTGTGGCTGCTGATCAGTAAGGCAGGAGCTGTTGCAATTGCTCGTGGGTATTGGCTTTTGGCAGCTCAGTGAGCAAGCGGTATAAGTAATTATACGGTTCCAGACCATTAATTTTGGCCGTTTCGACTAGGCTATACATTGCAGCACTGGCTTCTGCGCCCGTTTCAGTATTGGCAAACAACCACGCCTTGCGTCCAATCACGAACGGTTTGACGGCGCGCTCAGCACGGTTGTTGTCGATATTAAGTCTACCATCGTCCAGATAGCGGATGAGCTTGGGCCACTGATTCAGGCTATACGTGATAGCGACTCCCAGTAAGCTTTCTTTCGTGACACTCTCGCTTGATTTATCCAGCCAGCTTTTAAATTGTTCTAGCAGTGGTTTAGCTAGTGCTTGTCTGGCGTCATACTTCTTGTCAGGCGGTACGGTTTTTAATTTACTCTCCAGTGCATAGAGTTTCTGGATGTGGTTAAGGGCCACATCCGCTTTACCCGTTTTGCCTTTGCCCTGCGCTTTTTGGGCTTCAACGAACTTGCGTCTGGCATGCGCCCAGCAACCGACTAAGGTTGCGTCGGTTTTCTCATATCCGGCATAACCATCGACCTGCAGATAACCGTTAAAGCCGGATAAGAAGTCACAGGGATGTTTACTGCTGCGACTATCCTGATAATCAAACAGCACCAGCTTAGGGCCGGTACTTTTTTCTAAGCCACAGCCATATACCCACATGTAACAGGTGCTTTTCTCAACATCCAGCACATTAACCGTGGTTTCATCTGCCCACAGCACCGGCTGTTTCAGAAGCTCGGTTTTCATTAAGGCCAATAGCGGTTGCAGTTTTTCTGCACAAGTTATCAGCCAACGACTCATCGTTTGACGACTAAGCTCAATGCCCGCCTGATTAAACAACTGCTCTTGTCGGTACAGCGGTAAGCCATAGTGCATTTTGCTGCTGATGATTTGCGCCAGTAAACTTGGCGTGGCCATACTCTTAGGGATAACCGCAGGCGGTACATCGGCAATCTTAATGTCGACCTTAGTGCCATTGGTTTCACACTGCCGGCAGCTGTATTTCAACCGGACATTTCTCAGCACACGGATTTGCGCGGGCACGAACTCAATTTGCTCACTAACCTCTTCACCCATTTGATGCAGGGCATGGCCGCAGCAGGCACAGGTTTTATCGTCAATGTCATGGATAACGTCAACGCGGGGCAATTCAGGGGTAATACGCGGTCGGCGTGGCTTGGCGGCTTTCTCAGCGCTCTCGGTCGTCTGAGTATCTGGCTCTGTCGCTACGGACTCGTCTTCAATAAGCTGTTCGGCCTCATTTAAGACTTCGCCTTCACCTTCGTAGGTCTCGCTGCTGGGGCTAAATTTCTGGTACTTCTTCAGGTTATAGCGCTCCAGCAATTGCTGCAGCTTATCCGACAGCTGCTGGTTAACCCGCTCTAGTTTAGCGATGCGTTTGTCTTTTTGCGCCAGTTTGCGCTCAAGCTTTTGCTCATGCTTGGCAAGTAGCGCGGACTGCTCAAGCAGCATTTTCTTAAGCAGTTCAACGTCATCAGGTAGGGTGTCTGGTATCTTTTTCATGGCCGTTATTGTAACGGCCAATTTGGCTAAGTGCTTGGTAAGATTTAGATTGTTTTGGATGCGATCTACAGGATTTATAGCCGATCGGCATATCAACCCACACTCTGGTAATGCAGCGGCTGGTGCGCGGTGATTTTTTGAATATCGACACCTTGCAACAGCCAATGCCATTGCTGCTCGCTAATCGACAACACTTTACCTGGCATCTGCCTTGGCCAGCGAAACGTGTCTTTTTCAAGTCGCTTGTACCACAGACAAAACCCAGTGCTATCCCAGTACAGCACTTTTAACCGAGTACGCTGCCGATTGCAGAACACAAACAACGCGCCGCTAAATGGCGAGAGCTGCATCTCTTGCTCGACCAGCAACGATAAGCCATTAATGGATTTGCGAAAGTCGACCGGCTGTTTATGCAAATAGACCTTAAGCACATCGAGGAACATTTTCATGGTCAAAGTGCCCTGAGCAAGGCGGCTAACCAGAGTGCATCCGTCCCTGCTGGAAGTTGCAATTCCATATCACGCTTGCGTAGCAGGATATGCCGTGCCAGTGGCGAGCTTTGTGGTGTTAATTCAATGAAACCGGTGTCGTCATTCTGATGAGCCAACAACTGGCGTTTACGCAGATTGAAGTAGGTCGGAATAATCCCTTGTCGTTTAGCAAATGCCGTTTGAGTGAGGCCACTTTGGGCTTGCTCGGCGAATAACGCTAGCCATTGTTCTTTAGTGCGTTTCATGATGATTACCCTGATAATTTAAAGTGGCAGACAGGGTAATGTTGATCAGTTAGGATAGGAATGTGTGGTTGGCGTTACGCTTACGTTACGTTTTCGCCTTGGACAGCGCATGAGCAGTCGGGCTTTCGAGCGGAAGTGGGGTCGCATTTTCTTTGGATACTTTCTTTTGGCGACGCAAAAGAAAGTATCTCGCCAACGGCGAAAAAGTTAACTACTATCATCTTATTACAGGTTTCTCCTGCAAAATAATGTACATATGGCCATGAAACTACTCTTTCGTTCTTTAGCTCTGCTGATCTTACTGATCAGTTTTTACCAGCTATATGCAGTAACAGAGCGTGTAACCAGTGCACTTTGGAGCCTTTATAAGTTTTATGGAAGCAATGGGGAAGGGATTTCAATTGGAAGCTCAATGGCGCTGATTACTTATGTGGTATCAATTTGTTTATTAGTTGCTTTAGCGGCTATTTACAAAAAATCAGATGACAGGATCGCGTTGTTATTATCAAAGGTTTCAGCTTTCACATTATTGTTTGGCCTTGTACTGTTAACCGTTTTACTGGTAAGCCCATTAGCTCACTTTTACCCAAGATAGCGGCACTTAACAAGATGCTTGTCTCTGACCCAGAAGCTTGCTGCAACTCCCCCTTAGAGCGAGCCGACTGATCATTGTTGGCCAAGGTTTTAAGAAAACGGGTGTTTGAGTGCGGCGACGGTAGTGCCGTGCGAGTTACGTTTTCGCCTTGGACAGCGCATGAGCAGTAGGGCTTTCGAGCGGAAGTGGGGGCGCATTTTCTTTGGATGCTTTCTTTTAGCGACGCAAAAGAAAGTATCTCGCCAACGGCGAAAATGTTAATAATTACAGTTTGATGTAGATGAAATTTGCGGCTTCTTTAAGTCATTTATATTAAGAGATAAAGGCGAAAATGAAACGCCATTATTTTGCAAGAATGCCGCTACCCGTGACCATGATATTTAGTCGTTTGATTTTCGAAAATATGCTATAACAGCAACATAGTTCCTCGAGGGCAAATTCATTCGTGTCCATCGCTAACGGTCAAACGCTTCCACCATCTCTTTCTGCTGCTTCAGCGCCAAACGACGAATTGGTGCTATGCCGGCATTGTGATTTATTACAACAATTACCCAGTTTGCAAGCCGGACAAGAAGCGCATTGTCGCCGATGTCATTCTCAGCTGGATGCACGACAGCCACAGCCCATCTTACGTCCAGTCTCTTATGCGGCTTCAGCGCTGTTTATGTTGTTAATGGCGAATTTATTTCCTTTCGTCAGTATGGGCTTAGCCGGTAACCATAGCGAAATGCATTTTTTTGATGCGTCTTCGGTATTGTTTAATGAGTACCACCAAAGCTTAGCAATCTTAGTTTGGTTATTTATTCAAGCGGTTCCAGCATTTTGCATGGTGGCAGTGATTTATTTAAAGTTGGGTATGGTTTACCGTTTGCCAGCGCGTATTTGGGTGGCCCGCGTGCTGTTTATGTTGAAGCCATGGAGTATGGTGGACATCTTTTTGATGGGGTTGTTAATCAGCTTTGTTAAGTTGGTTGCCGATGCCGATATTTCACTGGGTCCAAGCTTTTGGGCTTTTTGTTTATTTTGTTTATGTCATTTACGTACTTTTCAGGTGATCGACCGCCATCAACTCTGGTCGAAGATTGCGCCGAGCCCGCAACCGGCAGTAGCGGCGAAAGTCGGGCAAAGTGGTTTAAGCCAACAGCTAAAATTATGCCAGTGTTGCACCGCGATTATGCGTGAGCAGCATACGCATTGTCCGCGCTGCCATAGTAGGGTGCATGCCCGCAATCCTGCGAGCTTGCAGCGTACACTGGCACTTTTGCTGGCGGCTTGTATTTTGTATATACCGGCAAATTTGTTACCTATAATGCGTACGGTCTCTTTTGGAAGTGTTACCGATTCAACCATCATTAGTGGTTTATTGTTAATGTGGCAAGACGGCGAATATCCGGTGGCGATTGTGATATTGTTAGCCAGTGTGGTGGTGCCCATAGTGAAAATCATTGTGATGTTCTGGTTATGCTATTTGACAAAGTACCCCACAGCCAGACAAGGTAAGATGAGCACGCAAATTTACTTATTGGTGGATTGGGTAGGTCGCTGGTCTATGGTCTATGGTCGATGTGTTAGTGGTGGCCATTTTGGCAGCTTTGGTACGGTTCGGTTTGCTGATGAGCGTCTATCCCGGAGTGGGGGCGTTAGTATTTGCTGCAGTGGTGGTGATTACCATGTTGGCGGCAATAAGTTTTGATCCGCGTTTGCTGTGGGTTCAGCAAGCTGAGACAAGGAGAGATGTGTGACAGAGGCAGAGTTAGTGCAGGCCGAGGTAAGTCCGATCAAGCAGTGGTCACCGATTTGGGTAGTGCCTATCGTCGCTATCCTCATTGGTTTGTGGATGTTATATAACCATTTTCAGCAACAAGGCGCGATGTTGTTGCTCGTGGCAGAAAACGCGGAAGGTATTGTTGCCGGTAAAACCCAAATTAAGAATCGTAATGTCGATGTTGGGCAGGTGGTCTCGGTTGAATTGAGTGAAGATCTTAGTCAAGTGATGATCAAAGCGCGTATGAAACCGAATGTGACGCCATTGTTAAACGAAGCGTCACAGTTTTGGGTGGTGAAACCCCAAATTGGTCGAGGAGGTGTAACCGGCTTAAATACCCTGATGTCGGGTTCTTATATTGAATTACAACCCGGTGATGCGACTCGGGTGGTGCTCACCCATCCGTTATTAAATACCCCACCCGTTGCTTCAGCTGATGCACCTGGCGTGCGTGTAAAATTACAAACCTCTGATGCGGGCGGCTTAACCATTGGTGATCCGGTGTTATACCGAGGCTATGAAGTGGGCACCGTGGAAAGCAGCGAATTTGAACTAAGCACGCGCAGTACGCATTATCAGTTATATATCAAACAACCTTTTGACGTGTTGGTTACTGAAAATGTGCGGTTTTGGCTGAGTAGTGGCTTGTCTATCGACTTATCGGCAGAAGGTTTGTCAGTGGATGTGGGCTCTGCCGCTACCTTACTGAGCGGTGGTGTCAGTTTTGATGTGCTAGATGGTTGGCCTGTTGGTGCCGCGGCCGAAAATGGTACCGAGTTTCAGTTGTTTCCGGATAAACAAAGCATCCAAGATGGTATGTATTATCAGTTTGTAGAGTATCTGGTCTTTTTTGATGAATCGGTACGCGGCTTAAAGGCCGGTGCGCCGGTTGAGTTTAGAGGGGTGCGAGTGGGTACCGTTACCAGTGTACCGTTCTTTTTCGCGATGAAAAAACCGTTTGAAGTTTCGTTGAATCAAGGGGTGCCTGTTCTGTTAAGAATTGAAGCCGGCCGGCTTTATGAAAACCTCACCTTAGCGCAATTGGGTAATGAACTTAGCCAGGCGGTAAGTCGTGGTCTGCATGCCGTATTAAAAACCGGTAATTTATTAACGGGAGCACTCTATGTCGATTTGGATATCAACAGCGAGCTATTAGCCGACAGTCGGCAGCAAGCGTTATATAACGAGCAGTTGTTGTTAAGTCGCCAAGCGGGCTATCCCAGCTTACCCTCAGCGCGCAGCGGTTTTAGTAACATTGAGCAAAAAGTGCTGATGGCATTGGATAAAGTCAATAATCTGCAATTAGAAGAATTCTTAACGCAGGGGCAACAAACCTTGGCAGCAACAGAGCAAATGCTAGCCAGCAGTGAGCAATTATTAGCGACCTTACAACAGTTTGTTAGCCAACCTGAGTTACAGCAGTTACCGAGTGAATTGCAGCAAAGCTTAAATGACTTACGCCAAGCGTTAGCTGGGGTAAGCCCAGGGTCAACCGCTTATGAACGAGCGGGAATGAATTTGCAAATGATGGATCAGGTACTAAGAGAGTTACAACCGGTGTTGAAAATGTTAAATCAGCAAAGTAATGCCTTACTGATCAATGCCAGTGATAATGCCGATCCGCAGCCAAGGAAAGCTCAACAATGAAACTACATTTACTTGTCATACTGGTCTTGCTGATCACCTTAAGTGCATGCAGCAACACTGTTAATGGTACACGTTATTATCAGGTTGCAGCACCAAGTGCCAAGCCAGTCGAGCCAGCAGCGATAGCCGCGTTAGCCATTGCGCCAGTGAGAGTGGCGAGTTATTTAAATGGCAGTGGTTTAGTGGTGCAACAATCAACGGTCGAGTTTAGTATCGCGCGACAGCATCTGTGGACAGACTCCTTAGAGCAACAGCTGCAACGTCAGCTTGCTGAGTATTTATTGACCAGTGTGCCAAAGCTGGCGTTATTGCCACAGCCGACCGCACAAGTTGCGCTATTACGCTTAGATATAGACCGTTTTTATGCCGATGCAGATGGTCAGGCTGTGGTCAGTGGCCGTTACAGTATTAGCGACGAGAAACGAGTGCAAACACAAGCCTTTTTGTACCAGGTACCGCTGGCCGATGCCGGTTATCCAGCCATGGTAAACGCCTTGAGTATAGGTTGGCAGCAGTTATTACAGGACATCACCTTAGCTGTGCAGCAGCATTAACGTGTGTGGGGGTGGGGCATATTTAGCTGTTTGGATGTCTAGAAATTTAAATGGCTTAACTCTTGACGCTAAGCTGGCAATCGGCTACAAGACCTATAGTAAGTATCACGCTAATTTATTTTATTATCACAACAGTTTAGACCATACTTTGTTAACTATTGTCTAACGCTTGCTAAGGTTTTTAAGCAAGCGCCACTGTGTAAACACGTTGAGGAATTTAACGATGGTTGCTGATTTACTATTTGAAGCGGCGGGATTGATGCTGATAGGCATGGTCTCGGTGTTTACTTTTCTATTTTTGCTAGTGGTGTTACTGCAACTCATGAGCAAAACGATCCAGCGTTATTTCCCTGTTAAACAAACCGAAAAATCATCTCACGTCAGCACAACGGCTGCCGGCGGTGTTTCCCCTACTATCATTGCTGCTATTAGTGCTGCAGTGCATCAGTACCGTCAAAAACAATAAACAGACCAAGAGGATACTGGCATGACGAAGCCTTTGTTATTAACCGAGCTGGTGTTGCGCGATGCACACCAATCGTTGTTGGCTACCCGCTTACGTTTAGAAGATATGCTGCCAATCGCCAGCAAGTTAGATAAAGTCGGTTACTGGTCAATGGAGTCTTGGGGTGGGGCCACCTTCGATTCTTGTATACGTTATTTAGGTGAAGATCCTTGGCATCGCATTCGCGAATTAAAAAAAGCTATGCCAAACACCAAGCAGCAAATGTTGTTACGCGGTCAAAATTTACTGGGCTATCGCCATTATGCCGATGATGTTGTCACGCGCTTTGTTGAACGCGCCCACGACAACGGTGTAGATGTATTCCGCATCTTTGATGCCATGAACGATATTCGTAATTTGCAAACCGCAGTACAAGCGGCCATCAAGGTGGGGGCGCATGCTCAAGGCACCATTTCTTATACCGTCAGCCCAGTGCATACCATTGATATGTGGTTGAATATGGCGCGGCAGTTAGAAGATATGGGTTGTGACTCCATTTGTATTAAAGACATGGCCGGTTTACTTAAACCTTATACTTGTGAAGAGTTAATTACCCGTTTAAAAGAAGAAGTAAAAATACCCATTGCTATGCAATGTCATGCCACCACCGGTTTAAGCACCGCTACGTATCAGAAAGCCATTGATGCGGGTATTGATATGCTTGATACCGCCATTTCTTCTATGAGTATGACATATGGTCACACTGCAACGGAAACAATGGTTGCAATCACTGAAGGCACAGAACGTGATACCGGGCTGAATATGGAGCTGATGGCAGAAATCGCAGCTTATTTCCGTGATGTGCGGGCGAAATATGCCCAGTTTGAAGGCTCATTAAAAGGCGTTGACGCCCGAATTTTGTTAGCGCAAGTGCCAGGTGGCATGCTAACCAATATGGAAAGTCAGTTAAAAGAACAAGGCGCCATCGAGAAACTGGATGACGTACTAAAAGAAATCCCTCGCGTGCGCGAAGATCTGGGTTTCTTACCGTTAGTCACACCGACATCGCAAATTGTGGGTACTCAGGCGGTATTAAACGTCTTAACGGGCGAGCGCTACAAAACCATCACCAAAGAAACAGCGGGTGTGTTAAAAGGCGAATACGGTGCCACACCGGCGCCGGTTAATGCGGAATTACAGGAAAAGGTTTTGGCCGGTGGCAAAGCCATTACTTGCCGCCCAGCGGATGTATTAACGCCAGAGTTAGAGAAGCTTACCGCAGAACTCACCGAACTCGCGAAAACCGAAAACATCGATTTAGCCACTAATACTATTGATGACGTATTAACTTATGCTTTATTCCCACAAGTGGGCTTGAAGTTCCTGAAAAATCTTAACAATCCGGCGGCGTTTGAGCCTGCACCGGTTATGCCTTCTTCTTCTGCAAAACCAGCCGTGGCAGAGCGTCAACCACTGACTAACAATGGCCCAGCGAGCTATAGCGTGCGGGTAGACGGGAAAGTGTATGAGGTTGATGTTGCGCCAACAGGTGAATTAAGCAGCGTTAAACCGGTGGTATCTGAAAATATTCCTGGTAGCGCCTCGGTTACCGGTAGTGCAACGTTAAATGCCCCCTTAGCCGGTAATATCTGGAAAATCGTGACCAAGCCGGGTGCCAGCGTGCAACGGGGTGATGTGGTGATCATTATGGAAGCAATGAAGATGGAAACTGAAGTGCGGGCGGTGGCCAATGGTACTGTCTCGAAAATTCATGTTGCGGCCGGTGACTCTGTCACGACCGGTGATGTGCTAATCAGTTTCGATTAATGCAGTGTTGAGATAACAAGGATTTCTGATGGAAGCTATTCAAACACTGATTGATTCAACGGGGTTAGTGCACTTTAGCCTTGGCCAAATCATTATGATGTTGGTTGGGGTGTTGCTGCTGTTTTTGGCTATCGCCAAAGGTTTTGAACCCCTGTTGTTAGTACCGATTGGCTTTGGCGCAATCTTAACTAACGTACCCTTAGCCGGTATGGGTGAGCCTGGCGGGGTACTCTATCTGTTTTATGATATGGGTATTACCTCGGGTTTATTCCCGTTGCTCATTTTCCTTGGGGTGGGTGCCTTAACCGACTTTAGCGCTTTAATTGCTAATCCGCGGATGTTGTTTTTAGGGGCCGCCGCACAGTTTGGTATTTTTGCTACGCTACTTGGTGCTATCGCACTGAACTGGGTACCCGGTTTAAGTTTTACCATGAAAGAGGCTTCAGCGATTGCCATTATTGGCGGCGCTGATGGTCCAACGGCGATCTTTTTAGCATCGCGCTTAGCGCCTGATTTGCTTGGCGCTATTGCGGTAGCCGCATACTCTTACATGGCGCTGGTGCCGCTGATCCAGCCTCCTATTATGCGAGCATTAACTACACCAGCAGAGCGGAAGATCCAAATGACACAACTGCGTGTGGTGTCTAAGCGCGAGAAGATCGTCTTTCCTTTACTGTTGTTAGTGCTCACTATTTTGTTATTACCTACCGCCACGCCGTTAATTGGTATGTTCTGTTTAGGTAACCTAATGAAAGAGTGTGGTGTAGTTGATCGTTTAAGCAAAACCGCACAAAACGAGTTAATTAACATCGTTACCATTTTTTTAGGCCTCGCGGTCGGTTCACGCTTAAGTGCCGATAAATTCTTAACGACCCAAACCTTGGGCATCCTGATGCTGGGTATGGTGGCGTTTGCTATCGGTACCGCTGCCGGTGTGTTGATGGCGAAGTTCATGAATAAGGTATCAAAGCAAAGCATCAACCCGTTGATTGGCTCTGCTGGGGTTTCTGCGGTACCGATGGCCGCAAGGGTATCGAACAAATTGGGTTTAGAAGCTGATCCGCATAACTTCTTGTTAATGCATGCGATGGGACCGAACGTAGCAGGTGTTATCGGCTCAGCTGTGGCTGCCGGTATTCTGTTGGCTTTAGTGGGTTAAACTAACAATACTATGAAATAAAGCGCTATTAGAACGTCGTTATTTAATTCTACTAGTCTTAGTAAACCACTTCTTATGGAAGTGGTTTTTTTATAGAAAGTTATCTATTTTCTTGCTAAAACATTTTGCATGCAGATAGTTAGTTATTTCAATGAAATAAGGTTGGCTGCTCGTCGGCCTTTGTTATTCGACAGTCCTTACTTTGTTGCTGAAAGACAAAAAAGCCGCTTGCTCTGGAGTTGCAATTTGCGCGGCGGCTTAGGCATATTCAGCTAGTCTGGCAAAGGGCGCAAGCCATAGTGAATTGGCGATGATGTTACCGCTGCGCTCAGTGCATGATGCCATCGACGCGTCCCATGAATTTCTGTTTGCAGGTGGTTGTGCTGTTTACACAACGTAAGCACAAAGAGTTCACTGATTAGCGTGAAATTACAATACGGCAAGCGGCGTTACGCTATAACATTAAAACCTACGCAACGCATCGATAGGGCGAGCTTAAGTGGAACAGCTGACTGAATACTAAACAGGACAAATATCATGATTCAAACACTTCCTTTAGAACTTCACCCAGACCGATTATTTCCAGCCGATCCGGTGGTTCGTGCTATCGCGCAGCGACTGTACGCGCAAATTAAAGACTTACCCATTGTTAGCCCGCATGGTCACACTGATCCACGTTGGTTTGCCGATGATGCCAATTTTGAAAATGCCACTGCCTTACTGTTGTTACCCGATCATTATGTTTTTCGCATGCTCTACAGCCAGGGCATTAAACTGGAAGCGCTGGGGATTCGCCGTAAAGATGGGGCAGTGGTAGAAAGTGATTATCGCAAAATTTTTCATATTTTTGCTAAGTACTATTATTTGTTCCGCGGCACTCCTTCGCGTATTTGGTTAGACACCGTATTCCATGATGTCTTTGGTTTAAAGGTAACGCTGACCGAAGACACCGCTGATCTGTATTACGACACCATCAACGAGCAGTTGGCTAAGCCTGAGTTTAAACCTCGCGCTTTATTAGGGCGCTTTAACATCGAGTTAATTGCTACTACTGAAGGGGCGTTAAACGATTTACGGCACCATGCTAAATTAAAAGGGACGGGCTTTGAACAAAACGTTATTACGACCTTTCGGCCTGATGACGTTGTAGATGCGGACCACGCCGATTTTGCGGTTAATGTGGCGAAATTGGGCGAACTTACTGGCGAAGATACCAGTCATTGGCAGGGTTACCTGCAAGCTTTACGTATTCGCCGGGCTTTTTTCCGTGAACATGGTGCAACAGCGACCGATCATGGCCACCCGTCTGCCATTACTGCCGATTTACCAGAAGCGGAAGCTGCCGCGCTTTTTCAACGTTGTTTAGCAGGCACTGCCAGCATGGCAGAAACCGAGTTATTCAGAGGCCAAATGCTGACTGAAATGGCGGGTATGAGTCTGCAAGATGGCATGACTATGCAAATTCACCCCGGTGCGCACCGTAACCATAACCAGATGATTTTTGAGCGCTTTGGCCCGGATAAAGGTGCAGACATTCCAAGCCCAACCGAGTTTGTTAGCAACTTAAAGCCACTATTACAAAAATACGGTAACGAAGCCGGTTTAAACATTATTTTGTTTACGCTGGATGAAACCACCTATGCCCGTGAACTGGCGCCATTAGCAGGTCATTATCCGGCTTTAAAACTCGGCCCGGCTTGGTGGTTCCACGATAGCCCTGAAGGTATGCTGCGCTTCCGGCATCAAGTCACCGAAACCGCGGGTTTTTATAATACCGTTGGCTTTAACGACGATACCCGCGCTTTTTTATCTATTCCAGCAAGACATGATGTGGCTCGTCGTATTGACTGCCGCTTTTTGGCCGGTTTAGTCGCAGAGCACCGGCTAACCGAAGTCGAAGCAGGCGAGTTAGCTTATGAGCTGACTTACGGTTTGGTGAAAAAAGCGTATCAGTTGAAATAGTAAAAAGTTGACAGGGTATACCACGATACTCGGCAGCGAAGCTCAGTAAGGGCTAAACAAAGCGTGTCCAGCATGGATGCTGGACAGGAGCCCCCAGGGAAGGAGTCATTGTGTGCCTCTACTGAGTGAAGCCACATAGCTAAACGTGAACAGCAGGCAAATTATGGAACATTTAAGCAATCGTACACTCGCCAGCCTCGACGGCAAATTACCACTTCCGGCTTATCGCCTGGCTGAGGTTAAACCACAAATTGGCATTGTACATTTAGGCCCTGGTGCTTTTTTTCGTGGCCATCAGGCCTTTTATACCGAACAAGCCCTGCAACATGGCGGCGATTGGGCTATCAGTGCCGTATCGATGCGCTCAGCCGATGTCAGTCAGGCGCTGATGCCGCAAGATGGTTTATATACACTTGCCGTGCTCGATAGCAAAACCAGTTATCAAATTATTGGTAGCGTGCAGGAAGTATTAATTGCCAGCGAGCAATATGCTGCGGTGTTTGCCCGTTTAACCGCCCCCAGCACTCGATATGTCACCATGACCATTACCGAAAAAGGCTATTGCTTGAATGCCGCTGGAGAGCTGGACTTACAACACCCGCAAATTCAGCAGGACTTAAACGGTAATAGCCAGGCTGTTACCGCCATCGGCTTATTAGCAAGTGCTTTAGCTGCTCGCTATCAGGCCAATGTGGCACCCTTTTGTGTGATTAGCTGCGACAACCTGACCGACAACGGCCGTAAACTGCGTCGGGCATTAATTAGCTATACTTTACAAAAAAATCCGGCGCTGGCGAACTGGCTAGAGCAACAGTTGATTTGTCCCTGCACTATGGTCGATAGCATTACCCCAGCGACCGACGAAACACTGCGCATCAATGTTACCAAAGAGATAGGCTTACAAGATAACTGGCCTATTAAACGTGAAGCTTTTGTACAATGGGTGATTGAAGATATTCTACCCAGTGAGAGGCCAGCCTGGCAGCAAGCCGGTGTTATTTATGCCGCCGATGTTAGCGCCTTTGAAAAAGCCAAGTTGCGATTATTAAATGCGCCGCATTCCACTTTGGCTTACACCGGCTATTTGCTTGGATATGAAACAGTTTACGATGCGATGCAGGATCAGCAACTGGTGGCGCAACTTAAGCAGATGGTCACCGCAGAAATTATCCCATCGTTTATTGCACCCAGCGAGCTGGATGTTAACCAATACAGTACCGATATTTTTGCCCGTTTTTGTAACCCAGCCATCCGGCATTTATTGGCCCAAATTGCCTGGGATGGTTCGCAAAAAATACCGATGCGTATTTTACCTGTTATCAAAGACAACCTTGCGGCAGGGCGTGATATTCAACTGCTGAGTAGCTGTTTGGCTGCTTGGTTCTTGTTTATCCGTCGTCGCGTTAGCGAGGGCGAAAAGCTGATTGATCCCTTAGTCGATAATCTGCTCGATGTCGTTTCGCAGTGCACAGGCATAGCCAACCATGATGTACCACTATTTTTAGCACTAGATAGGGTATTCCCGACAGAGCTTAGCCTGAACGAAGCATTTTCAGCGGCAGTGAAAGCAGCTTATCAAGACTTAACTATATATGTTGCGCGGCGCGTATCAGGCTAAAACTGAAACGAGAACATTCGAGCACATTAATATAAACATAGCCTAAAATGCTGCAACGTTTTGCTCTACTTCCTATTAATTTGGCAAAATACCAAATGAAGCAGTCGCTATCGTCAAAGCTAAGTATCAAAGCGATATTTACTCTGCAGAGGTGGTGTACTGTATAGTAATTGCTTTAACAACTAAGTATTTAATCTGACTTTAAGGTAAGTTAAGTGATTGATTAATAAAGCACTATAATTTTTCAATCTTTTATTGGATTGTATAGGCTTAAGAAGCCGATATTTTATGTAATCATAAATGCTTTAGCATTACTAATAGAGCAAGGTTCAATTACTGGTATTAGTTAGCTACCAGAGGAGCAGCAGGTTGCTCTTGGCTCGCTAGGTATTGCTTATGTTGTTGTTGCAGCTCGGCCAATACGGTACTAGCGGTTAGCATAAACTGTTGCTTGTCTTTACCCTGTAGTGGCAGTGCTTCGGGTAATTTCACGGTACGTGGATTGCGATGCACGCCATCAAGCATAAATTCGTAATGTAAATGCGCGCCCGTTACACGGCCGGTAGAGCCTAATTTACCAATTCTTTGACCTTGGCGCACACGTTCACCGGTTTTCACTAAGCGTTTCGATAAATGCAGATATTTGGTAACAATATTATTGGCGTGTTGAATAAACACATAGTGACCATTTAAGCTATTGTAGGCTGATTTTGTGACCTTGCCATCCCCTGCCGCCATAATGGGAGTGCCGACTGGCGCTACATAATCAGTACCATTATGTGCTCGCACTGTGCCTAACACTGGATGTAAGCGGCGTGGATTAAAGTTAGAGCTAACGTATTGAAAGCTAACCGGCGCGCGCAAAAAAGCCTGGCGCATGCTTTTACCATCAGGTTTGTAGTAGTTACCATCGCTATGGCGAATAGCCTGATACACCTGGCCCTGATTGCTGAATTGCGCCGCTAAAATGGTGCCATTGCCCAGGAATTCACCGTCAACGTAGTCGGCATTATAGAGCACAGAGAAATAATCGCCCGCGCGAATGTCTAACGCAAAATCGATATCCCAGCCAAAAATACCGGCGAGTTGCATAATCTGCGCATCGGTTAAGCCTGCGGCTAAACCGGCACTCCAAAAATTACTGCGAATTTCGGCACTGGTGAATTGTTGGCGTTGTTCTACGGGCTTGCGTAATTCTTCTACCGTGAAGTTGCCCTCAAGGTTGCGGTTGATTTGTAAGGTAGTCAGGCGATCAATGGCATAACGCAGTTGTTGTAATTCGCCTTGCTCATCCAAACCAAATTCCAATTTTTCACCAGGATAAAGCCGAGTTAACGTGCGTGTTGTTTTGCCTAAATCTAAAATGCTCAGCATGGTTTGCTGGCTAACATTGGCTTTGCGAAACAGGCTAGATAAGATATCGCCACTTTGCACTTCGAGCGTGGTCCACTGTAACCCCCGTTGTTCGATAACCACATCGGGTAATTCCGGCACTTCATCGCTTACTTCAGGTAAAGCCGCTAAGGGGGTTTCAGCGGGAAGGTTCAGTTCAACACTGTAGGTGTTGCTGATGGCTAAGCTGCTGTGTTCGGAACCGCGAGAGGCAGAGGCTTGCTCGGACGGTAAAAGTAGCAAAATAGCAATAAAAACAGAAACCAGCAGAATTAGCAGGCGATGGCGAGAAGGAATTTGAGCGACTAATTGCTGCATAATAACCACAATATCTGAGAATGCACAAAAAGCGAGCATATCTGTTTTTTTTCGAAGATACCAGACTTTTGTGCGTTTCACCTCGGCGGCACATGCGATAGAATGGCCGTTATCTGAGCAAAAATATTTATTCTTAGGAGTTAAAAATGGCCGATTGGGCACAGGCATTAGCAGAGCTAAAACGCGGTTGCGAGGAAATTCTGCTTGAAGAAGAGCTAATTGCCAAATTAAAGGAAGGCAAACCTCTTAAGATCAAGGCGGGCTTCGATCCGACGGCGCCTGATTTACATTTAGGCCACACGGTGCTGATTAATAAATTGCGTACTTTTCAGCAGTTAGGCCATGAAGTCATATTCTTAATTGGTGACTTTACCGGCATGATTGGCGATCCGAGTGGTAAAAACGTTACGCGAAAGCCTTTAAGCCGCGAAGAGGTGTTGGCTAACGCTGAAACCTACAAAGAACAAGTATTTAAAATTCTAGATCCGGCCAAAACGCGGGTCGCCTTTAATTCTGAGTGGATGGAGAAATTAGGCGCTGCCGGCATGATCAAACTGGGATCACGCCAAACCGTCGCGCGTATGCTAGAGCGTGATGATTTTAAAAAGCGTTTTGCTAACAATCAATCCATCGCTATTCACGAATTTCTGTATCCGTTAGTACAGGGTTGGGATTCTGTTGCCTTAGAAGCCGATGTTGAGATGGGGGGCACTGATCAACGCTTTAACTTGTTGATGGGGCGTGAGCTGCAAAAAGATGAAGGCATGCGGCCACAAACGGTCATGATGGTGCCCTTACTGGAAGGTTTAGACGGTGTGCAGAAAATGTCTAAATCTTTAGGTAATTACATTGGTATTACCGATGCACCGAACGAAATGTTTGGTAAAGTCATGTCTATCTCTGACGAGTTAATGTGGCGTTATTACGACTTATTGAGTTTCCGCCCGCTGACTGAGATTGCACACTTGAAACACGATGTGGCAGCAGGGCTTAATCCGCGCGATGTTAAAATTTCTTTAGCGAAAGAATTAATCAGTCGTTTTCACGACGATGCGGCGGCTGAATCGGCCCATCAAGACTTTATTCAGCGTTTTAGTAAAAATGCCTTGCCAGATGACATTGCCGAAATCACCTTAAGCTGTGATGAGCCCAGCATGCCCATTGCTAACCTGTTAAAAGCGGCTGGCTTGGTGGAGAGTACCTCTGAAGCACTGCGCATGATCAAACAAGGCGCGGTGAAGTTAGACGGTGAAACCAAGGTTACTGATGCTAAGTTAGATATTGCCAAAGGCACTTGTCAAATTTATCAGGTAGGTAAACGTAAATTTGCTAAGGTCACCTTAGCGTAAGTAAAACGAAAAGGGCTGAACCGATGCTGTCACTGCGCACCTTGCTGTTAAGTTTAAGTTTGTGCCTGCTGGCAGGATGCAGTCTGTTTGGTTGGTCACGTTTTGCCGCACCTTTGCCGTTAACCCCGGCGGAGCAACTGGCCTTAGCCGAAGGGCATGGCCAGTTACAACTTACCTGGCCAGAGCAGCGCAGTGAGCGCAGTAAGCTTAATAACACCCGCAGTTTTTTAGCTTATGCTGGGCAGGGCGAAATACTGATTGATTTGCAGCAAGCCACTGAGTTGTTGTTGCAAGTTAATCAACAACTGATTCGGGTGCAACGCCCGGCTAATGGTCGACCGGTAAAGATTGATGTATCACGTTATACCCGCAATGGTGAAAACCGTCTGCGTTATCTCAGCAGCGTTCCTGCTTCAGCTGAAGTCAAACTGAGCTTGCCATTTCCTACGTTACGCACCGATTTACAGCAATATGCCTTGGCGTTTCAGCCGATAGATCAGTTAATCGAGACGGAGGTTGCCGAGGGGTTTCCGGGAGCCGTCTTGTTGGTGGTTAAAGATGGCGTGGTGATTAAACACAGTGCCTATGGTTATAGCCAGCGTTATACCGATGATGGCCTTGGTGTCTCAAAGCCCGAGCCCATGCAGCGCTTCACGCTGTTTGATATCGCTTCGAATACTAAAATGTATGCCACTAACTATGCCTTGATGCAGCTGGTTAGCCAAGGCAAGTTAGATGTGACAAAACCCATTCAGCATTATTTACCAGATTATCAGGGCGGTGGCCGTGAGCAGCGTCTGGTCAGCGATTTGCTGTATCATATTGCCGGTTATCCGCCTGAGGTGCATTTTTTTCGCCCTGACAACCGACACGGCCCTGCGTTTTATTCGCTAAACAAAGCGCATACCGAGCACTTAATTTTAACGCAAGTTCCCTTTGCGACTGAGCGTGGCGTGCAGTCGGTGTACAGCGATGTCGATTATATGTTGCTTGGTATGCTAATTGAGAAAATAAGCGCACAGCCTTTAGATGTGTTTGTTCGGCAGCAATTTTATCAGCCATTAGGTTTGGCTGATACGTTGTTTAATCCGTTGCAGCACGGTGTGGCAGTATCACAGATTGCCGCAACCGAATTACAAGGCAATAGCCGCGGTGGCCGTGTCAGTTTTCCTGCCAATCGCCAAGGTGTGCTGCGGGGCGAAGTGCATGACGAAAAAGCTTTTTATTCTTTTCAAGGTGTCGCTGGGCATGCCGGTTTGTTTAGCACCGCGGCCGATTTATCGGTGTTGATGTCAGTGGCATTACAAGGTGGTGGCTATGGTTGGCAACGCTTCTTTGATCAAGCGACGATACAGCAGTTTGTGGCAGCCTCTCCTTATGATCATCAATATGCGCTGGGTTGGCGTACCGCAGTACAAGGTGATTTAGCATGGCACTTCGGTGCTTATGCCAGTCAATATGCTTACGGCCATACCGGCTGGACTGGAACAGCAACGGTGATCGATCCAGCGCATAATCTCATGGTGGTGCTACTGACCAATAAAAAACACAGTCCGATAGTGGCCGACGGTGAGGGTTATTACTTTAGTGGCGACCGGTTTGAAACCGGCCGCTACGGCAGTATTATGACGATGATTTATCAGGCCTTGCAGTTATAGCTCATCGCTAATATCACTGGGCAGATGGTCTGAGCGCGGTTTACTCGGCCAGCTTTTAATGTGTAAATCACGCTGTGGATACGGAATAGTAATATTATTGGCTTTAAAGATGCGCCAAATGGCCACGTTAATATCCGATTTCACCGCAGCCGTGCCATTTTCCATATCAGCAATCCACACGCGTAATTGCAGTTCAATGCCGCTATCGGCAAACTCCATTAAACGGACAGTTGGGGCGGGTTCCGTTAATACCCGAGCGGAGGCTTGGGCGCATTCGAGCATAAGGGCCATGGCTTGCTCTGGATCGTCGTCGTAACTAATTTGCACTTTGATGACTACCCGCACGAACGGATCGGCGTAACTCCAGTTAATCACCTCGTTGGTGATCATGTTTTCGTTCGGGATTAAGGTATCGACACCTTCACGGTTACGAACCACTAAGTAGCGTGCATTCAGTTGTTCAACCCAACCAAATTTATCGCCAACCGAGATAATGTCGCCGGGTTTAATAGAACGGTCGAGTACCAGAATAAAGCCGCTGATAAAGTTAGAGGCGATCCGCTGTAAACCAAAACCTAAACCAACACCCAGAGCCCCCCCAAACACTGCCAGTGAGCTAAGGTTAATGCCTACGGCATTTAACGCGACTAAAAACGCCACTGTAATTAAAAAAAACTTGGTGAACTTAGCAAATCCAACCCGCATACTCGGGCTAATAGAATGTGTACGTTCCAATTTATTGGTAATTAGTGTGGAGAGCCAAAGCGCTAAGGTAAAGGCTAAGGCAATCATAAACAGCAGTTTCATTACCGATAGCACAGAGATACGGCTTTCACCGACAGTGATTGCAAAACTATCCAGCATCGCAATGACAGCAGGTAACCAGCCGACTAAATGTAATACAACGGCTAACCAGATCAGCACCGATAACACGTTTTCGGATGACTTAAGTAAAGGGCTTACCGAGAACGCTTTACGTAGCAGATAAATACAAAAGCGGATCATGGCCAATGCCAGTAGGATAGGCGTAGCGAACCCTAACAATGTCATCGGCAGTTCTTGTTGTACAAAGGCGGCTTTAATGGGAATTAACACCAGTAAGGCGATTAACGGCCACAGTAAACGCTGTAAACTGCGAATGGCCAGATGCCGCAACTTAGCACCTTGTAATTGATGTTTTTCTAGCGCCCGTTGTAGGCGTTGATTACTGAAAGAGGCAATAAGTAACGCTAGGCTAAGTGCAACGAGTTGATACCAATTTTCTTTTTGCTGAATGATGGTCAGCACCTCTGTGTATAACGTTTCCCAGTCCATGTCTTCCTCGAATTATTGTAATAGCCAAAAGACTATAGGTAAGCTTACCAGACCAGAGAGAATACCAAAACCGATAACGCCACTTACTAACCTAGGTGCTAAACCGGCCATAATGGCAATAGCACCGGCCGAGATCATCGGCGGCATTGCCGCTTGAAAAATACTGATGGTCACCGCCAACCCCTCTTGCCCCAGCGCCCGCCAAATTAACCATGCGCTCAGTGGCATCACCGCTAACTTTATCACTAAGGCACTGAGTAACGGCACGATCTCATCTTTGTTAAAACGAAAGCTTAGCTGAAAACCTACCGCTATCATCACTACCGGCACCAGCGTCGCGGCCAAATTATCGACTAAAGTAATAGCCAGTGGTGGCAGCGTTATATCACGAATCAGTAACCCTACCATCAGAGCTATAAACGAGGGAAAACTGATGATTTTCCAGATAATGGCTTTCGCGCTAGGCTTGTTCATTGTTGGGCTGTAGATCGCCGCAACGATGGTGACATAGGTTGCTAGCGCAATAAAAGAGCCAATTTGATCATAGACCACCGCATAGGGCATGGCGACGTTGCCGAATAAGGCTTCGGTCATCGGAAAGCCTAAGAACGAAGTATTACCCAGCGGAAGAATGATTAACAATGCGCCTGTCACTTCACGCGACCAGTTAAAAAATTTACTGAGCAGTAACACCAATGCCACCACAACAAGCAAAAGCAACCAGGGCGTGATGGCTGGGATGAGCAGTGAAAACGAGAATTCTAATAACTTAATATTTTTCAGGATCAACGCAGGCAACGCCACGTAAAGCACGTAAATATTCAGAACGATGCCGCTATTTTGCGGCATGGCGGGCTGGCGCCGTAATAAAAAGCCGATGACTAGATAGGCTAAAACTAAATAAAAATTATCCATTATTGCTCGCTAATTAACTGCTCTTTTTCAGCTTTGCTCAGTTGTTTTAACTGGTATTCTGCCTGACTGGCACTGGCGCGATCCGAATAGCGACGTTGATAAACCAGTGTTAAGGGGCCTTTACCGCGCAACGCTTTGGCGCCTCCTTTAATTTCACCAGCGTGTTGGCGCATGCGTCGCTGCGGATCAACGGTGATACCCGTATACAGCTGTCCAGCCGCAGTGCGTACCATATACAGCACCCAAGCAGGGCTAGGTGTGGCAATATCTTGTAAAGCGCTCATCTGCTATACTCACACATCATTTAGATGTTAGCTGTTTTGATTTCTGGAATTACACATGGTGTTTCAATCTCTGGCTCTGGCTGAGCCTATTTTACGCGCTTTAGCTGAACAGGGCTATGCTAGCCCAACACCGGTACAGCAAGAAAGTATTCCACCGATTTTACAAGGTAAAGATGTGCTCGCGGGCGCCCAAACCGGCACCGGGAAAACAGCGGCATTTACCTTACCACTGCTGCAACAGCTTCTCAATGCACCTAAGGTCTTACGCCCCGCGCAAGTGCGCGTGTTGGTATTAACCCCCACCCGTGAATTGGCGCAGCAAGTGTTCGAAAGTGTGCAAACCTACAGTCGGTATTTAAGCTGTCGCAGTGCCGTGTTCTATGGCGGGGTGTCGATTCGGCCGCAATATGATCAAGCTGAACGTGGCCTGGATATTCTGGTCGCAACGCCGGGGCGTTTGATTGATCATTTACATCAAGAAACAGTTGATCTGAGCGAGCTAGAAGTGCTGGTATTAGACGAAGCTGATCGCATGTTGGATATGGGCTTTGTGGTCGACATCAAACGCATTATGGCCAAGCTACCGGCTAAACGACAAACCCTGCTATTTTCTGCAACCTATTCTAAAGACATTAAACAGCTGGCAGATGAGCTGTTAAACAATCCCATCCAAATTGAAGTAGCTACGGCCAATGCCACCGCTGATCGGGTGGCGCAACAAGTGTATTTAGTTGATCGGCATCGCAAGCGCGAAATGATTTCACACCTGATTGGTGCGCGTAATTGGCAGCAAGTTTTGATTTTTGTGCGCACGAAACATGGTGCAGACCGACTGGCAAAGCAGTTACAAAAAGACGGTTTAAACACTGCGGCTATCCACGGTGATAAAGCGCAAGGAGCCAGACAGCGAGCCTTAGATGATTTTAAGCAAGGTAAGGTGCGTGTTTTGGTGGCGACCGATATTGCTGCGCGCGGTTTAGATATTAGCGAGCTACCTTATGTGGTGAATTATGATTTACCACAAATTGCGGAAGATTATGTGCATCGCATTGGTCGTACTGGCCGAGCCGGTTTAAGTGGCGAAGCCATTACTTTGATTGGCCCAGAAGAGCGTGGGGCTTTGCAAGAAATTGAAAAACTGACACAACAAGTACTGCCAGCGAAAGTGTTGCCAGGCTATGAACATGACCCCAGTTTTGTGCCGCCGGCTGATCATTTACCGGGTAAGCCTGGTCAGCGCCAAGGGCGTCAAGATGGCGCTAAACGGCCATCGGCAGGTAAGGTTAAAGCGAAATTAAGAGCCAAAGCGTTGGGTAAAGCTTAAACTGAGCCACAAAACTGGGTTTAAGACGCTACGGCGTTAGCAGGGCGAACCATATAACTACAAAGCTGATGTAACTCGCCTTGCGGATGTAACTGCTCTACAAAACCGGCCTGTTGGTAAGCTCGGATCGCAGCAGCGTTGCTGCGAAATACAAACAGCGACGCGCTTGCTGTGCTGAGTGTTAAGCCGGCTTGCCGTTGTAATTTCCCAAGTAAAATCTGAATAAAACCATAGCCACGAAACCGTGGATGAATCACCAACCGACTCAGATGCGCATGACCGTGT
The DNA here is from genome assembly GCF_052655985.1 of Alishewanella sp. HL-SH05. Next base: position 1,145,848 of record NZ_CP199753.1, read on the forward strand.
TGCAAGGAATATTGGCCAAACCCCAATATTTGGCCATCGTCAGCTTGTAACAGGCAAGACGACAGGCTTTGTAATTTAAGATCTTGCGCAAAGCTCTCAGCATTAAAAGGAAAACGAAAACCCGGGCCCGCCCAGCTGATTAATTCGGCTTCGCTATTAAACCAGCTCATTAACTCTGGCAGATGTGTGCTAGTGGCCGGTATTAATTGCATGGTTACTCCTTAGCAAAGCCTGAACCTTTGCGTTTAATCGCGATACAGGGTTTTAATTAAATGAAAACCAAATTGGGTTTTTACTGGCCCTAACACGGCGAGTACCGGCCCTTTAAAAACGGCATCGTCAAAGGGTTTGACCATTTGCCCTTTACGAAACTCACCTAAATCTCCTCCTTTTTTACCTGATGGACAAAGCGAGTGTTGTTTGGCTAATTTGCCAAAATCAGCCCCTTTTTGCAGTTGCATTTTAAGCTTTTCAGCTTGCTCGCGGGTTTTCACTAAAATATGTAAGGCACAGGCTTTGGCCATGGCAGAGGTTCCTTGCAAAATAAGCTAAAGCGTTTAGTAATGAGTACAGCGCTTTGCTGTAAAAACGAAGGGGTGATGATTACCACCCCTTTGCTTGGCTCAACGGCAACACCTTTTCGCCAACGCGAACATTAACCGGCCGGTTGCTGCTGAGTAATACAGTGGATATTACCGCCACCGAGCAGAATTTCTCTGCCGGGTACCGTCACCACTTTGTGCAGAGGGAAAAGTGTCTGCAATATTGCTGCGGCAACCTGATCATTGGGATCATCAAAGGTTGGCAGGATCAAACCGCCATTACATAAATAAAAATTGATGTAAGAGCCGGCTAAACGGGCGTTGGCTTCACGTGGAATGGCGGCCATCGACTGATCGACTGACGCATATTCCTCGGCTTTGGCCATGATAGGCGCTGGCACGGGCAGTTTATGCACCTTGATTTTGCGGCCTTTGGCATCGGTACTGGCTTCTAGATAGTCTAGTGCGGCTTTGCTACGAGCATACTGTGGATCAGACTGATCATCTGTCCAAGCTAACAGCACTTCACCCGGCTTAACAAAACAGGCCATATTATCAACATGGCCATCGGTTTCATCATTAAAGATGCCGTCTTCAAGCCATAACACCTTACTAATATTCAGATGTTCTGCTAATTGCTGTTCAATCTGCTCACGGCTTAAATGTGCGTTACGGTTAGCATTCAGTAAGCACTCTGCGGTAGTCAGCAGCGTGCCTTCACCATCAACATGGATCGCACCGCCTTCTAACACAAAGCCTTCGGTGCGATAGCGGGGCAGTTGCTCGATACCTAAGATCTTACTGGCGACTTGATCATCGCGATCCCAAGGGAAGTACAAACCGCCATTTAAGCCACCCCAGGCGTTGAAGGTCCAATCGACGCCACGCACTTCACCTTTGCCATTGGTGACAAAGGTGGGGCCGGTATCACGACACCAAGCGTCATTATTAGAAATTTCCAACACACGGATCGGGTATTTAGTTTCTGCTTGGCTTAATTGCGCATAGGCATTGGCATACTGGGCAGCAGACACGCCAACGCTGACCGGTTCAAACCCGGCAATGGCTTTGATTACAGTAACAAAAGCAGCCTGCGCCGGTTTAGCGCCTAAACGCCAGCTGTCGGTACGCTCGGGCCAGACCATCCAGGTTTGTTTATGCGGTGCCCATTCAGGCGGCATACTAAAGCCATCTTGCTGTGGTGTGCTGGTTAAGGTCCGGCTCACTTGCTGTTCTCCGGATTGATTTTGCCATCTTTGGTCAGTAACGCATCGTAGATATCAATGCGGCGATCACGGAATACACCCCAAGCGCGACGCGTTGCTGCCACTTCGTCTAAATCAAAGGTATGTACTAGTACCGTTTCTTCGGTTTCATTAGCTTCTTTTACCTTGGCACCGGTATGGTCAGCAATAAAGGAGCTGCCATAGAATGTAATAGAAAAATCGCCTTCGGTTTCAGTACCGATACGGTTAGATACGATAACCGGTGTTAAGTTAGCAGCGGCATGGCCTTGTTGCGTACGCTGCCAGTGATCACGTGAGCTGATAGTGGCATCATGCGGTTCGCTACCGATAGCGGTGGGGTAGAAAATCAGTTCTGCGCCCATTAATGCCATGCTACGCGCGCATTCTGGGAACCATTGATCCCAACAAATACCCACGCCGACTTTAGCATATTGAGTATCCCACACTTTAAAACCGGTATCGCCTGGCGTGAAATAGTACTTTTCGCTGTAGCCTGGACCATCGGGAATATGACTTTTACGATAAATGCCCATATTGCTGCCATCCGCGTCTAACATCACCACGGTGTTGTATAAGCAGTTACCGGCACGTTCATAAATGCTGATCGGTAACACGACCGCCAGCTCTTTAGCCACCTTGGCAAAGTGTTTTACCGCGGCATTTTCAGCGACGGGGACTGCAAATGCTAAGTAGTCAGGCTTTTGCTTCTGGCAAAAATAGTTACGTTCAAACAGCTCTTGGATCAGAATTATTTGCGCGCCTTGGGCTGCCGCTTCACGCACCAGCTTATCTGCTCGAGCAATATTTTCTTCCACATTCCAGCCACCCTGCATTTGGGTTGCAGCAACAGTTACATTTCGCATGGGCCATCTCCAATTCAATCGTTACCAAACTAAGCCAACAAGTTCGAGCCACCGTACAAAGGGGCGCGCAAAATGCCGCATTTTTCGGCACTCGTCAATGTTTTTTCCGGTTATTTTCTAAGCGCAGGTTACCTACCGGAAATTTGTTGTTAACCTTAGCAAAATTCGCACTAAATTACCTGTCGTTTTTAGGCAGCGGTACAAGGCAACACAGATGCAGAATACAGATATCATTATTAGTGGTGGTGGCATGGTCGGTGCCGCGCTGGCGTTGGCTTTAAGTCAGGCCGGGCTGACGGTCAGTTTAATTGAAAAGCATGCCCCAGCGCCATTCGCCGCACAAAGCGAGATCGATTTGCGCGTGTCGTCATTAAATTTACGCTCAGAGCGTTGGTTGCAGCAATTAGGGGCTTGGCAAGCGTTAGGCGCTATGCGGCTGTGTCCTTATCAGTATTTACAAGCAGGCGAAGCGAAAGCCTCAGTGCGTTTTGCTGCTGCAGACATTGCCGAGGACCATTTAGGGCATATTGTTGAGAATAACTTGGTTCAGCTGGCGTTATGGCAACAATTTAACCGCCACGTGACGGTGATCACCGATACGCAAATCAGCGCGGTACAAGAAAACGATACAGCGGTGCAGGTTACATTGGCAGATGGGCAGCAGCTATCGGGTGCATTACTCATTGGCGCCGACGGCGCAAATTCTGTGGTGCGGCAATTTGCCGGCATTGGTACTCAGGGTTGGCAATATCAACAAGCGTGTTTAGTGGCCTATGTTGATACGCCTTATCCGCAACAGGATATAACTTGGCAGCAGTTTTATCCTAGTGGCCCACGGGCATTTTTACCTTTACCCGGTGCACGCGCGTCTTTGGTTTGGTATGACGAAGCGGCCAAGGTAAAACAGCTAGCACAGCTTGCGCCAGCGGCGCTAGAGCACGCGTTTATAACCGCCTTTCCGGCAGAGTTGGGCGCGGTAAAGCTGAAAGCTTCCGCGTGGTTTCCGTTGGCACGAATGCATGCGCAGCATTACGTTAAAGGGCGCTGCGTGTTAGCCGGTGATGCGGCCCATACTATTAATCCGTTGGCGGGGCAGGGGGTAAACCTCGGTTTTGCCGATGCGATGTTATTGGCTGATACGTTAATTGAGAATCAACAAGCTGGTCGCGATCTGGCCGATAATGCCAGTTTAAAGCAGTATCAGCGGCAGCGTAAGCTGCAAAATACTTTGATGATGAGTGCGATGGATGCGATTTATCAAACTTTTAGCCGTGATTCGGATACGCTGAGCTTTATTCGCCAGCAGGGGCTTAGGCTGGCCGCTAACGCGGGGCTCGCTAAACGCCTACTAACAAAGTACGCTGTGGGTAATGGGGTGTTTTGAGTAATCCTTAAGTCTTATCTGCTTCTGCTATGACTATTTTCTGTAGGTTTTAGATTGGTACATTCTGCGGCTTAATATGCCGACCAATTTACGGCATGTTGCTTATTTTTAAACTGTTTTTAGAATTGAGTGTGAGCAGGTTCGATATTAATGCATCCAGTGGCTAAACGCGTCGTACAACTTTAACGAGGGACGCCGTAAACCCATCCATGGGGGCTCCTGTTTTTCATCCATGAAAAACACGCCCTCTTTCAAAGTGTACTATGCGTTTACCACCTCGTCCTGTTTCTGCTGCTTACAGGCGATCATTTTACTAAATCTATGTAGCCAGGTTGCAAGCAGCATTCGTGCTGCTGTTTCGAAAATGCTACCGCAACTCAGGGTTTTAGTCGTATCGCTTGGCGATCAAGTTTGCTGAAGATCAAAGGAAGTAAGACGCAGCGTAGGCCGCTGGATGAGACGTGCTGTAGCTAAAGCGTTGTATTTGATTAATGATTAGAAAAGCGAAAACCCGACACGAGGTCGGGTTTTCTGAATTATGGCAGGGGCGGCTGGATTCGAACCAACGCATGGCGGGATCAAAACCCGCTGCCTTACCGCTTGGCTACGCCCCTACTGGGATGGTAAAGAGTTAATGGCAGGGGCGGCTGGATTCGAACCAACGCATGGCGGGATCAAAACCCACTGCCTTACCGCTTGGCTACGCCCCTACAACAACTTTTTACTTACTTGCACCCTATTATGGTGCGGAAAGAGAGACTCGAACTCTCACGCCTCGCGGCGCTGGAACCTAAATCCAGTGCGTCTACCAATTCCGCCATTCCCGCATACAACAGTAGAGTAGGAAGTGGTGGCTACAGCGGGAATCGAACCTGCGACCCCAGCATTATGAGTGCTGTGCTCTAACCAGCTGAGCTATGTAGCCACTATAACTTGTCCTAAGCAAGTGGCGCGTATTATGCTGATCTCACTTATGAGCGTCAACCGTTTTTTTTCGATATTATACCAGTTGCAGTGTATTTGCCGAATTTATGTTCAGAGCGAGTAAAAACTAAACAGTAAATTTAAGTATGAGATAGTTCTCGAGAATGATCAACAACAAAAAGCCGGACACGTGGTCCGGCTTGGTATCGAGCGTTTAACCGCGAGGCTTAAACGTTAAAACGGAAATGCATAACATCGCCATCTTTTACAATGTAATCTTTACCTTCAAGACGCCATTTACCGGCTTCTTTCGCGCCCGCTTCACCGTTGTATTGTACGAAGTCGTCATAAGCGACCACTTCAGCGCGGATAAAGCCTTTTTCAAAGTCAGTGTGGATCACGCCAGCAGCTTGTGGCGCAGTGGCACCAATTGCGACAGTCCAAGCACGTACTTCTTTAACACCGGCAGTAAAATAAGTATGTAAGCTTAGCAAAGAGTAACCACCACGGATCACCCGGTTTAAGCCAGGCTCTTCTAAACCCATGTCGGCCATAAACTCATTGCGCTCTTCTTCGTCTAACTCCGCAATTTCCGATTCGATAGCGGCGCATACCGGTACCACGATGGCGCCTTCTTTCTCAGCGATCGCAGTAACGATATCTAAGTAGGGGTTATTCTCAAAACCATCTTCCATCACGTTAGCAATATACATGGTGGGCTTGATCGTTAAAAAGTTCATGTAGGCAATCAGCGCCTTTTCTTCTTTTTCTAACTCAAGTTGGCGCAGGGTATGGCCCTGTTCTAAATGCGCCTTCACTTTTTCTAAAACCTGGATTTCTGCTTTAGCGTCTTTATCGCCGCCTTTTGCTTTCTTTTGAACACGAAAAATGGCGCGATCAGCGCTGTCCATATCAGATAGCACTAATTCCATGTTAATGGTTTCAATGTCATCGGCCGGATCAATTTTACCGGCAACGTGAATAATGTTTTCATCGTCGAAACACCGCACAACATGACCAATAGCGTCAGTTTCGCGGATATTTGCTAAAAATTTATTACCTAAACCTTCACCACGGGAAGCGCCCTTGACTAAACCTGCGATATCCACAAACTCCATGGTCGTGGGTAATACGCGTTGAGGTTTAACGATTTCAGCCAGTTTATCTAAGCGTAAATCGGGTACTGGCACCACGCCGGTATTCGGTTCGATAGTACAGAACGGAAAGTTGGCGGCTTCGATGCCTGCTTTGGTTAAAGCATTAAATAAGGTGGATTTACCAACATTAGGTAAACCGACGATGCCACATTTGAAACCCATGAGTGTATCCTTTAATGTGCTATTAGCGACGGGAGTGTTCCGAAATTTTAGCTAGCCTGAAAGCTGTGTAAACGGTGCTGAGCTTTTACCAAGCCATCGCGAGCTAACAGGTCGAAACAGGCAACCGATTCATCGATGCAGCTATTAATCAGTGATTGTTCACTGCTTGGCGCTTTACCCAGAACAAAACCAGTTACCTGATCTTTGTGCCCCGGATGGCCGATGCCAAGCCGCAAGCGATAAAAATTGGGGTTATTACCCAACTTACTTGTGATATCGCGCAGACCATTGTGGCCCGCATGTCCACCGGCAAACTTAAATTTGGCTGTGCCGGGCGGTAACGCCAGCTCATCATGTACTACCAGAATGTGCTCTGGTAACAGTTTATAAAACTGTGCCATGGCCAAAACAGCTTTGCCGCTTAAGTTCATATAGGTCGATGGAATTAGTAATTTGAATTCTTGGCCGGCAAGCATGAATTTGCCAGTGTGCCCGAAAAATTTAGCTTCGGGTTTTAAGGTCGCATGATAGGTCCGAGCCAGTTGCTCAACAAACCACACGCCCGCATTATGACGGGTATATTGATATTCGGGGCCTGGATTACCCAGGCCCACGATTAGCTGAAGCTTTGGCTGAACAGCGTCAGACATTACTCAGCAGGTGTTTCTTCTTCAGCTTTACCAGCTGGTTTGTTTACAGATACTACAGGCAGGTCATGACCTTCGCCTTTAGTTAACTGAACAAAAGTAACACCTTTAGGTGCTTTGATGTCAGTTAAGTGTAAGGTTACGCCTACTGCAACATCGCTTAAATCTACTTCGATGAACTCTGGCAGATCCTGTGGTAAACAGGCAATTTCAACTTCGTTCATACCATGAACAACTACACCACCTTTCTTCGCACCGGCTTCTTCATTGATGAAGTGGATAGGAACAATAGTGTGTAACTCGTGGCCAGCTTCTACGCGTTGGAAGTCAACGTGTAAGATTTTTGGCTTGAACGGGTGACGTTGCATGGCTTTAACGATGGCTTTTACTTCTTCACCCGCGACGTTGATAGTCAGGATGTGAGAGTAGAAGGCTTCAACGCTTTGCGCTTTCAACAGTTTAGAGTGCTCTAAAGTGATTGATTGAGCGGCTACGCTGCCACCGTAAATGATAGCTGGAACTTTGTCTTCGTGACGTAGGCGGCGGCTCGCACCTTTCCCCAGGTCAGAACGGACTTCTGCGGTTAATGTAAAAATTGCATCAGACATGATGTACTCCAATAATTAGTATTTGTCCCGGCTTGCGACCAGCCGAAACCTGTTGCCTTTTGTAGCATGACAAAAGGCGCGACATATTACCACCAGCCCCCGTTAGCTGCAAATGCAAATTGGCAGCATTGTGGCTGTGTCGCTATCTGATATGCTGTTTATCATTTTTCAGCGTCTAAGGATAAAACGCTCAGTGGCTTTTTAGCATGGCGTATTAGGCTTAAAAAAACCAAAAGGCGCCCTAAAGCGCCTTTATGATCGAAATCGTCTGCTTAATCGAACATTGAAGAAATCGACTCTTCGTTGCTAATACGACGAATACATTCAGCTAATAAATCGCTTAAGGTTAGCTGACGTACTTTTGGAATGGCTTTCATTGCTGCGGATAATGGCACGGTATCGGTAATAATGAGTTCATCAATAACGGAATTACTGATGATTTCTGGCGCATTACCCGAGAAGACAGCATGCGTAGCATAGGCAAAGACACGTTTCGCACCTTGCTCTTTTAAAGCTTCTGCTGCTTTACACAGTGTTCCGCCCGTATCAATCATATCGTCAACGATAATACAGTCACGATCACGTACATCACCAATAATATGCATCACTTGCGACACGTTAGCGCGCGGACGGCGCTTGTCAATAATCGCTAAATCAGCGTCATTCAACAGTTTAGCCACGGCACGCGCTCTGACTACACCACCGATATCTGGCGATACCACGATGGGTGATTGCAGATTTTTCTTGCGCATGTCATCCAGTAAAACCGGACTGGCAAAAACGTTATCCACCGGCACATCAAAGAAACCTTGAATTTGCTCAGCGTGTAAGTCAACCGTCAGCACACGGTCAACACCGACGCTAGACAGAAAATCGGCAACCACTTTCGCGGTGATAGGAACCCGAGCTGAACGTACACGGCGATCTTGACGCGCATAACCGAAGTAAGGCATCACGGCAGTGATCCGTCCGGCAGAGGCACGACGTAATGCATCAACCATCACGATCAGTTCCATCAAGTTATCGTTGGTGGGTGCACAAGTAGATTGGATAATAAAGACGTCTGAACCGCGTACATTTTCGTTGATTTGCACACTGACTTCGCCATCACTGAAGCGACCAACAGAGGCGTCTCCCAGTTTGATGTAAAGACGGCTGGCGATTTTGTTGGCAAGATCTGGTATGGCGTTACCAGCGAAAACCTTCATGTCGGGCACGGTAGGATCCTCAGGGCAGTGGTGAGTCCGGTTTAATCATTATAACGTCATAAAAGTTAAGTATACCCAGATTATTGTCAAACCGACCTATTATTACGTTGGCGTGTAACGTCCATGCACACTGTCATCAGGCTGCGTTGCCTGCAACGTATAACGTAATGATCGTGTTAGCAACTTATTCAGTAATACACTAACGTTTAGTGACATCAGCTGTTAGAGTCGGTATCTGTCAGCGCAGCCCATAATGGCGACTGGTTGACCCCTCTTGCGATAAAGCCATTGCATGATGCAGGCAAACTCGCTAGGGCATGTTGAGCACTGGCCGCGTCCGGGAATTCGGCGAACACACTTGCACCAGTACCCGTCATTCGACACGGGGCGTATTCTAACAACCACTGTAAGGTCATTGCAACAATCGGATACAGCTGTTCGACCAAAGGCTGGCAATCATTTTGCCAATTGCGTTGCATTAAATCAGCCAAAACCATGGTAGGCGTATCACGTTTTAATTGCGGGTGGCTGAAAATAGCCGCCGTACTAATATGACAATGAGGTGTCACCACGAGATAAATTTTTTCGGGTAATTCGACAGCTTGTAAGCGCTCGCCAACCCCCTCAGCAAAGGCAGTTGTGCCATGCACAAAAACAGGGACATCTGCGCCTAAGCGTAAACCCAGTTCGGCAAGTTGCTGGGTAGACAGGCCTAATTGCCATAACTTATTTAAACCATGCAGGGTCGTTGCTGCATCAGATGAGCCGCCGCCTAAGCCGCCACCCATGGGTAAGTTTTTTTCTAAATAAAGCTGACAGCCCGCTGCAGCGGGCGCAAAAGGTTTCAGCAGTTGAGCCGCACGATAAATTAAGTTATCGCTACCGTTAAGTGAAGGATCGCTACAACTTAGCGTTATTTCACCGCTGTTGTCTGCTTTGAAATGTAAGCGGTCACCAAAATCAAGCATCTGAAACAGCGTTTGCAGATTATGGTAACCGTCAGCGCGACGGCCTGTGATATGCAAAAATAAATTCAGTTTGGCCACTGCCGGTAACGAAAAACTCATGGTTGCCAGCTCCGGATCACTAAGCGAATGTGTGTATCGTCGCTGCTTAATTCTAGTTGCTTGGGTAACGAGAGCGCATCGGCAAAAAAGCTGCGATATGTTAATTGCCAGCGAATACCGGTGCTATCTTGTAACGTAAAGCGGGTTAAGCGTCCAGCAGCGTCATATTGCAACTCGGTGGCACTGGCGCCAGGTAAGCCGCGCAGCCATAACGGCATATCATGCAGCGGAATTGACCAACCGGCTAATTGCCACAACAAACTGCTGGCATCTGCCGCCTGATAACGTTCGCCTTTAACCAGTAGTTCTGAAAAGTTTGTTTGCTGGGTCAGTTCAAATAAACTGATACCGAGCATATTGGCCAGCCGAGCTTGAAAATCGTTGGCATTCATTTGCTGCCATCGCAAATTACCACTGATCGATTCATTCGGCGCTTTAATGCCCATCGATGCTTGTACGGTAAAACTTTGCATGGCGTTTAATTGTTGTTGTCGCGCCGCGGCGTTCATCACTGGCTCGGCGGGTGGAGCCTTGGGTTTTAGGCCACAAGCGCTTAATAAAGCCACAAAAACTAACATACTCCATCGGCTATTCGGTAATGACACACTAAAGTCCTTTGCTTTTGCTTTTATTAACCTGGGCTTTTTCGTACAATTCGCCCCCTACAGAAACCATGATACAGGTGATGGCTATTTTTGCACTAGGCATAAATCACAAAACAGCTCCAGTTGCGCTGCGCGAAAAGCTGGCTTTTGCACCCGAACAGGTGCCTGAGGCCTTGCAACAATTGGCAGCGAAACTGCAGTTGGTCGATGCAGTGATTTTGTCTACCTGTAATCGTACCGAGCTGTATTTTAGCGGTGGTGCTGAACAAGCCGAGCAAGTGGTGCAGTGGTTAGCACAGTTTCATCAATTGTCGTTACCGGATTTACAACAACATCTCTACTTATTTCAAGATCAGCAAGCGGTGCAGCATTTAATGCGCGTGGCGGCAGGGTTAGATTCTTTGGTGTTGGGTGAGCCGCAAATTTTTGGGCAGGTGAAGCAGTCTTATAATCAATCGCGCCAAGCGGGTACGATCCAGCCCTTATTCGAGCGGCTATTTCAAAAGACTTTTGCTGTTGCTAAAGACGTGCGCACCGAAACAGAGATTGGCGCAAATGCGGTATCGGTTGCTTTTGCTGCCGTTACGCTGGCCAAACAGATTTTTGGCAAGTTAGATAATGTGCGGGTACTTTTGATTGGCGCAGGTGAAACCATTGAACTGGTTGCGCGGCATTTGTCTGAGCAGGGCGCAACTAAATTAAGCGTGGCGAATCGCACCTATGAGCGAGCCGAAAACTTGGCTAAGCAGTTTAATGCCCAAGTGTTAACCTTAGCGCAGGTGCCATCTCGTTTAGCTGAAGCGGATATTGTGATTTCCTCAACGGCCAGTACCTTACCTATTGTGGGCAAGGGTATGGTTGAGCAGGCGTTACGGCAGCGTAAGCACAAACCGATGTTCTTGGTTGATTTAGCTGTACCGCGAGATATTGAGCAGCAGGTGTCTGAGTTAGAAGATGCTTACCTGTACACCGTAGATGATTTACAAAGCATTGTGGCGCAAAATTTAAACCATCGACAACATGCCGCTGCACAAGCGGAGGTGATGATCGAATCGGGCGCCAACGAGTTTCAGCAATGGTTACTTTTACAGGATAAAGCCGATTGGCTGCGTGATTATCGGCAGCGTTGTGAACACGTGAAACAAGAATTGCTGGTTCGAGCGCAAAACCAGTTGGCCGCAGGGCAAGATCCCGAAAAAAGTGCTGCAAGAAATGGCCAATAAACTGAGTAATCGTTTAATGCACAGCCCCACGCAAGCCATTCGTCATTTATTACAATCCGAGCAACCGGACGCGTCCGAGTTGGTTAAGGTCTTAGTCGATTTATAATCAGGTTAACAGGTTAAAATGAAAGAGTCGGTATATCGTAAGCTCGAAGCCTTAGTAGAACGCTACGAAGAAGTGCAAGCGTTGCTAAGTGACGCAGGCGTTATTAGCGATCAAAAACGTTTTCGTGAATTATCAAAAGAATTTAGTCAGTTAGAAGATCTTAACAAAGCCTTTCGTAGCTATTGTCAGGCGCAAGACGATTTGCAAATGGCTGAAGAAATGCAAAAAGATCCCGATCCTGAGATGCGGGAAATGGCGCAAGAAGAGTATAAATCTGCTCGTGCCAGCATTGAAGCGCTTGATACTGAACTGCAAATTTTGTTACTACCTAAAGATCCGAACGACAGCAATAGCTGCTTTTTAGAAATTCGCGCCGGTGCCGGTGGCGATGAAGCCGCCATTTTTGCCGGTGATGTGTTTCGAATGTATAGCCGTTTTGCTGAAAAACAACGCTGGCGCTTAGAAGTGGTCAGTGCCAGTGATGGTGAGCACGGTGGTTTTAAAGAAGTTATCGCCCATATTCAAGGTGAGGGTGCCTTTGGTACCTTGAAATTTGAATCGGGTGGCCATCGTGTGCAGCGCGTACCCGCAACCGAATCGCAAGGTCGGGTGCATACTTCCGCTTGTACTGTAGCCATTATGCCGGAGATCCCAGAAAGTGAAGCCATTGAAATCAATCCGGCTGATTTAAAGGTGGATACCTACCGCGCTTCTGGTGCCGGTGGACAGCACGTTAACCGAACTGACTCCGCTATTCGGATCACTCACTTACCAACGGGTATCGTGGTGGAGTGTCAGGATGAGCGTTCGCAGCATAAAAACCGTGCCCGAGCAATGAGCGTGCTGCAATCACGTATTCAAGCGGCCGAAGATGAAAAGCGCCGTTTAGCAGAGCAAGACACTCGCCGTTCATTAGTGGGCAGTGGCGATCGTTCAGAGCGCATTCGCACTTACAACTTTCCACAAGGCCGCTTAACCGACCACCGAATTAACTTAACCATTTATCGTTTAAACGAAGTGATGGAAGGTGAATTAGGCTTGGTGATTGAGCCATTGAAGCAAGAGCACCAAGCTGACTTATTAGCCGCGTTAGCGGATGAAAACCGTTAATGCAGCTGCATCCTTGGTTGCAGCATAGCGCCGCGTTGCTGCAAAGCTGTTCTGATAACCCGCTACACGAAGCTCGGCTGTTGCTCTGTCGGGTATTAAACTGCAGCAGCAGTTTTTTATATACCTATCCAGAGCGTCTGTTAAGTGCCACTGAACTGCAAGAGCTCGAGCGTATGTTAAAGCGGCGTTTAGCGGGTGAGCCCTTAGCCTATATTTTTGGTTACTGGCATTTTTTTGGTTTAGAGTTGGCCGTAGCGCCTAGTACGCTGATCCCTCGACCTGATACCGAAGTGTTGGTAGAGCATGTTTTAACATTACCCTTAACTGCTAATGCACGGGTGCTCGATTTAGGCACCGGCACGGGCGCTATTGCCTTAGCGTTGGCAAGCGAGCGCCCGACTTGGCAGATCACGGCGGTTGACCTACAGCCAGAGGCTGTCGCCTTAGCACAGCGTAATGCGGCTGCTTTAACGTTACCTCACGTGCAAGTGCAACAAAGCCGTTGGTTTAGCCAGCTTGCTGCAGAGCAATATCAATTAATTGTCAGTAACCCCCCTTATATTGAAGCTGAGGACCCGCATCTTTGTGCCTTACGTTATGAACCTTTGAGCGCTTTGGTGGCCGCCGAGCAGGGCTATGCCGATTTGCAACATATCATCACTAATGCTCCCCAGCATCTGACCCCGGGCGGTTGGTTGTGGCTTGAGCATGGCTTTGAACAAGCGCCGCTGGTAAGACAGATGTTAGTTGCTGCGGGTTTTGAGGAAGTGAGTTCGGTGAAAGACTACGGTGGTCATTGGCGCATTAGTGGCGGTCAACTTAATTAGCTACCGGTAAGCAGAGCATTCTCCCTACTCCTTTCAAAAGAAACTTAATGCTCACTATCCGCTTTCTTCACGATTTGGTTGTTTAGCTTTTTTGTATGCGCGCGCTCCCATCATCATGCCCAACACTCAAGCCGATCGGATACAATTATTTTGACCTGCAACGAAAAGCAGCCTATAACCATGGTAAGTTTTTTTGGGAGGGAGCCTCAGTGATGTCTGAGCAATTTCTGTTTGCAGATGAACCAGAGTTAGCAACCACAGTATCCAATGGTACTTGGAAGGTATTGATCGTGGATGATGAGTCTGAAGTGCATGTAGTAACGCGTCTTGCACTGAGTGACTTCAGTTTTCAGCAAAAAAAATTATTGTTTATCAGTGCCTACTCTGGTGCAGAAGCAAAACAAATCATGTCTGAACAACACGATATTGCCATCGTATTGCTTGATGTTGTAATGGAAACCGATGATGCCGGCTTACAAGTCGCGCGCTATATTCGGGAGCAGTTAAATTATCAATTTGTAAGAATTATTTTACGTACCGGTCAGCCAGGACAAGCCCCTGAGCGGCAGGTAATAGTGGATTATGATATCAACGATTACAAATCAAAAACTGAGTTGACGGCACAAAAGTTATTTACCGTAATGATGTCAAGCTTACGCTCTTACCGCGATATTATTTCCATCGAACAGAGTCGGCAAGGCTTAGAAAAAATCATGGATGCCTCCGTCGATTTGTTTTCTTCTCATTCGATGGAACAATTTATTGATGGTGTATTGCAACAACTGACCTCAGTGCTCGGCTGTGATCAAGACGCTTTATTGGTCAGTTCTTCTTTAGTTGCGGGCAATATACAAACTAGCGATCCACGTGAGCTAGTGGTGTTTGCTGGGCAAGGCGAATTTGAGCAAAAAGAAGGGCAACCTATTCAAGAGGTACTAGATAAACCCCTACTTGATGCCTTCGAGCAAGCGTTAAGTTCTAAAGCTATTGTTTACCGAGATAATTATCTGGTTGCGTATTGCAGCAGTAAATTTACCCATGGGTCTTTATTATATGTATCTGGTTTACCCGGCCCGATGAGCGAAAGCCAACAAAAGCTGGTGCAGTTGTTCGCTCAAAATGTACAAATTGCTTATGAAAACGTGCAATTACAGCACGAAGTTGAAGATACACAGCGTGAAATTGTTTATCGGTTAAGTGAGGCTGTTGAGCAGCGCTCGGTCGAAACCGGCAATCACGTGCGGCGTATTGCCTTTATTTGTTATGAATTAGCCATTGCCTATGGTTTAGCCAAAGAGGATGCTGAATTACTGATGTATGCTGCGCCGTTGCATGATGTCGGTAAAGCGGGGATCCCTGATGAAATTTTAAATAAACCGGACAAACTCACCCCTGAGCAATGGTCCGTTATGAAGCAACACACCAACATCGGTTTTAACATACTCAAAGATTCGAAGCGCTCTATTATTCAGGCGGGCGCAATCATCGCACGTGAACATCATGAGCGTTGGGATGGTTCGGGCTACCCGGATGGTAAAAAGGCAGAAGAGATCCATGTGTTTGCGCGTATCGCGGCATTGGCCGATGTTTATGATGCGTTAAGGCATCGTCGCTGTTACAAAGACGCTTGGAATTTGCAGCAAGTCATCGCAGAGATTAATTCGCAAGCTAATCGGCAGTTTGAACCTAAAATGGTGGCGGCCTTTAACCAGATTGTAACGAAGCTTGAAGCTGTACTGCAAAAATATCCAGATAGTGGTAACGTAGCGCCACTTTAATTGATTGATATTCACAAGAGGTTGTTTTTTATGTATATGGCGTTTAAGCATATTCATTTGTTAATGGTGGCGTTAAGTGTATCACTGCTATTTATTCGCTTTGCTTTGCGTTTAAAAGACTCGCCGCTGTTGCAGCGTAAATTCTTTAAAATAGCGCCCCATGTGGTTGATACCTTTTTATTGTTATCGGCGGCGGCGTTAATGATCACCATTGCCCAGTATCCCTTTGTTAATCCGTGGTTGACCGAAAAAGTTATCGCGCTGTTTGCTTACATCGCTTTAGGTTTTTCTGCTTTAAAAGGCCGCACTGTCGCCATTCGTTGGTTATCGTTTTTAGGTGCATTGGGCTGGCTTGGTTTAATGATCCGGGTTGCCCTGAGCAAGCAGCCGATATTTCTTCCATTTTAATAAGCTAACCTGACGGATCTGTTATGCAAAATCACCTGATTAATGTTGCCGGTATTGATGTCGCCAACGATAAACCTTTTGTGCTGTTTGGTGGCATGAATGTATTAGAGTCTCGCGATCTCGCCATGCGTATTGCCGAGCACTACGTGCAAGTGTGTGCAAAATTGGGCATTCCTTATGTGTTTAAAGCGTCGTTTGATAAAGCGAACCGTTCTTCTGTGCACTCTTACCGTGGTCCAGGGT
This sequence comes from Alishewanella sp. HL-SH05, assembly GCF_052655985.1. The sequence continues at coordinate 1,161,957 of NZ_CP199753.1, forward strand.
TAGAAGAAGGGTTACGTATTTTCGAAGAGATTAAACGTACGTTTAATGTGCCGCTGATTACTGATGTGCATGAGCCGCATCAAGCAGCGCCGGTTGCAGAAGTTGTCGACGTGATTCAATTGCCTGCTTTTTTAGCCCGCCAAACCGATTTAGTGGTGGCGATGGCGAAAACGGGCGCGGTCATTAATGTGAAAAAACCGCAGTTTTTAGCGCCGCATGAAATGCGCCATATTCTGAAGAAGTTTGCCGAAGCTGGAAATGAGCAAGTGATCCTCTGCGAGCGCGGCTCGAGCTTCGGTTACAATAACCTGGTTGTCGACATGCTTGGCATGGATGAAATGAAACAGTATGCACCTGTCATTTTTGATGCAACCCATGCCTTACAAAAACCGGGTGGCCGTGAAGACTCAGCGGATGGCCGTCGTGCCCAAGCGGCACAACTGGCTCGCTCGGGTATGGCTTTAGGCTTAGCAGGGTTGTTTATTGAAGCACACCCTGAGCCTAATTTGGCTAAATGCGATGGCCCTTGTGCTTTGCCATTGGCTAAGCTCGAGCCTTATCTGGCGCAGATGCAGGCGTTAGATCAGTTGGTTAAAAGCTTTCCTGTGCTGGATACTTCAGCCAATTAAGTGTTGTTAGCAAAGCGCTATTGATGCTGACGCCTGTCAGCATCAATAGCGCTGTTTCACATAATGGATCACGTTATGAAACTGATCGGTTAATTGTTCAATCGTTTCCGCTACCGTACTTAAATCTGCTGTTTCCGCAATCTTCTCTAAACTCAACGCTTTGTTGGCCACTTGTAAAGCCCCGACACTCTTTGCCATGGCTTTTAATTGATGAGCTTCACTTCGAATGCCCTGACGCTGCTGACTCGTGTTTAATTGCGATAATTTCCTAATGACGGGAGTCGCTTCGCTAATAAAATAATTTAAATACTCTTCGTGCTTAACTGGGTCATTACCCAGGCAATTGGCTAAAGTGGTAAAACAAATCGGTGAGAGATTATTTTGCTCAACAGTATCTTGTGCTGATTCTTTAGCACTCTGTTTTAGCGGTAACCATTTTTGCATGACATTTTGTAGCGTGACCAGTTCAATCGGTTTGGTGATATAAGCGTCCATACCCACGCTCAGACATTTTTGCTCTTCGCCTTTCATCGCATTAGCGGTAATGGCGATAATACGAGTAAATTGGCTATCCTCTTGTCGATGTAAATCTTCTAAGCGAATAGCTTTGGTTAAATCATAACCACTGAGATTAGGCATATGCAAATCGGTTAATACCAGTGGGTAATGATACTCACGCCATTTTTCAAGAGCGATAGCGCCATCATCGGCTACTTCGACGGCATAGCCTAAAGCACTTAACTGTTCTACGATGACGCGCTGGTTCATTTGATTATCTTCAGCTAACAAAACCAGTTCACGATTTTTTCGTGCGGTTTCAATACTGGGAGCTTGCAATGAAGCTTGGTTAGTGGGTTGGATAATTTGTTTTGGACGCGCTTTTAGGCCGCAGATAATTTGTACGGCATCGAGGATTTGTGTGCGGCAAATCGGGCTACCATGCACATAAATAACATTATCAAATAGCAAGTCGGCTAATTCAGTTTGGTTAGTGATAATCACAAACTTTACACTTGATAATTTGGGGTGAGTGACCAAATGTGTTATTTCGCTTGCCGATATTTGTTCATAGGTCGCATCCAGCAACCAAATCGTCTGGGTTTTCGCATCTTCTCGTTGATTTTCGGCACGAAGATGCAGAGCCTCTACACTCAGCACGATATCTAAGTTGGCTCCGCAAAATAGCAGGTAGTCTGATAAGTGATGTTGATTATCGCTATCTTGGCTAAACAGGCAAATAGATAAGTCTTTGAGTAAGCTTTGTGACAGATAACGAGCGTTTTCAATGCGGTGCATCGGCAGCCGTACTCGAAATTCAGAGCCTTTGCCCGGTTCACTCTTCGCATCTATCTCGCCATACATTAAAGAGGTGAGGTATTGGCAAATAGATAAACCTAACCCTGTACCGCCAAAACGCCGGGTGATGGAACCTTCTGCTTGGTTAAAGGGCTGAAAAACATAACTAATTTGCCGCTGGGTCATGCCGCGGCCGTTATCGGACACTGTCAATTGGATTTGGCTAAAATCCATGTTCTCTTCTAATAACCGAGCGCTGACCAATACCACACCGGTTTTCTCTGTTGTGGTTTCTGTAAATTTAATGGCGTTACCCGCCAAGTTATACAGAATTTGCCGTAAGCGTACAGGATCGCCCATTAAGCCATCGGGAATGCGCGGATCGATATAAATTTTTAAATCAATTTGTCGCTGATAGGCCACTGAGACTAAGATGCGGCCCACTGCTTCAATGATATCGACCAGCGACACGGGGATATTTTCAAGCTCAAGCTTGCCGGCTTCGATTTTAGAGAAATCCAAAATATCATCGAGGATCCGTAATAACGAAAACGATGATTCTCGGATCGTATCAGTCATGCGATATTGCGGATTACTTAATTCCGTTTTACGTAACAAGTCGATCGTGCCGATAATACCGTTCATAGGGGTACGAATTTCGTGGCTCATGGTGGCTAAAAAAGTCGACTTGGCTTCATTGGCTTTTTCAGCCGTTAATTTTGCAGTTTCTAAGGCATCGGTACGTTCTTTAATGCGATGCTCAACCTCTTGCTTTAATTGGCTGATGTTATCTTCTGAGGCTTTCAAGGCTTGTGTGCTTTGTTGTAGCCGATAAAACACGGTATTGATTTGCTCAGCTAACAGCCCAAAGACATCTTTTTCATGGCTGTCAAAACCGGGTACAAACTGTTCTTTCTCTAAGGCGTTGCGTGTGCCTAAGACCAAAGGCAGTAACCGCTCCCTAAAATATTGCGATAAGTGATAACTGATGCCTGCGAGTAACAATAACCCCGTGACTAGCCCGATAAATAACGCAAATAGAGCGGGTTGATAATTGGGCGGGGGCAGTAATTGTAATGACACTAAAACTTTATTTGTTTGTCCTGGTAAAATGCGGTGCACAATTAGTAAATCGTCTTGGCGAATGGCCATATTTGAGAGGGTCGGCGAGGGCACCACATTTGGTAAATTTTCCGTATTGAATTCAAGCTCTATACCTTTGGCCGTCACGCTGTAAAGATAGAACGCTCGGCTGGGATCATTATTGCGCGCTTGTAAAAATAACTGCTGTTGTAAGACTTTATCATCAGTGGGCACCAGACTAAGGCTTTGTGCCAATACCATACTTTCTGCAGTGAGTCGTTGCAGTTGTTCAGAACTGCGCTGCGCAGAAGCGGTAAACCAGCCAAATAACCATGTTTGAATGGCAAGACAAATAAGTAAAATTATCGCCAACCGAAAAAATATTGGTTTAGTAAAATGGGTGTTTTCCATTGACCTTCCATAGCGTTAAATGAAACAAAATTAACCGAAACTGCAATTTTCTAGCTTAACAAGTTTCTGCCAGCAAAAGCAGTAATTTTAGCAGTTTGTTTTTAGCTTCTCGCAGTATATTTAGTACTCGAAAACGGTCTTTTTGTTCAAGTTATAAGCTGTCAGTATGCTTTTCAAAAATATTTATTGACTTAACTCGGCAAAATCCGTTTAATACGCCGCATTGCCCAGATAGCTCAGTCGGTAGAGCAGCGGATTGAAAATCCGCGTGTCGGTGGTTCGATTCCGCCTCTGGGCACCATGAATTTTGGTGCCATTGTTTAACATTTTACAGTGTCGCTGCCGCTTTAGCTCAGTTGGTAGAGCAACTGACTTGTAATCAGTAGGTCATCCGTTCGACTCGGATAAGCGGCACCATCCTTTTGCCCAGATAGCTCAGTCGGTAGAGCAGCGGATTGAAAATCCGCGTGTCGGTGGTTCGATTCCGCCTCTGGGCACCACTATAGTTAAAACGCCAGCCTCGAGCTGGCGTTTTGCTTTTAAAAATCGAATTGAGGCTCCTATCAATCCACAGAAAATTCCGTTCAGTGAAATAGGCAAACAGCATGGTCTTTGTTAAGCTCTCAGGTGTTAATTCCTATAATCACAATAAAACTGGAGTCCACCTGTATGAAGTTTGCCTTAACCTTATTGGCTGCCGCGGTCTTAACCGCTTGCGGCGGTGCTAAGCAAGATGTCGTCCCGGAGCAAAATGTGACTGTCACTCAGCAACAAAGCACAATTAACTACCCCCAGAGCCGCCAAGGTGATGTGGTTGATAACTATTTTGGTACGCAAGTCGCCGATCCTTATCGTTGGTTAGAAGACGATCGTAGCAGTGAGACTGAAAGCTGGGTAAAAGCGCAAAACGAGAGTACTTTCGCATATTTAAAACAGATCCCATTTCGGGATCAGATCCGCGATAAATTACAGCAATCGTGGAACTATGAGCGGATTAGCGCACCGTTTAAAGAAGGTGATTACACCTATTTTTACAAGAATGACGGTTTACAAAATCAGTTTGTGTTGTATCGCCAAAAAGGCGATGGCGCTGCCGAAGTGTTTTTAGATCCCAATACTTTTAGCGCTGACGGCACAACGTCCATGGCCGATATTCAATTCTCTGCAGACGGTAAACTGGCCGCTTATGCCATTTCAGAAGGCGGCAGCGATTGGCGTAAAGTGATTGTCATCGACACTGAGACCAAGCAACAAATTGGCGATACGCTGATTGATATTAAGTTTAGCGGTATTGCTTGGCAGGGGAACGACGGTTTCTTTTATTCTAGTTATGACAAACCCGATGGCAGTGAACTCTCTGCCATGACTGATCAGCACAAGTTGTACTACCACAAGCTTGGCACGCCTCAATCAGCGGATCCGGTCGTATTCGGTGCCCTAGATGGCCAGAAACATCGTTATGTAGGCGCTGAAGTCACAGAAGATAATCGTTATTTGTTAGTGTCCGCTGCGGTGTCGACGTCGGGTAATAAGCTTTTCGTGAAAGATCTCACCCAACCCAATAGTGAGTTTGTTGCGATTGTTACCGATACCGATTCAGATGTGGATCTCGTGGACAGTGACGGTGATATGCTCATCTTAGCAACTAACCGTGATGCGCCTAATCGTAAAGTGGTGAAAGTGTCGGCAAAAGCACCGCAGCCAGAAAATTGGCAAGTGCTGATCCCGGAAACTGAACATGTGCTGCGTATTAGTAGCGGAGCAGGCTTTTTATTCGCTAATTACATAGTCGATGCGATTGCCAAGGTAAAACAATATGATATGAACGGTCAGTTGGTTCGCGATATCGAATTACCTGGTTTAGGCAGCGTGGGCGGCTTTGGTGGCAAAAAAGAGGCGGATACGCTGTATTTTAGCTTTGCTAACTACATTACACCGGGTTCTATTTATGCGTTTGAGCCAAAAGCGGGTGAAACTTCGCTGTATAACCAGCCGAAAGTGAATTTTGATCCAAGCAACTACGTGTCTGAGCAGGTCTTTTACACCTCTAAAGACGGTACTAAGGTGCCGATGATCATCAGCTATCGTAAAGATTTAAAACGCGATGGCAGCAACCCCACCATCTTGTACGGTTATGGCGGTTTTAATATCAGCCTAACCCCATCTTTTAGCGTAGCGAATGCGGTATGGATGGAAATGGGCGGTATTTATGCGGTGGCCAATATTCGTGGTGGGGGTGAGTACGGTAAAGCCTGGCATAACGCCGGTACACAATTACAAAAGCAAAATGTGTTTGATGACTTTATTGCTGCGGCTGAATATCTGCAAACAGAAAAATACACTTCCAAAGAAAAAACCGCTGTTCGCGGTGGTTCAAATGGCGGTTTATTGGTGGGTGCAGTCATGACACAACGGCCAGAGCTGTTCAAAGTGGCGATCCCGCAAGTGGGTGTACTTGATATGTTACGTTATCATACCTTTACCGCCGGTGCGGGATGGGCCTATGATTACGGTACGTCAGAGCAATCAGCCGAGATGTTTAACTATCTGCAAGGTTACTCGCCAGTACACAACGTGAAAGCAGGTATCACTTATCCTGCTACCATGATTACGACAGCCGATCACGATGATCGCGTGGTGCCTGCGCATTCGTTTAAGTTTGCTGCAGAGCTACAGGCCAAAGCCAGCAAAGCAACGCCTCAGCTTATTCGCATTGACGTTAATGCAGGGCATGGTGCGGGTATGCCGGTGGCGATGGTGATTGATCAAGCCGCAGATATTTACAGCTTTACGCTGTTTAATATGGGCTATAGTCAGTTACCGAAATAAGCGCTTCATGGCGAAGGGTTATGGCGTCTTCGGACGCCATTTTCGTTTTCAGTAGCGATAAGTTGCCAAGGTGTTGCTAAAACGGCCGTGGCGTATTAAGCTGCGTGCCCTTTTTATTTTGTTAGCTTAGCGCTATCTGGCAAAATAACATCGCCAACAATGGCTGTTCTGCACAGGAGTATGTGATGGCAAAAGCAGTAATTTTAGTCCTCGATAGTTTTGGGATCGGCAGTGCGCCGGATGCCGCAAAGTTTGGTGACGAAGGCGCTAATACCTTTGCCAGCATTGCCCGAACCTTTACCGAGCAGAAACAACGAGCCTTGCAATTACCTCATCTTGCGCGTTTAGGCTTGGTAAAAGCCTGTACCGCCGCCAGTCAGGGCCAAGCACCGACAGTCGCCGATGCCAGTTCGCTGCATGGTGCTTATGGCTATGCCCGTGAGCTGAGTAGTGGTAAAGATACACCCAGTGGTCATTGGGAAATGGCCGGTGTTCCGGTGTTATTTGATTGGGGCTATTTTAGCGCTAAAACAGACAGCTTCCCGCCAGAATTAATTACCGAGTTATGCCAACGCACCGGTGTGAGCGGGATCTTGGGTAATTGTCACGCCTCGGGCACCGATATTTTAGTAAAACTGGGCGATGAGCATATTAAAACAGGCCAGCCGATTTGTTACACCTCAGCTGATAGCGTGTTTCAAGTGGCTGCACATGAAGAACATTTTGGTTTAGCGCGTTTACTGCGCTTTTGTGAAGTGGCCCGTGAACTGCTCGACAAATATAATATTGGCCGCGTCATTGCTCGGCCTTTTACGGGTACTGCGCCAGAGAACTATGCCAGAACGGGTAATCGTCGTGATTATTCAGTATTACCACCTGCGCCGACTGTACTCGATAAATTGGTGCAGCAAGGTGGTCAGGTGATCAGTATTGGTAAAATTGCCGATATTTTCGCGCATCAGGGTATTTCGCAATCGTTAAAAGCCAATGGTTTAGCACATTTGGTCGATACCACTTTAGCGCAAATGGCCAAACAGCCGGATAACAGTTTAATTTTTACCAACTTGGTCGATTTTGACCAAAACTTTGGCCATCGCCGCGATCCTATTGGTTATGGCGAGGCATTAGAGTATTTCGATAGCCGCTTGCCAGAGCTGATTAATGCCTGTGATGAAGATACCTTGTTATTACTTACCGCTGACCATGGTTGCGATCCCACTTGGCCGGGTACTGAGCACACACGCGAATATGTGCCGGTGCTGGTTTACAAACAAGGGTTAAACGGTGTTGATCTTGGCGAACGCATGAGTTTTGCTGATATGGGCCAAACCTTGGCCGACTATTTCGCGCTGGATGCCATGGCATACGGTGCATCTTTCTTAGCTGATTTGAATTAATTAAAGAGAAATTATGGCAACTCCACATATTAATGCCCCTGCGGGCGCTTTTGCTGAAACCGTGTTAATGCCTGGCGATCCACTGCGGGCAAAACATATTGCTGAAACGTTTTTAGAGGATGCCGTTTGCGTTAACACGGTACGTAATATGTTTGGCTATACCGGTACTTATAAAGGTAAAAAAGTCAGTGTATTAGGTTCAGGTATGGGCGTGCCGTCTATGTCTATTTATGCCACTGAATTAGTCAAATTTTACGATGTAAAAAACATCATCCGTATCGGTTCATGTGGTGCTTTACCGTTATCGGTTAAAGTGCGTGATGTGGTAATTGGTATGGGCGCGAGCACCGATTCTATGGTTAACCGTAATCGTGTTGGCGGTTTAGATTTTGCCGCAATGGCCAGTTTTGGTTTGTTAGAAAAAGCCGTTGCCGCAGCCCGTGCTAAGTCAATTGATGTCAAAGTGGGTAACGTGTTCACTTCAGATTTATTCTATAACCCCAGTGAAACGTTATTCGATACCCTCGAAAAATACGGTGTGTTGGCCGTGGAAATGGAAGCCGCCGGTTTGTACGGTGTGGCAGCAGAGTATGGCATTAATGCATTAGCCATTTTTACCGTGAGTGATCATATCCGAACCGGTGAAGCCTTAAGTGCCGAGTTACGTCAAACCAGTTTTAATGAAATGGTTGAAGTCGCCTTAGGCTGTCTGTAAACAACGAGGGATTGCTGATTATGTCATTAACCACCAATAAAATGTTTTATGTGTCTTGGGAAGCGTTTCATCGCGCCACGAAAGAGCTGGCACGTCAGTTGTTAGCCGAAGACTTTGATGCCATCGTCGCGGTAAGCCGGGGCGGTTTAGTACCAGCAGCCATCTTGGCGCGTGAGCTGAATATTCGTACCGTCGATAGTATCTGTGTGGCCAGTTACGATCATGATAAGCAAGGTAGTTTAACGATCTTAAAAGACGCGCAGTTAGCCGATTCGGCCAAACTGTTAGTGGTCGACGATTTGGTCGATACCGGTGAAACGGCAAAGGCACTGCGCGAGCGTTTTCCGCTGGCGCGTTTTGTTACGGTATATGCCAAACCACAGGGTAAGCCGTTAGTGGATAACTACGTCACGGATATCGAGCAAGATACTTGGATCCAGTTACCTTGGGATATGGAGTTAGCCTACAGTAAACCACTGGCCGAGGAAGTATGAGCCTTACTCAACTGACTTTAACGCTGCCTGACTGGATCAACGAGGTAGTTGATTGGCAGCAGACGTATCAAAACGATCAGCAAAAAATGGCGCTAGCCATAGAGTTATCTCGGCAAAACGTATTGCGTGGCACGGGTGGCCCTTTTGGTAGTGCGATTTTTGATATCGAAAGCGGAAAGTTACTCAGTGTAGGGGTTAACCGGGTCATGCCGTTAAGTAACTCCACTGCCCATGGCGAGATGATGGCGATTATGCTGGCTGAGCAATCACTGCAAAGCTTTAGCTTGTCTGCAGATGGTGTTAAGCGCGAGTTGTTTACCTCCTGTGAGCCTTGCGCTATGTGCTTAGGCGGCACCTTGTGGAGTGGGGTGAAGCGTTTGGTCTGTGCGGCAACCGCCGATGATGCGCGAGCGATTGGCTTTGATGAAGGCCCTGTATATGAGCAAAGCTATCAATATCTAACCGATGTGGGTATTGAAGTGGTGCGGTTAGTTGAGCGTGATGCCGCAGCTGCAGTGCTACAGCATTATTTGCAAGAGGGTGGCACCATTTATAATGGTTAAGCTACCACAATAGCATTAATAAAAAAGCCAGCGTTAGCATAATACCGATCATTTAGTGTTTAGCATGACGAGGTTTGCTCACATCAACACGCCATGAATCATCCCTGAGGCTCGATTCCGGCCATCCATGGCCTTCAACGGTTGATTTAGAGCAAACAGGTCATGCTTAACTGACTTTAATTAAGCGTTAGCTGGCTTTTTCCATTCAATTAACCTTGCTATACAGTTTATTGCTGATAAAAAGCGCTTCGACTTTTTCGCGTGCCCATGGGGTACGCCGTAAAAACTTTAGGCTACTTTTTACCGACGGATCTTTTTTAAAGCAGTTAATGTCAATCTGCTCTGCCAGCTTGGGCCAACCATAATGCATCACTAACGCAGTAACAATTTGTTCTAGCGTAACGCCATGCAAGGGGTTATTTGTTTGTGTCATGTGGTTTCCCATTACGCCAGCGGCAATCGCTGCTGGCGCTGGCTATCAGATGTTATAAACGTTCGATCAGGGCTGCAGTGAAGTCGGTTGTGCCGAAGCTACCCCCTAAATCACGCGTGGTGCGATCACCGCTGGCGATCACGTCAGTTAATACCGCTAAAATCTTATCGGCTTTATCTTTCATACCTAAGTATTCTAGCATCTGAATGGACGCTAAGATCACTGAACTTGGGTTTGCTAGGTTTTTACCCGCAATATCTGGCGCGCTACCGTGCACCGCTTCAAAGATGGCACAATCTTTACCGATATTCGCACCTGGCGCCATGCCTAAACCACCCACAAGGCCTGCACAGAGATCCGATAAAATATCACCAAATAAGTTAGTGGTCACAATTACGTCAAACTGCTGTGGGTTCATGACCAGTTGCATACAAGTGTTATCAACGATCATTTCTTGAACTTCGATATCCGGATACGACTGAGCAACCTCGCGCGCCGTTTTCAGGAATAAACCTGAAGTCGATTTTAAGATATTGGCTTTGTGCACGATGGTGACTTTTTTGCGGCTTTCGCGGCGTGCGGTTTCAAAAGCAAACTCGGCAATACGGCGCGCGCCTTCTTTAGTGACAATGCTTGACGCTTGCGCAGTTTGACCATCTTCTGACACGGTTTGGCCATGGCCTGAATACATACCTTCGGTATTTTCACGAATGGTAATAATATCGATATTTTCGTAACGGGCTTTGGTGCCTTTAAATGAGATCACCGGGCGAACGTTAGCGTACAGGTTAAACTTTTTACGTAAGGTTACGTTAATTGAAGTAAAGCCTTCACCTACTGGCGTGGTTAAAGGGCCTTTGAGTGTGATCTTGTTTTTAAGAATAGCGTCTAAGGTGGCTTGTGGTAGCAATTCACCGGTTTTTTCCAGCGCGGTCAAACCGGCATCCACGTATTCGTAGTCAAAATCACAACCGGCTTTTTCCAGTACTTGAATCGCGGCTTCAACAATACTTGGGCCAATGCCATCGCCTTTAATCACGGTAATCGTTTGCTTGCTCATGGAAATCCTTAGCTGTATATTTTTGATATTTATAGTCAGGCGTCGGCCTGAAAGCGTTCTCATTATAGCGCTGCAGCGGGTTTTAAGCCAGTTTACCGCGCAGGATAGCTAGTCACGACTTTGATAGGTGCTATAAGTTTGGTGAATGTAAATTGTGTTAGGCAAATTCACTATTTAGCGGATAAAACAGCCCGTCGTACTGCAGCAGCAGTTGCTGCCATTCTTTTAATGATTTAAGCGGTAATGATAGCGTAGTTGTGGCTTGTTGAAGCAGATGTTGGGTGCTCTGCTGCGCCATCGGATAACAAAATACGCTAAATGTCAGCTGCCAGGCCAACCGTAAGAGCAAGCCTTGTTGCTCGGCCAAGGTCCAAGGCATCCCTTCGATATGTTGTGTATATTGACACATGGCGCCTTCAGCCCAACTTTCTAACTGATAATGATGCAATAGTGCTGCCGTCAAACGCTGACTTTTAACCGGTTCCAGCAGGTATTTTTGTACGAGTTGGCTCAGTAAATGTTGATGTTGGACGAGACGACTGGCCGGTACGGCTTGCAGGCTAGGGTGATGCCACAGTGGCGTACTGGCACAACAGGCGATTAAGCCTGCTTGTTGCTGTGATAAGGGTTGTGCTAAGTGTTGGCCTAATAGGAATAAGCTATGATACAGCGCCTGTTGTAATTGCCATAACCAAGCATGCTGATTACTGCGCTGGCATTGCAGGTAAAACTGCAGTTCGGCGCGTGCTACCGCAAGCGGCAACTGTGCTTGACCGAAACTGGCAAGCGCATGACGTAAATTGTTCACTGCAACTTTCTGCCGATTACTGGCAGTGGCATTCTCGAGTAACAATTGAGCAATAGCCGGATGCTTTTCCAGTAAGCTAACCTGAGCATTTAAATCGCTGTGACTTAAACTGCCTAAAATAGACTGCTGCATTAGGTCATTTGGGTTGAGTATGGGCACTTCGGGTCGCTTTGGCATACTGACTTTAGCTAACCAGTGTTGCTGTATCAGCTTAGCCGGTGGCAAAATATTCAATTCATCCAAATTACGTTTAGTCGGATGCTCCGCTAAACGTTGGTGTTCTGGCCAGTATTGCAACGCCTGATAGCCTTCGCTGTGATTATCCGCATGGCAAAGTAGCCAAAAGTTGTCTTGCTCATCGCTGGCAACTCGACCACACAAGAACAATGCAGGTGCATAGTGTATTAACTGACTGATTTCGGTTAACACTAACTCATCATTAGAACCGATAATCCAGCGCGCTAACAGTACTTCTAAAGCCGGTGCGCTGCCCTTTTCAGGTTGTAATTGATAACCCAGCTCAATGGCTAAGGTTAATAGTGGGCTGTCGTGATGCACCTGCCAAGGTAGGCGTTTTTGTAAGCGATGAAAAGTGCCAGCGAGTACCGTGGTAATAATGCCGCCGATTTTATGTTCTTTCAGTTTTTTGGCTAATTGTAATGCCGCTGGTATCTTATTGTGTACTGTTCTACAACCGGCCAATAACACGGCTACCCCTAATAGATCGCGTCGTGCTTTAGGCCAATGTTTCAGGCGAGTCCATAGCATCAACAGCACCCAACTTTTGATGGTGCGATTTACCGTAGCCGGTTCTTCCGAGGGAATATAGGATAATTGCGCCATTGCTGCGGCTAAATTAATTTCACTACTTTGTTGCAGTTGGATATGCAGTTCTCGCGCTTGTTGAATAACCCTTTGCAAGGTTTCAGGTGTATCGGCTTGCGCTAGCGCTTGGCTTAACAAGGGCAGTTGTTGGTAACTACGTAGCCAATTAATCGATTGATCCGGCATGCGGTTGCTGCTCCAGATAGTGTTTCGTGGCGTCGTCACCTATGGCGGTCAGTTGGCGATTAATAAATAATAAGGCGGTACATTCGTCTGCAGTGGTAATACCGTCTGCAGCTTTACGATGAGTACGATAGTACAATAGTTGATAAACTTGATTATTAAGCACAAAGGCTTCGGTAATATCGGGGCTGCCTAAACGATTGATCAGCGCATCCTGCGCGAGGGGTTGCTTCAGATCAAGGCGTTGTATCACTTTAGCATTAAAAGATTCGCGGTCTTGCCAATTCATTTGAGTCGGGTCATCGGGATAAAAACGCAAAATAGCGAAAGTACTCACAAAATAGAGTACAACACCAGCAGCAAACCATAGCAGGGTTTTAAATTTCATAAGCGACTACGATGACTCCGTTAAGCGTATATCTTGTAAGTTTAAACCCAGCTCTAATTGAGTTTGCAATGTCAAAATTTGAGTATAAAGAATAATATCTTGTTTTTGCTCAGTGATTTTTAGTTTCAATTTTTTCGGGCAATCAGGGTGTTGCAAGGCATCATTTAAGCTGCGGCCTAGTGCCATAAATTCTTCAGCACCTTTGGGGCCCACACCGTTTACTCCCGGGATATTATTGGTACTATCACCCACTAAGCTCCACCAACTGACGAGTTGCTCTGGCTGCACACCAAACTTTTCTTTTACCTGTTCGCGGCTGACATAGTGTCGGGCGAAAGGATCATAAATCTCAACACCTTGGCCTAGTAGCGGTAAATAGCCTTTATCGGTTGACACAATAACCACGTCTTGTTGGTGCTGGCGTATCTTGGTGGCAATAGTGGCAATCACATCGTCTGCTTCATATTCAGCCTGATGAAAGCATTTCACGCCGCTTAGCTCGGTAGCGGTTAATAAGTCGGGCAGGGCAGCGGCTAAAATACTGGGCATGGGCTTACGATTGGCTTTGTACAGGGCGCATAATTTTTGTCGCCACTGGCTGCTATTGTCACCGTCAAATACCATTAACGCATGAGTGGCCTGCAGCTCTTGGCGCAGGCGGCTTAACGTTTGCAGTAGCATTTGTTGAGTATTACTAATGATTTGCTGACGCGTACCCTCTGCGACTTCTTCCGCTAAAGGCAGGTAGGGGCGCTCTTGTACCGCATACAAGCGACGGATCAGGTTAAGCGCATCTAATAGTATTACTCTAGCCATAATTATTGAGAGATCCGATAACAGGGTTCGTATTTGCTGCCAGGCAATTTCATGCGACCTTGCTCAACAAAAGCCGCCAATAATTTATCCATCAAACGCATTAAAACTGGCTCGCCACTGAGAATAAAGGGGCCATGCTGACGAATGGCTTTTATGCCCTCGTCTTTAACATTACCGGCCACGATACCCGAGAATGCGCGGCGTAAATTAGCCGCTAGTTTCGCTTTGTCCTGATCGAGGTGCAAGTCGAGTGCGGCCATATTCTGATGATTTGGGATAAAAGGTTGTTGAAAATCAGGGGCGATATCCAAGGTCCAATTAAAGTGGTAAGCGTCACCTACGGATTTACGATAGGCTCGCACATCCTGACAACCTTGTTTTAAGCGTTTTGCCACAGCCGCCGGATCATCAATAATGATTTCCAGCAAGGCTAATGCCTCAGCGCCAAGTGTTTGCTGGATAAAATCGGCAATTTCATTAAAGTAAGCTGCACTACTGGCAGGGCCGGTTAAAACGATTGGAAGGCGTTGCTCAGCGTTACGTTTATCTAGCATGATGCCGACCAGATACAGTAACTCTTCCGCTGTACCAGCGCCCCCTGGGAAAATAATAATACCGTGTGCCACGCGCACAAAAGCTTCTAAGCGTTTTTCGATATCTGGCAAGATCACTAATTCATTTACAATCGGATTGGGTGGCTCGGCAGCAATAATACTGGGCTCGGTTAAACCTAAATAGCGCCCATTTCGAATACGTTGTTTACTATGGCCAATGGTGGCCCCTTTCATTGGGCCTTTCATCGCGCCCGGGCCACAGCCAGTACAAATGTTTAAACCGCGTAAACCGAGTTGATAACCCACCTCTTTCGTGTAGTGATATTCTGTTTCGCGGATAGAGTGGCCTCCCCAGCAAACAATCATATCCGGTTCACTGGTGGCATCGATGACACGAGCATTCCGCAAAATATCAAACACACTGTGCGTCAGATGCACGCCATTATTAAAATCTAAAGGGTGAGTTTCGCCGCTATGACGGGTGTGATAAAACAAAATATCGCGTAACACCGCAAACAAGTGTTCATGGATCCCTTTGATAATTTTGCCATCGACAAAGGCGCTTTGCGGAGGATTGTTTAATTCAATTTTGATGCCGCGCTCGCGGCTGAGTAACTTAATCGAAAAATCTTGATATTGTTCGTAGATTTCCGCTGAACTGTCGGTATGGCTGCCGACATTCAGCACCGCAAGGGCGCAATTACGAAACAGTTGATAAGTGTCGTTTTCGGTATTTTGTTGTAAACGTTCAACTTCTAATTGGGATAATAAATCCATAGCACCCAATGGGTTAAGGTGTACTTGCATCGGCAATCTCCTGATTGCGGGCAACAGCGTTGTTACTTTAATGCTATTTGGTCCCGTCCGCCCTTTTTGGCGAGGTATAAGGCTTCATCGGCGCGGTCGAATGCTTGGCGCGGTTGTTCACCGGCTAAAAACTCTGTGGCTCCGAAAGAAATGGTAATACGCACATGTTCATTTTTAAATTTAAACGGAATTTTTTTGATTTTTTCTCTTATTAAATTAAGTGGCTCACTGGTTTGACTCAGTTTAGTATCAGGCATGATGATCACAAATTCTTCGCCACCGTAACGGGCTAAAAAATCTGTTTGTCGTATCGATTGTTGTAGTATTTTGGCAATAACCCGAAGGGTTTTATCACCGGCACTGTGGCCGTAACTGTCATTAATTTTCTTGAAAAAGTCTACATCACCTAAAATAATACATAGCGGCGTGCCTTGGCGTAGCCAGCGTTTAAATTCTAGATCTAGGCGAGCTTCGTATGCAGCACGATTTGGGATCCCCGTTAAAGTATCACGAGCACTGCGAATACTTTGCTCGGCGAGACGTTCTTTAAAACTTTTAGCATCGCGCTCTAATTCTTTGACGCGGCTCTCCATCACAACCAAGCTGCCCAGCAGCTTCTTTCTCTCTTGTTGTTCTAGCCGTTCTTTTTCATTTAATGACTCGGTTAAATCATTCATTCGCACGATAACCAAGCTTTTAAGTTGTTCTAAAGACTGTGCTTTTTTAGTTTGTTTGCCTAGGTCATCGATTTGATTTTCGATTTTTTGATTTAGCGTGGCGAGTTTTTGTTGAAAATGCCCTGAATCTAGTAAGGTTGCTTCAACAGCTTGTTGCACACTGGCAAGGGCTGCATTCAACTTTAATAAAAAGTTTTCAGAGGATTGCCGCTCTTCTTGCAAGCCATTGGCGATAATGTTGATGGTGGTTAAACAGGCATTAAAGAGGTCTTCAATAGTCAATGAACCGAGTAAACTGGCCTTGATTTGTTCGGCAGCAGGAGCGTGTTTTTCGGTAAAGGTGAGCTCGCTCAGTAAATTACTCAGTTCTAAAGTCAATTGCCGACAAACATGCGCATAGCGCTCATGCTCATCATGACCATCACTTAAAACGTTGCTGTTTTTGGCATCCTGATGCGCACTTAATGCGGTTTGGTAAAGTTGCGTAAGGTGCGTCAGTTGCGGCAAAAAAGCTTGTAAAGTTGCGGTGGGCTGCTCAACTTTACTTAACAGTTGGCGTAAATCGCGGCGTAACTGATCAGGTAAACCCCGCTGTTGTTGCAGCATTTTGCCTGCTTGGGTCAGTTCTTGTTGGATCTTAACAATCTCAAGCTCTTGTTGCTTTTCAAGCGCTTGCAAGCTGCTGCTTATATCATTAATTAAAGGTAAGACATTTTCCAGATCTGCACTTTTACTTAGCGCACTGCGTAACTTTGCTAGTCGATTATCCAGTTCTAAATCAATGCCTTTTGTTAGTAGGGATAAGCGTAATACAAGCTGCGAAAGCAGTGAAAACTGCTTTTGGTAAGTTTGCTCTAAGGTTTTTCGAGCAGAAACGGCTTGGCTAAGTTGTTGCTTCAGGTCTTGTTGCAATGCAGCCACCTTACTAAGGGTTCCAAGAGTCTTGATGGATCAAGTATATCCCCAGAGTGGGCTAAGAAGGTAGCGTAATGCTAAAAAACTTAAAGTAAAAAGCGAGCTTAAGCTCGCTTTTCGATATTTCTTATTATTTTAGCTTGGCTTACTTTGTTAGGTAGTAAGGCAGCCAGCTAGTTTCTTCTGTAGGGGTAAGATGTAACATTATCAGGTTCCATTTTGCTATTGCCTGTTGTCAGCATCAACAGGTGTGACTATTAAAACAGAATCACCTCTGAAATGAAAGTGCACGTGTAATATTTCTTATTGGCTTTCATGTTTTAGCATCATTTTACTGAATTAAAGCCGTAAAGAAGCTAAAAGACAGCGATATGCTGTCTTTTTGTGTGTTGGGGTACGTGATGGGTTACATTATTGGCGGCTTAAACGAATATTGGGTGCCTGATAAGGCTCACTGCTGCGTAATGGATTAATATCTAAGCCACCACGGCGTGTATAGCGCGCATATACTGCTAAAAATTCGGGCTTGGCAAAGCGCCATAAATCCGTGTAAATGCGTTCTACACATTGTTCATGAAATTCGTTATGGCTGCGGAAGCTGATTAAATATTTTAATAAGGCTTCATGCGATAGTGCTGGGCCGCGATAATGAATATAAATACTGGCCCAATCGGGTTGCGAGGTAATTAAGCAATTTGATTTTAACAAATGCGAATGCAGCTTTTCATCAACGCGATCTCGGTTCGGATCTAATGCCAATAGGCTGGCATCGTACTGATACTGGTCAACGCTAATATCTAATTCATCTAAACAGATACCTGGGATCCAGGTTGCTTGAAACGCCATAATTTCACTTACATTATGCAGGCTAACTTGCACTGGCTTACCAGCACACGCCGATAAGTCTTGTTGTAATGCTTGATAAACTTGACCTAAATCAGCAAAGCGGCTTTGATTAAAGCTGTTTAAATATAATTTAAAGGATTTAGATTCAATTAAGTTGGCCGAGTCTACCGGGACCACAAAAGTCGCCAGCGCCACCATGGGTTTGCCTTTGGCGTTTAACCAAGATAGTTCGTAACCGTGCCAGATATCTTGACCAACAAAGGGCAGGTCAGCATCGCTTATGCCAAGTGTTTGGCGGCCTAAGCTACGAGGAACCGCTTGTAAAAGCGTAGGAGTGTAGTGATCAACATAATCGGTAATCTTGCCTAGACTTAAGTCGGCCAGAATGTCGGTATGGCTTTTTGTCATTTCTCTGTCTTTTTAGCTACAATACCGCGCATATTATCATAACTGTCCCGAGGAGTAGAGGTGTCTACTGAACAAGCGTTGGCAAAATTTATCGAACACAGTGTCACTTGGCATCAGGCCACGGCGCAGCCATTAACGGCATGGGCCGATCCAGCTAGCCCTTCTCCTTGCCAACAGCAATGGTTAGCCGAGGATCAGGTCAGTTGGCTACCTGTTGCCCAGCAACCCGCCGCGGATTTTAGCAATATTGAGCAAGCATTAGAGTTAATGCTGCATCCCTCCATTAAAGCTTTTTACAGCTGTTTTTATGCAGCGAATATGGCCGCAGGGCATCCACGTGGCAAGTTAGCTTTACTATTGCCTTGGAATCAAGATGATATTAGCCGTTTGCAAGAAAACATTATTGGTCACATTTTAATGAAGCAACGCTTAAAACAGCGAGCTACGGTATTTTTTGCCGTAACTGATGACGCCAATATTATGTTGTCGGTGTTAAATAGCACCGGCGAGGTATTCTTAGAGCATGTTGGAAAAGAAGTCTCGGAAAAAATTGCCGATGATCTGCCGTCGTTTCTAGCCAGTTTAACTCCTCAAGTTTACGACGCTTGTTTTGACTGACACTCCCACGCGATATTACTGAGCAATTGGCAGTTATCGCATTGAAAATCAAACATCTCGAGTCGTGGCGTCGCCAGACGCCAATCAGCTCCACAGCCGGGACAACATTTATTAGCGTCTTGCTGACAATCCGAACTGCTGCCACTGTAAAGGGCATACCAGATCGGCAGCTGATTAAGTCGACTGATCTGCTGTGCCAATTGGCGGCCGCGTCGATTTAATTTGCTATGTAATTGCTGCAGACTGTTTTCGGCGATCTTCGGTAGTACCCGATCTTCTTGTAACTGTATTTCATCTAAGGCCTGATATTGGATCTGCCAGCGGATCAATGCTTCAAAATCGTCTTCTGCTGCGGTTAACCAAAAGAGTGGCACGGGTCGCAAGGTTTCAGCACAACGTAAAGGTGAGCAGGTATCGGCGAAGCTAGTAAATAATATCAGGCTCTTGGGAAGGGTTTCACAGGTTTGCTGTGACATCAAATCAGCGCCAAGTAAGGTGTGTTGGGCATAGCCAAGGCCCGCCTCGGTTAATTGTTGCTCAGCATATCGTACTCTATTACTGTGCCATTTGCTGGTAAGCGCATCTTGGCTGGCCAGTACAACCCGGCTGCTAAACGTATCTTGTTGCCATGCGGTAGGAAACTCTCTGCCTAATACTTGGCCATTAAAGATCAAGGCTTCAATATAAGCACGGATAGCTTGTTCTGCCTGCGTTAAATCGGTATCAGCGATGACCCGAAACCGTAACTCAGCGAGATACATTATTGTTTTCTAACAGGCTGATTAATAAATCGAGTTTCTGTTCAATGCGGTTAAGCTGGCTGCTCATATCTTGCTCGGCATTGATGGGCCGACTAAATGCCAGATCGGCGACCAATGCAGGATCTTCTTCGGCGATCGGCTGCTGGCGCCATTGCTGGTATGCTGTAAACAGTTCTGGTGCATTAAGTTGCCCAGTTAGTTTCGCTTTAAATAGCGCTAAGCTGGGCTTTTTGCCTTCTTGACGCAATTGGGCTGCAGCGTGTTGTAATAAACGGATAGCTGTGGTCATAGCGGATCGTCTGGTTCACCAAAAAGTAGTTTAATTTACCACTCCCTTGGCCTTAGCAAAAGCCCTATGTTTTTAAGTTGCTGAAATTAATAATATTTTAAAATTGGTGTCAATTTTGCTTGGTTTGGCGTGTTAAGTATCATACTTTATTGATTACTGGCATTACTTAGAAGGAGAAGATTTATGTCGGGTATGGGCACTAAAATGATTAAAGCCGGTGTAGTGGCGTTTCTGGTGTTGGGGTTAAGTGGTTGTGTCGTGGCTATTGGCAATACGGATGAGCCAAAAAATCAATTGGCTTCAGATAAAGCACAACATGAAAATTTGAAAAAAATTAACCAGTTACAGTTAGGCTTTTCCGTAGCAGAAGTAAAAACTTTACTCGGTGCACCTGATTTCACCGAGGCCTTTCAAAAAAACGGCGAGCAAGTTCAAGTGCTGTTTTATCGCACACAACTTAATCGCCGAGATAATAAAACCACGAAAGATGAATGTACGCCTATTGTATTTCATGGCGATCAACTCAGTGGTTGGGGTGAGAAAGCCTACAATTATTTATAAGTAGCGGTTATTGCGCAGCAACTTGATGTAGTTGCGCATTTAATTGATCAATCACTTCGCACCATTCTGCATCATTTCGTAGTGCCTCATTAATAAAGCTCGCCTGCGCCTCATTCCAGTAGGGTGCTTTGGCAATGTTGGTGTCTTCGGTTAATTGGTGCGTTTGAATAAAGTCTTCAATCGCTTTAGTACTATTGGCTAAACCGAGTTGCGCGAATAAATTTTCTAACGTGGTTGCTGTGGTATCCATTTTTTACTCCTGTTTGACGTTAAGAATAGTATTTATTACCGTTTTTGCACGGTGATTTAGCGTGATTAACGATACATCGGCTGTAAAAATCATACTTGGCAACCTAGCATGACACTGCTATTGTGAATAAAAAAACAACAACAATAGCAGGTGCCGCATGTTAGCTCAGGTAACTAATTTTGAACCCTCTCAATTAACGGCCAGTTTGCTGGCAGGCGAAGATTTAAAACTGGCTGCTTCCGTGTTATATCAGTCTTATCATGATGACCCACTTTTTATGGAAATTTTTCGTGCTGCTGACACGGATTATGAAGCTCGTTTGCGCTCCGCTATTCGCGAAGAGCTGAATACTTTTTGGCAAGCCGGGCAGCCAATCATCGGCTTGTTTAATCAAGAGCAGTTACTGGGTGTAGCCTGTGTAGTCGGGCCAGATTCAGGCATTGGCAGCAGTCGTTTGTGGCATTGGCGTTTAAAAATGCTGTTAACTGCCGGCTTTGTTTCTACCAAACAGCTGTTAAATAAAGAAGAAAAAATTCATGCGGCAATGCCGGCAAAACGCTATCACATGCTGGCTTTTATTGCCGTGGCGCCGAAATATCAGCATGCGGGGTTGGGTCATTATTTAATTGCGGCCGTGGATGGCTTAGTTGATGAAGATCCGTCGTCTGCAGGGATTGGTGTTTTTGTCACATTAGCAAAGTACCACGCTTTTTTTGCAGATGAGCAATATCAAAAAGTCAGTGAGCTTGCTTTTGGCTCAGTCAGTGGCACTTTAATGTTTCGCGCCCGTCAGTCGGTTCAAGGTTAAACGGTATGGCACGTTTTACCTGTTTTGCCGATTTTTATCCCTATTATTTAAGCGAGCATGCCAATCCGCTATGTCGGACTTTACATTATATGGGTAGCAGTTTAGTGCTCGTCGTGCTGTTTTGGGCAGTGTTAACACAACAGTGGCTATGGCTGTTCAGTTTACCTGTCATCGGTTATGGCTTTGCTTGGTTGGGCCATTTATTGTTTGAGCATAATAAACCGGCCACGTTTAACTATCCTTTCTATAGTTTGGCAGCCGATTGGGTGATGTATAAAGACTTTTTAACTGGCCAGTTAAGCGGCAAATTACAACACCTGGCCCGGACATCGCCCCCGTCTTAAATACGATGCGCGGGTAAAGTAAAATTTGCCACACGCATGCCGCTTAATAGCAATTCTGCTTGATAGCGGCTCTCACCATCACTGCTAAAGTCAACCTGATAGCTGGTGAGTAAGCGCCAACCTTGCTGCAATTTGCGAAAATGATGGCGATTGCGGCCACACTCTAAAAATTGTAATTGATGCTGTTGACATAATTGGCGAGCTAACACAAAAGCTCGCTCATCTTGTTTACGTTGCATCCAAAACCCATAAATTACGCTGACTAACAGCAGTAGTAACCAAATTGATGTCATTGCTTCTCCTTGTTAGCCACATAATGGCGTTTGCTTCGCGGTTTTACAAGATGCTGCGTTGCAGCGGCAATGTGCTAGAATTGCCGCCTTGTAGCAGAGAGGAACCGTATGAGTCAGCACCTGAGCCTATTGCTAGCCGATATTATGCAAGCGCTAAAACAAGCCGGTCTGTATAGTCAGCAGCCACCTTCGCCGCAGGCGATGGCCAGTTCGATGCCTTTTTGTTGTGATAGCATGCCGCTGGAGCAGTGGTTGCAATTTGTTTTAATTCCTCGTCTGCAGACGATGCTTGCTGCCGGTCAACCGCTACCGAATAAAGTCGCTATTTTACCGATGGCAGAGCAGGTGTATGCCGGGCGAGACGAGAAGATTCAACCGCTGTTAGCGGCGATTACAAGGTTAGATCTGTGTCTGAACAAACCCTAGCGTATGACCTCACCGAAGCTTCCACTTTTGCTGAACCTTTAACGATTTTATACCAAGATGAGTATCTGGTTGCGGTCGATAAACCCAGTGGCATGTTGGTGCATCGTTCTTTTTTAGACAAAGAAATCAGCCGTTATGCACTGCAGGCCGTACGCGATCAAATTGGTCAACATGTCTATCCGGTGCATCGGCTTGACCGACCTACGTCAGGGGTACTGTTGTTTGCTTTGTCATCTGAGGTGGCACGGTTATTATCAGAGCAAAATCATCAAGGGCTGTGGCAAAAAGGTTACTTAGCGGTGGTTCGAGGCTATGTTACTGCCTCAGGTGAGTTAGATTATGCTTTAACCGAGCAACTCGATAAGATTGCCGACAAGTTTGCCGCTGCGGATAAAGCCGCACAAGCTGCGTTTAGTCGCTATTCACCATTACAACGAGTGGAGTTGCCGATCCCTGTTAGTCGTTATGCGACCTCGCGTTATACCTTGCTGGCGCTGCAGCCCATCACTGGCCGAAAACATCAATTACGCCGGCATATGGCCCATTTACGCCACCCGATTGTCGGTGATACTAGCCATGGTGATGGTAAACATAATGCGATGTTTCGTGAACAGTTTGCTTGCAATCGTTTATTATTGTGCGCATTCACGTTACGCTTACCCCATCCGATTACCGGACAGCCGTTGTTGCTCGAAGCAGGGCTAAACGAATTAACAACACTTTTTACTCACTTTAATTGGCCGGTAGACTCCGCTTACTATCGCCAGCAGTTTAATTTTTTTCTGGAGACACAAGCATGCAAAAAATCGCCATAATGGTCGGTAGTGTATACGGTGGTGCAGAGTATGTTGCAGAGCAAGCGCTACCGTTATTAACCAACAAGGGTTATCAGGTGCAATGGTTTCAACCAGCAGAATTAAATGAGGTGTTAGCCTTTGCTGCGGATTGTTGGTTAGTGATCACTTCAACGACTGGTCAGGGTGATATTCCCGATTCGTTGTTTCCTTTTTATATGGCTTGCAAAGATCAGTTTCCGCTATTAACCGGTAAAAAATATGCTGTTATTGCTTTAGGTGATAGCAGTTATGATACTTTTTGTGCGGCTGGCCAGCAGGTTAATGAGCTACTTGTTGAGTTACAAGCCAGTGCGGTGGCGCCGATGTTAGAGATCGACGCCGGTGAAACCTTACAAGCTGAAGATGTTGCATTGCCTTGGTTAGCTGAGCACTTCTAACAATACTTGTTTAACTTCTGGTAACTACGGGCCCCAGGTGCCTGTAATGCCGGATCATAGTGTTCGGCAAAACGCTCACACCACAGAACTGTCGCGCCGCATACCGCGGCCGGCATTACTAATAAGTTCAGCAACGGCACCATGCTAAAGAGTGCCACGGCACTGCCAAAAGATAAGCTGAGGGCAGGCGCTTGTCTTAGTTGACGTCTTAGCTCGGTAAAACTCACCTTGTTGTTATCAAACGGGTAATCGAGATATTGCAGGCTAAAGAACCAGGCGCTGATAAAAAACCACAGAAAGGGGCCCGCCACCGGGATCAATAAACACAGAATAAACAGGATGGTAGCCCGAGGTAATAGATAACATAGTTTTTGCCATTCTCGCGCCAGTAAACGCGGCGCGTCATGCAGAAATTGTCGCAAACTCACTTCGGGGATCGCTTTGCCACTGAGTAGCGAGGCGGTTTTTTCACTGAGTAAGCCATTAAAGGGCGCGGCAATAAAATTAGCGACCATCGTAAAGCTATAGGCAAAACTGAGCAGTAATGACATCACCCCCAGCGGGATCAATAAATACTCTAACCAATGCAGCCATTGCGGAAGCCATTGCTGAATATGCACAATAAACGACTGTAGCAGTTGCCACATCCAATAAAACGCCATAAAGAACAGCACTAAATTAATCAGTAAGGGTATTAACACAAAACGTTTTAAGCCTTTTTGCCCCAGCAAGCGCAGCCCTTTAAAAAAGTAAAACATCATGTCCTCCGAATACTGGCTGTTTAAACTAGTATACCGACTTCGTACCAGAAAACCCTGCATAGACTGTGACAAAACGTAACAAAATCTCGCCATTTGCTGTTGAGGTTTTTAACCGTCTTTTGCTGGAATCACTGCAGCCATAGCGCGCATTGTGTTAAGATGTGACCGATTTCAATAAGCTAATAAGCAGAGGTATGAAATGTCCGTGTGGTTAGTAGAGCTAGGTTCAGCAGTGGAGTTTGCAGTAACATTGTTATTACTGATAACCGCGCTAGTATGTCTGGTATCGGCTATCGTTGTGCCAGCCAATAAAGATGCAGAGTTACGCTTTGAGAAACGTTTAGAATATACAGTATTTGCCATTGGCGCTGCGGTGTTGTGGGCATTATTTATGTTTGCACCACGCTAATGCATAGCAACACACCTTGCTATTTTAGCAGCAAGGTGTGAACTTATCAGTATTCAGGTTTATTCTTCAATACTACGCAATAGCGCGTTAATGCCAACCTTAGCACGAGTTTGCGCATCAACCTTTTTCACGATGATCGCAGCATATAAGCTGTGACTGCCATCTTTAGAAGGAATGGTGCCTGGCACGACAACTGCGCCGGCCGGTACGCGACCATAGCTAATTTGCCCCGTTTCACGATCATAAATACGGGTGCTTTGGCTAATATAGACGCCCATTGAGAGCACTGCGCCTTCTTCAACGATAACGCCTTCAACCACTTCAGAACGTGCGCCGATAAAGCAATTATCTTCGATAATCGTTGGGTTTGCTTGCAGCGGCTCTAACACACCACCAATGCCAACGCCGCCTGATAAATGCACGTTTTTACCAATTTGCGCACAGCTACCGACGGTGGCCCATGTGTCAACCATTGAACCTTCGCCCACATAAGCACCAATATTAACGTAAGACGGCATCACCACCACGTTTTTACCAATGTAGCTACCGCGACGCACGGCAGCAGGCGGTACAATACGCACGCCATCGGCACGGAATTGCGCGTCAGTGTAGTTAGCATATTTCATCGGCACTTTATCAAAAAAACGGTTTTCGGCGCCATCCATCACTTCGTTATCGTTGATCCGAAACGATAACAGTACCGCTTTTTTCAGCCATTGATGTACTACCCATTCACCGGCAATTTTTTCTGCGACACGGGCGCTACCGTTATCCAGCATGCTTAACACTTGCTCGACAGCCTGTTTTAATTCGGCGGTCACGGTTTTTGGGGTAATGTCAGCACGTTGTTCAAACGCCGTTTCGATAAGGTTTTTTAAGTCAGACATTCGTCATTTAGCCTTCTGTTTGCTGCGAGAGTTGCGAGATTAACACCCGTCTTAACTGGCTTTGTTGCTCAGTTGTCAGCGCGTCATCCTCTGCGTTAGAAATTAAGAAAAAGTCTTCGGCGCGCTCGCCGATGGTGGTGATTTTTGCCGCGTGAATATTCACACCGCACTGTTGAAACACTTGGCCTAGATCAGACAATAAACCCGGCGTATCCAATGCAGCAATTTCTAGCATGGTACGATGGCGGGTATTGCCTGGTAAAAATACCACTTTCGGTGGCACGGTAAATTGGCGCATTTGCCGAGAGAGTTTTGGTTTTTGTCGCGATAAATCAGGCTTGCCAAGAATATATTGCTCTAGCGCTTTCTTGATACTTTGCTGGCGCGAGGGGGAGTTCACGGTTTCACCGTTTTGCTCTAAAATCACAAAAGTATCCATCGCATAACCGTCTTTGTTGGTCATGATTTGCGCGTCGAAAATGTTCACCTTTTTACTGTCTAGCGCGGCGACCATTTTCGCAAATAAACCGGGTTGATCTTTTGTGTAAACAAACACTTGGGTGCCGCCTTTGATTGGTGCTTTACTCACCAGTACTAAAGGTTCATTCGGTGTTTTATGCTTTAAAATGTGTTCGGTATGCCAGACAATTTGTTTTGGGCTGTAGCGCGCAAAATAATCTGCTTTGATGCGACTCCATAATTGCAACACTTCACTTTCAATAAAGGTTTGCCGTAATAGCATGGGCAGGGCTTCGCTTTGGTTTTCCCGGATCAGATCGCGTAAATCCATCGGTTTTTCTAAACCACGACGAAACGCTTTTTGTGTGGCTAAAAACAATTCACGCAGCAGTGAGCCTTTCCAATCATTCCACAAGGTATCATTGGTGGCGCGAATATCGGCCAGCGTTAAACAATACAAATAGTTTAAACGCGTTTCATCACGCACCTTGGCGGCAAATTCGGCCACAACTTCAGGGTCGTGAATATCGCGGCGTTGTGCGGTTACCGACATGAGTAAGTGGTTTTCCACTAACCAAGCAATTAGCTTACTGTCGAATTCACTCAGTTTGTGCAACTTGGCAAATTCCCGTGCATCCATACCGCCTAATTCAGAATGATCACCGCCACGGCCTTTGGCAATATCATGGAAAATGCCGGCGAGGTATAACAGCTCTGGCTTTTCCATTTTTTTGACAATAGCCGTGCACAGTGGAAACTCACTTTCATGCTCAGCAAGGCTGTATTTGTACAAATTTTTTAATAAGCGGTGGGTATGCTCGTCTACGGTATAGGCGTGAAACAAATCAAATTGCATTTGGCCTTCGATATTGCGCCACTGCGGTAAATAGGCCGCTAAAATGCCATAACGGTGCATCAAGGTCACCGCTAAATCCATACCGCGCGGGTGGCGCAGTAGGGTCAGAAACAGTTGGCGACAGGCTTCATAATCTTGTAAGTCACCCATTAAGCGCCGCCGGACTTGGCGAATTAAGCGAATAGTGGTCGAGTGCACGCCAGTAATATTGGAGTTATTGGCGATATGCCAGAACAGCCGCAATAAATTATCGCGTCGGGCAAACACCGCGCTGTCGCGCGCTTTAATTAAATGGCCTTGCAACTCAAAATAATCATCTAACTGACTGACTTTGAGTTTTTGTTGCGAATTAAGAATACTGCCTTCAAAGTGTTGCAACAACATTTCGTTTAGTTCACTGACGCGTTGAACTGTCCGAAAAAACCGCTTCATCATTCGTTCTACTGAGGCTTTGCCATCCGAGCCAAAACCTAAGCGCTCTGCCGCGGCGGGTTGATAGTCGAACAAAATACGGTTTTCGTTACGGCCCGCTTCTAAATGCAAAGAGAAGCGCATCTGCCATAAATAGGCTTCACATTCGATCAGCTCTTGGTATTCATCTTCAGTAAGATATTGATAAGCCACTAACTCGCGCATCGTGCGGGTATTAAAATGGCGTTTGGCTACCCAACCGATGGTTTGAATATCACGCAAACCACCCGGGTTGGCTTTTAAATTCGGTTCAAGGTTGTATGCCGTGCCGTGATACTGGGCATGGCGCTGTTGTTGTTCATGGCGTTTAGCCTGAAAAAACGCTTGGCTGGTCCAAAAACTATCGGCATTGACCGCGGTTTGTAATTCTTGAAACAGGGTTTTATTGCCGGTGAGTAAGCGCATCTCCAAAAGATTGGTGGCGATGGTAATATCGTCTTTACCTAGGCTTAAGGTTTCTTTGTAGGTGCGGACACTGTGGCCGACTTCTAAGCGTAAATCCCACAGCATGGTAATAAAACGGGCGATAGCCTCTTGTTGATTGCTATCGGGGCGTTTATCAACCAGTAATAATAAGTCAACATCAGAGTAGGGGTGTAACTCACCGCGACCATACCCCCCCACGGCGATTAAACTGATGGCTTTATCTTTAGCCAGAGCGCTATGTTGCCAGAGCTCAAGTAGTACTTCATCAATAAAACTCGCACGGCTTTTTACCAGGATATTAATGGGCTGACTATGAAAAGCCCGTGCCTGAAACTCTTGAAATTCTGCAAAGTGCTTTTTGTAAGCGTCTAGTGAATAGTGCTCGGGCAGCGCGCGGTTAAAACTAAGAGCCTGGGTCACATTAATCTCCTGTTAGGCGGTTATTCCGCGGTGACGATCCGTTCAAAGGCTTCATCTTTACGCAGGGTCAGGATTTCACAGCCGGTGTCGGTCACTAAAATCGTGTGTTCAAACTGTGCCGATAAACTGCGATCTTTGGTCACTACCGTCCAGCCATCGGCTAGCAACTTACTGTGGCGGCCACCGGCGTTGATCATGGGTTCAATGGTCAAGCACATGCCACTTTTCAACACTTCACCTGTGCCTGGGCGACCGTAATGCAAGACTTGCGGATCTTCATGGAACACGGCGCCAATGCCATGGCCACAGTATTCTCTGACAATGCTGTAACTGAATTTTTCGGCATGTTGTTGAATAGCATGGCCAATATCACCCAAGCGCACGCCATCTTTCACTTTTTTAATACCTAAGTACATGGCCTCTTGTGTCACTTTAATCAGGCGATCAGCCATGATGCTTGGCTTGCCGATAACGAACATTTTAGAGGTGTCACCGTGATAGCCATCTTTAATCACGGTAATATCGATATTAATGATATCGCCTTCTTTTAACGCTTTATCGTTTGGAATGCCGTGACAAATCACCTGATTGACCGAGGTGCAAATTGATTTAGGAAAACCGTGATAATTCAGTGGGGCAGGAATGGCCTGTTGTTCATTCACAATATAATTATGACAAATCGTGTTCAGTTCATCAGTAGTAATACCCGCGACAACATGCGGCTCAATCATCTCCAGCACTTCGGCAGCAAGTCGGCCTGCAATGCGCATTTTTTCGATTTCTGCTGGGGTTTTAATAGGTGCTGTCATGCCTGCTCTCTCTGATACTTCTGTTGAAAGGATAATGCTGTTAATTTACACATTTCATTGTGTTTGCAAGCTGCCTATGGTATAAAGCGCGCCGCAATTTAGCAAATTGCATTGTACCCTAACTTAAGGCTCGTGTGCTGTAGCTTTACAGAATTTCTGGCAATAAGTTAGACAGTTCAGTGCTTAAGCAGATTGCACTAACCTTAATTAAATAACACACATGCATCGACACATATTCCGGGGTGCTTAGCGAAAGCTGAGTCGGCATATGGGATGCATGGAGGCCTAACCCCTTAACAGGAATTAATATCATGGCAAAAGTTTCTATGCGCGACATGCTCCAGGCGGGCGTTCACTTCGGTCACCAAACTCGTTACTGGAACCCAAAAATGAAGCCATTCATTTTCGGTGCTCGTAACCGTGTTCATATCATCAACTTAGAACAAACTGTTCCGATGATGAATGACGCTTTGGCGTTCATCCAGCAAGTTTCTGCGAAAAAAGGCAAAATCTTATTCGTAGGTACTAAGCGCGCAGCCTCAGAAGCAATCAAAGAATCTGCAGCAAATGTTGACCAGTTCTACGTAAATCACCGTTGGTTAGGTGGTATGTTAACTAACTGGAAAACAGTGCGTCAGTCTATCAAGCGTCTGAAAGATCTTGAATCGCAAAGCCAAGACGGTACTTTCGACAAGCTGACTAAAAAAGAAGCTTTAGACCGTACTCGTGAAATGGACAAGCTGGAAAAGAGCTTAGGCGGTATTAAAGATATGGGCGGCTTGCCAGACGTGCTGTTCGTTATCGACGCTGACCACGAACATATCGCGATCAAAGAAGCCAATAACCTAGGTATCCCGGTAGTAGCTATTGTAGATACTAACTCAGATCCTAAAGGTGTTGATTACGTAATCCCTGGTAACGACGATGCTATCCGCGCAATCCAGTTATATCTGGGCGCTGTTAGCCAGGCGATTCAGGAAGGTCGTGACAAAAACATCGAAGTGCAAGCTGAAGCTGAAGCCTTCGTTGAAGCAGAATAATTTTTCTGATTTGGGCTGGCTGTAATACCGCGAGCCCTTTGACAGAATCACTTTGCAACAGGGGCATTTTGCCCCTGTTTGTCTGAACTAAATTACGAGGATGCTTTTATGGCTGTAACTGCCGCTTTAGTAAAAGAACTGCGCGAGCGCACTGGCGCTGGCATGATGGATTGTAAAAAAGCTTTAGAAGAAACCGGTGGTGACATCGAAGCCGCGATCGACGCGATGCGTAAAAGTGGTTTAGCGAAAGCTGCGAAAAAAGCCGGCCGTATTGCTGCTGAAGGTGTGATCATCACGCGCGTAGCTAACGGTGTAGGTATTGCTATCGAGTTTAACTGTGAAACTGATTTCGTGGCACGTGATGCCAGTTTCTTAGCGTTCGCAAACAGCGTTGCTGATTTAGCGCAAGCACAAAAACTTTACACAGTTGAAGCATTATTAGCGGCTGACTTAAACGGTGCTTCTGTTGATGATACGCGTGCTACACTGGTTGCTAAAATCGGTGAAAACATGAACGTACGTCGCGTAGCCGTAGTTGAAGGCGCGGTAATCGGTCAATACATCCACTCTGGTCGTATTGGTGTATTAGCCGTGTTAGAAGGCGGTAACGAAGATATCGCTAAAGACGTGGCTATGCATGTTGCTGCCAACAACCCAGGTTATGTTAACCCGGAAGACGTTTCAGCTGAAGAAGTTGAGCGTGAGCGTCAAATTCAAATCGAAATCGCGGTTAACTCTGGTAAGCCACAAGAAATCGCTGAGAAGATGGTTGCCGGCCGTATGGCTAAATTCACTGGCGAAGTCAGTTTAACAGGTCAGCCGTTCGTTAAAGATCCGTCAATCTCTACTGGCGAATTCTTAAAGCAAAACGGTGCTAAGGCCATCTCTTTCATTCGCTTAGAAGTAGGCGAAGGTATTGAGAAGAAAGAAGAAGACTTCGCAGCTGAAGTTGCAGCACAGATTGCTGCTGCTAAAAAGTAATTTGCGCTTTAGCAATTTGCTGAAAACAGCTAAAATAACCGCGACCTGAGTCGCGGTTTTTTTTTGCCTGACTAATTCTAATAGCATAATGGGGAAATTATGAGCATTAATCCGAAACCAACCTACCGTCGCATCCTTTTAAAACTGAGCGGTGAAGCCTTAATGGGAGACGAAGGCTTTGGTATTGATCCCAAAGTGCTAGATCGCATGGCGCAAGAAATTAAAGAACTCGTTGAACTCGGTGTACAAGTCGGTATTGTGATTGGTGGTGGAAATATCTTCCGTGGTGAGGGCTTGGCTAAAGCAGGGATGAACCGGGTGGTCGGCGATCACATGGGGATGTTAGCCACGGTAATGAATGGCTTAGCTATGCGTGATGCTTTACACCGTGCTTATGTTAATGCTCGGATGATGAGTGCAATTCCGTTAAATGGGGTGTGTGATAACTACAGCTGGGCAGAAGCCATTAGCTTACTAAAATCAGGCCGTGTGGTGATTTTCTCGGCCGGTACGGGTAACCCATTTTTTACTACTGATTCTGCCGCCTGTTTACGCGGTATTGAAATTGAAGCCGACGCCGTATTAAAAGCCACGAAGGTCGACGGGGTGTATTCAGCTGACCCAGTAAAAGATCCGGCTGCTACCTTGTATAGCAAATTAACCTATAATGAAATTCTCGACAAAGAATTAAAAGTCATGGATTTAGCCGCTTTTACCCTAGCGCGCGATCACAATTTACAAATTCGTGTGTTCAATATGAACAAGCCCGGCGCACTTAAACGCGTGATTATGGGTGACGATGAAGGCACAATCATCGACCACGCGGAAAATTTACAGTAAACTAAACGACTGCGTTACTGCTGCATAAATAAAAAAAGGATAACGATCGTGATTAACGACATTATTGCTGATGCTCAAGTCCGGATGGATAAAAGCGTTGATGCTCTGAAAACTCAATTAAGTAAAGTGCGTACAGGCCGTGCGCATCCAGGTCTGCTAGACGGCATTCAGGTTTCTTATTACGGTGCAGATACGCCGTTACGTCAGCTGGCAAACGTGTCTATTGAAGACTCGCGTACCTTAGCCATTACCGTGTTCGACAAAAGCCTGACACCGGCGGTAGAGAAAGCCATCATGGCCTCTAACCTGGGTTTAAATCCAATGTCTACAGGCACCGTAATCCGTGTGCCGTTACCTGCATTAACGGAAGAGCGCCGTCGCGACTTAGTTAAACTGGTACGCGGTGAAGCTGAAGCCGGTCGAGTGGCCATTCGTAATATTCGTCGTGATGCGAATTCTGATTTTAAATCGCTATTAAAAGATAAAGAAATCAGTGAAGATGATGAGCGTAGAGCGGCAGATGAGATCCAAAAAGTTACTGATCTGTTCGTGAAAAAAGTGGACGAAGTGTTAGCAGAAAAAGAAAAGGAACTGATGGAAGTCTGATTTCAGACCTTTCATTTGTTGCTGTTTTTAGTATGAAATAGTATGAAGAAAGCGCCGTGTCAGTCTAACTTCGCGGCGCTTTTTTGTTTAACCCAATAAAATGTGGCGTGCAACGACAGCGTTGGCACATAAGAACAACAATAACAGGTTAACTGATGACTGCAGTTTCACAGCTTAAACAACAAGCGTTGCCGCAGCATGTGGCAATTATCATGGATGGTAACGGACGCTGGGCAGAGCGTCAGAGCAAGCCCCGCGTTTGGGGGCATAAAAAAGGCGTTGAAGCGGTTCGCCGTAGTGTCAGTTTTTGTCGTGAATTAGGCATTCCTTCTTTAACGCTGTTCGCTTTTAGCAGTGAAAACTGGCGGCGACCCGAAGAAGAAGTCAGTACGCTGATGCAACTTTTTATGCTGGTGTTACAAAAAGAAGTAAAATCTCTGCATAAAAATAATATTCGCCTGAAAATTATTGGCGATTTATCTGCATTTAGCGATAAGCTGGTACAAAATATTAAAAAAGCAGAAGCTCTTACCGCCGCTAATACTGCGATGACGCTGAATATCGCAGCAAATTACGGTGGTCGTTGGGATATCGTTGCTGCAAGCCGGCAACTGGCTGAACAGGTACAGCAGGGAAAATTAACCCCCGCTGAGATTACCGAACAGTTGATGGCTCGCGAAATACAAATGGCCGATCAGCCAGAGTTGGATTTATTAATTAGAACCGGTGGCGATTTACGCATCAGCAACTTTTTATTATGGCAAGCTGCCTATGCTGAGTTATGGTTTACTGAAACCCTCTGGCCTGATTTTGACCAACAAGTATTTTCTGAGGCGATAGCTACCTTTATTAACAGAGAGCGACGTTTTGGTTGTACGGGTGCCCAGATCCGAGAGCTTGCTGCTGAAAATAAAGGATAATCATATTGTTTAAGCAACGCGTGATCACCGCATTAATCCTTGCGCCTTTGGCGCTGGTCGCGGTTTTTTATTTACCTTTGGTCGGCTTTGCCGCGGTGTTATCTGCGGCGTTTTTACTGGGCGCATGGGAATGGAGCGGCTTTTGTGGTTTAGCCGCTCGGCGTATTAGAGCCAGTTATGTCATCTTAACTGCGCTTATTATGTTGTGCTGGTACAGCCTAGTGTCATTTAGCGAGCCCTTGAGTAGTAATCTACTGTTATTCAGTTTGTTATTGCTCGGCGCAGCCTGGTGGACGCTGGCTATTGTCTTAGTGTTAACCTTTCCAAACAGTCAAACCTTGTGGGCCACCAGTGGCGTTAGACGCGCATTGATGGGCTGGTTTACACTGTTACCCGCTTGGGCGGCTTTAATTTTCATTCGTGGCATGCATTATGATGAAACACCCTTTTACGGTGCTTGGCTTATTTGTTGTTTACTAGGCTTAGTGTGGGCCGCGGATATTGGTGGCTATTTGGTCGGAAAGCCATTTGGTCGCACCAAATTACTGCCCAAAGTGAGCCCAGGGAAAACGTTGGAAGGCATGCTCGGTGGTTTAGTTTTTGTCTTATTGATGGTCACTGCGCTGTTAGCGTGGCTGGAGAAAACCGATCACAGCCTGTACTGGTATGTTGCTGCTGTGTTACTTACCGTGTTATCGGTGTTCGGTGATTTAAGCGAGAGTATGTTTAAACGTGTAGCGGGCAAAAAAGACAGCGGGGCTTTCTTACCCGGGCACGGTGGTATCTTAGATCGTATTGATAGCTTAACGGCGACCGCACCGGTGTTTGCACTGATGTTGGCCTTTTTAGGTAAACAGTTTTTATGAAGCAAGTGGTTATTCTGGGGGCAACAGGGTCGATTGGTTGCAGTACCTTATCGGTATTAGCTGAGCATCCCGAGCAATTCCAGGTATTAGCATTAACGGCTGCCACCGGTGTCGACAAATTATTGCAACAATGTTTGGCGGTGAGACCGCGTTTTGCTGCGATGCAAGACAGCGTAGCGGCTGCAGAGCTGGCGACACAGTTAAAAGCAGCGGGCTTATCGACTGAGGTCTTAAGCGGCGAAGCTGGCTTAGTGGCATTAGCCGGGCATCCAGACGCTGATATCGTCATGGCAGCGATTGTCGGTGCTGCGGGTTTACTACCAACCTTGGCTGCAGTCGAGCAAGGTAAAACGGTGCTTTTAGCCAACAAAGAAGCCCTAGTGATGACCGGTGAGTTGTTTATGCAAAAGGTGGCTGCCCATGGTGCCACTTTATTGCCGATAGACAGCGAACATAATGCGATTTTTCAATGCCTACCGTTAGCTTTCCAGCAAAATACCCAGCAAGCCACCTTGCAGCAGTTTGGTATTTCTCGCTTATTACTGACGGGCAGTGGTGGGCCTTTTCTGACTCGTCCGTTAGACACTTTTGGGCAGATTACAGTGGCTGAGGCGGTTGCCCATCCTAATTGGAGCATGGGGCAAAAAATCTCAGTCGACAGTGCAACCATGATGAATAAAGGCTTAGAGTTCATCGAGGCGCGCTGGCTGTTTAATTGTCAGGCCGTGGATATTCAAGTGGTGATTCATCCGCAAAGTATCATTCATTCGATGGTGCAATATACCGACGGTTCCGTGCTGGCACAGCTGGGTCAACCCGACATGCGCACGCCGATTGCCCATGCTTTGGCATTTCCATCGCGGATCAGTAGTCCAGTTCCACCCTTAGATTTCTTTAGCTTACAGTCATTTACCTTTGAGCAAGCCAATGCTGCACGCTATCCAAACCTGTATTTAGCGATGGACGCTTGCGCCGCAGGTCAGGGGGCAACCACAGCACTGAATGCGGCTAATGAGGTGGCTGTGGCGGCTTTTCTTGCCGGAAAATTAAGCTTTAACGGTATCCATAAGATTAATGCTTCATGCCTCAATCGCTTCCTAACCTATCAAGCGCACGCGCTGGATGATATATTGTCGCTCGATACCGAAACACGAGCCTATGCTCGGCAGTTGTTGGAGAGGGGTTAATGTCGGCTTTTTTGTTGAATGCGCTGAGTTTTGTGGTCGCGCTAGGTATTTTAGTCACCGTTCACGAATTTGGTCATTTTTGGCTGGCACGTAAAAATGGCGTGCTGGTAAAGCGTTTCTCTATTGGCTTTGGCAAAAGCTTAGTGCGTTGGCGTGATCGTCAAGGTACTGAATTTGTTATCGCTGCTATTCCGCTTGGCGGCTATGTGCAAATGCTCGATGAGCGAGTCGATCCTGTTTTGCCACAATTTAAAGATCTCGCCTTTAATCATAAAACAGTTTGGCAGCGCATCTCTATTGTGGTCGCGGGCCCAGCTGCCAACTTTATCTTTGCCATTTTCTTGCTGTGGGTGATGTATCTTATTGGTGTGCCGGAAGTCAAACCGGTGATAGCGCAAGCCCAACCGCAATCTATCGCGGCACTGGCCGGGGTGCAGCAAAATGAACAATTACTGGCCGTTAATGGTCGACCCTCACGCGATGTACGCACAGCTAACTTACTGTTAGTCGAACAATTGGGTCGTTCTGAAATTCGTTTAACCTTAGAACATACAGAAACGGCTCGACAGCGCGAAGTCGTGCTCGACACACGCGATTGGCAATTTGACCCTGAGCGTGATTCTGTTTTCCAAAGTTTAGGTTTGTCGTTATTGCTGCCTCAGGCCACTACTACCCTGGCGATGATCTCCCCAGGCTCTGCTGCCGACGCTGCGGGTTTGCAAGCGGGCGATATCATTTTGGCTATTGATGGCCAGCCCATTAGTGCCTGGAGTGAAGTGGAGCAGGCGATAAAAAATCAACCTGAGCAAACTTTGCGTTTTATGCTGCTGCGTGATAATCAGCAACTGACACTCGACGCAACGCCAGCATTAACGCAAGACAGCGCTGGTTTTAGTTTAGGGGTGTTGGGCGTGGTACCTACCGTGTCACCTTGGCCTGAGGGCCTGCGTTATACCCAACGCTATGGGGTGTTTGCTGCGATGGCTGAAGGGTTAAATCAAACCTGGCAGCTAACGCGGCTCAGTTTTGCCATGGTTGGCAAATTATTAACCGGCGATGTGTCGGTAAAACATTTGAGTGGTCCCATTTCGATTGCACAAGGTGCAGGAAGCTCCGCCAGTATTGGCCTGATCGCGTTTTTGTCTTTTATGGCATTGATCAGTGTTAATCTGGGCGTAATCAATTTATTGCCCTTACCTATTTTGGATGGAGGCCATTTAATGTATCTTGTGGTGGAACTAATACGCGGTAAACCTGTCTCTCAGAGAGCGCAGGATATAGGTTTTCGCTTCGGTGCTTTAGTCCTGCTAATGTTAATGGGAATTGCGCTGCTCAACGATATTTCTCGTTTGTAATAAACTAATCATAAGTAGTTCAAATAATGACAATTAAACGATTAGTAGCTGCGATCTTGCTTGCTACAGGCAGCAACTCGGTGCTTGCTGAAGAATCTTTTACCGTACAGGATATCCAGGTCGAAGGCCTGCAACGTGTTGCACTGGGTGCGGCACTTAATAACCTGCCTTTCAACATTGGTGATACCGTGACAGACTTTGCTTTGTCGCGCAGTATTCGCACGCTATATAGCGCCGGTCACTTCGATGATATTCGGGTATACCGTGATGGTAACACCGTTATTTATCGGCTGCGCGAGCGTCCAACCATCAATAATATCGAGTTCAAAGGCAACAAAGATATTAAAGAAGAGCAGCTTAACGAAAGTCTTGCTGGCAATCGGATCCAAGTGGGAGAGCCGCTTGATAAAACGATCCTCAAAAATATTGAAAACGGTTTAACTGAGTTTTACCACGGTGTGGGTAAATATCAGGCTAAGGTTGAAGTCAAAGTCACCTACCTGCCGCGTAACCGCGTCAATCTTGAGTTTGCCTTTGAAGAGGGCGATGCCGCTTCTGTGCGTCAAATCAACATCGTCGGTAACCAAATCTTCCCAAATGAAGAATTGCTTAGCGTTGTTGAATCAAAACAAGATATGCCTTGGTGGCGTTTTTGGACTTCGGACCGCTATCAAAAGCAAACGCTGCAAGGTGACTTTGAAAAGATCAACAGTTACTACCTTGACCGCGGCTACCTGCGCTTTAATATCGACTCTTCACAGGTGGCAGTTAGCCCAGATAAAACTGCTGTTTATGTGACCATGAACGTGACAGAAGGCGAGCAATATAACATTAGCGAAATTAATTTCGTTGGTGATTTGATTGGGCAAGACGAGGTCATTAACGCCATTTTACCTTTGCAAAAAGGCCAGCTGTATAACGGCGCTTTAGTCACCTTCACCGAAGAAAGCATTGCTCGCTTCTTAGCGCGCTTTGGTTATGCTAACTCGAAAGTTCGCACGATTCCGACCATTGATGATGACAAAAAAGAAGTGGCGTTAACTATCAGTGTCGATCCAGGTAAACGCGTTTACGTGCGTCGTATTGATATTAAAGGCAATGCCAGCACCAAAGACGAAGTTATTCGTCGCGAATTACGGCAGATGGAAGGCGCTTGGTTATCTAACGACTCGTTAGAGTTATCAAAAGAGCGTTTACAACGTCTGATGTACATTGAAAAAGTCGACTTTGCTACCTCACCGGTGCCAGGTGTTGATGATTTAGTGGATATTGGTTTTACTATCAAAGAGCAACCATCAGGCAGTTTTAATGCGGGTGTGTCTTATGGTAGCTTCCAAGGTCTGTCGTTCCAGATTGGTGTGGAACAAAACAACTTTTTAGGCTCGGGTAACTCAGCCGGTATTAATCTTAATACCAACAAGTACCAAAAGAGCGTGACGCTTAGCTATACCGATCCTTACTATACCTTGGATGGCATCAGCTTAGGTGGTCAGGTATTTTATTCAGACCTCGACTACAGCGGTACCTCATCTAACCTTGAAGCCTACAACCGCAGAAGTTATGGCGTCGGCGCTAACGTCGGTTATCCGATTAACGAGCGTAACCGCTTAAACTTCGGTGCCAATGTCTCAGTCAACAAGATCAACCAAATTAACGAATATGACCAGTTACGTCATTTCCGCGCGGTATTGTTAGATGCGTCTAATCCAGACGGTGGTTATGATTTCACTAACTTTGAATTAAGTACGTCGTGGATGCACAGTACGTTAAACCGGGGTTTGTTCCCTACCGCAGGTAGGATGATGAACTTATCCTTGCGCGTCACTACGCCTAATTCTGATTTGCAGTACTTTAAAACTAACTTTGAAGCGCAGCAGTATGTGCCATTGAGTAATGATCATCAGTGGTCATTCCGTGCCAAGTTCGAATTAGGTTATGGTAATGGTTACGGTGATAAAGATGGTTACGATTACACCTTACCCTTTACCGAAAACTTTTACGGTGGTGGTACTAACCTGCGGGGTTTTGAAAACCGTATTATCGGTCCTCATGCTATCTTCCGTTCAACCAGTTCAGTACCGGGCGTACCTGATCCAATAGGCGGTAGTATTGCCTTCCCTGGTGATATCAGTAATGACTCTTATCAGGTGTCGCAGCGCTCGATTGGTGGTAATGCAATGGCGATGTTGACGCTGGAATTAATTACCCCCACACCATTTTTAAAAGAAGAAAATCGTAATTCAGTGCGCACCAGTATATTTGTTGATGCAGGTAACGTCTGGGACACAGAATTTGATATTAATCGTTATGCCAATTTGGTACAGTTGATCGCGAGTGATCGTGATCCTGCACTCATCGATTATTCTGATCCTAGCTTGATAAGAGCAACAGCAGGTATATCGGTACAATGGATTTCACCTATGGGGCCTTTGACCTTTAGTTTGGCGAAAATCATTAAGAAATACGACGGTGATTTACAAGAAAACTTTAGTTTCAATATTGGTACAACTTTCTAGAACATGATAGGAAATAAGATGTTTAATTCAAATCTTTTTAAATCTGCAGTATTTGTTGTAGTGGCGATGCTTTATACCGGTAATGCACAAGCTAAAGAAGTAAAAATTGGTTTTGTTGATGTAGCCGCTGTTGCAGCGAGTATCCCGCAAGCCGCACAAGTGCAAGAGACGATCAAAAACGAGTTCGCCGCGAAAATAGCTGAAGTGAACAAGTTAGAAACCGATATCAATTTCAATATTGAGAAATTGCGTCGTGATGGTCCTACCATGAGCGAAAAACAACAAAAAGATTTAACAGAGACAGTTAACAATCAGCGCCAACAGTATGAAACACTGGCACGCCCTCTGGATGAGCAAATTCGTCAGCGCCAAACAGAAGAGCGTAACCGTATTCTTGGTCTGATTAAAGCCGCTATTGATGTGGTTGCGGCTCGTGAAAATTTTGATGTAGTGTTAAATGCAACTTCAGCAGTTTATGCTAAACCAGAATTTGATATCTCTGAAAAAGTGATTCAACAGGTCGGCAAGGCGAAATAATACTGTGATGCTACTCTCTGTTTTAGCTGAAAAGCTTAATGCAGAACTTAACGGAGACGCCGCTTGCGGCGTTTCTGCTGTTGCCTCTTTAGAAAAAGCTGGCCCAGGCCAATTGAGCTTTTTATCTAACAGCAAGTTCCGTTCATATTTAGCCGATACTCAGGCCAGTGCGGTGCTGATTAAAGCTACAGATTTACCTTTCGTTGCCCCCGGAGTTAACAGCTTAGTGGTGGCCGATCCTTATGTTGCTTTTGCCAAAGCCGCACAATTATTTGACACCACACCTGACACAGCTAAACCGGGTATTGCGCCAAGTGCTGTAATTGATGCCAGTGCCAATATTGCCGCTGATGCCCATATCGGTGCCAATGCGGTTATTTCGGCTAACGCAAAAATTGCGGCAGGGGTGCAAATTGGTGCCGGCTGCTTTATCGGCGAAGGCGCTGAAATTGCCGAAAATACCCGCCTATGGGCTAATGTTACCGTTTATCATGGCGTAAAAATTGGTGCGCGTTGCGTTATCCAAAGTGGCGCGGTTATTGGTGCGGATGGCTTTGGCTTTGCCAATGAACGTGGCCGTTGGCTGAAGATCCCACAAACGGGCAGTGTGCGTATCGGTGATGATTGCGAGATCGGTGCGAATATCTGTATTGATCGTGGTGCTATCGACGATACGGTGATTGGTAATAACGTTATTCTTGATAACCTTTCTCAAATTGCCCATAACGTCGTAATTGGTGATCATACTGCGATTGCCGGTGCAACGACAATTGCCGGCAGCACGACCATTGGTCGTTATTGTATTATCGGTGGCGCAGCTGCCATTAACGGTCATATTTCTATCTGTGATGGTGTACATATTTCAGGAATGGCCATGGTCATGAAATCCATTTCTGAAAAAGGCGTCTATACTTCAGGTTTGCCTGCAACAACAAATGCCGAGTGGCGAAAAACGACGGCGAAATTACGGCAAATTGATCAACTGTATCAGCGCGTAAAATTATTGGAAAAACAATTGGCCGCAGCAGACGCTTCTGCTGATAGCGCCTCAGAGGATTAATTTTGGCTAACTCACTTAATAGCCTGGATGTTCAGGAAATCATGGCCTTGTTGCCACATCGCTATCCGTTTTTATTAATTGATAAGGTGTTGGATTACACACCGGGCGTGTCATTGACCGCACTAAAAAATGTTACCATCAATGAGCCTATTTTTACTGGTCATTTCCCCGGCATGCCAATCTTCCCTGGTGTACTGATTTTAGAAGCCATGGCACAAGCTACCGGGATTTTAGGTTTTAAAACGGCAACAGAACGTTCAGAAAATGAATTGTATTTGTTTGCCGCCATTGACGAAGCCCGTTTTAAAAAACCGGTAGTGCCCGGTGATACCTTAATTTTAGAAGTGAAATTTTTAAAGGAACGTCGCAACATTTGGAAGTTTTATGGCGAAGCAAAAGTCGACGGTCAAGTCGTATGCAGCGCTGAACTTATGTGTGCCAGAAGAGAGATGTAACGTGATTCATCCTACCGCAGTAATTGAAGCCAGCGCTAAGTTGGGACAAAATGTAAAAATAGGGGCCTTTTGCTACGTCGGTCACGATGTGGTGTTAGGCGACGACTGTGTGTTAGAAACGCACGTTGCCATCAAAGGCCCTGCTAACATCGGTAAAGGTAACCATTTTTTCCAATTCGCCAGTATTGGTGAAGCTTGTCAGGATAAAAAGTACAAAGGTGAACCGACAGAGCTGATTATTGGTGATTACAATGTGTTCCGTGAAGGCTGCTCAGTGCACCGTGGTACGGTGCAAGATCAAGGTAAAACCATTATCGGCGATCATAATTTATTTATGAACACCACGCATATCGCGCATGACTGCGTTATTGGTAACAATATCATCTTCGCCAGTGGTGCTCAGGCAGCGGGGCATGTGCATGTTGGTGATTGGGCCATTTTAGGCGGCATGACAGGCGTACATCAATTTGTCAAAATTGGTGCACATAGTTTTTGCGGTGGTGGCTCTATTGTATTAAAAGATGTCCCTCCTTATTTAATGGTGCATGGTGCCCCTTGTGTGCCTGCCGGTATCAATACCGAAGGCTTAAAACGTCGTGGCTTTAGCAGCGAAGCGTTGTTAGAAATTCGCCGCGCTTATAAAGAAGTGTACCGCAAAGGCCTAACCGTGCCACAAGCCTTAGAAGCCTTAGCTGAAAAATCAGCTAGCATGCCTGAAGTGAAATTATTTACGGATTTCATTGCAGACGCCAGCCGTGGTATTGCTCGCTAGCCTGAGCATTTAACCGTGCTGTGCTGC
Organism: Alishewanella sp. HL-SH05; assembly: GCF_052655985.1. Next base: position 1,204,338 of record NZ_CP199753.1, read on the forward strand.
GAATAAAACGCTCTGCCTGCTTGTAAGGGGCAGAGCGTTTTTGTTATTACTGCGTTTTACTGAAGCGGATTAGCGGTTAAGATAGCCGTTATAGCGCATCGCATGACAGATAGACACTTACAGGAAGCATTTGCCCGGATATGGCTGAACACGACTTACCCGTTACCCCCGTTATTAAATTTGCCTTCATTGCTGGCGAGCACTCTGGCGATATCCTTGGCGCGGATCTCATTGTTGCTTTAAAACAGCGTTATCCCCACGCCGAGTTTTTCGGAATAGGCGGTCCACGAATGCAAGCTGAGGGCTTTCAAGCTTTATTTGATATGGAAGAGTTAGCGGTAATGGGCTTGGTCGAAGTGTTAGGCCGTTTACCGCGTTTATTACAAGTAAAGCGGCAAATTGTCAGCGCCATTTTACAAGATAAGCCGGCGGTGTTTATTGGTATTGATGCGCCTGATTTTAATTTGCCAGTAGAATTGGCATTAAAACAACAGGGCGTAAAAACCGTGCATTATGTTAGCCCGTCAGTTTGGGCCTGGCGGCATAAACGTATTTTTAAAATTGCCAGAGCAACCGACATGGTGCTGGCATTACTGCCGTTTGAAAAAGCGTTTTATGATAAGTATCAAGTACCCTGTACTTTTGTCGGGCATACCTTAGCCGACTCGATGCCGTTGCAAGTGGACAAAGCGGCGGCTAAGCAGGCATTAGGTTTAGATCCATCGCGCCCAGTACTGGCGATTATGCCGGGCAGTCGCTCCAACGAAATTAACTTATTAACTGCTGATTTTCTCAAAGCGGCGGCTGAGCTAAAGCAGCAACGCCCAGAAATACAATTAATTACTAATATGGTGACGACCGCCAAAGCCACTTTATGGCGACAATTAAAAGCGGAGCACGCTGCCGATTTAGTGGTAACTGAATATATCGGCCAAGCACGCCAAGTCTTACTCGCTGCTGATGCCACCTTTATTGCATCGGGTACCGCCACCTTAGAAGCCTTATTAGCCAAATGTGCCATGGTGGTGGGGTATCGGACTAATTGGCTCACCTTTCAAATCGCCAAGCGTTTGGTTAAGTTGCAATATGTTAGCTTACCTAATTTATTAGCGGGTAAAGGCTTAGTCACCGAGTTACTGCAAGATGATCTTAACGTAACGGCCCTGGTGAGTGCTATGCAGCCGTTGCTTGCCGAGCCGTCTATTGAACTACAACAAGCGTATTTAGCGATCCATCAACAATTAAAGCAGCAGGCGAGTCAGGTGGCGGCAGCCGCAATCAGTGAGGTAATGGCAGATGTTTGAGTATTCTCGGCCAGAGGTAGAATGGATTGCCGGCGTAGATGAAGTGGGCCGTGGCCCTTTGATTGGTGCGGTTGTGACCGCTGCGGTGATTTTAGATCCCACTAAACCGATTAAGGGGTTAAACGATTCCAAAAAACTATCAGAGAAAAAACGCCTGCTATTAGCCGAAGAAATTAAAGAAAAGGCTCTGTGTTGGGCGTTAGGCCGAGCCGAGCCTGCAGAAATTGATCAGCTTAATATTTTGCATGCCACCCTGTTAGCTATGCAGCGCGCAGTGGCCGGTTTAGCGATTACACCACAGTGGGCCTTAATTGATGGTAATCGTTGCCCTGCGTTAGCCATGCCCGCGACAGCAGTAGTGAAAGGCGATAGTTTGGTGCCAGAGATCAGCGCTGCCTCCATTTTAGCCAAAGTGGCACGCGACGCTGAAATGCAGCTGCTGCATCAGGCTCATCCGCAATTTGGCTTTGCGGATCACAAAGGTTACCCCACTGCTGCGCATTTAGCCGCAATTCAACGATATGGCATTTTACCTGAGCATCGGCGCAGCTTTAAACCTGTGCGGTTAATCGTGGAGCAACACGCTCAGCAGACAGGCCAGTGCGAGGTTACAGCGCGATGAGCGATCCGGCCTTTATCCATTTACGGGTGCATAGCGACTTTTCGATGATCGATGGCGTCGCGAAGATCAAACCTATTGTTAAAATGGCGGCAGGTTTGCAGATGCCAGCCTTAGCCTTAACCGATCAAATGAATATGTGTGGTTTGGTCCGTTTTTACAGTACGGCGCACGATGCAGGTATTAAACCGATCATTGGTGTGGATTGCTGGGTACAACATCCGATCTTTCCTGGTGAGTTAAACCGGCTGTTACTGTTATGCGCTGATAACGTGGGTTATCAAAATCTGACAACCCTGATCTCAAAAGCCTATTTACGCGGCCACATCGATGGCAAACCGCAGTTAGATCATGATTGGTTAATTGAACATGCCGCGGGCCTGATCGTGTTATCCGGTGCCAAAGATGGCTTACTCGGCAAAGCCTTGCTAAAAGAGAATCCGGGCAGTGTGCAACAGCTGGTCAGTTTTTATCAGCAGTATTTCCCTGAGCGATTCTATATTGAATTATGTCGCACTGGCCGAGCAGAGGAAGAGCGATATATTCAAAAGGCCATTGCCTTAGCCGAAGCAGAAGATTTACCCGTGGTCGCCACTAATGAAGTGGTATTTTTAAAAGCCAGCGATTTCCCTGCACACGAAATTCGGGTGGCGATCCATGATGGTTTCACCTTAGATGATAAGCGTCGTCCGAAAAACTACTCAGAGCAGCAATACTTACGCACCGCAGCTGAGATGCAGCAGCTGTTTGCTGATATACCTGAAGCCTTGGAAAACAGCGTAGAAATTGCTAAACGCTGTAATGTGACGATTCGTTTAGGCGAATATTTCTTACCGGCGTTTCCCACCGGTGGCATGTCAGACGCCGATTTCTTAGTGATGAAATCGCGCGAAGGCTTAGAGCACCGTTTATTGCAACTGTTTCCAGATGAACAAGTCAGAGCCGCGCAGCGTGTCGGCTATGATGAACGGTTGCAAATTGAACTAGACGTGATTAACCAAATGGGTTTCCCCGGTTACTTTTTGGTGGTCATGGAGTTTATTCAATGGAGCAAGGATAACGATATTCCGGTGGGCCCTGGCCGGGGCTCGGGGGCGGGGTCGTTAGTTGCCTATGCATTGAAAATCACCGATCTTGATCCTCTGGAATTTGACCTGCTGTTCGAGCGTTTCTTAAATCCCGAGCGGGTATCGATGCCTGATTTTGACGTCGACTTCTGTATGGATCGCCGAGATGAGGTGATTGAACACGTTGCCGATATGTACGGCCGTGAAGCGGTGTCACAAATTATTACTTTCGGCACCATGGCGGCGAAAGCGGTGATCCGCGATGTCGGTCGAGTCTTAGGCCATCCTTATGGATTTGTTGACCGCATCTCGAAACTGATCCCGCCCACGCCCGGCATGACCTTGGAACAAGCGTTTAAAGAAGAACCGCGCTTACCGGAGTTATATGACTCAGATGAAGAAGTTCGCGATCTGATTGACATGGCAAGGCAGTTAGAAGGGGTAACCCGTAACGCCGGAAAGCATGCGGGTGGTGTGGTTATCGCCCCAACAAAAATTACTGATTTTTCACCGCTTTACTGTGATGAGCACGGTCAAAACCCGGTCACCCAGTTTGATAAAAACGATGTGGAATATGCTGGTTTAGTGAAGTTCGACTTCTTAGGTTTGCGTACCCTGACTATTTTGCAATGGGCGGTCAATATGGCCAACGCCCGTTTGCAAAAAGAAGGACGTGCGCTGGTCGATATTAATAGTATTCCACTGGATGACCGCTACAGCTTTCAACTGCTGATGCGAGCTGATACCACGGCGGTATTCCAGCTAGAATCGCGTGGGATGAAAGATCTGATCCGACGTCTGCAACCTGACTGTTTCGAAGATATGATTGCCTTGGTGGCATTATTCCGCCCGGGTCCATTGCAATCGGGCATGGTTGATAACTTTATTGACCGTAAACGTGGTCGTGAAGAAATTTCATACCCCGATGCCACTTGGCAGCATGATTCGTTAAAAGTGATTTTGGAACCGACTTACGGCATCATTCTCTACCAAGAGCAGGTCATGCAGATCGCTCAGGTGCTGTCGGGTTACTCATTGGGCGGTGCCGACTTACTTCGCCGTGCCATGGGTAAGAAAAAACCGGAAGAAATGGCGAAACAGCGCGATACCTTCCAAGAAGGTGCCGCCAAAAATGGCATCGATCCAGAATTAGCGATAAAAATCTTCGATTTAGTTGAGAAGTTCGCCGGCTACGGTTTTAACAAGTCGCACTCTGCCGCTTATGCCTTAGTCTCTTATCAAACGTTATGGATGAAGGCGCATTATCCCGCCGAATTTATGGCGGCGGTGATGTCAGCCGATATGGATAACACCGATAAGATTGTGACCTTGGTTGATGAATGTGAGCGAATGAAGCTGACCTTGATCCCACCTGATGTCAATGCGGGCCAACATAAGTTTACCGTGAACGAACAAGGTCACATTGTTTACGGTATTGGCGCCATCAAAGGTGTCGGAGCCGCCCCTATTGAAGCCATTATCGAGGCCCGGCGTGAACACGGTGAATTTAGTGATTTGTTTGACTTCTGTGCTAAGGTTGATCTGAAGCGTTTAAATCGACGCGTGATGGAAAAATTAATTTTAGCCGGTGCTATGGATCAATTAGGGCCGACGCGAGCTAAACAACATCCTGGGCCGCAACGCGCTATTTTAATGGCTAATTTGGAAGAAGCCATGAAAGCCGCCGAGCAACATGCCAAAGCACAAGCGGTTGGCCAAGACGATTTATTTGGTTTACTCGGTGGTGCCGAAGATGAACCCGGTACACAAAGCTTAAGAATGGTGCCGCTGTGGTCCGATGAAGTTTGGTTAGAAGGCGAGCGGGAAACGCTGGGGTTATATTTAACCGGTCATCCTATAAATCGCTACCTTGATGAAATTAAGCATTACACCAGTTGTCGCTTAGTCGATTTACAACCAACGAAAAAAGATCAAAGCGTGCAAGTCGCAGGTTTAGTTGTTTCTGTGCGAGTTATGATTAACAAAAAAGGTCGGCGCTGGGCTATTGTGACCTTAGATGATAAATCTGCTCGTTTAGATGTACGATTTTTCCCAGAACAGCTGGAAACTTTCGAGCAATTGCTACAAAAAGACCGAATTTTACTGGTTAATGGACAGGTCAGCTTTGATGATTTTAACGGTGGCCTTACAATGTCCGGCCGCGATGTCAGCGAAATTACCGCGATGCGAGAAAAATCGCTGAAATCTCTGAATATCACTGTACAATCGACGCAGATTGATCAGAATTATCTGGAAAAGTTAAAACGGGCGTTAGCCGAGTATCAAGCTGGCACCGTGCCAGTACATCTTTGGTATCAACGCGAGGAAGGGCAGGTTAGACTGCAGTTAGGGACAGCATGGTGGGTCACGCCCACAGACGCTTTGTTGCATCAGTTACGACAAATGGCAACAATAGAATTGGAATTTAATTAATTAGGTAGTGATAGTCGATGATGCTGAATTATTTAGAGTTTGAGCAACCTATTGCTGAACTGGAAGCAAAAATAGACGAATTACGCAATGTCAGTCGCAATGGCGATTATGATCTTGGGTTAGAAGAAGAAATTAACAAATTAAAAGAAAAAAGCCTGACGCTGACCAAAAAGATTTTTGCGGAATTAGGTGCATGGCAAGTTGCACAATTAGCGCGCCATCCTCGTCGGCCATATACCTTTGATTATCTTCGGCATATGTTTACCGATTTTGATGAACTGTGTGGCGATCGGGCTTTTGCTAATGACAATGCGATTGTCGGCGGAACGGCCCGTCTTGGTGAGCAATCGGTGATGGTCATCGGCCATCAAAAAGGTCGCGATACTAAAGAAAAAATCCGTCGTAACTTTGGCATGCCAAGGCCAGAAGGTTATCGTAAAGCCTTACGCTTAATGGAAATGGCCGAACGTTTTAAATTACCGATCATTACGTTTATTGATACGCCAGGTGCTTACCCGGGTATCGGCGCTGAAGAGCGCGGCCAATCTGAAGCCATTGCCCGTAATTTAAAAGTGATGGCCGGTTTGAAAGTGCCGGTGATCTGTACGGTTGTGGGTGAAGGTGGTTCTGGTGGTGCTTTAGCTATTGGTGTGGGCGACAAAGTGAATATGTTGCAATACAGCACGTATTCGGTTATCTCGCCAGAAGGCTGTGCCTCTATTTTATGGAAAAGCGCTGAAAAAGCGCCATTAGCGGCTGATGCTATGGGTATTACTGCCGGTCGGTTAAAAGAGCTAAAATTAATTGACGAAGTGATTACTGAGCCACTAGGCGGCGCCCATCGCTCGCCAGAGCAAATGGCCAGCACCTTAAAGCAGGCTTTACTGCGTGACTTAGAGAAGTTACAAAAACTCAGTACCGCAGAATTACTAGAAAAACGCTACAAGCGTTTAATGTCTTACGGTTATTGTTAAGCATAGCTAGCTGAGGATAGGTCAGCTTTGCACCGAACAGACTTAAGCCAGTATTTGCTCAAGCAACTGCATCAACACCAGCCCTCGCGGCTGGTGTTGGCTTATAGCGGTGGCTTAGACTCACAAGTTTTATTGCATTTACTTTGGCCTTTATGCCAACAACACGCCATTCCCTTGCAAGTGGTGCATGTACATCACGGGCTAAGCCCGCAAGCCGATGCCTGGGCCCGTTTCTGCCAGGAACAGTGTCAACAGCTTAACCTGCCTTTTGAGCTTTGCCATGTACACCTGTCGTCTAATACCAATATTGAGCAACAAGCACGCCGCGCAAGGTATCAGGTACTAGCTGACTATATTACTGAGCCTCAAACGAGCTTAGTGTGCGCACATCATGCAGATGATCAATTCGAGACCTTACTGCTGGCGTTAAAACGCGGTGCCGGCTTAAACGGTTTAGCCGCCATGCCAAGCTGTCGACATTTTGCCAAAGGCCAGTTGTGGCGGCCGTTACTGGCCATCAGTCGCCAACAGTTAATGGATTATGCCACTAGCCATGCGCTGTCTTGGGTAGAAGATGAAAGTAATCAGAACACCGAGTTTGAGCGCAATTTTGTGCGACATGCGGTGAGCCCGGTATTAAAACAGCGCTGGCCGCAGTGGCTCAGTACGGTAGGGCGCAGTGTGCAACATCTGCAAGATGCCGCCAGTTTAGCGGAATATTATACCGAACAAGCGTTAGCGCGTTGTGCTACGCCAGATAAGCTCGATCTTATTGCACTGAGTCAGCAGCATCCCTTACAGCAAGACTTGGTGTTACGCCGTTGGTTATATGCTGCCGGTTTTAATCCAGATACACAGTGGCTTTTAACGTTAAAACAGCAAGTTATCGCGGCGAAAGCCGATGCTCAGCCGCAATTAGTGGCCGGGCGCTTGTTGGTTCGCCGTTATCAACAGCATCTTTATTTACTGAATAACGATTCTCAACGGCAAGCCTTACCCAGTTGCGTATTAACTTGGCAACAAGCCTGTCAGTTACCCGAAGATCGGGGGCAGTTACTCTGGCATAAAACCAAGGTAGCGGGAGCATTAGCAATAGCTGAAGCGTCACAGCAGTATCAAGTGGTATTTGGTATGTTAAATTTGCCGTTTAAACCGACAGGAAAGCAGACTAAGCCGTTAAAGCAGTGGTTTAAGCAATGGCAATTGCCCCCTTGGCAGCGAGGGCAAATACCGTTGCTGCTGCATGAGGGCAAATTAGTGTTAGTCGCCGGTTATGCCAGTAGCTACAGCGATGAACAAGCTAAAGCGTGGCTTAGCTGGCAGCCAGCAAAGAATGAGCTGCCTTTTCTAACAACTTAACACGGCCGCCATTATATTGACTGACCCGACCTTTGCCTGATAATTTAGCCTGGTATAAGGCTTCATCGGCGGCATGAAATAAATCGCGCGGTTGATGTTCAGCCGATAACCGCGCCATACCAATACTGCAACCGACGTTATGGCTCGCTAAAAAAGCATTTGTATAAATGCTTTGCAGTAAACGATCAGCCACCACATCCGCATGCTCTGCATCACTATCAGAGAGCAATACCGCAAATTCGTCCCCACCAAAGCGGAACAAGCTGTCAGTGGCTCTTAGCGATTCCCGCATACAATCTGCTACCGCGATCAACACCTCATCACCCACATAGTGGCCAGAGTTATCATTAACTTGTTTAAAGTTATCTAAATCTAATAACAATAACGTTAAAGGCAGTTGATGGCGCTTAGCCAGTTGCACGGATTTGACAAAACTATCGTCAAAAAAGCGACGGTTGCCTAACGTGGTTAATGGATCTTTCAAAGCCATTTGCTGCAAGCGACTAACCAATAGTGCATTACGCAATGCAAACAGCCACTCTGATTCTAATAACAGCAGTTGCCGTTGCACTAAAGGCGTAAACGCATGCGCCGAATCATAACTAATCTCAGCTAATACTTGGTTTTCTAGCACCAATTTTGATTGGTGATGATAAGTCCCTTTTTTTGAACCACGGGCTTGCAAGTTGCTGGAGTGGGTATTTAACGTCATTCCGCAAAGAGGCAAAACACGACCTGCGCTCATGGAAAAAATATCCAATTGCTGCTGCAAGTCTAAGGTGGTTTGTAATTGACTGACTAAACTGCTTTCACTGCAGTCTGGAGTTTCTTGCCAAATACTGCCGATGGATAAGTCACCAAACGCGTTAGTTAAGTTGCTTGATTCTTGCCACATATGCTCACCTTACCAGAATTTATTGTTGCACTGATAAGGATTAAGCAAATGTTAGGCCAGTTTTTTAAGTTATTGTTTTTACTTGATTAAGTTTAATTGTGTTTAAGGTTGGCGGTTTTTTGACGGCATTAATTTTATGGTGCGGCAAGAAATTGCATGATGCTATCCATCTGCTGCATACCATCTTCAAAGCCTAATTCAATTAAACGGCGCGTGTATTTTTGTTCGAATAATAGATAACTGACTAAGCTTGAATCAGAGTGTTGCCGAATACCCGTAACGCGCAATAGGGAGCGAATGGCGATCGGTAAACACAAAAAGTATTCACTGGCTAATTGATTAAAATTTTGGCTTGGATTAATCATGTAGCTTTGCACGGGCTTGAGTTCCGTTTCAATATTGTGCTGCTTTAACAGCTCAACGGTTTTATTGATGCGCTGCATTCGCTCTAAATCGGAGTTCAGCGTGTCGGTAAATACCGTATCAAGTAAATGACCTGCCACCGTGGCTAAATCTGGGTGGTGTAAGCTGCGCTCTCGAAAAGCACCACGGCGTGGATCGTCGACACCAATAATCAAAATTTTGTCAGCACCCAAATGGATCGGCGAGCTAAGGGGCGCCAATTGATTAACTGAGCCATCACCAAAGTAGCGTTGATGGATACGTACCGAGGGAAACAGCAGCGGTATCGCCGCAGAAGCCATTAAATGATGTACATCTAACAGGGTGCGTTGGCCACAACGTTTGGCTCGGCGCCATTCTTCTGCCGTATCAGATTGAAAAAAGCTAATCGAATCGCCAGTATTATAACAAGAGGCGGTAACCGAGAAGCTAGACAGATAACCGCGCATAATATTTAGGTCAATGCGCTGCAAGTCGAGAATTTTGTTTAATAACTGTTTAAGCGGTTTGTTATCCAGTAAGCTGACCGGTTTTTTATTGGCATAGTCTGCTTGAAAGGCACTATAAACATTACGAATTTGATGGCGAATTAGCCGAGGATAATCAGAGTAATAAACCTGCGCGGTATGAAAGTTTCGCCAAACCGATTCAATTTTTTTCACCCCTAAATGAAAACAAGAGGCATAGCAGGCAAGGCCTGCACCATTGATGGCGCCAGCAGAAGTGCCACTGATAATCTTAAATGGTAGTGGGCTACTGCGTGGATATTGACTGGCAATCGCTTTAAGCACGCCAACTTGATAGGCCGCTCGTGCGCCACCACCGGTTAACATTAATGCGGTCTTGCTAGATGTTACTGTGGGGTCTGTTTGCATAATAAGGTGTTAAACATCCTGTACTGAACTTTTTCTACAACCTGTACTCTTCAATTAGTATATTGCTGATAATTGAGATTAATGCAATGCTAGACACCCTTAAGGGTTATTTATTTCAAAAGCACAGGTAAATCACTATGTCACAACAAGCTTCAGGTGGTGGACAGTCCGTATATTATGCCGGTTTAGCCGGCGTAGTTTTAATCATTATCGCTGCATTATGGTTTTTATTCAAAGGCCCGGCCGAACCGACCGAAACCGTCATGCTGCCACCGGTATTATTACCGCAACCCGAACAAGTGGCCGCAGTAGAGCAAGCTGAGCAAATGCAACCTGAACCTGTTAACGAACCTGCCGTTATGCCAGAGCCGATAGCAACCATTGAAACACCCATGGCCGAAGTGAAACCCGAGCTACCGCCGTTACCACCTTTGAATACCTCTGATAAAGTGATAAGCGAAGATTTGTTAGCGCTGAACTGGAAAGCGGGTATGGCATCGCTATTTAATCGTGAAGATATGGTGCGGCATTTTGTGGTCACGGTTGATAATTTAGCGCAAGGCCGATTAGTCGCAGGCCATGCCGTGTTATCTGCACCGGCTGACGCTTTTTTAGTTGAGCAAGTGGCGCCGGATCGTTTTCGGATGGCTGCAGCGAATGCCGCCCGCTATGAGCCTTATATTCAGCTGTTAGAAAGCGTACCAGCAAGACAGTTATTGGCTTTGAAAGCGCGCTATCAACCCTTGCTTGACGAGGCTTTCGCCGAACTCGGCTATCCTGACATGAGTTTTGAACAGCGTTTACGTCAAACGATTAATCTATTGCTGGCTACGCCAGAGTTGTCGAGTCAGCCCGAATTAATCCGCCCTTCGGTAATGTATATTTACGCTGATCCGCAGTTAGAGGCGTTACCTGAAGCGCAGAAGCAATTATTACGCTTATCACTGGCGCAACAACGTCGTTTAAAAGCGGTGCTGCAAACCTATCAGCAAGCTTTAGGTAATTAAACTGTTGTTTTTATCAGCGTTAGGGTTGCAGGTTGCTGCTTAGCACTTGCAACCCCGAACGGTTTTGCGGATAATGCGCGCTGCCATCAAGGCAATACCATGGTAACTCCATTGGTCCTCTCGCAATACTAGTAGGCGAACCTGGTCAGGTCCGGAAGGAAGCAGCCACAGTTTATGATGTATGTGCCGGGATGTGGCTGGTGGAGTTGCCACCCAACTCCCTCGTTGTTTACTCTATTTCATTCAAAAATTTGGCCTAAACTGCTGCTTCGCTGTTAACTCGCCCCGCATCAACCCGAAGTGATCTTCTGTTAATCCCATTACATTGCAAGCCGTTCAACCTGGCGCGGTAAAGTTTTAAGACGAGAATTATGGTATCAGCCCCCGAATGCTCGCGAAAACGTTAAACGCTGCGTAAAGCTTCGGCTGGAGCACGCGGTAAATACCTCCCTGTACGCTCCTCTTTTTCATCCCTGAAAAAGACGTCTCCAGCCAAAGTTTACTTCGCTATTAACTCATCCAGCTTTAATCCGATCCCTCAGGGGCAGAGACTAGAGATTAAAAATGTAATCTGCAGCATACGGTTATGATCTAGGTATCTGACTGCGAAGCTAAATCCACGTGAATGCAAAAAGTCATAACCGTTTTTGCTGTTAATCCCATTACCTCGTCGCCTTGGCTGTGTTAGGTTGAGCCGGTGTTTCGCAGCAACGTAGGGTCGCATTTTCTTTGGATACTTTCTTTTTGCGACGCAAAAGAAAGTATCTCGCCAACGGCGAAAAGGTTAACTCATCGCCTTTGAGCGGTTCGCTACTCCGCGCTTATTCTAAGGCCCCGGCCAGTTTGTTTTCAGTATCTTTGACGACTAATTTTAAGGCAGCCAGCAAGGTTGCTGCAGGCAAATTTTGTTGTTCTAGCAACAAAATTAAATCGACGGCCAGTTTGACATGGTCGGGTGCCTGCTCAAGAGATGACATTACTGGTTATCCAAAAAGTTGCGGGCGCGGCTAGTAGCTTCTTTTACTTTCATTTGCATTTCAAAGCGTTCGCTTTGTGGCATGTAAAATGACATATCCACTTCATAGCGAATGTATCGTGGCGGTAATAAATTTAAAGAGATACAGCATAAATCAGCTAAATACTCGCTGTCTTTTTCTTGGTCTAATCCCAGCTCAACAATATGATCTAACAATAGTTTTTCATAAAAATTATGAATATCGCTATCCAATGTCATGGCGTTTCTCCTCGTTAATGTACTTTAAGCATAATCAGCTTTGATCGAAAAGACTACTGAAAGATTGAGTTAGTTGCGCGCCTTGTTACAATGCGCTGAACAGCGATAAGTGGTTATTAAGCGTATGCAAAAAAATACAACAGCATGTTACTACGGCGATTACTTGCAACTCGACAAGCTTTTAACCGCCCAAGCCCCGGAAAGTAAGCGCTATGGCGCTGAAGCCCATGATGAAACCTTATTCATTATAGTACATCAGGTATATGAACTGTGGTTTAAACAAATTTTGCATGAGCTAGGTGCTGTTATGGCGGTGTTCGCTGAAGCTGAAGTCAAAGATGAACAATTGACCGGTATGGTGCATAAATTAAAGCGTATTATCAGTATTCAACAACTGCTTAATCAGCAAATTGCAGTCATCGAAACGATGACACCGCAAGACTTTATGGCGTTTCGCGATTACTTAGTGCCGGCCTCCGGTTTTCAGAGCATTCAATTTAAAATGCTCGAAATTGGTTTGGGTTTAAAAAGCGAATTTCGCATCGATTTTGATAAAAACTCATTTTATAGCCGGTTAAATGACGCCGATCGTGAGTTTTTACAAAACTTAGAGCAGGCGCCAAGTTTGTTTGAACGCATTGAAAAGTGGTTAGAGCGCATGCCGTTCTTACAATTTGAAGACTTTAGTTTTTGGCAAATGTACCAACAAGCAACCGAGCAGATGTTGCAAAATGATCAGAGTATCGTTTCGCAAATTGAGCAGATATCGGATACCGAGCGTGATCTTCAGTTGCAAGAAATTGCCCGTACGCGTGAAAAATTTTCGGCCTTACTCGATCCGGAGAAATATCAGCAATTACAACAGCAAGGTAGTTTTCGGTTAAGTCAAAAAGCCATGCTATCGGCCTTGTTTATCAACTTGTATCAAGAAGAACCGCTGTTCAATTTACCGTTTCAGTTATTAACTTGTTTAACAGAGATTGATGAGCAACTGACGATCTGGCGTTACAAGCATGCCATGATGGTACAACGGATGTTGGGCAGTAAAATTGGCACCGGTGGCTCGTCAGGGCATGATTATTTAAAGCGCACTACTGAGAAGAATCGTATCTTCACCGATTTATTCACTATGGCAACTTTTTTACTGCCAAAGTCAGCTTTACCGGCCTTACCCACGCCGATCAAACGGCAGTTAGGTTTTTATTTCGCGCCCCAAGCTTGAGCCAAATACGTTGAACGCCGCTTTAAATAACTGCAGATGCACCGCAGTGAGTGCGGCGAGATCGCGTTGATAGCCTCCGCCAATGACTGCCGCGACCGGGATATGTTTGGCGCGGCAGCTTTCGAGAACTAACTGATCGCGCTGGGCGATAGTGGCCGTGCTGATCGATAATAAACCTAAATCATCATTTTTATGCACATCCACGCCTGCGTCGTACAAAACCAGTTCAGGGCGATACCACGTTAATAAACTGTCTAAGCTTTGCTGCACGGTTTCTAAATACTCGTGTTCGCTACAGTTCGTTGCTACGCCAATATCCCAATCAGAGTGCTGTTTGCGTGCCGGAAAGTTTTTCTCACAATGAATGGAAGCAGTGATAATCTCTGGCTCATTGGCTAACAGCAGCGCGGTACCATCGCCTTGATGCACATCCAGATCAAAAATTAAGACCGGGCCCACACCCCGTTGTTTCAATGTTTTCGCGGTGAAAGCCAAATCATTAAACAAGCAAAAGCCACTGCCAAAATCATGAAAAGCGTGATGATAACCTCCGCTTAGATGCACGGCTAAGCCTTGCGCTAACGCTAATTCTGCGGTGTGTAAAGTGCCACCTATCGATTGCAATGAGCGTGAAATTAGTTGTTCAGACCACGGAAAACCAATACGGCGCATGGCTTTGGCATCCAGCGTGCCGCTGCATAAGGCTTCAACATAGTGACTTGCATGTATACAACTGAGATCGGCCGGTAGGGCAGCTGGCGCTTCGGTAAAATGTGCAGCAGGTACACCGATAGCGAGCAGTGCTTGTTGCAAAGCGCGATACTTACCAATTGGGTAACGATGGCGTTCGGGTAAAGCCAATTCGCTGTAACAAGGATGATAAATTAGCGGCGGTAGCGCTTGGCTCATCGGTTTTTTCCTGACTCCAGTTTTTGAATGGCTAACTCAACCTCATAAATCGCTTTTCGACAGCGACCCAAGCGACCATGTAGGGTCAAAGTGCGGTTGGTTGCTTCTGCATCACTTTCCCGCTCGGCTTGTCGCACCATGTCTAATAAGCGGCTTTCATATTGTTGGTATTCACTTAGCTGCTGATATAACTGCTGACCTGTGACCGCAAGCTGTTGCACCGCCGCTTTACTACGAGAAGCCGCGACATGCTGATGTTGTTGGCGCACTTGATTGAGCCGGAATGCCTGGGTTAACGCCGAAATTTGTTCATTTAAGCGTTCAGTAATCCGTTGTTTGGCTATGGTAGATAAATGATCAGCCTGTTGTTGCAGTCGGTTTAGATTACGCACGCTATCCTGCACATAATCTGCCAGATCCGGTGAATGACAACTAAACAAGGCCGAATCGAACCAGTGCACCGGCTTACCGGGTTTTCTTTGCCGATCAAGTTGTTGCGCCCAGCTTAATAATTGCTGCAATTGTGCTTGTAAATGACGCAGTTGCTCCGAGGTTAAGCTGTTCATCTTAAGCACTCCAAGCCTGCCACGCTAAACGTGCCGCAATGGCAATGACCACACTGATAAATACGGGCCGGATAAATTTACTACCGAAACGAATGGCAGAGTGCGCACCTAACCATGCGCCGCACATCAAGCAAAAACCCATGGCTAAACCGAGGGTAAAATGTACATGGCCCAGCACAATAAAAGCGGCCAATGAAAACCCATTACTGACAAAATTCATGGTTCTGGCGACACCACTGGTCAGTAGTAAGTTAATTTTATACATTGCCATGGTCGATACCATCCAAAAAGCGCCAGTACCCGGGCCGGCTACGCCATCATAAAAGCCCAATGTGAGCCCCTGCAGACGTTGTTGCCAAAACAATTTTTTACTTTGTGTTGGTAATGTCATCCGATCATCGGGCTGCATGCGATTAAATAGGGTATAGATCGCAGCAAAAAGAATGAGGATGGGTAACAGTTTTTCTAGCAATACGGTACTTAATTGATCGACGACCAAGGTACCGATTAATGCGCCCAGGGCGGTAAAAATCAGGCTGGTGCGCCAATAACGCGGGTTAAATAGACGCTTTCGATAATAAGTTAGCGAAGCGGTAAAAGAACCAAAGGTCGCGGCCAGTTTATTGGTACCTAACACCACATGCGGTGGCAAGCCCGCGGTAAGCAAAGCCGGTACTGTTAATAAACCACCACCGCCGGCGATAGCATCAATATAACCGGCAATAAAGGCCACACTGCAGAGTAATAGCAGCAGTTCTGTCGTAAGAACCAGCTCGGGCATAACGGTTGAGATCCTGTCAGTATTCTATATTTCGTCGAAATGGCGGAAGTGCATCAAGCATGGCTTTACCATAAGTTTTACTTACCAGTCGGCGATCTAAAATAACGATACGCCCTTCATCTTGCTCTTGGCGCAGCAGTCTACCACAAGACTGCACCAGTTTTTTCGCCGCAGCCGGAATACTTAATTGTAAAAAAGCATTACCGCCTCGGGCGGTGATGGCTTCACTCAAGGCCTCTTCCAGCGGTGAAGTGGGCACGGCAAAGGGAAGTTTAGTGATCACTAAATTGGTAAGCAGTTTACCAGGTAAATCTAACCCTTCCGAAAAGCTTTGTGTTCCAAATAATATGCTGGCGTTATCGCCATTAACCCGATCAGCATGTAATTGCAGCAAAGCTTGTCGCGAAGCCTCGCCTTGTACCAGTAGCGTAAAGCCTTGTTTGCGAAGCTCCGTGGCCACTTCTTGCATTTGCCAATAAGACGCAAATAACACCAACGATCCGGCAGGGGTATTGAGATAATGCGGTAATAGGCGCACCAATTCAGCGGTAAAAGCGCTGTCAGTAGGTTCACAGCGTGTTTTGGGTAGCAGTATTTCAGCTTGTTGTTGATAAGCAAAAGGTGAATCGACTTGTAAACATTGCAAGCCAGTATGGGCATTTAACCCTAATTCCTTTTTGGCATAATCGAACGAGTTTAAGGCGGTCAGTGTGGCAGAGCAAAGGATCACTGCAAAGGCTTGGCTAAATAATAGCTGTTCTAATTGTAAGCCGGCAGCCAAGGGGCTGGCGTGCATAAATAAAAGATCGGTATCAGCACGCCGCTGTAACCAACGCGCTTGCCAAGCGGGTTCTTCTTGCGCTTGTTGTAATAATTGCCACAGGGCTTGCTGTTGTTCAAAGCGTTGGCGCGCATAAGCCAGCTCTTGTAATAACGTGTACCACAGCTTAGGGATCTTAATGTTTTCCGAAAGCTTTTGCTGTAGCTCGGTTAACAACTTATCGCACAGGTTAGTGGCTTTTTGCCCCGCTTGTGCCAAAACCTCAGCTTGTTGCTGCCACAATTTGGGTAAAGCCGCGTGTTTAAAACGATATTCGGTTTGCTGTTTACTGCTAAACCAACTGGGTAGAAATTCTTGCACACTGCGCTGAATCGGTTTAAGCGCGACATTAAAATCACTCACCGCATCGTCTAAGCGCATGCAATCGCGCAATGCGGTATCGGGTAAAACGGCTTGAAGTTGCGTAAGCGTCTTCCGAAATTTCTCTAACCAAGGGCCATTTTCCGTTAATTGTGCGCTGGCGCTCAGTAGCTCTCTGCCACAGCTTGCGAGATGATGTGCTTCATCAATCACATAAAGGGTTTCTGCCGGTTCGGGCAATACCGCGCCACCGTTTAATAAATCTGATAACAGTAAACTGTGATTGACCACTAGCACTTGTGCATTGCTGATTTCAGCACGGGCTAAGTGAAAAGGGCAGTGTAAATGTCGACGCTGTGTTTTACTGCAGTAGTGCGCATCGGCTTGTAAGCTATACCAGAGCTCGTCAGTTACAGGCTCGGGTAACGTATCGCGGTCGCCCAGCCAGTTACGTTGTTGCCAAGCGTCTAATAAACGCTGTAATAACGCTTGTTGATGGGCATCAGGTGCATCCTGACTAAACAGCGTGGGTTGTTGTATTTGTTGTTGTAAACGTTCAATACAGGCATACCGCTGGCGCCCTTTCACCAAGCTGTAATCAAACTCTAAGCCGCTGTGTTGCCGAAAAAAAGGTAGGTCTTTATTAATAAGCTGCTCTTGCAGTGCCACTGTTGCCGTCGCAATCACCACTATTTTCTTTTGACTTAAGGCATAAGGTAGGGTGCCAAGCAAATAGGCTAAAGATTTGCCGGTACCGGTACCCGCCTCAATTAAACCGATGCGATCGTGTCTATCGTACTTGCCTGCAACGATATTCGCTATTTCCGCGATCAATTTATTCTGCGTGGGCCGAGGCTGGTAGTTAGGCAATTGTTGTTTTAATTGTTGATGTATTTGCCTAATCTGTTGTTTTGTACCGTTATTTAGCATCTTAAAATCTTCTTAGTTTTTACATTTGCTCGTCAAAAGTTACTTTTGCATCAGTATGTATCTGATTTGTATAGTAAAGGTATTTAATGCTTTTCGCGGTTAAAAAATACAAATGTTGAACAACTTTGTTTGGTTGACATGATTGACCAGCCCGATTGTTATGTTTATTATCAAGACGTGGAATAATAATTCCAACGATTTCTTGAACTTTTTCAAAAGTCAGGATAAAGCTTATACACAGAATCACACCCAATGTGATCCAGGGAGAACACCATGTTTACCACTAATAAAATTTCGGGCTCAGTGCGTCTTGCTTTGTTCTTGAGTGCGTCATCAGTTGCTATGTATTCTGGTGCTGCATTCGCTCAACAAGAAACACCAGCAGCAGAAGAAAAAGTTGAACGTATTTCTGTAACGGGTAGCCGTATCAGAAGTGCAAACGCAATGTCTACCAGCCCAATCAACACTATTGATGCTGTAGAAATTGAAAAACAACAACAACCTGAAATTGAACGCGTACTACGTGTATTACCTGGCGCAGTCCCAGGTGACAACAGTAACGTGAACAACGGTACAGGCGGCGCAGCCACTATCAGTTTACGTGGCTTAGGTTCAAACCGTAACCTTATTTTGGTTGATGGCAAGCGCGTTGTGCCATTCAACACTGCAGGTAGCGTAGATACCTCTACTATCCCTACTGCACTAATCGACCGTGTAGAAGTGGTTACTGGTGGTGCTTCAGCCGTTTACGGTTCTGATGCAATCTCTGGTGCAATCAACTTCATCATGAAAAAGAATTTTGAAGGTGTGCAGTTAGATGCAGGCCATTCAAGAACGGCTGAAGCCGATGCCTTTACAGACAACATTGCTTTAACCATCGGTGGCAACTTTGACGATGATAAAGGTAACGCCGTTGTTTCTTTCAGTTACTATGACCGTGACCCATTATTATTAGGTCAACGTACTTTAGGTAATTATGGTATTTCTACTGCGTCTGGCGGTAACTTATCTAACTTCCAACAAGGTGTTGCACCTATTCCACCAACACAGCCATTATGTGGCCAAAACGCGCCAAACGTAGTAGCACCAGGTGGTGGTAGCGGTACAACAATCCCAACACGCGTAGGTATTGTTGGCGCCACAGGCACCAGCGGTCAATTCCGTGATGACGGTTCTCTAGTGATTGGCCCAACATGTTCGGCCTTTAACTTCAACCCGTATAACTATTATCAAACACCTTCTAAGCGTTTTAGCGGTACTGCTATTGCGCATTGGGACATCAATGATGATACAACTGTATACGGCTCATTCAACTTTACAAATACTAACGTATTACAACAAGTTGCTCCATCGGGTATTTTCGGTAATACCTTTATGGTACCAGTTGCTAACCCATTTTTCTCTGATCAAGCTCGTAGCGCTTTAGTAACTGCAGCGAATAACAGCATCAGCCAGTTAAACGGTCCTGGTTTAACGACATGGATTGATGGCAACAATAACGGTGTAGTTGATACCCCAGACTCATTGTTACTTTCTATCTTCCGTCGTACAGTGGAGCTTGGCCCCCGTTCAACTGAGTTCAATACTGATCAGTTCCAGTTAATCGGTGGTGTAAAAGGCTTTATCAATGACTCATGGGCATACGATGTGTCTTTACAACACGGTGAAACTAACCGTGTAAATACCAACGCCGGTTATACTAACGTTGCCAACATTGCTAACGCATTAAACGCTTCAAGCACCACTACCTGTAACACCGGTGGCGCTGGTTGTGTGCCAATTAACCTGTTTGGTGGTTTTGGTACTATTACGCCAGAAATGGCAGCTTATGCTTCAGCAACGGCTTTCTCTACAACGGCTTATCAACAACGTGTTGTTTCTGCAGTAATCGATGGTCCAATTGATGCTGTGGTTTCTCCATTTGCTGATACACCTTTAGCCATGAGCTTTGGTTATGAATACCGCGAAGAATCTGCTTTCTTCAACCCAGATGAGTGTTTGAAACTTGCACCAACTAGCTGTTTAGGTGGCGCAGGCGGTAACTCATTACCGGTTGGTGGTTCGTTCAAAGTGAATGAATTATACGGTGAAGGTAAATTAGCACTAGTTGAAGGCAAAGAACTGGTTGACCTGCTTGAGTTAGAGTTCGGTTACCGTCACTCTCACTTCGACACTGTTGGCGCAACAGGCAGCTGGAAACTAGGTTTAGCTTACCGTCCAACTGACGAGTTGTTAGTTCGTGTTATGAAGCAAAAAGCAACGCGTGCACCTAACGTAGGTGAGTTGTATGCGCCATTAACCACTAACTTAGATAACGCTGATTTAGACCCATGTTCATTATCTAACCCGAATATCAGTGCGACGTTACGTGCTCTGTGTATTTCAACAGGCCAAACTGCAGCACAAGTTGGTCAGGTTAATGATATCGTTTCTGGTCAGATCAACATTCTTTCAGGTTCTAACCCTGATAGTTTACCAAACGAAGAAACCGCCAATACTACTACAGTAGGTTTTGTTTGGAGCCCAGAGTTTGACTCTGTCAAACGTGCAATGTTCTCTGTCGATTACTATGACATCAACATTGATGGTTACATCGGTGAAAACACTGCTCAAGAAATCTTAGATGGCTGTTATGAGCTTGGTAATGCTGCACAGTGTGCGCAAATCACTCGTATCGGTGGTTCATTAAACATTCCTGGTGCAGGTGTTGAAGCCTATACCACCAACCTGTCTTATATCAAAACTCGCGGTGTTGAAGCGGCTTTCAACTTCGGTTTTGATTTAGGTGATATGGGTATGTTGGATTTCGCGGGTAACATCAACAAGTATCTTGAAGTGAAGAGCTTAAGCTCACCAGTATCGTCAGTGATTGATTGTAATGGTTTCTACGGTACTAACTGTAACCCACAGCACGAAATTAAAGCGACACAACGTACTACTTGGAACATGAATGACCTGTCAGTATCACTGTTATGGCGTTACTTAGGTTCAATCGAGCGTGAAACTGCGCAACAAGCTGCTACTTTTGAAGCCTTCCGTCAAATTGGTTCATTCAGCTACTTCGACTTAGCCACAAGCTATGTCGCTTCTGAAAACCTGACTATCCGTTTCGGTGTAGACAACTTATTCGACCGTGACGCACCAGTCGTTGGTGGTGAAGCTGGTAGTACTTCAGTGAACAACGGTAACACTTTCCCAGGTTACTATGACATGTTAGGCCGTACTTACCGTTTTGGTATCTCTCTGAAATATTAATATTGCGTAAGTTATTCGGTTAATAAAAACCTCTGACAATGGTCAGAGGTTTTTTTTTGCAGCAATTAAAAAAGTATCATGTTTATTTAGCAAGTAACGGCAGTGGGTACTTGTTAAGCAATCTGCAAGGTTGACTATGAGTTAACTGAAGAATGATTTTTATTTTTTTTTCATAAACATTCGCTAAATCTTTCTAATTAATTTAAAAGCAAAAATGCTCTTAAAATACAAAAATGTAAATTAAATGATATTGGAGTGTTTGTTTTTATTTTATTTTTGTGTGCTGTATTGTATTGTTAACACATTAAAAGAAATAGTGTCAAAAAGTTCAATTTTTGCGACTAATAACATGCTTTTAATCTTGACCTGAATTTTTTTGCTGCATATTATCGGGCAGTGTTGTACCGAGATTGTATTCGGGCGATTCTCAGCAGACACACATTAAGATGTGACTGACTACTAAAAACAACGAGATACTCTGAAGAGTCATCCAGGGAGTTTAATATGTTCACCAATAACAAGCTAAGCAAAGCAGTTCGGCTAGCGATGGTTTTCGGTGCTGCAACAACATTGGCATTTGCCGGTTCTGTTTCAGCGCAAGAGACTGAAGAAGACGAAACAGCAAAAAAAGATGAAAAAACTGAACGCATTCAGGTTGTCGGCTCGCGCATCCGCACTGATGGTTTAGACAGCGCTTCTCCTATCACTATTATCAGCACTGAATTAGCAAAAGACCAAGGTTTAAGTACTTTGGGCGAATTACTTCGTACCTCGACTGTTGCTGCTGGCTCAAGCCAATTAATCTCAGCATTATCTGTTGGTTTCGTCACTGCCGGTGGTGCGGGTAACGAATCAATTTCTATGCGTGGTTTAGGTGCTAACCGCACATTAGTATTATTAAACGGTCGTCGTGCTGGCCCTGCGGGTACTCGCGGTCAAGTTGCTGCTTTCGATTTAAACTCAATTCCTTTATCTGCGGTAGAGCGTATTGAAGTATTAAAAGATGGTGCGTCTTCTTTATACGGTTCTGATGCAGTAGCCGGTGTTATCAACATCATCACCAAAAAAGGCGATGGTTCTAACGTTACTGTTAACCTTGACCAGCCATTTGAATCTGGCGGTGAAAATTATCGTTTAAATGCAACTTACGGCAAAACCTTTGACCGTGGTTCATTCCGCGTTGTAGCTGACTATAACTTGCAAACTGAGTTAGCGCGTGGCGATCGTGATTTCTTCGATTGTAACCAGCGTTTATTCTACAGCCAAGCTAACCCAGGTGAGCGTACTGATCCTATCGATCCACGTACCGGTGATTACCACTGTAGTGCTTCGCAATACGGTGTATGGATTTTCAACTATGCTCCAGGTGCCTCAAACTTCCGTACTGGCGTAAAAGCTCAATATGACTACGACGGTTTTTTCGCGGCGGCTAACCGTCCAACCTTTAACAGTTTAATTACTTCACCTGGTCCTAATAACATTTCTGTGCCAAACGGTTGGTACCCAGTTTCTTACGATAAAGAAACAGATGGCTGGGCTGATGCTGATCACCCATTCCAAAACGCACAATCTATGATCCCAGAAAGCGAAGTGGCTTCTGTGTTCATGATGGGTGATTATGATTTAACTGATAATATTTCAGCCTACTCTGAGTTAATTTACAGTCAACGTAAGACTGAAGTGAACAGCTTCCGTCAGTTCTGGACCGCGCAATTAGGTGGCAGACGTTATATTCGTGGTGGTACAGTTGATGGATGGGGTGGTGATGCTGTAGGTTTCATGCCTGTTGCGATGACTGACCACTCTGGCGGTGAAACGACTATTGATTACAGTCGTTACGTATTAGGCTTAGAAGGCTCATTAGGTGATTGGTCTTGGGATGTGTCATTCCAAAACAGTTACAACAAAGGTACATACAACAACAAAGTTATTCTATTTGATGCGATGGATATGGCTCAAAATGCTGTATACGGTGGCCCATGTGCCGGTGCAGTATCACCTGTCTCAGGTAAGGCCTGTACACCAGTAGATTGGTTAAGCCCAGATCACATCAATGGTAATCAATCTCAAGCCGTTAAAGACTTCTTATTTGATATTGACTATGGTGTAACAACTTATCGTCAATCAACTATCGACGGTTATATCACCGGTGATTTATTTGAATTACCAGCCGGTATGATCAGTACTGCGGTAGGTGCATCATTTCAACAAGATGCGTTAAATGACGTGCCAGGTGAAGCTACTTTAGCAGGCAACTTGTGGGGTTCTACGGGTGCCGGTATCACTGCTGGTTCTGCCAACACTCGTGCAGTGTACAGTGAAGTGTTTGTGCCAGTTTTACGTGATATGTTCTTAGCGGAAAGTTTGGATATCACCGCTTCTGGTCGTTGGACTGATGTTTCTACTTACGGTTCTGATTCAACGTTTAAAGTATCTGCTAACTGGGTTATCGGTAACGGATTCCAGGTTCGTGCTTCTCGCGGCTCTTCATTCCGTGCTCCAGCCTTGTTTGAATTGTTCTTAGAAGGCCAAACGGGCTTCTTGAACCAAACAGGTAACGATCCATGTTTAAACTGGGCGGGTCGTTTAGCTGAAGGTACTTTAGATCAGCGCGTGGCAGCTAACTGTGAAGCGGATGGCGTACCTGCAACTTATGTTAATCCAGGTAGCTCTATGACCTCGATTACCGGTGGTGGCGCAGGTGTATTAGAAGCAGAAACTTCTATCTCTCAAGGCATCGGTATTGTTTGGAAGAGCCCGGAAGACAAATTTGGTTTCTCAGCAGATTACTACGATGTTGTGATCAGCAGCCAAGTGTCTAACATTGGTGGTGGTACAGTTTTAGGCTTATGCTACCGTTCAGAAAACTTTCCGAATGAGCCGTTCTGTGACCAGTTTACGCGTCGTGATGGTTCTGCAGCAGGCGACTTTGGTATTGACACCGTACGTGGTGGTTATGTCAACGTAGCACAACAAAAAGTCCGTGGTACTGACTTCTTGTTTACTTACCAAGATGATTTTGATTTTGGTTCATTACGTATTCGTTTAGATCACACGGTTCAGTTTGAGCGTTCATTCAAGCAGTTCCCTGACAGTACACCTTCGCAATATGTTGGTGACGTAGGTGATCCGAAGCACGTAGGTACGTTAAGCACCACATTAAATCGTGACGGCTGGCGTTACACTTGGAACATGCGTTATGTTTCAGGTACTGACGATTACAAATACTTCGCGAATGGTAACCAGACGACTTACCGTGGTCAGGCTTCAACGTTTATCGCTGAAACACCCACTTACATCCTACACTCTGCTTCAGTACAAAGAGATATCTATGGTGTAGATGTGACCTTCGGTATTGCAAACTTGTTTGATAAAGCACCGCCACAAGGTTCTCCAGCTGGCGTACGGACAGCGGGTAACTCTGTCCTGTACTCTCAGTATGAGTTCATTGGCCGTCGTGCATTCTTGAACATGTCTTACGATTTCTAATTGGCGCTAGCGAATTAGTGATAGTTTGAATAAAGCCCCGTTTTACGGGGCTTTTCTTTTGTGATAATTCAAGCCTAATGCTTTTCAAATAGGCATAAATTCATTACCATAAGCACCAGTTTTGATTTGAATCAATTTTTGCGCGGTAGAAATAAATGGCTGACGAAAACTTTAAAGACTCTTTGAATGCAAAACAGATACTGATATTTGTAATTGTTTTTGTAAGTTTGCTGTGTTTAGTACCCATTTTACGCTGGGTACAGTTATTGGGTTAATGCAGTTTTGCATTTGCCAGATAGCCGCCACTCGGGCGGCTTTTTTATCGGTTTAATACAAGGGTAAAGCAATGGATTATCAAGCATTAGCAGCAGAATTGAAGCGCGTGATCAAAACGGTAGAAAACTACCCGAAACCTGGTATTACTTTTCGGGATGTTACCAGCTTAATGCAAGATGGCCCCAGTTTTAAAAAAGTGATTGATGCTTTTGCGGCGCATTATCAGCAGCAAGGTATTACTAAGATTATTGGTACCGAATCTCGTGGTTTTATTTTTGGGGCGCCTTTGGCTTATGCGTTGGGTATTTCGTTCGTGCCTGTGCGTAAACCAGGCAAATTACCTCGCGAACGCATCTCGCAGGCATACACCTTAGAATACGGCCAAGATGCACTGGAATTACATGCTGACGCGATAGCTGCAGGGGATAAAGTGTTATTGGTTGATGATTTGCTAGCCACTGGCGGTACTATCGATGCTACCGTGCAATTAGTGCGGCGTTTAGGCGGTCAAGTTGAAGATGCGGCCTTTGTTATCGCTTTACCTGAATTAGGGGGCGTGGCAAGACTTGAAGCCTTAGGCTTGAAACTTTGCAGTTTGGTTGAGTATCAAGGCGAATAAGTTTAGGCTAGGCACTGTGATGTTAGGTGCAGGAAAGCGGGCATGAGTTATCAGGTTTTAGCAAGAAAATGGCGGCCACGTCATTTTAGTGAGTTGGTAGGGCAACAGCATGTAAAAACCGCGTTGGCGAATGCCCTAACCAGCAGTCGCTTACATCATGCTTATTTATTTACCGGCACCCGTGGTGTCGGTAAAACGACCATCGCCCGTATTTTTGCCAAAAGTTTAAATTGTGAAACGGGCATTACCGCAACGCCTTGTGGCCAGTGTAGTGCTTGCCAAGAAATTGATGCCGGCAATTTTGTTGATTTGCTCGAAATTGATGCGGCTTCTCGAACTAAGGTTGAAGACACCCGAGATCTACTGGATAACGTGCAATATGCACCCAGTCGTGGTCGTTTTAAAGTGTACCTGATTGATGAAGTGCATATGCTGTCGCGGCATAGTTTTAATGCTTTATTGAAAACCCTGGAAGAACCTCCGCCGCACGTCAAATTTTTGCTCGCAACGACTGATCCGCAAAAGTTACCCATCACGGTCCTCTCGCGTTGTTTACAGTTTAGTTTAAAAGCCCTGACGCCGGTGCAAATTGAGCAGCATTTAACCGAAGTGCTCGCTGCCGAGCAGATCCCGTTTGAAGCGGCTGCGCTCACCGCCTTAGCTAAAGCGGCCAAAGGCAGTTTACGCGATTCATTAAGTTTAACCGACCAAGCCATTGCGCTAAGTAATAGCAATCTTACAGTTGAAACCGTGCGTCAGATGTTGGGCTTATTAGATACCCGTTTTGCTGTAAGTTTACTGAGTGCGCTGTTAGCCGCAGATATGCCGCAGCTGCAGCAGGCGTTACAAGAACTGTTAAGTCAACAGTCTGATTATCAGCAGGTGTTAGATGATATGTTGTCGCTGTTGCATCTTACCGCGCTAACACAACTGCAGCCTGCTGCGGCAGACTTATCTGAACAAGCCGAAATGATCCGTTACTGGGCTGCGCATTTAGCGCCTGAGGCGGTACAGTTGTATTATCAATTGTTAATCAGTGGCAAGAAGGAGCTCCCTTTTGCTCCAGAGCCGGTGGTCGGGCTAGAAATGGCGTTATTACGCGCCATGGCCTTTGTACCCGCGAGCCGCACAGAGCCGCAAAGTTCGGCGCCAACGCAAGCGCTATCAACACCAGCCGCCTCGACACCTCAGGCACGCCCAGCCGTAATGGCTGCGCCAATTGCTCCACACGCTATGGCGCCCGTTACTGCGCCAAGTCAGGTAACCTCTGCGGCAGCTGAACCACACCAACCCAATGAGGCGGCGGCAATAGCCTCGGCGCCAACAGAAACGTTAATCGCCAGTGCTACAATGCCTAACACGGCCTTAGGCAATAACCCGATTACCACGCCTGATAAGCATAGCGCTACTCCAGTAGCATCGGCGATAGATGAGGGAACCGCGCGTATTATGGCTCGGCGTGGGGTGCAAGTGACGGCAGCACCGCCAGCGGTGGAGACAGTCGCAGGAAAAAAGCCTGAGCGCCCGATGGCGCTGCCTCAGTCTGAATTACCTCGACGTTTAAATACGCCGCCATCCGCCATGGCTGCTACAACAAAACCGCAACAAGCCACTGCGGTAGTACCCGAGCCTGCTGCAAAGTTAGATCCCCGTTCACACCAGCACGACGATGAAGATAGTGCCACTTCAGATGACACCGTTAGCTTTGCTGAGCAACAAGCGTTAACGGAAGCATGGTGGCAGCAGCAGCAATTTGATGTTTTACCCAGTAATGATACCGATGAGCTTGACGAGCAACGTTTTTCTATTCGTTTTGCCGCTCAGGTCGATGCCTGGTCGCGCTTAATCGAACAGCTATCGATTGGTGGGTTATTACGTTTATATTTATTACATAGTGCTATGCAGCAAAATGGCCTACAAGTGCAATTGCAGGTAGCCCAATCGCAGCAACATTTGGACAAGGGCGATTTTCGTGAAAAGCTGTATGCGGCAATTAGCCCGGTATTTCCTGCCAATTTTCAGTTAGAGATTCAATACTTGGCAGAGATTAATGCCAGTCCATTAGCGATCCAGCAGCGTATAGAACATGAACGCAAAGACTATGTCAGCCGGTTGTTGCAACAAGATCCCAAGCTGCAAGCCATTCAACAGATATTTAGTGCAGAGCTGCAACTTGACACCTTGCAGGTGAATTAACCTTGTAATTTGTTGAGCGAGTATTTATCTTGTCGCCAACAATTTCCACATCCACAAAATAGAGAGATAGAGTATGTTTAAAGGTGGCATGGGCAATATCATGAAGCAGGCGCAAGCCATGCAAGAAAAAATGGCGAAAGTACAAGCTGAAATCGCCACAATGGAAGTCACGGGTGAATCAGGCGCGGGTTTGGTTAAAGTGACCATGACGGGCAATCACAATGTGCGTCGAGTGACTATCGATGACAGCCTGATGAGTGATGATAAAGAAATGCTAGAAGATTTGGTGGCTGCAGCATTAAATGATGCCGTGCGCCGGGTCGAAGAAAACAATAAAGAGCAGATGGCGAAAGTAACTGGTGGCATGCAATTACCGCCAGGTATGAAGATGCCGTTCTAATTATGGCGAAGTTAACGCCCCTGTTACAGCAACTGATTGAAGCCTTGCGCGTTTTACCTGGTGTTGGGCCAAAATCGGCCCAGCGCATGGCTTTTCAGTTACTCGAGCGTAATCGTAGCGGTGGCGCTCGGCTGGGCACGGCTTTAGTGGCAGCGATGGAAGGGATAGGGCAATGCCAGCAATGCCGTACCTTTTCTGAGCATAGCCTGTGCGCCATCTGCAGTGATGTGAAGCGACAACAAGCCGATGTGCTGTGTGTGGTAGGGTCTGCTGCGGATCAACTGGCAATAGAGCATACTGGGCAGTTTCAAGGGCGTTATTTTGTATTAATGGGCTATCTGTCTCCCTTAGATGGCGTTGGCCCAGCAGAGTTAGGCCTCGATGCATTAGCGGCACAATTAGCTCAAGGTAAACTCGCTGAGTTAATCTTGGCAACCAATCCCACGGTTGAGGGTGAGGCGACAGCTTTTTATATTGCTGAGCTTTGTCAGAAATACGGTTGTAAGGTCACGCGTTTAGCACAAGGACTGCCTTTTGGCGGTGAGTTAGAATATATCGACGGCACCACTTTGGCGCACGCCTTTAGTGGCCGTAAAAGCTTTTAATCCAGCGTAAAGAGTCTACTTAAACGTTAGCGTGGCTAAGTAGACTAAAAATCGACGCTTGAATTCCTACTGTTAACCCCCATATCCCTTGATGAAAAGGCAGGTACTTCGTACTTGTTGTCGCACTTATATTATTTTTGTTGAGGACTCACCAAATGACTGATACCACTGCCACCCAGTCTGGCCAGAAACAAACCCATGGCTTTCAGGCGGAAGTTAAGCAACTGCTGCAACTGATGATCCACTCGCTGTATTCAAACAAAGAAATCTTCTTACGCGAATTGGTGTCAAATGCCTCGGATGCGGCAGATAAACTGCGGTTTTTAGCCCTTTCAGACAGCAGCCTGTATGAAAATGACGGCGAGCTGCGCGTACGAATCAGTTTTGACGAGAAAGCACGTACCCTAACCATTAGCGATAACGGCATTGGTATGGATGAAGCTGAAGTGATTTCGCACCTGGGTACTATTGCGAAATCAGGTACTAAAGAGTTTTTCTCTAAACTGTCCGGTGATCAAAGCAAAGACTCGAAGTTAATTGGTCAATTTGGTGTAGGTTTCTATTCTGCTTTTATCGTTGCGGACAAAGTCACCGTGCGTACCCGTAAGGCCGGCTTGGCTGCAGACAGTGCCGTAGAGTGGGAATCATCAGGCGAAGGTGATTACAGCTTAGCGCCCATTGTTAAAAATGAACGTGGTACTGAAATTACCTTACACTTACGCGAAGGTGAAGACGAATTTTTAAGCCGTTGGAAAATTGAAAGTACGGTAACTAAGTACTCCGATCATATTTCTATTCCGGTAGAAATGTGGGAAGAAGGTACTGAGGCGCGTGAAGAAGACGGTGAAACTATCGCGGCAACGCCAGGCCACTGGAAAGCGGTTAACAAAGCCACTGCGTTATGGACACGTGATAAATCTGATATTTCAGATGAAGAGTATCAAGAGTTCTACAAGCATATTTCACACGATTGGAGTGAGCCATTAAGCTGGAGCCACAACAAAGTTGAAGGTAACTCGAATTACACCAGCTTGTTATATGTACCGAAAAAAGCGCCGTTTGATATGTGGAACCGTGAAGCTAAGCATGGTTTAAAACTCTATGTGCAGCGAGTGTTCATCATGGACGATGCTGAACAATTTATGCCGAGCTACCTGCGCTTTATTAAAGGTGTGTTAGATTCGAGCGATCTGCCGTTAAACGTGTCTCGTGAAATTCTGCAAGATAATAAAGTCAGCCAAAGCCTGCGCAAAGGCTGCAGCAGCCGTGCTTTGAAGATGTTAGAAAAGCTGGCTAAAGATCCCAAGCAATATCAAAGTTTTTGGAATGAGTTCGGCCAAGTGCTAAAAGAAGGTCCGGCTGAAGATCATAACAACAAAGAGCAAATCGCCGCCCTGTTACGTTTTGCCTCCACTCAAAATGAGGGCAGTGAGCAAAACGTGGCATTAGCCGATTATGTGGCTCGAATGAAAGAAGGCCAAGATGATATTTATTTCTTGGTTGCCGATAGTTTTGAGGCTGCGAAACACAGCCCACACCTGGAAGTGTTCCGCAAAAAGGGCATCGAGGTTTTATTACTCTCTGATCGAATTGACGAGTGGTTGGTGCAACACTTACCTGAATTTGATGGTAAGAAGCTGCGTTCAGTCGCTAAAGGCGGTTTAGATTTATCTAAGTTAGAGGATGAGGAAACCAAGCAGGCACAACAAAAAACTGAAGAAGCCTTCGCCACGGTAGCGGAGCGTTTTAAAGCAGCTTTAGGCGATCAAGTTAAAGACGTGAAAGTCAGTCATCGTTTAACTGATAGCCCAGCCTGTGTGGTAACGGATGAGTATGACATGAGCACGCAGATGATTAAATTGATGGAATCTGCTGGCCAAAAAGTACCTGAAGTGAAGCCTATTTTCGAGTTAAACCCAGAACATCAACTGGTGAAGCATATTGCGGAAGAGCAAGATGAACAGCAGTTTAAGCAATGGGCCGAGGTGTTGTTAGATCAAGCTTTACTGGCCGAACGGGGGAGTTTGAAAAACCCAGCGGGCTTCGTAACCCGTTTAAACGGGTTACTGTTAGCGTTGGCAAAGTAACCACTGTTAAATGCTCGTTTAAAATGACCGCTTAGGCGGTCATTTTTTTAGCTTATTGTTATTGAGAAAGTTTCGGTTTTTACAGCTATACTTACAGCCATAAAAAAAGAAAGCTTATAGGTGTAGTATGACAACATTTTGGCGTAGTTTCGGCTTAGGTGTACGTTTAACGGTTATTATTGTTAGTGTATTTTTGATTGGGATTGTATCGTTAAGCAGTTTGGTCTTCGTTAAATATAAATCCTCACAAACCGCAGATGAAATAACAACATTAAGCAGTGCCGCTAGTTCGAACGCTGACGTTTTTACCGATTGGTTATTAGTGCGCCAAGATGAGATGCGCTTGTTGGCTACGTTGCCGAGTATCCAACAATTAGATTTAGCATTAGCCACGCAATTGATGCAACAACTGGCACAAAACTCAGGTGTATATGACACCATCTTTGTGGTTGGGTTAGACGGAATTGGTCAGGCGGGGGTCAGTTTTAGTAATGGCCAAGCCAAGGTGTTATCGTCTGCTGAAAATGCCGCTTTTAACGTAGCTGATCGCGCTTGGTTTAAACAGGCGGTTAGCGGTCAGGATGTATTCTCACAGCCTGTGGTATCCCGTGCAACCGGTCAAACCGTCAGTACGGTTGCTATTCCTATCCGGCTAAATAATCAAATTGTGGCGGTTATGCGCGGTGCCGTTAAGCTAGAAGCCATTTTTAGTAAGGTCAATGAGCTCAAGCTTAACGAGCATACCGAAATATATTTGCTTGATACGGCCGGTATTGCTTTATCGCCGGCGGCATCAATTAACAATAAAGATCCACTACAAACGCAGGCCGCAGCGGCAGCTCGACAACAGCAAAGTGGCACTGGATTATATCAAAATGCGGCGGGAACGGCCGTGATTGGTAGCTATCAATACATTCCTATGCTTGGCTGGAGCCTTGTGGTAGAAAGCCGGCAACAAGAAGCCTTAGCCGAAGTGAACAATATGTTTTACACCTTGCTAATGGCTGCACTCTTCATCATGGTCATCGCGACCTATATTTGTATTTTTATTGTAAAAGGCGTAACTCGTATTTTAGGCGGCGAACCTGAGTATGCCGCAGCAATGGTACATCAGGTATCACAGTTCGATCTTACTGCGTCAATTCAACTAAGCCAAGGTGATAACAGCAGTTTATTAGCGTCTATCGCCACGATGCAGCAACGCTTGCGGCAAATGCTCGGTGAAGTAGGAAATTATTCTGATCAGGTAGCGGCAGCAGCTACAGAGTTAGCGCAAATTAATCAGCACACCACCGACGGAATGCAGCGACAAAGCACTGAAATTAGCAGTGCTGCGGTTGCCATGAATGAAATGACCAGTACTTTGCAAGACGTGTCACGGAACACCCAGCAAGCAGCCGAGGCGGCCACACAGGCTGAGCAGCAAAGTAAGCAGGGTCGAGTAGTCGTCAGTAACACCGTACTTGATTTATCCAACCTATCTAAAGAAGTCAGTTCGGCAGCGGCTATTATTCGTTTATTAAAACAGGATAGCGATCAGATAGGCAGTATTTTACAAGTTATCGAAAGTATCGCTGAGCAAACTAATTTGCTGGCGCTCAATGCGGCTATAGAAGCCGCCAGAGCCGGCGAAAGTGGTCGAGGTTTTGCGGTTGTGGCGGATGAAGTTCGAACACTGGCTAGCCGTACTAAAGACTCTACAACTGAAATCAAGCAGATGATTGAAAAACTGCAACGCGGCACAGAAAAAGCCGTTAACGCGACGGTAAACAGTGAAAACAATGCACAAAAAACAGCTGAAAACGCGACTCGCGCCGAACAGGCTTTAATATCAATTAATGAGGCTATTGAGCTGATCAGCGCCACTACGCATCAAATAGCGACCGCAACGGAACAACAAACCGTGGTATCGCATGATATTAATCAAAACTTTCATTCGATTAGTGATGTGGCAGAGCAAACTAACCTGAACGTACAGCAATCTTCGCAGGCCAGTGATGCTTTATCCACGCTAGCCGAGCAGCTACAAGAATTAGTAAAGCGTTTCAGACTTTAGTCTGATAATGGCCAGAAAGCCGCTGAAAATCTTGTCACTTATTCTGCTTACTCAGTGATAACACCTTGTAACGGCGGCTTTGGCTAGACTATCGACTAAAGGCTAGGTATACCGCTGTTTCAGGTAGCACCAGTTGACAAATTTCTTGTTTCAAAGAGCGCATTATGCAAAGATCAAGCCTGACAAAAACTACAAATTGATCCCAAAAGACGAGGATGATCGTTATGCGCATAATTTTGTTAGGAGCCCCTGGCGCCGGAAAAGGAACTCAGGCACAGTTTTTAATGAGCAAATATGGTATTCCACAGATCTCAACTGGGGATATGTTACGTGCGGCGATTAAAGAGGGCTCAGAACTCGGCGTGGCTGCAAAGAAGATTATGGATGCTGGACAGCTGGTATCGGATGAATTAATCATCGGTTTAGTAAAAGAGCGTGTAGCAAAAGCAGACTGTGCCAATGGCTTCTTATTAGATGGCTTTCCACGTACTATTCCACAAGCTGATGCCATGAAAGATGCCGGCATTAGTGTGGATCACGTTATTGAATTTGATGTGCCAGATGATGTTATCGTCGAGCGCATGAGCGGTCGCCGTGTGCATCCCGCTTCAGGTCGTGTTTATCATTTAGTCTATAATCCACCGAAAGTGACCGGTAAAGATGATGAAACGGGTGAAGAGTTAGTGACACGGGTGGATGATTTAGAAGAAACCGTGCGTAAACGCTTAGCGATTTACCATGAGCAAACGGAATTATTAGTGGGTTATTATCGTGAAACTGCGGCCCGCGGTGAAACGCAATATCACCATATTGACGGTACTCAGGCAGTCGATGCGGTGAGTCAGCAACTGGTAAAATTGCTAGATTAATCGCCTATCTTGCCCAGTGACGCATAAAAAAACCGGCTACGCCGGTTTTTTTATTTTTAATCCCTTGGTTAGCGCAACATTAAGACGCCGTAAGCTGCTGCAACGCCGCCAGTGCCGCTGCATAATCGGGCTCTTGGGCCAGTTCTGGCACTAATTGTTGATAAGCCACTTTGCCTTTATTGTCGATTAAAATAATAGCGCGTGTTAACAAGCCCATATCTTTAATCAGTAAACCATAGTTACTGCCAAAATCACGCCACACCGCATCGGATAGCACCGCCATCGCTTCTACTTGTTCTTGTTGGCAAAAACGTTTTTGGGCAAAGGGCAGATCAGCACTGATGGTTAGTAGCACGACGTTTTCCGGTAATTTAGCTACTTCTTCATTAAAACGCTTGGTTTGTAATGAGCAAACACCGGTATCAATACTGGGTACTACACTGATCATCAGTGTTTTACCTTTGAAATCTTCTAGGCTGACTTTTTTAAAGTTGTTATCGACTACTTTAAAATCAGGCGCTTTTTTGCCCGTAATTAACGGCTTACCTAATAATATAACTTGCTGATCACCGGCTTTTACGGCGCTCACCCGCGCTGGGAGCTTTTCGGTGATGTCGATGGCTTGAATTGAAAAGCTGCCAAAAGTAAGGCAAAGTGCTATAAGTAGATTATTTCTATTCACGGTTTTTAAAAACATTTTGCTGCTCCAATGGTTAATCAGCGTTATGATAAGACTAACTGCTGCAATGCGAGAAAGTTATGACGCCTGCAATTTTGATTTGTGATGATTCTAATCTGGCTAGAAAGCAACTGGCTAGAATCTTACCACAGGATTGGCAACCCAACATTTATTTTGCCGGACACGGCGCTGATGCGCTTAGCACCTTAAAGAAACAGTCGATTGATTGGTTGTTGCTTGATTTAAATATGCCGGTAATGGATGGCTATCAGGTGCTAGCTGAGCTAAATCAATTGCAATTACCAGTGCAGGTTATTGTGATCTCTGGTGATGTGCAGCCTGAGGCGCACGAACGGGTAATGGCCTTAGGTGCGAAGGCATTCTTAAAAAAACCCTTAAGTGCAGTTGAATTATCAGCTTTTTTGCCCATAAACGACGCGGCGTTATTGACTACACCTAAAACACGCGTTGCACCAAAACTTGCCGATACATTACAACTGAATGATGAATTGCGCGATGTGATGAAAGAAGTTGCCAATGTCGCCATGGGCCAAGCGGGGGATTTACTGGCGCGTTTGCTGAATGTGTTTGTTAATTTACCAATCCCAAATGTTAATGTGATTGAAGTCAGTGAGTTGACGATGGCATTAGCGTCGATTGATCCGAACAGTGAAAATTCGGCTATTTGCCAAGGGTTTATCGGGAGTGGTGTGGCTGGTGAGGCGTTGTTAATTCTGACTGACTCGAGTTTTGCTGATATTGCCCGTTTGCTGAATTATCATGGCGAAATGAATAGCACTGTCGAATTAGAGCTATTGATGGATATTGCGAATATCTTAATTGGTGCTGTTCTTAAAGGCATTGCAGAGCAAATTGATATTACTTTTAGCCAAGGGCACCCGGTGGTGCTGGGCCAACACGCCGCGATTAATGAGTTAATTAAAGCGAATTCAAAGCGTTGGAAAACCACCCTAACAATAGAATTAAGTTACGGCATTGAAAATTTTAATATTAATTGTGATTTATTACTGCTGTTTACTGAGGATAGTTTGAAAACCTTGAATTATAAACTCGCTTTTTTAATGGATGATGCGTTATGACAGATCAAAGTGCTGGCATAGCAGATATTCATTGGCTGATGGACATGTTACAAACTGTGGATGTGGGGTTGGTGATTGTTAATGAAGATTATCGGATCCAACTGTGGAACGGTTTTATGGAAAACCATAGCGGCCTAACGCCACGTCAAGTGCGTGAACATTATTTGTTTGATTTGTTTCCGGAAATTGATGAAGACTGGCTAAGACGTAAGTGCGATCCGGTGTTTCTGTTAAAAAATCGCGCCTTTACTATTTGGGAACAACGTCCATATATTTTTCGTTTTAATAATTATCGTCCCATTACTGGCAACGCTGATTACATGTATCAAAACAGCACGATATTTCCAATCACCGATAGTCGCGGCGAGGTTAGCCATCTGTGTTTTATGATTTACGATGTGACCGATGCCGCAATTAACAAATTAGCGTTACAGCAAACTAATCAGCAACTTCGTGAGTTATCCAGTACCGATTACCTAACGCAGATACGTAATCGCGGTAATTGGGAAGAGCACTTAAAACTGGAGTTTGATCGTTTGCAGCGTTATCCGCAACATCACAGCAGTTTAATTATGTGTGATATCGATCATTTTAAAAAAGTGAATGATACCTTCGGGCATGCCGCTGGTGACTTGGTTATCCAAAAGGTGTCCGATGTGATTCGTAAAAGTTTGCGGACAACCGATATTGCCGGGCGTTACGGCGGTGAAGAATTTGCAATTTTACTGCTCGATACCACCGCCGATCAGGCGCAATATTTAGCCGAACGAGTGCGTCGAAAGATTGAACAACTCGACATTATGTATAATCAGCAGCTGATTAAAGTGACGATGAGTTTCGGTTTGGTGGAACGAGATGTAAACATCCAAAATTGTCTACAGTGGATTGAAACCGCAGACAAAGCCTTATATCAATCCAAACAAAATGGACGTAACCAAGTGACACTTTTTAAAGCCTGAGTGTTGAGCAACCCTATTCTAATAACGCGACCGGCTTGATGCGTGTAAATCTAGCTTTTGTGGGTTACACGACGGCAGTTTGATGAAATCAAAATACAAACCAAAAAAATACCCAGCCGAAGCTAGGTATTGAGCGAAAAACTGCTTAAAAATTATTTAGCGAAGTTTTCTGCAGCGAAGTTCCAGTTAGCTAGGGCCCAGAAGGCGTCTAAGTAAGTTGGGCGTGCATTGCGGTAATCGATATAGTAAGCGTGTTCCCACAGATCGACAGTGATGATCGGCGTGACTGCTGCATCTTGGATTGGCGTACCAGCATTGCTGGTGTTGACGATATCTAAACTACCATCAGCCTTTTTCACTAACCAAGTCCAGCTTGAACCGAAGTTGTTCACGGCTTTGTCGTTGAATGCCGCTTTAAAAGCATCAAATGAACCCCATTTTGCATTGATGGCATCAGCTAACGCGCCGCTTGGTTGGCCGCCTGCATTTGGTGCTAAGCAATGCCAATAGAAAGTGTGGTTCCAAACTTGGGCTGCGTTGTTAAATACGCCGCCTTCA
The DNA here is from genome assembly GCF_052655985.1 of Alishewanella sp. HL-SH05. The sequence continues at coordinate 1,241,204 of NZ_CP199753.1, forward strand.
CTTGAACGAATGATTTCTTCTAGCGATTGAGTGGCATATGGTGTGCCTTCAACTAAACCATTTAATTTTACGACGTAAGTATTGTGATGCTTGCCGTAGTGATATTCCAAAGTTTCCGCAGAAATATGTGGGGCTAACGCATCTTTCGCATAAGGTAATGCTGGTAATTCAAAGGCCATTGTTGCTCTCCGTTCACGTTGTTAAATGTGTCTGCATCGCTTAGACTACAAAACCTGACTAAAATACTCAAGTTTATTCGTTGAGCGATTGGGCTTTGCCACTCGGCTGCTGCCGGGACATTTTTATCTGTTTAGCAGATATTGGGTTCTTTCTGAAAAACTCAAGTGCTTGGCGGCCTAATACAGGGTAAAATATTGACACAGTCATGTTAAACCGTGAGGACACTATGGAAACGCTAGATAAAATCAAACAGCAAATCGCTGAAAACCCGATCCTGTTATTTATGAAAGGATCACCAAAATTCCCAAGCTGTGGTTTTTCTGCCCAGGCGTCACAAGCGCTGATAGCTTGCGGTGAGCAATTTGCTTTTGTGGACATTCTGCAGCACCCTGACATTCGGGCGGAATTACCAAAATACGCCAATTGGCCAACTTTCCCACAGTTATGGGTAGAAGGTGAATTAGTGGGTGGTTGCGATATCATATTAGAAATGTTTCAACGTGCTGAATTACAGCCGTTGATTAAAGACGCAGCAGCGCGCCAAAAAGAAACCAGCGCTGAATAATTGCCCGCATGCGAAGCGGCCTCGTTGGCCGCTTCAATGTTATTCGCGATGTAGCTAATAACCTGTTTTTGTTACATCCTTCTGCATTTTTACTCTTTAATCCTAGGCTTCGTCTGTTGGCGCAGTTAAGGCATCACTCTCAGCATCGGTTGATTCTTCAGCTAAGGCGTCAGCCAGTGGCCAGCCACCGAGTTGTTGCCAGCGATTGACGATATAGCAAAATAATTCTGCGGTGCGTTCGGTGTCATACAATGCGCTATGAGCCTCTTTCGCATCAAAGGCTATGCCTGCTTGAGCACAGGCTTTGGCTAATACGGTTTGGCCTAATGCCAGCGCGGCTAAACTGGTGGTATCAAAAGAGACAAAAGCATGAAACGGCGAGCGTTTATAATTTAGCCGGTTTATCGCGGCATTAAAAAAGCCTTGGTCAAAGGCTGAGTTGTGCGCCACGATAACTGAGCGCTGGCAGCCCGCGGCTTTCTGGGCTTTGCGTACCGCTTTACAGATCTCACCAATGGCTTCGCGTTCATGAACCGCGCCTCGAAGCGGATTAAAAGGGTCAATACCATTAAAGGCTAACGAGCTGGCATCAAGGTTTGCGCCTTCAAACGGCTCAACATGAAAATGCAGCGTTTCGCCCGGGAACAGTTGGCCTGTTTCATCCATTGTCAGTAAATTTACGGCGATTTCTAGCATGGCATCGGTTTGAGCGTTAAAGCCAGCCGTTTCGATGTCGATAACTACAGGGTAGTAACCGCGAAAACGGCGAGCCAATAAGGAAGTGGTTTGAGCGGGCATCGTTGCGTTCACAGATAGGTCAATTACCAAAGATGGCGCTATTATGCCAAAAAATACGGCTTAGGTCTTGTGTTAGGCACAATGCTTGCTTAGTTTTTCAAAGGGCGCGGTTTGACGTTATGCTGCAGATGCGTCTTTTGCTGTGATTAAACGATAAATTAAAGGGATTAACCTAAGCCTATGCGTGCTTTAGCCTATGTTTTTTGTACTAGCTTGAGTTTGACTGCACTCACCTGTGTGGCGGCGTCAACACAATGGCGTCAATATTCTGCCAGCATTGAGCAATCTAGTTGGTTATTAAGTAAAAATACGCCATTGCAGTGTCAGCTAGAGCATGAGATCCCCAATTTTGGTAAAGCCATTTTTCGTAGCCAAGCCGGTAAAGCGTTGAATATGGATTTTGAACTGAGCATGTTGCGCCTGCCAGATAATTACGATCTCGCCGAAGTGATGTCGGTACCACCGCAATGGCGTGCGGGTGAAAAAACCAAAGCTGTGGCCAGTATGAAACTGTTAAAGCAATTTAACGGTGATCTGCCTAAAAAAGTGGCTTGGACCTTACTCACTGAGTTAGAGCAGGGGTTTAGCCCAACGTTTTACTACGCCGATTGGTACAGCCCTTACGATAAAGTGGTGGCCGCATTAAACCCAGTGCAGTTTCCTGCACAATACCAAGCCTTTAGTCATTGTATCGCAGCATTATTACCTTACAGTTTTGATGATATTGCCTTTACGGTACTAAGTTATGAGAGTGGCGGCGATCAACTCAGCCGAGAATCTCGTCGACGTTTAACCCAGATAGCGGAATATCTTAAGTACGATAGTGAAATCGAATCGATAGAGTTACAAGGCTATACCGACAGCTATGGCGGACGTTGGATGAACGAACAATTGTCGGTGCAGCGAGCTGAAAAGATTAAAGCATTCTTTATTGCTGCTGGGGTTACTGAAGATAAAGTACAAATCGAAGGTTTCGGTGAGCGTCGGCATGTGGCCGCGAATGAAACCTCATTAGGCCGAGCGGTTAACCGTCGTGTCGTGTTACAAATGGCAAAACCTTAAGCAGGGCCTAGCGGCCCTGAACCATCACAGACACTTCACGCCAGCCATTACGCTCGGCAATTACCACGCGGATCTGCTGCTGTTCGCGAAAGAAATACAATTGCTTTTGCGTTGCTAAGGTTTTTTGCTGATTAGGCTCGCCTAAAGCGGTGATATAAAACAGTAACAAGTCTTGCTGAGTTTGTTGGCTAAAATAATGCAATACCGCCGGCATCTTTGTTTCTAGACGGGCCATTTCTTGTGCATCATTTGGCAGCGGTATCTGCTGAAAAGCCGGTGCAGCGGCTAATTGCCCTGCGCTGACGCTGAGCAGCAAACCTAGGGTGACAATCCAACTTCGCATAAGGCTTCCTTGTTTAATCAGTAATAGCTTGATTAACCTTAGCAAAGTTTCCGCTGCTTTGACTACTACTGGCGACGAAGTATTTCCAGAGGTACCTGCTGCGCGGCTGGGTTTCACTAACGCGATCGGGCTATTGCGAGTATTTTTTATGATAATGCACAGACGCCTCGGCCAAGCTGAACTTAAGCGTCTTTACTTGCTTTATCTTGCAACACTAGCCTTTGTTAAAGCGATTAGCAGCCAGCTGTGCTATCGCATGGCTGCCCTGCGGTAGCGGTTCTGCCGCCAACTGACAGGCGAGTAATTCTGCCAATAGCGGTGCATATAATAAGCCTCGAGCCCCTAAACCTGTCATCACCCATAGGTTTTTCAGCGCCGCCATCTGACCGACTATAGGTAAACGATCAGGTACGGTAGCGCGAAAGGCTGCCTTTGCTGAAATGGCCGTTATGGCCGAACTCCAAGCGGGTTGCCCCAGTTGCTGTTGTAACTCGGCAATGTTTTGCTGATCATCTTCTGTGGTTGTTTGAGCGATCTGACCATCACGGTCAAAGGTTGCGCCGACACTGTGCTCGCCTTGCCAAGCCGGCGTGAGATAGCCTTTATGACAGATCACAGTGCGTAACTGACTGATCTCTGGTGCCTGAACATGACTCACTTGCCCCCGGACACGATTAACAGGTAATGCGGCCAGTGGTGCGAGCTGACCAATATCGGCACCGGTTGCTACCAGTAAATGCTGGGCGTTAAAAGTATGCTCTGCCGTTTCGATTTGCCAGCCTGTTGCCAAGGGGTGTAAGGCGGTGACATCGCAATTAAATCGCACTTCAAAGCCCTGTTGTTGCTGCAAATGAGCTAGCATTGCTTGGCAAAATGCTTGAGGGCCCAGCCAGCCAGCTGTTGGCAAGAATATGCCGCTGTGCTGCAAGGCAATGCCGGCTAAGGTGGATGCCTTTGCGGCATCGACAAAATTGACCAGGTCATTTGGCCAGCTCGCCTTCGCGGCCATTTTTTGCTGGCGCGTCGCTAAATGCGTTGTGGTAGCGAGATGTAGCATGCCGCAAAACTGCAACGGAAAGTCTAATCCCAGTGCATGATAATGCTGATAAAACTGTTTGGCATAATGAAAGGCCTGGCAGTGCAGCAACGAGGCGACCGTTGGTTGTACTGTTAAGTTGGGATAAAGCGCGCCTTGTCGATTGTGCGAGGCACGCTGTGCCACATCCGCATCCGCACAAAGTAATTGCACCTTGATACCGCGCTTTAGCAAAGCGGCTGCGCTGCAAAGTGCTGCTAAACCGCCACCTATAATAGTGATATGACTAATGGCAGCCGCTCGCAGGCTTATGCTGTGGGCTTTTTCTAGCTGGCGATCTGCCGGTACACTGGCGGTAAGCATTTCGCGTTTACGGCCATAGCCTTTAACTTTTTTAATTTGAAAGCCCGCTTGTTGCAGGCCGCGTTTTACAATCCCCGCACAGGTAAAGGTGGCCAGTGTGCATTCAGGAGCGGCTAACCGAAAGAGTTGCTCAAATAAGCTGACTTGCCACATTTCAGGGTTTTTTGAGGGCGCAAAACCATCTAAGAAAATGGCATCAACCTGGTGGTCTGTCGGGAATTGGGGTAATAAATCATTAGCGTCACCTAGCCATAAATCCAAAATAACCTGGCCCTCAGCAAACACTAAGCGATGACATCCTGCTACCGCAGGCGGATAAGCTTTTAATAATGCTTGGCTAAATTCGGCTAACTCGTGATGACAAGCCAGTGCCTTTTGCAGATCGGTGGCACTGATCGGAAATTTCTCCACGCTACTAAAATATAAACGCTGGCAGGGTGCACTTGGATTTTGGGCTCGAAATTGCTGAAAACGTTGCCAACAAACTAAAAAATTGGCGCCGGTACCAAAACCTGTTTCCAGCACATGAAAATACGTTTTACTCTGTTGTAACCAGCGTTCGGGTAAGCCATTTTGCTGTAAAAACACGTAATCTGTTTCGCCAAGGCCGCCTTCATCTGAAAAATAGATATCTTCGAAGTCGCTGGCAACGGGGGCGCCTTGCTGATTAAAATGAATGCGAGCGTTGGATAAAGGTTGCATGCTGGAGCCTGTGCAGAAAATTCAACTTGTAGTTTACCTCAGGCTCAAGCAAAATTGAAAACAGAGTACAACTGTTCGCTGAAAGCAGACCAGTTTTTTGCGGAAAAGCCGTAGAATAAGACGCAAATTTTTAATGAGCCTAAATAAATAGGTCTAGGAGACAGAATGAAAAGAGCCGTAATCACCGGTTTAGGTATTGTATCCAGTATTGGTAACAATAAAGCAGAAGTATTAGCCGCGTTAAAAGCGGGCAAGTCTGGCATTAGCCGGGCGGAAGAGTTTGCTACACTGGGATTACGCTCACAAGTGTGGGGCGACATTAAGTTGGATCCTGCCACCCTGATTGACCGCAAAGCGATGCGTTTTATGGGCGATGCTGCAGCATATTCTTATATTGCCATGCAAGAAGCGATGGAAGATGCCGGTTTAAGTTTAGAGCAAATCTCAGATCCACGCGTCGGCTTAGTCGTCGGCTCTGGCGGTGCTTCTTCTAAAACACAGGTTGAAGCGGCGGATATATTACGTGAAAAAGGCGTTAAGCGTGTTGGCCCTTATGCTGTCCCTAAAACCATGTCGAGTACCTGTTCAGCCTGTTTAGCTACGCCATTTAAAATTAAAGGCGTTAACTATTCCATCAGTTCAGCTTGTGCTACCAGCGCGCACTGTATTGGCCATGCCATGGAGCTGATCCAACTGGGTAAACAAGATATCGTGTTTGCCGGTGGTGGTGAAGAAGTGCATTGGACACTGGCGATGGAATTCGATGCCATGGGCGCCTTATCCTCTCGTTACAATGATACGCCAGAACTTGCGTCGCGCACCTATGATGCTAACCGTGATGGTTTTGTGATCAGCGGCGGCGGCGGTATTGTGGTGGTTGAAGAATTAGAACATGCGCTAGCGCGTGGCGCGACCATATATGCTGAAATCGTCGGCTATGGTGCTACTTCAGATGGCTATGACATGGTTGCCCCCAGTGGTGAAGGCGCCATTCGCTGTATGCAGATGGCGATGCAAGATGTTAGCGCACCCATTGATTATGTGAATACTCACGGCACCAGTACTCCAGTCGGAGATGTCAAAGAGTTAGGGGCGATCCAAGAAGTCTTTGCCGGTAAAACGCCTGCTATTAGTGCAACTAAAGCCATGACAGGCCATGCTTTAGGCGCTGCCGGTGTGCACGAAGCCATCTATTCTATGCTGATGCTTCAGCATAACTTTATTGCCCCATCGATCAACATTGGTGAATTAGATGATGCGGCCAAAGGTTTAGATATCGTGACTGAAACACGAGATGCAGTATTAAATACGGTGATGTCGAACAGTTTTGGTTTCGGTGGCACGAATGCAACCTTAGTGTTACAGCGTTATAACGACGCAAAATAAGCTAATAGGTTGATTTAAAAGGCGCCTTGATGGCGCCTTTTGCTTTGTTAGCCGTGTAATTTTGTTACACTTAACGTTAAAACCAGTGGAGTGCCGATGAATGCAGATTTATGCTGATGAAAATATGCCGTTAGTGCATGAGTTTTTTTCGCAGTTAGGCGAGGTCACAACCTTTGATGGGCGCAAGGTCACGGCTGCACAACTGAGTCAGGCAGATATTTTGTTAGTGCGTTCAGTCACGCCAGTAGGGCCTATGCTACTCGCCGACAATCAGCAGTTGCGTTTTGTGGGTACCGCGACGATTGGCACAGATCATATTGATCAGGCTTACTTGCAGCGTCAAAATATTGCGTTTAGTGCTGCACCGGGCTGTAATGCACAGTCGGTAGTGGAATATGTGCTCAGCAGTATGTGGTGTTTAGCCGAGCGTTATCAATGGCAGTTAACCGATAAAACGGTCGGTATTGTTGGCGTAGGCAATATCGGTGGGCGCTTAGCGCGGGCGTTAAATGCTTTAGGGATCCCAGTTTTACTTTGTGACCCAATACGTGCAGCGCAAGAGCCGGATTTTCCACACACCGACTTTACAACACTCTGTCAGCAAGCCGACATTGTTAGCCTGCATACCCCCATGCAAAAACAAGGGCCCAATGCTACGTGGCACCTGTTTAATGATGCCACGCTAGCCAGTTTAAAACCGCAGTGTGCCTTGATTAACGCCTCTCGCGGCGGGGTTATTGATAACCAAGCGTTATTAGCGGCGCAGCAACAGCATCGTCGCCCTTTAGTCCTCGATGTATGGGAGCAAGAACCTGATATCCTACAAGCGTTATTGCCTTACTGTGATATCGCAACCGCGCATATTGCTGGCCACAGTGTTGAAGGTAAAGCGCGCGGCACTGAAATGCTGTATCAACGCTGTTGTGAGTTACTGGGAGTCACGCCAGAAATCGCATTAGCGGCCTTGTTACCTCGGCCTGCTGTAGAAAAATTACAAATTTCTGCTAATTTTGGGCTTCCGGATGTCCAAAGTGTCGCAAGAATGTTATATGATGTGCGGCGTGATGACGCTTTATTGCGGCAACACCTGCAACAACATGGGTTTGACTGGCTAAGAAAGTCATATCCCGCACGGCGCGAATACAGCGCGCTGCAGCTTGTCGGTCAGGCCGTACCGGCCTGGCTTGGCCAATTGGGCTTTAATAGTCAGATTTAAGAGGATGCATCAGATGGCGTCACAATATAATGTCGCAGTCTTAGGCGCGACGGGCTTGGTAGGCCAACATTTAATTGAAATATTAGAGCAGCGCGATTTCCCTGTTGCCCAGCTATTTCCCTTGGCTAGCAGCCGCTCTGCCGGTGGCACTGTTACCTTTAAAGGCAAAAAAATTACCGTGTTAGATGCGGATACTTTTGACTGGAGTCAAGCTCAAATTGGTTTGTTTTCAGCCGGTGGTAGCGTGTCAGCTATTTATGCTCCAAAAGCCGCAGATGCAGGCTGTGTGGTGATTGATAACACCTCACACTATCGATATGAAGCGGATATTCCGTTAGTAGTGCCCGAAGTTAACCCAGAAGCCATTGCAGATTATCGTAATCGTAATATTATTGCTAACCCAAACTGCTCTACGATCCAAATGTTGGTCGCTTTAAAGCCCATTCATGATGCCGTGGGGATCAGCCGTATTAATGTGGCGACTTATCAATCGGTAAGCGGTGCTGGCCAAGCGGCAGTTGAAGCCTTAGCCCAAGAAACAGCGCAGTTATTAAATGGTCGGCCTTTAGAAGAAGGGGGCCATTTCGCTCGGCAGATCGCTTTTAACGTGATCCCGCAAATTGATGTGTTCATGGATAACGGTTACACCAAAGAAGAAATGAAAATGCATTGGGAAACGCAAAAAATTCTGGGTGATAACAGCATTGGTGTTAATGCAACAGCGGTACGTGTGCCGGTGTTTTTTGGTCACGCTGAGGCGGTCCACATAGAAACGCGGATGCCGATTACCGTTGAGCAAGTTAAAGTGCTCTTAGCGAATGCCCCAGGCGTGGTGTTATTTGAAAATAACGCTGATTTTCCAACGCAGGTGAGTAACGCAACAGGCAAAGATGAGGTGTTTGTTGGGCGTATACGGCAAGATATTACCCATGAAAATGGCATAAACTTGTGGGTTGTGGCAGATAATATTCGCAAAGGTGCTGCCACCAATAGTATTCAAATTGCTGAGCACTTAATTCGTGATTATTTGTAATACCGTTTTGGCGGGTTAATTGAGTCACAAATCGCAGAGCGCCTTAGGGCGCTCTGCGTTATTTATAGCGGTAAACAACAGAGCTTGTTGCTATTTACTGGTAAGCCGAGGCTAACTGCATTATATTTGTTGAGTCAGCAGCAGTAATAATGGAACACTGCTTGCATAACACTCTCATATGATTTTGCTTTAACGTGAGTCTAGGTGCTCGGCTAAGGAATCCTGATGCCTGTTCGTATAATTTTACTTTTGCTGTTAGTCAATTTTTCGTCGATGGTGCTGGCTCAGTCTGCGCCGACGCAGATCCGTGGCCCGAAAAACGCGGATAGTGTGCTATTGCAAAAGCAATTTGGCCCTTTAACACCCAGCGACACTTTGTGGCGTATCGCCGAGCAGGTCAAGCCTAGCGACAGTGTGACGACATTCCAAGTGATGTACGCACTTTTCATGAAAAACCCTGGTGCGTTTAATGACGCCAACTTCAATCATTTACGGCCTGGTGCCATTTTAATTGTCCCTGAGTTGCGTGAGATTCGTTTGGTTGATCCCGAAGTCGCTCGACGTAAAGCCGATAGCGATGATGCTGAGTGGGCGAAAAAAGTCGCGCGTGATGCCGCTGCCCGCGCCAAAGCACGGGAAGAAGCTAATAAACCTAATGTCATGCAGCAACAAACCGCTGCAGAGCTGAACGCTTTAAAAGATCAATATCAAGACTCCATTCAATTAATTGAAGGTATTGCACTGGAGAACCAGCAATTACGCGGTTCGTTAGGGCGAGTGGAACAAGAGCTTGAAGGCTTAAAAGCGCAATTAGCCGAAGACAGCTTGTTACAACAGCAGCTTAACCAACTACTGCAACAACAGCAGCAAATTTTGGCCGAGCAACAAGCCCGACGCGAAGCGGAGGAAGCCGCGCAACTTGCAGCCGCCGCAGCTGCAGAAGCAGAAGCCTCCAATTGGCTCAACAATCCGATTACGTGGGCGCTTGCTGCGTCGTTACCCGCTATTTTGTTATTGATGGGCTTTATCGCTTGGGTTAAACGGCGTGGACGGCAAACCGAAGAAGCGGTAGCGAATGCGATCAAAGAGCCACAAAACTCGGCAGGCTATAAATCACCGTTGCCACCCATCGACAATAGTCAGGATTTTGACGAAAGCCTGCTCGACATGGATGACGATCTGTTTAAAAACGATTTTGATGAAGCCAGCCCAAGTGCAGTCAGTACCCTAGATGATAGCCTTGAAGATGATACATTACCGGATTTCAGTGACGATATTTTAATTAACGAGTTAGTTGAGCCGGATCCACTGCGCACGGACATGTTAGATGGCATGGATGATGATCGTTTAGATGTTGATGACGACGCCTTAGATCCAGTAACGCCGGTTCGGGAAGAGCACGATATTCAATTAGAAGGCGTGGAAGAATTAGATTTCGACCCGGATAATATTTTGTCGGATACGGATTTATCGGCCTTATTAATGGCTGATGACGATGATGATGTTATTGAGTTAGCGGATCCGAGTGAGGCAGAAACAGCCAAGCTAGCAGCAGAACCTATTGCGCCAGAGCGCGAGACTGCAGATGATGTTAACGATCATATTGAAGAAATTGAAGTTGAGCTGCCGGATGATGAGCCCTACGCTACGCCCGTGCCGACAAATAATGATGAGCTTGAAGAAGCCGCAGAGCTTAACGACGATGTGCTGGATAGGTCTGCTGACGAGGCAGTCGATGCCGCAACAGACGAACTCGATGCTGATGATATTGACGAGTTACTGTTAGATAATGAGCGCGAACGTTTATTAGCCACAGAAGCCCGTTTTGATAATTCTGATTTAGATGACTTTGCCGAGCAATTGGCTGCAGAATCGATTGAAGCGGAAGATGCAGACAGTTTATCTGCAGATGAAGAGCAATTGAATGCCGAGCTTGACGATATCTTAGAGCAAGCGGCAGCGGAGCAATCGCAAGCGACAGCGCCTGAGGTTCGTGAGGCGGATGTCGATGAACTCACCCTTGAAGCGCTTGATGACATGGATTTAATCGACACCACTGCACAAGGCGGTGTTGATGACATTATTACTGACCATGCGGCGGCTGATGATGATTTAGTGACTGAGTTTGAGCTGCCGGAAGAAACCGAACTGGCAGCAGGTGAAGCGTTAATTGATGATGAGCCCGAGCTTGCCGCTGCTAAGCGGTTGAGTGACGAACTAAGCCTAGCTGAAGACATCGCGTTACCTGCTATCGACGAGCAGCTGAATGAGCAGACCGCTTCTGATAGCAGCGAAAGCAGCGCTGCTCGAAAAGCCTCAGAGCACGCAACATCCGTGCAACAGATTGCCGATTTGCTGAACGAAGACGCTGAGTCTGATATTGCCCAGACGTTAACGGCAGAAGACGAGTTTAGCCATGATCTTACGAACTTATTAACTGAACCTGATGACGCGACTGCCGATGAGTTGGCAGAACACTCTGAAGCTGCAGCGCTTAATGATGCTGTCACAACGGACACTGATGATGCTGCGGCAGAGCTAACCCGACCAGATACATCGGCTGACGAAGAGGCGGTTGAGAATGCTCTAACAGCGGAATCGTCAGAGCATTTCCCTGATGTCGCTTTAGACAGTGATGCCGAGCCAGAAGGCGATGCAGAATTATTACTGGACTTAGCTTCAGATGAGGATAATTCAGTCACGCGCCCTTCAGAAGCGGCACTGTCTGTAGAAAACCCCAGTAAAGTACTGGACAGCTATCCTGAATTAGCCATGTCAGACGATACTGCGGATGACGATGAGTTTAGCCAGCTTGCCGAGCAAATTGAGCAATTAACCAATGAGTCTGCTGCAGAATTTAGCGATGAAGAATTAGCTGCTGCCTTAGCTGAGCAGAGTGAAAACGAAGACGAAGATGCTATCCCAGAACTGAGCCCAGAGGAATTTAACCTAACCGAGCTGGAAGACAGTCAGTTCGATTCGTTATTAAATGAGTTAGCGGTAGATGAAAACGTTACCCAGGCAGACAACGATGTTGAGCAGGCCAACGATGCTTTCGCTATTTCTAATGCCGAATCTACAGCCGCGGAGATCAGCGATGAGCCGGCCATTTCAGATGATGACTTTGTTGAAATTGATAATTTGTTATCTGCCATGGAGCATGCTGATGAAGATGAGCAGCGTTTCAATCAATTAAATGTGGATGTCGGCTTAGAGGATTATGCCGGTATTATTGGCGAACATACTAAGATGGACGTTGATAAAGAAGATGAAGGTTTTGCCGGCAAACTGGATTTGATTCGCGCTTACTTAGAAATGGATGAAGCCGAAAGTGCAGAACTGCTGATTGGAGAAATTCTCACTTCCAACGCGCCTGAACACATAAAAGCAGAAGTGAAAGCGCTCAGAGCAGAGTAGGTATAATCGGTTAGCTGCGCTATAATCCGCGCAGTTAACAGAGGGCCAGTGATGCGAATTGCGTTAGGTATTGAGTATGATGGTGCCAGCTTTTATGGCTGGCAGCGTCAGCGCGAAGTCAACAGCGTGCAACAAGAAGTGGAACAGGCATTAGCCAAGGTGGCTAATCAGCCGATTGAATTATTTTGTGCCGGTCGCACCGATGCCGGTGTGCATGCAACCGGTCAAGTCGTGCATTTTGATTGCAGTGCTGATCGCGATATGAAAGCTTGGGTGATGGGTACAAATGCTCAGCTGCCTGATCAAATTGCTGTGCGCTGGGCCAAAGAGGTTCCTGATGATTTTCATGCCCGTTTTAGCGCAACGGCGCGTCGTTATCGTTATGTCATCTATAATCATAAATATCGACCGGCCATTTTACGGGCGGGTTTGAGTCATTACCATCAAGATCTTGATATAGCCTTAATGCAGCAAGCGGCACCTGCCTTGCTGGGCGAACAAGATTTTAGCGCTTTTCGCGCTATGCAGTGCCAATCAAATACGCCGTTTCGAAATGTGCATCATCTGCGAATCGCACGAATAGGCGATTTCATTGTCATAGACATTAAAGCCAATGCCTTTTTACATCATATGGTGCGTAATATTACCGGCAGTTTACTGGAAATTGGTATGGGCCGCCGCCCTGTAAGCTGGTTAGCTGAATTGTTAGCCAGTAAAGATCGTAATCTTGCTGCTGCAACGGCGAAGCCGGGTGGTTTGTATTTAGTCGAAGTCGATTACCCTGAGCAGTTTGCGATCCCGAAAGTGGCACTAGGGCCGCTGTTTTTACCGGCTACCTAGGCAGATAGCACTGACTACTAAGACCAGTTTTCTGTATTCGACAGTACTCAATATGTGTTTTAATAGCTACATTTACGCTATATCAGTGTTTTTTACGTATTTTTCCGTCGTTAGCCCTGTGTTATCGACTATGACAGATTAGGAAACCTCTATGAGTTGGTTAGAAAAGATTCTACCTAGGACATCGTCTTCTGGTCGCCGCAATATTCCAGAAGGTGTCTGGACTAAATGTACTTCTTGCGATGCGGTGCTGTATAAAGCGGATCTAGACCGCAATCTAGGTGTCTGTCCTAAATGCGATCACCATATGCGTGTATCGGCTCGTGCGCGTTTACAAAGCTTTTTTGATTCGAGCAGCACTCATGAGTTAGCCGCTGAGCTTGAACCACAAGATCTGCTAAAATTTAAAGACAGCAAGCGATACAAAGATCGTATTGTTGCTGCCCAAAAAGCCACTAATGAAAAAGATGCGATGGTGGTGATGCACGGTACTTTGCATGGTAATCCAATTGTTGCCGCAGCCTTCGAGTTCGAGTTTATGGGCGGTTCGATGGCTTCCGTGGTGGGGGCTAAGTTTGTTGCCGGTGTCGAATATGCTTTAAAGCATAAAGTCCCTTTTGTTTGTTTCTCTGCCAGTGGCGGCGCTCGTATGCAAGAAGCCTTATTTTCTTTAATGCAAATGGCGAAAACCAGTGCGGCATTAGCGAAAATGAGCGAGCAAGGCTTGCCTTATATCTCGGTATTAACTGATCCAACTATGGGTGGTGTTTCTGCGAGTTTAGCGATGCTGGGCGATATCAACATCGGTGAACCTAAAGCGTTAATCGGTTTTGCCGGTCCTCGGGTTATTGAGCAAACCGTACGTGAAAAGCTGCCAGAAGGCTTTCAACGTAGTGAATTCTTATTAGAACACGGTGCAATTGATATGATTGTTGACCGCCGTGAAATGCGCGATACAATTGCCCGACTTATGGCTAAGTTTATGCGACTACCTGCGCCAGTGGCGGAGCGTGATGCATCCTAGGGATTTATGTCGGTCCAACAATTAAATAGCCAATCGTGCCAAACTCTGGCCGATTGGCTTTGTTATATAGAGCAAAGTCATCCGATTGATAAAATTGAGCTTGGCTTAGATCGTGTGCGGCAAGTGGCTGCTCGCGGTGATTTGGCACAACTGCCTGGAACGGTTGTGTTGATAGCCGGTACCAATGGTAAAGGTACCACCGCTCGTACGTTAGAGCATTTGCTGCTGGCCCAAGGTTTTACGGTCGGTGTTTATAGTTCACCGCATTTACTGCAGTTTAATGAACGCTTACGCCTCAATGGTACTGATGTGGTTGATGCCGATTGGCTGGCCGCTTTTCAATTAGTTGAGCAATTACGGCTTGATGTGCCATTAAGTTACTTTGAGTTTACGACCTTGGTGGCTTTTGCCATTTTACGCGCTCAGCAACCCGATTACTGTTTAATTGAGGTTGGGCTGGGCGGGCGTTTAGATGCAACAAATATTGTCGATCCGACCATCAGCGTCATCACCACAATTGATTTAGACCATCAAGATTGGCTTGGCCCAGATCGTGAAAGTATTGGTCGAGAGAAAGCCGGCGTGTTTCGTTCTGCTAAGGTGGCGATATCTGGCGAATTAACGCCACCAGCCAGCTTGAGTCAGGTGGCCACGACGCTAGGTGCTGTGTTAAAGCAAGTGGGAACCGACTTTCACTATCACGTTAGTGCAGAGCAATGGCAATGGCAAGGGCAGCAACAACAGTTTGCGGACTTACCCATACCACAAGTGCCAGTACAAAACGTTGCCACCAGTTTAGCGGTGTTAGAACAATTAGGGCAGCTGCCAAGCGAAACCGTGTTAAAGCACTGCTTAAGCACGTTAACCTTGCCCGGGCGTATGCAACAGTTGCAACAAAACCCAACTATTTTGTTAGATGTAGCGCATAATCCGCAATCGGCGGCTTATTTAGCGACGCAGTTACAATTATTGCAGCCGCGCTATCGGCAAATTATTGCCTTAGTTGGCATGTTAAAAGACAAAGACGTGCGCCAAGCATTACAGCCCTTGACGTCTTGTGTGACGCAATGGCATCTTGTTAGCTTACCGGGTAACCGCGGCGCCAGCAGTACGCAATTACAGCAGGCATTGGCCAGTGTCGATCAGGCCAGTGCATCTAACGCCACTGAGCATGACTCTGTTGCTCAGGCTTATCAGACTATCGTCAGTGCCTTGCAGCCTACGGATCTCTTGGTCATTTTCGGCTCTTTTGTTACCGTTTCTGCGGTATTGGCGCTTCAGTAGGAGGGGCAATGATAGCAAAATTTAAACATCGGTTATTGGGTACCAGTATTTTGGTTTTGGCCGGCATTATCTTTTTGCCAGACTTACTCGATGGTGAAAAACAAGTCGTTAAAGATGATTTTAAAGTTATTCCCGATCGCCCAGAATTCGTTGGTGTACAACAGGTTCAGCCGTTTCCTGAGGATGAGTTTGCGGCCAAACAACAAGCCGTTAACAGCCAGCCGATAGATGATGTCGATGTCTTGGATGAAGCTGATAATAGCAGTGACAGTGCTAACTTACCCTCGCAACAATATGCCCAAGTTACTGCCGGCACAACCGAAGCTGAAAAAGTTGCTACGCCTACTAAAGTTGTTGAAGCAACCCCAAGCACAACGCCAACGAAAACGGCCGTAGCGCTTAATCAAGCTGCATGGGTGGTTCGAGTAGGTAGTTTTAGTAATCCGCAAAACGCCAGTGCGTTAGAGGCAAAATTAAGACAAGCCGGTTTTGCCACCTTTACCCGCAGCATTACTAACAGCAATGGCCAGCCGTTAACCAGTGTTTTTGTTGGTCCTGAAGTACGGCGCGAGCGTCTTGAGCAAGGTCTGGGTAAGCTGCAACAATTAACCGGTATTGCAAAGCTGACGATCAGTAATTATCAACCTACAGAAATCAACTGAGTTTGATAGACACGAGTCTTTTCCGTTTCTAGTAAACAAACGGATCACTTGTTTATGAACATTCCCTAGCTATTTGGGTCGGCAATTTGTTAGAATGCGCCCCGTTGTTAGGCAACCTTTGGTAGCAAATGAGTTGGGTTGATTTTGTCATCTTGGCGGTCATAGCTCTCTCCGCTGTGATCAGTCTGGTCCGAGGCTTTGTAAAAGAAGCTATTTCTTTGACCGTATGGATCGCGGCTTTCTTTATTGCCAGCTCGTATTACCCCCATCTAGCCAGTTTTTTCACAAATATTTCTGAACCCACGCTGCGTAATGCTTCCGCTATTGCCATTTTATTTATTTGCGCGCTTATTGTGGGCGCGCTGATCAACTATGTCGTTGGCAAACTCGTCCAGTCTACCGGCTTATCTGGCACAGACAGGTTGCTTGGGCTGGTATTTGGAGCGTTGCGCGGTGTGTTAGTGGTCAGTGCCGTATTATTTTTTATTGACGCCTTTACTCCTGCGGCGGCGGCTGATTGGTGGAGCCAATCTAGCTTGATCCCTGAGTTTGGTTTTATTATTGAATGGTTTTTCGAATATCTGCAAAGCCGTTCTAGTTTTATGCAAAAGCCATAGCCGGCGAGGAAAAATCAATGTGTGGTATTGTTGGAATCGTAGGTAAGTATCCCGTTAATCAGGCGCTGTATGATGGTCTGACAGTCTTGCAACACCGTGGTCAGGATGCTGCGGGTATCGTTACGGTCGATAATAATACCTTGCGCTTGCGCAAGGCCAATGGTCTGGTCAAAGACGTATTTGAGATACGTCATATGCAGCGTCTGGCCGGTAATATCGGAATTGGGCATGTGCGTTACCCTACCGCTGGTTCGTCAAGCACCGCAGAAGCGCAACCATTTTACGTTAACAGCCCCTTTGGTATCGCTTTAGCGCACAATGGCAATCTGACTAATGCGCATGAGCTAAAAGACGAAATCTTTCGTTTAGCGCGTCGTCATGTGAACACGACTTCTGACTCAGAAGTGTTGTTAAATGTGTTGGCGCACGAATTAGCCATTCAACCGAATATGAAGCTAGAGCCTGAGCAAATCTTCAAAGCGCTGGCCAATGTGCATCGCAAAGTGCGAGGCGGTTATGCAGCGGTGGCGCTGATTATTGGCCATGGTTTGCTCGCCTTCCGTGACCCGAACGGGATCCGCCCCTTAGTGATGGGCAAACGTGAAACTGCGGCGGGTACTGAGTATATGGTCGCTTCAGAAAGCGTAGCCCTTGATGCGGATGGCTTTACCGTATTACGGGATATTTCACCAGGTGAAGCCGTGTACATCACCGAGGAAGGTGAATTACACAGCATGCAGTGCGCCGAGAACCCAAGTTATACCCCTTGTATTTTTGAGTACGTCTATTTTGCGCGTCCTGATTCAACCATCGACAATATTTCGGTTTATGCTTCTCGTGTCGCGATGGGAACTTACCTCGGTAAAAAATTAAAACGGGAATGGTCGCATCTGGATATTGATGTGGTTATTCCAATCCCAGAAACCAGTAATGATGCGGCTTTAGAAATTGCCAATGTATTAAATTTACCTTACCGCCAAGGTTTTGTGAAAAACCGTTATATTGGCCGTACCTTTATTATGCCTGGCCAAACAGAGCGTAAAAAATCGGTTAAGCGTAAATTGAATGCGATTTGGCAAGAGTTTAAAGGAAAGAACGTGTTGTTGGTGGATGATTCAATCGTCCGTGGCACCACTTCGGGTCAAATCATCGAAATGGCGCGCGAAGCGGGTGCGAAGAAAGTGTATTTTGCTTCGGCAGCACCAGAAATACGTTTCCCGAATGTGTATGGTATTGATATGCCGTCAGCCAATGAGCTCATTGCTCATGGTCATGATGTGGACAGTATTTGTCAGATCATCGGCGCGGATGCCCTGATTTTCCAATCATTGCCAGATTTGATTGCCGCAGTGAGAACAGAAAACCCGGACATTACCCATTTTGAAACGTCGGTGTTTGATGGTCATTATGTTACCAACGATATTGATCAAGATTATTTAAATCGTCTTGATCAATTACGTAGTGACGATGTGAAAGCGGCGTCTAGCATGAACATGGCAACCAATTTAGAAACTTACAACGAAGGTTAAACCAAGTCGTTGTTGCAAGTATAAAAAACGGCTGCAATTGCAGCCGTTTTACTGTCTACCTTGTCTTATTATTATGCGTTTGGTTTTACCATCAGTGGGTAAAAGCAGGGCCAAAGCCCGAGCTCCATAAAATAGCAGTGGCGGCAAGTAAAGTCACTAACAAAATTAAACCTGACGTAACCACCGAGCTGGCATAAATAAAACCGCGCTCTTCAGGAATGTGCATTAAGATAGGCACCCCAACGTACAGTAAATATACTGAATACGTTAAGCCCGCTAAACCCACCACCATCACAAACCATAGTTCAGGGTATAAGGCGGCTAAACCCACCATAAACAATGGTGTTGATGTATATGACGACAACTCTAAGGTCTGAGTGTAAGTCGGCTCAGCACCAAAAGTATGGGCCATCCAATGTGCTAAAAGTGCTAGCGCTAGCACGCCAATAATTAAGGCAAAGTACATCGCAACAGACAGCATTAAAGCGCTATTTGCGGTTAAAAAGATTTTTTCGCCAACGCCAATGCTCCAGCCTAAATGCACTGCCGAGTAGTACGCGCAAATGGAAGGGATCAAAGCAACCAGTAAAATGTGAATTAAGCTATAGCGTAAACTTTCATGTCTGGCATCAATGGTATGCCATTCTTCTTTTGGATGGGCGTAGATGCCCCACAAATGGTTTAGAATCATCGTTATTATCCTTATTATTGAAGCGCCTTGTGCGGGAACTTAAAAAATTTACCCGTATTAAAGTTATGGTTGAATAACGCAGATTCGTCAAGGACAATGTTGAAAAATTCAACAGTTCATGTCGATGCTGGAGCACATTGCTACCTTCGGGTATACTGCGCGGCGTGTTCAATCAGTAGACCGCCTTATGTTAAGCCACGAATATCAGACCTTATTAGCACCCATTCAGCAGTTTTTGCACTGCAGTACGCCTCAAGCTTGGTTAAATGAAGCAATGCAACCGGCTCGTTTACCGATGCTGTTAACTGATCATCTGATTTGTGAGTTAAAAGCGGCGCAATCCGCGATGTATCTGATCCGGCGTTATGCGGTAGATGAGCAAAGTGCCGATGCCTTACTACAATGGCTGAAACCTTATGAAGACTTTACTTATCGCCAGCAGGGCACATGGCAAGCCTTAGCGGATATAAAACTGAGAAAGTCGATGTTACCGAAATCGAATTCAGCTTATGGCCAAGAACTTATCGATAAGATGGTGTTGTTAATTAAAGAAGAGTTACATCATTTTTATCAAGTGCTTGAAATGATGCAGCAACATGATGTGCCTTATGAAAAAATCACCTCAAGTCGCTATGCCCGTGGTTTGTTGCGTCATGTTAGCACTTATGAACCAGCGGCTTTGATTGATAAGCTTATTTGTGGAGCCTACATCGAAGCACGCTCTTGTGAGCGTTTTGCTACTTTAGCGCCGCATTTGCCTGCGGATATTGGTCAGTTTTATTTGTCTTTATTGCGCTCAGAAGCGCGGCATTATCAAGATTATCTGCAACTTGCAGAGCAAATTGCTGGGCAGGATATCAGTGCGCGCGTAGCCTTTTTTGGTGAGAAGGAAGCCGAGTTAATTTTATCCGCGGATAACGACTTTAAATTTCATAGTGGTAGCCCAGTGCCTGAGCTTATGGCGCAAGCGGGTTAAAGACCAGTTGCCAGTGATCGGCGGTTACCTTGAGATAACTGCTTTGACTATACCAATCTCCCAGCACATAGCGCAAAGCGGGTTGGTTGTTGACGGTTAATTGATGTACCGCAGGGCGGTGTGTGTGGCCATGGATCAGATGTTGTACGGTATACTCGGCCATTATTTTAGGCACTTCCGTTGGCGTAACATCCATAATGTTGGCGCTACCCATTGTTTGATAACGTGCTTTGGCTATAGCGCTTTTGGCGCGCGCTTTGCGGGCTAAAGCTTGCCGAATAAAAAGGGGTAATGAGAGCATCAATCGTTGCCACCAAGATTGATCCCACCAACGTCGAAACTTTTGATAAGCCACATCCATCGTGCATAAGCTATCGCCATGCATGATGAGGGTGGGGGTGCCGTAAAGATCAATTACCTGCTGTTGCGGTAATAAAATTAACCCCGCACGTTTGGCATAATGTTGTTTTAATAAAAAATCACGATTGCCATGGATAAAGTAAATCGGCGTGTGCTGACTGAGCGGTTTTAACACCTTGGCAACGGTGTCGAGTAACGGTTCGGGATTATCGTCACCAATCCAGACTTCAAACAGATCGCCTAAAATATACAGTGCATCGGCCGCTGGCGCTTGCTGCGCAATAAACTGTAAAAAGGCCTGAGTAATATCAGGCCTTTCTGCTGATAAATGCAAATCTGCAATAAACAGCGTGTGTGACATGGTTTAGTCGTTCAGCTCAGCACGTTCAATCACTACGGGCTCAACCGGTACATCGCTGTGACCAGCGTTACGCCCCGTGCGTACCGCTTTGATTTTTTCAACCACGTCCATACCTTCAACCACTTCACCAAATACACAGTAACCCCAGCCTTGAGCGTTTTCAGCACTGAAGTTTAAGAAGCTATTATCAGCAACGTTGATAAAAAACTGTGAGGTGGCAGAATGCGGATCGCTGGTGCGCGCCATAGCGATGGTGCCTTTGCTGTTCGCGACGCGGTTGTTAGCCTCGTTTTTAATGGTTTCTTTTGTCTCTTTTTGCTGCATATCTGCAGTGAAACCACCGCCTTGGATCATAAAGCCGTCAATCACCCGGTGAAAAATAGTGTTGTCAAAAAAGCCATCTTTCACGTAGCTAATAAAGTTAGCCACGGTCACCGGTGCCTTGTCAGCAAAAAGATTTAATTTAATCACGCCAAAATTAGTATGTAAGCTAACCATCATTTTTTCCTTATCATTACAGATGCGCCATTCTAACGCACTGCCGTCAAATCATAAAGCAAGGATAGCGGCTAGCATCTGCCAATGCTAAACTAATCGGCGCATTTTGCTGTTAATGATTCATATTTTCTGTCAGAGGACATAATGTTACAGATATACAATACCTTAAGCCGCCAAAAAGAAGTCTTCAAACCTATCATTCCGGGGAAAGTGGCCTTGTATGTTTGTGGCATTACCATTTACGACCACTGCCATGTAGGGCATGCCCGCACTTACGTTGCTTTTGATGTCATTAATCGCTACTTACGTTTTAGCGGTTATGACGTGACCTATGTGCGAAATATCACTGATGTTGACGACAAAATTATTAAGCGCGCGGCAGAAAACAACGAAAGTTGCGATGCTTTAACCGCACGCTTCACCGCGGCAATGCATGCCGACTTTGCAGCTTTAGGGCTATTACCCGCCGATATTGAGCCAAAAGTGACCACTCACATGGCCGAGATTATTAGCCTGATCGAAACCTTAGTTGCCAAAGGTTATGCCTATGTTGCAGCGGATGGCGATGTACTGTTTGATGTCAGTAAATATGCCGAATATGGTGCGTTAAGCCAACAAAACCTGGATATGTTACAAGCCGGTTCTCGGGTAGAAGTGGCGCAAAATAAAGATGATCCATTAGACTTTGTGTTATGGAAAGGCACCAAGCCGGGTGAGCCATTCTGGGCTTCACCTTGGGGCAATGGTCGGCCCGGTTGGCATATTGAATGTTCTGCCATGAGCGCTAAGCATTTGGGCGAACATTTCGATATTCATGGTGGCGGTTCAGACTTACAGTTTCCTCACCATGAAAATGAGATCGCACAATCTACCTGTGCCCATGGCCAAAAGTACGTCAATACCTGGATCCATACTGGTATGGTGCAAGTTGATAAAGAAAAAATGTCGAAATCACTTGGCAATTTTTTCACGGTAAAAGACGTATTAGCTGAATATAATGCAGAAGCGGTACGTTATTTCCTTCTGTCTAGCCATTACCGTAGCCAATTAAATTACTCTAAAGAAAACTTAGAGCAAGCACATGCCGCGCTAGGACGACTTTACACTGCGCTGCGAACAGTAACGCCAAGCCATAGCATTGATTTGGCCAGCCCGTATATTGTGCGTTTTAAAGCCGCGATGGATGATGACTTCAATACGCCTGAAGCTTTGCCGGTATTGTTTGAATTAGCGCGTGAGGTGAATCGCTTTAAAGAGGCTGAGCCAGCAAAAGCCGCAGAGCTAGCGGGTTTGCTGACACTTTTAGCGGGCGTACTGGGCTTGCTGCAGGGCGATGCCGAAACCTTTTTACAAAGTGGCGCATCAGATAGCGATGTGGCAGAAATTGAAGCGTTAATTGCCAAGCGCAATGCGGCTCGTGCCGCTAAAGATTGGGCCGCGGCTGACGCGGCTCGCGCTGAATTAACCGCTAAAGGCATTATTGTTGAAGATAAAAATGGCGTGACCAGTTGGCGTAAGGCTTAAAACGGTCATTGCATAATAAAAAAACCGCCGATGGCGGTTTTTTTATGGCAACTGTAGCGGTTATTTACTGTCGTGGTATAGCTCACACGCTTCTAGCGTGTTTTCAATTAAACTGGCCACAGTCATTGGGCCAACACCACCAGGGACAGGAGTAATATAGCGAGCCAATTTAACCGCTTTAGCATATTCGACATCACCGACCAGTTTGCCACTGTCTAAGCGATTGATCCCGACATCAACGACCAGAGCACCGGGCTTGATCCAATCACCAGGAATAAACTCTGGCCGACCTACGGCGACAACCAATAAATCCGCACGACGCACTTGCTCTTCTAAATTACGGGTAAATTTATGGCAGACTGTTGTTGTACAACCGGCGAGGAGTAATTCCAGAGCCATAGGGCGACCGACTATATTAGATGCACCCACGACCACCGCATCCATACCTTTAACGTTTACGCCGGTACTTTGCAGTAACGTCATAATACCCTTAGGGGTGCAAGGGCGTAAGGCTGGCATACGCTGCGCTAAGCGGCCGATATTATAGGGATGAAAACCATCGACATCTTTGTGCGGGTGAATATGTTCTAAAATAGCCGAAGCGTCTAACCCTGCCGGCAAGGGTAGTTGTACTAAAATACCATCGATGCTGTTGTCATTATTTAACGTATCGATAAGCTCCAACAATTGTTGTTGCTTGGTTTCAGCCGGAAGATCGTAAGATACTGAATGAAAACCGACTTCTTCGCAGGCTTTACGTTTGCTGCCAACATACACTTGTGAGGCTGCATCAAGCCCAACTAATACAACGGCAAGTCCGGGAGCTCGTTTTCCGGCTGCTACGCGAGCGCGCACCTGAGCGGCGACTTTGTCTTTTGTTGCGTTAGCAACGGCTTTGCCATCTATTATTTGTGCTGTCATGCCTGCTGATTTCCTAGGAACTAAAAAGAACAATATTTTCGCACAGCTGCCAAAAGAACGCTATCATCGTCCGTTGCAAACATGAATAACCGCCAGTGCGGGTCAATTAGGTTCAAATAATAGCCAATCAGCGTAAATACCTAAAAAAAGGTTTGACGGTGTGCATGGCGGGCGTTAATATTCCGCCCCGTTGCAGCGATGTAACGTTGTCGGTGATTGGCGCAGTTTGGTAGCGCACTTGGTTTGGGTCCAAGGGGTCGCAGGTTCAAATCCTGCATCACCGACCAATCTTAATTCAAAAAATTAAGAGAGTCCCAGATAGGCGTTTGACATGTGCGCCCGTAGCTCAGCTGGATAGAGCAACGGCCTTCTAAGCCGTGGGTCATAGGTTCGAGTCCTATCGGGCGCGCCATTTGGTGCAAAGTTTCAAATTGTGGTGGTTGTAGCTCAGTTGGTAGAGCCCCGGATTGTGATTCCGGTTGTCGTGGGTTCGAACCCCATCATCCACCCCATCCCCTTTGTCGGTGATTGGCGCAGTTTGGTAGCGCACTTGGTTTGGGTCCAAGGGGTCGCAGGTTCAAATCCTGCATCACCGACCATTCTCCCTGAGTCTTAAAATTACCTTATCAAAATCTCACATTAGAATAAATTATGATGCACATGTTTGTGTTCATTAATGCAGTTGCAGGTTCATCTCCGACCATTGTCCCGTCTTAAACATCTTGAATCAAAATCTCACATTACAATAATTGTATGAGCATGTTTGTCTTCATGTATGCCGTCGCATTTTCAACTCCGGTACCCCCGTTATTTATATTTGTTACGCAACTTCCTTAACAATTCTCTCTTTATGTCTCCAACCGGTCAGATTTTGACCATGCAAATGCGAGTTAAACACATGTCGTATCTGCAAAACTTCTTTATATAAAACAAATGCTTTAATTAATATGCCAACACCTCGCGCATCTCATTTAACGAGGGTTGTGTTCATGCTTGCAATGGTAATTGACATTTGCGGGGCAGTTATACTGCTCTCACTAAGCCCTCTTCGTTTGCGCATTTTAATTTTCATGGCTAGGTACCTAGAGCTAAATGCTCAGGGTTTTTAGTAGGGCATTAAATAAGTTAATTTATCGCTGTATCCAGTGTGCGTTAAATTCTGATGTTTGCTGAAAAACTTAATGTTGACGCCATGTATTTTAATCGCCATACAGCGCTGCCTAGTGATCAGGTGGCCATTTGGATTAGTGACAGGGCGTTATAACCACTATTCATCAGAATAATAGTAGTTTTTTATTTTTGTGATAATGGGGGGCGTTTTTGCAGAAAAAGTGAGCCGCGTGGATCTGTAATTTTGTTACAGTTATCAGGGGCTTCCTTTACATATTCTAGGTTTGAAAATACCGATGTTTTTTTCTAAATTAATGATAATTATCACTTATTTTTACTCCGTTAACTGTGGTTTTAAGTGTTGTACGCGTGGTGTTGGGTGGTAGGGCTAGGCTGTTTTTGTTAAACTATGCACCGATTTACATAACGGAGGAATTATGCTTAACCCATCCTGGCGTAGGGTTGTACTGAAAGTCGGCAGTGCCCTAATCGCGCCGGACAATGAAGGATGCAGCGAAAAATATTTGCGTCCTATTGCCGAATTTATCCGCGAATGTCGCGCACTCGGTCGTGAAGTGATTTTAGTCTCTTCAGGCAGTGTAGCGGCTGGTCGACACCATTTTAATTTCCAGCATCATCGTGTACCCATGGCTTTAAAACGCGCCATGGCTGCAGTAGGTCAAAATGAGATGATGAATTTCTGGAGCCGTTGTTTCGATTTTCCTTGTGCTCAGGTATTACTGACGCACGGTGATTTAAGCGATCGGGTACGCCACGTTAACGTGCAAAATACTATGCGCCGACTGCTCGATCATGGTGTATTGCCTATCGTTAACGAAAACGACACTATTGCCACCGAAGAATTAAAAGTAGGCGATAATGATAATTTAGCGGCAATGGTTGCAACGGTAACGCAGGCTGATGCCTTGATTATCTGTTCAGATGTCGATGGTTTGTATACTGCAGATCCAAACAAAGATCCGAAAGCGACCTTAATCCCTACTGTCAAAAAAATTGATCAACGCATTTATGACTTAGCAGGTGGTGCTACTTCATCAGTGGGTACGGGAGGGATGCGTACTAAAATTGAAGCAGCAGAAAAAGCCACCACACAGGGTGTTGATACCGTGATTTTAGACGGGCATCAGGCTGACAGTTTTCAGTGTCTTTTAGCGGGCAAGAATCCGGGCACCATATTTTATGCTCAAAAAAATCCGTTACCGGCTAAAAAACATTGGGTTAGACATACCTTACGTGCCAAAGGCGAAATTTGGGTGGATAGCGGTTGTATCGATGCGCTACGTGATAACGGTGCTTCTTTACTCAGCAGTGGTATTGTTGAAGTAAAAGGCGAGTTTGAATCAGGTGATGCGGTGATCGTTCGTTGCTCTAACGGCAAGCGCTCTATTGCTAAAGGCGTAACACGCTTTAGTGCGAGTGAACTGTTTTCGATTAAAGGACAAAAAACCCAGCATATTGCCGATTATTTAGGTTATTGTCCCAACGGTAGTAACGCCGTGATCCATCGCAGTGAAATGATGTTACTGGAGAAAATATGAGTAATGATGTTGCAGCTAAGCTTGCTGCAGAAGCCGCAGTGGCGGCAAAAGCGGTAGCGGTATTAAGCACCGAGCAAAAAAATATCGTATTGCAGTCGTTTGCCGATAAGATTCGTCAAGCCACGCCCACTATTTTAGCCGAAAACCGTGCCGAAGTAGCAGAGGCGACGGCCAATGGCACGGCCGCGGCCATGGTTGATCGTTTAACGTTAACGGCTGAACGCATTGAAGCGATGGCCAGTGCCATTGAGCAAATTATCCAGCTGCCCGATCCGGTGGGGTTAACCCGCCAAATTGAGCAACGGCCTAACGGCATCAATATTGCCAAGCGTCGCATTCCGCTTGGCGTAATTTGCATGATTTATGAAGCGCGCCCAAATGTCACAGCTGATGCCGGTGCTTTGTGTTTCAAGTCGGGTAATGCCGTGATTTTACGTTGTGGTCGGGAAGCGATTAAAACGAGCTTAGCGATTGCCGCTGCTATGCGTCAGGCATTAGCTGAGCATAATCTGCCTGATGCGGTGATTAGTATTGTGCCCGATCCTGATCGTAATTTATTACTAGCACTGTTAAAGCAGGATGATTACATCGATTTAGTGATCCCACGGGGTGGCGAAGGCTTAATTCGTTTTGTAACTGAGCATAGCCGTATTCCGGTGATCCAGCACTTTAAAGGTGTTTGCCATTTATTTGTGGATGCCAGCGCAAAACCCGAGATGGCCCTTAACTTATTAATTAACGGTAAAGTGCAACGTCCTGGTGTGTGTAACGCCTTAGAAGGCCTACTCGTACATCAATCGATTGCTGATAGTTTTTTACCTAAAGTTGCCGCGGCCTTAGCCGAAAATCACGTTAAGGTGCATGCTTGTGCACAAAGCTTACCGTATTTTAGTGGTGCCTCAGTTATTGCGGAAGATGAATTTGGCCAAGAATACCTTGCGCCGGAAATTGCCGTGCGGGTGGTTGCAGATTTTGACGGTGCCATTGCCCATATTGATCGTTTTGGCAGCCAACATACCGAAGTGATTTGTACAGAAGATCAAGCTAATGCTGACCGTTTTATTGCTACCATCGATACTGCGGTGGTCATGCATAACGCCTCCTCACGTTTTTCAGATGGTGGCGAGTTAGGTTTAGGTGCGGAAATCGGTATTTCTACCAGTAAGTTACATGCTTATGGGCCAATGGGGCTTGAAGCATTAACCACCGAAAAGTATGTGGTTACCGGCGTTGGGCAAACCCGAGTTTAAAAGAACACGACGAAGTTATTACAGGCTTTTATCGTTGATAAAAGCCTGTTTTTTTGTCTTGAAAAAGCATCGTATCTAAAGGCTCGACTAGCGGGTTATAGCTCGCTATAATGCCGCGTTAATTTTTATAACAGGTCAGGTTCATCTTGAGTTTGTCGACACCCGGCCATCACAGTAAGGCGTATCAGAGCCGCCTGACATTGAATTTGAGGTAAAGAGATGCAAGTTTCTGTTGAAACCACCCAAGGTTTAGAGCGCCGTTTAAATATCGTCGTGCCAGCTGCCAGTATTGATTCAGAAGTGAAGAGCCGTTTACGCGAATTAGCTAAACGTCAGCGTATCGATGGTTTCCGTCCGGGCAAAGCCCCCGTTTCTATTATTCAGAAACGTTTCGGTTCTGCTGTGCTGCAAGAAGTCGCTTCTGAGCAAATGCAACGTTCATTCTACGAAGCTATTGTTGAAAACAAATTAACGCCAGCCGGTGCGCCTCAGTTTGCACCTGGCGCGTTAGAAAGCGGTAAAGATTTAGCATTTACGGCTATTTTTGAAGTGTATCCAGAAATCACGGTAGCGGCTTTAGATAAAGTAGAAGTCACTAAGCCTACTGTTGAAATCACCGAGGCGGATTTGTCTAACATGTTAGACACTTTACGCAAGCAACACGCGAAATGGGAAGACAAAGCAGATGCGGCGGCTACTGGCGATCGCGTCACCATGGATTTCGTGGGTTCAATTGACGGCGAAGAATTCGAAGGCGGTAAAGCGACTGATTTCGTTTTAGAATTAGGCCAAGGCCGCATGATCCCAGGCTTTGAAGAAGGCGTTATTGGTAAAGCCGCTGGTGAAGAAACCACGTTAGAAGTGACTTTCCCAGCAGATTACCATGCTGAAAACCTGAAAGGTAAAGCCGCAAGCTTTGCTGTTACCGTGAAGAAAGTTGAAGGTCAGGTGTTACCTGAGCTGAATGATGAATTCGCCACTTTATTCGGTTTAGCCGATGCGTCTGTTGATGCATTAAAAGCTGAAGTAAAGAAAAACATGGAACGCGAACTGAAGCAATCCATCAAAGGCAAAGTAAAAGAGCAAGTGATCAAAGGCCTGCTAGCAAACAACGAAGTTGAAGTGCCTAAGTCTCTGATCGCCAGCGAAGTTGATGTATTGCGTCAACAAGCATTACAGCGTTTTGGTCAAAACATGGATCCAAAACAGTTGCCAGAATTACCGGCGTCATTGTTTGAAGAACAAGCAAAAGACCGCGTAAAAGTAGGCCTGTTATTAGGTGAAATTATCAAGACTAATCAACTGAAAGTGGATGAAGCTAAAGTTCAAGAGCTGATCGACAACGTGGCCTCGGCCTATGAAGATCCAGCAGAAGTGGTTCAGTACTACACCACTAACAAAGAGCTGATGCAAAGCATGCGTAATGTTGCGTTAGAAGAGCAAGCAATCGAAGTTGTCTTAGCTGCGGCTAAGGTGACTGAGCAAGCTGCCGCTTTTGACGAGATTATGAACCCAAAGTCCGCTAACTAAGATTGACTTCTTAGCGTGTGGCGGTTTTAATGGCTCGAACACGTGTTCGGGCCATTTTATTTTTAGGCACCGTCTTTTCGCCAGTATTACCCAGCTACAGCAGAGGGATCCCAGATTATGCCAATGTCTCGTGACATGAATGACATCGTAAATGCCTTAGTACCTATCGTTATCGAGCAAACGGCTAAAGGCGAACGTTCTTTTGATATTTATTCCCGCTTGCTGAAAGAACGGGTTATATTCTTAACTGGTCAAGTTGAAGACCATATGGCTAACCTGATTGTGGCACAGCTATTGTTTCTCGAATCAGAAAACCCAGAAAAAGACATTTATATTTATATTAATTCACCTGGTGGTTCAGTCACAGCCGGTTTATCGATTTACGATACCATGCGTTATATTAAACCCGATATCGCAACCGTTTGTGTTGGCCAAGCCGCCAGTATGGGCGCGTTCTTGTTATCCGGTGGTACCAAGGGTAAACGTTATTGCTTACCTAATGCCCGCGTGATGATTCACCAACCATTAGGGGGCTTCCAAGGCCAAGCGACAGATTTTGAGATCCATGCCAAGGAAATCCTGTATATTAAAGAGAAACTCAATCGCTTAATGGCTGAGCACAGTGGTAAGAGTTATGAGCAAGTATGTAAGGATACTGAACGCGATAACTTCTTAAGTGCGCAGCAAGCCTTGGAATATGGCTTAGTCGACTCCATATTGACCAATAGAGAAGCTAAATAATTGGATTATGCGGGCAGTATGTGCCCGCTGATTGGAAAAAGAGGTAGTTACATGTCTGATCACCGCACTGACGGCGACAAGAGCGGCAAATTACTGTATTGCTCTTTTTGTGGCAAATCACAGCATGAAGTGCGTAAGTTGATCGCAGGGCCACAAGTCTATATTTGTGATGAATGCGTTGACCTATGCAACGATATCATTCGCGAAGAAATCAAAGATATTTCACCTAAACGCGACGGTGAAAAATTACCGACGCCTCGTGAAATTCGGCAACACTTAGACGATTACGTTATCGGTCAAGAACATGCGAAAAAAGTGTTAGCGGTAGCGGTATACAACCATTACAAACGCTTACGTAGCTCGCAGCATAAACAAGACGTTGAATTGGGTAAAAGCAATATCTTGTTAATCGGTCCAACCGGTTGTGGTAAAACATTACTGGCTGAAACGTTAGCGCGTTTACTCGATGTACCGTTTACTATGGCTGATGCCACCACCTTAACCGAAGCCGGTTATGTCGGTGAAGATGTCGAAAATATCATTCAAAAACTACTGCAAAAATGTGATTACGACGTTGAGAAAGCCCAGCGCGGTATCGTGTATATTGATGAGATTGACAAAATATCGCGTAAGTCTGATAACCCATCCATCACCCGTGACGTTTCAGGTGAAGGGGTGCAGCAAGCCTTACTGAAACTGATTGAAGGTACTGTTGCTTCTGTGCCGCCACAAGGCGGGCGTAAACATCCACAACAAGAATTCTTACAGGTAGATACCTCTAAGATCTTATTTATCTGTGGTGGTGCTTTTGCCGGTTTAGATAAAGTGATTGAACAGCGTAGCGCCAAAGGTGCGGGTATTGGTTTCGGTGCTGAAGTAAAAAGCAAAGAAAGCAGTCGTAGCTTGAGCGAATCCTTCCGTGATGTTGAACCTGAAGATTTGGTGAAATATGGCCTGATCCCAGAGTTTATCGGGCGTTTACCCGTTGTTGCAACATTAACGGAATTGGATCTTGACGCTTTAGTGCAAATTTTAAGTCAACCGAAAAATGCACTAAGCAAGCAATTTGCGGCATTATTCGAAATGGAAAACGTTGAATTAGAGTTCCGTGACGATGCCTTAAAAGCTATTGCTCAAAAAGCGATGGAACGCAAAACCGGTGCGCGTGGTTTACGTTCTATAGTGGAAGGTGTTCTGCTTGATACCATGTATGAGTTGCCCTCTATGCAAGATGTGGCAAAAGTGGTCATTGATGAAACAGTGATCCGAGGCGAGAGTCAGCCCATACTAATCTATGAGAACAACGAACCGGCGGTTGCTGAATCACACTAAATAAAAAAGGAGCTGCAAAGCTCCTTTTTTATCAGATGAATTGAAGTTTGTAGATCCGTCCCCATATACTATTTATTGTCGCCTGCAGTAATTTAATTCGAGAGTAAATCAATGACCACAGAACATTCAGAACGTTTGCACATGCCGGTACTGGCGTTGCGAGACGTTGTTGTTTATCCGCACATGGTAATCCCACTTTTTGTCGGCCGGGCGAAATCCATCAAATGTTTAGATGCTGCTATGGAAAACGATAAGCAGATTTTCTTGGTGGCACAAAAAGACGCCGCTTTGGACGATCCAGCTGAAAGTGATTTGTATCGCATCGGTACCATTGCCACTATTTTACAATTGCTAAAATTGCCTGATGGCACTGTAAAGGTGTTAGTTGAAGGCGGCAAACGTGCGCAATTAGCTGAATTTACTGAAACAACAGAAAGCTTCGCCGCTTTTATTGATCCTGTAGTAACACAAGACATCGATAGCCGCGAGCAAGAAGTGTTTTTACGCTCGGCCATTAATCAGTTTGAAGGTTATATCAAACTGAATAAAAAGATCCCGCCAGAAGTGCTGACGGCCTTAAGCGGTATTGATGATGCGGCCCGTTTGGCTGACACCATGGCGGCGCATATGCCACTAAAAGTGGATGATAAGCAAAAAGTCTTAGAGCTAACCAATGTTACAGAGCGCATCGAGTATTTGATGGCGATGATGGAAAGTGAAATCGACATTTTGCAAGTTGAACGGCGTATTCGTAGCCGGGTAAAAAAGCAAATGGAGAAAAGCCAGCGCGAGTATTACCTGAACGAGCAAATGAAAGCGATCCAACGCGAATTGGGTGAGCTAGAAGATGCGCCGGATGAATTTGAAGCGTTAGCGAAAAAAATTACTGAAGCGAAAATGCCCGCTGAAGCCGAAACCAAAGCCAAAGCCGAACTGCAAAAGCTGAAGATGATGTCACCGATGTCAGCCGAAGCGACGGTGGTGCGCAGCTATATTGAATGGTTAACGCAGGTGCCGTGGCAAGCGCGGTCGAAAGTGAAGAAAAACTTAGCGATTGCTGAGCAAATTCTCAATGCTGACCATTATGGTTTAGATAAGGTTAAAGAGCGCATCATTGAGTATTTGGCGGTGCAACAGCGCGTGAATAAACTCAAAGGCCCGATCTTATGTCTGGTTGGCCCGCCGGGTGTGGGTAAAACCTCGTTGGGGCAATCCGTGGCAAAAGCTACTGGTCGTAAGTACGTTCGTATGGCACTTGGCGGCGTGCGTGATGAAGCCGAGATCCGGGGACACCGAAGAACCTATATCGGCTCAATGCCAGGCAAAATCATTCAGAAAATGGCAAAAGTGGGTGTCCGTAACCCATTATTCCTATTGGATGAAATTGACAAGATGGCTTCGGATTTCCGGGGCGATCCCGCTGCGGCGTTACTAGAGGTATTAGATCCTGAACAAAATGCTGCTTTTAGTGATCACTACCTAGAAGTGGATTATGACTTGTCAGATGTCATGTTCTTCGCCACCTCGAATAGCTTAAACATTCCAGCCGCGTTATTAGATCGGATGGAAGTGATTCGCTTATCGGGTTATACCGAAGACGAAAAACTAAACATTGCTCGTCAGCATTTAATCACTAAACAAATTAGCCGCAATGGTTTAAAACCCACTGAAGTGGTGATTGAGGATAGTGCAGTTATTGGCATAATTCGTTATTACACCCGTGAGGCGGGCGTGCGTAGTTTAGAGCGCGAATTATCAAAGTTATGTCGCAAAGCGGTAAAACAAATTCTTTTAAACAAAGATTTGAAAACCGTGGTGATTAACGATGCTAATTTGGAAGAGTTTCTTGGTGTGCATCGCTTTGATTACGGTAAAGCAGAAGACAGCAACCGTATTGGTCAAGTTACTGGTTTAGCTTGGACTGAAGTCGGTGGCGATTTATTAACGATTGAAGCGGCAGCTGTGGTCGGTAAAGGTAAATTAACCTACACCGGTTCACTTGGTGACGTGATGAAAGAATCTATCCAAGCGGCGATGACGGTGGTACGTAGCCGTGCAGAAGCGCTGCGGATAAACGAAGACTTTTATGAGAAACGGGACATTCACGTTCACGTACCCGAAGGTGCGACGCCT
This sequence comes from Alishewanella sp. HL-SH05, assembly GCF_052655985.1. The sequence continues at coordinate 1,274,247 of NZ_CP199753.1, forward strand.
AAAGATGGCCCTAGCGCTGGTATTGCCATGGTCACGGCGTTAGTCTCGGGTTTAACCGGTAACCCGGTGCGGGCAGATGTCGCGATGACGGGCGAGATCACCTTGCGCGGTGAAGTATTACCCATTGGTGGCTTGAAAGAGAAACTGTTGGCTGCGCACCGTGGTGGTATTAAACGGGTATTAATTCCGCATGATAACATTCGTGATCTAAAAGAAATCCCAGAAAATGTTAAAGGTGCCTTAGAAATTAAGCCGGTGAAATGGATTGAAGAAGTGCTAGAACTGGCCTTACAAGAGCCAATTGCTCGTGTTACGCCGGTTAATTCACCAAAAACAGCTGCAAAAAGCAAAAAAACCGAAAAAAATCCGGTTTAGGGGCTTTTTATTATCGTAGGCTGTGCTAAGTTATGGTCAGTTTCGGCCAAGCCCTTGTGTAGCAAGGGCTGCGGTCAAAGCCAAAATTATTAGTTTTCTCGTTTCTGCTGCTTGCAAGCAAAGTCGTTGCTTGTTATAACAAGCGGGCAACTTTTAAAAACTAATAGCTTGACGTTGTAGAAAATAATAACAATTGAAGGGGATGATATTGTGAACAAGTCTCAACTTATCGACAAAATTGCTGCGAATGCAGACATTTCTAAGGCCGCAGCAGGTCGTGCTTTAGACGCGTTCATCGACGCGGTTACCGAAGCTCTTAAGGAAGGTGATTCTGTAGCTTTAGTTGGTTTTGGCACTTACACTGTACGCGAGCGTGCTGCCCGTACTGGCCGTAACCCACAAACTGGTGCTACTATTCAAATCGCTTCTGCGAAGATTCCTTCATTTAAGCCAGGTAAAGCGTTAAAAGACGCAGTAAACTAACAGTATTCTGCCCGGCGCGCCGGGGAGGGTCCTTAAGCCCGCAGACAATGCCAAGGCTTCTATAAAAAAGGCGCATCTGTTAAGATGCGCTTTTTTTTTAGCACAAACTTTTGTGTCACCGATAACAGAGAAAGAGCAAAGATGTTAGAACGAATCAGAGAAGGCTCGCAAGGATTGACCGCCAAAATCATTTTGGGCTTGGTTATCCTGACATTCGCCCTTGCCGGCGTTGGTAATTACCTAAGTACGCCAAGTGATGCAGTTGTTGCCGTGGTTAATGGTGATGACATTAGTCAGGTGCAGTATGAGCAAGCATTACAAAATGAACGTGCTCGTATGCAACAGCAGTTTGGTGAAATGTACGATATGTTAGCTGCCGATCCAGCGTATATGGCTAACTTTCGTAATGAAGTGTTAGAACGTCTAATTGATGAAACGTTACAAAAGCAATTTGCTCGTAAGTTGGGTTTACGGGTAGGTGATGAACAAGTACGTGAAACCGTTACTGGCCTACCGGAATTCCAAGTTGATGGCGTGTTTAATCAAGACCGTTTTATTGCGTTATTACGCCAAGCCGGTTATCAACCTGCTGACTTCCGCGAAATGGTTCGGGAAGGTTTAGCCACGACCCAACTAATGCAAGGTTTAGTGGGCAGTGAGTTTGGTTTACCTGCCGAAATTAATTTATTGCTGTCGTTACAACAGCAAACACGTGACATTCGATATTTCACGGTGACTGCTGAACGTTTTGCAGAGCAAGTTAGTATCAGTGACGATATGCTGCAAGAGTACTATCAGCAAAATATCAGCCGTTTTATGACACCTGAGCAAATCTCTGCTGAGTATGTAGAATTGTCAGCGGCCAAGTTAGCGGAAGACATCGAAGTGACTGAACAGCAAGTGGCTGATTACTATCAAGCTAACGCTGCACGCTATGGCACCGAAGAAAAGCGTGAATTTGCCCACATTATGCTGGAAAGCGAAAGTGAAGATGCTGCTATTGCTGCGCAAGCTGCTGCCTTATTAGCGGAATTACAACAAGGTGCAGATTTTGCTGAGTTAGCAAAAGCCCGCTCTGCCGATACCTTTTCTGCCGAAAATGGCGGTAATTTAGGTGAGTTGGTGGCCGGTCAAATGGACCCTGTGTTCGAAGAAGCCGCTTTTGCGCTAACAGAACTAGGCCAATTATCTGGCGTAGTGAAAAGTGAATATGGTTATCATATTATCAAGTTAGCCACGCTTGAGCCGGCAGTGACTAAACCTTTAGCTGAGGTTGCTGCAGAAATTGCGACAACGTTAAAAGCGGAGCAAGCCACGGCCTTATTTTATGATCTGCAACAGCGTTTAGCACAAGTCTCGTTTGAACAGCCCGACAACTTAGAAGAAGCCGCTGATGTGGTTGGTTTACAAGTTAAAAGTACCGGCTTATTTGAACGCGCTAATGCGGCAGAGCCATTATCACAACCGGCTATTTTGAATCGGTTATTTGATTTGAACTTCATTGCCGAAGGCTTAAACAGCGATGTGATAGAAATTGCTCGCGAGCATGTTGTGGTGATGCGTGTTAAGGAGCATGTACCGGCACGTACATTAGGTTTAAATGAAGTGCGCGCTGAAGTACAAAACGCAGTACAACTAGCCGAAATGGCCAAACAAGCTGCTGCCTATGCTGCAGAGCTCGTCGCCGCAGGTGGCGATTTAGCCGCGATGGCCAGTAAAGCAGAAGCGAGCATCGTTGCTAGTGCTGCCACGCCGCGTTTTGGTGGTAGTTTAGAAACAGAGGTACGCAGTAAAGCGTTTGCGATGCCAAGACCTACTAACGATCAAGCCAGTATTGACTCGGTACAGTTAAGTAACGGTGATGTGGTATTAGTGGCTGTCGATGCGGTTACCCCTGCCAATATTAGCAGTGTGCCAGATACCAGCCAGTTAGAAGCGATTGCTCGTCAGCAAGCAGAGCTGCATTATCAAGCGCTGATTGCCACTTTAAAAGCTGACGCTAAGATCACGCGTCAATTGCGCTCGGCTGATTTGAGTGAGCAGCTGTAAGCGCACAGAAACGGCGTTAACGCCAAAACACTGAAAAGGGAGCCAATGGCTCCCTTTTTTATTCATTTGAGCACAGGCTGTGCTGGCGGCGTTTTTGTTGGGTGTTAGCCGCTACTTTTAATTAAACGCTTGGTATAGTCATGTACGGGGTTATTGAACACCGTGGTGGTATTACCTACATCGACCATTTGTCCTTCATGTAACACCAGCATCTCATCACTAATATGGCGTACCAAACGTAAGTTATTGGTAATTAATAAATACGCCAAGCCATTTTTTTGCTGTAGCTCTAGCAGTAGGTTAACAATTTGGGCGCGTAAAGAAGGATCCAGTGCGGTTAAGGCTTCATCTAAGATCAGCAACTTGGGATCGAGAATTAAGGCTCGTGCCAGCGCGACCCGTTGTAATTGCCCCCCGGAGAACATGTGCGGGTAGTACTCTGCATGTTCATCCAATAAACCCAAGGTGCGAAGGGTGCTACGGATTTTTACACGACGTTGCTCAGTATCTAAAATCGTACTAAGGCGCAGCACGTCTTCTAACATTTGCCCAACTTTTTGTAGCGGATTAAGTGAGTGGCCAGCATCTTGAAAGATAAACCGGATAACGTGGTTATACTTTTTATAGTTAGTAATATCTACTTGCTGTCCTGACAGGCGAATAATGCCGCTATCGGGTTTTTCGATGCCCACTAACAACTTAGCCAAGGTGCTTTTACCTGAACCGGTTTCCCCGATAATGGCCAAGGTTTTTCCGGTATCTAAGCTAAAGCTGACATCCTGTAAGGCAATAATTTTTTTACGGTTTAGCCCACGCTGTTTAAAGTAGCATTTGCTAAGCTGTTCCACCTCGAGTAAGGCACTCATGATTCATCTCGCTTTTTCAGAGGGAAGTGGCAACTGTAATAATGATTTTGTAGCCGTTCTAGCACCGGTGTTTTCACACACTCTTTGCGAGCATTTGGGCAACGAGGCCCTAAGCGACAACCAATCGGCACATGTTGTAAGGTTGGAATACTGCCCGGTAATGCATACAGAGGTGTTTTATGGGCTAGGTTACTCTGAAACTCAGGTACGCTTTTAATCAGGGCATTAGTGTAGGGATGAAACGGGTGCTTGAGAATTTGGCTGGTTTCGCCGCTTTCTACTAATTGTCCACAATACAGCACACTAATATGTTGTGTGTAACGTGCGACACTCTCCAGTTCGTGGCTGATTAACAATACCGCCATGCCTTTTAATTGGTTAAAACTGGCTAGTAAACGAAACAGCTGGGCTTGGGTCGTACTTTCTAAAGCGGTGGTAGGCTCATCGGCAATAAGCAGTTTTGGGTTTTTCGCGATGGCCATGGCAATCATTACTTTTTGACAAATCCCCTCTGATAACTGATAGGGATAGCTTTGCATAATGCTTTTATGATCGCGGATCCCCACTTTGTGCAGCAAGGCGATGGCTCTTTTGCGCCGCAAAAAAGGTTTTTGCCACCAACTACCGGTCAGCAGGTGGCTGGGGATGGCTTCTTCAAGTTGCTCACCAATTTCGGCGGTAGGATCCAAACTGCGGCTTGGCTCTTGATAAATCATGGCGATATCTCTACCGATAATTTGCCGCCGTTGTTCAGCCGTTACCCGCAGCATATCTTGGCCCATCCAGTTAAAGCGATCGGCGGTAACTTGCCAGCGACGATTAAGTACACCAACAATTGCTTTGGCTATCAGGCTTTTGCCTGAGCCAGATTCACCCACTAAGCCTCGTGTTTCGCCTTCGCGTAAACTGAGGCTCACCCGATCGACGGCGCGGATCAGCCCTTCAGGAGTTTCTAGTTCGATAGTCAGGTTTTTAATATCCAGCAGCAACATTAGCTTTCCCGCCGTTTTTGAATAGCCACTTTTAAACCATCACCTAATAAATTAACGGATAATACTGCCGCGAAAATGAGTAAGCCCGGCACTGCCACGCTGGCTGGCGCTACGTAGATCAGATCCACAGAATCACTGATCATCGCCCCCCATTCCGCGGTAGGGGCTTGTGCACCCAAGCCTAAAAAGCCCAGCGCCGCGATATCTAAGATCGCCGTGGATAAGGCCATGCTGCTCATGACCGTAATTTTTTCCCAGATATTTGGGATCACCACACGGGTTAACACCTGCCAGTTATTCGCACCATCTAAGCGGTAGGCGGTAACATAATCACGCTTTAACTGATCGGCAATGGCATTACGAATGCCATGAACAAATTGTGGTAAGAGCGCCAAAATAATGGCCCAAGCGGTGTTAGCTAAACCAGGGCCTAAAATCGCCACGATGATAATCGCCAGCAATAATGAGGGAATCGTCAAAATCAAATCGAGTAAGTGATTAAAGACGCTGGATTTAACACCACGGCTCATGCCGGCTAATGCGCCCAATGCCAAACCGGCCATTAAGCTGGCTAATACTGTTACTAAAGCTAAACCAAAGGTGTAGGTGGTGCCTTTGAGCATTCTCGAAAGCAGATCGCGTCCCAAGTCGTCGGTACCAAACGGGTATTGCACTAAGCCTTCTGGTGCCCAAGACGGCGGCAGTAGCAATAAATTATCGGCTTGAAAATACGGATCATGCGGGGTGATAAAGGGCGCAATAACACTGAAAAGTAAAAAACTGGCAAAGAGAGTTAACCCCACCAAAGCGCTGTGTTGCCGAGAGAACTCACGCCACAACTGTGCCAGTGGTGAGCGATTGTTTTCTTCTATGTAGAGACGAAATTTAGCCATGTTAAGACTTCCTGGCCAGTGGGTTAAACAGCGTATGCAGAATTTCAGTCAGCATATTAACAGTAATTACCAACGTGGAAATAATCATTAAACCCGATTGGATCGCGGGAAAGTTGCGCTGATAAATACTGTCTATTAACCAACGGCCGATCCCTGGCCACGAGAATATGACTTCAGTTAACATCGCTAGCGTGATGAGCGCGCTAAACTGCAAACCTATTTGCCGGATCACTGGTAACAACGCATTACGCAAGCCATGTCGATATAATACTTGTAGCCGGTTTAAGCCTTTGGCTTTGGCCGTTTTTATATAGTTTTGATCCCACACTTCAAGCATCGCATCGCGTACAAAGCGGATCATCACGGTAGTGGGGTAGGTAGCGAGGACGAAGGTGGGTAAGATTAAGTGTGTTAGCGCATCGTTGAAGGCTGCTTGTCGATAACTAACATCAGCATACATAATATCGAGCATAATAAAGCCGGTAACGTTTGGGATTTCATATAACACACCGATACGACCGCCGGAGGGAAACCAGCCGAGCCCAATACAAAAAAACATAATGAGTAACAAAGCCCACCAGAAAATCGGCAAGGAATAACCAATCAATGCCAGCCCAGAGATGGTCTTGCCAAATACCCCTTGCGGTTTAATGGCGGCTAAAATACCAAAGGGCACACCCAGCACAAAGGAAAGCAGTAGGGCGTAGGCCGTTAATTCTAAGGTGGCGGGCAGTACTTGCCATATTTCTTGTAACAGCGGTTGCTGACTGGCAAAGGATAAGCCCCAATTACCCGCGATAATGCGTTCAAGAAAAGCCAAATACTGTGCCAAGTATGATTGGTCAAGTCGATACTCACTGATCAGTAAATCGCGCTGTGTACTGTCGATATAACGCAGACCACTGAAGTTTTGTAACGGATCTCCAGGAAATAAATAACCGAGCGCAAAAGCAAAGATACTTAGACCTAACAAGACGGTGCCAAGCAAAAACAAGCGACGTAATAAAAAAACAATCATGGTAGCACCCGCTTAGCGGCAAACAGCGCGATGCCACCGTAAGGGTTAATGATAACGCCTTCAACATTAGCATTAATGGCCTGAAAACGCTGCGAGTGCGCAATCGCCACTAAGGGCATTTCTGCATGTAAATGGCGTTGTGCTGCAAGATAATAAGCGCGGCGCGCTTCTTGGTTGTCAGTACTGAGCGCTTGACTCAGCAATAAATCAAAGGTCGGATCACACCACAATGCGCGATTACTTCCGCTATCGGCTGCGGCACAGCTTAGTAGCGGGCTAAAGAAATTATCAGGATCTGGGTTATCAGCGGCCCAGCCAATTAACACCGAATCATGCTCACCTTCGGATAATTTACGCCGAAAGGTGTTCCACTCATAACTCACTATATTGGCGGTTACGCCAATATTAGCCAGATCGGCTTGGATCAGTTCCGCCATTTTTAACGCATTGGGATTATACAAACGCTGCACCGGCATCGCCCAGATATCCATGCTAAAGCCTGCAGCTAAACCGCTTTCTGCCAACAACTCGCGTGCGCGTTGTGGATTGTATTCTGCGTCGGGGAGCTTTTGCTCAAAGGCCCACGAGGTTGGCGGTAAGATCCCCTTGGCCGCAGTGGCTTGATTAAAATATACCGCCTGTAAAATCGCGCTTTGATTAATCGCTATTGCCAACGCTTGGCGCACTTTAACTTGGTCAAATGGCGCTTTGGTGGTGTTAAAAGCCCAAAAACCCACGTTCATGCTGGTGCTTTCTTGCACTTTAACATCGGGACGTTCGCTAATCAGCGTAAGCTCCGCCAGACGCGGAAAGGCCACGATATCACATTCATGCGTCAGCAATTTTGCCATGCGTTTGGCATTATTTGGTACGATATCAAATACCAACTGTTCCATCGCCGATTGGCCACGCCAATAGTCAGTATTGCGATATAAACGTACTAGCACATCTTTTTGATATTCACGAAAGCGAAATGGTCCCGTACCAATCGGTCGACTATCTAACAAAGCCTGCTGCCCATGGGTTAAAAGGTTTGCGGCATACTCGGCAGACAAAATCGCAGCAAAGTCCGTTGCTAGGTTAGATAAAAACGAGCTGTCAGGACGAGTCAGCTCAAAGCGCACCTGATTAGGAGCTATAGCGCTAACCTGCTGTACTAAATCGGCCCAGTTAACGCTTTGAAAGTACGGATAGTTGCCGCCACCTAAAAAGTGATAAGGGTGGCTGGGCTCCATTATTCGCTCAAAAGTAAAGACAACGTCATCCGCGTTGAAGGGCCTACTTGGGTTAAAAAAACGGGTTTGATGAAATTTAACATCTTGGCGTAATGTGAAATCATAGATCAGGCCATCGGCCGAGCGTTGCCATGACACCGCTAAGCCAGGCAGCAAGTTACCGTTCTCAGGATCGATATCCAGTAAACGATCATAAAGTTGCTGGCTGATGATATCGATAGTCGTGCCTGAGGTCACCCGCTGAGGATTAAAGTGTTCAGGGGGGCCTTCTGCGCAATAAACTAAGCCCGAGCGCACTGTCTCGGGTACTTCTTGCTGGCACCCGACGAGCCAAACAACACTGACCAGCATCACGATTAATCGATTTTTCATGATTGTTGGCTATCCAGCAGCTGATATTTTTTCATATAACCTCTTAACTGATGATAAGTCAGTCCTAGCATCTCTGCTGTTTTTTTCTGATTATACTGGCTTGCCGCTAGCGCTTGCTTGATTAAATTGATTTCAAAATCTTGCGACAGGATTTTAAAATCTAAAGGTTGGCTGAAGTCATGTTCGGTGGCAGAAGGCGGCGCAGGCGAAAAAGGTGAGGGGTTAGCAAGCTCAGTTGTTTTATCAACAACGGCTGGCGCTTTCGCGATATGGCTGGTCTTGGTCCGTTTTTGTGGGCGAAACGCCGATTCAAAAGGATCAAGTTGGATCTCATGTACCGGCACATAAGCATTATTATTGCGATATACCGCGCGCTCAACCACGTTTTTTAATTCGCGGACATTACCCGGCCAGTCATAATCGAGCAGGGTGCGTTTTGCACGCTCAGTAAAACCACTAAACAGCTCTAGGCCTAACTCGCGTACCATATTCATAGCAAAATGCTCGGCCAGTTGCATAATATCTTCACGGCGTTCACGCATCGGTGGCAAAGTGATCACATCAAAAGCGAGGCGGTCAAGTAAGTCGGCACGAAACTCGCCTAGCTCCGCCATTGACGGTAAATCTTCGTTGGTTGCGCAAATCAGGCGCACATCGACTCGGATCGGTCGACTGCCGCCAACACGTTCAAACTCACCGTATTCAATGACCCGCAGCAGTTTTTCTTGCACCATCGCGGGGGTATTCGCCAGTTCATCTAGAAATAAGGTACCACCACTGGCCCGTTCAAAGCGGCCTTCATGGCGTTTACTGGCACCGGTAAAAGCGCCGGCTTCATGGCCAAATAGCTCACTTTCAAGCAGGTTTTCGTTCAGCGCGGCGCAGTTAAGCGTTTGATATTGTTGATCCCAACGTTTAGATAGAAAATGTAGGCGAGCGGCAATCAGTTCTTTACCTGTACCGCGTTCACCAATGATTAAAACCGGTTTATCCAGCGGAGCCAATTGAGACACCTGGTCAAGCACGTTTAAAAAGCTGTTGGCTTGGCCGATGAGATTATCTTGCCGAAACTTTTGATTCATGGTGAGCTATTAGTTGGTTAAATTAACTAATTTATAGTGTATTTCATAACCGGTGGTAGGAACAGTTTTATTTTTATTTTAAATAAACTTGTTTATATTCATTAATTTAAAATTTATTTCCAAGTTGGCAAGGAATCTGAATAAGGTTAAGGGGTAAACACTATTTACTTAACGCAGAGGATTACATTATGGGCATTTTTTCCCGCTTTTCCGATATCGTCAACTCGAATATCAACGCACTACTGGATAAAGCAGAAGATCCAGAAAAAATGGTGCGGTTAATCATCCAAGAAATGGAAGACACCTTAGTTGAAGTGCGTTCTTCATCGGCTAAAACGATCGCTGAGAAAAAAGAATTACAGCGTGTGGTTAATCGCTTGCATGAAGAAGTGAACGATTGGCAAGCTAAAGCCGAATTAGCTTTATCAAAAGATCGCGATGATTTAGCGCGCGCCGCTTTGATTGAACGGCAAAAAGCCCAAACGCAAGCGGATGCGGTAAGCCGTGATATCGCTAATCTGGATGAACATATCAGTAAGTTGCAGGACGAAGTCTCGCAGCTGCAAGAAAAACTGGCAGATGCCAAAGCACGCCAAAAAAGTATGCTGATGCGCCAGCAAACGGTGGCGAATCGTTTAGAAGTGAAGAAAACCCTAGATAGCACTAAGCTGAATGATGCGATGTATCGCTTTGAACGCTATGAGCAAAAAATTGATAACTTAGAAGCGCAGGTTGAAGCCTACGACTTAGGCAAAAAGACCTTAAAAGACGAGTTCGCTGAACTGGCGGCGCAAGATAAGATTGATCACGAATTGGCTGCTTTAAAAGCCAAGATACAGCAAGGTTCTAAAGACGCCTGATGACAGGCGTCGTTTTCGTAAGGGTTAAACCATGGATTTACATGAATTAATTTTTGTGCCACTGATACTGTTTATGCTTTTTGTGGCACCGCTGTGGGTAATTATGCATTATCGCAGTAAAAATAAAATTAAGCAGGGGCTCTCGGCCAGTGAGTTAGAGCAATTAAATGAACTGGCGCACCGCGCTGAAAAAATGTCGGAGCGTATTAAAACACTAGAAGCGATTTTAGATGCAGAAAGTCCACGTTGGAGGACGCAACATGATTAAGAAAAGAGCTGAATTACTGCGCGATGATGAAAATGGCAAGATCGCGGGTGTGTGTGCCGGTATCGCTGATTACTTCGGCTGGGAAATTTGGCTGGTGCGCATTATTACCATTTCTGCCGCTTTTCTTGGCGCAGGTGGTTTAGTATTTGTACTCTATATTGCAGCTTGGGTGGTGCTTGAAAAAAAGTCACTGGCTCAACCGCCAACAGCCGGGGCAGGCAGTTCCATTTATAATGGGAAATCGGTTGAGCTTAAAACTCGAGTTTGGCAACGTGGTGAGTCGCCAAAACAGGCGTTACTGCATTTAAACCACCAGTTTAATAGCATGGAGTTGACGTTGCGTGATATGGAGCGGCATGTGACCTCAAGCCACTTTCAGTTAAATCGAGAGTTTAATAACCTCTGATGTCTTTACAGACTAAGCGAGTATTATGAGTTGGTTAGAAAGCATTCAGTATCAAAGTCAACAATGGGGCCAACGCGCACTGGATCGGCATTTGCGCCTTGGTGTGACGGGGCTCAGTGGTGCTGGAAAAACCGCATTTATTACTTCCTTAGTACATCAATTGACGCTGGGTGATCAGCCAGAACATTTGCCGTTTTTTGCTGTGGTTCAACAAGGACGCTATTTGGGGGGGCGGCTAGCCAACAACCAACCGTTGGCTTTTCCGCGGTTTCCTTATGAACAAAACGTGCAGTATTTACAGCAACAGCCAGCAACATGGCCACCGTCTACGGCTGGTTGGAGCCAATTAAACCTCACCTTACGTTACAAATCAGCCGCGGGCTGGCGCTCGAAGATCCAACAGCGCAGTGAGTTACAACTGGAGCTTGTCGATTACCCTGGTGAATGGTTACTTGACCTTCCAATGTTGCAGCAAGATTATCAGCAGTGGTCAACGTTTTGTTGGACGCTGTTTCAGCAACCACATCGTCAAGCTGAAGCACAAGTTTTTGCGGACTTGCTAGCCAATACCGATTTAAACGATGTCAGCGCATTGCAACTGCAACGTTTAACCGATGCTTATTTAAATTTATTACACACTTTTCGCGAGAATGCGGCGACGTTTTTGCATCAACCCGGTCGTTTATTAGTGCCTGGCGAATTAGCCGGTGCGCCAATGTTAAAACTCTTTCCGCTGTTACCGGCGCAATTAAAGCAGGATAGCCCGTTGTTGCAACAACTAAGCGAGCATTATCACAGCTATTGTGATTACGTGATTAAACCCTTTTATCGACAGCATTTTTCCCGTTTAGATCGTCAAGTCGTGTTAGTGGATTGCTTATCCGCACTGAATGCTGGCTTTGCCGCTATGCAAGAATTACAGCAGGCCTTAGGTTTAATTATGCAAAGCTTTCGCTATGGCCCCGCCAGTATTTTGGGCCGCTTATTTAAACCCCAGATTAATAAAGTGCTGTTTGCCGCGAGTAAGGCCGATCATGTCACACCCGAGCAACATAAAGCCCTGACGTTATTATTGCAGCAGCTTTTACAACAGCCGATTAAACATAGCCATTATGCGTCAGCAAAAAGTGAGGCCATGGCCTTAGCGGCGATCCGTGCAAGTAGCGCCGGATTTGTGCAACACGCTGGGCAAAAAAGCCCTTGTATCAGTGGTGTTGAGTTAGATAGCGGAAATAAGGTCACACTGTTTCCAGGTGAGGTACCCGCTAAACTGCCGGATGCGGCCTTATTTAACCGGCATCCTTTTCAATTTCCGGCGCTCGCGCCGTTGCAACACAGCGGACAACAACCAATGCCACATGTGCGGATGGATCACGCCTTGGAGTTTCTACTAGGAGACAAATTACAATGACGGATTTAAAGCCTGCGCAACGCTTTAGCGATGTGGCCGATGTGAATAGTCCTTTGTTACAACCGCGTGCACAGTTTAGCGAACACGCAATACAGCCAGAGCTACCAGAGCCCAGCGAGCTTGCCAGCGAGCCCGGCTCACGCCTCGTTAGCAAGTTAATGTATGTGGGTGTCGTGTTGGTGCTAGTGTTGGCGATAGGGCAATGGTTAGCGTGGTGGCAACAAAGTTGGCAAGCCAGTATACCGATGGCAATAGTCAGTAGCTTACTCAGTGTAGTGCTTGGTAGTGTCGTGTTTATCGTGGGGTTTAGAGAGTGGCAGTTATGGCGGCGCTTAAAGCAAAATCAGCGTTGGCAGCAACAAGCCGCACGGATCAATGACAGCGTGCAGTTTGGAGAAGCCCCCGCTTTATGCCAAGACATGTTAGCGGTCTTACCACCGAGTAGCTCGTTAACCGCAGCAATTGCGCGTTGGCAGCAAGCGCTGACGCCCGAGCACAGTGATCAAGAGCAGCTTAATTTATTTAATCAGTTGGTGCTAAGCGATGCCGATACCAAAGCGCGGCAGGTCATTTGGCGCGCCAGTACCGATAGCAGTTTGGCGGTGGCGATCAGTCCTTTTGCCTTGGCCGATATGTTATTGGTGTTATGGCGCAGCAGTCGTATGTTACGCGAATTAGCGCAGGTATATGGTGCGCCTATTGGTCAATTACGCAGTATGGCGATGTTAAAACGAACCTTTACCGCCTTATTGTGGGCGGGCGGCTCTGAGGTGGTGCTGGATATGGCGTCGGATGTGCTCAGTAGTGAGTTGACGGCGAAAATTTCAGCCCGCGCTGGACAAGGCGTGATTGCCGGTTTGTTGGTAGCCCGTATTGGCAGTTTAGCGCAGCAGCAATTACGCCCTTTACCCCTGCAAGTGAACCAAAAGGTCAGTGTTAGCGAATTAGCCAAAGTCTTAGTAGGGCGCTTTAAAGGCCAGACTGCAACTGACAATAAAAGCTGACAATCTTAACTGGTAAGATATGTTGTTGCTTCAGACAGCAAGCCGTCTGGCTTGCTTCCCTTTCTGCTGGCGCGAGTTAATGTTATTCACAAGTTAAGCCATCAGCAGACATCATTATGCATCAACCTAAAAATAAGCATTTAGAAACACTTTGTATTCACGCTGGCAAAGCTGTTGATCAGCATGGCGCGCTAAGTACGCCTTTGTATCAAACTTCAACTTTTGTATTTGATAATACCGAGCAAGGTGCTGCGCGATTTGCAGGTGAGCAACCAGGTTATATTTACACCCGCTTAGGTAATCCCACCACCCGTGAATTAGAGTTAAAAGTGGCGGCCTTAGAAGGTATGGCTGATGCTGCGGCAACGGCAACGGGAATGGGCGCGGTGGCCGCTGCGACCATGGCATTTTTACAACAAGGTGATCACCTGATTGCTAGCCAAGCCATTTATGGTTGTAGCTTTGCACTGTTTAATCATCAATTTCGTCGCTATGGTATCGAGGTCAGTTTTGTTGATATGACCGATCATGCAGCAGTGCGAGCGGCGATCCAACCCAATACCAAGATGATGTTTTTAGAAACGCCGATTAACCCCAACTTAGTGGTGTTAGATCTGGCTTTTTTATGCGGGTTGTGTCGCGAGCACAATATGATGTCGGTCGTCGACAATACCTTTTTAACGCCGTTATTACAGCAACCTGCTCAATATGGCGCTGATATAGTCATTCACAGTGCGACCAAGTATCTCAATGGTCATGGTGATGTGGTAGCGGGGATTATTGTGTCGGATCAAGATAACATTCAACAAATCAAAATGACCACGTTAAAAGACATGGGGGCGACGATGAGCCCACATGATGCTTGGTTAATTATTCGTGGCTTAAAAACGTTATCGGTACGTATGCAGCGTCATTGTGAAAATGCTCAGCAAGTAGCTGAGTTTTTACAAGCGCATCCGGCGATCGCCGCTGTGTATTATCCGGGTCTGCCAGGACATCCAGGTTATCGCTTTATTGGTAATCAGATGAAAGCGGCCGGTGGTGTTATTGCTTTTGAATTAAAGGCCAGCTTGGAACAGAGCCGCCAAGTCATCAATCGATGTGAGCTGTTTAACATTGCGGTGAGTTTAGGTGATGCCGAATCATTAATTCAACATCCTGCGTCAATGACCCACAGCCCATATACGGCAGAAGAGCGGGCCAAAGCAGGTATTAGTGATGGCCTGATCCGCGTTTCAATTGGCTTAGAGCATATCGATGATATTTTGGCCGACTTGCAACGTGCCCTGAGTATTATCACTGTCGCGGTGCCACAACGCCAGAGCCACTCTCTGCCCGCTTGACGCTCACTGTAATGCCAGCTTTACGCTTGTGCATGACATTAATCGGGTGCACAGGATTAACTCCTGTCGCCCAATCATCTAGTATCTGCAGCTATTACGCTTGGCGCACCGCCCAACAATAATAATGCCGCCAAGCGATTCGGTTTAATACCGACCTTCATTAAGACAACAGGTAGTGTATGACTAAGACAAGTAAATACCAGTCACGGCAGTCGGATGAGCAAGGCATTATCCACTGGAGTGCGGAAGAAAATCAGATTTGGCATGAATTAATCACTCGGCAACTCAGTGTGATCGAAGGTAAAGCTTGCGCTGAGTATATGGCTGGGTTAGAGAAATTACAGTTACCACAAGATCGCATTCCACAATTAGAGGAAGTGAGCCAAGTACTGCGCGAGTGTACCGGTTGGGAATGTGCCGAAGTACCGGCCCTGATCAGCTTTGATAAATTCTTCGAGTTGTTAGCGAACAAACGTTTTCCTGTGGCAACCTTTATTCGGAGCCGCGAGGAGTTTGATTATCTACAAGAGCCGGATATTTTTCATGAAATATTCGGCCACTGCGCCATGCTTACCAATCCAGCCTTTGCTGAATTTACCCATACTTACGGCAAACTGGGTTTAGCGGCCAGTAAGCAAGACCGCGTTTACTTAGCTCGTCTTTATTGGTTTACCATCGAATTTGGTTTACTTAATACCGCCGATGGCCTACGTATTTATGGCGGTGGTATTTTATCTTCACCGGGTGAAACGCAGTATGCACTGGGCTCAGATATTCCCGAACGTAAAGTGTTTGATGCGGTGGATGTGCTAAGAACTCCTTATCGCATTGATATTATGCAACCCATCTACTTTATGATTAACAGCATTGATGATCTGTTCGACATCTCGCAGTTAGATATGATGCAGTTGGTTAACCAAGCTCGGGCACTCGGTTTACATGCCCCGAAATTTCCGCCAAAAGAAAAACAAGCCAGTTAGGAAGAGTTCATGACACAATTAACCACAATGAAATGTGAAGCTTGCCGCGCAGATGCCCCTAAAGTATCAGATGCGGAATTACCTGAATTAATGCGACAGTTGCCCGATTGGACGCCGATAGTGCGTGATGGCATCTTACAATTAGAGCGCGAATACAAGTTTAAAAACTTTAAGCAAGCTTGGGCCTTTCATAATAAAGTGGCTGAATTAGCTGAAGCCGAAGGTCATCATCCGGCGTTATTACTTGAATGGGGCAAATTAACGGTGACCTGGTGGTCGCACTCGATTAAAGGCCTGCATAAAAACGATTTTATTTGCGCCGCGAAAACCGACGCACTGCTGTCATGATGGCAGCTTGACGAAAAAACTGGCGCCGAGGGCGCCAGTTTTATTTGTGCAGAATTCTTTACGAAAATAACTGGTCTGTCAGCCATTCTATACCGTATTATGCATCATCTATTAAGCCAGAGGTGTAATAAGGCTATGCGTTTAGAAATTCTTTGTCAAAATCGGCTTGGGCTGGCGCAGGATGTGCTGAATATTCTGGTCAGTTACCAGCTTGATCTGCGCGGTATAGAGGTTGATCCTTCGTTAAACAAAATTTATGTATCTTTCCCTACTGTCGACTTTCAGCAGTTCCAAGAGTTAATGGCAAAAATGCGCCGCATTAATGGCGTAGAAGACGTGAAAACGACGGCGTTTTTACCCTCTGAGCGTGAGCATAACGAATTAATGACATTATTGCGTACTTTACCCGATGGTTTAATTGCCATTGATGCTAAAGCCAATGTAACGGTAATTAATGATGCGGCATTAGAAGCGCTGTCGGTTGCCCGCGAAGAGATTGCCGATCAATCGTTGCAAGGCATGGTCAAAGGTTTCAATTTTCTGCGCTGGTTAGAAGGTGATGACGTTTTGGCGCAAACCCGTCGTTTTGAAATTCATGGCAAACGCTTTATCGCCGACATTCTACCGGTACACGTGCCGGACGAAACGGGTAAAGATATCTTAGCGGGCGCGGTGATAAACCTGAAGTCTGAAAGCCGCTTAGGTCAGCATATGATTGCCTTTAAAAAAGGCGATCAAGAAAGCTTTAATAGCATTCAGGCAACCAGTAATGCCATGCGCAAAGTGGTGCGTGAAGCACGACGGATGTCGCAACTCGATGCCCCTATCCTGATTATGGGTGAAACCGGCACCGGAAAAGAGTTACTGGCTCGCGCTTGTCATGCCGCGGGCGGACGTCACGGTAAACCGTTTTTAACCGTGCCTTGCGCCTCAATGCCTGATAACGTCGCTGAATCTGAGTTATTTGGTTATGGTCCCAATGCTTTTGCCGGCTCGGCTGAAGGCAAAAAAGGCATTTTTGAACAAGCTAATGGTGGCACCGTTTTTCTTGATGAAGTTGGCGAGATGTCTCATCAACTACAAACGAAATTATTGCGCTTTTTACAAGATGGTAGCTTTCGTCGAGTGGGTGAGGAAAAAGAAGTTAAAGTGGATGTTAGAGTGTTGTGCACCACGCAAAAAGATTTGCCAGCGATGGTGCAAGAATCGAAGTTTCGCGAAGATTTGTTTTATCGGTTAAATGTATTGACGCTCAACCTACCGCCATTGCGGGAACGTCGTCAAGATGTGGTGCCGTTAGCAGAGTTTTTTATTGCGCGTTACGCTGCACGTTTAGGACGCAAAGCGCCGAAGTTAAGTGAAAGCTGTGGTCAATTTTTGCAGCAGTATCCTTGGCCAGGCAATGTTCGACAATTAGAAAATGCCTTATATCGTGCGGTTACCTTGTTAGATGGAAGCGAGTTAGATAAGCATCACTTACAGTTACCAAGCTATACCAATGACTTTGGTTACTTAGAGCAAGACTTTGATGGCACCTTAGATGAAGCCGTAAAACGCTTTGAAGCAAATCTTCTGCGCAAATTGTTTCCGGCCTATCCTAGCTCACGGCAACTGGCAAAAAAACTGGGGTTAAGCCATACTGCGGTGGCAAATAAATTACGTGATTATGGTATTAACCGTAAGAGTGTAAAAATATAAATACGATTTTGTATTTTTCGTTGTACATCGTTAAGGCCGTCAGCCAGTGCTGACGGCCTTTCTGTTTGAATAAGCGGAAAAACAGTGGTTTTGTATGTTTAACTGTACATTCTAGTCTCAGTGTCGTCTAAAGCTCTTACTTAGCTTGCCCCTTTCTTTTTTCTGGCGCTCGCGCATGATGTCGGCAAAGACAAGGTAATAGGAGTTGTACAATGACTGATCATATTAATCCGCTAGGCACAGATGGTTTTGAATTCGTAGAATATACCGCTGCCGATGCTAACGGCATTCAAAAGTTAAAAGAGCTGTTTTTCGGTCTAGGTTTTACCGAAGTCGCAAAACACCGTTCAAAACAAGCTTGGCTGTATAAGCAAGGCGATATTAACTTTATTATCAATGCCGAGCCCAATTCGCAGGCTGAAGCCTTTGCACGCCAGCATGGTCCATCCGTGTGCGCCATGGCGTTTCGAGTAAAAGATGCCGCAACCGCTTTGCAACATGCTTTAGCGAATGGTGCAAAAGAATATAAAAACCAAATTGGCCCGATGGAGCTTAATATTCCTGCCGTTTACGGTATTGGGAGCAGCTTGCTTTATTTTGTTGATCGCTATGGCGCGAGCTCAGTGTACGACATCGATTTTAAATACTATGACAACTGGCAAGTTGAGATGGCCAAGCATGGTGTGGGTTTAGAAATTCTTGATCACCTCACACACAATGTTATGCGTGGCAATATGAATTTGTGGGCCGGTTTCTATGAGAATATCGGTAACTTCCGTGAGATCCGTTATTTCGACATTGAAGGTAAACTGACGGGGCTGGTCTCCAAAGCGATGACGGCACCTTGTGGCAAAATTCGTATTCCAATCAATGAATCGTCAGATGACAAATCACAAATTGAAGAATTTATCCGTGAATACAAAGGCGAGGGTATTCAGCATATCGCGCTAACCACGGAAGATATCTATCAAACAGTTCGCACTTTACGTGAGCGCGGTATGGAATTTATGCCGACACCTGAAACCTATTACAACAAGGTAAATGAACGGGTCGAAGGCCATACTGAAGATCTCGATCAACTGCGCGATTTGCGTATTCTGATCGACGGCGCGCCGATGAAAGATGGCATCTTGCTGCAAATCTTCACTAAGACTGTGATCGGGCCAGTATTCTTTGAAATTATTCAACGTAAAGGTAATGAAGGTTTTGGTGAAGGTAACTTCAAGGCTTTATTTGAATCGATTGAAGAAGATCAGATCCAGCGCGGAGTGTTAAATAATGCGTAAATGGGCAGCCTTTCCACTAAAAGAAGGTGATATATCTCGTCAAGCGCATGCCGATTTTCCAGAGCAGGCCATTTATGAGCGTGAAGCGGGGCGCAGCGGCTTTTTTGGTCCCGCAACTCACTTCCATCATCGGCACGCACCCACGGGCTGGAGCGATTGGCAAGGCCCGTTGCGGCCACGTTTATTTGACTTTAATGCGGTGAATAGCAACAACACCGCTTCACCTTGGTCAGTACCGACCTTGTTACATAACGCCCATTGTAAATTTCGTACCTGGCGTTTAACTGACAAGATGTCGCGACTCGCTCGAAATGCCGATGGCGATGAGTTGTTGTTTATTCATGAGGGCAGTGCTGAGCTGTATTGCGATTATGGCCATTTAACATTGCGTGACGGGGATTACGTGGTGATCCCTCGTTCGACCATGTGGCGTTTAGAGCCGTTTGAGCCCATGCTCATTGTGTTAATTGAAGCAACTAACGACAGCTATCAATTGCCAGAAAAAGGCTTAGTGGGTAATCATGCGATTTTTGACCCTGCGATGCTCGATACGCCAAAAATTGATGAGGCGTTTAAAGCCCAATACAGTGAGCAGCAATGGCAGGTGGAAGTGAAACGACACAATGAAGTATCGGTCATTACCTATCCTTATAATCCGCTGGATGCCATTGGTTGGCATGGTGATTTAGCCGTGATGCGCATTAACTGGCGTGATATTCGGCCTTTAATGAGCCATCGTTATCACTTGCCACCGTCGGCACACACGACTTTTGTCGCGCAACGATTTGTGGTGTGTACCTTTGTGCCTCGGCCTATTGAAAGCGATCCTGGCGCTTTAAAAGTGCCGTTTTATCATAATAACGATGATTATGATGAAGTGCTGTTTTATCATGCGGGTGATTTCTTTAGTCGCGATAATATTGAAAAAGGTATGGTCACTTTCCATCCGGCCGGTTTTACTCATGGCCCTCATCCTAAGGCGTTTCAAGCAGGGCAAGAGTATCGGAAAAAGTTCACTGATGAAGTGGCGGTGATGCTCGATACGCGAGACGCGTTGATTGCCGGCGATGCGGCGGTGGCTACCGAAAACCCTGACTATGTTAACAGCTGGAAAGTTAAGCCTTAATTGCCTGCATAAGGATAAAAAATGAAGTTAGCAAGTTTAAAAAACCAAACACGTGATGGTCAGCTTGTCGTGGTCAGCCGTGATTTACAGCATTGTGTTGCTATTCCACAGATCGCACACACGATGCAGCAGTTATTAGATAATTGGCAACAACTAGCCAATAAAGCCGAGCAAGTTTATCAAGCGCTGAATCAAGGTAGCGTAAGTGATGCTAAGCCGTTTGAGCAGGCAGCGTGTGAATCACCGTTACCGCGCGCCTATCAATGGGCTGATGGCAGTGCTTATGTCAATCATGTTGAACTCGTGCGCAAAGCACGTAATGCTGAAATGCCAGCGAGTTTTTGGACCGATCCGTTAATGTATCAAGGTGGTTCAGATGATTTTATCGGCCCACGCGATCCTATCGTTGCGATCACCCCTGAACATGGCATCGATTTTGAAGGTGAAATCGCCGTGATTACCGACGATGTGCCGATGGGAATAAGTGCAGACGCGGCCTTAGACAAAGTGCGTTTACTGATGTTGGTGAATGATGTGTCGTTGCGTGGTTTGATACCGAATGAATTAGGCAAAGGTTTTGGTTTCTTTCAATCGAAACCCGCTTCAAGTTTTAGCCCTGTTGCCGTTACGCCTGATGAACTAGGACAGCATTGGCAAGCCGGTCGGTTGCATTTGCCCTTGTTATCCACCTATAACGGCGAAGCTTTCGGTAAACCGAATGCCGGTATCGACATGACCTTTAATTTTGGTCAATTAATTGCGCATGCGGCAGCAACACGCAACCTGGGTGCAGGTGCTATCATTGGGTCAGGTACAGTGTCTAATAAACAAGGTACTGACTATGGTACCGCCATTGCTGAAGGTGGCGTGGGCTATAGTTGTATTGCAGAAATCCGCATGATTGAGACCATTCGTGATGGTAAACCGACGACACGTTTTATGCAGTTTGGCGATACCATCCGTTTAGAAATGCTGGATCCACAAGGTCAAAGCATCTTTGGCGCTATTGATCAGCAAGTAACAGCTTCTCACTAAGCTGTTGTTGTTTGCAGGCGGGTGCGCCGCATCCGCCTATTGCTGAGGGGACAACTTAGATGAAACTATACAGTTATTGGCGTTCATCCGCGGCTTACCGCGTACGCATTGCGCTCAATCTTAAGCAGCTCAGTTTTGAGACGATTCCCGTTCACTTATTAAAAGAGGGCGGGCAGCAGCATCAACCGCCCTATCAGCGATTAAATCCAGCCGAGTTAGTTCCTGTTTTTTTTGATGAGCAGGCAACACTGCATCAATCGTTAGCCATTATTGAATATTTAGAAGAGTGTTATCCGCAACATGCATTATTGCCTGACAATCCGGTTGCGCGAGCACAAGTTCGCGGCCTAGCACTGGATATTGCTTGTGAGATGCACCCGCTGAATAATCTTCGTGTATTGCAGTACCTAACGGGTCCGCTTGCGCTATCTGAAGCGCAAAAGTTAGAATGGTTGCATCACTGGTTGCATGTTGGCTTTAAAGCCTTTGAGCAACGCTTATCATCCTGTGCTGGCGATTATTGCTATGGCGACAGTGTAAGTTTGGCAGATGTGTGTTTAGTGCCGCAAGTGTACAACGCTCTGCGCTTTAAACTCGATATGATGCATTATCCGCAGATCAATCGTATTTATCATCATTGTCAGCAATTGGCGGCATTTGCTCTTGCTGCGCCAGAACATCAAAGTGATGCGCAACTGTAAATAACCTTACCTTCTCGATAGTGTTTGCTGTAAAGCGATTGCTGCAACGTTATCTTTACCGTATTGTGGTATTAACTGATGCAATGCTTCGCAAGTAAGGATTTTTCGAGGTTGGATTATTCAGAATGAGCAACGATGATATGTTCCAGTGGTGGCGACAAGCGCCGTTTGGGTGTGCTTTATATCAAGAAACCGCGACGCATCCTGAGCAATGGGTATTTGTTGATGCGAATGCAATATTCAAGGTGGTTACGGGATTAACGGCCGAGCGTTTAGCGGGTAGTCAGCCAGAGGAGTTTAACCGGCATGCGGTGTACTTCTCAGAAAGCACCGCCTTATGTTACCAAGTAGATAGTTATGCTCCTGCTGCCGGGTTTTTCTTAGTGATTTTGCAGCAAATTCCCAACTTACATTTTGCCAGCCCGCCAACGGCCAGCCAGCGCGATCCGGTGGCTTTGATCAGTTTACTGTTAGAACTAGGCCAGCATTTTAGTTCGGTCGAACCGGCTGCATTACCCTCATTAATTCAGCAGGCTTTAGCCAAATTAGGGCAAACTGTGGCGGCGGACCGCGTTTATATTTTTAATTATGATTTTAACAACAATACCTGTTCAAACACTTTTGAGTGGTGCGCTGAGGGCGTTATGCCGGAGATCAACAGTTTACAAGGCGTGCCCTTAGCCGCTATCCCGCAATGGCTGCATGCACATCAAACAGGGCAAGAGATGCACATCCCTGATGTTCCGGCGCTGCCCAAAGGGGATGCCTTAAAACAAATATTACAACCGCAAGGGATCAAAAGTCTGCTCACTATACCCTTGTTGGCGGGTATGGAGCTGTTAGGTTTTGTTGGTTTTGACTCGGTAAAAAACTATCGCTATTACACTGAGCAAGAACGCTTGGTCTTAGGTGTTTTTGCCAGAATGCTGGTTAATTTGGAAGTGTCGGCAAGGCATCGGGTATTAAAGTGATGAGGCTATGCTTTCCAAAACGTTGGTTAAATCGCACGTTCTGTTATGTAGGGATTTTTGGTTTAGTTTTTCAAGGCACCGCAGCTATCCATGCTTGGTGGAATCAGATCCCTATAGACTATTTCTGGCCATTATTGCTGGCACCCCTGCTTTGTTTAGCATCAGGTTTAATGCCCTTATTACAACTTCAAAAAGAGCCTTAACGTTTCGGTTTAAACATTCCTCGCACATTTAACTCACTAATACCGTTGTTAGTTAAACTGAAATTAATTTGGGCTGGACCTTTACTAAAATAATAGGACTCATCATTGATTTGCAGAACAAAACGGCCTCGCGCAGAACGGGCATTATCATCCTTATTCAGCTTAATAAGATATTGGCCAAGTTGCAATGTAAAGCCATGCAAAGGCTGGTTGCTCAAGTCGGTAACCCAAACATCAGTATCATCTTGTAAAATTAAAGCCATCGAATAAGACTGCGGCGGCATCGCAAAACGGGTTTGCTGTTGGCCAACAGTAAACTGATAGGCACCGGCTTCACGTTTCAATTGCAGGGTAAAAATCTGCTGACGTTGTTCGCCACTGGCCGTTTGCAATTGCAATTGGCCATGGTATGCAAAGTCAGCATAACTGAAATGGCTGCAACACAGTAACCAGGCTAATACTACATATTTCATCTGATACCTCGGTAAAAATCAGACATCTGTTGCATCGACTAATAGCGTTAATTGTTGTCCAGGCTGAAGATAGCGTTCAGTATTAATATTATTCCATTTTACGATATCTGCGACTGTAATGCTGAAACGCTGGGCAATTTTAACTAAAGAGTCGCCAGGTCTCACTCGATAATTAAGGGTACGGGTTTGCTGAGTTGCGGTTTGTAATGGGCTGTTGCTCCAAAGCTGGATACGCTGCCCCTCATTTAAGACACTGTTAACGCTTAGTTTATTCCAGTTACGAAGCTGTGCTACCGTCACATCATATTTACGGCTTAAATCCCATAACGTATCACCGCGCTGAATAATATGCTCGGTCATTTCACCGTTGCTGCTTTGGGCACTGTCGTTAGCGGCAATGCTTTGCGTTGAAGTGCTTTGGTTGGTGCTGTTGGGGATCAATAATTCTTGACCAATTCGAATGGTATTGCTGGACAATTTATTTAAGCGCACTAACACGTCAACCGAGGTTTGATAACGACGCGCAATTACGCCTAAGTTATCGCCACTTTTCACACGATAAGGTTTAAACTGCATTAATTGCGTTACCGGGATATTGGCTAACGCTTGGTTAAATACCTCGGCTTGCTCAATCGGTAATACCAGTTGATGGGGACCATCTGGTGCGGTCGCCCATTGGCTAAAGCCAGGGTTTAACGCCTGCAAATCTGCAACGCTCATGTTGGCTAAGTCTGCCGCAATGGCTAAATCAACTTGGCTACCAACATCAACCACGGTAATTTTTGGCTCATTAGCAATAAACTTCCAGACAATTTGGAATTCTTCAGGGCGTTGTAAAATGTCAACCAAAGCTAATAATCTTGGAATGTAAATGGTGGTCTCTGCCGGTAAATCGAGCGACCAAAAATCAGTGGGTAAGCGCCGTTTTTGATTCGCTTTAATCGCGCGCATAATCCGGCCTTCGCCAGCATTGTATGCGGCAATCGCGTTTAACCAATCATGTTCTAAGGTATCGTACAGATATTGCAAATAGTCTAAAGCGGCTTGGGTGGATTGCACTACATCACGACGACCGTCGTACCAGGTGTTTTGTGCTAAGCCAAAACGTTTGCCGGTGACGGGCATAAATTGCCACATGCCAACGGCATTCGCCGGAGAGGTAGCCAGGGGATCAAAGGCGCTTTCAACAATCGGCAATAAGGCCAATTCTAACGGCATTTGGCGCTTTTCTAGCTCTTGCACTATGTAGTACAAAAAAGGCTGGGCTCTGCCCGCGACCTTATCTAAATAGGCTTGATTATCAGTATAAAAATTACGTTGTTCGACGATAGCGCGGGTTTGTGGCACCTTAAAACTTAATTGCGCTTGGATACGCAACCAAAGATCTTCCAACTCGCTGGCATCAAGCAGTTGTTCTTCACTGAGGCCTGAAGCCCATAACCTCGCGGCAATTTGCTCAGCCGAAGCGGTATTCTTGTGAAAATCTACAGCTTTAGTTTTTGCTGGTTGTGGCTGTGGTAACTGAGCTGTCGTTTCAGCATCAGACCCTGTCGTGCTGACACAGCCGGATAACAGTGCCAGTAAAACTACGGCAGGGATTCTTACAGACATAACGGAGATCCAGTTTTAAAAAAAATAAATATTACCTGTCTGACAGCTCAATGCAAGTCAGGATTTAAATTGATCTTTGGCTGCTCTTAAGTAAGTAAACAGCTCAAGAGCCGAGCTTTGTTTAAATTTGTGTTGTAACGATTTGTTTTCACAGCGTAAAAAAGGATTAATCTTTTTCTCTAACGCTAAATTAGAAGGCAAAGTTTCCTGATTTTTTTGTCGCTTTAACTGACTTTGCTGCTGATAATCTAGTAAATCAAGATTATCTGGCTCAACCTCACAGGCAAAACACAAATTTGCCAAGGTGTACTCATGTGTACAATACACTTTAGTGGTACTGGGCAAGTGAGCGAGTCGCTGCAAAGATTGCAGCATCTGCGCGGGTGTCCCTTCAAATAAGCGGCCACAACCGCCGCTAAATAAGGTATCACCGCAAAACAAAACGTCCGCTGAATAATAGGCTACGTGCCCAGCCGTATGGCCCGGCACATGTAGAGTCTGACAGTGCCAATTAAGTTCCGGAAAATGAATGATGCTATTATCGGCTACGGTTTCGGTTAATAATGGAATTTTATGTTGTTCTGCCTCAGGGCCGATGATCCGAACCTCAGGCCACTGCTGTTTTAATTGCGCTAGGCCTCCGGTATGATCAGCATGATGATGAGTAATTAAGATCCCAAGCAATTGTTTGCCGGTTTGCTGAAGGTACTGATTGACCACCGTGGCATCACCCGGGTCAACCAGCAAACAATAGGGTTGGTTCGGGCGTGACAGAACCCAGATATAATTATCCTGAAAGGCATGAATAGGGCTAATATCCAGCATTGGGAACTCCTTTGCATTTAATCAGGGCAGAACATTAACATGAAACCGGCACTTCGTGACAATCATCCTGCAGTCCCTTCCGGCTGGCACTGTTTTCGGCAAGGCCATGCCTTAGCCAGTGCGCTAGAGCAGGAGTTAGAGCCGTGGTTGCAAAAAATCTTCGGTTATTACTTATTGAAGATTGGTGATTTAAGTAGCCAATTAACTTTACCCAGTGCCCGCTTACGCCAACAATTAACGCTAGGCTCTGCCGAAGGGCAAGCAGAACTCCCCACCGGCGCAAAAATGATTGCCGAGCCCGACGCGCTGCCAATAGCGGCAGCGAGCGTTGATGCGGTGCTATTAAGTCATTGTTTAGAATTTCAATCCGATCCACATCACGTGATCCGCGAAGCGCATCGGGTGTTAATTGGCGATGGTTATTTATTGCTTAGCGGCTTTAATCCACATAGTGTGCTTGGGTTAACCCGCTTTGCGCCTTGGCTAAAAAATGAATTTCCGTGGCAAGGTCATTTTTTTAGTGCGGCGAGGATTAAAGATTGGTTGCACTTAATTGGTTTTGAAGTGGTCGGTGAGCAGCGGTTTTTTTGCAGTTCAATGTTAAGTCCAGATTATAAAGCTGGGCGTTGGCAACGTTTCAGTGAACGTCATTTACGCTATTTTGCGTCGAGTTATCTCTTGGTGGCGCGGAAAAGAGAATTACCCTTAACGCCGATCCGGCCAAAATGGCAGGTACAAACTGGCTTTTCTACCGCACAGGGTATCAGCGCGAGGCATGGCGCCCAGCGCAAATCAATAAAATAAAGCTAAAAAAGCCCAACAGATCCGCCAAGGCAGTTGGGCGTCGTTGTTGCGTTAACGCTTTAATCGTGTAACTGTTCAAATCGATAGCCGCGATCGGCCAGTAATTTTAATAGGCCATCTTCACCGACCATATGCAGTGCTCCCACTAATACCATCGTATCCTTGCCTTCCAGTTGTATTAGCGTATCTAGCCAAGCATAGTTGCGTTTTGCCAAGGTAATTTGATAGATCTCAGGGATTTTTTTCATGTCATCAATGAATAAATCAGCCAATTGCTCAGCATGACCACTGCGCCAAGCAGCCTTCATTTGCCCCAACATGCTTTCGATTTTTTCTAAATCTTGTAAGGTTGAACTGATCACTTTGTTGGCGTCAATTTCATTTAATGCTGTCAGCACCGCCAGATGTTCATCGACCGTTTCTAAACCACTTATGCGCTTTTGCTGTTGCAAGCCTAATTGCAAATAGTGCATATCTACGCCGGTAGAAGCGGCACCGAGGCGTTGCAGTTCTTGTACTGAAATCATCATTGCGGCAAAAGCCGGTTTAAATTGCTCTATGGCAGTGAGTGGCCATTGCCGCTCTTTCGCCATGGCTTGCAACTGCTGATATACTTTATTAGATAACACATCTTTTAAGTTCTGCCCCGGCCGATAAGTGTTTTGAGACATCATCTTATTCATCCCTGCTGGGCTGGTAAGTTGCTGCATGTCGGTTTCAAAAATCAAATGCTGGCTGGCATTAAAGGCGGTATCAAAAGCGTTAGGGAGAGGGAAGTCGTTTTCACTGAGTAGATGCACAGTGCCAACTAAGTAAAACTGGGTTTGATCTTTACTCACTTGCCAAACAGAAGCGGCAAAGACCGCTTGGCTGACACCGAAAAACAGCAATAATCCAATAGTAAGTAGTTGCCGCATAGCAAGCTCCTTCATTTAATAATAATATTAAGAGAAGAAGCCCGCCTTGTATTGTTACCACATCAAATCATCAGGAATTTGGTAAGCGGCATACGGATCTTCTTCATCGGCCTGTTCGACAGGGCGATCCTGTTGCACGATAACGCTTTCTGGTTGGCGCTGTGCAATTTTAGCTGCAATCGCTGCGGGCACTAACACATAGTTTTCACCCTGCTTAACGATCGCAAGTAAACCACGAGTTAATTCATTATGCAACTTATTATTAACGTATAGCCGCTTAACCACTTTGCCGTCGGTAAAATTAAATGCCACTTCACCACTAGGCTTAATGGTATTGCTAGTT
This sequence comes from Alishewanella sp. HL-SH05, assembly GCF_052655985.1. The sequence goes on from NZ_CP199753.1 coordinate 1,302,225, forward strand.
ATTAATTGTGAAACTTGTGCCGCAATCGCTTTTTTCTGCAACAACTGTTCTTTTTGGCGGTTTAATTCTTGATCGCGTGCTACCTGCTCTTGGCGGCGTTGCTCGGCCAGTAAGGTGGCCTCCGCAACCACTTTTTGGTTTTTACCTGATTGCACACGTTGCTGATGTTGTTGCTTTTTTGCCGCTTTTAGTTTTTTCGGATCGGCTAAACCGGCTTTAAGCAGTTGCTCTTTAAAGGCATTACTCATGAGGTTACTCTTAACGATTTACGGGAATATTGCTTATACTAGCTCGACACAGGGCACTAACTCAAATTTGTCAGTTGATGTATCATAGGCGCCTATCGTAAAGAGAGGTATATTTTGGTTTTTCAGGACTTAGGGCTGGACCCGCGATTATTGCGCTCGGTACAACATTTAGGCTTTGCCACGCCTACAGAAATTCAGCAAGAAGCTATACCTGCCGTATTGGTGGGCCGGGATCTGATGGTCTCGTCTAAAACCGGTTCGGGTAAGACCTTGGCTTATTTGTTACCGATGATGCAGCGGCTGTTGAAAAGCCGCCCTTTGTCTAAGCAAGATGCCCGTGCGTTAATTTTGGCACCCACCCGCGAATTGGCAAAACAGGTGTATGCGCAATTACGCTTGTTTGTGTCAAATACGCCTGTTACCGCAGCATTAATTGTAGGTGGCGAGAATTTTAATGATCAAGAGAAGCTATTAAAACGCCAGCCGACCGTCATAGTTGCGACGCCTGGGCGTTTTTTAGATCATCTTGAGCACAAGTCAGTGTTTCTGCAAGGCTTAGAAATGCTGATCTTAGATGAAGCGGATCGCATGTTAGACTTGGGCTTTATGCCGCAATTAAATGCCATTAACAAAGCCGCCGAGCATCGATTACGTCAAACCTTATTGTTTTCAGCAACCTTAGATCACACTGAAGTTGATGAGCTAACGGTTGCCTTATTAAAAAACCCGTTTCGGGTTGCCTTAGGCAGTGGGCATGAGCAGCACAGTGATATTCAGCAGCAATTTATGTTTGCCGATAATCTCACGCACAAAGAAGCCTTATTAGCACATGTGCTCAAACACGAGCCGGTGAAACAGCTCATTATCTTTACCGCCACTCGTGATGATGCCGAGCGCCTAGCGACTGTGTGTGTTGATAACGGTTTTAGCGCCATGGGCTTAAGTGCTCGATTAAACCAAGGCCAACGTAATGCGGTGATGCAGCAATTCGCAGCCGGTAAATATCAAGTGTTAGTGACCACTGACTTAGCCTCGCGTGGCCTAGATTTGCTGCAAGTGACCCATGTTATCAATTTTGACTTGCCAAAACACCCTGAAGAATATGTGCATCGGATCGGTCGGACGGGTCGAGCCGGTGCGAAGGGGCAGGCTATTTCCTTAGTCGGGCCAAAAGATTGGGCATCACTGCAAAAAATTGAAGGTTTTTTACGCCGGCCTGCAGAGTTTAGCGAGGTGGAAGGTTTAGTGGCGCGCTTCAAAGGCCCAACCGAGCCAGTAGAAAAAGCCGGTAAAGCGGCAGCGAAGTCAGCTAAAAGCACCACGAAAGCTAAACATTCGGGCAAGCCCAGCGCGAAAACGGTGAAAAAAGCCCCGGCGAAGGTGTTCTTCCAAGGTGGCGATGACGGCTCGGCGCCGGTGCGACGTAAAAAAACACCACAAGATTGATGGTTTTTTCCACATTGCTGCTACACTGAGTAAGTAAGGCTTAGCAGTCCTTGCCGGAACGGCCCAGCAGAAAACTATTTTCTGTTCGTCTCAGTATTTATATTGACCACTTAATCAGCATCCCTGATAATGCGGTCGAAGTAAGTATCAGCTCGATGACGTGGCCGGTATTATTTAAGTCGCCGTAATTTCGGCAAAATTTGTTAAAGTAAGAGAGTGTTATGTCACAGTTAATTTCTGGTACAGTTAAGTGGTTCAATGAAGATAAAGGTTTTGGTTTTATCGAGCGTGAAGGCGGTAAAGACGTGTTTGTTCACTTCCGCGCTATCAACGGTACAGGCCGTAAAACGTTAGTTGAAGGCCAACAAGTGACCTTTATCGTTACTGAAGGCCAAAAAGGCCCACAGGCTGAAAACGTAACTGTTATCGGTTAATTAGTAAAGATTTTAAAGAGCCGGCCTTAGCGCCGGCTTTTTTATTGCCGAATACATTGCCTAAGTTACGTCTTTAAAAAGTGGTGCCTTCTAACGGTAGGGCTAATTGTTCATGACAAGCCGATTTAAAGCCCAGTTGTATGCCAATTAAGCGCACGCTATGTTCTTGCCTGCGTTGCCAAGCCTGCGCTAATAGTTGTGCCAATAAGCGCGGATCTAAACGATGACATTGGGTTTCTACTGTCGTTTGCCGAAAATCACTGAATTTTAATTTCACGCCAATTTTTTGTAGTAATGCCGCTTTACCGCTTTGCGCTAAACGCTGCTCTAAGGTGGGTAATAACTGTAGCATTTCTTGTTCGGCTAGCTCTAAGTCCGCGATGTCGTTCGGCAATGTCTGTTCTACACCGATCGATTTACGTTCACGATCTTGCCGGACCGGGCGTTCATCAATACCTTGGCTGCGTTTAATTAACGTAGCGGCGAAGCTGCCAAAATGCCGAGATAACAAGGCAAGTCGCTCTGTACTGATCTCTTCACCTGGCTGACAAATATCACGGCAAAAATGAAATCCGAGCTTGGCAAGTTTCTCTGCGGTTTTTACCCCAACACCAGGGATTTTGCGCAGGGCGAGTTGCAGAACAAAATCGTTGATGGCCTCGGGTGGGATCACAAATAAACCATCGGGTTTTTGTTCATCACTGGCGATTTTGGCGAGAAATTTATTGGGCGCTACCCCAGCAGAAACGGTTAAACCGGTTTCTGCTAACACCGTGCGGCGAATATCCGCAGCAATCAGCGTGGCGCTGGCTTTAAATTGCTTACAATCGGTGACATCTAAATAGGCTTCATCTAAAGAAAGTGGTTCGACGTGCTCGGTATAACGGCGAAATATGCTTTGGATCTGTTGGCTAACGGCTTTGTATTTATCCATGCTCCCACGCATTAAGGTTAGATGCGGGCAACGCTTTAAGGCTTCATGTGTCGGCATGGCGGAGCGCACACCAAAAGCCCGAGCCGGATAATTGCAGGTGGCAATCACGCCGCGTTCAGATCGACTACCGCCAATAGCTAACGGAATATGCCGCAGGGCAGGGTTGTCGCGCATTTCAACCGCGGCAAAGAAGCAATCCATGTCTAAATGGATAATTTTTCGATGCGACATAATCCTGCTGCAAATAGCGCTGTATGAATAACCAGTAATTTACGCCCCTTGTAACACGTTGTAAAGCAAGTGGCAGTATTTCTGCACAGCCAGTAAGATTTTTTTAGACTTCATTTCATTTAGCTGTCTGGATGTCTGTTTTTTCAGTGCAAGAATTAAAAAATAAGAGTAGAATAACCAACAATTTTTAGACTGTTGTCAATCGATCAGCGTGGTAGCCGCGCGCAGGAGAAAGCATGTTAAAGCGTGAAATGAATATTGCAGATTTCGATCCGGAATTATGGCAATCCATGGTACAAGAAACTGAACGTCAAGAAGCCCATATCGAGCTTATCGCTTCAGAAAACTATGCCAGCCCTCGGGTATTGCAGGCGCAAGGTTCACAGTTAACGAATAAATATGCCGAAGGTTATCCGCATAAGCGTTACTACGGTGGTTGTGAATATGTTGATTTAGCCGAAGATTTAGCCATTGCTCGTGCTAAAGAATTGTTTGGTGCTGACTACGCTAACGTACAGCCACACTCTGGCTCACAAGCTAACTCAGCGGTATTTTTAGCGTTATTAAACGCTGGCGATACCATTTTAGGTATGAGCTTAGCGCATGGCGGCCACTTAACGCACGGTGCAAGTGTCAGCTCATCTGGTAAACTTTACCATGCTGTGCAATATGGCCTGCATCCTGAAACCGGCGTGATTGATTATGATCAAGCCGAAGCCTTAGCGCTAGAACATAAACCTAAGCTGATAATTGCTGGTTTCTCTGCATATTCAGGTATTATTGATTGGCAGCGTTTTCGTGATATCGCGGATAAAGTCGGTGCATACTTACTGGTTGATATGGCGCACGTTGCCGGTTTAGTGGCGGCGGGTTTATATCCAAACCCCGTACCTATTGCTGATGTCGTGACGACGACAACACACAAAACCTTAGCCGGTCCACGTGGTGGTTTAATTTTGGCGCGTAAAAACGAAGCCATTGAGAAAAAGTTAAACTCAGCGGTATTCCCAGGCGGCCAAGGTGGCCCTTTAATGCACGTTATTGCGGCAAAAGCAGTAGCCTTTAAAGAAGCCTTACAGCCTGAATTTAAAGTGTATCAACAACAAGTGTTACTAAATGCCAAAGCCATGTGTGCTGAGATGATCTCTCGCGGTTATAAAGTGGTATCAGGCGGTACGGAAAACCACTTGTTCTTGATGGATCTCATCGACAAAGATATTACCGGTAAAGAAGCGGATGCGTGGTTAGGTTTAGCGCACATTACCGTTAATAAAAACTCAGTGCCTAACGACCCTCGCTCACCTTTTGTAACTAGTGGGTTACGTATTGGTACTCCGGCTATTACCCGTCGTGGCTTTAAAGAAGCTGAAGCACGTTTAGTGGCAACATTGATTTGTGAAGTCTTAGACAGCCGTGGTGATGAAGCGGTTATTGCATCCGTCAGAGCCCGTGTTTCTGAGGTATGTAGCCGTTTCCCAGTTTATGCGTAAACTAAAATAACATGTTATGATGGCCGCAATTGCGGCCATTATTTTATCCGGCCATCTCAAAAAGTCCCGATAGGGTGATATAGAGAGCTCAGCATGTTTTGTCCCTTTTGTAACGCGGATGACACCAAAGTCATTGATTCTCGTTTAGTCGCCGACGGTCATCAAGTGCGCCGGCGTCGTGAATGTTTGGCTTGCCATGAACGTTTTACGACCTTTGAAGCTGCCGAACTGGTGATGCCGCGCATTATTAAGCGTGATGGTTCGCGTGAGCCTTTTAACGAAGATAAATTACGCAATGGCTTATTGCGTTCGTTAGAAAAACGCCCGGTATCTACCGAAGAAATCGAACAGCTGATCCATAAAATTAAATCGCAATTACGTGCAACGGGCGAACGTGAAGTCGGTAGTCATTTGCTGGGTAATTTAATTATGGATGAGTTAGTTAAAGTCGATAAAGTGGCCTATGTGCGCTTTGCTTCCGTGTATCGCTCATTCAAAGATATTCGTGAGTTTGGCGAGGAAATTGCCCGATTGGGAGAGAAGTAACGGTGTCCTTTTCAGAAGCCGATCATCAGTATATGACGCTGGCGTTAAGCTTAGCTGCGGCTGGGCGTTTCACCACCGATCCTAATCCTAATGTGGGTGCGGTGTTGGTGAAAAACGCTCAGGTTATAGGGCAAGGCTATCATCGACAAGCGGGGCAGGGCCATGCCGAAGTGTATGCTTTACAACAAGCCGGCTCTGCGGCAGCAGGCGCGACTTGTTATGTCACGTTAGAGCCTTGTGCGCATTATGGCCGCACCCCGCCTTGCGCCGAAGCGTTAGTGAAAGCTGGGGTCAGTCGGGTGGTGATTGCCATGTTAGATCCGAATCCACTGGTGGCAGGCAAAGGCGTCGCTATCCTCGAAAGCGCAGGGATCAGCGTGCAGCATGGTTTGCTTACGAACGCCGCCCGGGCGCTCAATCCGGGTTTTCTCAGTCGGATGGAACGTCAACGACCTTATGTCTGGCTCAAAATGGCCGCCAGTTTAGATGGTCGCACCGCGCTAGCTAATGGCGTAAGTCAGTGGTTAACCGGGGATGTTGCCCGTGATGATGTGCAGCAGTTTCGAGCGCAGAGCAGCGCGATTCTTTCTACTGCTAGCACCGTTTTAGCCGACAATGCCCGTTTAACGGTGCGACAAACCGCGAGCAATACCATTACTACTTTAGCCGATGGCGGCTTACGCCAGCCACTGCGCGTGATCTTGGATCGGCAACAGCGCTTAACCGGTACTGAAGCCTTATTTAGTCAAGGTGGTGCGGTGTTACTTTGCTATGACGCAGCACAAGCCGCAAAGCAACTTAGCACCTCTAAAGTTAGGGTGACTCAATTGCCTTTAGCCGTGTTAGCGTCAGATCAATTCGATTTATCGGCCTTGCTTAAGGCCTTACATCAGCAGCATATTAATAGCGTGTGGACTGAAGCGGGAAGCACGCTTGCTGGGGCGTTATTGCAACATGGGCTAGTCGATGAAGTCATCTTGTATCAAGCGCCTTTACTATTGGGTGACTGTGCTCAACCCTTAGCGAAATTAGGCAATTTTCAACAGTTAGCCGCCGTACCGCATTTAACCCTGACCGATGTACAACAACTCGGAAATGATATTCGAATTCGAGCTATACCTGCGGCAACGAGCCTTGCCAACCCAACAAAAGAGAGCTGATATGTTTACCGGTATTATTGCTGCCACAGGTCACATTAGCCGCTTAACCGTTAAAGGCGGCGATTTAGAAGTGCAGATCCACAGTGAGCAGTTAGATTTTAGCGATGTGCAGTTAGGGGACAGTATTGCCAGCAATGGGGTCTGTCTTACCGTTACCCAATTGCTAGCCCAAGGCTTTGTCGCTGATGTATCCGCTGAAACACTCGCTTTAACCCGCTTTAGTCAGTATCAGGTGGGACAAAGAGTGAATTTAGAAAAAGCCTTATTAGCCACCGGTCGCTTAGGTGGCCATATGGTTAGCGGCCATGTTGATGGTGTGACGGAGCTGCTGCGCATCGAAAAAACCGCGCGCGCTTGGCAACTGTGGTTTGCTATGCCAGCGGCATTAGCGCCGTATCTGGCACATAAAGGTTCGGTAACCATTGATGGCGTTAGCCTAACCGTAAATGAACTAAGTGCAACGGCCTTTCGTTTAACCATCGTTCCGCACACGGCGATGAAAACGACGTTGCTGCAGTTGCAAAAAGGCAGCTTGGTCCATATAGAGGTGGACCTGATCGCGCGTTATTTAGAACGCTTACTCCATACTAAAACACCTGCCCCTACAACAGGTGTTGATCTGGCGTTGTTAGAGCAACGCGGGTTTTTATAAAGAAGGTTAGCTATGCAACTGAATACACCTGCAGAAATTATTGAAGATATCCGCCAAGGTAAAATGGTTATTTTGATGGATGATGAAGATCGCGAGAATGAAGGCGATTTGGTGATGGCCGCCGAGTATGTCACGCCTGCTGCCATCAATTTTATGGCAAAGTTTGGTCGTGGCTTAATTTGTTTAACCTTATCGAAAAAACGCTGCCAGCAACTCAACTTACCCTTAATGGTCGATGCCAATAAATCACCGTTTGCGACCAACTTCACGGTATCCATTGAAGCTGCAGAAGGCGTGACCACCGGTATTTCAGCGGCCGATCGCGCTAAAACAGTGAAAGCAGCGGTGGCACGTGACGCTCGCCCTTCAGATATCATTCAGCCAGGGCATATCTTTCCACTTATGGCGCAAGATGGCGGCGTGTTAGTGCGTGCCGGTCATACCGAAGCCGGATGTGATCTGGCGCGATTAGCGGGGCTTGAGCCTGCGGCAGTGATTGTTGAAATTTTAAATGATGATGGCACCATGGCGCGCCGTCCGGATCTTGAAGTGTTTGCGAAAGAGCATGATATTAAAATTGGTACCATTGCCGATTTAATTGAATACCGTAATCTCAATGAAACCACCATTGAAAAAGTGGCGACCTGTAAGTTACCGACCGAGATGGGTGAGTTTGAGTTAGTGACCTTTAAAGACACGATTGATAATCAGTTGCACTTTGCTTTAGTTAAAGGCGACATTGTCGCTGACGAGCCAACCTTAGTGCGGGTGCATTTACATAACACCTTTAACGACTTATTGCTGACCACACGCGGTACCAATCGCAGTTTTCCTTTGCATACCGCCATGCAGCGTATTGCTGATGAAGGTGGCGTCTTGGTGTTGTTAGGTAAGCACGAAAGCACCTCAGAGCTAGTGCAAATGGTGCAACATTTTGAAGCAGAAGATAAGGGTGAAAAACCGCCTGTGGCGCCTTGGAAAGGCACATCTCGTAATGTGGGTGTCGGTTCTCAAATTTTGGCCAGCTTAGGTGTGAAGAAAATGCGCTTGTTAAGCAAGCCAATTAAGTACCATGCGTTATCCGGATTCGGTCTGGATGTAGTGGATTACGTTTCTGAATAAGGCTATGCCCGAGTGTCATAAATTATGCTATTATGCACGGCTAAATTTTGACGGCAGTTAAATAGTAAGGACAGGTCATGCAGGTAATTGAAGCAGGCTATGCAGCGAATGGTAAGAAAATTGCGATAGTAGTCGCACGCTTTAACGGTTTTATTGTTGAAAGTTTACTCAGCGGCGCCATCGACACTTTGCGACGCGTGGGTAACATCGCTGAACAAGACATCACTGTCGTGCGTATTCCGGGCGCGTTTGAGTTGCCATTAGCGGTACAACGTGTTGCCGCAACCAAGAAATATGATGCGATTGTGGCTATCGGCGCGGTGATCCGTGGCGGTACACCACACTTTGAATATGTGTCAGGCGAGTGTGTCAAAGGTATTGCCCAAGTGAGTATGCAGTATGACCTGCCAGTAGCTTTTGGCGTGCTTACTGTAGACAGTATTGAACAAGCGATTGAGCGTGCCGGTACTAAGGCCGGTAACAAGGGCGGCGAAGCAGCCATGTCGGCACTCGAAATGATCAATGTGCTTGCACAACTGTAACAGGAAGCACAGATGAAACCTAACGTCCGTCGTCAATCCCGCTCACTGGCTGTACAAGGTATTTACAGTTGGCAAGTTAGCCACAACCCGATAGCTGATATTGAGCAGCAATTGTTATTGGAAAATAACGTTAAACATATTGATGTTGCGTATTTCCAAGATATTTTACGCGGTGTGGTATTACACCATTCCAAATTAGATGAAGCGATTAAACCGTATCTCGAGCGCCCGTTCGAAGATATCGACTTGGTCGAAAAAGCGGTATTACGTGTTTCAGCCTATGAACTGAAGTATCGTTTAGATGTACCCTATAAAGTGATCATCAATGAAGCTATTGAATTAGCCAAAGCCTTTGCGGCTGATGATAGTCATAAGTTTGTGAACAGTATCCTGGACAAAGCGGTCAAGGTATTGCGTCCAAATTAATGGAGAAGCCGACGTCAGTCGGCTTTTTATACGCTATGGGTGAATTTGATTTAATCGCGCGATATTTTTCGAATATCGGCGTGAAGCGCACTGATGTCAGTATTGGTGTCGGTGACGATGGTGCGGTGTTACAGGTGCGTGATGGTTACGACATCGTTGTTACAACAGATACCATGGTCGCGGGGACTCACTTTTTTCCTGATGTTGATCCGCGTGCACTTGGCCATAAGTTAGTGGCCGTCAATGTTAGCGATCTGGCCGCCATGGGGGCAGAGCCAACATGGTTATCGTTGGCGATGACGTTACCCTCGGCAGATGAAAGCTGGTTAGCGCAATTTGCTGCCGGTTTACATGAAACCGCTGAATACTACAATTGCCAATTGATTGGTGGTGATACGACACGTGGCCCGCTCAGTTTCAGCATGATGGCCAAAGGCCAAGTACCGCGTGGAAAAGCCATTACTCGCTCGGGTGCTAAGGTGGGTGATTATATTTATGTTACCGGCACACTGGGCGACGCCGCCCTGGGCTTAAAGCTGGTGCAAGGGCAGTGCGAAATTAGTAAAAAGCATCAAGGGCATTTATTACAACGTTTTCATTATCCGTCGCCACGGGTTGCTTTAGGTCAGGCGCTGCGTAATACCGCCAGTAGCGCGATGGATATCTCTGATGGCTTGGCGGGTGATTTACCACATATCCTCCGTCGCTCGGCAGTAGGGGCTTATATTGATATTCAACGTTTGCCTATGTCGCAAGCGTTAAAAGACAGCTGTACAGCGGAAGACGCGATGCAACTGGCGTTATCGGGTGGTGAGGATTACGAGTTACTCTTTACCGTGCCAGAGAATCGTCGAGGCTCACTTGATGTGTTACTGTCGCCTTATGGCGTGCCAATCACCTGTATTGGCAGGATCACAGGGGCGGTGGGTAAACTGGAATTAAAAAGCGGTGAACAGCCTTATGCTTACCAACATCATGGGTTTCAACATTTTCTATGACAACAGCAAATAGCAAAGCCAAATTTCAGCTGGGTAAATGGCAACATTTTTTAGCATTAGGCTTTGGCAGCGGTCTAGCCCCAAAAGCACCGGGTACCTTCGGTACTTTGGCGGCATTGCCGTTGGTTTGGTTACTAAGTTTGGCCGGACAAGCTTGGCTATTGCTGTTTATCCTATTCGGTAGTTTGCTGGGTATTTATGTGTGTGGCAAAGCCGCTGCCGATGTAGGGGAACATGACCACGGCGCCATAGTTTGGGATGAAATTATCGGTTTTGCCTTGACCATGCTCTTGGTGCCCATCAGCTGGCAAAGCTTGTTACTGGGCTTTATTTTGTTTCGGTTGTTCGATATTTTAAAACCTTGGCCCATCAGCTGGTTTGATCGCAGGGTACACGGTGGTTTCGGTATTATGCTGGATGATTTACTGGCCGCGTTACCTGCTTTAGCCATCTTGCATCTATTGGTTTACCTGTCATGGTTAAACTAAGGGCTGTGACCACACCATAATCACAATGACCAAGGAGGGCTGCATGTCTCGTTTTCTGTTCATCATCTTTGTTTTGATGTGTCAGAGCGCTTTGGCGGCCCCACCTTCCGTGTATGACTATGATCTGAAGCACTGGACCAGTGCCGAAGGCTTATCAAGCAATTCTGTTCGAGCGATCACGCAAGATAAACTTGGCTATATCTGGCTAGGTACTCTGTATGGTTTAAACCGCTTTGATGGCCAACATTTTGAAGTATTTAGTAATGAAACCCATCCGAAGTTAGCCAGTAATGCGATTACGCATTTACTGACCGACAGTGAGGGTAAAATATGGATCGGTACCAAATCGGGTTTGTCGGTGTTGGATCCTGCCACCCTAGAATTACAACGCTTACCGATTTACAGTGAAGTGACTTCGTTGCTTGAAGTAACACCAGGTGAAATTTGGGTCGCCGCCGATCAATTATTTAGTGTGCAGCAAAATAAGGTACGCCGCGTCGAGCAAGTTAAAGCAGTGGTCAGCCAATTAGCCCAAACCAATGAGCAAATCTGGGTGATGGCCAGCGATTATTTGCATCAGCGCGCGGCCGACGGCAGCTGGCAACAATTCGCCTTGCCGCTTGTATTAGCACAAAACCCCGTGTACGACTTAGCATGGACCGATAACGGTTTACATATCGCCAGTGAAAACGGTTTATTTCGGTTACAAAGCGACGGTGAAATTACCGCGCAGTCACTACCTGACGACACCATGGCACCGGTATACCGCTTGTTACAAGATAATACTGGCGCGCAATGGCTTTCTTCTTATCGTAAACTATTTTTTCAATCTCCCGGACAAGCTTGGCAAACGGTTACGGTTGCCGAACTTGGCAGTTCACCTTGGTTTAGCCAGGTATTTCAAGATAAAGAGCATAATATTTGGCTAACCAGTTTTAGCGATGGCATTTTTATGGTCAATCGCAGTCAAATTCGTCGATTAGTTCCGGGAAGCGATCCTATTATTCGCAGTGTCTCACTGACACCTCAAGGTAAGCTGTTATTAGCCAGTCAAAGCGAAGTGGGCTACTTAGACATGGCTGAACGTTTTCAGCCCTTGATCTCTGCCGAACAATTGCAAGGGCAAACGGTACATGATCTCCATTGGCCTGGCCCTGAGCAGCTATGGCTGGGGCTGGAGCGCGGTTTATACCAATATGATGTAAGAACGGCCCAGCTCAGCGTGTTATTTCCCCAGTTACAAGGCCAAGCCGTTAGGGTGGTAAAACCGGCGGAGCAGGGCGGCATTTGGATCGGTAGTCTTAATGGTTTATATCATGCACAAGATAATGTTTTAACCTTACTTCCCTTTAACGCCGAATTAGAATCTAAACAGATCACCACTTTAAGTCAGCATAAAGGCCAAGTATTGTTTGGAACCAGTCGTGGTTTGTACCGTTGGCAAAATGCACAATTAACTCGTTTAGGCATCGGCAGTGCCCTTTATAACGCTTATATTTTAGCGACATTAGTGTTACCCGATGGCACTGTGCTGGTGAGTACTTTAGATGATGGTGTGTATATTCAAAGGCCCAATAACGCGTGGTTACATTTGCACAGTGGTAATGGCTTATTACATGGCCCTGCCTTAAGTTTTTATTTTCACCAGCAGTCGGGTTGGCTCTGGTTGAGTACGCATAAAGGGATCTTTCGTTTACGCGTCGACAGTTTGCCTCAAGCCGCCAATGAAGGGTTTCGTTTAGAAGAAGTGCTATCGCCCTACGATAGGCAGATGGGCTCGTTAACCAGCCGTTGTTGTAACGGTGCAGGCCAGTCTAAAGTAGCGTTCTGGCAGCAACAGCTATGGTATCCAACATTACGCGGTTTGGTTGCGGTACCTGAAGAATTGGATAGTACTACCCCCAAGACATTAAGACCCATTTTGAAGAAAATCAGTGCTCAGCAGAGTTATCCGCTGTCGGGTCAACAACTGCGGCAAGTTTTGGAACGGCAAGAACGCAATCTGACTATCAGTTATTCAGCGCTTGAATATACTCGGCCTGATAGTGTGATTTTTCGTTATCAGTTAATGGGCTTTGATCAGCAGTGGCAAGAAGTGGTCGATCGGCGCGAAGCAGTCTATACCAACCTGCCACCTGGCAACTTTACCTTTAAATTACAGGTAAGGTATAACTATCAACATTGGCTGGATGCCCAAGAAACGCAAATTCAATTGGTGATCCCACGCCGCTTTGATGAAACCTTGGTGTATCGCTTGCTGTGGCTCTGTTTGTTATTGTGTTTGTTTTATGGCTTATTTTGGCTTTATCGGCAAAATAACTTACATAAACAGGAGCAATTAACCAGTTTGGTGCGACAACGAACCCAAGAATTAGAAAATACCAATCAAAAGCTGAATGAATTGAACGAGCAACTCAGTCAATTAACGCATCGTGACACTACCACCGGCTTACGTAATAAACGCTTTATGTTTGAGCAGCTGCCTAAAGATATCGAGCACTTTCAGCGCAATCGTCAAGCGTTAACCGAGCAGGGTAAAACCATTGCTTTGTTGCTGCTTGAACCTGATCATTATCAGCAAATTCTTTTAAAGTATGGCGTTAGCACTGCGGATAGTTTGTTACAACAATTAAGCTCGTTATTAAGTCGAGAAACACGCGGCTCAGATTATGTGGTACGTTTTGTCGATGCACGTTTTGTTGTGGTGTTTCGTGATATCGCGCAAGAGTTGGTGGCATCATATAGTTGCCGGTTGCTAGAACAGATTGCGGCCAGTCATTTTACTTTGCCCGATGGTGAAGTGGTTAATCTAACCGCGTCTGGCGGTTATGCACTGTATCCGTTACCTTTACTCGGTGGCCAGTTGTTGAATTGGGAAAGCTCAATGCAATTAGCCGAGCAGGCATTACTGCAGTTAAAAGCTCAAGGTTTAAGCGCGGTGGTGGGCAGTTTGGCTTTTGCCAGTCAATTGGATGCGTTTGAATTTGAAGAGAGTGTTGATTTACCGTTGCAGATTCACCGCTTGTTAGCTGAAGGGTTGATTTGGTTAGAGCATCATCGGCTTTAGCAAGGCTTTTGCAAAGACGACACCCACGTTTTGGGTGTCGTTTGTCTAGCGCCTACTACTCTTCTTTTAATAAACGCTGCGCTTGTGCCAAAATACCGGCACTGTCTAAGCCTAACTCTTGATAAATCTCTTGTTGCGTACCGTGTTTAATAAACTCATCTGGTAAGCCCAAGTTGAGGATCTGGCCTTGATAATGTAGCTGCACCAAGTACTCATTTACCGCAGATCCAGCACCGCCCATAATGGCGTTATCTTCAACAGTCATCACGTAGCTGTGATCCACAGCTAATTGCTGTAACAGTGCAGTATCTAATGGCTTAACAAAGCGCATATCAACTAAGGTGGCGCCAAGCGCTGTGGCCGCTTGCTCACAGGCGCCAAGCAGTGGTCCAAAGGCCAAGATAGCCAATTTTTTACCACGCTGTACCACTTTTGCTTTACCCAGTGGTAATAACTCCATCGTTGTTGCGGCCGCTTGATTGTTACCGCTACCTCGTGGATAGCGAACGGCGGCCACCCCGTTATGTTGATAGCCGGTATAAAGCATTTGCCGGCATTCATTTTCATTGGATGGCACCATAATGGTGATATTGGGAATGCAGCGTAAAAAGCTGATATCAAAAGCACCTTGGTGAGTTGGGCCGTCAGCTCCTACAATGCCCGCGCGGTCAATGGCGAACAACACATCTAATTGTTGCAGCGCCACATCGTGGATCAGTTGATCGTAACCGCGTTGTAAAAAGCTCGAGTAAATAGCCACTACTGGTTTTAAGCCCTCAATAGCCATGCCTGCGGCCAGCGTCACTGCGTGTTGCTCGGCGATGGCGACATCAAAATAGCGCTTAGGAAAGCGTTTTGAAAACGCCACTAAGTCAGAACCTTCTCGCATGGCAGGGGTTATACCTTGGAGCCGCTCATCTTGCTCTGCCATATCGCAGATCCACTGGCCAAATATATTGGAAAAGGTTGGAGCACTGGCTTTTTTAGCCGGTTGCGTTTTAGCCGCGGGATCAAATTTTGCGACTGCATGATAACCAATCGGATCAGCTTCGGCAGGGGCATAGCCCTTACCTTTTTTCGTGACGATATGCAGTAGCTGAGGGCCTTTAAGCTGGCGCATATTGCGAATGGTATCGACCAACCCCAATACATCATGACCATCAATTGGGCCGATATAATTAAAGCCAAGCTCTTCAAAGAAGGTACCGGGTGTTACCATGCCTTTAAAGTGTTCTTCAGCGCGGCTGGCTAACTGATGTAATGGTGGCATGTTGCTGAGGATTTTTTTGCCGCCTTCTCGCAAGCTAGTATAAAAACTGCCCGATAAAATGCGGGCAAAGTATTGGTTTAACGCGCCAACGTTCTCTGAAATAGACATTTCATTGTCATTTAAGATCACTAGCATGTCCGGTTTAATTTCACCTGCGTGATTTAAGGCTTCAAATGCCATACCTGCAGTAATGGCGCCATCGCCGATAACCGCAACAACTTTACGTTGATTCTTAGCTTGTTGTGCTGCCACTGCCATGCCTAAGGCTGCGCTGATGGAAGTACTGGAGTGGCCTACCGATAACACGTCATAGACACTTTCTTCCCGATACGGAAAAGGATGCAGGCCTTCTTTTTGGCGGATGGTATGCATTTGATGACGACGACCCGTGAGGATCTTGTGTGGGTATGCCTGATGACCTACATCCCAGATCACCCGATCAAAAGGCGTGTTGTAAACATAGTGCAGGGCAACAGTCAGTTCGACGGCACCTAAACCTGAGGCAAAATGACCACTACTTTGGCTAACGGTTTTTAATAAAAACTGCCGCAGTTCATGGCTCAGTTGGGGTAAGGTTTCCTGAGGTAATTGCCGAAGTTCATCGGGCAAATTAGCCTTAGTTAACAGTGGATATTCCGTCATATCAATTTGCATAACAAATGCCTATGTTAAAACTTTCTGGCAATAATATAGTGGGCAAAGCGTGCAAGCTCAGCCGTATCGTAGGGTAGCCGTTCGAGGGCGGCAAGGGCTTCTTGATAAAGTTGTGCCGCTTTATCTTTGGCGCCCGCCAGCCCCAATAAGGCCGGATACGTAGCTTTGTTGGCTTTAAGATCAGAACCCTGTGTTTTTCCTAAAGTGGCCGTGTCGCTTTCAATGTCCAGAATATCGTCCTGCACTTGAAAGGCCAAACCTAGCGCACTAGCAAACTTTAACAAATCCAGCAGGATTTGTTCATCTTCTACCGGGCTGGCGTAATAGGCTAGTTTAACTGTGCTTTCAATTAATGCACCCGTTTTTAAACGATGCATTAACTCTAATTTCTCTAAGGTGATTTTTTGATTGGTTTGTGCCAAGTCTATCGCTTGGCCGGCACACATGCCGGTGGCGCCTGCTGCTTGTGCTAGCGTTTTCACCATTAACACCTGCCGACGTGGGCAAACCTGTTGGTAATCATGACTGCTCAATAGCTCAAAAGCAAAAGCTTGCAGTGCATCTCCGGCTAAAATCGCCGTGGCTTCACTATAAGCTTTATGGCAAGTGGGTTTGCCGCGGCGTAAATCGTCATTATCCATGGCCGGCAAGTCGTCATGAATTAATGAATAACTGTGGATCGCTTCAATTGCCACTGCTGGGGCATCGAGATCAGACAGTTTAGCACCTAACATTTGACCTAGGCTGTATACCAGAAAAGGTCGAACCCGTTTGCCACCCAGCAACAAACTGTAAGCCATGGCATCATGCAACAAGAAGTTCGTCGGAACTGTTGTAGCAAGCGCCTGTTGCAGTTGTTGTTCCACCCGCTGCTGAAATAGCGATAGACTGGTTGGGGCCAAGGTTAGTCTCCTGTTTGCGGCTCAAACGGCTGCAAAGGTTCAGGTTGTTGTTGTAACAAAATCTGGACTTTTTGTTCCGCCGCGTGCAGTTGCTGCTGACTGTGTTTGACCAAACTGATCCCACGCTCAAATTGACCTAAGGCTTGCTCTAACGACAGCTCACCCTGTTCCAACTGTTGGACGATGTGTTCGAGTTCTTGGATGGATTGTTCAAACTGACCTGGGTCTGCAGATTTTTTACTCATATTATTCCCCAAAAAAACTGTGCGCAACCTTATCGTAGCAGGCTATTATGGTCAATGAAATTGCGTATAGTAACGACTAAATTGGTATTCTTTGCTGATTTATTGCTTAATGATTCAGAGTTAAGGTCGATAACTAGTTTGCAGCTGATATAAAATAACTAAAATTAAGATTCAAAAGCCAGCCCCGGCACTGTTTTGGAAGGAGTAGGATGTGGATTTAGCGACCCTAATCGGATTGATTGGCGCAATTGGCTTTATTGTAATGGCGATGTTTATCAGTAGTAGCGGTGACGTCGGCATGTTTGGTGATTTGGTCTCGGTGCTTATTGTATTTGGTGGCTCGGTATTTGTTGTACTAGCTAAATTTACCTTGGCTCAATTTTTAGGTGCAGGTAAAGCGGCTGCCAAAGCCTTTATGTTTAAAATTGAATCACCAGAAGAATTAATTGAAAAGGCCGTGCAATTAGGTGGTGCCGCACGTCAAGGTGGTTTTTTAGCCCTAGAAGAGGCTGAAATTCCCAATAGCTTTATGCAAAAAGGCATTAATATGTTGGTGGATGGCCATGACGCTGATGTCGTGCGAGCAACCATGCAGAAGGATATTTCGTTAACCGAGAAGCGCCATGAAACAGCTATTGCTATTTTTCGTAGTTTGGGTGACGTAGCACCGGCTATGGGAATGATCGGTACCTTGATTGGTTTGGTGGCGATGTTATCTAACATGGATGATCCTAAAGCCATCGGCCCGGCGATGGCGGTGGCATTGTTAACAACGTTGTATGGTGCCTTTGTTGCCAACGTTATGGCCATTCCGTTGGCCGACAAATTAGCGATCCGCAACCAGCAAGAAAAACTAAACAATATGTTGATCTTAGATGCGGTATTAGGCATTCAAGATGGGCAGAATCCAAAGGTTATTGAAGGGATTTTACGTAACTATTTAGCGCAAAATAAACGCGAAGTAGCAGGAGAGGCGGCATGAGTGACGAAGAAGAATGCAAATGCCCACCGCCTGGGTTACCCGCTTACATGGGAACCTTTGCTGATTTAATGGCGCTTTTGATGTGCTTCTTCGTGTTGTTATTAGCATTTTCTGAAATGGACGTGTTGAAGTTTAAACAAATTGCCGGCTCTATGAAGTTTGCTTTTGGTGTGCAAAATAAAATTGAAGTGGATGATATCCCCAAGGGAACCAGTGTTATTGCCATGGAGTTTCGCCCTGGGCGGCCTGATCCCACGCCAATTGAAACGATCCAGCAGCAAACCATGGAAATGACCCAGCAAGTCATTGAATTTCAAGCGGGTGAAGAAGACTCTGCCGGCGGGCGCCAAGACCAACGCGATGATCAAACCGGTGGGCAATCGGCATTAAATGCTGAGGAGCAAGAAGCTGCCGAGGCTACAGCCGCCGCTGCCGCAGAAGCGGCCCAAGAGCAAGTTAATGAAACGGTGAAGAAGTTAGCTGAAGAGCTGGAGCAACAAATCGTTGACGGCGCAGTCGAGTTAGAATCATTGGGGCAGCAAATCATTATTCGTATCCGCGAAAATGGCTCTTTCCCATCGGGCTCTTCTTTTTTACAGCCGCGTTTTATCCCGATAGTGCGGCAAATTGGGGTGATGCTCAATGATATTCCCGGTGAAATTACCGTCAGTGGGCATACTGATGATTTTCAGGTGGGTGATGAGTTACATGCCAACAATTGGGATTTATCGGCTAAGCGAGCCGTTTCAGTGGCCACCGCTTTAATTGCTGCGCCGGGCTTTGATCGAAACCGCATTGTCGTGGTAGGGCATGCTGATACTCGCCCCTTGATGCCAAATAATAGTGAGCTAAATCGTCGGCGTAACCGGCGTGTCGAAATCTCGATCATGCAGGGCAAGCCTAAGGTGTCTGAACCAATCAGTTTTGAACCGGCAACTAATCCTTGAGTCAGCAAACGCCTAATCGCTTGATTAGGCGTTTTTGTTACGCTTAGTTATAATGCGCAACATTGTTAGCTAAATGCGCCCATCATGCTCGAATTTATTATTAAGTTGCATCCTGAAATCGCCATCAAAAGTAAGTCGGTGCGCAAGCGTCAAACGTTGCTGGTGGAGCAGAATCTCAGAACTTTACTAAAACATCTGCCGCATAAAGTGAAAGTCACCGGTTATTTTGATCATCTAACGGTCACTAGCCAATACGAGACAACCGCTTGGCGCCAAGAATTAATTACACGTTTAAAATGTATCCCCGGTATTGTTACCTTTGCTCAGATGCAAACGCGCCAGTTCACTGATTTAGCCGATCTTTTTCAGCAAGTTGCGGCGGTTTATCAGTCTCAAATTATGAATAAAAGCTTTTGTGTCAGGGTGAGACGCCAAGGTGAACATGCATTTAGTTCACTCGACGCCGAGCGTTATATTGGTGGCGGCTTAAACCAATTAGTCAGTAGCGCGCGAGTGCAATTAAAGCAGCCTGACTTAGAGATTAAACTAGAGATTAAACAGCAGCAATTTTTACTGGTCACCGAAAGCTTCACAGGCATGGGCGGCTTACCGATCCCATCGCAATCGGATGCCTTGTCGTTGATCTCAGGCGGTTTTGATTCGGCTGTTGCCAGTTATCTAATGATCCGCAAGGGTTTACGTACCCATTATCTGTTCTTTAATTTAGGCGGTGCAGCGCATGAGAACGGTGTGCGCGAAATCGCCTTTTATCTATGGAAAACCTATGCAGCCTCGCATCGGGTGAAGTTTGTCAGTGTCGACTTTGCCCCCGTTGTGGCAGATATTTTGGAGCATGTGCCCACGGGTTTAATGGGTGTCGTTTTAAAACGCCTGATGATGCAGGTGGCCAGCGCTATGGCTGAAAAGCTTGGGATCTCGGCGGTGGTTACCGGTGAAAGTATTGGCCAGGTCGCGAGTCAAACGCTGGCTAACTTAGCCGTGATCGATCAAGCGAGCCCCAGCTTAGTTTTGCGGCCGCTTATTTATCATGACAAACAAGATATTGTGGATTTAGCACGACAAATTGGTGTGGCCGAGTTGGCGGGAAGTATGCCGGAATATTGTGGCGTGATTTCACAAAATCCGACAGTGAATGCCATCCTCAGCGAAGTCATCACAGCCGAAGCACTGCTCGATCCGCGCAGGATAAATCAAGCTATTGAGCAAGCTAAAATCCTCGATATTCGGACCGTTGAATATCAAGCAGAACAACAAGCGGGTGTTATCGCTACCGAAGCGATATTACCGGCTAACGCGATCGTGTTAGATATTCGCAGTCAAGACGAAGTCGACGCGCGGCCACTGCAATTACAGCAGCATCAGGTACTGACCATTCCGTTTTACCGTTTAGCCACGGCGTTTGCACAGTTAGATCAGCAACAGCAATATTATTGTTACTGTGAACGTGGCGTGATGAGTCGTTTGCAGGTTTTATTGCTGCAAGAGATGGGATTTAACAATGTTGCAGTGTATCGGCCTTAAGTAACTTGCAGCGCTTGCCATAGCGCTTGATTGGCCGGAACCGCTAGCTGATGTTTTGCCGCCGTGGCGACAATAAAGCCGGTGATCACGCTAAGCTCGGTGGGGCGGCCATGGTAATGATCTTGCTGCATTGATGAATAGTTATTGGCCGTCGCGGTGATCACTTGTTGCACTTGGGCAAGGGTTGCCGCAAACGGCAAATCAACTTGTTCAAGCGAGGCCAGCTGACAGACTTCGCTGACAATTTGCTGCAATTGAGGTTGATGCTCTGCCGCCGCTAAAGCACCATTTTTACAATTTAAAACTGCGGTGAGCGGGTTAATAGCCGCATTAATCGCCAGCTTTTGCCATAAAGCCGCTATGATATTCTCGGTGACGGTTAACGGGCCCAAGGCCTGATGTAAAGCCGTGAAAACGGCTTTGCATTGTGCGCTCGCGGCTTCATTCAGTGGGCTTAGCATACTTTTACCTTGGCCGGTATGGCGGATCTGCTCCGCTTGTCGTAAGGCTCCATGGCTAGTCGTTAAAAACCAGATCCCTTGTTTAGCTCGTGCAAATTGCCGTAATGCTGCAAGGTCTGGCATACCATTATGGGAAACGACAATTTGGGCGTTGTCAGTGAGATGCGGTTGTAGTTGGGCTAAGGCTTCGGTAACGGCATAGGCTTTTACCGGTAAAAACAAGGCATGGATGGGGGAGACTGCCGCTTGAAAATGGCATTGTTGCTCGGTGTCATCTAGCGCCAAAAAGCGCACGCTCAATGATTTAGGTTGACGCAACCACAAACGTACTGGCGTATCAGCCTGTTGCCAACGACAGGCAGCAAGCAGGCCAATAGCGCCTTGGCCAACGACGGTCCAGTTTAACGCTTGCTGCGTGGTCGCCATAAATGCCACAGTTTACGCACAACAAAAAAGGTTAAAACCCCAGCCATATCAGCTACCCAATCCCAAAAATCGCCCGTGCGTCGCGTATAGTTTTCTTGTATCACTTCAATTAAGGCGCCATAGATTGCCATTAAAAGTAGGATCTTCCAAAACACTGCCCGAAAGCCTTTCCAAATTAAGCCACTGAGTACAAAGAAAATACCAAAATGGGCCACTTTATCGAGATTTTCAATTTTAAAAAAAGACAATTCGCCAGCAAGCTTGTGGCCGTTAATCTCGGCCATAAAGCCAAAAGTGGCTAACAGCAAACATAATAAAAACAAAAAGCGATAAAACGATTGTGGCACGTTCTCACCTCCGATAAATGGGGCTCGGATTGTAGCAGTTTTCTGGTTATAATCACCAGCATAGACCGAGATAGGAGAGCAAGATGCCCGCTTTTGATATAGTTTCTGAAGTCGACCAGCAAGAAGTACTAAATGCGGTCGATAATGCTAACCGTGAATTACAAACGCGTTTTGATTTTCGCGGCGTAAATGCTGAATTTACCCTCAAAGATAAACAAATTAACATGGTGGCTGAGGCAGAGTTTCAGTTACAGCAAATGCTCGAAATCTTTTTTGCCAAAGCGGTGAAACGCAATCTAGATGTGCGCTCTTTTAAAGAAGGCGATGTAGTGCACTCGGGTAAAACTTACAGTTTAGCCTTATCGCTGCGCCAAGGTATCGAAACGGATATGGCGAAAAAGTTGGTTAAATTAATTAAAGACAATAAGTTAAAAGTGCAAGCCGCTATTCAAGGCGATCAAGTGCGCGTTACTGGTAAAAAGCGCGATGATTTACAAGAAGCGATTGCGGCGGTGCGTGCAGCTGAATTAGAGCAAGCTTTTCAATTTACCAACTTTCGCGATTGATTTGCAGTTAAGACTTCTAGAAGTCTATTGACTTGGCGCTGATTCAGCGTAAACTTGCGGCGGCTCTTGATAGAGCCGCCGCTTTTTTAGGTGCTTGGTCGCGGCTTTTTAATGTCATCGACCAAGTTAAACGGGAATCTGGTGTAAAACCAGAGCTGCCCCCGCAACGGTAAGCAACTTAAAGTATTTCATCCGCCACTGTCGCAAGATGGGAAGGCGAAATACTCGCGTCAGCAGGTTGTTAGCCCGGAGACCGGCCTAAAAGTCCTTCAAACCAAAGAAATGTGCGGTGGGCACATTGCTGGAGTATCTATGTTTAAACCTTCTTGGGCGCTGCTGTTGTCAGCCGTGCCTACTGCTGTATCCGCGACTGACGCGGTCGAACATATCAGTGTTTACGCTAATCGCACCCCTGTAGCCACTTCCGAAGTGTTAGCCAGTGTTTCTGTGCTAGATCGTGCAGATATTGAGGCTCGTCAAGCCAGTGATTTACCTGCTTTATTAGCGCAATTACCCGGTATTACTATTTCTCGTGACGGTGGCCGTGGCCAAAATAGCGGTTTGTATTTGCGTGGCGGGAATAATGGCCATACGCTCGTATTGATTGACGGCGTGCGCAGTGGCTCTGCCACCTTGGGTTATAAAACCTTATCGATGTTGCCCTTAGCGTTAATTGAACGAATAGAAGTGATCCGTGGCCCTCGAGCGGCATGGTATGGTGCTGACGCCTTAGCTGGGGTAATTGCTATTACCACTCGTCAAGCCAGTGGCGTGGAATTAACTGCGGATGTTGGCAGTTATGGGCAGGCTGGTGCTGGTATTAATGCGAGTCAACATCATGGCGATCTGACTTTGAGTGCTAGTGCAGGGTATAGCCGGGCCGATGGTTTTAATGTGCGTACCGATTTAGATAACGATCGAGATGGTTACCAACAACGTTTTGCTAAACTGGTGGCAGCTTATCAAACCCGATTGGGTCTTTGGCGTGGTCAGGTAGATGTTAATTCCGGTTTTTATCAGTTTGATACGGCCTGGGGCAGTGAAGATCAAGCTGAAACGTTAAACCGCAGTTATTTGTTGGGCTGGGAACATCAGCAAGGATCATGGCAACATCAAGCACAATTCAGTCGAACGCTGGATGATGACACGACTTATGGGCCTGTTTCGCAAAGCCCATATGTTACTGAACGCGATGAATTTAACTATCAAGCAGCCACTGCATTGACAGATAGCCTATCGGGTTTAGCGGGCGTGAACTGGTATCAAGAGAGCGTAGCGCGCTCAGGCGTAGCCTATGTTAAAGATAATCGAATTAATCGTGCCGCCTTTGCTGGATTACAATATGCTGCATCAGCGCTGCGCTTAGACGGTGCGGTACGCCGCGATCTGACCGAGCAATACGGTGGTAACACGACGTGGCAGTTAGCCGCTGGGTACGATATGACGGATGCTTTGCAGCTTAGAGTCAGTCGGGGTTCGGCTTTTAAAGCACCAACTTTTAACGACTTATACTATCCCGGCAGTGCTAACCCTGATTTACAGCCAGAAAGTAGCATTTCTGATGAAATTGCGCTGAGTTATCAGTTAGCGGCCGCCACGTTGCAGTTAGCTTGGTTTAAGCAAGATGTTGACAATCTTATCCAGTTTGATTTTGCGACCTACACACCACAAAACATTGAACGTGCCAAAATTTCTGGCGTGGAACTCAGTGTTGATCTGCGTTGGGATTCTTTAGAGCAAACAATCAGTTATAGCTGGTTGGACACTGAAAACACCTTGACTGGGCAACGGTTAGCCCGCCGACCTGAGCACAATGTGAATTGGCGCTTGACGCAACAATGGCAGCAGTTATCGGGATTTGTGACGGCGGATTACCAAAGCGATACCTATCAAGGTGAGTATGCCAGTAGCCCATATCTAGGTGGCTTTACTGTGTTTGGCGTGGGCGGTAGCTTTGCATTATCCCCAGCTTTATCGTTAAGTGCTAAGGTGGATAACCTGTTTGATAAACATTATCAAACCAGTTCGGGTTATGAAACTGCCGGCGTAAACTTTGGTTTAAGCCTGCAATATAAATTGCCTTAAACGCCTGGTGATTAAACGCTAAAGAAAAAAACCAGCGCTGCATTTGCTACCTAAGTTGTTATCACTAGGCTGCAGTCAGCGCTGGATTTATTTTAATAGGTGCTGAAATTGGCTGCGAAATTTCGACATTTTCGGTGAAATGACCCAATGACAGTAGCCTTGCTGTGGGTTTTGCAAATAATAACCTTGATGATAACTTTCTGCTGGATAAAACACACTGGCCGGGCTGATTTCAGTCACAATGGGTTGTTCAAATAGCTGTTGTTGTTCAAGCTCGCTTATTATCGCCGCGGCTTCGGCTGCTTGCTCCGCGTTATGGCTAAAAATAACGCTGCGGTACTGAGTGCCGACATCATTGCCTTGGCGGTTAAGTTGGGTAGGGTTATGTAAACTAAAAAACAGTTGGCATAGCTGTTTAAAACTGATCTGGCTATCGTCATAACTTACTTGTACCACTTCCGCGTGGCCGGTTTCACCGGTGCAGATGCTTTGATAATCAGGATTGAGAGTATGACCTCCCATGTAACCACTAATGGCCGCGTGTACACCGGAGACTTCATTTAACGCTGCTTCTAAACACCAAAAGCAGCCTGCGCCGAACGTGGCAATCTGTGTACTCATCTCTTCTCCTTGCATCAACGGCTGATCGTGACTGTCGACTCATACGTAATGTAAAGCTTAATAGATTATAACACGCCGGAGTAATAATGACGTTGGCAGTAATTGGTGCCGGAATGGCCGGGTTAAGTTGTGCCTTTGCGCTGCAACAAGCGGGACAACAGGTTGCGGTATTCGATAAAGCGCGCGGCGCCGGTGGCCGCATGAGCAGTAAGCGCAGTGCCGAAGGCTATTTAGATCTCGGCGCCCAATATTTTACGGCGCGGCAACCCTTATTTCAGCAGCAAGTTGCACAGTGGTTAAAGCAAGGTGTGGTCAATCGTTGGTTAGCACCCATGTATCAATATCGTGCTGGGCAATTAGCAGCTTCCCCCGATGCTGAGCAACGCTTCATTGGTACGCCGGCGATGCACAGCCCACTGCGCGCGATGGCCGACACCCTAGAATGCCACTTTAACTGCCGTGTCAGCACCATAACACATACGGCAGAGGGCTGGTTTATTCAAAACGAGCACGCGGAGCAGTTTGGGCCCTTTGCTCAGGTAATACTGGCGATCCCGCCGGCACAAGCTGCCACATTATTACCTCCGCCATTAACGGTGACGTTACCCACCCATTTATTACAACCTTGCTGGGCCGTGAGTTTACAACTAAGTAAGGCTACGCAACATGCCGCCGGTGGTATTTTTGTTAAGGAGCAGGCATTGGGTGTCAGTTGGATCAGTCGGCAAAACAGTAAGCCCGGGCGCTCTGTGGCTGAAAATTGGCTGGTGCATTTTACGCCTGAGTTTAGCCAACAGCATTTAGAGCAAGATGCTGTTTTTTGGCAGCAACAAGCTCAGCATGCCTTATGCAAAATTTTAGGCTTGGCTAATGACAGTATTTCAGTCAATAGTGCGTTATGTCATCGTTGGCTGTATGCCCAGCAACAGCAGATGCCAGATAGTAATTTCCAAGATGCAATAGCGCCGGGTTTATGGTTAGCGGGCGATTGGACACGTGGTGGTCGGGTTGAAAATGCCTGGCTAAGTGGTTATGAATTAGCTCAGAGGATCCAGCATGGTTGAACATTGGCTCATTATTGGTGCAAGCGGCGGTATTGGCCGTGCCTTTGTTGACCAGTTACTGGCACAAGGCAAGCAAGTGTCGGCAATCAGCCGACAACCGCTAACTGAAAAAGTAGCAAATCTGGCGTGGTATACACTGCCGCAGGCCGATGCGCCTGAGACGGCATCGGTATTGACAACTATTTTTAGTCAACCTGTTACGGCTATCGTGTTATGTCAAGGCTGGTTGCACGGCGATAGTATGCAGCCAGAGAAAACCATCCGGCAACTGAGCGCTCTAGCAATGCAGCAAAGTTTTCAGGTTAATATTATGAGTCCGGCACTGTATTTACAGGCTTTGTTTCCTTTTATCCAAAAACTGCCGAATATCAAGTTAGCCGTGCTCAGTGCCAAAGTGGGCAGTATTACGGATAATCAGTTAGGGGGCTGGTACAGCTATCGGATGAGCAAGGCGGCGCTGAATATGTTGGTGAAAACAACCAGTATTGAATTGGCGCGTTATAACAAAACGGCCAGTTTAGTGAGTTTACATCCCGGCACCACGGATACGGCGCTATCTGCGC
This sequence comes from Alishewanella sp. HL-SH05, assembly GCF_052655985.1. The sequence continues at coordinate 1,328,684 of NZ_CP199753.1, forward strand.
CATTTCAGCGAAATTTACCTGAAGGACAGTTACAAAGCGCGCATGCCACCGCGGAGCGTTTATTGCCGGTTATCGCGGGCTTAAGCCCAGAGCAATCAGGCCAATTACTCAATTGGGATGGGCAAGCGCTACCTTATTAGAGCTTAGGTTTTTTATGTGTCATGTCGCTGGTCTGAACTATGACAGTCTTTAGCTGAACTTATCATCATTTCAAGCAAGAGGATCCCTATGCTTTTTTTCAGCAAGCATCAAGCCTTAACACTGGGCAGTTGCCTTGGACTCTTACTCTTAACGCTAACGGCCTGTTCACAAAAACAGCCGATCAACAATGTGGCTTGGCAGCAACAGTTGAGTTTACCCTCAGTACAACAAGCACTGAGTGTTGCTGAAAATTTGTCGCGTGATGTTGAACAAATCAGCTTTGAATGGCTGGACCCGGCTCGTGATCGCAGTGTGCCGGCATTATTGTTTAAACCTACAGCAGCACAACAAGCAAAAGCCTTAATCGTTTTCTCACATGGTTTGGGCGGCTCCAAAGAGCGTTATGCTTATCTGGGGCAATATTGGGCAAGCCAAGGTTTTGCGAGTTTGCATTTACAGCATGTTGGCAGCGACCGCAAAGTGTGGCGAGGTAGCCGTTTATTATTACCCTTTCGATTAATGGATGCGGCCGATGATACGGAAGCACTGGCTCGGGTAGAGGATGTGAAATTCGCTTTAGATCACATTTTAGCCTCAGAGTATGCCGGGCAGTTTGATCCGCAGCATATTGTGATGGCTGGACATTCTTATGGTGCTAACACCGCTATGCTATTAAGTGGAGCACAGGTGAAGCAAAATGGCCGTTTGGTCAGCCTAAAGGATGAACGGATCACGGCGGCCATTTTGATTTCAGCCCCGCCTTTTTACAATAACCAGCCGCTGTCTCAGGTACTATCTGATGTTAGGATCCCAACGCTGCACATCACCACTACCGAAGATGAAATCACTGTGCCGGGTTTTTACTCTGCACCACAAGATCGGCTTGAGCTGTATTACGCTATTGGCAGTCAATACAAAGTATTGGCGGTGTTCAGTGCCGGCAGTCATAATATTTTTACCAATTGGCGTCGTAGTGGTGACTCTGTGCCTCAGCAGCAAGTGATTAAAGCGGCTACACAAGCGCTATCAAGCGCGTTTATCGCGCAAATTACTAGCGGCGATGATCGTGAATTACGGCAATGGGCGCAGCAGCATCAACCCGTGTTAGCAAACTTTATACGTTCGGATAGGGTTGCGCTACGCTAAGGCGTTGCTAGCGAAGGCCGCGTGGTATTACGCGGCTTAATGATATCTCAATGCAATTATCCCTTCATGTTTCAGCTCTTTCTATCGCACAACGGACACAGGAATAACCGGCTGACAATACTGTTTTAACCCTGCTGTTTAATGCATGGCGCGACTAAGTTAACGGATGAACGCGACATGTTAAGTAAGCCATTCAGCCAATAAAAACGGGAGCCTTAAGCTCCCGTTTGTGATCAATCAGCTGCAGTTAGGCCTTATTTTGGCACTACCTCGTCAGCGGCATGCTCATCAGGTGCAGCTAATTCGAGTTCTTCTAGCTTACGACTAATCGAGCGTGGTGAACCTGTATTGCGTGCAATAGCAATATAGACCACCGGTACCACATAGATGGTTAACAAGGTTGCTAAGGCAACGCCGGCTAATATCACCATACCGATAACCATGCGGCTTTCAGAGCCAGGGCCGGTTGCCAATACCAGCGGTAAGCTACTCATTACCGTAGTAAAGGCAGTCATCACGATTGGGCGCAAACGTTGCGCTGCGGCACGTTTTACCGAATCTTCAAATGCTACTCCGGCATCGCGTAGTTGGTTAGCAAATTCCACAATCAAAATACCGTTCTTCGCCACTAAACCGATCAGCATCACTAAACCAATTTGGCTATAGATGTTCAGCGTCATGCCTGCAAAGTAAAGGCCTGACAAGGCTCCGACTAAGCCAAGAGGCACGGTAACCATGATCACCAGTGGGTGTATAAAGCTTTCAAATTGTGCGGCTAATACCAAATAAGTGATAACCAGTGCTAGCACGAAAACCAGCGCCGTAGAGCGGCCACTTTCTTGAAAGAGTAACGACTCGCCTTTATAGTCAACGCCCACAGTGTCATTGATATCCGTTTTGACGATATTTTGCAGATACTCCAGTGCTTCGCCCAAGCTATAACCATCCGCCATACTACCGGTGATGGTAATCGACCGCATCCGGTTGTAACGGTTTAGGCTGGAAGCTGTGGCTTCTTCACGCAGCGTCACTAAGTTATCTAAAGGAATTAACTCGTTGCTACGATCCGAGCGAATATAAACGTTACTGATTTTAGTTGGCGCGCGGAAGTCATCATCTAAACCTTCGATAATCACATCGTATTCACGACCACGGTCTAAGAAGGTGGTGACGCGGCGGCCACCGAGCATCGCTTCCAGTGAGCGGCCAATGGCACCTACCGACACGCCTAAATCACCGGCGCGATCGATGTCGATATCAACTAAGATCTGCGGTACGGTTTCTTTATAATCGTGATCCAGCATGAGTAAGTTCGGGTTTTCAGCGGCTTTAGCCAGAATAATGTCACGCCATTGCGCTAGCTCTTCATAGGTATTGCCTTGAATAACGAACTGTATTGGACGATTACCGCCGCCACCGCCGCCTAAGCCACTACGCATAAACGTAAAGGCTCGCACGTCAGGCAGTTCGTTTACTTTGCTGCCTATTTCCGTTAGTAAATCTTGTGTCTTGCGTTTGCCGTTATACCAGTTTTCAGTACCAACAATGGCGATACCACCGCTGTTACCCCAACCAGGGACGCGCAATAGCATCCGAGTCAGCTGCCCATCCTCATAGTAAGGCGTTAAAATGTCTTCAATTAAGCGCATATTGCGGCTGTTGCTTTGATAACTTGCCCCTTCGGCGGGGCTCATCATCACGAAGAAAGTACCGCGATCTTCTTGCGGCGCGAGCTCGCTTGGCAGCATTCTGACTAATTGCACACTGGCAACAAAACATAACGTGACCACCACCAAAACCGGCCAACGCTTTGTGCACACTACGGCAAGTTGACGTTGGTAGGCGCTTTCTAGCTTGGCAAATGCCTTGTGTAACCAAGTGCCAAATCTACTTTCACGTTTGCGATGCGACAATATTTTGCTGCAAAGCATCGGTGATAAGGTGAGTGCGACCACACTGGAAAAGGCCACTGCCGCGGCCACCGCCAACGCAAACTCGGTAAAGAGTTTACCTAGCTCACCTTGCATAAAGACAAGTGGTACAAACACCGAGATCAATACTAGCGTGGTTGCCACCACAGCAAAGCCAACTTCGCGCGCACCTCGATAGGCTGCCAGTAACGGCGCTTCACCTTGCTCAATCCGCCGATAAATATTTTCTAAAACGACGATAGAGTCATCAACGACTAAGCCAATAGACAGTACCATGGCTAGCAAGGTCAGCAAGTTAATTGAAAAATCTAATGCATAGAGCACGGTAACGGCCGAAACTAGGGCAACCGGGACGGTAATCGCTGGGATAAAGGTGGCACGGATATTACCCAAGAACAGGAATATCACTAATATAACCATACCCATGGCAATACCTAAGGTGTTGTATACCTCTTTAATAGACTCCGAGATAAACACTGAAGAATCATAGCCTGGCTCAATGGTCATGCCTGCCGGGAGATTGACTTTAATCTTTTCCATTTCCGCGCGGGCATTGCGAACCACTTCCAGGGTATTAGCTTTAGATTGTTTAATAATGCCGATACCGAGAATGTTTTTACCGTCGCTGCGAAATTCACCTTCTTCATCTTCAGCGGCCAAGCTAACATCGGCAATTTCTGATAAACGCACTAAGTAATTATTGGCACCGCGTTTGACTACTAAGCGTTCAAAATCTTGTTGCGAGCGGAAAGAGCGTACCACGCGCACAGTAAAATCACGGTCAAAAGATTTGATATTACCGGCGGGTAATTCGACGTTTTCAGCACGTAAAATAGATTCAACATCTTGCACTGTGACACCACGCGCCGCCATTGCATCGCGGTCTAACCAGATACGCATGGCGTAATCGCGTGAGCCACCGAATTGCAAACGGGCCACGCCATCTACCACTGAAAAACGCTCAGCAATATAACGGTTAGCATAATCAGTTAATTCCAGCGTGGTCATGTTTTCGCTGTTTAAGACAAACCAGGCAATGGTATCTTCGTCTGAGTTTGCTTTGAATACTTCTGGTGGATCAGCTTGATCTGGAAGGTTGTTTAGTGCCCGAGACACGCGCTCACGCACATCATTAGCGGCGGCATCAATATCACGTTCAACGTTAAATTCAATGGTGATACTTGAGCGGCCATTGCGGCTACTGGAGTTTATATTTTTGATGCCCTCAACACCGCTGATGCGATCTTCAAGCAACTGCGTGATCTTACTTTCAACAATTTCAGCAGAAGCACCCGGGTAATTGGTATTGATGCTGACTACCGGTGAGTCGATATCAGGGTATTCGCGCAGCGGCAGCATGCTGAAGCAAACGATACCGAAAATCACTAACAAGATGTTAATTACGGTGGCAAAAACCGGTCGCTTAACGGAGGTATCTGATAACCACATCCTTAACCTCCAACTTTATTGATGGTAATGCCGTTGCGAACCTTTTGTACGCCTTCAACAATCACTTCATCGCCTTCTCGTAACCCAGACAAGATCTCTACCCAACCTGGAATGCGCTGGCCAATTTCGATTTCTTTTTGCATCACTTTGTTATCCGCATCGACCACATAGACATATTGCCGGTTTTGCTGCGGTACTAAGGCTTTTTCAGAAATACGCAGTACTTCACGGTTTTCAAGTTGCAAACGTACAGACAATAACATCCCTGGGCGCAGTTTTAAGCTTGCGTTGTCAATTTCACCATGCACGGTGACCGAGCGCGTGACCGGATCTAAACGCGTATCAATGGCCGAGACTTTGCCGCTGAAGGTTTCATCCTGATAAGCTACGTTAGTCACAGTTAAGGGCATACCTAAGGCCACTTCTGAAAGAAAGCGTTCTGCCACACTAAATTGCACGCGTAGCGTTTGCATATCATCAAGGCTAGTAATCACAGTGCCAGCATTGATGTAAGCCCCTTGGCTCACTTGGCGTAAACCTAAAAAACCGCTGAAAGGCGCACGGATGGTCATATCGTTCAGCTGCTTGCTGGCGATGTCCAGTTGCGCTTGCGTGCTGTTTACGCGGCTTTGTTGTTCATCCAGCATCGATTGGGCGGTGGCTTGGGTTTTGGCTAAGTTCTTCAAACGATCCAACTGCCGAGATTGTTCTACTAACACGGCTTTTAACTCCGCCACACGGGCTTTTTGCTGAATGTCACTGAGTTTGGCAATGATTTCGCCTTTATTAACTTTTTTGCCTTCACTGACGTTGAGTTCTATTAAGAATTCGCTACTTGGCGCAATGAGTTGAATGGAGTTGTTGGCAATACCGGTGCCTATGGCGCCGACTTCGCGACTCATTTCATGTCTTTCAACCTGGGCCGTTTTAACCGAAACCGCGCCGCTAGGTCCACGTCCGCTGTCTTGAACTTGTCCGGATTGCCAGAACAAAAAGCCAACAAAACACAGTAATGCTAACAAAATGAACCATATTAATCGTGAATGTAATTGCGCCAAGGGAACTCCGGAACGTTAAGAAAAATCATCTTGGCTATTGTATGGAATTATCGACCGGTCAGATTCCCTATTATCGCAATCTGACTACACTTGGTCGTATCAGAACGATGTTTCGGAAAATCTCAACCGTTATTGTGGCTGAAATATAGTTTTAGCTGGCTTAAACCAAACAAACACTGGCAGACTATAAAGCAAAGAATACGGGAAAGGGGAGAGCATAATGAGCAAATTATCGCTTGCTGGTTCAGCCAGCAGTGGCGGAGCCAAACTGTTGCTGCTAAGTATTGGCACATTGTTTGTGCTTTTTATCTATACCTTATTATTGGCGGAACAATTTAATTGGTTGCTAGCGGTGGCGTATATAGCCAGTTTTATGGGGATTTTTATTGCTTGGGCAAAATTAGCCGAGCCCAAATACAGTATCGATTGTGATGAACTGGGCGTGCATTATCATCATCGTGCCGGCAGCTGGCTATTGCCATGGCAAGCCTTTAGTTACAGTGCTGTGCCAAGTATTGGCGGCGAAGATTTGGCATTTATTGGTTTTAAAGTAACAGATTACGATGCGGTGTTAGCAAAACTGCCGTTACGTTTAGCCGTGAAAATTATGACTGAGCAACGGCCTATTTTTTTAGAAGCCATCAAGCAAAGTTGTAGTATTGGCCAGTGTGCGACTGAGTTACTGCGTGAGAAAGATCATTTTACTACTAGCAAGCAGCATTATGATGGTGTTAAAGCGATTTTTGCCCAACGCATGCAGCGTATTACGGCGGCTTGTGGCTTTGAATTGTTAGTGCCTGTTAACGCAGAACCTGCTACTGTGCGTAAATGGTGTCAGGATATTAATCGGCTACGACTGCAACAACTGCATCCTGATGATAACTAGACACTTGTGCCGTGGTGTATAATAATACACCCATTTAAAGTTAGCTGGCAGGGTTAAAATGAGCAGTTATGACAAAGCATTTTTGGTGAGTGGCCGTAACACCATTATTCATAAAAACAAGAAGTTGGATTTGATTATCATCAATGATGATAACAACCCAACGCTGATCGTCACTCGTCATGGCGTTAAGGTGTTTGAAGATGAAGTGCCAGACAGTCGATTAGAAGCTAAAGAGCAGTACATGGAGCTGGTGGATGTTTCCAGTGTTGATGTATTTGGTGAAACAAAAACATTGTTGTTTATTCAAGCGTTAAATAACAAAGAATATAAAGTTGATTACACCAAAAAAGACACCGATATGTTTATTCGTTTGCACCAGGATAATTATATCTAAAGCGCTCCATTACACCCTGAAACCCTGCTTTATCCAGGGTTAATGCTATTGTTAGATCGTGTCATGGTTCCTTTTGCTTTACCTTTAACCTGAGATAACGGGTTACTTATGCAATTTACTGAGCACAAACTTAAAATAATAATAAAAGTGCCGGTGTCTGCTACTGCTATCAGTGCTGAACTGATCCGCAAAGCATTAATAGACGCAGGTTATGGCCGTTGTTTTGTGCTGCAAGCACAAATCGACGCCTTGCTAGCCGAATACGCTTCCTTGTGTAAACAAGTAGAAAAACAGACTTTGCTTGAAAATAGTGAAGAGCTGGTTTACCCAGTTGCTGAAAAACGCCCAGCAACAGTGACCTTTCAATTATCTGAAGACAAAATGTTAGCTATAGCGACCGTTACTGCGGCTTATGGCGGCGCACCATTGGCTGCCAATGCATTGGTAAAAGCGGCGCAAGAGGCTGGTATTGTCTTTGGCTTTCAAAAAGAACAGATTATACAATTAATCCAAACCAGCAGTCAGGCTGAGCCTGGTGTTCAGCTGCAGGCAGAAATTGCTACCGGCAGACTGGCTAAGAATGGTTTGGATTCCCGTTTTGACCCATTAATTCCTGACATGGTGGTAAGACGTAAGCGACCACAGGTCGATTCAATTCATAAAGTGGACTTGCGTGATTTTGGTAGTGTCCCTTCTGTCGTTGCCGGCGATCCTTTGATGCGCCGCTTACCCCCCACGTTAGGTGAAGCGGGCTATACGGTGACCGGCGAAAAAATGCCAGCTGAACCTGGGAAGGTTATCGAGTGGCAATTTGGCATTGGCGTAGCGCTAAGTAGCAACGATCCCAACCTATTGCTGGCGAAACAAGATGGCTTACCTCGCTCAATTGAACATGGTGCGACCGTAGATGATGTTTTTAATACTTCACAAGTCGATTTAGGATCGGGTCATATCATTTTTAAAGGATCAGTGGTGATCACCGGTAACGTTTCTGCTGGAATGAAAGTGCTGGCAGGTGGCAATGTTTATATCAAAGGTGTTGTTGAAGGGGAATTGATCGAAGCCGGTGGTGATGTGGTGATTGATGGTTCTATTATTGGTCATCAAATCAGCGAAGGCGATCAACATTTTACAACGGTGGTCAAAGCTAAGGGCGATATTCATTGTGCGTTAGCACAGTACTCTGAATTAAATTGTCAGGGGGCACTCTTTGCCAGTAAATACTTAATGCACTGCAAGGTCGAAGCCAAAACAGTATTGGCAGGTAGTGAGGATAAAATTAACGGCAAAATTGTCGGGGGGCATTATCTGCTGGCAAATGGTCTTAGCTGCGGTCAGCTCGGCTCGCCGTCGAATAGTCCGGTGATGATCCAATTGAACCGTTTAATTACGCCTTTATTGGAACAACAACGTTTACTTCGAGAGCAGTTAGTGTTGAGTCGACATGAGCTTGAAGAGTGCAAAGCACAAATTGAGCAACTGCGTAAAGCGTCCGCGGGTAAAGGTGATCCGCAATTACAAATGTTTGAATTGGACTTTCAGCAACAACGAGAGTTGGTTAAAGCTTTGATCACTGAAGTAAAAGCTCTTGAAGAGCAGCGCCAACACATTTTGCAAACATTAGAAATTAAGGTTACGCAGCAGTTATTTTCTGCCGTTGAAGTGCAGTTTGGACCACAGAGTGTGCGTACCCGACGTGAGCATAGCCCTTCTCGAATTAAGATCAGTGAGGGGCGTCCGCTGATTGAACCTTTGTAACATAGCCGCAATGCGACCAGCTGGAGCTACTTTGCGTTATTAGGTCGTGTAAATTGTCTGTTTTTTTTCTATGCTATACCTCAATTCAATAACTGAGCTTTTGCGGTGCCTTTACTTCTCGTTTTGCTGTTATTATTTTGTTTTCCGGCTGCAGCCAATTGTAATATGGCATTTCGTTATGGCGTTTTAATCTCGCCTGAGCATATTCGAATGATGCAAAACAATCGTACGCATGTGCAAATCAATCATGATCAGCAATTGTTTGTGCGCGGTGAGTTGCAAACACTCAGTGAAGAAGAACAGCGCTTACTGCAGCAATATGCCGAAGGTTTACGTAAGTTCGTGCCTGAAATTGTCAGCTTAGCCGTCGATGGTGTTGAAGTGGGGTTATCCAGTATCGAAGCCATGTTAGCTGGCGTGGGTAGTCAATCTCAGCAAGACGAGTGGCGCGCGCTGATCCGTGAAACTACCTTTCAATTTTTATCGCGTTTTGTGCGCAGTGGGGACCACTTTTATCTGGCGCCGCAAAGCTTGAACGAGTTAGACAACTTTCTTAATCGTGAACTCAAACCGCAGTTAACCAGCTTAGCGCGGCGCACTGTCGGTGCTGTGTGGGGCGCATTGCGCGATGCGTTACGTCAATCAGATAACAACTTTGAGCGGGCCGAAACTCAAGATTGGCAGTCTGTGAATCAATTGATGGAAAAGATCACCTTGGGTATGGACGAAAAAATGGTCGAGCTTGAAGCGAAATCAGCCCTGTTTTGCCAACGCATGCGCGAGCTGGACCATATTGAATCAAAACTGCAAAAGCGTATTGCCAGCCTTGCGCAGTTTGATGTGGTGGTTGAAAAGCCCGAATAGCCGTGTGTGCTTTAGACGGACTATTTACCTCTGGCGCTGTCATGGCGCTTATACCACGCCGTACTCATCTTGCAGCGATACCGGCATCGAGTTATCGACTTCATCACTGATTGCATCCAGCGTCTTTTCCGCTTCTTCCAATGAGCTGACTTCGGCAATATGAAACAATGCCTCACCTTCATTGACTAGCGGTAAGTTATTGCGGCCAATCACCACTCCCGCTAAGGTGGCATGAATAGCCACTTCAAAATCAGAGTAGGGTGAGTAAATATGAGCCAGTAAATCACCTTGCTGTACCGTTTGTCCTAGGCTGACATAGTAGCGGGCGATACCATCGTGCTCAGCTCTCACCCAGCTACTTTTTTTAGTAAACAGTGAGTCTGTTTTTTTGCCGCGTTTTAAGCGACTCAGCATACCAAGATCTTGCATCACGTTAACAATGCCACGCACGCCGATTTTAATCGATTGCTCGTCGAAGCGCAGTGCTTCACCCGCTTCATATAACAAAATGGGAATGCCCATATTATTGGCCGTGCCGCGCATGGTGCCATCACGTGTAGCGGCTTTGACGATAATCGGTGCGTTAAAGCTCTCTGCCATGCGCAGCGCCATTTTATCTTTGGCGCTGGCGCGAACTTGTGGCAGGTTTGCCCGATGGATGGCCCCCGTGTGCAAATCGATTGCATGGCTGCACTTTGACAGCACTTGATTGGTAAATTGGAATGCCATGCGACTACCCAGCGAGCCTTTTTCACTGCCGGGGAAACTGCGATTAAGATCGCGCCGATCGGGCAGGTAACGTGATTGCTGCACAAAGCCATAGGTGTTGACGATTGGCACGACGATTAAGGTGCCTTTGAGTCGACTTAACCTTGGCAGTTTAAGCAAACGTCGACAGATCTCGACCCCGTTTATTTCATCACCATGCAGGGCCGCCGTGATTAACAACACTGGCCCATCTTGGCGGCCATGCACCACATGCGCGCCGATATTCAGTTCTGTGTGGGTATAAAGCTTACCAAAAGGAATATCCACTACCGCGCGTTCACCTGCAGCGATATAGGTATTAGCCAGCATAAAAGGGGGACGAGTTGTACTCATTAGCCGGTGCCTTTGGTTTTTAATGGTTTTTTGCTTTGATGGCTTGCAACCTTTTTCTCTAGATAGCGAATGATCATGCCGGCCACATCTTTTTCGGTGGTGGTTTCGATGCCTTCTAACCCCGGTGAGCTATTGACTTCCATGACCACCGGACCATGATTAGAGCGCAGTAAATCAACACCCGCTACATCTAAACCCATGGTTTGCGCTGCCGCTAAGGCGGTTTTACGCTCTTCTGGCGTAAGGGTGATCTTCGTGGCACTGCCGCCACGATGTAAGTTTGAACGAAACTCGCCGGCTTTAGCTTGGCGTTTCATCGAGGCCACGATTTTATCGCCCACCACGAAACAGCGTATATCGGCACCGTTCGCTTCGCGAATGTATTCTTGTACCAGGATATGCGCATTTAAGCCCATAAAGGCATCAATCACGCTTTCTGCCGCGGTGCGGGTTTCGGCTAACACCACGCCAATACCTTGGGTCCCCTCTAACAGTTTAATGACCAGCGGCGCTCCGCCGACCATGTCAATTAAATCGGGAATATCACCGGGCTTATCCGCAAAGCCCGTGATCGGTAAACCAATACCTTGGCGTGCTAATAATTGTAGTGAGCGTAATTTATCGCGTGCGCGACCAATGGCGACTGATTCATTTAGCGAGTACACGCCCATCATCTCAAATTGGCGCAGTACTGCGGTGCCATAAAAGGTAATTGAAGCACCAATGCGTGGGATAACCGCGTCAAAGCGCTCGAGCACATCACCTTTGTAGTGAATCGAGGAATTACTGCGGTTAATGTTCATATAACACATTAACGGGTCGAGCACTCTGACCTCATGGCCAGCGTGAGTAGCGGCTTCTACCAATCTTTTGGTGGAATACAGCTCAGCGTTACGCGACAAAATCGCTATTTTCATAAAGGCTCCTGCCTGCTCGCCAGGTTGGCGCAGACACTAAACACCAGGGGACTGACAATCGATCGATTGTCAGGAATTCGGCAGGCTATTATGCCAGTAAAAATAGCGAACCCAGCCCTAGGAATGCAAAAAAACCGACGACATCGGTCACGGTGGTCAAAATAACTGAACCCGATAAGGCCGGATCAATTTCCAGTTTATCTAACCAGCGAGGAATAAAGACACCGCAGATAGCCGCAATAATAATATTAATAATAATCGCCACACCAATGATGCCGCCAATCAGCCAGCTACCAAACCAAAAGAAGGTGATCACCGCGATGACGATTGACCAAAGCAAGCCATTTAATGCGGCAACGCCAATCTCTTTGCGCAACAGCGCAACATAGGTTTGTTCAGTAATTTGTTCGAGCGCCAAGCCGCGGATCATCAGCGTAAGCGTTTGACTGCCCGCAATGCCGCCCATACTGGCGACAATAGGCATCAGCACGGCTAGGGCGACCACTTCTTGTAATGTCGCCTCAAATAAACCGATAGTCCAAGCAGCTAAAAATGCGGTAAGTAAATTAATGCCGAGCCACACAGCGCGGCGTTTGGCACTAATGAAGACCGGTGCGAATAAATCTTCTTCTTCATCTAAACCGGCGGTGTGCATGAATTGGCTTTCTAAGCTGCGCCTCACATTTTCTAATGCTTCACCAATAGATAAGCGGCCCAATAATTTACCCTCGGCAGAGACGACCGCTAGGGCGGTATATCCAGAGCGAGAGACCATATCTGAGCCTTGGTCTAAATCTAACTGACCATCAACGACCGGGGCTTCATTATCAATAAAGCTTTCAATCGGCAAATGGCTACCGCGACCCAGCAAGCGACTGGCGGAGACTTGTCCGGCATAGCGGCCGGTGCGGTCAATCACAAATAAGGTTTCTTGGTATTCAGCGTCTTCAGGCAGACTTTGAAACAGCCGAATGGCATCACGCACACGCGCATTTTTATTTAAGATGAGTAAGTCATGATCGGCATAACGACCACACTGATCTTCATCATAGGTTAAAGCGATCTCAAGCCAACGGCGTTGACTGGCGTCCAGGCGTGAGCAGGCGTAATCGTAAAGGCGAGGGGGCAATTCTTCCAATAACTCAAGTAAATCATCAACTTCCATTTCCTCAACGAGGGTACGCAGTTGTTGATCATCGAGTTGTTTGAAAATGTTCTCTCGCGCATCGACCCGCATATGGGTTAAGGCACTAACTTGATCTTCTGCCGCTAAGCCGAGCCAACAGTTTAACCGCTGCTCTAGCGGCATAGACTCTAACGCTAACGCCAGCTCAGACGGTTCTAATTCAGTTAGCCGAGTCAGCAGCTGATTTAATTCGTCTTCATCGAAACTGTCACGGACAATTTCTTCAATATCAAGATGTTGGCTCTCTACCATACAGACTCCTTGTTACCACCAATTCTTGAACTTAAACCAGATTAGACTACCCAGCCCGACAAAAAACATCACGATTAAAGCAATAAAATAACCGTTTTTGTACATTAATTCTGGCATATTAGCAAAATTCATCCCATAAATGCCGGCAATAAAGGTTAAGGGAATAAAAATCGTGCTGACCATGGTTAATACTTTCATGCGTTCGTTAATTTGATGTGACGTTGTCGACATATAGCCATGCACTAAGTCGCTAAGCTGATCATAATACATGTCGGTCATGGAGTGCAGTCGTTCAAATTTTTCATAAAAGTCACGCACATCGGTGCTAAGAAACATTTTACTCATTGGATGCAGCTCTTCGTAACTGGCTTCGGCAAAAATATCTTTTTGGTAAGCCAAGTTGCGACTGACTTTGCGTAATACCGATCGGTAGCGCATCATGGTGGACATCAGTTCATCGTCACCTTTTTGCAGCATAACATCTTCGAGTTCACTTAATTCGTCCTCAAAAATCAGCAGCTTACCTAAGTAGCTCGCCGATACAGCAAGGATAACTTGCTTAACCCAATCGCTGACGGTGGCATTTTTTTTCTCCGCTAATTGCGGTTGTAATTGGCTGGTGAGTAAGGGATCGTGACACTGAATTTTACTGATCAGAATATCGCGAGAAAATAACACATTAACCTGTGCGCTTTCGGTCAACTCGCTAAAGTCGGGATCGGCATAACCCCTTAAAATCAGTAAAGAAAAGTCGTCTTGGGCTTCAAACTTAGGCGGGTGACGCTGACGTGTAAAATCTTCTAACATGGTCGGCGCAATCGCCAATTTCTGCATGACATGCAGCTCTTCTTCACTACTCGCCTCAGATAAATCGATCCAGATCGGGCTGGTAAATTGAAAGCAATCAGATAAGGCTTTTAACTTTCGTTGTTGCCAAGTAGTCGATTCGTGATCAAAAAAACATAATGTAATCATGCAGGACCTTATTGGTTTTTGTTTTTAATTCTGCCCAACACATCAAGGCGTGTTGGGCAGTGGGGTCCAGAGAGTTGGCCTTAGCTGGCGTTTTGCGTGGTGCGCTCGCGGATATAGTCGTTGACTAATTGCTCAAGCACATCCAACGGCACGGCACCATTGGCAAGAACCACTTGATGGAACTCACGAATATCAAACTGCTCGCCCAATTGCTCTTTCGCGTGCTGGCGTAATTCTAACAGTTTCATCATACCGACTTTATAAGCGGTGGCTTGACCTGGCATCACAATATAACGCTCGATAGCTTTTATCGCATCGTTTTCAGGGTTCGGTGTGTTATCCATCAAATACTGGATGGCTTGTTCACGTGTCCAGCCTTTAGCATGAATACCGGTATCAACCACTAACCGCGCTGCGCGCCATAACTCCATCGCTAAGCGGCCAAAATCTGAATAGGGATCTTGATAGAGCCCAATTTCTTTTGGCACCAGTTCAGAGTATAGACCCCAACCTTCAATATAGGCAGTGAAGCCACCAAAACGGCGAAACTTAGGAATACCTTCTAGCTCTTGCGCTATCGCTAATTGCATATGGTGCCCCGGAATGCCCTCGTGATAGGCCAGCGCTTCCATCTGATAAATGGGCATACTGCTCATTTGATATAAGTTGGCGTAATAGATACCTGGGCGCGAGCCGTCCATTGATGGCCGCTGATAAAAAGCTTTACCGGCACTGGCTTCGCGAAACGGCTCAACCGCTTTGACAATCATCGGTGCCTTAGGCTGCACGATAAACAGCTCATCCAGCCGGGTGCGCATATTATCGATAAGTGCAGTAGCTTCGGCTAAATAAGCGGCTTTACCCTCTGCGGTTTCAGGGTAATAGAATTGCGGCGCTTCGCGCATAAACACAAAAAACTCGGCTAAGTTACCCGCAAAGCCGACTTGCTGCATGATGGCCTGCATTTCTTTATGAATGCGAGCGACATCATCTACGCCTAATTGATGGATGGTAGCGGCATCCATATCCGTGGTGGTCATACGGTTTAAACGATTTTGATAAAACGCCGCGCCTTTCTCAAAACGCCAAACCCCATCATCGGTACCGGCTAATTTTTCTAGCTCGCCAAGATAACTGATTAACTGCTGATAAGCTGGGCCAACGCTGGTTAAAAGCGCGACCTTCGCTTCATCTAAAAGCAGTTTTTGTTCTGCAGCTGGCAAATTTAACGCGGTGACCTTGTTGGTAAAGTCGCTCAGAAGGGTGCTATCTCCTTCCTCAGTAAAAGGGGCGCCCTGTAACAAGTTTTCGCTAGCGCTTTTTACGTGCGGAAAAACAAACTTTGGCACAATAATGCCAAGATCAGCGCGCTGTTTTAATTGTTCTTTTAACTGCTCGAATAATTTGGGCACGGCATTTAACCGAGCGATATAGGCTTTTGCATCGCTGATATCACTGATTTTATGCTGATTAATCAACAGCGAGGGCACTTGTGAGTGCACGCCATACATCTGATTAACGGGGTAGCTGTATAAACGCCACTCTGCATCGGTCAGCATATCTTGTAATTGCTGCTGCATTAACTGATAACTTAGGCGGGTTTGTGCATCTAAATCAGCAGGGTCGATGGTGGCTAACAATAAAAGATGTTCACGCGTTTGCGCTAATTCTGCGGCGAAGGCACTGTCGCTCAGATCTTGCCACTTATCATAATCATCTTTGATGCCCAAGCTGGTTTGTAAAATTGGGCTACGCTGCACACGTTCATTAAAAATGCGTTCAAAGAGTTGATTGGCGCGCTCATTCACATCTACTTGCTGCTGTTGCGAAGCGGGCTCGCTGAAATTCGTTTCCGCGGGTTTTGGGCCGCAACCGCTAACTAAGGCGGCAGATAACAGCAGTGGCAATAAAGCTAGAGTATATTTAGGTTTTTTCTGCATTGTACTTCCTTTATCTTGTCGCATCTAAATAAATAGGGTCAGTAAATCGTTTAGGTAACGTGCCCCTAAAGGCGTGATTTGCCAATGCCCCGGTATTTCGCGCAGCAAACCTTTGTTAATGGCGGTGGTGATTGGCTGCGTGATATAGCTTAAGGGTAAGCCAGTATAGGCCGTAAAGTCGGCCATAGGACAAGGCTCAAGCAAGCGGAAGCGATTCATAAAAAATTCGAAGGGGCGATCCTCCGGCTCCACTTGCTGGCGCTCATCCAGATAGCTACGGCTTAAATCCATATAGCCTTTTGGATGTTTTACTTTAACCGTGCGCAAAATACTGTTGCGGCTGGGTAAGGTAATCTTGCCATGTGCACCACAACCAATACCAAGATAATCGCCATAGCGCCAGTAATTCAAGTTATGTTGACACTGATGACCTGTTTTACTGTAGGCCGAGGTTTCATATTGCTGATAACCCGCCGCGCTTAATAAAGCCAGACCCTGTTGCTGAATATCCCAAAGAATATCGTCATCAGGTAAGGTCGGGGGTTTTGAAGCAAAAGCGGTATTCGGTTCAATGGTCAGCTGATACCAAGATAAATGCGGTGGTTGTAATGCAATGGCTTGGGCTAAATCATCTAACGCAGCAGCGACGGTTTGCCCCGGCAGACCATGCATTAAATCAAGGTTATAACTTTTTAGCGGTAAGGTTGCGGCTAGCTTAGCCGCGCGACACGCTTCGTCGGCGTTATGAATACGCCCCAGCGCGCTTAATTGTGCCGCTTGAAACGTTTGTACACCAATCGAGAAGCGCGTAACACCCGCTGCGACATAACCGGCGAAACGTTCCGCTTCAAAAGTCCCAGGATTAGCTTCCATCGTCACTTCAAGTTCGGGTTGCGCGGGCATACGGCTTAATACACCGTCGAGGATCTGCTTGATGCCGTCAGCACTAAACACGCTTGGTGTGCCACCACCAATAAAAATACTGTGCAAAGGCCGTTGCCGTACTAGGTGTAGATCTTCATCTAAGTCATTGAGTAAATGTGCGATATATTCTTGCTCAGGAATGCCTTGTTTCACAGCATGCGAATTAAAGTCGCAGTAGGGACATTTTTGAATACACCAAGGAATATGGATATACAGTGCTAAAGGCGGTAATTGCAAACTCAAGTTGCCGCCTTATTACTTTGCGCTAATGACATTAACTTTACCAATTGCTGCAAGGCCTGTGCTCGATGGCTCCGTTGCTTTTTTTGGTCAGGGCTCAGCTCTGCTGCAGTTTTATTTAAGTCGGCCAGATAAAAAATGGGATCATAACCAAAGCCACCTTCACCGCGAGCAACTAAGGCAATTTCACCTTGCCACTGACCATGACAGACAAGTGGCGTTGGATCGGCTGCATGGCTTAAATACACCAACACACAATGAAAGGTTGCTTGACGATGCGCTGGCGGGACATCAGTTAAAGCGCTGAGCAATTTCTCACAGTTTTGCTGATCGCTCGCTCCCTGACCGGCATAACGTGCCGAGTATATACCGGGTGCGCCGGCTAAGGCTGCAACAGCTAAGCCGGAGTCATCGGCGATGGCCGGGAGACCGGTAATGGCGGCAGCATGCCGGGCTTTTAAAATGGCGTTTTCAATAAAGGTTAAGCCGGTTTCCTCGGCATCGGTTACGCCTAAACTGCTTTGTGTAACCACCTCTAACGAGAAGGGCGCTAACATGGCGGCTAATTCTGCTACCTTGCCTTTATTACTGGTCGCTAATACGACTTTATTCATGTCACAACCTTATTCTGTGTAGAGTTTTTGCTCAAAGTTCAGCTGTTGCCTTTTGTTGCCCTGGCGAATATCGAGGCTAAAACGAAATTGTTCTTCATTACGAAATGGCATCACGGCGATGTAATAAATGGCTGCGCCATCTTTAATTTCGCGAAAGGTTAAATTACGTTGTTGCCCCAATAAATTACGCGCAATACCACTGATAATCACTTCCTGTGCTTGTTGGCTGGCCGTGTCTAACACCGAGATATTAATAATGGCATTGTTTTTGTTGCGGCTTAAATTGGCTGCTCTCGCCACTTCTGGCGTTAAAAACGTTGAGTTAAACGCAATATAATGAATATCCCAGTCGCCTAACTGTTTCTTTTGTTCAGCGTGAACTGACGAGACAAACAGCAGGCTGCTGAGCATAACGAGGTAAAGTAACCATTGAGGTGCACGTTGTTGCATCTTGATAACTCCGCTTTAAGTTTAAAGGTGTGCCGCCCTATTTAGGCGGCACGGGAAAAGCACGGCGCTAGCGGTTATTTATAAGCCGCGGAACCAGCCCGCGAACAATAATTCAATAAATTTCAGGGCGATTAAGGCAACCAGCACCGATAAATCTAAGCCACCCATTGGCGGTAAGATTCGACGGATGGGGGAGAGCATTGGCTCGGTTAATTGCTGAAACACTTGTTCCATCGGGTTACGGCCTTGGCTGACCCAGCTCATAATGGCGCGAATCAATAAGATCCAGAAAATTAAGCTGAGGATCTCTTTCATTAACAGCAAGCCGCCTAAAATAAAGCTTGGGCCAATTTGTAACGACACAGAAAACAATAACTGCAACACAATAAACTTGGTTGTTGCGAGTAAATAAGCGATTAATAAGGTGGCAGTGTCGAGTTTACCGATACTGGGGATAACCCGGCGCAAAGGTAGTACAACGGGGTTGGTGGCTTTTACCACAAACTGGCTAAACGGATTATAAAAATCGGCTCTTACCAGTTGTAACCAAAAGCGAATTAACATCAGCATAATGGCGAGTGTAAAAGCGGTATGCACTAAAAACTGTATTGCTTCCATTTGAGCTTCTCCGCTAACTTAAATACTTTTGGCCATATCTTCGGCCCGATCTATAGCCGCTTGCATGGCTTTTGCCACCATCTCTTCTAAACCGTCATTCGCAAAGCTGCAAACGGCTTCATGCGTAGTACCGCCTTTCGACGTTACTTGGGCGCGCAATTGTGCAAAACTTAAATCACTTTGAAGCGCCATTGTTGCGGCTCCCAAGGCGGTTTGTGCCACCATGGCTTTTGCTTGTTCGGCACTAAACCCCAATTGTTCGGCTTTTTGTTGCATCGATTGCATAAAGTAAAAAAAGTAAGCCGGTGAACTGCCGGTTACGGCAATAATATGATTAATTTCGTGTTCTTCATTTAACCATACTGTCATGCCGGTGCCTTGAAACATATGATCAACAAAGGCTTTTTCATAGTTTGAACAACGGCTTGGGAACAAGCCAGTAACACCGAGTGCAACTAACGATGGCGTATTAGGCATAGCGCGAACTAACTTAATGTTGCCTAACCAATTTTCATAATGTGCTACTGGTAAACCGGCGGCCAGCGTTACGAACATTTTGTCCTGGCACTGCGGAGCTTGCTCAAGCAGTGCGCTGCAAACGTCTTGCATCATTTGCGGTTTTACCGCCAGCACGATAACGTCTGCCCAGTCGGCCGCGGCCGCATTATCTAAGGTGGTGGCAATACCGTAATCTTTTGCCAGCTCGGTTAATTTTGGTTGGCTACGATTAGCCGCCATAATATTCTCTGCTGGATAGCCAGCTTTAACCATGGCTGCGATAACACAGCGCGCCATATTGCCAGCGCCTATAAACGCCACCCGATTGTCATTCATGTTTTTCATAATTCCTTGCGCCAAAAATTGCGGTGCCTAATCTTATCATAGTTGCACCGTATGGTAGAGCCAGTGGCCAGTCATTCGACATACCCATGGATAATTCAGTCGCCGCCGGATAATGTGCTTGTAGCTGCATGGATAACGCCTGCATCGCCGCAAAGTCGGCTGTTACCTTGTGCTCATCGCCAGGTGCTGGAATAGCCATTAAACCTCGTAAAGTGATGCGAGGTAATGCATTAACACTAGCCGCCAGTGCCAGCATCTCTGTGGCCGCAATACCGGATTTACTGGCTTCATCGCTGATATTAATCTGCAATAACACCTGTAAGTCGGCGGCATCAGCAGGTCGTTGTTCGCTAAGGCGCTGCGCAATTTTTAAGCGATCGATGCTATGCACCCAGCTGGCGTACTGCGCAATAATCCGCGTTTTATTAGACTGAATGGGGCCGATGAAATGCCATTGCAAGTCTGTTAAATGTGCTAGTGCATCAGCCTTGGTGGCCAGTTCTTGTGGGTAATTCTCTCCAAACAGACGTTGACCTGCCTCGTAGGCGGCCAGTATGGCTGTATCGGGTTGCGTTTTACTCACGGCGATTAATTGCACAGGCTGACGCGATTCTGGTAATTGTTCACAATTTTTCGCTAGCTTCTGATAGGCGAGGGCAAGTTGTTCTGCTATGTTATTCATCATAAATAAGTAAATTGGAGTTTCCTAAACGTGGATATTACCGAATTATTAGCTTTTAGTGTTGAACATAAAGCATCAGACTTACACCTTTCTGCGGGTGTACCGCCGTTAATCCGTGTCGATGGCGATGTACGCAAACTGAATATTCCGCCGTTAACGCACAAAGAAGTGCATGCGTTAGTGTATGAGATTATGACCGATAAGCAACGTAAGGAATACGAAGAGCGGTTGGAATCGGATTTTTCGTTCGACGTGCCTAACCTTGCTCGCTTTCGGGTTAACGCCTTTGTACAAAACCGCGGTGCGGCTGCGGTATTTCGAACCATCCCCAGTGACGTATTAACGTTAGATGATCTCGGCGCACCGGATATCTTTAAATCGATATCAGAAAACCCCCGTGGTTTGGTGCTAGTGACGGGGCCCACAGGTTCGGGGAAAAGTACCACCTTGGCGGCGATGATCGATTACATCAACACCACGCGCTTTGATCACATCTTAACCATTGAAGATCCCATTGAATTTGTGCACACCAATAAATTTAGTTTGATCAACCAACGTGAAGTACATCGTGATACCCACAGCTTTAGCAATGCGTTACGCTCTGCCTTGCGTGAAGATCCGGATGTAATTCTGGTGGGTGAATTACGTGACTTAGAAACTATTCGTTTAGCCATGACCGCCGCTGAAACCGGTCACTTGGTGTTTGGTACCTTGCACACCACCTCCGCGCCGAAAACCATTGACCGGATCATCGACGTGTTCCCAGGCGAAGAGAAAGCCATGATGCGCTCAATGTTATCGGAATCTTTGCGAGCAGTTATTTCACAAACTTTATTGAAGAAAGTCGGTGGTGGTCGTATTGCTGCGCACGAAATTATGGTTGGTTTACCGGCTATCCGTAATTTGATCCGCGAAGATAAAATTGCTCAAATGTATTCCGTCATTCAAACGGGAGCGGCACATGGCATGCAAACCATGGATCAATGTCTGATTAACTTGGTAAACCGTGGTTTAGTGTCGCAAAAAGATGCGGCAGCTAAAGCGCAAGATAAAAATACCTTTAGCAGAATGTAATCGGGGTTTATATGCAGCTGGTTGATTATCAGAAAAAAATGGTTGAGTTAAAAGCCTCGGATTTATTTATCACCGCAGGTATGCCGGTGGCGGCAAAAATTAACGGCGAATTACAGCCGATTGATGATCAACGCTTATCAGAAGTCGATTCGTTAAATTTAGTATTGTCGTCGATGAGTGAGAAACAGCAGCACGAGTTCAATACCACCAAAGAATGTAACTTTGCGATTGCCAATGATGCGGGGCGTTTCCGTGTTTCCGCCTTTTGGCAACGTGACAAAGCCGGTATGGTGATGCGGCGCATCGTGACCACCATTCCGAATGTTGACGATCTGGGTTTACCACCGATTTTAAAAGAAATCATCATGTCCAAACGCGGCTTAGTGCTGTTTGTGGGGGGAACGGGTACCGGTAAGTCAACGTCTTTGGCGGCATTAATTGGTTACCGAAACAAAAACTCGAAAGGGCATATTCTGACTATTGAAGATCCCATCGAGTTTGTGCACGAGCATGGCCGCAGTATGATTACCCAGCGTGAAGTTGGCTTGGATACTGAAACTTTTGACTCAGCACTAAAAAGCTCATTACGCCAAGCTCCTGATGTGATTTTGATTGGTGAAATTCGCTCACAAGACACCATGGAGTTTGCACTGTCTTTCGCCGAAACCGGGCACTTATGTATCGCCACCTTGCACGCGAACAATGCCAACCAAGCGATTGACCGCATCATGCATCTCGTACCAAAAGAGATGCACAGTAAGTTGCTATTTGACTTATCATTGAATTTACGCGGTATTGTGGCGCAGCAATTAATTCCTACCTCCGACGGTAAGGGGCGTGTTGCCGCCATCGAAGTGTTACTCAATTCTCCGTTTATTGCCGATTTAATCAGTAAAGGGCAAATTGCCGAGATTAAAACGGTGATGGCGAAGTCACGCGAGTTAGGCATGCAAACCTTTGACCAAGCGCTGTATGATCTGTACAAGGCCGACGTGATCAGCTATACCGATGCGATACATCATGCCGATTCTCCGAATGACTTACGTTTAATGATTAAACTGCGTAATAATGAAGTTAAAGGTTCGGGTTTCTTATCCGGAGTCACCCTAGACGGCATGGATAAAGAATAGGCGCCAACAAATTATGGGTTTAAGTTCGATCATGACTCCTCGCAGTAAGCTGGTAACCACTCAAGGTGATGCCAGTTTATCTTCGTTGCGTAACGTTTTTAAACAGTCGCATTTTCAGCATGTGCCGGTTGTCGATAGCAGCGATAAAGTGGTAGGTATTGTCTCAGTAAAAGATTATTTTAAAGAGGTCAGCCCGCTTATCGACTCGGCTAGCGAAACAACGCTAGGCTTGTTTATGCGCACGCGAAAGGTGCATCAAGTGATGGTCTCGCCGGTGATTACTGTACCCTTGGATACCAGTATTCGAGTTATCGCGGCTATGTTAATCGAGCATAATATCAGTTGTATTTTAGTTACCGACAATCAACAGCACCTGCTAGGCTTGTTATCATGGAAGGATATAATGAAAGCCGCTTTGTTAGCCAAACCTAAAAGTTAAGCGTCTTTGGTCAATTATGACTTAATTTTGTCCACCAAATTTAATCTGCGGCATAACGGCGGCGTAAAATCTGCACCCGCTCAATGTAAGCCCGAGTTTCTGCAAAAGGTGGAATGCCATTATAGCGTTTTACGTTGCCTGGCCCTGCGTTATAAGCCGCTAACGCTAAGGTAAGATCGCCCTGATAGTCTTTTAACAACTGCCCTAAATATTGACTGCCAGCACGAATGTTTTGTTCGGGCTCATAGCCATTTAAGACCTGAAATTGCTGCATTGTGGCGGGCATCAGTTGCATGAGTCCCATTGCTCCTTTTGCGGAAATAGCGTTGGGATTAAATGCCGACTCGGCGTGGATCACCGCCCGGATAAGAGCCGTTTCTAGTTGATGCTCAGCTGCCGCCTGATGAATTAACCGTGCAAAACGTTGTTTAAATAACGGTGTTTTTTGCCAGTCTATGCTGGAGTTAGGAGCACAAGCAAAGCAATCAAAGCGCAATAATTCAAAAGCTTGGCCAACAGGGCGTTGATCAGAAAATCGTGCGCTGCCATCGGGCAGCACGGTTTTATAAACTAATACCTTGGGCGTATTAGCGCTGCTGGCAGTCGGTTGCGGTAAAGGCGCACTGTTAGGCGTTAGTTTAATCGTGGTTTTCGGCTCGGTGATGCGGTCTGTCGCCGCGAGCAGGGCGCTAAAAATTAAACAAATACTACTTACGCTTAGTGTGGCCCATCGCACGCTTGGCATTACCGGAGATCCTTGCTGTCAGGTTTGGCGTTTAACGCGGTGGGCTAACCATTTTAATACTACCGCGACCATTAAAATGATAACGGGAAAGCTAATGCTTTGCCAGAGCGCTATCGGTAATTCTGGTAGCCAATAGCTTAATGATCGCAATAACTTATCAGCTAATTGCACTGCATAATAGCTAATCGCCACTAATGACAAGCCTTCGACCATTTGCTGCAATTTTAATTGCAGTTTTGCTTTTTGTTCCATCGAAAGCAGCAATTGCTGATTTTGCTGAGCTAATTTTAAACTCATCCGGGTGCGTAGTAGCTCAATTGAACGGCCTAACCGGTTTGACAGGCTATTTTGCCGCAGTTGCACCGATGCGCTGGTTCGATAAGCCGGGGTTAAACGGCGTTCGGTAAAATCCTGTAGCGATAGCTTATCGTCAATACTAGTTTCGTCTAAGGCTTTTAGTCGATCCAAGGTTAATTGATAATAAGCGGCGGTGGCTTCTAATCGAGAACTGTTTTCGGCAATTAAGCGCTCTGTTCCTGCCGCAAGCTGACTGATCTGATCCAGTAACTGTTCATCATTATCGCGTTCTAGTTCAATACGTTGAGTCAGCGAAGCTAAATTTTGCTCTAAGCTATTGAGTTGCTGCAAACTTTGTCGAGAGACCGGCCAACCGAGTAGCGATAATTTTCGATAATTTCCTAAATCAAATAATTGCTGCACTAAACGGCCTAATGCCGCAGCAGAGAGCCCTTGATCCAGCAGCAGCATGCGACCGGCACCTTCAGCATGTTTTTGAAAATCTGTCCATATTTTGGCTTTGCCTGCAGCTAATAAGCTGTTTATACAATTCTCGGCATTAAACAAGCGCGCCACTTGTTGTGCCGCTAAGGGTTGTTTAGCATCAATGATCGTTAGTTGTACAATCCGAAAAATTTGCCCTGGGATGTGATCAAACCAATCACGTGAGGGCAAAAAATCTAATGGATCATCAAACCATGGCTTTTCGGCGTCAGCACGAATAAATGTATAACTGGAAAACTCACCATGTCGTTCCCAGCGCAGCCATTGGCCATACAGTGATAAGGTAAGATCTTGTGCTGCTTCGGTTAATTGGCTGCCTTGCTGTGCAGCCAATTGCTGCATACATTGAAACTCTAGGGCGCGTGACGCGGGGGCTAAGGTCAGCATAAAATGGCACAGTCTACAGGGGGCCGTTAACGGCGGAAATGTGCGCTGTTGTAATTCTTTATCCAATAAATCGCGAAGAGGATGGCTGCGACGGGATAGATTTTCCATAATTCACCTCATGATTGCAGGCCTAGGTCGTTCACTCAGGCGGAAGGTCTAAACACGATTATTGCAGGTTGTATGCCAGTGTGAAGCGTAACAATTTGCGAGTGTAAGATGCTGAAATGAATAAAGTTTGAAAATTACATCAGGCTCAGGCCGCTAAAACTGCTAAAATTTGTGCTTGAAATGAAAGCAGTTGCCTAGTTTCAGTGCAAATAATGTATAAAACAGGCCATCAGGGCGATTGGCTTCGCATACCACAACTATTCCATTGCGCATTCGGAGAATAATGTGCCGTTAAACAAAACTTTTTTCTTAGCGATTGCCAGTGTGGTGATGGCGATGTTGACGATCCAATCCGGTGCGTCATTAGCCAAGCAATTATTTCCTCTAATTGGCCCAACAGGTACGACCGGTCTGCGTATCGGTTTTTCTGCTTTAATGTTGTGGTTAGTGTTTCGACCTTGGCGACATTTACCCGTCGGTCGCAATTGGCGAGCCGTTTTTATCTATGGCGTCTGTTTAGGAGGCATGAATTTATTATTCTATTTAGCCATAGCGCGCATTCCATTGGGTATAGGTGTGGCGTTAGAATTCACCGGCCCACTGGCGGTGGCGTTATTCTCTTCAAGAAAACGCAGTGATCTATTGTGGGTTGCACTAACCATCGCGGGGATAGTATTGCTGTTACCCGATATGCGCTCGGTTGATGCCTTAGATCCCGTCGGTGTTGCGCTGGCGCTGGGGGCGGGAGCTTGTTGGGCGGGTTATATCTTATTTGGGCAACGTGCTGGCAGCTTAGCCTCAGGGGGTGTCACGGTTGCCTTGGGGATGGCTGTAGCCGCGAGCTTTCTGTTGCCGCTGGGCCTCTTTTCTGCTGGGCAGAGTTTACTCAGTTGGCAGGTGATCCCATTAGCGATTGGCGTGGCAGCGTTATCCAGTGCCATACCTTATAGTTTAGAAATGGTGGCATTAAAAAAACTACCCGCGCAAACCTTTAGTGTTTTGATGAGCTTAGAGCCGGCTATTGCGGCTTTAGCAGGTTTCTTGTTTTTAGCCGAGTTACTCAGCTTAACGCAATGGCTCGCCATTTTATTAGTGATCAGTGCTTCGTTAGGTAGCACCTTAAGCAGTAAATCTGCTACTGCGAGCTAAGTTGGGTTTTTAAACCCTTAAAATCATAAAAAGTTGATCTGTACCGAAGCAGTAACGGCTTTTATTCGTTATAACTAAAGGGTTGGGCAAGCACAGTGCATCCTGTTGCGCTATGCTAATGCGAATAAGGAGTAACGATGAGTATGCAAACTGTCACTGATTTAATGACCCCAGATCCGCTATCACTGCAACGCAGCGCCACCTTGAAAGACGCGCATGAGTTGATGAGGATAAAAAATATCCGGCATATTCCGGTGATTGATAACGAGGGCTTCTTAATTGGCATGTTAACGCAAAAAGTGTTGATTGGTGCTGTGATTAATCTTTTGGCGAAATACGGTGCGGCGACGCTAGATCATAAAGAACAACAGTTAGGTGTAGCGACATTAATGTTAACCGATTTTGCCACAGTCACACCCGATCAAAGCTTAACTGATGTGGCAGAATTTTTTGTCAGTAATCGGCATGGTTGTTTGCCAGTGGTCTCTGGCGACAATAAACTACTTGGTATTTTAACGTCATCTGATTTTGTTAAATTAGCAGTGCAGTTGTTGGCGGAAAAAGCATAAAGTGCAAGATGAAAACCCCCAAGCCAGTGTCAACCGACTTGGGGGAGTGGTTTAGTTTACACCTAGTTCTTTTAACAGGTTATCGGCTTTATCGACAACTTGCATCTGCCATAACATAAAGCGTAAATCGACTTGGATTGAGCGCGTGTTCGCTAGGTTAAAATCCCAATCAGAGATAATAGAATCTAGCGTACCATCGAAGGCTAACCCCACAAACTCACCTTTACCATTTAACACGGCCGAGCCTGAGTTACCGCCAGTAATATCCAAGGTGGCAAGGTAGTTCACCGGAACTGAATTCATGCTATCAACTGCGTAAGGGCCATAGTTTTTGGCTTTAATGGCATCAAGTTGATTTTGTGGTGCATTAAATTCACCTTCGCCGGTCGCTTTTTGAGTAATACCGCGCAGGGTGGTGAATGCGGTCCAAGCGTTACCATCTTCATTACCGTGAGCCCGACCGGTAACATTACCGTAAGTGACACGCAGTGTGCTGTTGGCATCAGGGTATACGGCTTTACCTTGTGATTGCATAAAGGCAATTTTCGCGCGCATGTAACTGGCATAAGCTTGTTGGATCTTGCCACCTAGCTCTTCTTGCTCCGCTTCTTTTGAACGATCCGTTTTGTACAGTGCCACTGCGGCTTTAACAAAAGGATCGTTGCTATTAGCAAATTGTGCGGGTGTGCTTTCGAGCAGGGCCGCGCGCTGTGCTGCATCCGTTAATACAGTAGCGGCATACCAGCTATCAATCAGTGCCACTAAAGCGGCTTGATCCATATTATCTTTGATGCCCATCGCTTTGTCGAAGTCGGCATTGCGTTGTTTTTTCGGTAAAGCAACATACTTAGTTAAGCTTTGCAGATCTAACGCTTTTTCTACACGCACATCAAAAGAGCGATCCATACCGGCGATAAAGGCTTTAAAGCGCGGTAAATCACGTGCCTGGAAACCTGCTTTTCGCTCTGCATCGGGCTTAGTGCTCTCTTGCGCCAAGCGGTACAAACTGCGGGCTGTGCCAAGTAAGCGAGGGCTCGCATTATTCAGTAAATAATTATCGCGGCCTTGTTGCTGCTGCTCTTTTAACAGTTTTTCGATATTAGCCAGATCTTTGGCATAGGCTTTTTTGTTGGCGTTATTGCTGTTAACCCAAGCGGTCAATGCTTGATGTTCAGCTTGTTTACGCGCAAGAAAATCGCTTTGTGCATAGCTATCGAGCATGCCTTGGCGATTTTTCATGTAGTTATTTAAACCTGCCACTCGGCTGGCATATTTTAATGCTGCATCACGGTCATCGGCCGTTTCGCGGCCAATAATGTCCAGTGTTTCAGCAAACTGGCTAACGGTGTTCGGATAGCTCCACTCAAAGGTGTCCGCCACTTCAGACGGTAAGCGATGGCGGTTAGTGCGCCCCGGATAGCCTAATGCCATCACAAAATCACCTTCTTTTAAGCCTTCTTTCGCTAATTTCAAGTGAAAATCTGGGGTGTAAGGCACGTTGTCCGCATGGAAATCGGCTGATTTCCCTTCAGGGCTAACATAAGCTCGCAGAAAACCGTAATCACCGGTATGGCGTGGCCACATCCAATTATCGGTGTCGCCACCAAATTTACCGACACCTTCGGCAGGGGCGTGCACTAAACGCACATCTTTAATTTCTAATTGCTTAATTAAATAATATTCTAAGCTGCCGTAATAAGCCGCTACAGAACAGCGATGCCCCGCATCCTGCTCACATTCCGCAACGATGGCTTTTTGATTGGCTTCAATCGCGTCTACACGCTTTTTACCAGATAATTTGGCGGTACGGGCATCAATCACTTTGTTAGTGACGTTATCAACCGCCTTAGTGACATAGATACGGCTACCCGGTGCGGCCGGCACTTCTTCGGCTAAAGTTTTGGCTAAAAAACCATTTCTGAGTAAGTCATTCTCTGCAGTAGAGTTGTGCGCGATGCTGTTGTAAACACAGTGATGGTTAGTGGCTACTAACCCCTGTGGCGAAACGAATGACGCCGAACAGCCACCTAAACTGACGATGGCGCCCATTGGGAATTCGGTTAATTTCGTCAAGTTAGCTGGATCTAATTCTAGGCCAGCTGCTTTTAATTCAGTGGCAATATTGGGCAGCTGTTGCGGCATCCACATGCCTTCATCTGCCATAGCGAAACCGCTGGCCAGTGCCAGTACAAGTAATGACTTTTTCATAAAATCTCTTAGTCTTATTGAATTAATGAGGATAACGAGGTTACAACGTTATAGTCGGTGCATGGCTCAGTCTTGTCAAGCCGTAGACATACACCGTTACACTTTTGTTAAGTAAGTAGGCATTAACGAGATTCAAACCAGCAAATGGCTTTAGCCTGCTGTTTAGCTTGGTACATCGCCATGTCTGCTTGTCGCAATACGTCTGAACTGTTGTGAAGTGCCCCATGAAATAAGTTAGCGCCAATACTACCCGTGCAGCTATGCTTTACGGCAAGCGTTTCGGTAAATACATGAGGCTCTGCTAAAGCCGCACTGATTTTTTCGGCCAGTTGTTGTGCCAGCGTTTTTGCTTTATCGGCATCACAGTCTAAATCGCACAACACGATGACAAACTCATCACCCCCTAAGCGAGCAACCGTATCGACTTCTCGTACTTGATTTGTTAGCCGATTCGCTACTTCAATCAGTAGTAAGTCGCCCACTTTATGGCCAAAGCGATCGTTCACTGGCTTGAAATGATTCAAATCGATAAATAATAAAGCGCCAAAGCTGTTGCTGCGCTTGCTTTGTTTAAAAGCCAGTTGTAGGCGATCATCCAATAAGCGGCGATTGGCTAAACCGGTGAGATGATCATAAAACGCCATTTTATGAATATGTTCAGCTGAGAGCGAGCGGGAAATGGCAAGCTCAGCTAAGTTACTGAAAATAGACATCTTGCTGCTAAACTCAGCCGAGGGTAAGCCGGGTTCTTTTTGATAAAAGCCAAATGCACCTAACACTTTACCTTGGGCATTTTTTATCGGAATTGACCAACAGGCTCTTAAGTCGTTCAATAACACCAATTCGCGATAGGCTTGCCAATGAGGATGTTGTAATAAATCCTCAGCCATAACAGCTTGGCCACTGTAAGCCGCACTGCCGCAAGATCCGACATCAGGGCCCGGTGTTAATCCATCAATAGCATCATTAAACGTTTGAGGTAACGAAGGGGCGGCGGCCACGCGTAAACAATACTGCGCGTCATCGAGTAACAGTATCGAGCATAATATTTCAGGATATTGGGCTTCAATTTGTCGAACAAGTTGTATTAAAACATCAGACAATACCGAACCATGACTGATCATACTAAGGATCTGGTTTTGCATTTCTAATTCGTGCGTTCGATTTTTTACTTGTTGCTCGACAATTTGCAGCATGCGGTCTGCTTTATAATTGCTATGGCTCAGCTCTGCGACTTGTTCTGCCAGAAAAGCGATCAGTTTCATCATCGCTTCAATTTTTGATTCTGGGATAATAGGGACTTCGGCAATCGCTTTTAAATAGCTATCTTCATCAAAATTATGTGCTTTTGCTTGCTGTTTAAAAAAGTTTAAATCCGGTTTTTTTATAAAGAATTGACCAATATAAAGATTAGCTACGTGCTTATTGTTTATTTTTACTGGCGCTGCACAGTCAATTAAGCCATTTAAACACGCATAAGTGGCATAATTTTGCTGTTTTATGGCTTCGTTAGCGAGAGTTGTATCAGAGTTAATGCAATTTTTAAGGCTAGCCGGGTGCTGACGATGAAACTGCATACAAACGCGTTGCCAGTTAGATGAAGAGACGACTTTACCTTGTAAATCAATCAGCGCGATTGACACGCCTAAGGCTTTTTGAAAGTTCTCAAAAATGCTATTTAGCAGGTTGAGGTCTAAGGTTTTTAGAACAGACTGTTGCGC
Organism: Alishewanella sp. HL-SH05; assembly: GCF_052655985.1. The sequence continues at coordinate 1,359,384 of NZ_CP199753.1, forward strand.
ATCCGGTGCTTGATTACTGGCTGAAAACTGCCACGACGCCAGCACAGGGTTTAGATTTTGGACATCAAATTTGATGTCTGCTTTAAATTTGCCCATGCCAATTAATCCATTATTTGTCAGGCGTTAACTCAAGTTGTGATTTAGCGTTGTTGCAGCAAGCGCTAAATCACCCCAACGTCCAGCTACCCATGGTCTTTAAGCCAAAACGTCACTGTTAAGAATAGCATATATTTTGCACGAACGTTGTCATGAGAAAGGCTGAATCGCGCAGTATAAAACGTTTTCAGCCCAGTAAAATCGCTAGCGTATTGTTATTTATGACGATCTTGTAGCACTTTAATGACATCATTAAGTGCTAATTTTTGACTGCGCAGCAAAACAAGTAGGTGGAAGATTAAATCTGCTGCTTCGTTTGCCAGCTCTTCTTTATCACCTGCCATGGCCGCAAGGGCTGACTCTACACCTTCTTCCCCCACTTTTTGCGCAATGCGTTTTACGCCACGGGCAAATAAACTGGCGGTATAGCTGCTTTTCGGATCGGCACCTTCGCGGCTGGCAATCACTTGCTCTAAGTCATACAAAAAGCTCAGTTGTGGGCTGTTGGCGTTATTATCATGCCAGCAGGTTTCGGTGCCTTCGTGGCAAGTAGGGCCTGCCGGCAGCGCCATAATTAGTAAGCTGTCGGCATCGCAGTCTTTGTCAATGCTGACCAGGCTTAGGGTGTTACCTGAGCTTTCACCTTTGGTCCACAACCGCTGTTTACTGCGACTGAAAAAGGTAACCGTGTTGCTTGCAAGGGTGTGAGACAGTGCTACTGGATTCATATACCCTTGCATCAGCACTTTACCCGAGATGGCATGCTGCACTATGGCGGGCAGTAACTGATTTTCAGGCCAGCTCAGTTGTTCAATCTGTTGTTGGTTCATCATGTAATTCTCACGTTCGAATGTGTATTTTGCCATGTAGCATTAGCGTTATTTCTAGTACGCTTCACATGGTCATTGTGCGCAAAACCGCTGTAAACACTTCCACGCTTCACACTGATACTGCACGCAAAGCCGCCGTGAATACTTCCCTGTAGGCTCCTCTTTGGCATCCATGCCAAAGACGCTTTGCTTAGCAGTATCAGTGTTTCGCTCCTCAGCTCAGAAAAAGCCCTGAGCTATGCAAGAGCGATACGTCTATTAGCGTTATCTCTAGTCCGTTTCATATGAATACAGCACGCAAAGACGCCGTAAATACTTTCCCGTAGTGTGGCAAACTTCAATCCAAAAGTTTGCCTTTTGGGCCAGCCTTGCTGTCCAAATGGGCGAATATCATGAATGATATTCACAATCTAGCCCCGAGAAAGCTTCACGGCGTGTCACAGAAAAAATGTACGTGGTGCTTGCGTGGGTTTTATGGCTTTCCTTTTAAGGCCGTATACTAATACCATCGGCCAGTAACTTCGCTTTTAGCTCGCTGATCTGAATAATACCCTTGTGGAAGACACTGGCCGCTAAGGCCCCATCCACATCGGCTTGTTGAAACACTTCGGTAAAATGCTGCATTGCACCGGCACCACCACTGGCGATCAACGGCACCTTGCACAGATCCCGAATGGTTTTCAGCTGCGCCAAATCGTAACCTTGCCGCACCCCATCCTGATTCATGCAGTTCAGCACAATCTCACCGGCACCCAAGCGCTGCACCTCAGTTACCCAGTCGCGAGTTAACCACTGTGTCTTTTGGGTGCGGCTCTCATCGCCGGTAAATTGATATACCTGATATTGGCCCGACGCCACATCAAAAAAGCTATCAATACCAATGACCACACACTGCTGCCCATAGGTTTGGTTAAGCTCGGCAATTAACTGCGGGTTAGAAAGGGCTGGGCTGTTAATCGACACTTTATCCGCGCCCATCTCCAAAATTTTGCCGGCATCTGCCACCGATTTAATGCCACCGGCCACACAAAATGGAATATCTATTACCTCAGCAATGCGGCGCACCCAGCTCTTATCAACCACCCGGCCATCACTGGACGCCGTGATATCGTAAAATACCAATTCATCTGCGCCGGCTTCAGCATAGCGCTGGGCCAATGGCACAATATCACCAATAATTTCATGGTTTCGAAACTGCACGCCCTTGACCACCTTGCCATCGCGCACATCCAAACAAGGAATTAAGCGTTTTGCCAGCATGCAATGGCCTCCTCAAGCGTAAACTTACCTTCTAACAGCGAGCGACCTAGGATCACCCCCGCAACACCCGAGCCAATTAACGCCTGGATATCGGCTAATGAACCGATGCCGCCAGACGCTTGCCAAGCCAGCGTTGGGTACTTACTGCTTAGCTCACGGTATAACGCCACATTAGCGCCAGTTAAGGTGCCGTCTTTACTGATATCGGTACACAGTACATGCTTGGCACCGGCGGTAATATAACCGTCTAACACTTGCTCTAGTGTTACGCCAGACTCTTCAATCCAACCGTGGCTGGGTAAGGTTTTTTCGCCTTGGGCATTAATGGCCACATCTAAGGCTAACACAATGCGCTCACCGCCGTATTTGCGGATCCAGCCTTGAACCAACTCAGGCTCCCGAATTGCTAAGCTACCAATGACCACGCGGCTAGCACCGGCGGCGAGTAAATCCATCACATCTTGCTCGCTGCGCACACCACCACCGACTTGAATTTGCAATGGCGAGTCGGTCATTAGCTTGGTTAACAGGGCAATTTGTCGCTTGCTGGCATCTTTGGCACCCGAGAGGTCAACCACATGCAGTAGCGGCGAACCGGCTTTGGCATAGCTATCGCGAAGCGTAAAGGGGCTGAAAGTGTACTCGGTGGTTTTATCGTAAGCGCCTTGGTATAAACGCACGACAGTGCCGTCAATTAAATCTATCGCCGGAATAATCACAACTGCCACTCCAGAAAGTTTTGTAATAATCGCGCGCCCACTTTACCTGAGCGCTCAGGGTGAAATTGCGCACCGACCACATTATCTTTGCCAATAACCGCGGCAAAGTCAGAGCCATAGTGGCATTGTGCTAAGCTATATTCGCTCGGCACCACTGCAAAGCTGTGCACAAAATACAGATAATCTTGTTCAGTAAAGCCGGCCAAAATGGGGTGCTTACTGATCTGATGCAAGGTATTCCAGCCCATATGCGGTAAGCGTAAACCGGCAGCATTAAGCGGTGCCACTTCGCCTGGAATTAATCCTAAACAGGCTACATCACCTTCCATACTGTGGGCGGTGAGCATTTGCATGCCCAAACAAATACCCAGCATCGGCTGCGTTAGGCTTTGTAAGGTACCTATAAGCTCGCGTTCGGCTAAATTATGCATGGCCGCTTTCGCGGTACCAACGCCCGGTAAGATCACCCGCGAGGCATCACGGATCACCGCGGCATCACGGCTTATTACAGGCTCAACGCCTAAGCGTTTTACCGCAAAATACACTGAGCTGATGTTGGCACAGCCGGTATCAACAATCACCAAACTCATTACAACACTCCTTTTGAGCTTGGTAAGGCTTCACCCGATACGGTGATGGCTTGGCGTAGCGCCCGGCCAAAGGCTTTAAATAAGCCTTCTACTTTATGGTGCTTATTACCTTCGGTAATGCTCAAGTGCAAAGACATCAACATGGCATCGCTTATTGAGCGGAAAAAGTGTGGCACCATCTCCAGCGTTAAACCGCCCACCGCACCTTCGCCTAGCTCGCCGTTAAACACAAACAGCGGCCGACCCGATAAATCTAAAATGCACTCGGCGCGGCACTCGTCCATCGGCAGCACAAAACCAAAGCGGTTGATCCCCCGCTTGTTACCCAGCGCTTGTTTTAAGGCTTGGCCTAAGGCGAGGGCGGTATCTTCGACACTGTGGTGATCGTCAATATGTAAATCGCCTTTCACCTCCACTTGCAATGAGAAGCCGCCGTGGGTAGCTATTTGCTCTAACATATGATCAAAAAAGCCAACGCCCGTGTTGAACAGGTTATTACCACTGCTATCTAAATCGACCGTCACTTTAATATCGGTTTCGCGGGTGGTACGCACCACGGTCGCGCTGCGGCCACGGCTTAATAAACGTTTGGTGATTTCAGCCCAGCCTAAGCTGTCACGTTGATACTGAAAAGCCGGTAACCCCATGTTTTCAGCCAGTTGCACGTCGGTTAGCCGATCGCCAATCACATAAGAATTGGTAAAATCGATTTTACCTTGTTGCAGGTAGTCTTTGACTAAACCCAATTTCGGTTTGCGGCAACTGCAGTTATCACGCTCAAAATGTGGGCAAATCAGCACATCATCAAACTGAATACCTTGCGAGGTTAACAGTTGCATCATTTTGTCATGGGGCGCATCAAAGGTATCGCGCGGAAAGCTGTCGGTGCCTAAACCATCTTGATTGGTCACCATCACTAAGCGATAACCCGCCGCTTGCAGTTTTAATAGCGCCGGCACTAAGCCTGGCTCGTAGGCCAATTTTTCAAGGCTATCGAGCTGCTTGTCTATTGGCGGCTCTTCTACCATGGTGCCGTCACGATCGATAAATAAAATAGGTTGGCCACTCATGCGGTTTCTCTCTGATTAGGTTGGAAATAACGTTGCATTGCGCCGGCTAAGCGCTGCATTTCTGCAGGGCTGCCAATGGATACCCGTACTACCTGCGATAAACCCAGTTGGCTAGATTGGTTGCGGATCAAGATATCCTCTGCAATTAGCGCATTAACACAGGCTGCGGCATCGCTTACTTGCAACAGCACATAGTTAGCATTGCTTGGCCATACTTTATTAATGCCCGGTAAGCTTGCGGCAAGCGTAATAAAGTCATCACGTAAAGCGTTAATGGTGGCTACGCTCTGTTGCATTTGCGCGATACCAGCGGGCGATAGGGCTTGCGCAGCAATTTGTGCCACCGGCTCGGCAATCGGGTAGGGCGCAATCATTTTTTTCAGGGCGTAGATAATTTCAGGTGCAGCCAACGTAAAACCACAACGTAAACCCGCTAAACCAAAGGCTTTAGATAGCGTGCGCAAGATCACCAAGTGCGGATAACGGCTCAGTAGCGACACCACAGACGCCTCTGGTGCAAATTCAATGTAGGCTTCATCGACCACCACTAAGGCTTGATCTTTAAAGTGCTCTAACACGGCGATAATATCTTCGCGCGGAATGAGATCACCGGTTGGGTTATTGGGGCTACAAATAAACACAAGCTTTGGCGAGGTAGCGAAAATGCCGGGTAAATCTAAACGCTCATTATCTTTTAACAGTACTTTATTCACCGACGTTTGATTGCTCTCGGCGCTGATGGCATACATGCCATAGGTCGGTGGGCAAATTGTAATGCTATCTTGCTTTGGCTCGCAGAAGCTTCGGATCAGCAGCTCAATGCCTTCATCTGCGCCACGACTTACCAATACTTGCTCGGCAGTTAATCCTGCATACGCAGCGTAACCATCAATTACCGCTTTTGGCTGACAAGACGGATAGCGATTAAAGATGCCATCTAACTGATAAGCGGGCGCTAGCGCGTTTTCATTGGCATTAAGCCACACCGCACCGCCACTCATCGAGCTGCGGGCAGAAGCATAAGGCACGATAGCTTTTACGGCATCACGGGCCAGCGGGTGTACCTTAGACATTTTCAGTCTCCTTTAATAAACTGGCCAAGCGTAACCGTACTGCATTGGCGTGCGCCTCTAAACTTTCGGCTTCAGCCAGGGTGACAATGGCGGGGCCAATATTGCGCATCCCGGTGGCAGATAATTGCTGCACGGTAAAGCGGCGGTAAAAATCGGTCATCGACAAGCTTGAGACGGTGCGGCTATAGCCATAAGTGGGTAATACATGGTTAGTGCCACTGGCGTAATCCCCAGCGGATTCGGGCGTCCAAGCGCCAACAAAAATACTGGCTGCGCTGGTAAAGCGCTCAGTGAGTAGCTCGGCTTGCTCTGTTTGCACAATTAAGTGCTCTGGCGCATAGGCATTGGTCACACTAATGGCGCTGTCTAAGTCGGCTGTTAAGATGGCTCGGCTGTGTGCTAGCGCTTGTGCGGCAATATCACGGCGCGGAAGGGCGGCTAATTGCACGCTGAGGGCTTGCTCTACGGCATCCAGCAAACTTGCGGTATCGCTAACTAAAATAACCTGTGAATCAGGGCCATGTTCAGCCTGCGAGAGTAAGTCTGCTGCGACAAACTCTGGGTTAGCCTGAGCATCGGCCAGCACGAGCACCTCAGACGGGCCGGCTGGCATATCAATCATCGCACCTTTTGCATCTTGGCTTACTTGCTGTTTCGCTTCAGTAACATAGCGATTGCCTGGTCCAAAAATTTTATCTACTTTGGCAATCGTCTCTGTACCGTAAGCCAGCGCCGCCACAGCTTGAGCCCCGCCAATGGTATAAATTTCGGTAATGCCACAAAGGTTAGCGGCATAAATAATCTCGGGTGCAATATCGGTCGCCAAGGGTTTACCCGGTGGCGTGACCAAGACTGCACGTGGGCAGCCGGCTAATTGCGCCGGGACACCCAGCATTAACACCGTAGAAGGTAACGGCGCACTACCGCCAGGAATATACAGGCCGACACTGCCAATCGGGCGACTTTTTAGCTGACACATTACGCCAATACTGGTTTCAACTTCGATATCCCGCGGTAATTGCGCCGCATGAAACTTGCGTATATTGTCATAGGCTAATTCAATCGCGGCTTTACGCTCAGGTTGTAATTGGCTTAACAACTGCTGCTGCAAGCTGGCACTTAACGCCAATGGGTTATCGGTAAGCTGATCAAATTGCTGACTAAAACGACGTAAGGCAGCATCACCTTCTGCTCGCACCGCCGCAATGATTTCGCGTACTTTGGGTGCAAGGCTGGCTGAATCAGGCAGGGCCGGTCTGGCCAAGGCCGCTTGTTGGCCAGCTTGATCAAGTTGACTCCAGTTAAAGCGTTGCATCGATTACTCCATCATCTTTTCAATAGGTAATACTAAGATTGAGCTGGCGCCCAACACTTTAAGTTGTTCCATGGTTTCCCAGAACAGCGTTTCGCTGCTGACCACATGCAGTGCCACCATATCGTTATTGCCGGCGAGTGGCAGTAAGGTTGGATTTTCTGCACCAGGTAATAACGCGATCACTTCATCTAACTTAGCGCGCGGGGCGTGCAGCATGATGTATTTGCTTTCGTTGGCTTGCATCACGCCTTGAATGCGTGGCATTAACTTAGCAATCAGTTTCTGGTGCTGAGCATCAGCTAAACCTTTGCGTTGGATCAGCACGGCTTTACTGCGGTAGATCACTTCGGCTTCTTTTAAACCATTAGCTTCTAAAGTCGCGCCGGTAGAAACGAGGTCACAAATCGCATCGGCTAAACCGGCCCGAGGTGCCACTTCAACTGAACCGGTTAACATCACTACGCGGGCATTCACGCCTTGCTGTTTTAAATAGCGCGTCAGTAAACGTGGATAAGTAGTTGCAATGGTTTTGCCTTCAAGGCTGCTAACGCCTTGGTATTGCTCTTCTTGTGGTACGGCAATTGATAAGCGGCAACCGCCGAAATCTAAGCGGGCTAGCACTTCATAGTCCGCGCTTTCGTTGTCGATTTGCCGTTGCAGTGACACTTCTTCTAATACGTTTTCGCCGATAATGCCTAGATCACAGACGCCATCCATTACTAAGCCTGGGATGTCATCATCTCGCACCCGTAAAATATCAATCGGCATATTTTCAACATGAGCAATTAAGCGTTGTTCACGTAGATTAATTTTTAAACCACAGCTGCTTAGCAGTGCTTGTGATTCAATCGACAGACGACCTGATTTTTGCATACCGATGCGAAGACGTTTACTTTCAATGGCTGGACTCATTGGTCACTCCGAAAATTAAAAACTGTAATTAAAAACAAAAAACCCCGTGGCTTAGGCCTGCGGGGTTGCGAGTAACAAGATGCACCGGAGGCCCAGACAACAGCCCTCCACCTAAGCGGTAAGGCTAGGTTATATGATGGTGATGCAATGTTACTGTTAAACTATTCATGCTGTAAATTTATCCAAAATGCTATGCTATACAAGTTACTGCAGCAGACTGTTTTTCGCAAGCGCTTTTTTTCAAGTAATCCAACGGGTAATTTAATGTAAACTCATTAAAATCAATAGTATAAGCTGATGCTGCGTTTTTTTAAGCTAAACAGTTGCAGAGTCGTGTTTTTAAAAATTAAACCATTTGTTTAAATTGTGGTCAGGTTGTATAGGCATGCATTGCACTCATAGCATTAAAGTGATGCGATTTTCCGCCGATATAATAATATAAAACCCAAATAACATTTGAGATACGGACAGGAGGCAAAAATGGATGCTTTTATGCCATTTATACAACGTATTCCGGGAACGCCGATTGAGCCGGACCCGAAAACGGTGCTGCCTGTTTTTAAAGAGGCACGCCTTGAGCCCCTCAAGCGCGAAGAGCAAAAGTACCTTATTTTACGCCGTTTTGGTTATAAAACCGGCCTCGCTGATGATTATCCTGCCGCCCCTTACACCACTCCCGAAGAAGATCAGCATGTTGATAAAGACGGGCATTTAGATATTTTTGTCTGATTTTTTAGCTGAACAAGGCATAATAGCCAGCAATACATCTTATGCAGCGGTTACGTTAGCGTTTCAAAGCTTGCGTTTAAGCTAATCAAGCCTTTGTGGAGTGCCAGTGAGCTATTGCAATTTGCCCGTTTTCATCTGGATAACCTATGGCCGTTAAATCTGCCAAAGCCTTTGCTGAAAACGGTATACTCGCGCAGCATATTGCAGGCTTTAAACCTCGCGCCGCGCAACTGGAAATGGCAACCGCTGTTGAACAAACCATTCAAAAAGACGGTGCCTTGGTGGTAGAAGCCGGGACGGGTACCGGTAAAACCTATGCGTATTTAGTGCCTGCGTTACTGTCTGGTAAAAAAGTGGTGTTATCAACCGGAACGAAAAACCTGCAAGAGCAATTGTACTTTCGTGATCTGCCAACCGTACTTCAAGCGTTAGCGTTACCGGTTAAAACGGCTTTACTTAAAGGCCGCTCAAATTACCTGTGTTTGTTTCGTTTAGAGCAGCATTATCAGCATATTCCGGTAGCTGATCCGCAACTGATCGCCGATTTAAGCTTAATCAAAAAATGGTCTGCGGAGACGCACAGCGGTGACATCGGCGAATTAACCTATATTGCCGAAGACTCCAAAGCCTTACCCTATGTAACCAGTACTACCGATAACTGCTTGGGTAAAGACTGCCCCGTTTATGAAGAGTGCCACTTATTAAAAGCGCGCAAAGAGGCACAGGCCGCCGATTTAGTGGTAGTGAATCATCACTTATTTTTTGCTGACTTAGCCTTAAAAGATACTGGCTTTGGTGAGTTGTTGCCAGAAATGGAAGTGGTGATCTTTGATGAAGCGCATCAGATCCCTGATATCGCCAGTGAGTATTTTGGCGAACATTTCTCTAGCCGTATTTTACAAGATCTGTGTAAAGACATTGAGTTAGTCGGTAAGGCAGAGCTAAAAGATGTCATTCAGCTAAGCAAGGCTGCAGATAAAGTGGCCAGCCTGACTCGCGATTGGCGGCTGCAATTTGCCACAGATCCCGCGCGTGGCAATTGGCGGCAAGCTTATCAAAAACCGGCTATGCAAACGGCGATCACCCGCATAAACGATGCGCTAGATATGTTGTACCAGATTGTTAAAAGTAGCTTAGGCCGCAGCCAAACCTTGGATAATTGCTACGAGCGTTTAGCACAGCTTAAAAGCCAACTGCAAAAATTGCTGCAGGTTGAACAAACGGGGGTGAGTCTTTGGTTCGAAACCAGCAAATTGCATGTTGGTTTGCATTTAACGCCACTGAGTATTGCCGATAAATTTAACAAGCTAGTGTTTGCTGAGCAGCGCAGCTGGATTTTTACGTCAGCCACGCTATCGGTAGATGAAGGCTTTGCCCATTATCAACAACAAATGGGCTTGACGGGGGCAGATACCCTGTTACTCGAAAGCCCGTTTGATTATGCGCAACAAGCGCTGCTCTGTGTGCCGCGATTTATGCCAGAGCCGCACGAGCCTGCAATGATGCATGCTTTATTAACTATGGCAATTGAGCTAATTACCGCTAATAACGGGCGTTGTTTTTTCTTATTTACCAGCCATCGTATGTTACAGATGATGGCGAAAGCCTTACCTGAACAAATTCGCCAGCCGGTGCTTATTCAAGGCTCTACCGGTAAACGTTTATTGTTAGAACAATTTGTTAAATTAGAAAATGCGGTGCTGCTGGGTACCGGCAGTTTTTGGGAAGGCGTTGATGTACGTGGTGATACCTTAAGTTGTGTCATTATCGACAAGCTACCCTTTGCCTCGCCAGATGATCCGTTGTTACAAGCGAGGGTGGAAGATTGTGCGATGCGCGGTAAAGATCCTTTTGCTGAGGTACAATTACCGCAAGCGGTGATTACCTTAAAACAAGGGGTCGGCCGACTGATCCGTGATGTAACCGATCGCGGTGTGCTGGTGATTTGCGATAATCGGTTGGTGACTAAACCCTATGGGGCGACCTTTTTAAAAAGCTTGCCACCGATGCGGCGAACGCGTGATCTCGGCGCGGCCAGTCAGTTTTTAAAAGAGATGCAAGGTTTAAAAGAGCAGCAACAAGGAAACTCATGAATTTTTTAGCGTTAGATACTTCTACCGAAGCGTGTTCCGTCGCGTTAAGTCACAATGGCAAAATACTGACCCTAGACGAAGTATGCCCGCAACAACACAGCAAACGTATTCTACCTATGGTGCAGCAATTATTGGCTGAGGCCGGTGTTAACCTGAATCAGCTAAATGGTATCGTATTTGGTCGTGGCCCTGGGAGTTTTACTGGCGTAAGGATTGGCGTGTCGGTCGCACAAGGTTTAGCCTTTGGCGTCGATGTACCGGTATATGGCGTTTCGACTTTGGCGGCGATGGCACAAGCTGCTGCGCAGTTAAAAAATGCTCAACACGTTATTGCTGCAATTGATGCGCGGATGGCCGAGGTCTATTTGGCTGTCTATGCTCGTGATGAGCAGGGTTTGATGCATGCGATTAGCGCTGAAGTGGCGGCAAAGCCTAGCGCCTTACCCGCAGCGATAACCGCTTTAAATTTTGACACTGAAGTAATGGCCGTCGGCACCGGCTGGCAAACCTATCAGAGCCAGCTGCAAGGCATACTTTCAGCCAGCGTGGCCAAAGATATTTTATATCCCTCAGCACAATACATGCTGCCTTTTGCTGCTCAGGCATGGCAACAGGGCCACTTTGTTGCAGCAGAGCAGGCCGAACCGGTTTATGTGCGAGACGAAGTCACTTGGCAAAAACTGCCCGGCCGTTAACCCCTAACCACACTCACATTACCAGAGACTGGTCAGACCGCACTCTGAGACAGGTTCGACCACACTCTGAGACTGGTCAGACCGTACTCCGGTACAGGTCTGACCATACTCAGAGACGTTAGCTTGAAGACGCTAGCTTGCAAATGCATATTAATATCACTGTTTGCAAAAGTTACTGGCTTGTTGGTTGATTACTTGTCTATAATTAGAGCACTGTCCAATAGCTAAGATCTTGCATGAGCATCAACGCCAGTAACAACATTAATCCTAGTAGCTTGCTAAATCCGGCAACGAATCGGCCACAGCCGAGTCGTACGGTGCAGCCAGAGCGGGAGAGTGTGGTTAAAGAAACGGCGGGTATTCGTTTTGAGCGTGATGCGGTGGAGCGATTAGATAGCGAGCGGGAAGCGCAAACTAACCGCCAATCTTTTCGCGATAACACGGAACAACGCAACGAACGCGCGGTTGCTGCGTATCAAAGTTTGCAAAACGAACAACGCCGCAGCGAAGTTCAAGCCATGCTAGGTGTTGATTTATACGCTTAATGGCTGTTAATTGTTTGCTTTAATTTTTTCGCTTCGCTTATCCCTTCTACTGCCACACTGAACTGTTCTAATTCCTTTACGTACAAGTTATATCTTTTTTGCTCGCTTACTATTTATTTGGCCTTGCTTACAGAAGCTAATGCGTGAGTGAGCTCAGCGACATAACAGGAGTGAATATGTCTGCAACAATTCTTATTACCGGTGCTAGCTCAGGTATCGGGCGCGAAACCGCAAGCTATTATGCACAGCAGGGCTGGACGGTTTACGCGGTGGCTCGCTCAGAAGATAAGTTAGCGGCACTGGCTGCTGAACATCCTGAAAAAATTATCCCTGTCAGCTTAGATTTAACAGATTATGCAGCAATGCAAGAATGGCAAGCCAGTTTACCGGCAGCACTTCATTTTGATGTGGTGCTGTTAAATGCCGGGAATTGCGAATATGTCGAGGCTAATGATCTCGATTTAGATGCGTTTGCACGAACTTTTGCCATTAATTTTCAGGCTGTTGTTAGCAGTACTAAGCTGTTATTACCACGCTTAAAAGCCGGCAATACTTTAGCGATTGTTAGTTCAATGGCACATTTTTTTCCTTTTACTCGTTCAGAAGCCTACGGTGCCAGTAAAGCTGCGGTCAGCTATTTTGTTGATAGTTTACGCGTCGATTTATCTCATAGCGGCATCCATATTTGTTTGATTGAACCCGGCTTTATTGATACGCCATTAACGCAAAAAAATGATTTTCAGATGCCTTTCTTAATGCCTGTGGCCGCCGCAGCTAAACGTATTTTTGATGGCATCGAAGCGGGAAAGCTACGGCTGCGTTTTCCAAGACGCTTAGCCTATTTATTAAAAACGCTGAGTGTGTTGCCTTACGGTTTACGCTGTAAGTTGGCAGCCAAGATGAAGCAATCATGAGCAGCGTTAAGGTTAAATTAAATTGGCGAGTCTTAATTGGCTTTGAGTTAAGTTGGTTTTTACTGGTCTATTTTCAGCAATTGGCTTTTTGGCCGGTTTTAGTTTATTTGCTTTATGGTCTTTGGCAACTGCCGTCAATGAAGGCGCGTTATTTGGTATTGGCGGCTGCCATTTTAGGTATTAGTGTTGACTCGTTATTAGTCGCAACCGGGATCTTAAGCTTTGCGCAATTGGCATGGCTACCGCTGTGGTTTATTTTGTTGTGGGCCATATTTGCGTTAGCACTGGTTGAAGTGATGAGTCGTTTCTTAACAAAACCTTGGCTGGGGTTTGCCTTGGGCGCGACCGGTGGGCCGCTGTCTTATATTGGCGGTGCGGCATTAAGTGACGGTGTCATGAGCTTCCCATTAGGCGTGACTTCATACATCGTTTTATGTTTAGTCTGGGGCTTATTAGGTGTGATTTTCGGTAAGATCCCAAGCTTGTTAGAGACCAGCACAGCGCAAGAGTTGAACGGTTCCGCTCAGAAATAGTCTAAACATTATCGTCGGCGGCATCACAACGCTGCTTTTGGCAAGTTATTTGGAGGGGCTATGCGTAAGTTATTGGGTATTGTTTTAGCACTGGGTGTGTCATTCCCGTTGTTCGCGGTTCCGCAACTTGAGACCGTTGGCCAAGGAAGTTACCGTTATTTATTTTGGCAGTTATACGATGCACGTTTAGCGACCCGCGATGGCCGTTATGTCGATTACCAGCAAAGCTCGCCGTTATTGTTAGAGTTAACTTATAAACGCAAGATTAGCCGTGATCAGTTCATCGAGGCAACAGTTGATGAGTGGAAAAAGCTGAAACAAAGCACCCCTGAGCAACAAGCTGACTGGGCTGAACAATTAAAGACTTTGTGGCGTGATGTAAAAGAGGGTGATCGTTTAGCGGCAGTGCTGTTAGCGGATTCGAGTGTCGAATTTTATTTTAATGGCACTAAAACTGGGGTGGTTAAAGATAACATTTTTGGTCCCGCGTTTTTTAATATATGGCTACACAACGATACCAGCGCCCCAAAGTTACGCGAGCAATTAACCGGTCTAGGTAGTGAATAAACAACAAAGCGCAAGTTAATACTGGATAGTTAAGTGTTGTCTCAGAATCACTTAACTATCCGGCAAAAATAAATACTAGGCGTTTTTAAGCCCGCAAAGGCTTAATGGCTACTGATATACTTGATTAATTGCTTAGCAATATCGGTATTGTCCATAAAGCCGTGGAAATCTTCACTGTTTTTACCATAAGCCATGACGGGGACATCCACCGCGGTATGGGCGCCTGTTGTCCAACCGGTGTAAGAATATTGAGCCACAAGTTTAACCGCCACTTCGCGTAAGGCTTTTTGCTCTTTGCCCCGAGCAGCTAACAATTGTAGCTGTTCTTCTTTGGTTAGTTGGATCTTGGTAAGAGCTAGCCAGCGTGCTAGCGCGGTGTTGTCATCTGGGGCAGCGTTAAGCTCATCTGCTATTTTACGCCCCGTAGCTGATACCCCTTTAATGACCTCTGGTAACCATAAATACTTGCCTGCCGCCCCTAAAGACATACCACCGGTTTCGTGATCAGCAGTAATAATTAATAAGGTATCAGGATTGGCATCGACATAGGCTTTAGCAACCGCGATAGCGTTGGCAAAATCATCCATTTCAGCCATGGCACACGCGATGTCGTTATCGTGGCCACACCAGTCAATCTGACTGCCTTCTACCATCAACATAAAACCTTTTTCAGCAGGGCTCAACAATTGTAGAGCTTTGCTGGTTAGTGTCGCTAGTTGTCTCGGTTCAGTCGCATTAAGTGCAGCAGGTAACGCAACGTCAGCCATCAGTGCCAGTGCCGGTGCGCGAGTCAGCGAATCAAGTTGCTGCCAATTATCGATGTACTGATAACCTTCGTTTTTAAATTCATTAACCAGATGCCGATCCTCACGGATAAAAAACTGAGTGCCACCGCCTAAGATTACATCAGCGACCGGCTTGCCGTTGATCCGGTAGTCAAAGTACATATCTGCAATCTGATTGTAATTTTGCCGACTGATATTGTGGGCTAAAAAGGACGCGGGAGTGGCATGGTTAACCTGAGAACTTGCGACCACACCATTAGCTTTACCGTGATGTTTCGCCAGTTGCATCATAGTGCCAATCGGTATGTGTTGGCGATTGACTGATATAGCGCCGTTATAGCTTTTTACGCCAGTGGCCAGAGCTGTAGCACCTGCTGCAGAGTCAGTAACCAGGGTGTCGTCGTCAGGGTAGGTGCTAGCGGTACCCTTGAGTAAATCATCAAATATCGTGTTAGCGACAGGGTGTTCCCCCTCGTGTTGATAATAACGATAGGCCGTTAAGTAAGCGGGGCCCATACCATCACCTATCATGTAAATGATATTTTTTGGCGCTGCAGTTGTGGCGGTTGAGGCAAAAGCAATTATGGGTAGCAGTAATAATGCGCGCATCAGATACCTTGTGTATTTAAACAACAGAGAAGTATTTATAGTTTAACGGATGAATATGACAACACCAAGGCGCTTGCGGCAAACTGGCTAAAAAATGATGCCAGTATGCAGGGTGCTTTTGCTGGACTTTTGGGCAAATAGGGCGTTATCTTAAAGCGAATTGTTTGATCGCAGTTCCTTATCCAGAGTTCGCATCTTAATAATGTTATGAAGCAAGGTTTTACTATGAAAAAAATAACAACAAGCATAGTGTCTTTAGGTTTATTACTGGCGTTAATGCCTACGCCGAGCATTGCTAATAATGCCACCGAGTGGCAGCAGCGTTTGACCGAATTGTCTGAGAGTCGTTCGCGTGGAAAGGCCCACTTGCAGCGCAACCAATACCGCAATCCAGTTGAGACCTTAATGTTTTTTGGTATTGAGCCGCAAATGTCCGTTTTGGAAATTTGGCCAGTACGAGGCTGGTATACCGAAATTTTGGCGCCGTTTTTAAAAGATGAAGGGCAACTGACGATTGCGCATTTTCGTTTAGATGGTAGTAATAATGCGGGTGAAAAAAGTGTGTTCTGGTCTCGACTGACCAACCGATTAGAGCAGCGCATATTGCAGCAAGAGGCCACTTTTGGCCAAGTATCTCGCGTCGCGTTAGATCCCCCCAACTTTATTCCGCAACTAGCCGCTGACCAATTTGATATGGTATTGAGCTTTCGCAATGTACATATTTGGGATCAGGCAGGACATTTGCGAGCAACGTTAGAAAATATGTTTCGGGTACTCAAACCGGGCGGCATATTAGGAATGGTTGAGCACCGTGCTGCTAAAGTGACCGAACTGACCAGTTATGCCGTAGAAGGTTATACCGATGAAGCCTATTTAATCGCTGTAGCTGAGGCGATTGGCTTTCATTTAATTGACCGTAGCGAAGTTAATGCCAATGCAAGAGACACCAAAGATTATGTGAAAGGGGTTTATACCTTGCCGCCAACGTTGGCATTAGGACAAGAAGATCGCGATTTTTACCAAAATATTGGTGAAAGTGATCGCATGACACTGAAATTTATTAAACCACAAGACGTCGACAGCTTAGATTGATTGTCTGCTGCAGACATTTATGGGATGATTAACCTAGAGTAAAAACTCAGTATTTAGATGGCAACAGTAACTACTGTTCAACATCAACACAACTATAACGATAAATGGTTTTGTCAGAATACAGCATAGACGCCTGACAGCGACCAGATAGAAAAACTTCAAAAAAGGAGTAGACGGTGGATAGAGTCTGGTTAGAGAGTTATCCTGAAGGTGTGCCGGCAACAATTGATCCCGATCATTATTCGTCATTAAACGACATTTTTAGCCGTAGTATTGAAACTTACGCCGATAAAGACGCTTTTATCAATATGGGTAAGAGTCTTACTTATCGTGAGTTAGATCAGCAAAGCCAAGCCTTTGCCGCGTACTTGCAAAATACCTTGGGTTTGGTTAAAGGCGACGCTGTCGCGATTATGATGCCTAACCTTTTACAATACCCAGTGGCGTTAATGGGAATCTTGCGTGCCGGTTGTACCGTAGTCAACGTAAACCCCCTTTATACGCCTCGGGAATTACAACATCAGCTGTCAGACTCTAAAGCCAAAGCCATTGTTATCGTCGATAACTTTGCGCACACGCTGATGGCGGTAGAAAAACAATTACAAGTTGAACATGTCATCTTAACCAAGATGGGTGATATGTTAGGTAGTGTCAAAGGTTCGGTCGTTAACTTTGTTGTGAAACACGTGAAAAAGTTGGTGCCCGCCTATCAACTGCGTAAAGCCATTCCCTTTAAACAAGTGCTGAAAGAAGGTGCTAGGCTGCAATGGCAAAAACCGAACATCAGCGGTGAAGATATTGCCTTTTTGCAGTATACTGGCGGGACTACCGGCGTATCAAAAGGCGCCATGTTAACCCATCGCAATATGGTGGCAAATTTAGAGCAAGCCAGCGCCTTTTTAGATCACTTTTTAGTGGCAGGAAAAGAGTATGTTGTCACGGCGTTACCGCTTTACCACATCTTCGCGTTAACGGCGAATTTCTTTGTGTTCTTTAAGCTAGGTGGTACCAATTTACTGATCACCAATCCACGTGATATGCCCAAATTTGTTAAAGAACTCGCTAAATTTCCGTTTACCTCGATCACGGGCGTCAACACCTTGTTTAATGGTTTGTTAAATACGCCAGGTTTTGACAAACTGGATTTTAGTACGCTAAAACTCTCTCTGGGTGGCGGTATGGCGGTGCAACGGCCAGTCGCTGAACGTTGGAAAAAAGTCACTAAGAGTCGCTTATTGGAAGGTTACGGTTTAACGGAGTGCTGCCCACTGGTTACTTTAAGCCCGGTGAACTTAGCAGACTTTAACGGCAGCATTGGCTTACCGGCACCGTCTACAGACATCCGTTTAATTGATGATAACGGTAACGATGTTGCCCTAGGTGAGTCAGGTGAAATGTTAGTGCGTGGCCCACAAGTGATGCTGGGTTATTTAAACCGCCCAGAGGAAACCGCTAAAACCATCAAAGAGGAATGGCTTTACACTGGTGACATTGCCCGGATGGATGAGCAAGGTTTCTTTTATATTGTCGATCGTAAAAAAGACATGATTTTAGTGTCGGGCTTTAACGTCTTCCCTAATGAAATTGAAGAAGTTGTCGCCATGAACGATAAAGTACTTGAAGTGGCCGCAGTGGGTGTTCCAAACGACGTAGCGGGTGAAGTGGTTAAAGTGTTTATCGTGAAAAAAGATCCTTCTTTAACCGAGCAAGAAGTGATTGCGCACTGTAAGCAACATTTAACGGGCTACAAAGTGCCTAAACTGGTAGAATTCCGCAAGGAATTACCCAAAACGAATGTAGGCAAGATACTACGCCGCGAATTACGCGGTTAGTACTTAGAGCCGGCGATTGCCGGCTTTATTTTTTGAAGAGAGAACACCATGTCGTTGCTTAGTGATAATCAAAGTTTAGCCCGTTTTTGTTTGCAGGCAGCAGAGCAGCCTAGCTTAGCGGTTGATACTGAGTTTATCCGGCAAAGTACCCTGTCACCGAAGTTAGGGTTAATTCAATTATTTGATGGCCAGCATTTTGCGCTGGTAGATCCGCTGGCGATTGATGATTGGACGCCATTACAAACGTTGTTTGCAGCGCCGCATATTTGTAAAATTCTGCATTCTTGCACCGAAGATTTAGAAGCTTTTGCAACCATTAATATTACGCAGCTCACTCCCTTGTTTGACACGCAACTTGCAGCAGAAGTGATCGGTTGGGGTGGGAGTATTGGCTATGCTCGGTTGGTCGAGCAAATTACCGGCGCGGTGATCGATAAGAGTGAAGCGCGTACTGATTGGTTGGCAAGGCCATTAGCGCCCGCACAGTTAGCGTATGCTGCGAATGATGTAAAATATTTGCTCGATGTATATCAACGTTTGCTTAGTGAATTTAAAACCCCGCAGCAACTCGAGGTTTTATTCGCGGAAGGGCAACAATTACTGCAACGTCGCCAGCATCAATTGCCTGATCAATTTAAGTTTTTAGAGATTAAAAACAGTACCCAATTAAATAGTCGTGAATTAGCGGTATTACGTGACATCGTAAGTTGGCGTTTTCAGTATGCCAGTAGCAAAGATCTGGCATTGGGTTTAGTGGCTAAAGATGCTCAGTTGCTGGAATTAGCGAAACGCCGCCCGGCCACCCCAGAAAGTTTATTGAATATACCCGGCATGGCGACTCGTGATATGCGTCGACATGCCAAACTATTAGTGGAGTTAATTCAGCAGGCGAAAGCGTTAGCGCCAGAGCAGTGTCCACAACGTTTTTATCATCTTGACCGTTTTGCCGGAGAAAAGGTGGTGTTAGCTGAACTGGGGCAGGCGGTGAAAGAAGCCGCTGCCAGTAGTGGTTTGCCCGCCCCATTTTTGTCAACCCGTCGGCAATTGCATGAGTTTTTTAATTGGTGTTGGCGGGTGTCCGATGAGCAACGTTCACAATTACCGGTCCCTGAATATTTACGAGGCTGGCGTGCAGAGCTACTAAAACCGTTTTTACCCAAACCAGCACATATCGACTTTTAAATTAACTGAACAACAACGTTAGTTAACGTTAAATGGATTTATGTAAAAAATAGGTGTTTTCTTTCGATATTTGTCAACTTTTTCGATTGATCCCTTAATTTTGAGACAGCGTAAATTTTCCCGCTTATCAATTAAAAGGGTATTAATGATGAAGAAAATATTAACACTTTCCTTAGCTTCTGTGGCAATGCTTTCCTTAAGTGCTTGTAACAGCAGTAACGATGATGAAACCATCACACCACCAGGTCAGCCTGCAGCCGTTGCGGATGCCACCTTGAAGTTTGTACATGCCTCGTCAGATGCACCTGATGTCAATATTCGTTTTGGCGCGAACGCGGTATCGGGTTTGGCTTATGCTCAGAGTTCTGCAAATTTCAACGTGACTCCGGACACATACCAAGTTGCTGTTGATGCCATTTTACCAGGTAATAGCACTGCCACAGTGATTGGCCCATTGGGTGTGACGTTAGCCGAAGCGACCAACTACACCGTATTTGCTGTTGGCTCTGTTGCAAATGAAACCTTAGAACCGCTAGTGGTTACCTCTGATGTTGCGCCACTGGCTGCGGGTAACATCCGTGTGCAAGTTGTACATGCGGCTTCAGCAGCACCCACTGTGGATGTGCATGTTACTGCGCCAACGGATGCCTTAACCGCTCCCTTAGCAACTCTTGATTATAAAGACTTTACTGCGCCCGTAGATGTGCCAGCAGGTAACTATCGTGTCCGTATTACACTTCCTGGCCAATCTACCGTTGTATTTGACTCGGGTACTTTAGAGTTAGCCGCAGGCACGGATTTAGTGGTAGCGGCAATCAACAACCGTTTATCAGGTGCTTCACCTGTCTCATTGTTAGCGGTTGCTCCAGATGGTAGCTTCTTTGATGTGGCTGATGCCAATACCACTTCTTCAGTGCGCGTCGTACATAACGTCTCAGATGCACCTGCTGTTGATGTTATCGTTAATGACAGTATTGAACTGGTTTCGGCGTTATCTTTCCCTGACTTCACTGATTATGTGGGTGTTGCTCCAGATACCTACAATGTTAAAGTCGCTGCGGCTGCAGATAATAGTGTAGTGGTCATTGATGCAGACCTGACCTTAGATGCTGGCGCGTTTTACAGTGTGTTAGCCGTGGGTTCTTTGCAAAATGATACCATTGAGCCGTTAGTGTTAGCGGATATGCCACGTCGTGTTGCCACTGAAGCACAAGTGCGTATTGTGCATGGGTCTACCTTAGCCGGTCCTGTTGATATCT
The DNA here is from genome assembly GCF_052655985.1 of Alishewanella sp. HL-SH05. The sequence continues at coordinate 1,380,084 of NZ_CP199753.1, forward strand.
ATGTTACTGCTACTAATGATATCAGCGCTGCCACCCCTGCGTTTGCAGCTGTGCCATTTAAAGCCGACACCGGTTATGTATCGCTAGCCGAAGGTACTTACTTTGTTACGGTAACACCCGCGGGTAGCAAAACGGCTGCTATCGGGCCGTTATCGTTAGACTTAGAGGCTAACAAAATCTACACTGCTGTTGCTCGTGATGGTGTAGGTTTAACCGGTAACGTGGGTTTGATTTTATTAGACGATTTTAACTAAGTCGTTATTGAAATACTTTTTCCTGTATCTTGAGCGACTAGCCTTGGCTAGTCGCTTTTTTTGCCTGAGGCCTGCATTATTTAAGCTATTGTTTATATTGATGTAACGTCCTATATTTGACCGCTTTGTTTTTGCAGCAGCTAACAGGCCGGCGTGGCTTAGCACAGATAGAGGCAGACGCATCCCAGCGTTGTGCGTATAATCGGCCGCTAATTTACGGGGTGGTTATGTCGTTAACGCGTGAACAAAAACTCGGTGGTGTATTTGCTGCCAGTGCTTATACCTTATGGGGCATTGCCCCGTTATACTTCAAACAGATTGATTATATCCCGGCTGCGGAGATTTTAATTCACCGTATTGTTTGGTCATTTCTCTTATTAACTTTGGTGATTGTCTTACTGCGTCAAGTACACAGCACCTTTAGGGTGTTTCGTCAGCCGAAAATGTTGGCTAGCTTATTGCTGACTGCGGTATTGCTGGGTGGCAACTGGTGGTTGTTTATTTGGGCGGTGAATAATAAACACATGCTCGATGCCAGCTTAGGCTATTACATTAATCCGTTGCTGAATGTGCTACTAGGTATGGTGTTTTTGGGCGAGCGCTTGCGTAAATTACAGTGGCTGGCGGTATCGCTGGCAGCAGCAGGTGTGTTGTGGCAAATCATCAGTTTTGGTGCTTTGCCTTGGGTCGCTTTAACTTTGGCGTGTTCTTTTGCGATCTATGGTTTGTTGCGCAAAAAATTGGCGGTCGATGCCATTACCGGTTTGTTTTTTGAGTCTTTATTGTTAATGCCACTGGCGCTGTGGTACTGGAACTCCTTTGCAGAGAGTTCAGCCGTTAATTTGTTAAACAACACCTTGGCGTTAAACGCATATCTTGTGGCTGCGGCCTTTGTGACCACGATCCCTTTGCTGTGCTTTATTGCCGGTGCGCGTCGTTTGCGCTTGTCGACAATGGGGTTCTTTCAATATATCGGTCCAACTTTTATGTTTATCTTTGGTGTTTGGCTTTATCAAGAGCCGTTTGCGGCCGAGCGCTTATTTACCTTTAGTTTTATTTGGGCGGGGCTAATTTGTTACAGCTATGATGCTTGGCGTAACTCGCGCCAATCGCGAAAAGCCAACTAAAACAAGCAATAAAAAAGCCAGAGCATGGCTCTGGCTTAGGTTATCTCGCAGGTGGTTACAACCGCTAAACGGAGTTTAGTCTGCCAGTTTCATTTCTGTGCTGATCACGACACCATGCTCGTTGACACCAAAAGACATGCCAATTTTCATATCTGATTGCAGCATTGATTCAAGCTCGGCAGGCATAGGTTGTCCTGACATGGCAAACATTTCACCCAGAGCGGCAAAGAACTGTTGATAATCCATACCAAAAGCAATCATGCCGTTTTTCTTTAAGGCTTCTTTAGCAATCACTTGTGCTTGAGCGGTGGCTTTATCACCCACATACAACAAGAGGTGATTACCGCTTAGCTTTAGCCGTACATCTAAATTAAGCATGGCGACGGGTGGAAAAATATCCGCTACGGCAATATCCTCGCCATCAGCTGGCAGCGTAATATTCGCCAAAGGCGGTAACATCGCTTTGGCATTTGCTAATAAGGTTTGTGGATTATCAGCCGACAAGGTCACTAAGGCATCAGCCGCTTTTGGCTGCCCTGTGTTCATGTCGATGCTAAAGCCATTAATAGTTACTGAAGCACCTTGCAAGCCATTGGCAGCCATGCCGGCCATGGCTAACATCATCATAGGGTTTTGCGCTTTCATCTGCTCTTGTATCGCCACAAGTGGCTCACAGCTAAGCGTCAGATCTGTCATGCCAGCCCACATTTTACTAATAGCTGGGGTCAGTTGGCTGATCTCAGTTCCCATGGCTAGGTAGAACATGGACGGATGGATCCCACCCGTTAAGCTAGACGGGATAAAGCCTTGCATACTCTGCATGCCTTCTAAAGCAATTTTGCTTTCTGTAGGCCAAAGCATCGTGCCGCTCATATGTAAACCGCTGTTATCTTGCTGGGCAATTTTGGCATCCATTACTAAACCTGGCCAAGTTTTCGCGAGCATGGCGGCATCAGTACGACAGGCATCGCTGTGCCACACTTCAAGCGCAGCAGGTAGGCCATCTGTAAAAGTTAACTGCAAATCTTTAGCTAATTGATTGCCATCAGTAGTGGTTAAAGCTAAAGCCAGCTGTTCGGTACTTAAAAAACCAATGCCATCTTGATGCAGCTGATATTTCTTGCTCATTTCGGTGAGCTTTTGGCTGTTACCTAAATTTTGTGCAGGCTTACTTTGCGCTAAACTTTGCGCGCGGTGCTCAGCCGATAATTGCGTGTTGTGTAAAACCACCGTACCCCAGCCGCGATCAATACTGACCAACAGCTCTAAACCAGGCATGGCATCACCTAAGGGATAAGCCTGATAGCTATGCTCGCCCAACTGACGTTGTTCAGAGACGAAGCCGCTTTGGGTCGCTGCGCGCTCAAAGAAAGCCTGAAAGGCTAAAGCGTCAGACACTTCAAAACGCACCACCGGTGCCGCGCCAACTAAATAACTGAGCGAGCGTGTTTTGGCCATAATGCCAGTATTGGCAACAAAGGTTTCTGGTGATGTTAATACGGTCAGGTAGTCTTGAAATAAGGCTATGGCAAATTTCAATGCTGGCGAGCCATTCTCAGATAATGCAGCCATCGCTTGCTGCATTTCGTCAGAATTATACTGTGCCGGTGACATACCGAGACTTTTTAAATAGGACACGATATCCAGAGCAGTAAATTGGCCAGAAAACAGCGCGGTATCTGCAGGAACGTAGTCTAGCTCGGTAAACGAGCTTGGGCTGGTCGATGATTGATTGAGGGCGAAATAGCCAGCAACGCCTGCGGCAACGATAGCGGCGGCAATTAGGGTCTTGCGCATTGTCTGCTCCTTTGACATAGAGTTATGATAAAAAGCGCTGCTTAGCGCTTATCATCGGGGAAAGTAACGTTTAGCTCGAGTACTGAAAGTTCATCACTGCGTTGTTCCAATGACACGGCAATTTGATCTGCAGGGATATCGACATATTTACGAATGACTTCTAATATATCGCGTTCCATTTGCGGCAAGTAATCTGGGCCAGAGCGTCTTTTGCGTTCATGAGCCACAATGATTTGCAGGCGCTCTTTGGCCGTGCTGGCGGTATTTTTTTTAGTTGAACGAAAATAATCCAGTAGCGACATTAGTTATCCTCCAAAGATCCTTTTGATAAAGCCCTTTTTCTCAACGGTCAGAAAACGGAATGGCCGTGTTTCGCCTAGCAGGCGTTGTACGGTATCTAAATAAGCCTGACCAGCATCACTATCTTTATCTAAAATAACGGGTTGGCCCGAGTTAGAGGCATTGAGCACCGCTTGAGACTCAGGGATCACGCCTATCAGTTCGATGGCTAAAATTTCTTTAACATCTTCAACGCTCAGCATTTCGCCCTTTAACACGCGTTCAGGGTTGTAGCGGGTTAATAGCAGATGTTCTTTAATGCCTTCTTTACCATGCTCGGCGCGTTGTGATTTGCTGGAGAGCATACCGATAATGCGATCAGAATCGCGAACTGACGACACTTCAGGGTTGGTCACCACGACCGCTTCGTCGGCGAAATAAAGCGCCATCATTGCCCCTGATTCGATACCCGCTGGCGAGTCACAAATAATAAAATCAAAATCTTCAGATAATTCTTTCAGTACACGCTCAACACCATCACGGGTTAGGGCGTCTTTATCGCGTGTTTGTGATGCTGGTAAAATAAATAAATTTTCTACGCGTTTATCTTTAATCAGTGTTTGTTTTAAATTCGCTTCACCGTTGATAACGTTAACAAAATCATAAACAACCCGGCGTTCGCAGCCCATAATTAAATCGAGGTTACGCAAACCAATATCAAAATCAACAATGACGGTCTTTTTGCCAGCCAACGCTAAACCGGTACCAATCGCTGCGCTGGAGGTGGTTTTACCGACACCGCCTTTGCCCGATGTAACCACAATAATCTTTGCCATAGTGACGATCCTTACACTAATTCTGAAATGACTAAGCTCTCGTCCTGCCATTTAATGCAGGCCGGTTTGCCCCAAAATTCACCTTGCAGACTATCGCTAAGCCAGTAGTTTCCAGCTATCGACACTAATTCTGCCTGCATATTAAAACAATACACGCGTTTGCTATGATCACCATTAGCTCCCGCAATAGCTTTACCCCGAAGGGAGCCATAGATATGGATGTTGCCATCGGCAATCACTTCAGCGCCGGCGCCAACGGCACCTTTGATAATGAGATCTGCGCCTTTAGCATAAATTTGTTGGCCTGAACGAACGGTTTGTTCAACCACTTTGCTGTCCATGATGCTCTGTGTTGCTTGCTGTTGAACAGCTTTTTCAACGACGGCTGCAGCCGCTTTGACCGGCGCTTTACCGGCTTGTAGTACCGCTAAGCCCGCTTGTTGCGCTGCCGTTTTTTGCTCATTATTGGCACCGGTTACACCAACCAGTACTAAATTTAATTTGGTAAATACCTGTTTTAACGCAACAAAGTCAGGCTCATTCCGATTATCTTGTAGATTTAACACGATAGGCGCCTGATAAAAGAAGCCCGGTGCTTGGGCGAGTTTTTCAGCGAGAAGGGGCTCAAGAGTATGAATGCTTAGATCAGTACAATGTAACACGGACAAAGGGAACAAACTGCCCTTTAACTCTAAGGTGTGTTCAGACATAAAAATTCAGTGCTTTTGCTATTATTATTACTGCCATTGCAGCGTTATTATTTGCGTTACCGACAAGCGGCACCATTACGCAAGACCTGAGCTTCATGTTATAGTCTTGCTATCTGTTAGGCAAGTTAGTGAAGTAGTTTTATTCTATGTTATGCGCCATTTATCGTAGCCTGCGTAAAGAAGGCACTTATCTGTATATTGAAAAGCGTGATGACTTCGAAAAGGTCCCGGCTTTATTACTGCAAAGCTTCGGAAAGCCGCAACTGGTTACCTTGCTCAATTTAGCTAAACGGGAACATTTAGCCCAAGTTGAAATCGAAAAGGTGAAAGCCGCTTTAACCGAGCAAGGCTACTACTTACAATTACCGCCCCCACCAGAAAATTTGCTGGCAGCACATAAAGCATCTAACGCGTCTTCGCTGCAAGAATAAAGGAGAGAAGTATGACAGGATTAACATGGCGTCGCCTGACTACCGCCGCGGGCTTGTGGCTTTGCAGTTCAGTGGCACTGGCGAATACTGAGGTGACTCAATCTGCCGAAGTGGCTAAACCCGACTTTGCCAGCTACACCGCGGCCCTAAAAGCAGAAGCCGCAACTAAAGGTTATGATGCCGCTTTATTAAATGCCGTATTCTCCAGCCTAGAATTTCATGAGCGGGTAGTAAGCGCAGATCGCAGTCAACCTGAAGTGGTTGAAACGCTCAATACCTATTTACCGAAGCGGGTCAGTGAAATCCGCATTCGTATGGCGCGCGAGCGTTATCAACAATACTTACCGCAACTAGAACAAATAGGCCAACGCTATGGTGTACAGCCACGCTTTATTATCGCGCTTTGGGGGTTAGAAAGTAGCTTTGGCCGTTTTATGGGCACTTATTCCATTCCATCGGCTTTAGCCACCCTTGCCTATGAAGGGCGACGCGAAACCTTTTTTCGCCAAGAGTTTTATAATGCGCTAGATATTCTGGCCGAAGGCCATATCACGCTTGAAAACATGAAAGGATCTTGGGCTGGCGCCATGGGGCAAAGCCAATTTATGCCAAGCTCTTTTATGGCTTATGCCCAAGATGGGGATGGGGATGGTAAAAAAGATATTTGGACGAACGAGCTGGATGTTTTCGCTTCTATCGCCAATTATTTAAAAAACCAGGGTTGGGATAACAACAAAACGTGGGGGCGTGAAGTGTTACTGCCAGCCGATTTTGATCCGAGCCATGCCATTCAACGCGGCAGCTTAGCCCGTGCCGAGTGGTTAAAACGTTGGGATGCGTCTGAGCGCAGTGTGATGCAATGGCACAAACTGGGTGTCACCCGTTTAAATGGTAGCGCTTTACCAAAAAGTGAGCAGCCGGCGGCATTAATTATGCCTGACGGTGAAAAAGGCCGTGCCTTTTTGGCATACAGTAATTACAAAAGCTTAATGCACTGGAATCGTTCTTATTATTTCGTAACCAGTGTTGGCTATTTGGCCGATCTGATTGTGGCAGAGCAGGGCTAAACATGTATCAACATCTTACAATGGCCAACGTCGATATCGCCTTACCTGTGGGTAAGGTGGTGTGTATTGGTCAAAATTATCAAGACCATATCGCCGAAATGCAAAGTACCACCGCTCCTGAAGCCTTGTTTTTTATTAAACCGGCTACGGCGCTGGTGCCATTAGCACCGCAATTTAGTATCCCGCAGCAGCAAGGCGAGGTGCATAACGAGCTGGAAATCGCGGTGTTGATTAAAAGCCGATTATGCAAAGCCGATTATGCCACAGTCAATGATGCGATCTGGGGTTACGGTTTGGCTTTAGATTTGACGCTGCGCCAAGTGCAGGCCAAGTTGAAGCAACAAGGTCGTCCTTGGGAGATCGCCAAAGGTTTTGATGGTGCTTGTCCGCTAAGTGGTTTTGTTCCAAAAAACCAAGTGCAGCATCCGCAACAATTAGATTTTAGCTTATCGGTAAACCAGCAGCTGCGCCAACAAGGCAATAGCGCCAATATGATCCGTGGCATTAATCAATTAATCAGCGAAATGACCCAGCATTTTACCTTGCTACCTGGCGATGTTGTTCTAACAGGTACGCCTGCAGGAGTAGGGCCATTGCAAGAAGGTGATGTTTTAACGCTAGAGCTCGCTGATTTTTTCTCGATAACAACGCAGGTAACCGCATAGATGGCTTTAACAGAGAATTTTTGGCAGCACAAACCGCTGGCTGAGATGAATAATGAAGAATGGGAAGCCTTGTGTGATGGCTGTGCTAAATGTTGTTTGAATAAGTTTATTGATGATGACGAAAGCGAAGGTCCCACTGCAGTGTTGCATCAAGATGAGCAAGTGCATTTTAGTAATATTGCCTGTCGCTATTTAAACAGTCATAAATGTGAATGTACTGAATACACACAACGCACCGTGCTGGTGCCTGA